>NZ_VOXD01000032.1 GCF_008014675.1 Neolewinella aurantiaca | reverse complement strand
GATGTCTGATATCGTGACGGCCTATCGCAACGAACGCATAGCGTATCACCTTTTGGACAAGTGTGGTGTCGACCCACACACGCCCAAAATGCAAGCGGTAATTGCAGAGCTTAAAGTCTTTGGTGCCCGAGCGGCCTAAAATCGTAGCGGACCATTGTGATACACACGGCCGAGGTAACTATAAGTCGGAGTAAACTCCTCTACCGTACCTTTGCCGTATAATAAGATCGCCATGCGCTTACTGCTCATCACCATTGTTTGCATCCTTTTCGTCATGATGTTGGGCGTCAACCTGTACTTCCGGGCGAAGGTGCTGAGGGCCTACCGGAAACTGGTGCAAGACGAGGTAGATTTTACCCCCGGCCAGATCTTCAGTAAGCTAAGGGTTGAGGACGAAATCATCCCTAAATACCCGGCTTCTGCCGATGCCATTCGCGACTTCAGCAACTACCTCCAGCTCAGCATCAAAATGACTACGGTGCTGATGGTGTTGATTACGGCCTTTGGCGGCATCCTGATGTGGTTCCGGCACGAGGTCTAGGGGCGCGGCCGCAGGTGCAAAGGAGGGTTGACGAAGGCAAAGGCTTACTTACCTGACAGCAAGTCGCTGTAGCTGTTTTCTACCAGCTCCCCGTCCTTTACGCCGAGGTATGACATGTAATGCTGGCACTGTCGCAGCAATTCTTCCCGTTGCCCGGCGGAGTGGCCAATGGCTTCGATCTCAATGAAACTACCGAGCCCCATGACTTCGTCGAGGTGAAACTTTACGTTGCCGATGAAGTAGATTTCCCGCTGCTTGTCCACCTTTACCCAGGTTCCGAGGGCTTGATCGAGGGTAGCGGCAAGGCTATCCGCCAGCGCTTGGGTATCAACTTTTGTGAGGCCGACAGAGCTATCTTTGGGTCCGGCCTGATTATTTCTCTTGTAAAAAATCAGGCTGTGCTCAATGTTTCCGCTGCGTAATTTCAGCCGGCCTTCGGGTACGTTGAAGTAGTGGTCGATCTGGTGGTCGGTACCTTTAAAATCTGCTCCTTTGGCGAGGAGGAGTGCGCGCTGTTCGGCTGTACGGGTAGTCCGTGCTTTTATTTCTACGAGGTGTTTCTGCATGGCGCGAAGTTACTAAAGCCTGGCGGGCAGAAAGGTGCAGGGCGGTTGTTGCCCTGGTTGTTTCCGCTGCTATAGTGCTAATCTTTTTCGTCGAATAGCGATGGAGTCTTCAATCAGTTTTATGTACTCCGCAACCCGTTGGGGCAAGGTCCTGTGTTGCCACATGGCGGTCATGTAGCCGTACAGAAACAAGTCCCGATAAAGCATGAATTTCAGCACGGTGTCGAACGGTACAGGAGCAAGGCTGTGGTGGGATCGGTAACCTTCCAGGAAGTTGGTAAGGAATACCTGCTCGAAATCCGTATTGTTGCGGTTTCGTTTCACCAGGCAGGCGTAGTAGAGGGCTGTTGCAATTTCGTAGGTATACCACGATTGGCAGGCCACCTCAAAATCAAATAAGACGATGGTGTTTTTGGGCCCAACGAGCAGGTAGTTTTCGTGGTGGATATCGTTGTGGATAAACCCGTAGTGTTCGGGGCTTTGGTCGTAGCTATGAAATTCATCCGTAAGGTGCTTGGTTAGTTGCCGAAGCCTGCGCTCGTCCTCCGGAAGCAGATTCACATAGCTGCACTCCACGAGTTCGTCCCAGTGTTTGTACCTGAGACGATTCTGATGGGGATAGGCCTGGCTCGTTTTGTGGATAAGCCCCGTCAACCGGCCCAGTTTCCGGAAATGCGCTTCGTTCCAGGTTTCGTTGTCGATGCCCCGTCCGGTTATTTTCCTGAACAGAACGGCCGTGAAATGGCCGCTGTCGCAATCGATCCGTTCCAGGTTTCGGTCGGCCAGAGAAGGGGTTACCCTGGCAACGGGTACTTCTTTGCGATGCAAAAAATCCATCCAGTCAAGCTCAGGTTCAATATCCGTTACAGCCCTGATGTCCGAATAGGAAACCCGCAGGATGCTGTCGTCGCAATCATAAATCAGGTTGCTATCCTCTTTGATGAGTTTGGCGGTCTCTGCCCGAAGCCCATACCTTTCACAAATGTCGGCGAAGACGTTAGCGTTGAAGTGTTTCTCGAACAGGTGATTCATCGGAGAGGTTGATCAGATTCAGATAGCCCCGGACAAATTAAACCAGTTCATTTTAAAAAACCTTTAACGGTTAGTTGAAGCTGTTTAAATTATCTTCGAAATCATGAAATTTACCCTTACCCTTGCTTTTGTAATCCTTCTTTGCACCTGCGGCCGCGCCCAGAACAAGCAGGATAAACTCCCCCATGACCTTAGCAATGTAGCCTTCATCAAAGGGGGGGCGGGGTTCCTGATTGATAGCCTTACGATCAGAACCAGCCTTGATACGGTACCCTACGGGTTTGCATTTCGGGAAGATACTCTGGTACTCGATATCTCAATTTTCAGCCCGGTTGATGAATTGATAGTAGAAGCTTTTGCAAAAGGACATTCCTTTAAACGCTATCGTTGCTGGATAGATGGCCCTTCTGCCGATGTTCACCTCTCAATTGCTGCTGGCCGAACCGTTGTCGACTCTGTCGGCTTATCTCCGATGGACCTTTGGTTCCGCAGAGAAGTAAGTAACATTCACCTTTCCAACGACCTCGCTTATATTAAGGGAGCCCTGAAAAGATCAATCGTAGATAACCTCGAACTCTTGATGTGCGCCAACTTTATCGAAGCTTTTCAGAGCTTGCCAAACCTTGAACGATCCGATATCTTTTGGCTAAGAAGTGTCCTGAAATACGATGTTGGGCGAGTTAAGCGCCATCCCTGGTTCGCGCCACTAATAGCCAGGCAGGAACTATTAGAAAGCAACCTGCCCAGGAAGTTAGATAAGTATGAGCTGAATGACCACCTCGGTAAACCAGTCGAGGTTGCTACACCTAAAAACCAGTACTACGTGCTGAATTTCTACGACGCCCGCAAGATGAAATGCCGGCAGGACCACGAACTCTTGCAGGAATCCTTTTTGCAGGATTCTATCTTTACCGGGGTCCCTTTCATCAGTGTCACTAAAGGTGACTATTTAGATGGTTGGCTTAACTATATGCGGGAAGGAAGTTTTTCCTGGCCGCATTATCTGGAAACACCGCCTTCTAACAAGCCTGGTCTCTACGAAAAAATGGCCCTTTCCCCGGCTTCTACTTATGTATTAATTAATGAGAGGAACCAGATCGAAGGAGTTTTTGAAGATCTGCAGAAACTGGTAGCGGCGGTATTGTTGCGCAAAAGAGAAGACTAAATTTTATTGTCATGGGTTTAGCAAGCAATCATTTAACCGCCCGCTCGATACTCGTTTGGACGTTGATCTCCTTCTTCAGCCTCATTGCTTCCATTGGATATTTACGGGAAAACGGCTTGGTCGAAGAGGACCCTGTGTCACCGTTGATCGAAGCGGTACTTCTCATGGCCAGCATGGGGCTGTTTATTCTATTCTGCGCTACTGTTTTGAAACTGATTTTCGAGAGGGAGGCGGAGAAGTGGCCACTTTTTTTGCCTTAGCTGTCCACTTGCCGATTGCCTGCTACGTGATTATGAATGCAAAGATTGGATAAAACAAGGTGCCGCCGGGAGGTCCTGAGTCCTCCGGGCGGCATCGCTGAATCTTATTTACGCTAAGCTTAGTATGCCTTAGCGAAAATCACCCGCTGCTTGCTCGGCTTACCGGTAAGGATACACTTACCGTCTTCCTCCTTTGCGTCGTTGGGGATACAGCGGATGGTAGCCTTGGTCATTTCTTTGATCTTCAGCTCGGTCTCGGTTGTACCGTCCCAGTGGGCGTAGATGAACCCGGGGATGTCGCGCTCCAGAATGGCCTGGAATTCTTCCATCGTGTCGACAATATGGCTGTGCTCTTCGCGGAAGTCGATGGCGCGCTGCAGGAGGTTGTTCTGGATGTCTTCGAGCAGCTGCTCAACGTGGTCAATAATGCCGTCAAGCGACTGGCTCGATTTTTCCTTTGTGTCCCTGCGGGCCACCTCGATGGTGCCGTTTTCCAGGTCGCGCTTGCCGAGGCCGAGGCGAACGGGGATGCCCTTCAGTTCGCTTTCGGCGAATTTGAAGCCAGGGCGTTTTTTCTTATCGTTGTCGTACTGAACCCTGATGCCACGTGCTTTCAGCTCCGCCATCAGTTCTTCTGCTTTCGCGTTGAGGGCTTCGTTGGGCTTCGGGATAGGAACGATGATGACCTGAATCGGAGCCAGTTTCGGGGGCAGTACCAATCCTTCGTCGTCGGAGTGCGTCATGATAAGGCCACCGATGAGGCGGGTGGAGACTCCCCAGCTGGTTGCCCAGACGTATTCTTCTTTATTGTTCTCGTTCTGGAATTTCACGTCGAAGGCCTTAGCGAAGTTCTGGCCCAGATTGTGGCTGGTACCGGCCTGCAGGGCTTTGCCGTCTTGCATCAGGGCTTCGATGGTGTAGGTGTTTACGGCACCGGCGAAGCGTTCGTTGGCGGTCTTCACACCGCGGATTACGGGCATGGCCATGTACTGCTCGGCGAAGGTGGCGTAGACCTCCTGCATCTGCAGGGTTTCTTCCTGGGCCTCCTCGGCGGTGGCGTGAGCCGTGTGGCCTTCCTGCCAGAGGAACTCGGCGGTGCGGAGGAAGAGGCGGGTGCGCATTTCCCAACGTACCACATTGGCCCACTGGTTGACGAGCAGGGGCAGGTCGCGGTAGCTGGTGATCCAGTCGCGGTAGGTATTCCAGATGATGGTCTCGGAGGTAGGACGCACGATAAGTTCCTCTTCGAGCTTAGCGGAGGGGTCTACTACTACGCCGCCGCCGTTGGGGTCGTTCATGAGGCGGTGGTGGGTAACCACGGCGCATTCTTTAGCAAAACCTTCTACGTGCTCGGCTTCCTTACTGAGGAAAGACTTAGGGATGAACAGCGGAAAGTAGGCGTTTTGGTGGCCGGTTTCTTTGAACATATCGTCCAGTTGTCGCTGCATCCGTTCCCAGATGCCGAAGCCATAAGGCTTGATGACCATACAACCGCGCACAGCGGAATTGCTGGCCAGGTTGGCGTTCTTCACAATATCCAGGTACCACTGGCTGTAATCTTCTTCTCTTGGGGTTACCGCACTTGCCATTTTTAAACTATTAGTTGGGGTTCAACGTTTTATGTAGGCGCTGTCGCAGGTGCAGGGTTTAGAGTGTGAAGAGCAGTGCAGGTTACCAAACACTGCTTCATACGTCTTAACTTCGAACTTGCGTTCGCGCCAAATAAAGCCGCCTGGTGATCGGAAAAGTTGCTTTTTCAGTCGCCAGGAAGCGATTTAACGCTTCTTTTCCCGGCTTTAAGCCTACCTTAACCAAACGGAAGGCACAAAAGTACTACTTTCGACATTGTAATAAGTGGCAGACTCACGGATTACATCAAACTAACAATATTATGCGTAAGCAATCTATCTTTACTTCAGCTCTTGCCTTACTGGCTTTGCTCTTCGTCGCAGCTCCGGCTTCGGCTCAGTACGACGATGTGTACTACAACCCGGATGACTTCGATAACACGAGTTATTCCGATGACTACAATAACTCTTACGACGGCTACGACGACGACGCTTACAGCTCGTACGACGATGAAGGCTACGACTACGATGACGATAGCTACAACTACCAGTACAGTAGCCGCATCCGTCGCTTCCGCCGTCCTTACTCTGGTTTCGGTTACTACGATCCGATCTACGCCAACGCTGGTTACTACAACCCGGCTTACTTCGGCGGCGGTACCACGGTTTTGATCTACAACACCGGTAGCTACTACCGCCCCATCCGTACTGCTTTCGGACCTCGTTTCATCAACGTTGGTTTCGGTAATCCCTACGCATGGAACAATGGTTTCGGCTACAACTCCTGGAACAACCGTGGTTTCGGTTACAATTCCTGGAACAACGGTTTTGGCTTCAACTCCTGGAACAATCGCTTCGGTAACGCTTACGGTGCCGGTGGGTTTGGTTATGCAAACTCAGGTGCCTACTACTGTCCTCCTACCTACGGAGGTGGTGTAAGCTACAACACGATCAATAACAACGTTACGGTAAATAACCGTGCACGGACTTCCGTTCCACGTGGCTCAACCACTTCGATTGCTAACCGGATTCAGCGCTCCAGCGCTTCACGTGCCATCCCGCAATCTTCTAACGCCCGTTCAACCCGGGGAACCAGCACGGCTACTCGCAGCAGTACTCGTCCAACAACTACCCGCTCTACCGGTCGCAGCCAGACTACCCGCTCTACGACCACTCGTTCATCGCGCTCTACGCCGACTACCCGCTCTGCGACCCCAAGCCGCAGCAGCACGCGGACTTACACTCCGAGCCGTTCTACCCGTTCTGCGACCCCAAGCCGTAGCAGCACCCGGACTTACACTCCGAGCCGTTCTACCCGCTCTGCGACCCCAAGCCGCAGCAGCACCCGGAGCTACACTCCGAGCCGCTCTACCCGTTCAGTAACGCCAAGTCGTTCTGCAACTCCGTCGCGTTCCGCGACGCCGAGCCGCTCCAGTAGCCGTTCTACTTCAACCGCCACCCGCTCTACAAGCAGCCGTGGCCGCGGAGGAGAATAGTTGAACGTTTGATGATTCCCCGCTTAAGGCAGGGTCCGAAAGTCTTTGAAAAAGGGCAGAAGCACAGTGTGTGTTTCTGCCCTTTTCTATTGGCGTATATCCCCAAAAGAAAACGGTAGTCACCAGGGTAAAGGATCGACTACCGTTTTGGTACAATATGTTCAAGTGTCAGTTAAAAAGCAATTCGATCAAAGGTAATAAGAGTCTTATGCTCAATAGAGGTGTGGCTTATTTTTGGTGGTGAATCGTGTTTTTAATATTTTAAAAAGATTCTAAAAGGGGGCGAAGAGGCCTTGTTAAAGGTGGATTCTAATTAGCCTAAAACCCGATTTTCCCCAGATCCGGAATTCCTCCGCCGGTAGAATCATTGCCCGGATTTTGGAATACACTCCGTGGCAAAAGACCGTGTAACTGCTGAATTACGTTCAGCAACCCGGGCCAGTTTTCTTGGCTGATAGCTGTTTGCCCGGCCATGATGAAGGTTTCCGCCATCCTGGCATCGGTGTATACCCCCCGCATCATCAGCAACTGGTTAAAGTGATTTTTTAGATTAGCGGGAGAGGACACGTAGACACGGCTGTGCAGGTCGTTCATCTGTCGGGTAAGGCTTTCGAGTTTCCCCGTCATGCCGGCAGCAAGGATGTCGGTTTCCTGTCGGCGCAAGTCGGTCAGTTGTTTTTGGTCTGCTTTGGTCCCTTCCGTTTCTACGAGCAGAATTGTTTTTCGCTTAGCCTCTTCGTATTTCTTCAAGGCTTCGTGGAAAACGCGGTTCACCATTGCGCTGTCCATTTTCCGGACGATGGTGCGGCGGCGGTCTTCGAGTTGGTAGCGTTCGTCGGTTGCATCATCGGCGTTGAGGCCAGAGATGCGGCGACCGAGGTCTTCGAATTCTTCCTGCAGGCTTTTCATCACGCCCAGCAGCTCGTACTCTTCGTTGCGTTCGGCTGCGGCACGCTCATCTTCCCAGCGACGGGCCAGGTTGTTGTATTCGAGCCGGAGGAGATCCAGTGGTGTGTGGCGTTCGGTAGGGGTGAAAGTTTCTTCGAATTCCTGGCCGGTCATGGCCAGGTAAGCCATTACGGTCAGGTCTCGGTTTTCGTTCATTTGCAGGCTGATCTCCACATCGGTGCCGCTGCTGACGTCGCGGCTCAGCTGCCGACCAGTGATGCTTAGAAAGCCGATCTTTTTGTTGGCTTCCGGGCTGGCGCCGGCAGGGCCTTCGAGTACGTTGATCCTGATTTGGTCTTCTTCGTAGCCTTTTCGGAGCGGCCGGTTGAGGGCCCGGGTAATGGTACGGCGAAGGGGAAGGACTGCGTTTTTGTTGAATACCGCCAGGCAGCGCGACCCGCCGGGGCGCTCGGGGTCGTCGACCTCGAGGGTGATGTCTTCGGGCAGTGGCTGGCCGCTGATGGCGTAGCCGCCGTTGATACCGATGGTCTCGGGGTGCTCATGGCTTTTACCTTCGGGGCTGGTCAGGGTCAGCGTAAAGGTGTTGAATGCACCGGAAACCAGGGGGAGGTCTTCGAAGAAACGGCCTTTGAGGGGGCGAAGGCCGGAATCAAAACCGCCGTCCTGGCGCAGAATGCGGTACTGCCAGCCGTCGGTGTCGCCGTCAGATTTACCAACAAGGGTTTCTTCTTCTTCGCGGCTGGCGCGGGGGTAGGCCATTTTCAGTTTGGGCGCAGACGCAGGTGCCGCAGCCGGTTCGTTGGTAGCAGGGTTGTCAGAAACCTCCGCTTTCAGCCGCAGCGGACGGGTAGCAGCGTAAGCCGCTGCCCCTTCGGCAACACAAGTGGTCGGGTCAATATCGGCGTTGAGCGGCCGGCCGATGCGGGCCTCCAACCGTTCCCGAACCAGCGGAATAAAAGTGGAGCCACCTACAAGTAGTACGAACTCCAGCGTCTCAGCCGTCAATCCGTTGCGCTGCAACAGATCGACAATCAGGTCCATCGTCCCCTCGATGTAGGGGCTGATAATCCTGTTGAAATCATTACGGCTGAAGGTGAATTCCAGGTCTACCTCCTCGCCGTCCTCATCGTCGAAGCCATCGATCAGAATTTCTGCACTCTCCTGAGTGGATAGCTGAATCTTGATTTCTTCGGCCCGTTGGCGCAAGACATAAAACTGGGCGTTGTATTTGCCCTTCGCGCTCTTCATCTCATCGAGCAGGTTGGTGAATTCGTACTCCTCTTCCAGCTTTGGAACCATTATTTTTTCGACGATCATGCGGTCGAAGTCTGTTCCGCCGAGGAAGTTGTCGCCAACGTGGTCGATGACCTTCATTTCTCCGTCGGTGATGGACAGAAGGGCAACGTCGAAGGTACCGCCGCCGAGGTCGTAAACCAGCCATTTACCGTCTTCCGGTACGGCGTTTTCTGCCTGGTTGGCGAAGGCAAGGCTTGCCGCGATGGGCTCCTGCAGCAGGCTTACCTGCTCGAAACCGGCGGCAATGCCAGCGGCTTCTGTAGCCTTGCTCTGAACGGTGTCGAAACTCGCGGGAATGGTGATCACCGCCGCCCGCGTGGAAATGTCGGCCGGCAAAAAAGTCAGCAGTTCCCTTAGAATGTAACTCGACAACGTAATCGGACTCTCCTCTCTGCCGCTGGCCGGCACCTGAAAGCGTTCACTCGTCCCCATTTTCCGCTTGAAAACCCCAAAGACGTTCTTTGGGTCTTTTTCCATCCGTTCTCTGGCTTTTGTGCCTATGATGGTCCGTTCTTTTCTGAAACCGACTACGCTGGGAAGCGTCCGGCGGCCCATATCCTTGGGGTTGGAGAAAATCTGAACGCGCCCCTCCTTCGCGTAAGCGATGGCGGAGTTGGTGGTGCCGAGGTCGATGCCGAGATTAATAGTCATTTCAGTCTGTTGGTTCGTTAGGCTTTTGGTCTTACCATAAAAGGTGATCAGGAGCGATGGAGCAGCAGGGCAGTATCACTCAACGATGACTACTCCCCGTTGGACAATTTGGTTGTAGCCGCCGCCTCTAAGGTAAACAATGGGCTTGATTACCTCGACGATGCGAAGCTTTCCCTCTCCTTCGCCAGCGATGCTGGCTTCGCAATCGGTGCGTGTTTCGGTGTATTTCTCACCGATAGGGTTGTGGACAAACAGGCCTACGGGAACAGCTCCTTCAGCGTTGGGGAGGCTTTCCTCGAAAAGGCGTTTCATGCGGTCGAGTGGTCGGGCCAGGGCGCGGTTGTCGAGTTGGTCTTCCAGTTTTTTCTCCAACTCGAAGAGTTGGTTGATAAGGTCGAGGTAGAATTGAGGTACGGTTTGCATGGTTGGTGTTGTGTGTCTGCCGGGTTTTACTTTTGCTGTGTCCGGAGTTAAAGTCGTTGGTTCCCGGAAGGGATCGGATGCCAGATGGGCGGGGAGAATAGAGAGCCGTTTTGCCGTCCAGCTTTCTTTGCACCTGCGGCCGCGCCAAATGATAGTGTCAGCGCAAGCGTTTTATCCCCCGCAACCAGGCCTGGGGGCTCATGCTTTTACTGGTGTCAATCTTTTTGGTGGGAAACCAGATGTTTTTGCGGTAAGACTTTTTACCGTTAATGAACGCGAGGTGATCGTTGGGTCCGCAATAGCAAATTACTTCGCGGTACCAACCCTGCCCTCCGAAGGGACTGGTTTCGGTATCGGACCAGAGCTTGCCGTAGACGACGTAGCCTTCAAGAAGTTTGTCTACCTGCCCCACGGCAACGTCGAAGGTGAACGGGGCGGTGAGCCCTCCGGGCATCCTGACCTGCCGCAGGCCGAGCGTGTCTCGCCAAACCAGAATGAGACCAACGTCAGCAGCGTCGGGGGCGGCTTTCATCTTCATCAGCCGGCCATCGTTCTTTTCTCCCCGCTTCTGGTAGAGGTAGTAGTTGGCGGGCATTTTAGCCTTTGGCCCCAGGAGTTGGTCTTTCTTCTCTTTTGCGTAGCTGGTTACTTCGCGGACTCCGTTGCTGGCCGCCGAAGGCGGCCCGTTGCCACGATCGGCCTTGACTACAATTCCTCCCGGATATTTTTTACTACTGACGGTGTATTTCTTTTCCGCTTCTTTGCGGCGCTCCTCGCGGATGCGCGCTTCTTCTGTCAGTTCTTTGTTGAGAGCATCCAGCGCGAGGTAGAGCCTGCTGGTGTCCTTGTCTTTGGCAACCACAGGGCGCTTGATGGTTTGCTGAAAGACCTTATCGACCTGGAAAGGAGTGGTCCTTCGGCTCAGGACGTAGCGTTCGATGTGATAGACGGTATCCTGATTAAGTGCCCGCAGGACATCGTTGGCTTCCAGGACGCCCGCTCCGGGGCGATACAATGGGCTTAGCAGAAAGGAAGGGATATCGGCCCGGCTGTCTGGTGTGACAGCGGTGGGCGAGAGGCCCCGCTGCACCGCCTGCCTCAGGTTGATAGCATACCGTATTTTGTAGGTCAGTGCCGAAACAGGCTTATAGCGCTGCTCGGCGTAGTAAGAATTTGTCCGGTAATTGCTCCGGCTGGAACGGCTGTTGCTGGAGATACACGAGCCTACCCGAAACAGCATCACTACCAGAACAATGATCAGCCATACAATGCGGCCTGCGCCCATTCCTCCTTCACTACTCTGTGCCTCACGATTGTGGTTAGCAGTGTTGACATTATCACGTAACTGCCGCCCGATCTTTTTCAGTTGTTCTCGTTTATCGTCGGCCAGGTTTTCCAGCCGGAGGATGGATTTGGTCAGGGCCAGGGCCATGCGGGGGTTCTGCCGTTCGTTGTTGAGGCGAATGATATAAGGCGTGAGCCGGTCGGCCAGTTTGCCGGTCAGATCGGTAAAGTAGGGTGGGAGGGCTGAAATGAGTTCCTTCGGGAAGTTATCGTCGAAAGCTTTCATGCCCCGCAGGTTTTGGGCGGCGGGGCTTTTAGGGTCGCGGAGGTAGGCATCTACCGTACCGGCAAGGACTTCAATCTTCGAGTCCAGGTTACGGTAAGCGTCCTGGTAGAGTACCGACGGGGAAATGCCTGCGCTCTCCGCCTTCCAGTTTCTCATTTTGTCGACGGCCTGTTGGTCCTGATTGGCTACCGCCCGCCCGAAGGTCTGATTGAAGGCCGGACCAAAATAAGACCTGAGGAGAGGCTTGAGGCGAGGATTGAAAAGCTGGTTGCTGTCGAATTCCTGATCCGTCCGGCCTGAGGCCAGAAACGCCGAAAGCCCTTTTGTTTTAGCTGCGGTGACGTATGCAACGAGCATTGCCTCGTCTTCAATGTCCTGGCTTACGCGATCGAGATCATTGCGGGTGAAGAGCCGGCCGTGGTAGTCGAAGTCTTCACGACCATCCAGTTCGAGTTCTGTAAGAAACCGTTTTTTCGCTTTACGCAGGTCGGCAGGCTTAAGTTCCGGCTTTTCGGAAAGGTCAAAGAGTTCTACCGGGTTGAGGTAAGGGTTGGCTGTGTCCATGGTGGTTAGTAGGCTAAAGATAAGTTTTTAGCTCCACATCGACCCGCTGCCGGCTTGCGGTGTAACAGACTATACGAATCCGCGGCAGCTGCCGGGCTTTCCATGGCCGTAGGTCTGTTTCTGATCGCACACTAACGTTTTCCTTAGCGCAATTGGAAAGATACCAGGGTTTTGTTTGCACCCGAGTGCAGAAAAGGGAGGGGCGGGAGCGCTGGTGCGAAGGGAGGTTCCTTCGGAGTAGCATAGCCAGGCTTTGCCTTCTGGTTTTTCTGGAGCTCCTGGTCGGGATTAAACCGTTTTTCGTGCCACGCTGAGTCCGTCTCGCAGGGGGAGTACAACTACTTCAACCCGGTCATCATCGGCGAGTAACTGGTTGTAAGCGCGGAGCGCTTCGGCATCGAGATCCTTCTTCCCGGAGGTGCTTACTTTACCGTCCCATAAAATATTGTCGGCCAGCAACAGGCCACCGGGGGAGAGGCGGTCGATGAGCAGGTCGAAGTACTCCGGGTAGCCACGCTTGTCTCCGTCCAGAAAAACGAGGTCGAATACCGGGGGGAGATCAGGGAGCAGGTTCATTGCCTGCCCGGTGTATAACTCGATGCTGTCAGCAAAGGGAGATGCCGCAAAATTCTGGCGGGCAAGAAATGCTACCTCCTGATTGCCCTCAATGGTGTGCAGCTTTCCACCGGGAGCGAGCCCCTCGGCGAGGCACAGGGCCGAGTAACCGGTGAAGGCTCCTACCTCGAGGATGGTCTCCGGCTGGCGGAGTTTGCTGAGCAAAGAGAGCAACCTACCCTGAAGCTGGCCACTAAGCATCTGGGGAGCCATGGTCTTCAGAAACGTTTGTCGTTCCACTTCCAGAAGATAATCGGGGACAGGGCCGGAAAGAGCCTGGGCGTACTCGAAGTGGGGATCGATTTCGTTGCGCATATTAAATTGAAAATGTTGAAGCGGACGTTTATAACTGCTCTCGCAAGACCGCTCCGGGCGGACAGGCGCGCAACTTAGAAATTAATTTTTTCCCGCAGGGTAATCGCCGGGGCGGAAACGAGATAAATCTGACGGTGCAGGCAAGTAGGAGATTTAAGCGAGGGGGGCAAAAAAAGAACCCCCGTACCCGTCAAATAGGGTCGGAGGCTCACTTTACACTCACTAGTATATGAAACTTAATCAACTACGAACCATAACCAGTCTCATTTGCGATTTGTTACGTTGTTAGTAAAATATTAACGTATTAAATGAGAAGAACTTGATTTGATGTCTGATTCCTGACTGAAGCGTGATATTTGGTCACTGACAGACGGTCGGGATTTGACTTTCGGTCAAATTTTACTGGTCGGACACCGAAGAATCTATTGCTGGGAGCTTTCCGGTCTTGGCCCGGAAAAGTTTCCACCAGAACATTGGTTTTACCAATTGTTTGCGCAACTCGAAGTCGGTGTACATTCTACAGAGTACTTCAATGACCTTAGGGTTGGCTGCGACGATGCCGGTAAGGAAATTAGTTAGCCATTTTATCTGCATTATTTGCTGCATCCGGTAGCTCAGGCGTAGTTCGGTACGGAGTACGCGCTCGATTCTGACGTCGTACGCGCCGAGGTATTCGGCGTCGAAACGGTTCTCAGCGAGACACTTCTCGGCCAGTTCGGCGGCGATGAAGCCGGAGTAAGTTGCGTTACCGATACCTTCTCCGGTAAGCGGGTCGATGAGGTGCCCGGCATCACCTACGAGGAGATAGTTGTCTCCGGAAAGAACGCGGTCTTTAGAGCCAAGGGGAAGACCGTAGCCCATGGTCGGGTCTATTTGCTCTGCATCTTTGAAGCGCTCTTTGAATTCGTCGGAGGCAACGATGTCGTCCAGAGCTTCGCGGAGGTTGATGTTTTTCTTCTTGACGATGTCTGATCGCATCCCCAGACCGATGTTGGCTTCGCCGTTGGGCAGGGGGAAGATCCAGAAGTAACCGGGGTTGTATTTCTCCAGAAAATGGAGTTCGATGAAATTGTCTTTGTGGAAACCGGTAATTCCTTTCCAGTAAGCGCGCACTGCGGCGGCGTGGTGGTCGTGATCCATTTCCTGGCCGGCCTCTTTGCGGCTGAAACGGGAGTTGGCTCCGCTGGCGTCTACGAGCAAGCGACAGTCCCAGCTCTCAGATTTGTCTTTGGTGGTTACGGTGTAGCCTTCTGCTGTTTTTACCCAGCTGCCGATTTCGGTGTTCAGCCGGAGCTCAATGTTCTCGCGCCGCTGAACTTCTTCGATGAGAAAGGCGTCGAAATCCATCCGCTTGGAGACGTATCCGGGAGCCTCGTCGGGGACGCGCTCGTAGCCTACCTTGAAGGGAAGCTCAATGAGCTTCTTACTGGGCGGGAAAAAGCGAATTCCCCATACGTCTACCGGCGTAAACCGCTGACGGAATCTGTCCATGATTGCCGGGTCCAGCCGGTTCAGTAGGGTAGGAACTTTTCCGGACAAAGCGTCGCCGCAAACCTTATCGCGCGGGAAAGTGGCTTTGTCGACCAGGACACAAGGAATGTTGAGGTAAGACAGGCGTAGAGCAGTGGCTGCTCCGGCAGGACCTGCACCAACAATGAGAATGTTTGTTTTCTTTGAAGACATGGGCACAAGGTACGGCGAGGTTTATTATAGTTCTTCGCCTGAGCCTCCGAACTTTTCCCTGCACCTGCGGCCGCGCCCAGGAAAACCCATAAACTTAACCTAACCATAAAGCTGGCCCCGGGGTAAGACAGAACTTTTGAAGATTGGAAAGTGTTATGAGTGCGAATAAGGGAATAACCCTAAACCCAAAATCCGCGACAGCGCCGCCTGTATTTCGGGCAAATGACGCGTAAAGCTCATTATTTGTGCGTCCAACATAACGAACGCGGTGGTGGCAGATGGCCACCCACACCCAGCAATTTATATGTCTAGAAAGAAGATTAAGGGCAGTAAGCTCAAGGCCAGCGATTTACGCAGTGCCCTCCTGAAAGAACTCAAGAGCAACGCCCGCAAACAATTTAACCCGAAACAGCTCATCAGGAAGCTGAAAATCAAAAATTCTCAGGATAGCGTCAAGGCCGCTCTGAGTAAGCTGGTAAGCGACGGACTCGTTCGCGAAAACGGCGACTACAAATTTCAAGCAATCAAGAATATACAGGAGAAAACCTCCAAAACTTACGCGGAAGGCGTGGTCGATATGACCCGCTCCGGTTCCGCCTTTATCGTCCTCGACGGCGATCAGGATGACGTTTTCGTCACCAACCGCCGCCTGGGAAATGCTCAAGACGGAGACAAAGTAAAAATCCGCACCTGGACGCCCACCGGTCGCAGGAAACCCGAGGGCGAAGTGGTAGAAGTTTTGGAACGTAGTGTAACTCACTTCGTCGGTAAACTCATGATTCACGAGAAGTACGCCGAAGTGGTGGTGAAGCAACCGGGCGACGCAACGCTCGCCGTAGCTGTACACCGCGCCGAACTCATCGGCGGTGAAAACAACGACCAGGTTGTCGTTAAGATCCTGGATTGGGAACCCAATCGCTTTGGCCAGATCAGCGGTAAAATCACCGCCGTGCTCGGCGAAGAAGGGAGCAGTGAAATCGCTATGCAGTCGATCCTCATCAACAACGGCTTCCAAATCACCTTCCCCGAAGAAGTGATTGCCGAGAGCGAAGCGCTGCCCAGCGAAATCAGCCCGATGGAAATCAACATCCGCCGGGACATGCGTGACATCACGACCTTCACCATCGATCCGTTAACGGCGAAGGACTTTGACGACGCACTTTCCATCCGGACGCTCGAAAGCGGAGAAATAGAAGTTGGCATTCACATCGCCGATGTGAGCCACTACGTCCGCCCGGGTAGTGCCCTGGATAAGGAAGCTGCTGCACGGACAACCTCTGTCTACCTCGTAGACCGCGTCTGCCCGATGCTGCCCGAACGCATCTCCAACGAGTTGTGCTCTCTGCGCCCGCACGAAGACAAACTGAGCTACTCTGCCGTCTTCAATATGCACCCTAAGACCTTCAAAATCACCCAGCGCTGGTTCGGAGCTACGGTTATTCACTCCGACCGACGCTTCACTTACGAGGAAGCGCAGGAAGTGCTGGATACCAAAAGCGGTGACTTTTGCGACGAATTGCTGCAGCTGGATAAGATTTCGAAAGTGCTCCGTAAGGAACGCTTCAAGCACGGTGCGATTGACTTCGCTACCAACGAGGTGCGTTTCAAACTGGACGAAGACGGCACGCCGCTCGAGGTTTACGTGAAGGAACGCATCGATACGAACATGCTAATCGAAGACTTCATGCTGCTGGCCAACAAAGAGGTGGCCACCTTTATGGTCAAGAAAGCTGAACGACTCAAGGAAGTAATTCCGTTCGTCTTCCGTGTCCACGATGAGCCGAACATGGAGAAAGTGATCGAACTGGCTGCATTCGCAGAAGCCCTGGGGTACAAAATGGACCTTCGTACGCCGCAATCCATCGCTAAGAGTTACACCGAGTTGCTGGCCAAAGCCGCCGAAGACCCGATGGTCAAGATGCTTTCGCCGATTGCAATACGGACGATGGCTAAGGCGATCTACACGACCGAAAATATCGGTCACTATGGTCTCGGCTTCGAAAACTACACGCACTTCACCAGCCCGATCCGCCGCTACGCCGACGTATTGGTGCACCGCATCCTGGACGAGAACCTCGAAAAGGGAAGCCTTTATAAGATGAACCCCACAAAGCTGGAGGAAATCTGTAAGCACATCTCTGCGCAGGAGAAAAAAGCGACCACCGCCGAGCGGGAGAGCATCAAGTACAAACAGACCGAATTCATGCTCGACAACGTCGGCGAAGAGTTTGACGGTATCATCAACGGTATGGCCGACTTTGGTGTGTTTGTAGAACTGACCGCCAACTATGTAGAGGGCATGATCAGCTACGATGATATGGACGAGCCGTACGATATCAGCTCCGGAAAACTTTACATCACCGGTCGCAAAACCGGTAAGCGCCTCAAGATGGGGGATTCCGTCCGCATCCGTGTTAAGAAGGTCGACATGGAGCGCCGTCGCATCGATATGGAACTTATTGATGTGCTCGAGGTGCACGGAACCGAAGCTGATTTGGCCGCCCCGGACAAAGGTGCAGCCGGTGGATCGCGCAAGAAATACGATAAGGGCTCGGCAGCAGGTGCAAAAACCGGTCGGAGGAGCAGTGGCCGGCGTACGGGTAACACCGCAAAGGCATCCTCTTCCCGGCGCGGAAAGGCGAAGTCTTCGTTAGGTTCGCCTAAGCCCGCCCGTAAGCAACGTACTCCGCGCAAGAAAAAATAGCGCGGCGATCTCCGTTACCAGGCGAGGGGAGCGTGACCATTCGCACCTTCGGGTGAAGAATTAATCGGAAAGGGAAATAATGATCTTCCTGCGGGGAAAACTGGTAGGCTAACCGGTTGCTGCTCCCCCCATCTTTGTACTATCAAATTAAACGGCCCCCGGGTCATTAACAACCAAAATTGATAGTACAATGAAAAATTTTGCAAAACTCCTCTCTCTTCTCGTTCTCGTTTTTGCTGCTTCTGCGGTCGGTGCCCAGCACATGGCTGCTAAAGGCAAAAAAATGAAAGGTAAAGCCACTCCTACCGTAATCAAACTCGATCAGGTTGAAGGTGAGTACACCACTACCCAACTCAACCTTGTTCCCGGAGATTACATTTTTGAGGTGACTAACACTGAGGTGGACAAAGACCTCGGTTTTTACCTTCAGGATAAAGATGGAGCGCAGGTGGAGAATTCCGGCCTTGCTAACCTGATCGGTAAGGGCCAAACCAGCCGGACCGGCGTGGTAACCCTCACCGAAGGTTCTTTCCAGTACAGCTGCCCGCTGAACCCAACGCCTCACTACGCCGTAAATGTCGGTACGCCTAAAACCATCAAGCTGACCCAAAAGGAGGGCGTTTACAACGAAGGCAATCTGGAACTCGCCGCCGGCTACTACGTTTTTGAAGTAACGAACAAGAAGGTCGCTAAAGACCTCGGCTTCTACCTCCAGGACGAAACTGGTGCACAGGTGCAAAACTCCGGTCTCAAAGAACTCGTTGGTAAAGGCGAAACCAATACCACCGGACTGGTCTTTCTGACACCGGGTAACTACCAGTACTCCTGCCCGCTGAACCCCACACCGCACTACAGCGTGACTGTGAAGTAGGGTACTCCCGAAAAATAAAACGAGAGACATTAATTGAGAAGCCGGATCGTCCTTTTGGGGAGATCCGGCTTCTCTGGTTTTTCCCTTCTTTCCCCGCATCTGGGCTCAGCAGTTGTTGCCCGGGCTCAATCGCAGGAGAACTGAAGCCTGAGTAGGAAAGACCTTGGCAAGGTTACGGTATTAGTTACGTAGTGGGTGGATGAAAGCCATTCCCGCAGTGATGATTCCAGCAGGCCCGGCCGGTAGTGCTGCTAAGAGCAGTGCCCATTGTGGCCAGGTGATTGGCCAGTGAACGCCACTGCCATTGTTAACAATTTTTATCTCGGCGATCTTCAAGGCAACGATGGCGCCGATGGCAGCACCGATGGCCGTCGCCACCCCTCCGGTTACGACTCCAGCAGCTCCGAAGGCAGCTGCAATGGCACTGCCTACTGCCCCGCCACCAGTAATACCGTTGATGATGTCGTCTGTGAGTTTTTCGTTCATCACGATGTCAACGCCCCACCAGTGCACGCTGGCGGAAATTTGCTCGCCCGTAGCCGCACTGTCCAAGAGTGCGTTAGGTGCATTCGTACCCAATACCTGTTCGTGAAACTGCTGACTGCTCTCCAAACCTTGTTGGAGGTTGCTAACGGCTGCCTCGTGTAGCTGTTGGGTTAGTAGGTAATGATTGGTGGCATTCATAAAAGAATATTTGTCCGGAGTGGCATGTTTCTCTCCGATGGTTAAATACTAATCACAATGTCTGTCATTGCAACAGAGCAAAATTAGGAGCATGTGAGAGGGGGAGGAAAGAGTGATTTTACGGTTTTTGTATTTCGGGGGTTTGTACTCATTGCACGAGTATTGATGCGTTTTTTGAATGCTGTTGGGGTGTTTAGCTGTGATGCAGATTCTTAGGATTAAGTACCAAAGCAAGTTTTAAATGTGGGTGGAGGCCATTCGTGCGGCAGGCTTTATTTTTCTCGTATTTATATGCCACCTTCGCCCCAAATTGATTCCTGAAAAAAAAAAGTACGCGCACCTGGAACGTGCGCAGTCCAGTACCTTTCAAACTGCAACCTGAATCTTGCAATATGGCATACTCCAACAATCGTGCTTATTTAGAACTCCACATCGCTGTTTTCCTCTGGGGTTTTACGGCCATCCTGGGCGACATCATATCCCTTAACGCCGTCACGTTGGTGTGGTGGCGGGTGCTGCTTACGAGTATCAGCCTGTTGCCGCTGGTGCGGGTGAAAACCATCATCAGAGATGTTGGTCGTAAGCAGGCATTGATCTTTGCCGGCCTGGGGTGCATCGTTGCATTACACTGGGTAACTTTCTACGGTGCGATCAAACTGGCCAACGCAAGTGTGGGACTGATTTGTCTGGCTACCACCGCTTTGTTTTCGAGCATCCTGGAGCCGTTGATCGTGAAACGAAAATTTCTTTGGTACGAACTCGCCCTGGGATTATTTATTCTTCCGGGAATCTGGCTTATCATCGACGGAGTGGATGCTTCGATGACAACCGGTGTACTGGTAGGGCTGAGTTCCGCGCTGCTGGTGACCTTTTTTACCACCTTCAACAAGTTGTACGTGGAAAAATCTGATCCTCTGCGGATCACCTTTATCGAGCTTTCGGCGGGTACGCTGTTCCTTACCCCCTTCCTCCCGTTCATGCCGGGTAGTTTCTGGCCCACCCCGATGGACTGGGTCTGGCTGATCGTCCTGGCCGTGATTTGTACCACCTTTACCAACTTCCTCTTCCTGCGGGCGCTCAAGAAGCTCTCCGCTTTTGCGGCAAACCTGACGGTGAACCTGGAGCCGGTTTACGGCATCGTACTGGCCTATTTTCTGCTCAACGACGCTGAAGAGCTTACACCTAGTTTTTACTGGGGGACGGGGCTGATCCTGGTCGCTGTATTCGGGTACGCTGGACTGAAGCGGTATTTCCGCCTCCGGGCGGAACGACTGGCCAGAAACACTGCTCTTTAAGGTAGCGTTTTTTGCACCCGCGTGCGCGCCATAAGAAACGCCCACGTTCCGGAACTGGAGCGTGGGCGTTTTTTTTAGGAACAACTAAGTGCATTAAGCTGCGGCCGGCTTACGGCTCCGCATGTAGAAAAAGAGTCCGGTAAAGACAAAGATGAGCAACAGCGGGAACAGAGCAATATTTCCCAGCGTTGCCTGACCGGTTGCCAGTTCGGCGGCTTCGCCCGTAAGGCCACTGGCGAGTGCCGTTTCGCGGCCACTGTCGATCCAACCACCAATAATGGGGTTCCAGATACCCGCACCGAGCATGCCCGCGCCACCAATGAGGGAAAGGCCAAAGGCACCAGATTGGGGGATGTTCTCGGCGGTGAAACCGATCATTGTTGGCCAGAAGTAACAGATGCCAAGACCGAAGACTGCGGTTCCGACGTAAATCATCGGGCCGGTAACGCTGCTAAGGATAAATAAGCCCAGGCATGCAAGAACGGCGGAGCCAATAAGTACTCCGATAGGGTTCAGTTTCTGAATGAGCGGACCGGCAAAAAAGCGTCCGGTGGCCATGATGCCTGCCGTAAGTGCCAGCAGGATCATTGCGTTGGCGCCTGCATTACTGAGAATGCGCTCCACCCACTGGGTGGTGCCGAATTCTGTAGTAGCGGTAACCGTCATAATCAACGCCATGATGATGAACAGCGGCGTAAGAATACCTTTGATGTTCTCTGCGGTGTCGCTGACGATGTTGGCTCCTTTGGGGAAAGCCTGGCCCAGCATAAGGAATCCGTAAATAGCTGTGGGGATAAACATGGTGGCAATCAGCATCTGCCATGACATAGCGCCGCCGAAGAAGAAGGCAATCAGAGAGCCGATCACGATGCCGCCAGGGAACCAAACGTGGAATTTGTTGAGCATGGCGGTCTGCTTGTCCGGGTACATATCCGCGATGAGCGGGTTACAGGCCGCTTCAACGGAGCCGTTGGCAAAACCGATCAGGAAGGTGGAAATGAGGAGCCCCCAGTAACCTCCGGCCATGATGGTGAGGGCAAGACCAAGCACGTGGGTCGCAAATGCAAGCCAGAGCAAGATTTTAGGGCCTACCACATTGTAGATGGCGCCACCAACAAGCATAGCTACGGGGAAGCCGAAAAAGTTCATCGAGTTAACCCAGCCCAGCTGGCCATCGGTCAGGCCGAAATCTGCAGCAAGATCTCCCAGGATGCCGGCCCTGATGGCAAAGGTCATGGAAGTTACGACGAGGGCAAAACAACTGGCGAGGAAGAGCCGGTCGCGGTTCTCGGGAACGTCGGCAAATGTCCGCTTGGGAATCGCGCCGCTATCTAATGTAGGCATGTCTTTAAGCTTTTTGTTAAGTGGTGAAATTAAACTGAAGTATTATTTTGATCCCAACTCGCGAATGCGAATGCCCCGGAACCAAACGGCGTCGCCGTGATCCTGAAGAGAGATTTTGCCGGAGGTCGACATACCGAAAGCGTCGTAATCTTTGAACTTCGACTTGTCGATCATGGCCTCCCATTCTGGGCCTTTGTTGGCGTATTCAACCTGTTTTTTGCCGTTGAGCCAGTGCTCGACCTTGCCGTCGGTAACAACGAGTTTTACTTTGTTCCACTCGCCAACGGGCTTCACGTTTTCTTCGGCGACGGAGATGAAGTCATAAAGGTCGCCGGCGCGGTGGGTCTTGATTTTTCCGTCGGGGTGGCCGTCGTTGTCGAGCACCTGCATTTCGGGGCCGGTGAGCCAGGGGTAGTCGTATTCGTCGGTTTCAACGATGTTGTAGATGATGCCGCTGTTGCCGTTTTTGCCGATTTTCCATTCGAGTTCGAGCTCGTAATTGGCGTAAGATTTGTCGGTGACAATATCGCCGCCGCCTTCGGTTTGCCAGCCGTCTTTGTTGGCTACGTCGAGGTAGATGCTACCGTCGGCAATCTTCCATGCAGCACCAACGCTTTCTTTGCCGTAGGTGTGCCAGCCGGTGAAATCTTCTCCGTTGAAGAGGGATACCCATTCACCGGTTGCCGTCATCGGTTTGATTTCGGGCTCGGCAGCAGGTGCGGGGTCTGTTTCTGGCGAGGTAGTAGAGGTGGCAGTGTCTCCACAGGACAGCAGCAAAAGCAGTGCCGCGGAAAAGATCAGATTAATGCTTCGCATGAACGTTGTTGAATATGAGAAGGGGAAGATAGTAAACGGCAGGGAACTAAAGCCACAAGAATGCCTTAGCAATCGATTGGTGTCAGAAAATACACCCAATGTGACACAAAGCTGCCTTGCGGGAAGTCGTCTGACGGGGCACTGGTGGGCAGCTTTACCTGCTCAAAACGGTCTGGTAAGCAGCGTGGAGCTCCTGTACGGTCCGGTCTGCCCGGAAGTGCTCCGTGATGTAGGTCTTTCCCGCCGGGCCCAGCTTTTGGCGGAGTGCCGGGTTTTCGGCAATGCTGAGGATTGCTTCGGTAAGCGCTTCATCGCTTCTTGCCGGCACAATAATGGCCGTTTCGCCGTTGATCCCGAGGCCTTTATTGCCACCGATGTCGGTCATGATGGTGGGGCGGCCGAGGAACATGCTTTCAAGAAGGACTTTACTGAGGCCCTCGCCTTTTACGCTGGGCAAGAGGCTTACGTCGGCAGCGGCAAGGATATTAAGAACGTCGGTTCTGAAACCGGCAAAAGTGTACTGGTGGGCGTAGTAGCTGTCGGCGAGGTCAGACTCAAAGTCGGGAACCTGCAGGCCGCGGCCAACGAAGAGGAAGTGAAGTCCTAGATCAGCGGGCAAGCGGCCGATGGCCGTACCAAGGTAGTTCATCCCCTTCATCCGGCGGGCGTTGGCAACCACTATTATGGTGGTACGCTCCGGAGGGATGTCAAATTCGGCTTCCAGGTCAACGGGCTCAATATCGGCGTACCAGGCAGGGTCGTGCCCCTTGCCAACCACGAGAGTTTTGGACTTGTCGAAGAACGGGAGCCGGTCAAAACTTTCTTTTACGGCTCCGGAAACACAGATGATACCATCGACCCGCTTGTTGAGGTGCTGAAAGTAGGCACCGGGATCCCACCAGTGAATGTTGCCGGTATAGCCCCGGTAAGTAAGCACTTTCCCCGGCCAGCCCTTCGCTGCGCGAATACCCGCAACGATGCTTTTATTGTTGAACAGATGCAGTAAGTCGTAGTGATTAGCTTCCAGCTCAGCCCTGATGCCGTCCCGATCAGCTTTGCCAAACTTGCTCTCGGGGTGCCAGTCGATGATGCGGACGCCTCCCGCTTCGAGTTCACTGATGTAACTGGAGCCTTCACGCGGCGTCATCAGGGTAATGGAATAACCGAAGTCCTTTATCAATCCGGTAAACCAGCGCCCTTCGGGCCGCACAGCATTGAGAGAGTCACGATAATCGCTTACGACTAGGAGGTTGAGCATAGGGGCGAAGGTACTGATTCTCGATATTTGATTGGTTGTGTAGCTGTCCCGGTCAACAAACAAAGCGTTCCCTGGGCCGGGACAAAGTAACACGCGTCACTTCCTGCCAAAGTCTGCCGGAATTTCTCCCCACCCCTTGGTGTCCCATTTATAAATGGGATTGGTTACTTTATTTGCTTTCAGCCAGGCTTCGGCCCGGTCGATGTACTCGAAGAGCTCGGCGGTTTTCTTACTGCGTGCAAGGGTGGTTTTGCATTTGCCCTTTTTTACCCACCCGATGGCAATCTGAGAGTCACTGTAAATGGGCAGGTCGGGCATATCCTGGCCTTTCAGGAAAGCCAGGGCATGGACGAGCGCCAGGAACTCCCCGATGTTGTTGGTGCCGAGCGGAAACGCCCTGTGAAACAGTTGTTTTTTTCCGCTGGTTGTCACGCCCTGGTACTCCATCTTTCCTGGGTTTCCCGAGCAGGCGGCATCGACGCTGATACTCTGACTTATAATCGTGGGGGTGGAAGGCGCGTTGCCTCTCCGTGGTGCTTTTTGGCGCGAACGCGGGTGCGAAGATGGTTTTTTGATGCCCGACGCTGCCGTTTTAATGTAATTACCGAAGCTGTTAGCGTACGCCGCTTCGGCCTGCGCCCGGGAGGGGAAAGATTTATACTTTGCTCCTTTATAACCATCAATCTGACTTTTGGCTTTACCCCAGTCTGTATAGACCCCCGGTTCGTGACCTACCCAGACTACATAGAATTTCTTTGCTTTTGCCATGGCCGCAAGGTAATGAGTCTCGGAGTTATCGAGTTGTTTCTCTGAGACTCACCTACCGGCTTGCTACCTTTGGGCCCGCTAAAGCAAACTAAGGTGCAGGCGAGTCGTCTTTGCAATGACCACCCGGCCGGTGGTCCCTCAGTTATCCATCCTTTTCAGGTTGACGGAGAACTAAAGTACCCACCAAACCGAACTTGCTCTGCATCTAGAACATACCTTATATATGTACATCGATACGCATACCCACCTTTACAGTGATAAATTTAAGGACGACCGTGATGAAATGATGATGCGCTCCCGGAACGCCGGGGTCGAATTGGCCATCATGCCAGCGGTCGATTTACGTAGCCATAAGGCTATGTTGGAACTCGAAAAAGCATACCCCGCTGAGACGCTGGCCATGATCGGCCTGCACCCCTGTAGCGTTGGGGAAGATTTCGAGACTGAGCTTGCTGCTGTAGAAAAATACCTGGGAGAACGCTCCTGGGTAGCGATCGGCGAAATCGGGATGGATTTGTACTGGGATAAAACCTTCCGTGCACAACAGGAAACTGCTTTCCTGCGGCAATGTCAGTGGGCAATCGATTACGATCTGCCCATCTGTATCCACGCCCGTGAAGCAATTGATGAACTGTTGGAACTGATCGATGGTATCGACGATGCCAAATTAAGGGGCGTTTTTCATTGCTGGACAGGAAACCTCGAACAAGCCAACCGGGCAATAGCGAGAGGCTTCTACCTCGGAATCGGAGGAGTGGTAACTTTCAAAAACGGAGGTATCGGTCCGGTTGTAAGTTCGGTGCCCCGCGACCGGATTTTACTGGAAACCGATGCACCTTACCTGGCACCCGTTCCGAAACGAGGGAAACGAAACGAAACGGCTTACATCCCACTTGTTGCAGAAAAAATTGCAGAACTTTGGGAAACTTCTCCGGAGGAAGTTGGCCGACAAACAAACGCAAATACATGGCAACTCTTTGAACTTGACCGCTTTGTAAAGACAACTTACCCCTGGGCGGCCACAAGACCGGCTAGCCGTTGAGTATTAATCTTCACGAATGCCAATAAAAATTTTGTTTTGTTGATCGTTTTTGCAATTTTTGCGTCTATTCCGGGAGCTGTTACTAACGAGTGAGCTCATTTCGCCGGAGATTGACAACAAAAGGAGAGGTGTCCGAGTGGCTTAAGGAGCACGCTTGGAAAGCGTGTGTGCGGGTAACTGTACCGAGGGTTCGAATCCCTCTCTCTCCGCATTGAAATTCAGGAAAGGAAGGAAGTTCTCCTCGTCGTGTGTTACGGAGTACAAATTTTGTACCCTTTAATCATGGTCAGAGGTTTTTCCTTCTTTTCCGTTTTTTTAGAAGAACAGAAAGGGGTAAGACCTTTTCTTAGTATCGTAGGGTGTGGAACTGTCATGGTAGTACGACGGGATTAAATTATCTTGTTAATCTGCAATCTGACGTTTACCGATGGTTTCATCGGCGCATTTTCCATCATTACAATCAATAAGATGGAATTTTTCTTACCTTTCGGCATGATATGTTGCGATGTTCGTCGCACATTCGACCGCAACGGCGGTTCAAAGAACACTATACGCTGGCATTCGTGCCGGTTCTTATTCTCTTCACGCACAAACTATTCGTTAAACCTAAATTTGGCTATGCGACATCTTTCCAAAACACTGGCGGCGCTCACGCTGGTAGTATTTTCCGCTGCCGATCTCGCAGCACAAGCAGAAGAAGCCTCTGGCTTCCAGGTCCTCAAGAAGCAATTCATTGATGGTGACTGGCGCTTTATGGCGATCGTTCTTGTCTGTCTGATTCTCGGACTTGCATTCTGCATCGAGCGTATCATAACGCTCAACCTTGCTTCCGTCAACACGGACAAACTACTTTCCCGTATCGGTGAACGTCTTGAAGAAGGCGACATGGCAGGTGCTCGTGAAGTAGCCAAATCCACCCCTGGCCCAACTGCAAGCGTACTTTACGAAGGACTCCGCCACAGTGGTGAAGGCCCCGACGCTGTAGAAAAAGCTATCGTTTCTTACGGCTCCGTACAAATGGGTCTTTTGGAGCGCGGCCTTGTTTGGATCTCTCTCTTTATCGCGATTGCGCCCATGCTCGGGTTCATGGGTACAGTAGTAGGTATGATCCAGGCCTTCAACCGTATCGAAACAGTAGGTGACCTTTCTCCTGCAGTAGTAGCCGGTGGTATTAAAGTAGCACTTCTTACGACGGTATTCGGTCTCGTTGTCGCCATTATCCTGCAGATCCTGTACAACTACATCGTTAACAAGATCGACGGTATTGTCAACAAAATGGAAGACGCTTCCATCGCCCTGGTAGACATCATGGCCACAAACAACAGCTTTAAGGCCTAACCAGCCCTCATTTTATAAATCCAATCATAGCATGTACGCATTTTTAAATAAATACGGTCAGGCGCTGGCTTTCGGGATTGGAGTGCTGGTTGTTGCCATCTTTTTGATGAGTATCTTCTCCGGCGACCCCGCCGAGATGGAACTGTTGAACTCTGAGTCCGCAGGTGCGGAGAAGTACGATACGGGTGTCTTTGACTTCGGTATCGGTATCTCCCTCGCGCTCACTGCTCTGGCATTTATTGTGGCTTTACTCTTCGGTATCGTCCAGTTTGCCAGTAACCCTAAAGGTTCCATTAAAGGCCTGATCGGTCTGGTGGTTCTTGGCGTTATCGTTTTCATTGGCTACTCTACAGCCAACGGCGAAATCGCAGCTGAAACTCCCGAGATCCAACGGGCTATCGAAAAGTTCACCACTTCTCAGGAAACCACCTTCTCCGGCGGAAACCTGAAATTCATTAGTGGTGCTATTCTGGCCGCCCTGATCATGATTGCCCTCTCGATCCTTTCACTTGTAGTGTTTGGTATCCGCGGCATCTTTAAGTAACCTGAATAAATCTCAACCAGACTATGGCTAAGACTAAGACCAGAGACCGGATGAACAATGAGATCAATGCTGGATCTATGGCGGACATCGCCTTCCTGCTTCTCATTTTCTTCCTCGTCACTACTACGATCGCCGAAGACAAGGGTATCCTCGTAAGATTGCCGCCCTGGTCTGACGAAGACCCTGATATCACTAAGTTGAAGGAACGTAACGTGTACTCCGTACTCGTTAACGCCAACAACCAGTTGTTGGTCCGTGAAGAACCTATGCGCATTGCCCAACTACGGGAAAATGCTAAGGAGTTCATCGCGAACCCCCGGAAACTGCCAAACATGGCTGAATCACCTAAGAACGCGATCATTTCGCTGAAGAATGACCGTGGTACGAATTACGAAACGTACCTGGCCGTTTATAACGAACTGAAAGGTGCTTACGACGAACTATGGGACGAACTTGCCCAGAAACGTTACGGTGAACCTTACTCCGACGATATGCCTTTTGCTCAACGCAAGGCCATCAAGGGAGAGATTCCGATGGTACTCTCCGAAGCGGAGCCCACCAACTTTGGTGAAGAGAATTAAATAGACACGGGCCGGTTCCGCTACGGCGTGTTCCGGCCCGTTTTTTTATTCTCCCTCCACCAAACCTTGCCCGATGTGGCATCTTACGGTTGTTCAATAGCACCGTTCACTCAATTCAAGCATCAATCTAATGGCTAAGTTTTCTAAAAAACGCGGCAAGTCAAGCCCCGCGATTTCTACCGCTTCTCTTCCGGACATCATCTTCATGTTGCTGTTCTTCTTCATGATGGTAACCGTTCTGCGGGATTCTGACTTGAAGCTCTCAGTAAATACTCCGGAAGCGACCCAGCTTACTAAGCTTGATGAGAAGTCGCTGGTAAACTACATTTACGTAGGCCGTCCGACGCAGCAGTACCAACAAGTTTACGGTACGTCTCCCCGCATTCAGTTGGGCGACAAAATTTCTACCGTTGATGATATTCCACTGTTTCTTGAGCAGCATAAGGTAAAGCTGCCCGAAGCGAAGCGCAGTCGTATCACTTCTTCCCTCCGGGTTGATGGTGAAGTGACAATGGGCATCGTACAGGATGTAAAAACCAAACTACGTAAGAGTAACCAGTTACGTATCAACTACTCTGCCGGTAAACGTGCAGGTGAAATTAAGAACTAGGCTAACCGCCTCTGCCTTAACGGCTGAAAAGCCGCTCTTCTCTTCCGGGAAGGGCGGCTTTTTTATTGGTCGGAAATGAAGGTGCCGTAGTGCCTTTTCGTTATCCGCAAACGTTAAAAAAGGCCTGTCCTGAAATACGTTTAGGGTGTTCCCGCTTACTTTACCGTGATTACCCGAATTCTTATCTGCCTTACTTTTCTGTTTCTCCTCTTTCACCCGCTTCGTGCTCAGGAGTTCGTGGCGGGGCTTACCGTTGCCGTAGGTACAAGCTGGGAAGTCGAACGTTTACCTCTGAATGTCAGACCGGAGGAGTCTACGGGTGTGATGGGAGGGGAAGGATACGAACTTTCCCTGCTGCTTGGTTACCGGATTGATCAGTTAACTTTAAGTCTGAGGCCTGGCTATATTCGGCAGTCAACAAGTTCCTTTCGTCACTTTGACAATGATGGAGGTGTCCGGTTTAAGGAAAAGGTTTTTCCTGATGCATTTTTGCTCCCAGTCCGGGCAACCTTGAACTTTGGCAAGCAGCGGTTGCAACCCTCGGTTGGATTGGGAGGCGGGTTTTTGATCAGAGTGGGGAAGATGGAGTCATCGCTTGCTCCCGTGCCGGAGCAAGTACTGCCGTACCTCGAAGTGGTAGTTGGTGTGGAGGTTGAGCTAAAGAGCCTTAAATTTCGGCCTGAATTTACTGTTCGAAACGGAACAGGTGAGCTGTTCAGCCCGGGTAAGAGTGACATCAACCGAGATTTCGGTGGCCAGCGTTGGGCTTATGCAGCTTTGGGTATTGTGGTGACAAATTGAACCTCTTCTATGCATACAGGCATCATTGTTTTTTATCTTCCCGAAAAGGGGTACGGTTACCTCCGTCTGCTGAATACGCGGGAGGAGTTTCATTTCCGGGAAAAGAACCTGTTATCGGCCGGCATAAAAGCCGGAGATATAGTGCGTTTTGAAATGAAGGAAAGCCGGCAAGGCTACTTCGCGGATAAGGTTGAGCGTAGTAACCTTGCCTGAGTTTTCCGGCGAGGGAGGTTACTTTCGCTTAAAGGCAGATAGGGCTTCTTTGGCTTCGTCCGTGAGTACCAGTCTTCCCGAAACTCCGGCTCTTTCTTCAAGTAACGATGGCCAGTGGTTGGTGCCGTGCCAGAGCGTCGCTTTCAATTCTGCGGTGGCTTGGAGGCTGTAGGTCGCTAATTTGGATGCAAGCGCAGTAGCCGCATCGTAGAGTTCTTCGTTGGTCGCGAATACGCGCTGGTAAAGACCTTTTTCTTTGGCCCAACCGGCATTGTGCCACTCGGTGTCGATGCTGAGCTCAGAGGCTGCGGCGATTCCCATTTTCCGGACCAGGGCCGGAAGAATAACGAAGGGGCCGATAGCGATGGCCAGTTCACTGAGTTTGATGCTTGCTGCGTCGGTTGCCAGGCAATAGTCTGCGGCAGCAGCAATCCCGACTCCTCCTCCGATGGCTTTGCCTTGTACTGCAACGACTACCGGTTTTTTGCACCGTCGCATCGCAAGTATCAGGTTGGCAAAACCCATGAAAAATTCTTGCCCGGATTTATTATCGGTGATGGCCAGTAGTTCGTCGAGGTTGGCTCCTGCGCAGAAAGTGCGGTCGCCGGCGCTGCGCAGCAGCACGCTGCGGGTAGCGTCGTCCTGTGAGGCAGAGTCAAGGGCTGCAACTAAGGCACGTAACTGGTGGGTGGGGAAACTGTTGTGCGCCGGGTGGCCGAAGGTAATGGTGCGTACACCGGAGGGCGCGAGTTGGCTTTGGAGTTCTCCGTTGGGGTTCATGATCTGATGATTTTATTTGGTTCAGCAAAGGTAAGCCAGTACCCTTGCATTACTTAAACCTCAACGGGGGCATAAGAGAAATCCTGAGCTTAATTATCCTGGCCTCAACAGACGTCTCCGGAGGAAACCTATGGATACAATCAGTAGTACGGGGTAGCGCTTTATCCCGGTATTCTGCGACAGTAAAGAGTTGGAGATGGAGTGGATTACTCCTTGGCCGGGGCTTGAAATGGGCTTTGGAGCAGAAAACGAAGTGTTCTGCAACAATGAAGCTACAGCGAAGCGTTTTAGCCTTGCACCTGCGTCAGCGCCCTGATCTGCTAAATAAAACAGGTCATTTTTCACCCTTAAGATCAGTATTTCAAAAAACCGGGCTAATTTGTGCCTCATCATTTTCCCGAACTATGAATAATCAACCTCTTGTTGCCCGCTTTATTCAGGGGCTTTTCCTTCTTCTGGTCACCCTCGGATCGACTCATTACGCTATGGCCCAGAAGCTGGAAGGCGTTGCCAGTTTTTACGGTGATAAGTTTGACGGCCGACCCACCAGTACCGGAGAAACTTTTCGGAAAGCAGGTTATTCCGCGGCCAGCCTGGATTTGCCCTGGGGTACAATCGTTGAAGTAACTAATCTGAGCAATGGCAAAACCACTCAGGTAAGAGTGAATGATTGCGGCCCGCATGCTAAAGGAAGAATCATTGACCTGAGTCGTGCTGCAGCCGAAGACCTCGACTTTGTCAAAGACGGGGAAGCCAATGTCCGTCTTCGGATCATCAAGGCGAGCAATTCAGGGCCAACGTGTAACCGGAGCAAGTGGGCCAAAAAGCTGAAAGCAGCAGGAAAAGAAATTCCGGGACCTCCACCACCGTGGGATCCTACCGAAACAGTAGCAATAGCTCCGGTAAACGAAGTGGTTCCGGGCCCTTCTGTGAGTCCTGGGTTCCCGATACCACAAGGAGATATACAGGGCCTTGCGAGTTACTATGCCGATCGGTTTCAGGGGCGTACCACCAGTACAGGGGAGGTGTACGACCATAACAAATACACTGCAGCAAGTAAAGCCTTTGCTTACGGTACCCGCCTGGAAGTGACCAACATCGTTAGTGGAGCTAAAACCGAAGTTACGGTAAACGACTGTGGCCCAAGCAGCCCGGATCGTATTCTGGACCTGAGCCGTGTTGCCGCCGAGCAAATCGGTATTCTGGCAGCAGGGACCGCGATGGTGAGCATCAGAATTCTTGAACAGGGAACTAAAGGCCCGACGTGTAACCGCTCCGAGTGGCTGAAAAATCAGAAAGAAACTGAAGCAAATGCAGTTGCCCTTAAGCCGGGGACCGGTGGATCGGAACCAATTCAGGTTACTGTTCCCGTTAAATCCGCTGAAGAGCAGCCCGAAAACCTGGTGGGCGCCTATACCCTGCAGGTAGGTGCTTTTGGCAGCCGGGATAACGCCGAAAAGTTAGTCGCGGAACTGAAAAATAACGGATTCTCTGACGCCTATTCAGTCACCGGAACAAAACTCACCAAAGTTTTCACCGGTTTGGCAGAGACAAAGGAGGAAGCCAAAGTAGTTGAAAAAGACCTGGTGGAAGCAGGATATGCTAAACCCAAAGTGGTTTCCATTCGAGTGCTCAGGAGCAAATTCGAAACACCGGAGGTTCCTGATGCCGCCCCCGCAACGTATGGTAATGCGGGAGGTGCCAGCCCGGAGCCGGCCAAGCCTGTACAACGGGAATTTGCACCTGACGAAATACTTTTCGGTGTTCAGGTGGGCGCTTACTCTTCGAAGAGCAATGCCGACAAGATGATGGAGAAGTTGAAAAACCTCGGTTTTGACCTGGTGTATAGTGCAGATGTAGGTAAAACCATTCGGGTCTTCGTCGGGAAGTTTTACTTCCAGAGCCAGGCCGCGGAAGAGAAGGGCAAACTCGAAGAGGCCGGCATTGAAGGTGCCTCCGTACGGAGAGTTCAATAGTAGTCGGCCACCCCGTAATCACCTGACATCGGGGATGATTGAAAATGCTGCTTTCGGTAGTCTGATTTCCTTAGGTGCGCTGCCTCAAGGCAGCGGCTGTTACAGACGTACTGCCGGAAAGCGACACGTTGTTGTCTTTAACCTCCCAGAAGGGAGAGTAACAATGCCGGTGCTACAAGGAGTAAGACCAGGACGGAAAGGCGAAAGTATTTTTCGACGTTGTTCATGCCCGTATTGACGCTCAAGGCAGTTGAAAAGGTACGTGGTATGATGTCTTTTAAAGCTTTAATAACGCTTCCGCACTAGTTGGCTGTAGCTTTAACATCACTATAGCAGAAGCCCCTGAGGGGGCAGGGGAAGCAGGGGTGAAAACCGTAACGAAAGGCACACCGGACAGAGACTCGTGAGTATGCTGAGTGGCAATTTTGCCAAGGGAACAGGCCTCTGGTCCGAAGGAAATCCAAACCTTGAAGGCTTTAAACTGTATTACCAGGGTCAGACACTCACAAAAAAAATATGATACTCTACAAAACCAACGGAAACTGGTTTGGCGATATGCGCCATCTGTTCACATCATGGACAATGAGGCGCATCGTCCGGTCGGTTGTGGGCATCGGTATTTATTCAGCTGCCTTTGTGTGGGTGGTAGACTATTTTGACCTTGGTCATTTTATGATGATGGACCCAACGGTCTTTTCGCTCCTGGGGGTGATTCTTTCGTTGTTTCTTGGTTTTCGGACGACAACCGCTTACGATCGCTGGTGGGAAGCCCGAAAACAGTGGGGGGCACTGGTTAACAACACCCGGAACATGGCGATCTACGTAGATACGATGTGGCCGGAGAGCGATGTGGGGATCCGCAGGTTTATGGCTAAGCACATTGCTAATTTTTGTATTGCCCTGTCTGAGCACCTTCGTGATGGGGTTAAGCTCGATAAACTGATTTATCTCAGCCCGGAAGAAAACGAATACTACTCGTCGAAAGACCATGTCCCCAACTTCATCGCCTTGCGTATATTTCAGCAAATGGCGGAGGCGCACCGAAAGGGTGACATCAACGAAGGCGACTACATCAACATAAAAGCACAGCATCAAAGCCTGCTCGACATTCTGGGGGCGTGCGAACGAATCAAGAAAACACCAATTCCATTCAGCTATAACGTGTACCTGAAGCTGTTCATCTCGGCTTATGCATTGTTGTTGCCCTGCGGACTGATGGAAAGTTTTGGTTGGACGACGGTGCCCGTCACCATGCTCATTTTCTTTGCTTTGCTGGGGATTGAACTGATGGGCGAAGAAATCGAAGATCCTTTCGGGCTTGACTGCAACGATCTGCCCACAGGCGACATGGCCCACACCATCAAGCGGAATGTATTCGAACTGCTCGAAGACCGGTCGCCGACCGAGGAACACCGAAAGGAGCTTTACACGAAAGTATTCTGATGGCTATCTGAACGCTAACCGCACTGTTTGTAAAGGCAGGCGTTTTAGAAGCGAACCGATTAAAGAACAAATCGATAAAGCCTGTGCACGATATTGAACCCCACTTCGGCTGGCGCGAAAAGTACCGCGCCGAAAATGATAACTACTCCCCTTTTTACGGCCGCGAATATTCCGAATTCGGCTACACCAACAAGGTGTACAATTACCTCCTTCATCCTCAATGGGATGAATTCGGAGCCGAGACCCTGTACCTGAAACAATTGTTTACGGACTACGACGAGCACTACGTCATCATTGAAATGATAGGGGAGTGGAACGATGCCGTGCATAATGATGTGATGCACCTGAAGCGTGAGTTTACAGACCAGCTCATCGGCAACGGAATTCGTTACTTCATCATCATCATGGAGGGCGTTCTGAATTTCCACGGCGGAGATACCGACTACTACGAGGAATGGGTGGAAGAAATAACTGAAGATGGTGGGTGGATTGCGTTGCTCAATTCTCACGATCATGTGATGGATGAACTCACCCAAACCAGGTTGGATAATTATCTCGCCTACGGAGAGCAGTTCAATAATCTTGCCTGGCGACCTCAGAAGCCGGAACGTATTTTTGAGGCTGTGGAAGGCTTGATGCAAACCGGAACCCGGAGGGTTTACTGAGCCAGGTCGTTGGGGATTAAGAGGCTAATTCTGATCAAAAGCAGGTAACTTTTGTTCATCTGACCGTAAATGAATGGTGCTTAGTGGTCATTTTACACGAACTGATCGCTGTGCTTATGTTTCAATCCACTATATTGCCTCGCTTTTAGTGCTTTCAGCACATTGTCAGACATATTTGAACGACCCTACCTTCCAGTCTTTCCGGCAGGGGGGGGGCACCACAATACTTCATGGCCGGTTTCCGGCTCAGCGAAGAGACCATCAGAAATGTCCGGTAGGGTGACTTTGGGCATACTTTTTTCACCTATCATATTTAGGGATCATGCAATTAGAAGGTTTAGACCTAACCATTTTCGGCGTTTATATCGTCGCTGTAATCATTTTCGGTATTTGGATATCGAACCGGGATAAGTCCGCTACGGCCAGTGATTACTTTCTGGCCGGCCGCAGCCTGCCCTGGTGGGCGGTAGGTGGCTCACTCATCGCGTCTAACATCTCCGCGGAGCAGATCATCGGAATGAACGGTTCCGGTTTTGAACTGGGGCTCGCCATTGCCACCTACGAGTTAATGGCTGCTATTACACTCATCATCGTTGCTAAATTCCTGCTGCCGGTCTTTCTGAAAAAGGAAATTTATACGATGCCTCAGTTCCTCGAGGAACGCTATGATGGTACGGTACGTACGATTATGTCGGTGATGTGGATTGCGCTGTTCGTTTTCGTGAATATTTCCACGGTCCTGTACCTCGGAGCTCTGGCGATCGAGCAATTGCTGGATGTTCCCTTGTATATAGGCATCATCGGGTTGGTCATTTATTCTGCCTGTTTCTCGATTTTTGGGGGGCTCAAAGCGGTCGTCTGGACCGACGTCGTCCAGGTTGTTGTCCTGCTGCTTGGTGGAACGATCGCGGCGTGGGGTATCCTCAGTTTTGTGGGCAAAGGCAGCGTCATAGGAGGGGTTACAGAACTTTACAATGTCCTGCCTGGCCACTTCGAAATGCTGTTTGAGCCGTCCGATACTTTCCGGGATACTGCGACCGGCGAGGAACGTTCGAGCTTTAACCTTCTTCCTGGTATGGCACTCCTTCTTGGTGGAATGTGGATTGTGAATACTTATTACTGGGGCTTCAATCAGTACATCATCCAGCGTGCGCTGGCGGCAAAAAGCCTGCCGGAAGCGCAAAAAGGTATCGCCTTTGCTGCTTTCATGAAACTGTTTATTCCGTTCTTCGCGGTGCTTCCCGGTATTGCAGCTTTCTACCTGCTTACCGAAAAGGGAATTAACGTAGACATCGAGAAGGCAGATCAGGTCTTTCCCTGGGTTCTCGGTAACTACGTAGGAGTCGGATTCAGAGGGCTCACCTTTGCGGCTCTGGTGGCCGCAATCGGCTCTTCTGTAAGTTCGATGGTAAATAGTGCTTCCACGATCTTCACGATTGATATCTACAACAAATTCATCAACCCTGCGGCCAGCCAGAAACGGCAAGTTAAAATGGGACAGATCGCAGCGGCATCGGCTCTGATCATCGGAGCCATCGTGGCTCCGGCTCTGGCTGCGGCAGATCAGGTTTTTCAGGTGATCCAGGAGTATACCGGGTTCCTTAGCCCGGGGGTTCTGGTCGTATTCATTTTCGGTATGTTCTACCGTCGTGGTACTGCCCGCGCTGCACTGGTGGTTATTCTGCTGGGTGTCCCGCTTTCGCTGCTGTTCAAGTTCATCCTGCCAGACCTGGCTTTCCTTGACCGGATGGCGCTGATGTTCCTCATCTCCAGTGCGCTGATGATCGTACTCAGCGGTGTGACCAGCAAAAAAGCAGCTGATCCGGCGCTCAACCAAACGCTCAGCAACGCATCGGAAGAGGCTTCTTCCCCTACTGTATCGTCGGCAGCTATCGTAAAGGATATGAGTATCCGGAATGGTATTGCGGTGCTCGTGATCGTTATTGGTGTATGTACGGCCATTCGGTTATTCGTACAGCCAGTACCGGGTGTTCCAGACTGGGCGGTGTACCTCTTCGCCGTTCTCTCGGTCGCCGTGCTGGCCCTGATTTATACCGATAAGCAGGAAGACGATCATAAGGCAATCGATCTGGAGCCTTCGCTCTTCCGTACCCGGATGGGCTTCAATATTTCAGCACTTGCGGTGCTGCTTATCCTGGCCCTCATTTACGGGTTCCTCGCTTAACGAGTCAATTTTCGACGACTCAGAAAGCATATATTCAGCATCCAGATCTACTTACGGTGGCCTGGATGCTGTCTTTTTGTGAAGAGAATAATCTCATTTGCCGGTGTGGAGTCGGCGCTGACGCAGGTGCAGCGTGAGGTAAGAGGCCAGGGCTTGCTACGCAGTGAGCGCCATAACCAGACCGCCGAAGCTGCCGCCGGCTTCGTAGAGCGCGTCGTTGTAAACGGTAGCTCTCAGGCGGAGGTTATGCGGAAGTTCGTTGCGCAGCTCAAACTCGATCATGATGTTGCCAAAGGCCTGGTCCATCTTCACCTCACTAAAGGTCGTATTAGGTTTAAGATAATGGCGCTCCTGGGTCTCGATCCAATCGTTGCGGGGGAAGATGCGTCGGTCGGATATATCGGAACGGTAGTTGAGGGTAAGTACCCGTTCTTTGAGGTAGTGGAAAAAGTGAGTTATTTCTTCCCTGTTGTAGTTCATCTCCCGGAAGTACATCACAAAACCCTTAGAGCTTTGGGTGTCGAGAAAGCCGATGGTATTATCGGTCGTCAGTCCGTCTTTACTCCGGGTGTACTGGGTACTGAGCCAGTCGAGCAGCCGGCGTGGGGCTGCAGTCGATTTCCAGTACCCGTAAGCGGCAAGGTCTTCTTCGCTTCGTTGTATGAGTTCATGGATGGTGGGGGAAGAAGGTGAAGAACTGTCGGCCTCGGCAAATATTTTTTTGATCTGGTCCCAGAAGGTCATAGGCGGAGCATTAAAGAATAATCAAGGCTGAAGGAGAACGGTTACCGGCAACCGGCGGGGTAAAAGACAATCATTTGATCTGATTGAACTGGTCCCGACCTTTGAAGTCGGTCACCTCACCCCGGTACCTGAGTTCCCGCTCGGCGGAGTAGCCGAATTCAGCGTGAGGAAGTACACGGTTGAGCGTTTTGGTAACCAGTTTCAGTTCGGTGGGCTTCATCCCGAAGGTGTGGATTTCGCCGTCAGAACCCACAAGGTGGAGCGTGCCGATGGCAACGGTTTTGAAGCCAAAGGGCATCCGCTCCGTCACCAATCCGTAGACCCAGACAACAGACTCCGGATGTTCGGTGAGCAGTCTTCGCCAGTAGGCCAGGGGCTGCTCGGTCACGATGCGGAGCAGCCACCACAGAGCTCCGGCGGCACCGAATCCGCCAAGCAAAGCCCAGCCCAGGTATTGCGAGGTTGCTCCCACGATAATCGATGCGAAGCACAGAAGCATCAGCACAATAGCTGCGTATTGTTGCTGACGGCGGTCGCGTTCCATGCTCTCCCAAAGAGGGTTGAGGCCTGGATGGAATAGAATGCGTTGATCGGTTGGCATAGGGGTATAATGGTCTTGAAGCAAGGAGGGTTCATCCGGGCCTTCGTTGATGCGGCTGTTATTTTCTACCGCAAGAACAGGCAAAAAACGCAACAGCTTACTTTTTCGGGCGGTTGCACTCTCCATTAGCTGATTTATCACGGGAAGCGCCTTTTCTCCGTTTGCGCTCTTTCGGCAAAGATGCAACCGCTACGGATGTTGCCCGGTATTCCGCTTTTTTCACCTCCCAACCTCCTTTGCTCATTCGTCCCTGTATTGCACCTGCGCGCCGGCGCCCTCCTGCTTAGCCAAACTGAGCAAAAACACTAATCATTTAATTTATTTAAATAAATATATGTTAAGATTCTTATGGTTGATTTAATTTTATTTTTGTAAAGTGCTGTTGTTTAAAATGTTGTACTTAACCATTGTCCGTTCATATGTTGTTTTGTTCATGTTTTTATTCAAACTAAGCCGCTTCAGACGGGTACTTTCGGACATGACTACTACCGAACAATTAAATCTGGACCACCTTGCCGCTCCTGTCCGCGACGATATTCAGGAACTTTCTGACCGCATCCATGCCTACCAGCGGATGCAGGAAGATGAAGACCGCTTCAAGCACTACCGCCTGACCAGGGGGGTGTACGGCCAGCGGCAGCACGGGGTGCATATGTTTCGTACCAAAATTCCGTTTGGTCACCTGACGCCGGATCAATTGATTGCTTTAGCCGATATGTCTGAGAAGTACACCAACGGCCGGTTGCACATCACGACCCGTCAGAATATACAGATGCACTACGTTAAACTGAACGATAGTGTAAAGGTGTGGCAAGACCTGGCAACAGCCGGTATGACCGCCCGCGAAGCGTGCGGCAACACCGTGCGCAACATCACCGCCAGTCCCCTTGCCGGCGTTGATCCTAAAGAGCCGTTCGATGTAACTCCTTACGTTCAGGCTTCTTATGAGTTCTTTCTGCGTAACCCGATCTGTCAGGAGATGGGCCGCAAAATAAAGCCTGCCTTTTCGAGCAGTGAGGAGGACTCTGCGTTCACTTATTTCCATGATTTTGGCTTCATCCCCCGCATTCGGGACGGTGTTAAAGGCTTCAAGGTGGTAATCGCCGGAGGCCTCGGAGCCGTTTCGATGATCGCCCCCACGGCCTATGAGTTTCTGGAAGCCAACCGGATCATTCCTTTCATGGAAGCTTCTATCCGCGTATTCGACCGTTACGGCGAGCGCGAAAAACGGATGAAAGCCCGGATGAAGTACTTGCTGAAAGACCTTGGTCTGGAGCAGTTCATGACCCTCGTGAACGAAGAAATGGTTGCCATCGAGCACCAAACCTTCGAGGTAGATGAATCTTTCGCTCCGTCCCTGGGAGATATTCCGGCCGACACTTTCGAGCCCGTTGAACCTCTGCATCCCGCCATGTACGCCGAATGGCTGAAAACAAACGTATCCGAACAAAAGCAGGGGGGCTACCGCGCCGTTGCGATCCGGGTGCCACTCGGTAATCTGGAGGCAGAGCAAGCACGCTTACTGGCCGGCCTGGTAAAAGATTTTGCCAGCGACGATATTCGCCTGAGCGTGCAACAGGGAATGATTCTTCGATACGTTCCCCCCAGTGCGTTGCCGCATTTGTTTAACGGCCTTTACGCCCTGAACCTCGGCCTGCCGGGGTATGATACCACCGCCGATATAACCGCCTGTCCTGGAACCGACACCTGTGCACTGGGTGTTACCAACTCGACTGGTTTAGCCACTATTCTTGAGGAGCTCGTCCGTGACGAGTTCCCCGAGATGGTTACCGAAAACGACGTGCGCATCAAAATCAGCGGCTGCATGAATGGCTGTGGCCAGCACATGGCGGCGAACATCGGTTTCCACGGTTCCAGCATCAGGGTAGGGAAGAAGATCGCCCCGGCCATGCAGGTGGTTGTGGGTGGAGGTATCACCGACGACGGCCGTGGTTTTGTGGCCGAGAAAGTAATCAAAGTGCCCACCCGCCGCATCCCGCAGGTGATCCGCGACCTGTTCAACGACTACAAAGCGAACGCTACCGAAGGCGAATACTACAACGACTACGTAGTGCGCCAGGGCAAGCGTTACTTCTACGACGTGCTCAAGCCACTCGGCGACGCAAAAACCATCACCGAGGAGGAGTTCTACGACTGGGGCCAGGACAAAGAGTACATCCAGGAGATTGGTGTAGGCGAATGTGCCGGGGTGAGCCTCGATGTGATCGGAGCCATTCTGAACGACGCCTCCAATAAAGTTATCGCCGCCGGCGAAGCCCTCAAGGCTGGCCACGAGAAGGATGCTGCCTACCACGCTTACTCATCCATGATCACGGCTGCTAAAGCCCTGATGCTGGCCGAAGACAAAAAGTGTAACACCCACATCGGCATCCTGCGCGATTTCAGTGAGTTCTTCGGCGACCGTTTCTCCGAAGCGATGCCCTTCGAGGAATTCGTACTCCGTATCAAGAAACAGGAGCCTACCGTAGCGTTCGTTACCGAGTACCTGAATGATGCCCGGGCTTTTGTCTCGAAAGCCATCCGGGAGCGGGAGAGCCAGCTGGACAAAGTCGTTGTGGGCGAATACTACAAAGCGTAATTGGTCTGTTGGGCCGTCACGACCGTCCTTCACCACAAAGCAAGAGCAAATGGCTATACAACTCAAGGAACCAATGAACCAACGGGCCAACGAACCAAAAGTAACCCTGGTAGGCGCCGGCCCCGGCGATCCCGACCTGATCACCCGCAAGGGCCTCAAGGCGTTGCAAACCGCAGATGTGATCCTGTACGACGCGCTGAGCTCGGATGAGTTGCTTGAGGAGACCCCCGATCACTGTGTCCGGATCTTCGTTGGTAAGCGGGCCGGGTGCCACTACAAAAAGCAGGACGAGATCAATGCGTTGTTGGTTGCCTCGGCCTACGAGTACGGGCACGCCGTCCGGCTTAAGGGAGGCGATCCTTTCATCTTTGGTCGTGGTCAGGAAGAAAAAGCTTACGCCGAAGCAGAGGGCCTGGACGTGACGGTGGTGCCTGGAATCAGCAGCTGTATCAGTTTACCCGAGCTGCAGGGCGTTGCGCCCACCAGCCGGGGCTATGCCGACAGTTTTTGGGTATTGACGGCGCATACACGTAACGGAGGCCTGAGTAATGACTTACTTTTGGCCCCGCGCAGCAACGCTACCGTAATCATTTTGATGGGGCTTGGTCGTCTGGATCAGATCTGCGCGCTTTGGGATGCCGAAGGAAAAGGCGATCTTCCCGCGATGGTAATCCAGAACGGTAGCCGCCCGAACGAACGCGCCTGGGTGGGCACCGTAAACGACATTGCTCCCCGCGTGGCCGCCGAACGTGACAAAGGACCGGGGATCATCGTCTTGGGAGCGACCGTTTCTCAGCACCCGGACTTCAAAGCCAGGGTACTCGCAACGACTTCCAACGCACGGTAGCAAACCGAGAATCAAGAACCTTTATGACCAATCCACTATACCCCGCTTTCTTTCGTTTAGACCGCCTCCAGTTGCTGGTGGTCGGAGCGGGCGAGGTGGGCGAAGAAAAACTCAGCTTTATCCTCAAGTCGAGCCCAAACGCCCGGGTGGTCATTGTCGCTCCATGGATGGGAGAAGAACTGAAGGGTCTTCTGGACAACTACGATAAGCAGGCGCGCACGCAGGAGCAAAGCCCGTTGGACGAAGCAGGGTTTGGTGGCGATGTTCTCACGGCTGCCCGCTTTACCCACGAAGCGCCAGCCGGGGAATGGCGCACCGCCGCCGGCGGTACCGTAATCTGGTACGCCCGGAGATTCAAAGCAAAAGACGTTGAAATCGCAGACCTCGTTATTGCCGCTACCGACCTCAAAGAAGTGAACCTGACGGTACACGCCTCGGCTAAAGCTGCCCGCCGGCTAACGAACATTGCCGATACTCCCAGCCTGTGCGATTTCTACCTCGGTAGCATCGTAACCCGTGGCCCGCTCAAGATCGCGATCAGTACCAACGGACAGAGCCCGACCTTTGCCAAACGGTTCCGGCAGTTTCTGGAAGCAGAGCTGCCAGACCTCGAAACCAGTAACCTGCTGGACAACCTGAAAACGTTCAGGGACCGGCTAACCGGAGATTTTCGGGCGAAGGTGCGCCAACTAAATGCGGTGACCAATAGTTTACTCGCTTCTACCGAAGACTCAAATCCGGCTTGCCGGTGCCCCGAAGGAGAATGTCTGGTAGAAGCGGCAGCTAACCGTACTGCTTCTTCAACCATCAGTGCACCTGCGGCCTCGCCCCTGGAAGGTGCGCCGGATAACGAGCCTGAACGATAAGGTGATGTTTGAACACCGAAAGGGGCTTTCTTTCAGGTCCTGTTTTAATAATAACCAACAATGAGCCAAACCATCATAAACGCAGACATAGAGGCCTTGAATGCCGAATTCGAGCCGCTGGATTTTCAGGAACGAATCAAGCGACTCTATGAATACTTTCCGGTAAATCAGGTGCTGTTTACGAGCAGTTTCGGTACCAAGTCTGTTGTGATGCTGACCCTGGTGAGCCGCGGCAACGCTGCACAGAAGGTACACATGCTGAATACCGGTTATCACTTTCCGGAAACGCTGGCTTACAAAGACACGCTCTCGGAAGTGACCGGGCTGGAGGTCGTTGAAATTCATCCCGATGAGACCCGCCACCAGCAAACGCTCGATACCGAAATGTGGGAAAGCCAACCCGCCCGGTGTTGCCACTACAATAAAGTGATGCCCCTTAAGGCAGTAAAAGACGTACACACCGTCTGGATGTCGGGGGTTCACAGCTACCAGACCATGAACCGTGCGGCGATGCGGATTTTTGAAGAAGTTGATGGTCTTATCCACTTTCACCCGCTCATCGACATCACCGAAGGTGAATTTCTTTACTACCTTGAAAAAGACAAACTACCACGTCATCCGCTCGAAGCCAAAGGCTACGGATCCATCGGTTGCCACCACTGTACCCGCCCGGGGCAGGGTAGGGCTGGCCGCTGGGCCGGTAAGGACAAAGACGAATGTGGCCTGCACGTCAGTTGATAAGCAGTGAGTAGAAAGTAGTGGGTAGTGCTCAGCAAGGAGTGCTTTCGTGCGGTAGCACTACCCACTACATTCTACCCACTACCCACTACCCAATACCCAATACCCACTATCTACTACCTTCTACCCACTGGCCCAAAACCCAAAAGAATCAGAACCGTTTTAACTCCAACAATTAAAATTAATACCCCGTGATCCAAACAGACATCCTCATAATCGGCGCAGGCCCCGTTGGCTTATTTACCGTATTTGAAGCAGGACTGCTGAAGCTCCGTTGTCACCTGATCGACAGCCTCGGGCAACCCGGCGGCCAGCTGACGGAGATTTACCCAAAAAAGCCGATCTATGATATCCCCGGTTACCCCAGCGTGCTGGCCGGAGAGTTGGTAGATAACCTGATGGAACAGATCAAACCCTTCAACCCCGGTTTCACCCTGGGTGAAAGTGCTCAAACCATCGAAAAGGTGGGGGAGAAGATGTACCAGGTGACGACGTCGAAAGGCACCGTTCATCAGGCTCCCGTTATCATGATTGCCGGAGGGCTCGGTGTATTCACCCCCCGCAAACCCCCAATCCCGGGTATCGCTGATTTCGAGGACAAAGGCGTTGCTTACGTAATCCGTGATCCGGAAGTTTACCGCGATAAGAAGGTGCTACTGGCCGGTGGCGGTGACTCTGCTCTCGACTGGACGATCTTCCTCGCCGACGTAGCTAAAGAGGTAACCCTCGTGCACCGCCGTGACTCCTTCCGGGGAGCCCTCGACAGCGTCGAGAAGGTAATGGAACTCGCCGAAGCAGGAAAAATCAATCTGTTGACCAACGCTCAGGCCGTTGGCATCTCTGGCAACGACCACGTGGAAGGAATCACCGTGAAGCACAAATCCGGAGAGGAGGAACTCGTTGAAGTCGAGGAATTCATTCCACTCTTTGGCCTCGCGCCCAAGCTCGGCCCGATTGCCGACTGGGGACTTCAGGTAAACAAGAACGCTATCGTGGTTGATACCCGTGATTACAGCACCGGCATCGAAGGCATCTACGCCATCGGCGACATCAACCACTACGAAGGAAAGTTGAAGCTGATCCTCTGTGGTTTCCACGAAGGAACGATTGCGGTGCAGTCTGCCTTCAGCTACATCTACCCCGATAAGAAGCTCAGCTTCAAGTACACTACCGTAAACGGAGTCGAGGGATTGCCTAAAGAGGAAGCGGAGACTGCTACGGCATAACGCAGATAAAATCCTTATCTTTGGATCATGACCAAGTTTGTTTCAGAAGCATCAAACTTTGAATTCCGATGGAGCCTTGAGCGCTACCATCAGGCAATTGAATTGGGGTGCTGACGGAATTGGACAAGGTCGAATTACTCGTTGGAAAAATAATTGCAAAGATGCCGGTAGGAGAACATCACGCGGACGTCCTGTCCAACATCGCAGATTTCTTTTACCAAAGACTTGGCACGAAGTACAAATTCAGGGCGCAAAGTCCGGTTACGCTTCCGAATGACTCTGAACCGGAGCCAGGCTTTGCCGTTGTTGTCCGCCGTAAGTACAATCGCACAACCGGGCATCCAAAGCCCGAGGATATTTTACTGCTTATTGAGGTAGCGGATTCTACCCTGCAGTACGATCGTAGCCAAAAGGCAGAAGCTTATGCATTAGCAGGAGTGAAAGAATATTGGATAATCAATATTCCAGAGCGTCAGGTTGAACTGTACCTCAAGCCTAGTGAAAAAAAGGGACTTTACCGCACACTTTCGGTATATGAATCCGGATCGCAATTCACGAGCCCGTTTTGTGGGGAGGTAAATGTGGACGAAGTTTTACCGGATACAGAAGAAGAATAGCTTTCTGGAAAGAACCAGTAGACCCTAAAACCAGGACTTGAGGATATCTCCGAGTCCTGGTTTTCTTTTTTCGGTTTTAACCGCTGGCTGCACCTCCGGAAGACCGTTGACCCGGTTCCGGTTCGGAATTCTCACCGGCGCGGCGGGAAGCATATCCACCTGTGGTGCTGCTGCGGGAGTGTCACGGTCGCGCGGATCGAAAGGGAGGTACTCGCTTACATTATAAAACACGACCTCGTCGAAAAGTGCAAGGCTGTCGAATTCGCCGCGGTTGCTCCAGATGGCAAGTTGATCTACCGGAATGCGAAAACTTCCGGCAACCTGCCGCAGGGTCGTGTCCTGGCTTCCGACCGTGGTGCGGTACTGGCTGTAATAGCGCTCGCTTGTCAACTCTCCTTTATGAAGGCGCGGGCTGGTCCAGGGAAGGTCCGCGTCGGTTTCGGGCGCGTCCGCAGGATGCAGGGTGAGGTAGCTGCGCATGGCGGGCATCACCCGTTTGGGAAGCCTCAGGCGGTGGCCGCCAGGTAACCCGGGCAGGTAACCTTTCAGGTACTGGGCGTTGAGCTCGATCACAACGTCGGGCCTCAGGCCCGTCACCTGAATTACGCGGTGCAGGCTCAGCCTGCGCTCTACCGTGATGGCTTCGGTAATCTGTAAGTCAAGGTCCATTTGTCCGGCGGGGACGTCGTGCAGGTGGTGGAAAGCCATCACGTAGGCCGCCGCAATGATGTTGGGCAGGTAGTTGCGCGTCTCCCGCGGCAGAAAGCGGCGGATTTGCCAGTAGTTTTTGTCCCGGCCTCCGGCCTTGCGCAGGGCTTTGTTTACGTTGCCGGGGCCGCAATTGTATGCAGCCAGCGCCAGGGCCCAGTCCTCGTAGCGCTCGTACTGGATCTGGAGGTACTCCAGCCCGGCGGCGCAGCCGAGTTCGGGGTCGAGGCGCTCATCGAGTATTTCATCGACGACAAGACCGTGCTCGCGGGCAGTCCCCGGCATTAGTTGCCACAGCCCTCCGGCTCCGGCGTGGCTGGTAGCGTAGGGCCGCAGTGCGCTTTCCTGAATGGTAACGTATTTGAGGCCAAGGGGCATTCCCTTCGCCGCCAGTTGCTCTTCGAAGATGGGGAAGAAGCGGGCAGAACGGGCCAACACGCGGCCGGTAGCGTGGCTCCAGTTGCCGACGTAGTTCTCGATCCGACGGCGTACCGCTTTATCGAAGCGGTGCTCCATGATCGACTGGTCGAAGAGGGCGAGGCGGGCCTTCACCAACGAATCTGCAGTTTCCATGATGTAAGTTACCTGCGCTTCAACGGGCGTTTCGGCCCGAACTGTAAGGACGGGGAGCAGCAGCAGAAAAAGTAAATAGGTAAACTGTTTGGAAAGATTCAAAGCCGGGGAGGGGGGATAATTCACGGGCTAAGATAGGGGATGGGGCGCAGAACGGGCATTTGCCAGCTTTCAGGGGGAGAAGAATGACCGGGATTACCCGACCGGCCGCTACGCAAAATTAGGAGGACGCTTCCCCTGCTCTGCGTGCTCAGCTATGGTTTTTATCCGTTTGTCCCGCGTATCCTTGCGCTTGGCCAGAACTATCCAGGAGAGCATCACTTTTCGTTTCGATTTGCTGAGACTCAGGAAAAAAGCTTCTGATCCCGGCCGGGTCTTGAACGCAGCAGCAAGATCATCCGGAATAATCAGGGCTTCCACCTGGTCAAGGATTGTCCACGATCCATTCTCTTTGGCGACAGCGATGCTTTTGGCCCCTGCTTCCATCATCCGTTTTTCCTGAATCAATTTGGTTACAGCTTCTTTATTGACCCGGGACCAGGTGCTTCCGGGTTTTCGTTTGCTAAAGTACTGGATGTATCGTTCTTTGTCGAGCGTCTTCTTTACGCTGTCGATCCAGCCGAAGCAGAGCGCCTCTTCCACGGCCTGGCTCCAGGTGATAGTGCACTTCCCAGTGGATACTTTGTAAAATATCACCCAGACGAAGTCGCGGGACACATGATTCTCTTCTAACCAGTTTCGCCAGTCGTGTTGGCTTGAAGGCGTATAGCGGTCCGGGTCGTTGTCGTTCATTTTTATTATTTCGTCGTGAAAGGGATAGTGTAAGTTATTGAAATTATGGGATCGGGCCGAAAGCTCTGCCCGGCAGTCTTTAGGCTGTTGCTCGTTATGCTTTAGCGTGAAAAAAATAACGATCAGGCCGGCGCGGTCAAACCTGTTCTCCATTAATCTTCCGGGCTTCAGCCGGAAAACGGCAGCCTGAAGGCTGCCGAACGGTATTGTTAGCTAATAATCGCTAAAAGCGCTTGCCCCGGAGGCCTCGGGGAGGAAGGGTTTTGTCCGGTACCTTACGGGCAAAGTACAAATCTTACCCGCTGGCAGAATACCTTTTGGTTGCGGAACAATTTGGCCACGTCATTTTTCATTAAGTTTGCATCTCAAGCTAAAGAACCAAAATACCAACGAACCAAGCCCTCCGTGCCCCAAAGACTATTACTCCTACTGATCTTCCTGGCAACCGGCCTCGCCGCCCAGCAGAGTACCAATGAGCAAGTCCTTGCCCGGGCAGAGCTGGGCCGTAAAACCATTGAGTTGGGCGATCAGATCTGGCTTACGGTTAATATTTCCGCACCTCCGGGAACGGACGTTACCGGCATGGCTCCCGATTACATTGACGGACTCGAGGGATTAGAAACCATCGATGCCAAAGAGCTGAATGTAGTTGCCGAAAATCCGGAGCTCTTGCTCCAGCAACGTTTCCTGATCACGAGTTTCGATACCGGCTACATCGCTGTGCCGCCGCTGCCCTTCGTCTTTAAAGCTGCCGACGGACGCCTGGACACTGCCTACACCAACGATCTGCTCCTGACGGTAAACGCGCTTCCCGTAGGCGACGACGAAGAGATCATGCCCATCAAGCCTATCATTGAAGAGCCGTTGAATCTTTTAGATTTCTGGTGGCTCTTCCTGTTGCTCATCGTGGCCGGGTTGGGGTACATCCTCTACACCATCCAGAAGCGTCGCAAAGCGGATGCGCCACCACCGCCACCGCCGCCACCGGCTTACCTCGTCGCTCTGGATGCGCTGAAAGAACTAGAGGGTAAGGAGCTCTGGCAACAAAGCCAAACCAAGGAATACTACTCCGAGCTTACGCACATTCTCCGTGAATACCTCGAAGGCCGTTTCAACGTACAGGCCCTGGAGATGACGACCCGCCAGATCACCGATAAACTGAGCAAGCGCAACGATTTCGATAAAGGCAGGGCCAAAGAACTGAGTAATCTGCTGCAGATTTCTGATCTGGTGAAGTTCGCCAAGGCACGCCCCGCGGTGGAATTGCACGCAGAGAGTCTGGACCGGGTACGCGCCTTTGTGAAAGAAACCGGCATTGAGCCAGAGCCAGCTCCCGAACCCGAACCCAATATGGTAGCGGTTGTTGCTCCGGCAACCTCGCCTGCACCTGCGGCCGCGCCTGATGATTCAAACAACTCTGATACCTCCAATGTCTCTCCTCTTCCGGGGAAAGGGACCGGGGGAGAGGGCAACAACGAAGAAGAATGATAGACTGGTGGAATCAATTCGAGTTCGTCTTTCCCTGGCTGCTGCCTTTACTGGTGGTGCCGCCGCTGATTTGGTACTGGCGTTTCCGGAAAACGCGCGACCAGGAGGTAAGCCTGCGCCTGCCAAGCACAAAATCTATCGCCGGGCTCAGTAGCTGGCGGAGCACCGTTCGTCCGTTCTTACCCATTTTGCGGGTTGCGGCTCTTTCTGCTCTGATCATCGCTCTGGCTCGTCCAAGACTGGACCTGAGCGAAGAGTCCGTCACCGCGGAAGGAATCGATATCGTGCTTACGATGGATCTTTCTACCAGTATGGGAGCGACCGATTTCATACCTAACCGCCTGGAAGTAGCCAAGCAGGTTGCCCGCGAGTTTGTATCCCGCCGGGAATTTGATCGTATCGGTCTGGTTGTTTACGCCGGAGAAGCTTACACCAAATCTCCACTGACGGTCGATAAAGACATCATCGACCGTTTTATTGCTGAGCTTGAAATGGGGGAAATTACCGACGGTACCGCCATCGGAACCGGTCTTGCCACGGCTGTAAACCGGCTCAAAGACAGTGATGTGGCCAGTAAAATTATCATCCTCCTTACCGATGGCGAGAACAATCAGGGATACCACAGCCCGGAGCTGGCCGCGGAGCTGGCCAAAGAATTCGGCATCCGGGTTTACACGATCGGCGTAGGCAGCGGTCAGGAAACTTTGATGCCCAGCAGCCCGCTGGGCGGCGGGCGTTACACCTTCAAGCCTACCCGGGGTACGGTAGACGACAAACTGCTCGCTTACATCGCCGAAACCACCAACGGTCGTTACTTCCGTGCCCGCGACGAAGAAGAGCTGGCTTCCATCTACGATTATATTGACGAACTGGAGAAGACCGAAATTGAAACGACCGTGTTCAAGCGGTACGAAGAACAATTCGGCCGGTTCCTGCTCATCGGCCTGGGGCTCCTGTTACTGGAAACCGTTTTGCGGTACACGGTGTTACGGACAGTACCATAGTGACAATGTTCGGGTGTACCGGAACAAAGGAAAATGCCCAGCGAGTCACTTCTGCCAACGAATCAATGAATTATGATAAGCGAAGCCCGTACCCAACTCCGAAAAGTCTATGACCTGATGGTGCTTGAAGGCCGCCCGGGCTACGAACAGGTAGGGTTTGGAGAAGAGACCTTTGCCGAATTGCTCACCTTTCTGGGCATGGTGCCCCGCGAGAAAATCACGGAACTGATCTATAAGCTGAGCGAGGGAATACCGGCTGTTAAAGTAGCAGAACTGTACAACGTTTTGTGCTGGAGCGCCGAAAACCGGGGCGGCATTGCACTGGAAGAAATCCAGGAGTGGTTCTACTCGAAGCAGGCCCGGCGGGTTGAGATCGCGCTGCAGGTAGACATCTTCCCGAGTAACAGCATGCAGGAATCACAACGGATACTCGAAGAGATCGAAAAGAAGTTCCGCCACCTGAGGCACCTTTGTGCGGCGCTGCGCCGGGAAGTCGATCACCGGTTGGCCGAGGAGGAAAGTTGGGCGAAATACCGGCGGGATACCTTCGCGATGCCGAAGGAGATGACGCCTTCGATCATGGGAATCATAAAGGACATAAAAGGAGTTAAGTAAGCGTTGTATCGTCTCGCGCGGTAAATTCTCACCATAAGGCGCGTACGCGGGATACAAAACAGGTTGGAAGGCATAGGGCACAGGCCTTCAAGCACCTCCTCTCCCGCGGTAACGTTAGGGACTGAACGCCTGCCGCACGATTGCTCCTCTAAATTGCTGCGCCAAAAGCGCTCAACCCGTATCTTGCAACCTGAACCCTGCAATCTGCATACTGCAATCATCTAAATGTTTCGCTTACAAAACCCCGAATACCTCTATTTGCTTCTGGTCGTCCCCGTCCTGATCGGCCTGTTTTTGTGGTACTGGAACCGACGCCGTGCCGCGCTAGATCGTTTTGCCGACCGGGAATTGATCGAACAACTCGCTCCGGGAATGAACCGGCGCCTGCCCTGGACCAAGTTCATCCTTCTGGTACTCGCCATCCCTTTACTCTCCGTTGCGATGACCAACCCTCAGTGGGCGGCCGAGCGGCAGGAAGTAAAACGCAGAGGCATCGATGTAGTCGTAGCGCTGGATGTATCTAACTCCATGCTGGCCGAAGACGTTCAGCCCAGCCGGATGGAACGGGCGCGCTACTTCGCCACGACACTGGTCGACGAACTCGTTGGCAACAACATCGGTGTAGAACTCTTTACGTGCACCTCACTGATGCAGGCGCCGCTCACGACGGATTACGCTTTCATCAAGTCGGTGATCTCCGCAGCGGGGCCTTACCAGATTTCTGCTCAGGGAACTAACCTCGGCGAAGCAATTGACCGAGCCGAGGAGGCTTACGAAGACGAGAGCGCCAACCACCGTGCCCTCATCATCATCTCCGACGGAGAAGACCACGACGGCAGCGCAGCCGCGGCGGCAAGCCGCGCCAACGACGCCGGGCTTCTGATCTACACCATCGGTGTAGGTAAGCAGGAGGGGAGCTTTATGCCTGTGGAGCTGGCCAATGGCCGCAGAGATTATGTCCGCCAGAACGGCGGAGGGCCCGCAACCACCAATGCCGATCCCGCCACGCTGGAGGCCATCGCATCTGCTGGCGGCGGAAGCTACTTCCCACTCTCGGGCGACAGCAAGAACCTGGCCGAAGCCATCAGGGCCAAGGTCGACCGAATCGAAAAACAAGAGTTCGAGAGCCAATCTTTTTCTACCTACGACAGTTATTTCTACTGGTTCCTCGCTCCGGCGATCCTCCTGCTGCTGTTCGAGTTTGCACTCGGGCGCAAAGACCGCAAACGAGCCGCGGAACTTGAAATCTAGGTGTCAGAGCGCGGCGATCAGGCTGCCGCACGGCCCGCTCCAAAACTGAAGTTTTTGCTCCGTGTTTGAGCCTGATCTTTGAACTCCAACAACTGAACCCCGATTTCTGAACCCTGACATCCGAATAAAATGCGCTACTTACTCATATTGCTGCTAACGCTTGCCTCCCTGGCCACAATCGAAGCCCAAACGAGCCACCGTGCCCTGCGCAACGGGAACAAGGCGTATAAGGACAAGAACTTCGAAGAAGCAAAATCGGAGTACAACCGCGCCCTCGAATCCGACAACTCGGCCAAGGGGAATTACAACCTCGGCAACGCGCTCTACGAGGGCGGCGACTACGAGGAAGCAGCCAAGAAGTACGAAGAAGCCGCCAGCCTGAGCAAAGACCCGACGATTACTTCAAGTGCCTACCGAAACCTGGGCGACGCACACTACCGTCAGGAAAACTACCAGGAGAGCGTAGAAGCGTACAAACAAAGCCTGCGCATCAACCCGGAAGACAAAGAGACGAAGTACAACCTGAGTAAAGCCATCCGTCGGCTGCAACAACAGCAACAGCAGGAAAATCAAGAAGGGCAGGAAGGTGACCCTCAGGACCAGAACCAGGAGAACGATCAGCAGCAACAAGGTCAGGGTAACCCGCAGCAAGGAGACAGCGATCAGCAGAACGAAAGCGATCAGCAACAAGAACAACAGGACCAGCAACAGCAAGACGGCAATCCGCAGGAGCAGAAAGACCAGGAACAACAGCAACAGGCAGGGCAAAACGGAGAGTCTACCGCTAACCGTAACCAGCCGAAGATGAGCCGTGAGGAAGCCGAACGGCAACTCGGAATTGCCGAAGAGGCAGAAAAGGAAACAATGAAAAAACTGCAACAAGGAGCCCGCTCCGGATGCAAAGACGGAAAAGACTGGTAATACCGGGTAGCAATCTCGACCAATCACCGAAAACTTCCCCGCCCCGGACAACCTCAACTCTGATTAAGAGTTGCCCCAACGAACCAACGAACCAACGAACCAACGAACCAACGAACCAACGAACCAACTTTGATGCGACCATTCTTTGCTCTTCTAATCGTACTCTGCACCTGCGTTGGCGCCCCGAAACTGGCCGCTCAGCATCAGGACATCACTTTTGTCGCGGAAGTGAGCAAAACGAAAATGCTGCAAAACAGCACGCTGGAGTTCAAACTCACGCTCAACAACGCCCAGGGCAATGAGCTGACCCCGCCGAAATTCGACAACTTCATTGTCCTGCGCGGGCCCATGCGCTCGCTCGGAACCTCGATCATCAACGGTGTGGGGACGAGTTACCTGAGCTACAGCTGGCAATTGCAACCTAAGCGTACGGGCAAGCTGGCCATTGGCCCCGCTTCCATCCGCGCCAGCGGGCGCACGTACCGGACCAATTCGAAATCGGTAGATGTACTCGAAGTAGACGACGCTGCAGCAGCGGGAACGCCCGATGATTTTCTGCGCGCAGAGCTAACCACCGACACGGCTTTTGTTGGCCAGCAGATCATCCTGAACCTCAACCTTTACTCCACCACCAACATCATTTCCCGTAACCTGGTGCAGGAGCCCAGCTACGATGGTTTCTACGCTCAGCCCCGCCGGCAATACGACGGCCGGCCCCGTTCGATCATCGAGAACGGGCGCGAATACCAGCGGCGGACCTTACTGAGCATCGCTTTGTTTCCCACCAAGAGCGGGCGCATTACCATCACGCCGTACCGGATGGTGCTGGGCGCTTTGCGGTACCGCGGCAACAGCAGTTACTCCCGGAGATTTACCGAACAAATCCCGCTGAACACCGATACGATATACGTAGACGTCAGCGAATTGCCGCAGCCGCGGCCAGACAATTTCAGCGGCGGAGTAGGTGAATACCGCATGCAAGTACAGGCCGATCGTGACCGAATGACGACCGACGACGCCCTTACCCTGAGGATTACGGTGACCGGTGAAGGCGATATAGAAAGGCTGGAAACCTTCCCCCCGGTGAGTGAAGCAGACTGGAACATCTACGACCCGGACATCATCTCCGAAGAATTCCTGGACAGTCCTACGGGGATGCTGGGACGTAAAATATTCGAATACAAGGTGGTGCCCAAACGGGCCGGCGTCTACAACCTGCGCCCCGAAATGCATTACTTCGACGTCGACAGTGCGCGCTACGTCGTGCACGCACCAACAAACTTCAACATCACGGTCGCCGCGGGATCGGGTAACACCACCTACGAAATCGATACCACCACCACCGAAGAGGCTAAGCTCAGTCTGTTGCCCGTAACCGATCTGCCCGCGGGCAGAACCTACGGTAGCAGCCTGCCCGGGCAGCCGCTTTACTGGGGGCTTTTCCTGCTGCCTTTGTTGTTCGCCGGAGGGCTCATCGGGTGGCAGCGCTACCGTTCCCACCTGGACAACCGCGACCCCGTGGAACTCGCCCGCGAACGCGCAGCGCGGGCTGCGAAGGAACGCTTGAAGTCGGCCAAAATTCACCTCGACAAGGTAGAGCCCCGGGCTTTCTACGATGCGATCGAAGGCTCACTACTGGGGTATCTACGGGATAAGTTCCAGCTGCCGGTAGCGGACCTCACCCGGCGCAACATCCGGGAAAAACTGACCTCCGCCGGTGCAAGCGCGACCCTCACCGACCGGTACGATCAGCTGCTCCAACGTTGCGAAATGGCCCTGTATGCCGGCCAGGATAAAGCCGATGACCTCGCGGCAGCGTATAAGACCGCAACGGAGCTGATTGCTGACACTGAGCGCCAAACAAGCGGAGAGTTTTAGAACAGACTACGGGAATACCCTCTTTCGGCAACGTTTTTAGGCAGTTATGAACGGATTTCTCCTGAAATTCTTTTTACAGGTGCGTTTCAAGATTACCTTAGGGCCCGTTAGAGAATCCAACAGCTGAATTCAAGCGGCCAATCGTCCGCCGGATGCGGATTCTCTGGTAAGCCCTCTATTTGCTTCAACCTCTTTCTCATCTTGCTTTCTCTTTTTCGTACCAATCAGGCCTCTGCGGGGCTATTACTGTTTTTTTATGCTTTGCTGTTGCAGCTTCCGGCCTTCTTTGGTACTCCGGATGCGGCGGGAGCGGAGGTAATCAGTGGTACGGCCGGAAGGACGGTAGTTGGCTGGCTGGAAGGCAAAAGGTGGCTGTCGTTGTTGCTGCCCGTCCTGCTGGTTACCATGCAGGGTATCGTCGCCAACATGCTGGTTACCCGGTATCGGTTGTCGCGTAAGGTGACTCAGTTTCCTGGGCTTTTTATCGTACTCTGCTGGGGCCTGATACCTGCTTTCCGGGAGTTACAATCGTTCCACTTCGCGAATCTTTTTCTGATGCTGGGGCTTTTGTCTCTGGCGAGTGTGTACAAGAAAGAAGAAGCCGCTGTGCCCCTGTTCAACGCCGGGGCGTGGTTGGGGCTGGCTTCGCTGTTCGTTCCCCTCTATCTCTGCCTGTTGCCCGCGCTGATCATCGGGGTGGGGACGTTACGGCGGCCCGATCTCCGCAGCATCATGCAACTTTTGGTAGGTGGAGGCCTCATGTACTTTCTGGGCTTTACGATAGCTTATATCTTCGGGAACTGGGAAGGAGTACCGGCAAGAAATTTCTCGGGGCTCCGGTTTGTCGAATTTACCGGGATCGAAGCGTCCTCATTGCCGGGGCTGATCGCTCTGGGGGTGCTGCTGTTGGTGGTGATGGGGTCGTACGGGAATATAGTACGGTTGTTGAACATCGAGGGGAAGAAGAACTCGGGCATCATCGCCTGGGTATTGTTTTTCGGCGCCTTGAGCTTATTGCTCAGTAGCGTGGGGTTGTTGCCGGCTTTACAGGTGCTGGTGTGCCCGCTGGGCCTGCTGGTTGGCCTGCGGTTCATTCTTTTACCGTCGGGCAGGGCTGAGTTTTTTCACCTCATCCTGTTCGTTTTGGCGGTTGGTCCTTTGCTGTGGCGGGCCTTCGGAGGTTAACTTTTGCTGGTCGGGCGCGGGCGCAGGTGCAATGCGGACGGACTTAAAGAGCAGGGCTTGCTAACAAACAGTCTCCGCCTTCCGTTGGAGAGGATATAACCAGTCTCTTACCCAACTTATGAGCAAGTTCTTACAGGAGTTCAAAAACTTTGCCGTCAAGGGCAATATGGTCGACCTGGCCATCGGTGTCGTCATCGGTGCGGCATTCAACAAAATCGTTGATGTACTCGTCAAAAAAATCATCACACCTCCCCTGGGCTACCTCACCGCAGGGGTGGATCTGACCGATATGGAACTGGTGCTGAAGGAGCCTGTAACCGCCGCCGACGGAACGGTGACGGACCCCGGAGTAGTGATCGGTTACGGTTTCTTCCTGGAGGCCATGGTCGATTTCCTGATTGTGGCCCTGACGCTGTTTTTCGTGATCAAGGTAATCAACCAACTAAAAGAGAAAGCCGAGGACGAGAAAAACGCCACAGTGCCAACCCCTAAGGATATCCAGCTCCTGTCTGACATCAGAGACGAAATGCGGAAGATGAACAGCAGCAAATAACTGGAAGCCGGTTTCTGATGTAGCCTACTGTACGGTTTCAGGTTGCTGCACTACCTGATGTCCTGGCTGATGTGCCTGATCTCACGCCGTTCACTTACTATCACCAACGAGTACTGCCGCAACGGCCTTCGCTACGTTCTGCCCGTCCATGGCCGCACTCAGGATGCCGCCGGCAAAGCCGGCGCCTTCACCGCAGGGATAGAGACTCGGCAGGTCGGGATGCTGGTAACTGGCCCGGTCGCGGGGGATACGGACCGGGCTTGAAGTCCGGCTTTCGGTACCGATCACGTTGGCTTCCTCGGTGTAGTACCCGCGCATCTTGCGGCCAAAGTCCTGTACGCCTTGCTGCAGGCGGCTGAAGATGGACTGCGGAAGCAACTGATGAAGAGGAGCCGGGAATAAACCGGGAATGTAACTCGTGTCGGGTAGGTCTTTGGAGGTTTTACTCTTCGTGAAGTCCGTTATGCGGGAAGCCGGGGCCGCCTGGCTGCCGTTGCCGGCACGGAACATCCGCTGCTCTACATCTTTCTGAAACTCAAGGCCGGCAAAGACCCCGTGTTTAGCGTAAGGCTTTAGGTCTTCGAGTTCCACCGCAACAACGGTTCCCGAGTTGGCGTAGGGGCTGTCGCGACGCGAAAGGCTCATGCCGTTCACAACGATCTCGCCGGGGGCCGTGGCGGCAGGTACAACCAAGCCGCCGGGACACATACAAAAACTGAAAACGCCCCGGCCTTTTACCTGAGTAACGAGTTTATAACTGCTGGCCGGGAGGTTCTCCTCCCGCTCCGGTTGGCGGTACTGGATGCGGTCGATGAGCGGTTGCGGGTGCTCGATGCGGACCCCGAGGGCGAACGGCTTGGCCTCGAGCCGTACGTTGTGGCGGTGCAGCAGCTCGTACACATCGCGGGCCGAGTGGCCCGTCGCAATAATGTAAGCTTTGGCTGTCAGGCGGTAGGTCTCTCCTTTTTCGTCGAGGATAACCAGCGCCTGGATGTCGTTCTGGTCCCGTTCCAACTCTGTCATGCGGTGCCCGAAGCGAATCTCTCCGCCGCACTTCAGGATGGTTTCGCGCATATTAGCAACTACCTGCGGTAGTTTGTTGGAGCCGATGTGGGGATGGGCATCGATCAGGATTTCTGACTGAGCGCCGTGCTCTACGAGAATGTTGAGCGACTTCTGGTAATTACCCCGTTTCAGGCTGCGGGTGTAGAGTTTTCCGTCGGAATAGGTGCCAGCTCCGCCTTCTCCGAAGCAATAGTTGGAGTCGGGGTCTACCTCCCCGAACTGCTGAATGGCGCGCAGGGAGCGCCGCCGGGCCTGTACATCTTTACCCCGCTCAATGATGATCGGTTTCAGGCCGAGTTCGATTAGCTCCAGGGCTGCAAACATGCCGGCCGGACCACACCCGATGATCACGACGGCGGGCTTATCGGAAACATCGCCGTAGGCATCCATGACGGGAGCTTCCGGGGTGATGGTCTCCTGCGGGCCGAGAACGCTTACCCGCATCCGGAATACGGGGCGGGCGCTACGTGCGTCGATACTCCGGCGCTCGACAATGATTTCGCCCACATCGGCGGATGGCAGAGGTCCCTGACGAAGTACCGCCCGGCGCAGGGCGTCCTGGTCGTGTAAATCGGCTGGGGGAAGTTTGATCTCGAAGGTAGTTGGCATAAGCTGCAAAGATACTGAACCCCGTGTGTACAACAATGGTCCTTTCGGAGCCGCGTCAGGGCTATCGCAAGCTCCTGCGTCGCAATCGCTTTTGATTGGCGATACGCACACTCGAGGACCGATTGCTTTTGCGATAGAGGGGCAGCCTGAAGGCTGCCGAACCGGTGTTGTCGGCTTTGTCGCTTGTGGGGCCGATTGCTTTTGCGGCGCAGGGGCAGCCTGAAGGCTGCCGAACCGGTGTTGTCGGCTTTGTCGCTTGTGGGGCCGATTGCTTTTGCGGCGCAGGGGCAGCCTGAAGGCTGCCGAACAGGCGTTACCGGCTTTGTCGCTTGTAGGTCCGGTCTCCTGATTCGGAGAAATCTTCGGGCATATAGACGACGATGCTGACGGTCTCGGATGTGGAGAACTCAGTACCCTGAACGACGCGGCGTTGCTTATCGACACTTTCCAGGACCAACTGGTCTCCGGAAACCTGCTCGGCCAGGTCCCAGCGTTTTTTGCCGAGGAAGAACTTCAGGATGTGGGGCTCGCCGTTGTTGAGCTTAACGCTGGTTTCGATCAGGATGTCGTCTCCCGGCCAGCTCTTGATTTCGAGCTGGTCATCTTTGTAGACATCGAAACTGATCTGGTTGATGTCGTCGAGATCGACGGTTTTGTGGTAGATGTCGGCCGGGTCCTGTGCAAAGGAAAGCGCGGCGCAGGCCAGAATGGCCAGGGTTAGCAGAAAGCGCATGAGAGGAGAGTTGGTTAGACGGGGAATTTCAGGTTTTAAGGTGTTGCTCACAGTTGTAACCATTTAACGTCCCTGCCTTGCTCCTTGTTGTTCTCCGCCTTGCACCTGCGGCCGCGCCCCCACGACAAATGTGAGTTTTTCGCATTCCTGCGGTCGGGAATTGTAGCCGTCAGGAACGGTTACGCCCAACGTTCAGAACGGATTCTGCTGGCTTTACGCCTCCTTCTCTGCTTCGGTCGCCTGCGGAGTGTCGTCTGAAGTGGCCAGTGCATTACCGAGGCAAACGAGCTGCCAGATGGCACCGGTATCGAAGTTCAGCTCGCCCGGGTTTTCGGGGATTACCTGCAGCTGCCCGTCGGGCTGCTTGAGGAAAATTGGCGCGATGTCGATGTTCGTAGCGGCCTGCGCCAGCATCTCCTGCAGTTGCCCGGCCGTAGTGAACGGGAATTCGCGGATGGTAGCAGACTCGCGGTTGGATTCGCTCAGGTTGATGAAATCTTCGGTGTAGCTGAAGACGCGCTCGTCGGAAGGCTCCGTCCGGCCTTTCAGCTCATCGCCGGTAACGAGCCGGTAAGCTCCGCTTTCGCCGAATATTTTCTCGTAGCGATTGAGGGCGTAGGTGTTCACGTCGTCGTTGCTGGTGAAGGCCAGCAGGTAGCCTACGTCGAGCAGCTCGTACAGGTCGGCCAGTTCGGTGTTGTAGATGTTGGCTACGATGCCTTCCAGGCCGGCTTTCTTCGCTTTGGCGATATGGTTGGGGTTGGAATCCACAAGGTGGACCATCCGGCCGTGGTCTTTGAGGTATTTACCGATGGTGATGGCAAAACCGTTGGCACCCAGAATGAGTACGCCATCCGATACATCCTGTACCACGCCGAGGAGGCGGGCGACCAACCGGGCGGTTGTAGCGTTGAGCAAAACGGTACCAAGCACAATCATGAAGACCAGCGGAGTGATGTATTCTGCCCCGGGAACTCCCTTATCGGCCAGTGTAAGCCCAAAAAGAGAGGCAATACCCGCCGCCACGATGCCACGCGGACCAACCCAGCTGATGAAAAGCTTCTCCTGAAAGTTGAGGTTACCGCCGTAGGTGCTTACGAACACACTCAACGGCCGCAGCACGAGACCCACGAAGCCGAAAAGTGCAATCGGCCGCCAATCTTCGTAGAGCAATTGAAGCTCAGTAATGTCGATGTTGGCCGCCAGCAGAATGAAGAGGATGGAGATGAGCAGAACACTCAGGCTTTCCTTGAAGTAAAGGATCTCTTCGATCCTCGGGACGTCCTTATTGGCCAGTACGAGGCCCATAACGACCACCGAGAGTAAGCCCGATTCGTGGGCAGCCATGTCGCTACCCACAAAGATCATCAGCACGTAGGCCAGCACAAATACGTTGAGCAGGTAGTGGGGAACGAGCTCTTTTTTGAGGATGTGGAAAAGAGCAATCCCCGCCGAAAAACCGAAAGTGCCGCCAATGATCACGATCTGAAGGAAGGTGCCGAAAGCATGAACGGTGTACTCCGCTCCGTGCCCCGCGGAGTTAATGAACTCGAATACGAGTACGGCCACCAAAGCACCGATAGGGTCAATTAGGATGCCTTCCCACTTCAGTACCGTAGCTACGTTGCGGTTCAGGGGGATGTTCTGCAAAATAGGCGCAATAACGGTAGGACCGGTGACGATGATGAGCCCGGCAAAAAGAAAACTGATGCTCCAGCTGAGCTCCATCAGGAAGTGCGCGGCGAAGCCCGCGCCAACAAAAGTGATCAGGCTACCGATCGAAATCAGCCGCAGGATGGTGCGCTGGGTTTCCTTTACTTCCTTCACCTTGAGCGTGAGCCCACCCTCGAACAAGATGATGCCGATGGCAAGGCTGACGAAGTAAAACAGGGATTTCCCCGGGAAAAGACCGGACTCTCCGTTAAAAATCGGGTTGATGAGTTTAGAGCCGTCGGCCGTAAACAAGGTGGAAATCGGCCCTACGAGCAGACCGACCACGATCAACGGTAGAATGGCAGGCAGGCGAACGCGCCAGGCCAACCACTGAGCGAAGATTCCGAGAACAATAATTCCGGCTAATTCCTGCATAGATTATTGGTAGAAGCACCCCGGGGCGCTAACTCAAGCTGAAAACGGCTTTCCGAAAATGGGTGAAGTGACTATCCGCCAAAAAGGCCGCCAAGGCCGCCCGGCAGCATACTGTTCATCATGTTGCCCGCCTGGCCCTGCTCGTACTCGGCAGCTTTCTCCAAAACGCGGTTGGTGGCTACAACGATCAGGTCTTCGAGGCCTTCGGCATCTTCAGGGTCGAGCAGCTCCGGGTCAATTTTGACGTTGGTGATCTCGCGGGCACCAGTGCACGTCACCGTAACGGCACCACCACCGGCTTCGGCAGTGAAGGTCTGGGCTTCGAGCTGCTTCTTCATCTGCTCCTGCATCTCCTGCATCTGGTTCATCATGTCTCCGAACATAGGTGTGTATTTTGGTAATGAACCATAAAAATGATTAGAAGGGGCTTTTAGTTCGCCACCCGCAAAAAGAATGGGGAAGCCGAACGTTTAGTCCGGCTTCCCCATTTTCGTAAACAGCCTGTAAAACAAAACTACTAGTGAGAATAAAGTGAGGCTGTAGAATCTTTCATCATCAAAACTGTTAGGCAAACGGTTGGAATAAACAGAACGCTGCCTGTGCGCAAAAATAAATCTAAAAAAAGAATACTGGCTCCGGAGGACGATGAAGGTCTGTGGATATGAAGTTATGACGGCAGCTGGACAGCTTTGCTCGCTACCGCTCGTAACCTCATCCCCAGCCCTTCTCCGAAGGAGAAGGGGGCTAGTGAAAACGCTTCGCGTTTTAGGGCTGGACAGCTGTTGGCGGTGGCTATGGTTTCGAGCTGGAGGCTTAAAATCGAATCTTATGCGTTAACCCTTGTTCCCGACCCCTTTTGCTGTGCAGTTTCTGTAAGGTGAGGTCAAAAGGGTGTTCCGTCTATGGATATGAAGTCATGATGGTGTCTGAATAGCTTTGCTCGCTGTCGCTCGTAACCTCATCCCCAGCCCTTCTCCGAAGGAGAAGGGGGCTAGTGAAAACGCTTCGCGTTTTGGGTTGGACAGCTGTTGGCGGTAGCTATGGTTTCGAGCTGGAGGCTTAAAATCGAATCTTATGTGTTAACCCTGTTTCCGGCCCCTTTTGCTGTGCAGTTTCTGTGAGGTGAGGTCAAAAGGGTGTTCCGTCTGTGGATATGAAGTCATGATGGTGTCTGAGCTGCTTTGCTCGCTGCCGCTCGTAACCTCATCCCCAGCCCTTCTCCGAAGGAGAAGGGAGCTAGTGAAAACGCTCCGCGTTTTGGGCTGGACAACTGTTGGCGGTGGCTATGGTTTCGGGCTGGAGGCTTAAAATCGAATGTGTTAACCCTGTTTCCGGCCCCTTTTGCTGTGCAGTTTCTGTGAGGTGAGGTCAAAAGGGTGTTTCGTCTGTGGATATGAAGTCATAATGGTGTCTGAGCTGCTTTGCTCGCTGCCGCTCGTAACCTCATCCCCAGCCCTTCTCCGAAGGAGAAGGGGGCTAGTGAAAACGCTCCGCGTTTTAGTTTGCAAGCTGTTGACGGTGGCTATGGTTTCGGGCTGGAGGCTTAAAATCGAATGTGTTAACCCTGTTTCCGGCCCCTTTTGCTGTGCAGTTTCTGTGAGGTGAGGTCAAAAGGGTGTTCCGTCTGTGGATATGAAGTCATGATGGCAGCTGGACTGCTTTGCTCGCTGCCGCTCGTAACCTCATCCCCAGCCCTTCTCCGAAGGAGAAGGGAGCTGGTGAAAACGCTTCGCGTTTTGGGGTTAAGATCGTTGGTCTGTTTTATCGGCAGATTACACACCTTTTGCTTAAGCTCCTGAGGAGGCTGAGCTTTGCCTGAGGGTTATATGGGAACCAAAGTAGTTTCAAATGAAATCCAAGGCTTTAACTCCCGATTGTCGGCCTTGGCACCGGCAGGGAAAATTGTCTGGGGCCAGAGCTGCCTGAAATCGTAGCGAACCATTGTAATACACCACATTACTCTACATTTTGGCTCCCTCTCCGCTGAGCCTTAGGCGAAGCCTGTTGGAGAGGGCGGGGGGAGAGGGGGAAAATCAAAATGTAGAGTAGTATTGTAATACACCACATTACTCTACATTTTTGGCTCCCTCTCCGCTGAGCCTTAGGCGAAGCTTGTTGGAGAGGGCGGGGGGAGAGGGGGGAAAATCAAAATGTAGAGTAGTATTGTAATACACCACATTACTCTACATTTTTGGCTCCCTCTCCGCTGAGCCTTAGGCGAAGCTTGTTGGAGAGGGCGGGGGGAGAGGGGGAAAATCAAAATGTAGAGTAGTATTGTAATACACTCACCACGAAAATAACGGCTGAGCCGCGAATGGCCTCACCAAGCCTCTCGCAACAACGAAGCATACATCTTCCGCCCTGCCTCCACCTCCGCGACGTAGATGAACTCATCCGCCGTATGGCTGCGGGCACTGTCGCCCGGGCCGAGTTTCAGGGTAGGAAAAGGCATCAGCGCCTGATCGGAAAGGGTAGGCGAGCCGTAGGCCTTCGCCTCCGGCCGGACGGCAAGACCCGCGCGCACCAGCGGGTGCGCCGCCGCAATCCCGCTGGACTGCAAGCGCAAACTCCGGGGCGTCAGCACTGCGTGCCGGCAAACGGCCTGCAGTTCGGCCACGGCTTCTTCGTTGCGGTACGCTTCGTTGACCCGCAGATCGATCAGGAAGGTAGCGCGGTCGGGCACCACATTGTGCTGGGTCCCCGAGTTCAGTACGGTGACGTTGGCTGAAGTAGGCCCCAGCAGCTCGCTGGGGCGGGTAAATACGTGGTCGCGGATGGCGGCGATGTCATCCAGTGCCAGGTACAGAGCATTGACGCCCTCTTTGCGGGCGGCGTGGCCGGAAACACCCTGCGCTTCGCCGTCGATGACCACCAGGCCGCGCTCCGCGACGGCGAGGTCGAGCAGCGTGGGCTCGCCCACGATCCCCGCGTCGATGTGGCCCAGCAGCGGCAGCAGCGCGGCGATGCCGTTGGGGCCGCTGATCTCTTCTTCGGCCGTAGCGGCCAGAATGAGGTTGCACCCGAGATCGGGATCGTTCTCCAGCTCAACGAAAGCCGAAATGAGCGACACCAGCGCTCCGCCCGCATCGTTGCTGCCCAAACCGTACAGTTTGCCGTCGATTACCTCTGCTTTGTGCGGGTCGCGGGTGTACCCCGCGGCGGCCTTCACGGTGTCGTGGTGGCTGTTGAGCAAAATCACGGGCTGGCCGTCTTGCCAGTTGCGCGACTTCAACCACACGTTGTTGAGGTGGCGGTTGGGCTTCAGGTCCCGGTTGCGCAGGAAGGCCTCTATTATATCAGCCGTCTGGTCTTCCTTGCGGGAGAGTGAAGGCGTAGAGATCAGTGTTTTCAGAAGTTGTAGGTACATGAGCCGTTTGGTTTTACCGTTCTTTTGTTTTTTCTCCGGTAGCTTTAATCACTTCCTGCACCTTCTCGTTCGGGATCGTCATGCTCAGCGTGTAGTGGGCGATCTTCCAACCATCGGGGCCGGCGCGTTTCACGACGGCGGTGCCGCGGCACGGTCCCATCCAGGTGTCCAGCACTTCGTCCCAGTAAGCGACCTGCTGGTTGGGGTCGTAGAAGATGTGGCGTTCGGTGGCGTGGAAATCCCAGGCTTTGCCGCGGGCAAAGTAGGGCGCGGCGAAGCCGAGGAACTCGGCCTTCGTCCAGTGTTCGCCCTTATCGGTGCCGATGTAGATGGCGTCGTCGGTCAGGGCGTCGAAGAAAGCGGTGGAGTCGGCATCGGCGGCTGCTTTGTGCCAGCCGGTGGCCAGGGCTTCGATGGCCGCGCGGGGTGTTTGCTTGCTCACCGGCTGGCAGTCGCCTTCGGCGTCGCGGCGGGTATCGGTGATGTGGAGGATGCGCCACTGGCCGGCTTCGCCGTCTTTTACCAGTTGGAACGCATTCACGCCGCAGTGGTGCAGCTTACCCTTGAAGTTGAACACGTAGGGCGTCCAGGCGCTGGCCAGGTGACCGTCGATGTTCAGTTCGGTGTAGTTCAGCTCTTCTTCCCAGTCGCCCGCTTCGGCTTTTTGTATGCCCGCAAACCAGCGGTCGATGCTGCCCGAAGAAACCACCGTTTCGCCCGTCGGCTTGGTCACCACGCTGTGCAGGGTCGCATCCGGGTGGAAGTAGGCGCGCATTCCCGTGGTATCGCCGGCCTTCATGGACGCAAAGACCGAATTAATGGTCTGGTTGGGCGTTTCCTGGGCGCGGACGCAGGTGCAAAGCAAAAGGATAAAAGAGCAAAGTATAATGCGCATGAGGACGTGCTGGTTGGTTCGGTAGTGGCTACAAGGTAGGGGTTTTAGGTGGAGGGGCTTTGAAACGGTTGGCGAGCAGTGCTAATCGGATGGACCAGATGAAGCCCCGCAGAGAAGGTGGAGATTACGCTAAGATCGTCGTCAACTGTTTTGCCGCTGCCAGTAGTATAGCCTTAGGTCAAACTGCTGTTGACAGTAAGTCGGGTGAAACGAAGGGTGCTGTACAATTGATTGAAAGTGTTGATGTTAAAGGAAAGTGTATTAGTGGTGATGCCAATTTTTGCAACTTTGACTTGATGGAACTTATCATAAGTAAAGGTGCCGACTATTTGATTGCGCTAAAGGGGCGTAACGGTAAATTACTTGGCGCTGCTAAAGAGGTTTTTGGTGATGAGGCCATAGAAAAAGATGAGTATCAAATTACCGAAACAGGTCATGGTCGCGAAGAGCGCAGAACGTATCGGCTGGTAAACGCCACTCAATTGGACGCCCGAGTCACCTCTCCTTATTCGATGCTGGCCAACGTAATTGAAGTCAGAAGAGAACGACGAATAACTCGAAAAGAAACTGATTTTAGCACTGAAACACATTACTATGTGACGAGTCTAGACAAGGGGATAAACGAAATTGCGATCAAAATCAGACAGCATTGGGCTGTGGAATACAGCCTACATCATGTTCTGGATGTAACCTTTGAAGAGGATGCGAGCAGGATGCGAAAGGGAAATGCGGCGACCAACTTGAGCCTTATTCGAAAAATAGCGATGAATTATCTGATGCCAGGTAAAAGTAAAGCTGGAATCAAGAAGGCGAGAATGCGCGCTGCGTTCTCAGATAAGCGACGATCAGAATTGTTTCAGGTATGATGCGTCAGCCTTGGTGGGCATAGGGGAAGTGTACAACAGTATGTAAGCAAGTTTTTGCATGCAAGAACAATTTGTTTTTTATTTTTAAATTTATTTGTATTTTTGTTGAAAAAATGAAGTATAAATCTATCGTTAGTGTTCTTGAGGTCAACGATACACAGTTATCTTTGTACGAAAATTCAAGCACGAGAATGGTTACTGACAACAAATGGGATAAAGAGGTAGAAGTCGAGAAAAGTTCATACTATTGGAACGGAGATCCTGTACTTCATAAAGGGACCATTCACAACACGTCTAAAAAGCCACTAGTAGTTGAACTCTTCTGTGGTTGTGGTGGTACTTCCGTTGGATTTGAAATGGCAGGCTTCGATGTCGCATTAGGTTGTGATATTCTTAGACCGGCAATCGAAACTTTCAAGCATAATCACCCGAAATCTTCAGCGATTTTGGGTGACATCAAGAAAGTTACACCAGAAATGATTGAAAATCTCCTTGACGGTAAGAAGGTTGATGTACTAGTTGCTGGAGTTCCTTGTCAAGGTTTCTCTTTAAATAATAGGAAAAGAAAGCAAGACGATAACAGGAATTTTTTGTACTTAGAATTTCTCAGGTTTGTGGACTATCTAGAACCAAATTCTATTGTTGTTGAGAATGTATCAGGAATGAAAAGTACTGGTACTTTTTCAGAGGATATAGAAAAGAGTCTTAGTTTAGTGTCAGGGATGAAAGTAACGAGTAAGCTACTCTATGCTCCCGATTACGGAGTACCTCAAAAAAGAACTAGACTAGTTTTTGTGGGAACTAAGTCAAAAGATTTTAGTTTTGATGATATTGTTAAGACTCATGGTCCGACTACGAGTCAAGAATACGTGACAATAGAGCAAGCTATTGGAGATTTACCACCGCTATCTAATGGAGAGGAGAAATTTGAATATGGAAGCAAAGCTACCTCTAAATTTCAGCGGTTGATGAGGAAAAAGAAAGGTAAAAGGCTTGAGAATCATCGATCGCCTAAGCATCCTAAGGCTACAATTTCAAGAATAGGGAATACAGAACCAGGTTCACCAATGTACCCTAAGTTCAAGCAGAGAATAAGACTTTCGTGGGATGGGTTGAGTCCGACTCAAGTGTCGGGCGGCATACGACCTCAATTTCAATTAGGTCATCCTTCTGATCCAAGGGGATTGTCTATAAGAGAAAGATGTAGGATACAAAGCTTCCCAGATCATATAGTTATAAAAGGTGGAACTGTTCAGGCTCGTGTTCAAACAGGAAACGCTGTGCCTCCATTACTGGCAAAAGCTGTAGCTTTAGCGATCAAACAATATCTACATGAGGTTTCGGATCTGGCATAGTGCTCTTCCATTTGCTAAGTTTATTGTCGAGAACACAGACTTAAAGAATTATGAGGTGATGTACAGTAAAATGTACGAGAGTGATGCAAACAACTCTGCTTTTTTTCACACTATGCCTCATCACATCAAAAACATACTCTATTTAGATGCACCTGACGTAATCGTAGAACTCGATCACGAGCCCATTTTCTCTATTGAAGTGAGTTCAGAGGCTGGTACTGGTCATAATGCATTTCAAAGATTTGCAAGACTAGCTGCATCTGTTGAAAATCAAGTGCCAGCATTCTACATCTATCCTGAGGGAGTAATTATTGATAGGAAAGGAGTCCCTAGTAGATGGGATAAAATAAACCCATTAGTGTTTAAGGCTCTGTTGGATGTAATGAAAATTCACAAAATTCCTGCATTGTTATATTATTTTCCGTCTGATTTAAATGATGGAAACGCAATAGAAGATTGCCCAAATAGGGATAAAAAGGGGCTGAAATATGAGCCAGATTTTCAATATGCTGGAAGTCCAGATAGTTCGGATGATGAAATGAATTTGATGTTCAGTACAATGAACGACCTCATTTTATCAATTAAGAAAAAAGGAGTAGTGACTGGACTTGAGGCTTCTCTCGGCTTACGTTCAGTAATGGAACGTAGTACATTCATGAGTAAGGAGTTCAATAGAAAAGGCGGACATGAAAATATGTCTCCTGTAAGTGCTACAGTAAAGGTAGACACATCCTATCTAATTGAATATCTTACCAGAAAGGATGGAATGAACTATCAAATTGGCGAATTGCTTCGGTCTAGGAGCAAGACGGTAATTTATCAAGTTAATGCCAAGTTTAGAGGCGATCCATATCCAGGAGCTTTAGCAGCAATTGACTACTTGATATGTAGAGAAGGTAAATCATTTGAGGAGAGGAAGTATAATCTTGTTTTGGCATGGGGAAGTATAGAGATTAAAAATTATCGCTTAGAGCTTCATAGTGAAAAAGCATCTATAGATGATTTTACAAAAGCTGTTCAGAAGAGCGAGAACAAAAATATTCTTGCTAAATCATTTAAGGAACTAAAAAAATCAGAGATACCTCGATATTATATGCAAGTCAGATATGGATCAACTTACAGTAAGGTAAAACATATCCGAGTATACAGCTACTTTGCTGATGCAATTCTATTTACTGACGGTGCCTTGTGGAGAGATGGGTAATTATGGATGAAGCTGAATTAACTGTTGGAATGCTAAGCCATTTAAGTGATTTGGGCTGGTCAATAGTCTGCTTTGATTTTCCTCAGAGTGGTACGGGCTATGTATTACATAGCAATAAGAAAAGTAAAGATTCAAAAAACGAGAAATCGGTTATACCCGATATAATATCATTTAAAAATGGAGTAGTTCTTTATTTTGAAAATAAAGATAAATTTACTAAGTCAGATTTTGATAAGATTAAACGTATCAAGAATTCTGACGAATATATTGAGTCATTAAGATACTTGCTTCGGAAGTTTGATTGGGTGTCAATATACTATGGGATAGGATTGCCAAAATCAGATAGTAACTTGAGTCGCTCTTTAAATGAACTGCAAAGTGTTGATTTTGTTGCACTTTATGATGGAGTGAAAATAGAGTGCTTTTATAATGATAATATGACGGAATGTTTTGATGGTTTTAAGTGAGATGCCATCAACACTTAAAACTAAAATGTTCCCTCTGTTAGGCTGCGGCCGTGGCCGATTCCGTCCTCTCTCGGAGCACTCTTAGCTGAGTGTATCGCGTCGGGCAGGTGTTGGCGGTTTCCCAGTCGTAGACCTGCTGGTAAGTTACGGTAGTCAGGGCGCGATCGACAAAATCTAGCGAGATGTCGATATGGTATAAC
>NZ_VOXD01000031.1 GCF_008014675.1 Neolewinella aurantiaca | reverse complement strand
TGCCTTCCAGTACCTGTACCGGATCGAGCGGATCTGCCGTGACTATAACTGCACACCTGAGCAACGTCTGAAAATCCGCCAGCGTTACGCCCGCCCGGCCTACGAAGGTCTGCTCGCATGGGTCGACCACCATCAGAAAAATAACCTGACCAAGGGTAACATCGGCAAGGCCCTGGGCTACGCCAAAAACCACCTGCCCCGCCTGCGCCACTACCTCGAAGACGGTCGGGTCGAGATCGACAATAACCAGATCGAAAACAAGATCCGTCCGCTGGCGCTGGGGCGCAAGAATTATATGTTCGCTGGCTCCAACAAGGGCGCTCAGCGCGCGGCGATGATGTATTCTTTCTTTGCCTCGTGTAAGGAGCACGATGTCAACCCGCGTGACTGGCTCAAAGATGTGCTTAAGCGCATCGGGAGCCATAAGGTTAACCGGTTGGAGGAGTTGCTGCCGGGGGCGTGGGCCAAATGGAAGGACTTGGACCTGTAGTTGCTCGGACGGTTACCGTAGTTGAGCTATTGGCGTGTCCAAGGAGTTCCTGGATGTGCCGAAGAGAGACACCAGATTCCAATAAATGCGTAGCATAACTGTGGCGCAGAGTATGTACAGTACACAAAGGGTTGACCCCACTTTTATCGACTGCCTTACGCAAAATTGCCTGGACGGAACGCTTGCTGTACTGTCCACCGGTCTGGCCCTCAAACAGCCAGTGTTGTGGCTGGTATTCACGGAAGTACTGCCGCAACTCCGTAAGGAATTTGGCGGATAGCGTCGTGTAGCGGTCTTTCTTACCCTTGCCGCCGTTGACAAATATTTGTAAGCGATCAGAATGAATATCCGCTATGCGAAGATTCACTACTTCACTCAGCCGCAGCCCTCCTCCGTAGATGATCTTCAGAATGCACCGGTGCTTCGTATTGCTGATGGCTCCAAACAGACGCCGGACCTCTTCAACACTTAACACCTTCGGCAGAATAGTCCTCTTTTTCGGCCGCAGGTCAATAAAAGCTTTTCCCTTTCCTTCTACTTGTTCCAACCAGAATTTAATCGCGTTCAACATCTGATTTTGCGTGGATTCGGAATAGTTACCTGTCTGGGCCCGCTTAACGATGTACGTGCGGATTACCTCGCTGGTTACTTCTGCCGTTTTGATTCCCGGATGAGCTGCCAGAAAAGCACGTAAGTGACTCAGGTATCCTTTCACCGTGGAATAACTATACCGCTTCACCTTCAGCTGCTCTTCCGTCCGATGCAACGCTTCCCGCCAGTGAACCGGTAACTCACCGGCTTTCTCCCGGACTGGAAGACGGTCGCTCGCCACCTTCTTCTGCGGGGTTACGGGTGGTGCAGGCTGAGGTGATACAGCTCGCCCCGGAGGCGGTCCGTCCAGCCAAATCAAGGCATCCTGGCCGAAGATCTGCCGCAGCCGGGTCAGCGTTTCTTCCCGCGCCGGAGCCGTCCAGCGGCCAGCCATTTTGTCGAAGCCAATCCCGACGATGCCGCCGCAGCGGGTATAAAAGTCTTCGATAAAGCCCCGGGGTTTGAAGCTGTAGTAAATGTAGCCGTTTTGATGTTCGCGACGGATAGTAATGCGTTCCATATGGTCCTTTTTTCAAAGTACCGGCCTGACTCGCCATTTAGTCGTTTTTTAAACGCATACTTGCGTTTATAAACGTATATAAACGAATAACATCTCCGCCCCCCCCTTTCAAAGCCAGAGGAGCCACCCCCCAAAACCTTCTTTGCACCTGCGTCCCCGCCAGATAATTTACCTTTGCCGGGCAATTACATCCTCTGCCAATGACCATGCGCCTCCCCGCCGAATGGGAACCACAACAACGGGTTCTCTTCACCCTGCCCCGCCGCGACGGAGACTGGGCTAACAGCCTGGACTCCGCGACGACGGCCATAATCGCCGCGGCCAATGCCGTAAACAAAGTGACGCCCGTACTGCTGATCGTAACCGACGAGGAACACTTTGAAAAATACGCAGACACCTACGAAGGCGAAGTAATGGCCTGCCCTACCGACGATTGCTGGATCAGAGACTACGGGCCAATCACTACCATCTACGGCGAAGACACCCTGGTGCTCAACCACTTCACCTTCAATGGTTGGGGGGATAAGTTCGAAGCCATCAATGACGACGCCGTGACGCAAAGACTCTGGCGCGCCGAGTTCCCCGAAGCGGGCTATCGCCGCGCCGATATCGTTCTGGAAGGCGGCAGCCTCGAATCCGATGGCGAAGGAACTATCCTCACAACGAGCAAATGCTGGCTGAGTAAAAACCGTAACGATTGGCCCGACGAGGCCGCCGCCGAAACCGCCCTGGAGGAATACTTCGACTTCGAGCGCATCCTCTGGCTCCACCACGGCGAACTTGCCGGTGACGATACCGATGCCCATATAGACACCCTGGCCCGCTTCGTCAGCCCCGGCCAAATCGCTTACGTCCGCTGCGACGACCCGACGGACGAGCACTTTGAAGAGCTCCAAAAAATGGAGGCCGAACTAAAAGAGTTCCGAACCCTCGACGGCAAAGCATACGACCTCATCCCCCTACCCTGGCCACCAGCGGTGAAGAGTCGTGAAGACGGACACCGCCTCCCCGCCACCTACGCCAATTTCCTGCTGAGCGGCGACACGCTTTTTCTGCCAACTTACTTCGACGACGAGCCAAAGGACCATCCCGGCCGGAAAACGGACGCCGCCGCGGCCGAAATTATTCGCTCGAAGACCAGTTTTAAAGTAGTTTCTTTAGATTGTCGGCCATTCATCGAGCAGCACGGGTCGCTGCACTGCCTCACCATGCAGGTTCCAAAGGGTTAAGCGCCTCGCACACGCCACTCGAAAAATCGCGGAGGCGGCTCTTCAGCTAAGTCCCTAAATCAAAAAAACATCGTTGTGACCACCAGAAGAAACTTCCTCCGCGCTTTGCCCGCAGCCGCCGCTGCGGCTCCACTCTTGTCCGCATGCGATGCAGACGACACTGCACCTGCGGCCGCGCCCGGCAAAGCAACACGCCCCGTGGTGATTTCTACCTGGAAGCACGGTCAGATGGCCAACGCCAAAGCATGGGAAATCTTAACCGCCGGCGGCTCCGCCCTCGACGCCGCCGAGCAAGGCGTGATGGTCACCGAAGCCGACCCTGAAGTACACACCGTAGGCATCGGCTCCTACCCCGACCGCGACGGCATCGTGACCCTCGATGCCTGCATCATGGCCCCAAGTGGCGACTGTGGAAGCGTAGCCGCCGTACAGGACATCCTCCACCCCATCAGCGTAGCGCGCATGGTGATGGAGCGCACGCCCCACGTAATGATCGTTGGCCAGGGAGCCAAAGATTTTGCCCTCAGCCAGGGCATGAAAGAAACAGAACTGCTCACCGATTGGGGCCGGGAACAACTCGCGAACTGGAAGACTAAAAACCCAGACTATCGGCCCAAAATCAACGTAGAAAACCACGACACCATCGGCCTGCTTACGCTCGATAAAAACGGCGACCTGGCCGGTGCGTGCACCACCAGCGGTGCTTCCTTCAAGTACCACGGCCGGGTGGGCGATTCGCCGCTGATCGGCTCCGGTTTGTACGTCGACAATGAAATCGGTGGCGCAACGGCCACCGGCTGGGGCGAGGCCGTCATCCGTGCCTGCGGCTGTTTTCTGGTCGTCGAGTTTATGCGCCAGGGCCATTCGCCTACCGATGCCTGCCGCCTCGCGGTAGAGCGTGTAATCAGTAAAAATCCGGACTGGAAAGACATTCAGGTGGGCTTCATTGCGCTGAATAAGCAGGGTGAAACGGGTGCTTTTTGCATTCAGTCGGGCTTCGATTATGCCGTACAAACGGAAGCCATTGAAAATGAAATGGTGGTGCCTGGGTTTAAAATAAAGGCAGCAGGCTAGTTAATTATCCCAACCAAAGATCCAACGATCCAAAACACCAATACAATGCTCTTCGAAGTATGCCTCCAATCCGTCGACGACGCCGTAGCCGCCGAGGCGGGCGGAGCCCAACGGGTAGAACTTTGCGCCGCACTCGTTGAAGGTGGCATCACGCCCAGCCTGGGTTCCATCCGGGCGTGCCGCGATACGGTCGATATCGACATAATGGTCATGATTCGTCCGCGCGGCGGAGATTTTGTCTACACCGATTGGGAGCTCGACGCGATGGCAAAAGACATCGCTGAGTGTCGTAAAATCGGCGTTACCGGCGTAGTGTTCGGGATGTTGGAACTGGACGGTACTGTGGCGCGAACGCAGGTGCAAAGAATGGTTGAAGAAGCAGGGCCCGACCTCTCCGTCACCTTCCACCGCGCTTTCGACGTAAGCGCCGATCCCTTCGCCTCCCTGGAAACCCTCATTGACCTGAACGTAAACCGGATCCTGACCTCCGGTCAGGCCGCTACTGTCCCCGAAGGCAAAGAGCTCATCCGCCAACTCGTCGCCCGGGCGGGCGACCGCATCGGCATCCTCCCCGGCTGCGGCATCACACCGGAGAACGTTGCCGAAATGGTTACCTACACCGGCGTTACTGAGTTCCACGCCACCGCTTTCGCAACGCTCGAAAGCCCGATGCAACACCAAAACCCCGCCGTATATATGGGCATTCCCGGCCTCCCGGAATACGAGCGTCAGATCACCACCGCGGCGGAAGTCCGCCGGTTCCTGACTACACTAGGAATTAGGAACTAGGAGCTAGAGAATCAGGAGCTAGAGAACTAGGAGCTAGTTCCCTAGTTCCCTAGTTTCTAGTTCCCTAGTTTCTAGTTTCTAGTTCCCTAATTTCTAGTTTCTAATTCCCTAGTTCCCTAATTTCTAGTTTCTAATTCCCTAGTTCCCTAGTTTCTAATTCCCTAGTTTCTAGTTCCCTAGTTTCTAATTCCCTAATTTCTAGTTCCCCAATTCCCAATTCCGTACCTTTGCGGCCGCTAAGCGAAAATTTATGAAGACCAAAACGCTACGTCCGGACAAAGTAAACGTTGTCACCCTCGGCTGTTCCAAGAATCTGGTTGATTCCGAGAACATCATCACTCAGTTGATGGCCAACGATTACGAAGTCGAACACGACGGGAAACACGACGGCGAAGACGACGCCAACGTGGTGATCGTTAACACCTGCGGCTTCATTGATTTGGCCAAAGAAGAAAGCATCAACACCATCCTGCTTTACGCCGATAAAAAGGGCAAAGGCGAGATCGATAAACTCTACGTTACCGGCTGCCTCAGTCAGCGCTACAAAGACAACCTCGAAGAAGGTATCCCCGAAGTGGACGACTTCTTCGGCACCATGGAATTGCCCGGCCTCCTCGCCCGCCTGGAAGCCGATTACAAGCACGAGCTCATCGGTGAGCGCTTCATCACTACGCCGGCGCACTACGCCTACCTCAAAATCAGCGAAGGCTGCAACCGTACGTGCTCATTCTGCGCCATCCCGCTTATGCGTGGAGACCATACCAGCCGAACCATCGAAGACCTCGTCGCATCAGCCGAGCACCTCGTAAAAAACGGCGTAAAAGAGTTGATGCTCATCGCACAGGAGCTTACCTACTACGGCCTCGACATTTATAAAAAACGCGCACTGCCTGAGCTCCTCAACGCCCTCTGCGGAGTAGAAGGCCTGCAGTGGATCCGCTTGCACTACGCTTACCCAAGCAAATTCCCCCGCGACATCCTCGACGTGATGGCCGCCCAGCCGAAAGTTTGCAACTACCTCGATATTCCGCTGCAGCACGCCTCCGACGAAGTACTTAAGCGGATGCGCCGCCAGGTCACCCGCGCTGAAACCACCGATCTGATCAACTACGCCCGCGAGGTAGTACCGGGCATCGCTATCCGGACGACCTTCCTCGTCGGTCACCCCGGCGAAACAGAAGAGGAGTTCGAGGAATTGTGTGATTTCGTCCGCGAAATGCGCTTCGAAAGACTGGGCGTATTCCAGTACAGCCACGAAGAAGACACCATCGCCCATGATTACCCGGACGATGTTCCCGCCGAAGTCAAAGCTGAACGGGCAAACCGCCTTATGGCCATTCAGCAAGACATCAGCCTGGAGCTGAACGAAGAAAAAGTAGGACAGACCCTGCGCGTGATTATCGACCGCAAAGACAACGACGTTTACGTCGGCCGTACAGAATTCGATAGCCCCGACGTAGACAACGAGGTCCACATCTCAGCAAAAGACGTATATCTCCGCACCGGTGATATGGTAAACGTGAAAATCGACGCGGCAACGGAATACGATCTGGAGGGAGTACTTGTCAACTAAAAACCACTACTCCGGAGAAGGGCAAAGCGCAGTAACTCGAAACACAAGCCCAAAATACCTTCGAAGAAGAAAGTATTTAAATTTCTTCTTGTAGTTTATCGTGGCTTGATTACCTTTGCCGCGCTTCCGACGGGAAGTACCGCAACTTTCCTTGTTTCTCGTTGAGTTAAAGGAAAAGTTACACGAGCCGTCGTGGCGGAATTGGTAGACGCGCTGGATTCAAAATCCAGTTTCTTCGGAAGTGTGGGTTCGATTCCCACCGACGGTACAAGTGCAGTTTAGGGTTTCCCTGAAGGATAAACTGCAGGTTTAGCTGCGCTAAACCTCTTCAAATCCTCAGGTTCAAACCACGAAGCTGTACACCAAACGAAACGGGCAAAAAAAATCCTTAACTTCGCTTGGAAATACAACCAACCGTATTACCTTTGCGGCCCACGAAAACGCAACGGCGTTTTATCCATCGTGTTACATGAACTTTAATGGTCAACCTGACCGCAAATACTGACTTCCCTGATGGTTTTGCGATCGTTAAGACTTCTCCCCCTCCGGGTAGAATACTTTAAAGTTTTTGAACTACTTCCTTGCCGAAGTGATGAAACTGGTAGACATGCACGTTTCAGGGACGTGTGCTTTCGGGCGTGGGGGTTCGACTCCCCCCTTCGGCACTTATCTTCCTAGATAAACAACGGCCCGGTCCTCTTCGCTGAGTTCCGGGTCTGTTTTTGGGAAACAACTTTTAATGCAAACCGCATTCCGGAGGAATGGCAGAGCGGTTTAATGCACCGGTCTTGAAAACCGACGTGGTGAAAGCCACCGGGGGTTCGAATCCCTCTTCCTCCGCCAACCCGCATTCCGGGTACATTAGCCTGGTCGCTTTGCGACCGGGCTTTTTTTATGGGCTCAACCCAGCAGAGTGCAGGCGGATCTGCCCGTAAAACGGGTTGAGGCCCACCCCAGAGAGCAGGCGTAGCGCGCATTCCACAGGCTGCGGAACCGTTACGCAGGCCAATCTGCCGCATCCCGACCTTCTTTCCTGATGTTGTTGAACACTATCCACCGCTGCGTGCGTTAGAACTGATGTTCAAAACAATCTAATTATGCTACGACGCTGCCTCCTGATCCTTGCTTTCCCTGTTGTAATCCTCTCTTGCGGAAATTCTACTCCGCCAACTGAAGAGGCCGTCACAACAGAGACATCTACAGCCCCAACAGTAGGCACTGAGCCCTCGGCAGAAACCATAATGCCCAAAGACCAGGTAGAGCACACCACCGAAGCCAACCCCGAAGTGATCGACGAGGACAAAATGGCGATGCCGGACGTAAAGCCCAAAACACCTACTGCGCAAGCAACAGCAAGCAAACCGGCTCCTCCGAAGGCGACAAAGCCTGCAGCTACAACGGCCTCGACGTCCCCTGCGCCCAACGGTCCGGTAACGGCACCTGCGGCCGCGCCTGCTAAAGAAATGACCGCTCCAGCACCTGCTCCCCCCACGCCATCCACAGCGATGGAAGCAACCGAAGAACCGAAGGAAGAAGTTGTTGCAAAACCCGCAAAACCCGACCACGCCGCCTTCAATAGTCTGCTCGGCAAATACGTGAACGCCGCCGGCAACGTAAACTACGGAGGCCTGAAAAACGACGAGGCTAAATTAGACACTTACCTCGCCGAACTGAGCGAAAATGCACCGCAAAGCGACTGGAGCCGCAGCGAAAGCATGGCCTTCTGGATCAATGCTTACAACGCCAACACCCTGAAACTCATTTTGAAGAACTACCCCGTAAAATCCATCACCGACCTCCACGGCGGCAAGCCATGGGACGTAAAATGGATCAACATCGGCGGAAAAACCTACAGCCTCAATAACATTGAGCACGACATCATCCGCCCCCGTTACAAAGACGCCCGCATTCACTTTGCCGTCAACTGTGCTGCAGCTTCCTGCCCTCCCCTGCCCAATAAAGCGTTCACTGCCGCCAACCTCAACAGTCTCCTCGAAAGCCGCACAAAAAGCTTCATCCGCAACGGTGCTTACAACACCATTACCGCAGACAAAGTGATGGTTTCAAAGATTTTTGATTGGTACGGAGAGGATTTCGGCGACCTGAAAAACTACCTCAATAAATACGCAACGACTGAGATTCCAGCGGGCACAGACATTGAATTCAAGGAATACGACTGGGCCCTCAATAAGCAGTAGCGGCATTTTCCGGTTTCGGGCGTGCGCAGAAACTTGTAACTTGTTATTACCTTGCTGGCCGAATACCCCAATACATGGCCAAGCTCAAAAAAAAAGTAACCCTTCCTTACGCCCCCGACGCAAACCTCACCCACGAAGCGGAAGCACTGGGAACCAACAGGTTCGATGACGTCTACTACGAACACTCGACCGGAAAAGTGTCAGGAATCACCCAGGAAGGCAAGTACAAATTTGTGGTCCATACCGAAGGTAAGGCCGAGTTGAACCTCGAAATATGGAACGACTCAGTGGTCCGTTTGCGTTTTTCTGTAGGAGAACCCGGTCGTGATTTCAGTTACGCCGTTTCCGACAAGGCGGGGCCGCAGGATGCAAAGGTGGGGATGGAGGAGCATAAAACTCACTACCTCATCAGTACCGCTGCGCTGACGCTGGAAATTGCTAAAGCCGACGGCCAGGTTACGATCGTTGATCAAAGCTCCGGTAAAACCGTTCACGAGTTCGCGGCGCCCTTCTACGGGCGCTCCACGCTCAACCGCGGCCTCGAGCAGGTCCGCATTCAATTGAAAACCGACAAATCCGAAGCCATCTACGGCCTCGGCGATAAAGCCTGGGACACCAATCTGCAGGGTACCGACTGGGCCAATTGGAACGAAGACTCCTTCGCTTTCGGCCCTCAACACAAAACAGTTTACCGTAGCATCCCCTTCTACTACGGCTTGCGCGACGGAATTGCCTACGGCCTCTTCCTCGACAATACCTACAAAACTCACTTCGACTTCAACAGCCATAAGAACGGCCTGACCACCATCTGGGCCGACGGAGGCGAGTTCGATTATTACTTCATCAATGGCCCCCAGCTGAACGACGTTGCCGCCCGGTACCATCACCTCACCGGTACACCCGAGTTGCCACCACTGTGGGCGATGGGCTACCACCAGTGTCGCTGGAGCTATTACCCAGAAAGCCGGGTTCGGGAACTCGCTCAGTCTTTCCGGGACAAGAAAATCCCCTGTGACGCCCTGTACCTCGACATCGACTATATGGACGGCTACCGGTGCTTTACCTGGAATAAAGAGTACTTTCCCGACCCGAAGGGAATGATCTCTGACCTCAAAGATGACGGCTTCCACACCGTAGTAATGATCGACCCGGGAATCAAAGTAGACAAAGACTACCACGTCTACGCCGACGGCATGGAGAAAGACGTGTTCTGCCGCCGTACCTCCGGTGAACTGATGGTAGGCCCGGTATGGCCGCCCGAATGCGTCTGGCCAGACTACACCGATCCTTACGTACGTGACTGGTGGGGACCACTTTACAAAGAGCTCTACGTAGATCAGGGCGTCAGCGGCTTCTGGAACGACATGAACGAACCCGCAGTCTTCAAGGTCAACCACCTCACCTTTCCGGACGATGTAGGTCACGATTTCGACGGAGACCCTACCAACCACAAAAAAGCCCACAACATCTACGGAATGCAGATGACCAGGGCCAGCTACGACGGTCTCAAGGCGCTGAAACCCGCAAAGCGTCCGTTTCTGCTGGGCAGGGCCAGCTTCAGCGGCGGGCAGCGCTACGCTGCCCTCTGGACGGGAGACAACATCGCCAGCTGGGAACACCTCCAGATCGCCAACCGCCAGTGTATCCGCATGGCCATCAGTGGCTTCAGCATGGTGGGAACCGACATTGGCGGCTTCGTGGACAACCCCACACCAGAAATGTTTACCCGCTGGCTTCAGCTCGCCGTCTTCCACCCCGTAATGCGCGTCCACAGTATGGGCAACAACTCCGATGGTGCCGCAGAAGTGGAAGCCGACGCAGTAAAGAAAGCCGAAGAAGCAAACCGGCAGGATCAGGAGCCCTGGGTTCACGGGAAAGTTCATACCAAGCACAACCGCAAAGCCATCGAGATGCGGTACCGGCTGCTCCCCTACCTCTATAGCAGTTTCCAACAGCACCTCACCACGGGCGTCCCTGTCCTCCGCAACCTCTTTTTCTACGACCAGACGGATGCGAACTGCCTCAAATTCGGTGATCAATTTCTTTACGGCGAAGACCTGATGGTTGCTCCCGTTCTGAAAAAAGGTATCACCCGGATGCAGGTCTACCTCCCCAAAGGAGAATGGTACGACTTCTGGACCGGAGACCTGCACCAGGGGAAGCAAAAGATTACGGCGAAAATAAAAAAAGACCGGATTCCGGTCTTCGTCCGCGCAGGCGCGACACTGCCGATGGTAGATGTGGTACAGAGTACCGCCGAAATGCGTACGCTCCGTAACCTGGAGCTGAACGTCTACCTCGCCAAAGAAGGCAGTAGTACCTTTTACTGGGATGCCGGCGAAGGTTACGGCTACCAGGCAGAGCAGTACACCGAACGGACCTACACGATCAAACGAAGCGCTAAGAAGATCTCGCTGACCCAAACCATCAAAGGAGAATACAACCCCGGCTTCCGTACTGCACAAATACGGCTCGCAGGTCTGACTCAACCTCCTACCAGCTTTTCTGTCGACGGAAAACTAAAGACCGCTGGTATCTTTTACGGCAAGCGCGCCGTAATGGTTACCGTACCAATCGACTTTACTGAAATCACCATTGGGTAAGGAGTCTGGAGTCTGGAGTCTGGAGTCGGGAGTCTGGAGTCGGGAGTCTCGGCTGGTGCGTAGGATTCGATTCTAGGTTTTCAATCTGTGAATCATAGCTACCGCTAACAGCTTACAACCCAAAGCGTATAGCATTTTCACAAGCTCCTCTATCCTACCTACAATGGTCCGCTACAGTTTGTAGCCAATGAGAAGACTTTATTTCCGTGCTTAGCAAATCTTGCAGGGTGGCAACAGCGTCATATCTCGTCATACATCTCGTCTCACCTTGCCTGCCGGCGGCCCTCAATGCCGAACTTCAGTTTTCAGAAGAGTCGGACCGGATCGGGATTCTAAATATTCGCTCAGCAATCAAAGTGTAGAGTGCAGAACGCAGAGTTCAGTTCCTCCGCCTTCGGCCTTGGCACCGGCAGAGGAGCCTTACTCCGAGTGAACACACGTCACCGCTCGTCTAACCTTGCCTGCCGGCGGCCTTCTTTGTCAGGGCAAAGAAGCAAACCCCTCAGGCTGTGTCCCCGGCTGATCACTAATACGGTCACTGCTGGCCTAAAAAGCAAAAATTCGCCATCAAACTTGCCCTTCGAAGTCTTGGAACTGTCGGGAGTCGAAGCCCTTCGGAAATGCAGCAACTCCGTATTGGCTCATACAACTTGCTTTTCTTAACGGCCACCAGCAACCGCATTAGTGGCCGGGGCCAAGGCCGAAGTAGCTGCGCAATGAAAATAGTCGAAGGCATCGATGGAGGAGTTTTACTCTGATTAAATCCAACCCGTCAATCAAGCGACCGTAAGTCGTTAATCCCTGCTATTCACCGGAGGTGAAGGCAGCCGGACCAAAGCTTATCCTTGATTCTCTAAACACCGTAATTGAAAGCAAAGCACAGAACTCCGACACTCCGCCTTCGGCCTTGGCACCGGCAGTGGAATCCGGTTTTTGAAGCCGTTTAAAAATGGAAACTGTCTGAGCGTTCTCAAAGCCCAGGGAGTAGCCATCCAGACCTCAAAGGATCGATGGGTTTAGAAACAACCCAACCAACGCCGCCGCGAGTTTTTCCATTTTAGGCTTCTAAAATTGGATTCCACGATCAGCCGGTGGCACAGCCTTGATTTTTTGGTTCGTTTTTTATCAAGAAAAAATGAACGGGCAAAACGGGAAGAAGCACAGTCCTTGGGCACCGGCAGCAGGCACGCTTTACCGCCCGTCTTACCTTGCCTGCCGGCGGCCTTCTTTAACGGGGTAAAGAAGCAACCCCCTCAGGCTGTGTCCCCGGCTGATCACTAATACGGTCACTGCTGGCCTAAAAAGCAAAAACTCGCCTCAAACTGATCCTTCGAAGTCTGAAACTATCGGGAGTCGAAGCCCTTCGGAAATTCAGCAACTCTGTGTTGGCTCATACAACTTGCTTTTCTTAACGGCCACCAGCAACCGCATTAGTGGCCGGGGCCAAGGCCGAAGTAGCTGCGCAATGAAAATAGTCGAAGGCATCGATGGAGGAGTTTTATTCCGATTAAATCCCTACGTACCAATTACGCGACCAGAGGTCGCTCATCCCCGCTATTCACCGGAGGTAAAGGCGTCCGAACCAAGGCTGAAACTGTTGCGCAAAGGAGAATAGCCGCCGGCAGGCATACAAGACGGGCTGTGAGCTTAGACTTCTTTGGTGTTAAATCGACTTAGCTATGAATGATCGTTTCATTCTTCGCCGGACGAAAAAGCATTAAAGCGCAAGTGCTGGATAATCCCACACACGCCTAAAACGCATGCAGTGATCAAGGAGACAAAGTTGTATGGGGCCAGAGTTACCTAAAATCGTAGCGGACCATTGACCTACACAAGTCCCAAAATATACTACTGGACATTTTTGATTTTCTACCTCACCCTCCGCCCTCTCCAGCAAGCTTCGCTTTAAGGCTCAGCGGAGAGGGAACCAAAAATGTCCAGTAGTATGGTCCCCAAATGGCTCTTCAGGGATGATCTTGCCCTCTAAACGCCTGGCGTTTTCAAAAGCCCCTCCCCTGTGGGGAAGGGGTTGGCTTGGGGGTTTCCCAAGTCAACAGCTCCCCCACCCCAAACAAACATCCTTGGAAAAAAGCCGGCTTTTCGATAACTAATTTCCGTTTAATCAGTTCCTAATTCCCTAATTGCTTATACATGTTTACAGGAATAATAGAAGCCTCCGGCAAGATCACCCACATCGAACACGAAGCGGACAATGTTCACTTCACGGTGGCCTCCCCGATAAGCGGTGAGCTGAAGATTGACCAAAGCCTTGCGCACGACGGCGTTTGCCTGACCGTTGTTGCCCTCGAAGATGGCACCCACACCGTTACCGCCATCCGGGAAACCCTGGATCGCACCCGACTCGGAGACTGGAAAACCGGCGACACCGTAAACCTGGAACGGGCCATGATGGCCGGAGCCCGCCTCGACGGCCACATCGTACAGGGCCACGTAGACACCGTAGGCGAATGCCTGAAAGTGGAAGAGGCCGGCGGAAGCTGGTACTTTACGTTTCGCTACGCGCTCAGCCCGGAAACCTTACTCGTCGATAAGGGCAGCGTATGCATCAACGGTGTTTCGCTTACCGTCGTGGAGCCGGTTGACGACACCTTCAAAGTAGCCATCATTCCGTACACCTACGAGCACACCAATTTCAAAGCACTCGCGCCGGGTGTCAAGGTAAACCTCGAATTCGACATCATCGGGAAGTACATCGCGCGACAGATGGCAGCTTACCGCCCATCGTAAAGTTTGGTTAACAGCCGACAATAGTTTGTTTTGGCGGAACCTCCGTCTCACCTTACGGGTATTATCAATGTGCCGCTCTTCATGAGTACGGCCACACCCTGTATTAACCCCCTCTAAAAAACCATTTCGAATGAAACAGATTTTACTTTTCACCCTATTTTCAATTTGCACCTCACTGTCTGTTGCTGCACAGCAACTCCCAGTGGTGGATGCGGCCAAGTCTGCCACAACAAACGTAGGTGCTGCGGCCATTCCTCAGTTGGGCGGATACGACAAAGTAGTTGTTGCCGATACCCTCTTCCCCACTATTCTGGCGCAGCCTTGCTCCGACAGTGTCACCAACTTCGTACCGAATGATCCCGCTACCGGATTCGTAGGTGGCACCAACTCCTTCTTCGATCTGCGCAAACTGCAGCGTGTCAGCCTCTCGGAAGCAACCAACCTGACGGTGAGTGAGGTTCTCGTTGCGTTTTCAGTAGCCGACGACAACATCTCCGACCGGGCTATTTCAGCAGAGATTTTCGCTGACCTCGATGCAGACGGAAACCTGGGCGCGCTCATCGGCACCAGCGATACCATCACCGTTGGCGACCTCATCGTCCCTGAAAACGGAATCGCTTTTACCAGTTTCAACTTCTCTACCCCCGTTGAACTAACCGACGCAAGCAGCTTCCTCATCAGTGTAAACTTTACTGATCTCTACTTCAACGCTCAGGATTCTGTGGATTATACCGGAAATGCTGCGATATGGAGTACAAACAACAACTGTGGAGACGGAAGCAACGCTCTCGAAATCTTTCCCGCCGAAGGCGGTGGACTTGGCTTTGGCACCATCCTGGCCGACTGGGGCCTCAACGTAGAGTTTCTTATGGGAGCCGTTATTGACCGTGACCCCTTCGTTGCCACCCGCAACCCAATCGCTGACTACGGAACATCCGTTTCGCCCAACCCTGCTTTCGAACAGTTAAACATCAGCTTTAACGCCCCCACAAGCGAGCGCATGACAGCTTCACTACTGGCTACCGATGGCCGGGTACTTCGCAAACAGATACTCAGCAACGGAGCAGGTCTTCGTACCGTAAACTGGAACGTTGCCACGCTTCCCGCCGGCGTTTACCTCTACCAGATTTCAGGGCCGAGTGGTGTTGAAACCGGACGGGTAGTAGTTCAATAACCCGCTGCCTGCTTCAGGCAATTCGTTTTTAACGACTAAGCGCTCAGCGTTCAGGTTTCCGTTTTCGGCAGCCTGGTCGCTGAGCGCTTTTTTCGTTACAAGATCACTGGGATTCGGAGCGTCAGACCTCAACCTTTGGGAAAGTGGGCTGGCGCAGTAAAAACAGCAATGCGGGTTTAGTTCAAATCAAGCAACCCCTCGGGGAGGACCATTTGCAGAATCTTACCTTCTTCCTCCAGGTCGGATATGAGGTTTTCGTGCAGCGGGACGAGGATATCCTTGCCGTCGTGCTTGAGTTCGGCCAGGTAGTGTTCCGGCAGGTCCATGATGCCGGTGATGGGGCCCAGCAGCGGATAACCTTCGGCGCGGATGGAATAGCCCACCAGAGCCTCCCAGGGTGTTTTCTCTTCAGGGTCCTCTACAGCGGTGACCTGCGAGGCCAACAACCAGATGGGTTTACCGGCAAGAAGGGCGACCTCCTCGCGCGAATCGAGGGTTTCGAATTTCCCGATCACAGCTCCGCCGGCGCGCAGTTGCTCCACGAAGTAGGGCACGGGCGGGTCTCCGATCAACACGGACGTTGCGGCGAAGAGGTCGTCTTCGTAAAATTCTGAAATACGGAGTTTTATTTCGCCTTTGAGGCCGTGGGGCTTACTCGTCCAGCCTATTTCTATCAGGTCCATACGTTGCGGGTTACAAAAGTCAGGTGATCAGATCTACCGTTTTAGCGGTTTCTCATCATCCGGTGGTTATCTCAGGAATGTTTCTTTCAGGATAAAGCCTTTTTCGGCTTTTTCGTTCCAGGGGAGGTTACTGCACAGTTCGGTATCCACATTGCAGCAAATACGACACTGTGTGCGGCGGGCATCGATGAAGCGTTCTACGAGGCCGATGTTCGGGGCGTAGATTTCGTACGCGATGCTCTGTGTGATGAGGTTGTCGGTAGCGTCTTGCTCGATTACAACCGCACCTTCAATATCCAGCGCGGCGGAGCCGGCCGCGATGCTGTTATCAGTACTGGTGTAGCGGTAATCCCATCCCTGATAAATTTCGACAAACTCTCCCCCAACGACAAAAGAACGGGAGTCATCGAAAGCCGTGTGCCCGTCCCAGCGTTTACCTTCACTGACCGGGAACACCATTTTGGTGAAGCTTAGGTTGTCTTCGTTGCGGGTTGCCCGCAGGTTTGAGCGGCTCATGCTGAAGGTTTGCCGGAAACGCCACTCTCCGTCGGGGAGTCGGCGGTCCCAGCGCTCGCCGCGAAAAGTTTCGGTGCCGTCGGCGGCCTCATAGCGTTCCACGAGGGTTTCCCGCACCTCCAGCCGGGCAGTATCGTACACAATACCCCCAACGGTATTGAAGAGCACGATGCTGTCAAGGGCAAAGTATTTCGGCTCGTTGAGCTCAATGGGAAAGTAAGCAAAGTCAGCAGAAAAATCCGTTGGCGTGGCCGTTTCCTCTTCGCAGGCGGAGAGCAGAAACAGGGCCGACAAACTTAAGGTTAGTAGAAATTTAGTCATTGGTGTAAAGGTAGGCTTTTGGTTTGCTGATAATTTAACGAACCGAAGGAGAATTTTGTGGCGCGGCCGCAGGTGCAATGTGGAACTTATGAGGAGGCAGAGGGTGTTTTACTCCCCGAAGGAGCGTTTTACGAACCAGCTTTGCACCTGCGGCCCCGCCCTTCATTTTTTTGTAAACTCCTGATCCTTTCCGTCCCTATGGTTAAACAATCACTACCCCTGCAATCGTTATGTTGTCAACCAACGAATATGGAAAAAGTACGTATCGATAAATGGCTGTGGGCCGTGCGCATCTTCAAAAGCCGAACCCTTGCCGGAGACACCGTCCGGTCAGGCAAGGTTCGGGTCAACGGCTCGGTCGTTAAGCCCAGCACTTCTGTTTCGGTCGGTGACCGGGTGACCGTGCAGAAGAACGGCTTTAACCTCGAATACGAAATCCTGGAACTGCTCGAAAAAAGAGTCGGTGCACCCATTGCTGTCACCTGCTACACCGACCACACCCCCCAGGAAGAACTCAATAAGTACAAAGACTGGTTTGTCGGCAAAGCCGGCACCGAATTCCGGGAAAAAGGCGCCGGACGGCCCACAAAACGGGAACGACGTACCATCGAGCGCTTCAAAGGTGATCTTTTTGATCTTGAAGACGAGTAGCCCGCGCGCCTGAGGCGCGGCAAATGATTTACCCTTTACCCCGAACCGGCCACCGCTACGCTACCAACTACCCCGCTAAGGTTCGTACCTTGGCGCCCGCAACCCAATAGCCTATGTCCAAAAAGGAGCCTGTCGGCATAATCGGTGCCGGATCATTTGGAACGGCAATGGCCAACTTACTGGCCCTCAATACCGATGTGCTGGTTTATTCCCGTAACCCTGAACTGGTAGAGCAACTGCGTAAGAACAGGTTCCGGTTCGGAGTGCCTCTGCACGATCGTGTAACGGTACTCAATGATTTCGAAGAAATCGCCGGCCGCTGCCAGTTAATCCTGCCGATTGTTCCATCAGACAGTTTCCGGGCCATGATGAAATCGGTAACGCCTTACCTCGAGCCCAGCCACGTACTGTTGCACGGAACCAAAGGTTTCGACATTACGGGCGTAGACCTGAATGATGTGCCCAAGCTCGGCATCGACCGCAAGCAGGTCCACACCATGACCGAAGTTATGCTGCAGGAGAGCGTAGTGGTTCGTACCGGGGCTCTCACCGGACCGAACCTGGCGCGGGAGCTGCTCGATGGTCAGCCTTCGGGTTCCGTTATTGCCAGTAAGTTCGACGAAGTGATCAGGCGTTCCACCGAAGTGCTCTCTTCAAGTCAGCTGCACGTTTTCTCTACTCACGACGTACTCGGCGCCGAGCTTGCGGGCGTACTCAAAAATGTGATTGCCCTCGGCTCCGGCATCCTGAAGGGATACGGACTGGGCAAAAACGTTCAGGCCATGATGATAACCCGGGGCCTGCACGAAATGATACATTTCGGACGCGCACTGGGGAGCGACAACCGGGCGTTTTTCGGGACCGCCGGGGTTGGTGACCTGATTGCGACGGCTACTTCCAGCAAAAGCCGAAATTACACCTTTGGGTTCCGGCTCGGAACCGGGGAGACCCTGGAGGAAGTGCGCAGCACCAGCCAGGAACTGGCTGAAGGCGTCCGCACCCTGATGATTACCCGCCACCTGGCTAAAAACCTGCGCCTGCGGGTGCCCATCACCGAAATGTTGTACCAAATCGTCTTCGAGGGCTTTCCCATCGAAGTCGCCATGAATTACCTGATCACGTACCCTTACGAGGTTGACGTGGATTTTTTATAAGTTTGCCGTCCATGGATTTTAAGAAAGCACTACCCCACATTGCTGCAGTTGTTATTTTTCTGCTTGTTGCCTGCGTTACCTTCAGCCCTCAGTTTTCGGGCAAAGGCCTCCGGCAGGGAGACATACAGAGCTACCGGGCTGCCTCGAAGGAGATGAAAGACTACGCCGAAGCAACCGGCGAGCGCGCCAACTGGACCGGAACGAGCTTCAGCGGGATGCCAACCTACCTGATTTCGACGGTCAGCGCGGGCAACAACCTCAAATACCTCGGCAAGCCTTTCCGCGCCTTCATTGGCGGCGGAGCGGGTATTTTCTTTGCCGGTATGCTTTGTTGCTACCTGCTTTTGGTCCTGAATGGCGTAAACCCCTGGCTGTCAATAGCGGGCGGCGTCGGTGTGGGCCTCGCCACCACTACCCTGGTGGTGTACGGAGCCGGGCACACCACTAAGGTTCAGACCATCTTTTACCTGCCCCTGGTTGCAGGCGGCGTCATCATGGCTTTCCGGAAATACTACCTCCTGGGCGGTCTGCTGTTTGCCCTGGGTATGGGCATGGCAATCATGTCTAACCACCCGCAGATGTTGTACTACTTCGGCCTTACGCTGCCGGTGTACGGGATTGCGCAACTGGTCAAAGCGGTACGCGCGGGCGAGTTGGTCAGCTTTGGTAAATCTCTCGGCGTGTTGGTTGTTGGTCTCGTCCTCGCCATCGGAGCTGGCGCAAGTAACCTTATGACTACGCTGGAGTACAGCCCCGCCACCATGCGTGGCGGGCAGGTGCTGGAGACGCCCCTTGTAGACAGCAGCACGCCTTCGGGTGATGTCCCCGAGGACGGTCTTGCGTGGGACTACGCCACCATGTGGAGTAACAACACTAAAGACATCATTGCTACCTACGCACCGCTCGCCGCCGGAGGCGGCGGTGGCCAGGCCTTCAACGACCGGGCTTTCTCGGCGGCAATGCGCTCTGCCGGCTTTCAGGCTCCGCCGGCCAACCGGGTACCGGCTTACCACGGCGGTAAAATAGAAGGAACGGCAGGGCCTGAGTACCTCGGTGCCGTGATCTGGGCTCTTTTCATCTTCGGATTGTTTACCGCCCGCCGCTCGCTGGCCATCTGGCTTGGTCTGGGTACCCTTCTGGTCATGGGCCTGAGTATGGGTAAATACCTCGATGGCTTCAACCATTTCCTGTACGACACCCTGCCCTACCTCAACAAACTCCGCGCGCCCTCGTCGGCGCTGAACATCCTGCCCTTCATGATGGTCGGGCTGGGTGTGTTTGGCATCGACCGCTGGCTGCGGACCCGGGAAGATACCCCCGAGACTGCCCGTAAGCAACTGCTGTACAGCGGTATCGCAGCTGCCGTTTTCGGTCTCATGGTACTTTTCGTATTTCCCTCTGTCCTCGGATTTTCCTCACCGACCGATGCCAGCATGTTCGCCGGCGTCGAGCAGCAGAAACCGGGTGCACTCCGTAATATCCTTGCCGGCCTGGAGGAAAGCCGCCGGAGCCTTTACATGGCCGACGCCTGGCGCAGTTTCCTCTTCGTGGGGCTTACGTTCGGCGTACTGTTCCTGCTGTTCAGAAAAACGGTGAGTCCGCTCATCGCAGGTCTTGCCCTTACCGCACTGGTCGCTTTCGATTTCAGCGGCATCAACGGACGCTACATCAGCGACAAAAACTGGGTTACGGTCAATAAGCGCACGAAAGAAGTGCCGATGACAGCGGCAGACAAGCAAATTCTGGCGGACCCCGACATTCATTACCGGGTCTTCAACCTTACCACCAGTTTCCACCAGGACCCGATGACGAGCTACTACCACAAGCACATCGGTGGTTACTCGGCCGTAAAAATGCGCCGCTACCAGGACATCATCACGAAGTACCTCATTTCGCGTGATCCGGACGTGATCAATATGCTCAACACCAAGTACATTATCGTACCCGGTCAGGGAGGTGCGCCGCAGGCGCAGCAGAACCCCGCAGCATACGGTGCAGCATGGCTGGTGAACGACATTATGCCCGTCAGCTCCAACGATGCCGAATTCAATGCGCTAGGCACCGTCGAAAACCTCAAGGGAACCGCCATCGTTCACTCCGACTTCAGCGATGAGGTGGCGGGCTTGCAGCCCACCGGCGAAGGCTCCATCGAGATTACCAATTACTCGCCCAACGAGCTCACTTACTCCTTCAATTCTCCTTCCGAGCAACTAGTTGTTTTCTCCGAAGTATGGTACGGCCCGGACCTCGGTTGGGAAGCCACCATTGACGGATCGCCCGCCGAGTTGATCCGGACCAATTACATCCTCCGCGGATTGCGCGTTCCTGCCGGGCAGCACACCATCACGATGACGTTCCACCCAGCGAGCTACTTCACGGGCAAGACCATTTCCATGATCTGCAGCCTGTTGATTATTCTCGGACTCATCGGGTACGCCGGCTGGCGTTTTATGGAAAACAGAAAGGCTGCAACAGCGGCTTAAAACCTTCCTTGCATCCTGCGTTCGCGCCGCCTGTTCTTAAGTATTTCGGGGGCGCTGACGCAGGATGCAGAGAACGTTTGCGGATTTCTGACTTTCGCCCCCGGAGAGGCATTGAAGCCCACACCCCGTCTACTTTGTCCGCTTGGTTCTCAGGACGACCTGCCGTTTCTCGGCCTTCCTCACGTCCACAAAAAACTGGCGGTATTCCTCATAACCGGAAGCCGGTAAATCTACCGGCAAAAGCTTGAGCGTCCGGATCCATGTAATGGAACCGGGGGCAGAAACAACCTGCGCGCGGTACTCTCCGGCGGCATGCCGGATGGTGGTTTCCTCGTCGCCAAGACTCTCCACCTCCAGTTCGTCGGGGAAGTTTAGGTGAACGGTGTCCACGTAAAAGCGGGCAATGTTGCTGACGATCGGAAACTTCCTCTCCGTCAGTTTATCCGGCACATAATCGTAGGCGTAGAACTTATTCAGGGGAACAAACATCCGCTTACCCAATTTGCGGACGTAACCGGGTACTTCGGTGGTATACCTGAGTTCCGCTACGGGCAGGTCGGGATTGCAGGAGAGAGAGAAATCCTGTCCGTTCACATCAGGCAGTACGTCATTGCGCTGCAGGCCTTCGCGCAGTTTTTTTTCGTCGAGTTCGTTGCTGGCGTAATAGCGGAGCAGATCGTGGCTGGCTCCGTAGTATCCTGCGTCGAGCCGAACATCAGCCGAACCACTATTCTTCACAGCGATCGTGATGGTACGGAGATGACCGTTGTCGGCGGTTTTCAGGGCGGGAGTCCGGGCAAGCTTTCCTCCTTCGGGCGTGATGTGAAGTACGTTTCGGTCGTCGGTCCCATCACCGAGGTAACCAGGAGGTGCGTCGCTGCTGGTACATTCGAGATACATATCCTCAGAAGGCACGTAGAGAATCATGTGGTTGAAGGCGGAAGTCGTAAAGTTTTCGTCGACCGGGAAGTAAGGCGTTTCTCCGGCGTAAACGAGGACGGGATAGCTTTCTATGCCAACCTCTTTCAGCATTGCTCCCATGTAGTTACTCAGGGCTTTGCAATCGCCAAAACGGTTTTCCTCGACGTAACCGGCAGAAAAAGGCTGCCAGCCTCCCACGCCGAGTTGGACGCCTACGTAACGGGTGCGCTCCTGCAGGAGACGGTAAAGTTGTTCAATCTTTTCCCGCTCCGAGCTGATGCCATTAGTCGATTCGTGAACGAGAGTCACCAGCTCACCGGGGAGTTCGTCGCGACCGTCCATTAGTCCACCGATAAAAGCTCCGAAGCTTTGCCAGCTGTCGTAAGTGCCATGGTAATCACCGATCGAGAACGCCCGCAACCCGGTTCGCAGGTAGGGCATCGTTTTGCTGGCGGGCGGTGCGTCAGTTTCGTACTTTCTGGCGGTCAGGCCGCTCACTTCCCAGCGGTAAACCTTTCCTTTTGCGGATGAAGATGTTTCCGGCTCCGGTAATTCGTTCTGGTAGTAGAGTAGCTCGTTATCAGCCGGGACGATGGCCTCGAAACTCGCCCGCTCAACGGACTGATTGAAACCCAGTGGCTGCCAGTTCGGGAAACCAGCGACCATGCTGAAGTCTTTTACTACAGATTTGTACTCAAATTCCACAGTGTAAGGATAGCTGAGGTCTTCGATGACGGTTGTCATTACCCGGTTGTCCTCGTAGAACTGGCCGCTGGAGATGTAGAGAAAGTCTTCGATGTCTGACTTTTTCGCCGTTTTTACTTTATCTCCGTACGCATCGTAAAGAGTTGCTTTAAACGTAACTACGTCGGTATCCTTGTCGTAGTGCATCACCATCCTGTTTTCGTGCTGGTGCTGGTCATTGAGGATGGTAACCACCTTGCGCTCCGTTCGGGTTGCTTTATTGGTGGAATGCACTTCGTAGGTGATATCCCGCAGCCGGACGACAGAACTGGCGCCTTCCTTTAGTTCCGGCGGAATAGTGAACGCCGAGTAGTCCACATCCTGAGCACCGAGGTTAAATGAGAGGAAGACCAGTAGGATAAACGAACGCATTATTCAGCTTTTTTGAGTACAATAGTGGCCTCCTGGCAATTGATTACCCGTCGGAACATTTCCCGCAGGCCGGCATATTCATTTGCCGGATATACGGTCTGTTTTACAGAGACATTGAAATTGACTCCTATTACTCCGTTTCCTTTATCCTCTGATGCGAAGGTGACAACAAAGGTATTGTCTTCCGATACGATACGCTCCGAAGCGGGTAGTTCATCGACCACGTACCCTTCAGGAATGGTAATACTGGCGATGTAACGTTCCTGCCAGGGGTAAGCAAAATCTACGGGAAACAAACGCTGCTCCACATCGTCCAGCCCTTCATCCAGAACAGGGAAGAGGACTGGCTGCAGGTATAAATAATCGTCTACAGCCTGCGCAATCGGTACTTTGAGGTTCAACTTAAGGTTCAGTGGTCCGCTGTTGTCTTCTCCCTTGTCGACTTCCTTGTTTACAAGTTCGGTTTCCGGATAAGCTTCAATCACTTCGTCCAGGATTGGGAATTCATTATCGTTCTCCATTTCTTCCAGCTTTTCGCGGGCCGTGACGCCGTAGTAGCTTTTAAGGTTGGCCTCTAACCCGACATCAGCCATTCCTTCGGCATCGAGGCTCATGTTGACCTGAGTGATCTTGACTGCCCGGGGAGCGCTCACATCGATCCAATGGGGGTTTTCCGGATCGGCAACGAAAGCACGGTGGTTTAGTGCCGGAATCCGGGGCAGGCCCATGGGACGAAGTATGGTATTGGGGTCCAGGAGAACGTCTTTGCCATCGAGCGTGGCAAGTACCATGAGGTGATCGAACTGGTTGAGGAGCGGGTATATCTCCAGCGGTGCTCCGCCATTGCGCAGTGGAACTATCAGGGGTTTGGCTTCAATATTTGCCTGCCGAAGCAAGGCGAGCAGGAGGATACTCATTTCGCCGCTGGATCCCCGGGCGTTACTGAATACCTTGTTTGGGGTCAAATCTGCCGTCCAGCGGTAGTTCCCGTCCCAGCTGATTTTGCCCGCAACAAAATCGTACAGCACCTTAGCTTTCTCCTGATCGGTGGTTGCACCCGCGAGCAGAGGCTCGACTTCCTTCCAGACCTTGTTGCTGTTTATATCATTACGGTACGCTTTCCCGAAATCGATCCAGTCGTCAATTTCCTCGGTGGTTTTTTGCCAATCGGAAAAAATATTGTGAGGAGCCTGACCTGGATAATGGACCGTCTGCAGCTGCAACTTCACCTGGGGCAGGTAATCGCTGAAGTTGTTGATGTAAGGCTGGATACTGTAGGCCGGCAGGTCCTTCATCACCCAGCGGATTCCCGTGTGCTTGAGGTTCTGGCTGCCGTAATTTCCGTTTACCGTTTTGACACTGTTAATGGTATAATTTTTCGCTGCCGTAGACAAACTGACGTATTTGAAATACGGAGGAATTACTGCCCGGTACTCTGCCCAACGAACGGGGATGTCTTCCTGAAAGAAGTAACGACTGGGAATTACGATGTATTCATCCGTCTTCACGTAGCTGTACTCAATGATGGCTCCCTCCCTAACGCCGGGAAAGGTAAACTTGCAGATGTCGTAATCTTCATCGTAGCGTTCACGGATGAAGTCAGACCTGGACAGTTTTTTAGATGATCCGTCGGGGAAATGAACAACGCCTTTCAGGGTGTTTACCCGGTCGCTCTCGCGGTGGTAAATGATTTCGATGTCTGCGCGGTCAAAACTTGCCGCAGTGAAAAGCTTCAACCTGCGGTGGCGGTACTCTTTTGTCATCGGTGCGCCGTCGGTGTTCTGAACAAACTCGAGGCTCAGCAAATCGTGTAGAACGAATGCTTCCGCTGTAGAGTCGGTGGGGTGCGACATCATCTCCCGGTCTGCATCGGGGATTTTTCCGAATTTGACCTCGTCTTTCTGGGCGAAAAGTGTTCCGGTGAATAATAAAAGGCAAACGAATAGGGTGGTAAATGGACTGTTTTTCAAGAGACAGACGGTTGTTTGTATGGGTAACTTGTGCGCAATGCACAAAATGGGTTTTTCAGAAAATTCTATGTCAAGATACGGCACTCCCCCCATTATTAAAACCAATATTGCTATATATTATAAATTGGTCAGGTGGACTGCAATACGCATTGCACTTCGAACACCACCTAATATTATCTATTATATACTGATGTACAGCTGAATAGCAAACTATATTGTCGCTCAACCCCCTCCCTGCCTCCCCCCACCGCTGCGCTGGGGAAAAGCAATCACGACGATCTGGTTTGCGCCCAAATCGCATAGCCCTTATCGCTTTTCGCATATCCGCCTCCGGCAGGTCCGCGCTTCAACGGAGCCTTGAATAACTAAGTCTGCTGCTGAAGCAGCGCCTGCTGTAAACGCAGTATCGCAAAACTCAGAGCTGTTACGTGCTAACAATAGACGTAGTACCTGACAGCAGGGTTACGTATCCTGCTTTTAAAAACCCGCCTTTGCATCCTGCGTTCGCGCCTACTCGGCCTTGTAGAAATCATCGATCTTGCGCTCCTGCGGCTCGCCGAGCTTATCGACCGATTTGGCCACCAGCATCGCTACCGTTGCGTCTCCGGTGACGTTGGCGACCGTACGGCACATATCCAACGGACGGTCTACCGCGAAGATGAGCGCAAGCCCCGCTTCGGGGATGCCCGCCTGACCGAGCACGATCACGAGCATTACCATACCAGCGCCAGGCACTGCTGCTGAGCCGATACTCGCCGCCAGTGCCGTAGTGATGATGCCCAACTGGGTCATCAGGTCGAGGTCCATTCCGTAAGCCTGAGCGATGAATACTGCCGCAACGGCCTGGTAAAGACTCGTACCATCCATATTAATTGTTGCGCCAATCGGGAGCACAAAGGAGGTCACTTCCTCATCTACTCCCAGGTGTTCCTCCACCCTTTCCATCGTTACCGGCAGCGTTGCAGCACTTGAGCTCGTAGAGAAAGCCAGCAACTGAGCGGGGCTGATACCCTTGAAGAAAAAGCCGGGGCTGCGGCCGGTGAATACCTTTACCAGGGCGGGATAAACCACGCCGATCATAAGGCCCAAACCAGCCAAAACACAGAGGGAATAGTACAGCAGCGCCATGAACAGATCGGTGCTCGGGGCATCCACCACCAGAGCTGCAAGCAGGGCGAATACGCCATAGGGCGCCGCCATCATGATGAGGTCGATCAATTTCAGAATAACATCGTTGACCCCGTCGAAAAAGTCCTTTACGGGCTTCGCCTTCTTAGGGTCGATGAGGATAAGGCCAATACCAAAACAGATGACGAAGAAGATCACCTGCAGCATGTTTCCGTTGCTGGTTGCAGCACCGACGATGTTGTCGGGCACCAGGTCCACGAGGGCTTGCAACGGACCTGCCTCCCGCTGCGCAGCGGCAGCATCGATACGTGCTCCGGCATCGGAGGCAAAATCGTTGAGGAGACTGTCGCGGGTAGACTCGTCGAGGCCGCGACCCGGGCCTACGAGGTTTACAATTCCCAGGCCGATGACGATGGCAAGGACGGTTGTACCTACGTAAATACCAATGGTACGCCCCCCCATTGCGGATAGCTTGGAAATGTCCTTCAGGTCGGTGATTCCCTTGATTAGACTGGCAACGATCAACGGTATTGCGATCAGTTTCAGGCAGTTGATGAAGATGGTACCGAAAGGCTTGATCCAGTCGACCACAAACTCACCCCAACCCACATTCACCGCCAGGAGGCCGAAAGCCACCCCGACAACCATACCTATCAAAATTTTCCAGTGTAATCCCAAGCTTATCATCAATTTAAATTTGGGTCTGAAAGTACCGCTTTGATAAGCGAACCGCCAAATAAGAACTGAAATAAGAACAAAGCCGGTTGGGGCGGGGACGCAGGATGCAAGGCGGGTTTACTGAACAGACACGCCGTTGGGCAGGTCGTTTCGGAGGCGTTCTGCGGTAAAGGGCGAAGGCCCGTAAGCGGTCCAGCCTCCATCGACGAGCAGGGTTTGTCCGGTAATATGACGTGCCTGCGGGCTCAGCATAAAAGCAACCGTATGGGCGATGTCTTCGGGCATTCCCACTCTCCCGTTCGGGTTCAGCTTCGACCATATCCCGGCGTAGTCCGGTTCTTCCTCCATCGTTCGCTCGGTGAGCGTTGCTCCCGGAGACACACAATTGATACTGATACCTAGTGGCCCCAGGGGCAATACAAGTTGCTTGGCCAACATACTGATACCGGCCTTCGACATTCCGTAGGCCGCAAGGTTTTTGTACGCCCGTGCGCCTACGTTGGAGCCGATAAGGACGATATTGCCGCCACCGCCTTGTTCCTTCATCAGCTTTGCGGCCGTTTGGGAGAGGAAAAAAGCTCCCCTCAGGTTGAGATCAACCACCTTCTGAAAGCTTTCCGGGCTGAACTCGAAGAAATCACCGAATTCGGTAAGTCCTGCGTTGGCTACGATCATGTCGAGCTTGCTGTTCTCTATTTTGGCGGCAAAATCCACCATCTTGCGGATAAAGACCGGGTCGCCGGCATCGCCGGCGATGGCGTAGGCGCGGGCGTCGCAGTATTCACAACTTTTATTGATCTTATCGACGGCAATATCCGCTGCTTCCTGATCAATGTCGTTTACAACAACGTTTGCTCCTTCGTGCAGCAAGTGCTTGGCGATGGCGAAGCCAATTCCATTGGCCGCTCCAGTCACGATAGCCGTTTTGCCGATGTAAGGTTGATAGTTCATTTAGTATTTGGTTCGGGTTTGTAAAACACTCTTTAGCCCCGGGTTAAGACGAGAGTGACCAGGCACAGTCACTTATAAGTCTTTTAACACGGTGGTGCCGTCCTAATGTTCGGGTGAATGAAATGGTTCTGAAAAGAACTGAATTTGTTTGTCATAAAACGTCAGATTTCCGGAAGACGGCTCAATAAAAGCCCGGAAGGGGCCCACTGGCTTTGCGCTTATCCTAATTTCCAGCACCTTTATATACTACTCCATTTTTAGCTTGCTATATTTGCCGTCCAATTAAAATCAGATTCCATGGGACGCGCATTTGAATACCGCAAAGCAGCGAAAATGAAACGCTGGGCGGGCATGGCCAAAGCCTTTACTAAAGTTGGTCGTGAGATCAACATCGCCATCAAAGAAGGTGGTCCTGACCCGGATTACAACCCGAGGCTTCGCCTGGCGATGAACAACGCCAAGGCCGTGAACATGCCTAAGGCCAATATTGATGCAGCCATCAAACGGGCAACAGATAAAGACACCTCTGCTTACGAAGAGGTAACTTTCGAGGGCTACGGGCCCCACGGCATAGCTGTGTTCGTTGAAGCAACATCAGACAACAACAACCGCACCGTAGCCAGTATCCGCCACGCCTTCAATAAGTACGGAGGCAGCCTCGGCACCAATGGTTCGGTAGACTATATGTTTGTCCGTAAGGGCCAGTTCATCGTTAAAGAAGAGAACTTTGATGGCGACCTCGAAGAACTCGAGCTCGAACTGATCGACTTCGGCCTCGACAGCATCGAGAAGGAAGAAGACGAGATCAACTTTTACACCGCATTCGAAGACTTTGCCACCCTGCGGGACGAGCTCGAGAAACGCAAGATCGAAGTGGCCAAAGCAGAACTCATCCGTATACCGACCCACACCAAGAAGCTGACCGACTCGGAAGTGGACGATGTCCTGGTTCTGATCGAAAAGCTGGAAGAAGACGACGATGTTGCAAACGTCTTCCACACGATGGATGACAGTGAGTAGCTTCGCGTAGAGGAGCGCGGAAAAACCTGTCTGCGGCCTTCCTGCTGCCCGAAGTCAGGTTTCCGCGCGCCACCATCTCTTGCCGGAGAAAACACAGTCATTCGCTTTCTGCGCTTTAGCGTTGAGATAAATAACATTATGCTGCCTCACATCAAAAGCTATTTAGCTGATCATTCATCTGGTTCAGAATTCCCCTTTGCGCTTCACTCTCCCGGGCGGATCAATATCATCGGGGAACATACCGACTATACCGGAGGACTGGTCATGCCAGCTGCGATCGACAAAGGCATCGAGTTCTACGCCCGCCCGATTGAAGGTAATGCCTTACGGCTGCATGCGGTCGACCTGAATGAACAGTTTACGCTTTCCTTACCCGTAGGTACAAAGAAGACGGGGGAGCTTTGGGTAGACTACCTTGCAGGAATCGTACACGAGTTTCAGCTACTTGGCCACGAAGTACCCGCACTGGAGATTGTTTTTGGCGGCAACGTCCCCCGTGGATCGGGAATGAGCAGTTCTGCCGCCCTGGAGGGCGGCATGGCCTTCTTGCTCAACGAAGTTACCGGGGCCGGCATCGGCCGGCCGCAGCTGGCCGTCTTGTGCCGCCGCAGCAGCAACAACTATATCGGCGTACCCACCGGCATCATGGATCAGTTTGCGAGCCTCAACGGCTCTGCTGACGGCCCGATAAAGCTGGATTGCGAAACATTACACTTCACGCCCGTTGTCGCAGATCTGCCGGGATATTCCTGGATACTGGTAAACTCTATGGTTACCCACGAGTTAGGCAGCAGTGAGTACCCCGTACGGGTGAAAGAATGTGCAGCAGCGCTGGCAGCTATTCGGGCTGTTAACCCTGACGTCAATTGCCTCAGCCACGCGACGGATGAGCAACTCTCAGCCGTCGAGGCGAAGCTTTCGGCGAAAGAGCGTAGCCGGGCTCAGTACGTGATTTCCGAAAACCAACGGGTCGAAGAAATGGCACGGGCACTAAACGAGGGCGACGCCACTACGGCGGGCAAGTTGCTGAACGCAACTCATGCCGGCCTGCGGGACGACTTTGAAGTCAGTTGTGCCGAGGTGGATTTCCTGCAGCGTGAAGCGGTGGAGCATTTCGCCGAGCTTGTTGCTGGCTCACGAATCATGGGAGGAGGCTTTGGTGGCTGTACGATCAACCTCGTTAAGACCGATAGTATTCCCGCCCTGAAAGACCACCTGTCGTTGGTGTACGCCATGAAGTACGACCAGCAACCCGAGTTTTACGAGGTTACAATTGGCCCTGGCACTCGTCTTATTTAGTGTTTCCCCTTTCAAAGAATTAATTAAGCTACAGACTATGGCCATTCAGGTACGCATTCTTCCTGCTCCGGAACTTTTTTTAAGAGATCCGCAAGATACCGACCTGGGCCGCAGGATTCTTTCCAATTCTATTCACCTGATGGATGAACTGGGGCTGGAAGCGTTCAACTTTAAAAAGCTGGCCGCCAGACTCGGATCGGCAGAAGCGAGCGTCTACCGTTATTTCAGTAACAAACACCAGCTGCTGTTGTACCTCGTTAACTGGTACTGGGACTGGGTACACCACCTCGTCAACCGCGACATTGCCGGGAAGGCAGAACCCGATGAACGACTGAAAGCTGCAATTGCGGCCCTCACCCGGCCTTTCGTGGACAACCCCGGCGTGCCTTATATCGACGAGCGTAAGCTCCACCAGATCGTGATCAGCGAAGGCTCTAAAGCCTATCACACCAAAAGCGTGGACCAACAGAATAATAAAGGTGTATTCCACGGCTACAAAAGCCTGAGCGATGAGATCTGCCAACTCCTCCTCGCAGTAAACCCTGACTTCCCCTACCCCAGAACCCTCGCCACCTCTTTGTTCGAGATGGCCCATAACCATCCGTATTTCGCAGGCCACATCCCCCAACTCACCGACCTTAAGTCTGGCGATGACCTCAGCGAACGGCTGGAAGAGATGCTTTGGTTCTGGACCTCCACCCTGCTTAAACTCCCGAACAAATAGCTTTTTAGGATTACGGCAGCTTTTTTTCAAATTTCAGTGAACCTTCCGAGTAAGAACCTTGTCTACCCTGATATGACAGTAAAGCTATCAGGCAAGGTAGTAAAGGTATCTGCCAGCTGAGCAAGTCCCATTTCGGCTGATGAAGCCGTAACCTGCTATCACCCCTGCTCCCCTACCCTTTCGGAGCAACTCAACCAGAATTAAAAACAAACTTCGAAATGCATACTCAAACTAAGGAAACTCAGGCTCAGTTAACCCCGGAAGCTGCACTGCGCATTCTCCTGGAAGGCAATAAGCGCTTCCTGAGCCAAAGCCCTGCTGAACGTCACTTCATCGAGCAGGTCAACGCTACCGCTGAAGGGCAATATCCCTTCGCATGCGTACTCAGCTGCATCGACTCCCGCGTCCCCGCCGAACTGGTTTTCGACCAGGGCGTTGGCGACCTGTTCAGTATCCGGATTGCCGGCAACTTCATCAACGACGACATTCTGGGCAGCCTGGAGTTTGGTTGTAAGCTGGCGGGTTCGATGGTTATTATGGTCCTCGGCCACACTTCGTGTGGCGGCGTGAAAGGCGCCTGCGACAACGCAGAACTTGGTCACCTGACCCAAATGCTCGATAAAATCAAGCCTGCCGTAGACGCGGTTAAGACCGAACCAGGCACCGACCGAAGCTCTAAGAACAAGGAGTTCGTCGATCGTGTTGCCGAAGAGAACGTTCGCCTCAATGTGAAGGCCATTCCTGAGCGCAGTTCTGTACTCAAGGGATTGGTTGACGAAGGAAAACTGATCATTGTTGGTGCGATGTACGACGTGTCCTCAGGTAAAGTCACCCTGGTTGACTAAACCCTACCTCAAGACAAAAAAGTCGAAACAGAAAGCGGCCAGAACTCCTTGATTGGAGTTCTGGCCGCTTTGGTTTTAGCAGATATGTTACAACGGTGCCTTTAACTTGTATTGCACCTGCGGTCGCGCCTGACCGTTGATATAGTTGCCTCGGCCATCCCAGCTGACTTTTGACGACCGAGGCAACTATAAATGGTGCTGTATCCGTTACGCTTTAAAGTACTCGGATACAGCACCTGTTTTTAGTGTTAGCGTACGAGACTGAACTGTCCTTCTTCACTCACTTCTGCTCCGTTGATCCGGAACTTGACCAGGTAGAGGTAGATGTCGCTGTTCTGAGGCGTACCGTTTTTAGTACCATCCCAGGCCTGATCAACGTCAGAAGATGAGTATATCTGCTGGCCCCAGCGGTTGAATATGATCATACTGAAGTCAGTGATCTGTCCACCGTAGTAGACCCGGAACTCATCGTTTACGTCATCTCCGTTCGGCGTGATCAACTCGGGGATTTCGTAGTCTGATTCTTCAATTTTGGTAACAATACCATCAAAGAAAGGACAACCGCCCTCCTGGGTAGTAACCGTTACGTTGTAGCGCAGGTTATCGGGAGCGTTTTCATTCGGACCGGGAACCATGACGGTAATCGTTTCACCATTACCCATGTCCGGATTCAGGTTTCCGCTCCACTCATAGTTGACAGCCAGGCCATCCGGTACGCCCAGAACAGAGAGGGTAACCGTATTTCCGCTGAAGACAGTATCTACCTCAACCCCGTTTTCAAGAGTAGCGATAACGATTGGTTCAAAATCTGCGGCAACAACATCCACAGATGTAGAAGCGGTAGCAGTGGTTCCACAGGCATCACCGGTGAAAGTTACGACGTAGGTCGCAGCCATTTCGGGTGTAACCGAAATTTGAATTCCGGTACCTATCTCTTCGCCGTCGACAGTCCAGACGAAAGTACCCTGGGTATCGTCGCTCAACTGAGCGGTGAGGGTGACATCGTCGCCCTTACAGACAACCTCAGGACCGGACGCAGAAACCGTGAACTGATCGCGCAGGCGGAAAGTTACTTCGTCGGTAAAGGTCTCGCATTCACCAATCGTAGTTACGACGTAGGTGGTGTTATCAGCCGGCGGGGTGACCAGTACTTCCGGGTCAGAGGAATCAATTCCTCCGCCAACGATGCGGTAGGTGTAGTCGGGGTTAATGTTACCGACAATTACCCGGCGGGCATCTCCGGTACACACGGTAGTCTCGTTGGTCAGCACGGGCTCCTGATCGACGATAATGTCAATAGCGTACATTGAAGGCATGGTACAATCAGAGCCTTCGGAGGTGACCTCAATGTTGTAAGAGGTTGGTTCGTTTACCGTTGCTACGGGATCAAGGCAATCATCGCAGCTGAGGGTACCGTTCGGGTCTTCCCATTCCAGTTCTCCGTTAGGGCCGGAAGGGTCGAAGCTGACGTTGATCTGAAGTGGTGTTCCCGGACAAACGGAAGGATCAGCAGGATCGAAAATCAGGATTGGAGGCTTGATCACGTTCACCTGGAAGGTGTCGATACGGCCACAGGCACCATTCTCGGTGATGCGGGTAAAGAGGGCAGAATCTTGCGCAAAAACAACTGCGTTGTACAGTTCCTGCGGGCTGGCGATGCCCGGAGCTACCGTCCATTCGTGGGTAATCAGCGGGAAGTCTCCCACATCATAGATCGGAGACTGGATGTAAAAGGTGTCTCCCTGACAGAACGGATCTTTCAGAGGGTCAAGCGTGAGGTCGGTATTGGCCGGAAGAGAATCGGTGCGCACAACGACCGAATCGATCTGGTAACATCCGTTCACAATTGCTTCAACGTAGTATTTCACCTCGGTTTGCGGAGCTACGCGCAGCGTAGATTCGGTGGTTGACCCGATAACACCCGTACTTGGGAACCAGCGGACATCCAGGCCGGCAAAAGGATCTGCTCCAACTTCGATGACGGTCACCTCGTCCCCTACACAACGGAAAATAGTGTCTCCGCCGAAAATCTCGAGGTTACTGCGGATAAGCTCTACCCGAACCGATTGGGTGTCCGAACAAGCACCATTCTCCGCAGTAGAAACCAGAGTAAAGGTAGTGTCGATGAATACCGCAGGATCGTACACCGCGTTCACATCGGTTGAATCGGCAAGAAAGTCTCCGGGGCTGAAATCGTAGAGGGTATTACCCGTAACACGAAGGCTGTCGCTGGCCAGCATGATGGGATAACCCTGGCAAAGCAGGGTGTCACTGATCAGTTCCGGTACAATGAAGACATCGACATCGATGTAGATCGAATCCTTTGCGCTACATCCGCCTCCGGGGCCAACCTCTACGGTGTAGAAGCGGGAGAAGTTGGGTACTACAAAAGGGTTAGGCGTATCGGGGCTGTCGATAAAACCTGAGGTGGTCAGCCAGTTTACGCCCTGATCTTCCACGTTATTGGTTTGCATCAACTGAACAGTATCTCCCCGGCAGATCATGAGGGTATCGGGATTGGTGATTTCCACTTCGGTTTCTACTGCAACCAGATCGAACACCAGGGTGTCGGTACAAAAACCTACCGTGCCCACCAGGGTAACCTGCCCGTCGCCTTCCGGCGTAACGGACGTTACGTTTCCGGTAGCAATGATGACGCCGGTATTAGTGGACCAAGTGTAGGAACTGGCCCCAGTAGCCGACAGATCAAAAGTGGATCCCGGACAGAAGTAAATAGGACCAGTACTGTTTTCAGCCACGAGTTCCACATCGATCCGGTCGCGTAGTGGTATGGAAACAGCGCTTACATCGACGTCGGTATTACAGCCGAAGTCGGCCACGAAGGTGAAGGTGATTTCTTCTTCCCCTTCCTCTGTTCCGTCGGCGATGATCACGATGGGGAAAGTGAGGACGCTTAATCCCGGAGGGAAAACGATGTTTGCAGGCAAACCGGGAAGAATATAGTCCACATTTCTTTCGGCCGAACCGCCGGTTTGCAGCTCGAAGCTCTGGGGAACGTCTTTGCGGTTGTTGTAGGTGATCCGGATAGAGTCCTCGACGTTGAGGCATTCCTCGACGAGGAAGTCGATACCTGCGGTCATGGTAATATCGATGTCCGGCAAGCCACCATCGAGCCCCCCGATGAATACACCTGAATCGTAGAGGTGGTCGCCCCGGTCAGCGATGGCTAGTTTGAGGTGATAGGTTTCACAAGGGATCACATTGGCGCGTGCGCGCAAGGTTTTGGGGTCTCCACGGTATCCGCTGGTAATACCATCGTAAGCCACACTCTGGCCGAGGCGGTTATTGCGGTAATACTGGTTATTGGAATTGTCGTTGATACTGTCGATCTGGACCACAGTCTGCTGTTCGTTATCGAGGACGGCGATGTTTTGCTGTCCGTTGAGTTCTGCTACGCCGTCGATTCCGGGGCCACTGATAAAGAAGGCGAAAATGTCATTCACCTGATTGTCCACAAATTCCGGGTATTCATCGGACCCGAAAGCATAGTCGAAGACCAGTTCATCGGTATTCACAACAACATCGAGTTCCAGTACACATGCATCCTGGGAGATATTGAAGTCTCCGAGTAAAGTACCAAGCGAATCGAGGTCAGCATCTCCGGGGCCGAAAGGTGCTAATTGGTCTGAGCCAAGGCTTCCTCCGGTGTTGGGTCCAACCGCTGCGGCGGCGGAGCCGGTGGTTAATAGAATTCCAGTGGGGATGCCGAGGTCTGAACCGTCACCGGTAAAGACGCCATATTGGCCGGAGGGGCAGTTAAGGGTGATGTTGGAAATAACGGTACCCGGCCGGCGGATAGACTCGGTCAGGGCATCAAGAGTAACGGATGTATCCACCTCGATGGGCAGGGCCGCGTCACAATCTGCGGGGGCACAGTTCCAGCTGGCCGAGAAGCCAGCTCTTTCGGAATCACCGTCTGAGTTGAAAGCGACCGAGAGACAACCGTTGGTGGCAAAGGTGCGGAAGCAAACGCCGCCGTCGGCTTCTCCGCCGCTGTTAGCAGTACCGCCCAGGACGACGATCTCTTCCGCAATTTCATTGTTAAAATCGCCGTCATAGATCGTGAGCCGGTCTCCCCCGGTAGTATTGTCGAAGTCGTAGTATTCGAGGGTAAACTCAATACAATCGCTGCCTCCGGCGGGGCAGATCACAAAGACGTTATTTTCGTCTGTGCCGTAGTTTCCGTCGGGGCCACCGGTGTCAAAAAGTTGGCCGGTACAATCAGTCGAGCTACCTTCATTGATAAGGAAAGTAGACTGGGAAAATAGGTTCGGCAGGCCGGTAAGGGCACAGATCAGTAGTAAGAGTAAACGGTTCTTCATAGGTAAGCCGCCGCTGGTTTAGGTTATGGCACGGGGTTAGCCCGGCCTTTGGTGAGGCCAAAGTACGAATTTTACCCGCTCCGGGTACTATCCGGGCTCACGTAATGCGCACACGTCGCACAGCCGCTATTCTTCCAGCCATCTCCGGGTCTCCTCCACGGTAATCTTCCCAAAGTCGTTCCCCCAGGCCTGATTGATGTAGTTCATGATGTTGACGATCTGGAATTCGGAAAGCTCCTTATTACCGGGCATCTCGTGGTTAAAGGTCACTCCGTTTACGACCATCTCTCCGGACATTCCCTTACGGATGCCCCGAACCACCATCCCCGGATTTTTTTCCAGGTAATCCGACCCGGCCAGGGGTGGCATAAGCTGGCGCAGCCCCTCCCCCGTTTCAAAATGGCAACTCGCGCAATGCTGAAGGTACAGGTTCCGCCCCTGAAGGTGATCGGTTTTGCCGCAGGCAAACGGCAGGGCAATCAGAGTGCAGATAATAGCAAGGTACAGGAGGGAACGCATGGGCATAAACGGCTTTGGCCTTACTAACGGTTGGTTGCCGTTTAGGTTTGTAGCACACCACCTGATTCTTTTGCGGGCGCAGAACGCAGGTGCAGTGGGGAGGGACAAAGGAGCAATGAAGCCCGTTTTATCTGTTCACCGGGGTGCCCGGCCCGACGGTAGCGTCTTTAAACCAAACTTCAGCATAACTTCCGTTGGCGTACTGCTTTTCGATGTCTCCTCCGTAGATGTCGGCTCCTGTGCTCCAGATCATATTGGTTTCCGGAGCCTTACCGTTGGTTTGGTTATACGCCCCCTGCTTGAAATACTGAAGCTCGCCGGCGTAAGCCATCGCACGCTCCGTTCCATCCTGGCCAATCGGAACGAACACCCTTTGGGTCTGCTCGGGGATATCGGCGTATTCAGCAAAATCCGTAGCAATCAGGCTCTTGGTGAACGACACCGGAGGATGCCCCTTACTCGAGAAAGAAACGTACATGACTCCTTCGAATACGTTTATCTCATAGCTGAACTCCTCACCCAAGGCTATTCCGTCTGCAGGTTCTTCCGGATACGTATTTGCGGTTTCGCCCACAACCGACATGTCGTAGCCCCACACCGCTTCGGAGTAATCCCACCGGCCCGAGTTATCGTCCCCTTCGGTGTTGATCTCGTAATTCCAGAAGACCGAACCTTTGGTATGGCCGGGAAACTTCTTGTAGAATATCTTAATCGGTTCGTTCTCGTGACCTTCCGAACCATGAATCTGCCCCACTACGACTGAGTACGAAGCAGCTACCCTTGCGTCTCCGGAGGTAGAGACGTGCATCACCTTCAGGGTTCCCGTGAGTTTACCCCCGGTTTTGGGCAGCCATTCTTCTACCTGATGCAATTCTGTCCGGGTATTGCTGGAGTTTTTCGACGTGGTACCGGAGTTCGGCGTTTTATAGACAACCCAGTCCGCTCCGTCATTGGCAGCGTAGAAGAAATCTTTCTCCTCGTAGCCGATGAGGTCCTTCACGTTAGTTCCATCCCCCAATAATATCTTCCATTCGTCGAGGAACGGAAGCACGTCGCTGGGGTATTTCTTTGTTTCTGAACTATCTGTAGCGGTAACCTCGGGAGAGTTCGAGCAATTGCTCATAGTAATAGCTAACAGCGTTGCTGCAATGATCGGGAACAACTTGATCAGTGTTCGGGAAACCTTAAAATTCATTAAACTGTGTTTGGAAAGACTAATAGATGAACGCGCCGGTTTTTCCTTGTTCTAACCCTGAAAAGATGAGACCGAAAGGATAACCTGAACAGCGTCCGGTGAATGATCAACTTTACGAGGACAACTCGATCTTTAACTGCAACTCCGTTTGTTTCTGAGCGGAAGTGTGGACAATAGTAAGCCTGAAAGTGTTTTGCTAAAGCTAAATATACAGTCTCCTGGCTAAACATATAATGATTGTTTCCGCGCTATGTCCGGTGACCAACTCGTGTCCTGCCCCTTTCCCGCACTGTGTGGACACGACGATCACCGCATTCACCCGATCAAACACAGATGCCCGAAAGACGGCCCCAACGCTTATTGCACCTGCGACCGCGCCCGAAACCTGTTGCTTTTTTTCAATGCTACTTAGCCCCATACACCGCCGAAGCCCTGCCGCCGTTGTTCCGTCGGGATGCTTTTCAGCGTAGGAGCCACCACCTCTTCGTCGGGCAAAGGCTCGATCCTGAAGTGGGCCAGCGCGAGGTCTGCTGAGCGCAAAGACCCGTTTACCCAGGCTTGCATATCAGAAATTGCCTCGTTGCAGAAGTACAGGTTGCGGTCTTTGTACGGTTTCGACAGGTAAGCCCTTGTCTTGCTGTCTTCAGCGTTGAGTTTCCATTGGTGATAAGCATACTCGAAGTCATCTTTGCCGTTCCAGGCACGGTAGCTTGTCATGATCGGCTCCGGCAAATTGGTCGCACCGAACAAGAGGCCGAGTTGTTTCATCATTTCGTCAACCACCGCCTGCGTTGCCGGAAATATCTTCTGCACTTTGGCATCCGAAAAATGAGTCTGCAAGTCGGAGGAAAAGGACGGTGTGATATTCTGCAACCCTTCCCAGAACTGGCTCTTACTGAAATCGGTGTACAAAGTCAGTGCCGCGGGACGATCGTAGTGGCTCTTCTTCAAAGACACTTTTCCCTGCTCCGTTTCGAGGCTTTCGATCGCGTAGAAAGGATAGATCGCATTCAGGGGCAAGGTGGTAAAATTGCCTCCGAACTGAATTTCAGGGCGGCCCGTCATTCCGTTGAGCCACCAGGCCTCCTTGAAGTAAAGGTTGATTTTCATCAGCTCTGCACCTTCCACTTCATTGATGGCCTCCCATAATTTCGGAGCCTCCGCATGTCGGAACAAAGCCGGAGATTTATAGAAGATATCCTGAATTCCCTTCACCGCCGTGGCAATCACAATTTGCTTCGCGCAAACCGACTTGGTCTCCTTGCTGAACGGCGTGGCGTTCTGGCCGAACTCTGCCTCCGACAGGCGAAGCTCAAAGCCGTGCTCTTCCTCGTGCAGACTGTTCAGGTTAGTACTCAGGAAAATGGAAACCCGGTCGCTGATCTTATCAACGATGGCATCCGGCAGGGTACTGAAACCGTCGATAAAAGTGTTGTAGACCGGATTTTTCGGGAAATCCGCCAGCAGCTGAAATGCGCCACCGGCATTGGTGAAAGCCTTGAAGGTGTCCGGGAACCCCGTTGTGTCGGCCAGCATCCGGATGCACTCTTCGGAGTAGCCCATGTCGCGCAACAGTCCCCAGATGTGCCATCGGTTGAGGGTTTTGCCCTTCCATTCTACCTTTTCCCGCACTTCCGTCCACTGGTCGGCCGAGAGTTCCTCGCCCATGGTCCAGTCGTTGGCCTTCAGAATTCGGTTGAAAGCATTGGCGATGATCTGGTTGGGGTCAAGGTTTTTCTCCACCTGTTCGATGTCGTACAATTCTCCCCAGATGGTGTTGTTGCCTGCTGCGGCATCGGCTACGGAAAAGCCGCGCCCTCTGAAGAAAAAGCGGTTGGTATTTACGGGGTCTGCCCCTGGGTTCAGCTCCACTTCACTCTTCATCGGGAAGGGCACGATCTGATTTTCGAGGTTTAGTTCACGAATCAGGTTCATCAGTTCCTTCATGCTGTCGTTGAAGCGCATGCCACCCTGTTCTTCCTTGATCGTGTTTACGTCCTGCTTTTGCTTTCCGGTGGCCAGTTCTCCGTTGTTGGTGAGCCGGATGATGTCGGAATCCAACCTTCCTCCCGTACGGTTCAGGCGTTCGAAGATGGCGATCTTCAGCGAATCGTCGTTCTCAATCAGGCGGTAAGCAGTGTAGAGGCCGGCGATGCCGGCACCGACGATTGCGATGTCATAATCGGCCTTTACATGGAGGTCTTTGAAGTTTTGCATTATGGGTTGGTTGAAAAGAAACGGGTAATAAATGGTTGTTCAGCGGAAGGCCGCCACAGCTCCTAAAATTTATCGGCCGGAGGCCAGTTTTCGTTTGCGGTCTCGTCTTCGCCGACACCACCGGCCCCGGCGAGCAGATCGGCGGGGATATCGGTTTTAGGCACGACGATTTCCACGAGAAAATTCCGGTCGGGACAGTCGTCGATCTCGCAGAACACCTCTTCCAGTTGCGCCAGTGATTCTACCCTGCGGCCGATGCTTCCGAAGGATTCGCCCAGCTTTACGAAATCCCACTGGTGGAGATCGTTGTAGCTGTAAACGGAGTTCAGCAGGTCATCCTGAGGAGGGTAATCGACGGGAGAATTACGGAAAGGATTGGGATTGACGAGGTACTGCTCGATGCCGTAAATGGTATTTGACAGCACAAAGACCACGTTGTTCTGGCCATGGTAGTTCTGATCGGAGACCGCCTGGCATACCTCTTGAAAAGCGCCATCGCCGACGACCACGAAGGTCCTTTTGCATTCCCCGGTTTTTGCCATCCGGCGGCAGGCCTGCGCAACGCCCGTTGCTGCGGCAACGGGATAACCGATAGACAGCCAAACGCCATCGGTCAGATAGCCGTTTCTGGAGACTCCGGTCAGGTACGAAGCGATACTGAGCGTAAACCCGACTCCTGAAAGGAGGATATCGTCGTGTCTCCAATTGCGTTGCAATTGGTGGAAGAAAGTATCGAACGTCAGCATATCCCCCAGCTTAGGAGCGGGCAACGGAGCCAGCGCTTTACCGCTCAATTCCAGGTGTTTGGCCGCAGCAATTGCGGCGTTGAGTTCCCTGATAAAATCAGGCAGGGCCACCATCGGGAAGAACTGCGCGCCAACCAAAACGCCGCCGTTGCAGGCAACAATCAGGCGCTCGTCCCTGATGTTCTGGCTGGCTACGTTGGCATCCACCGTCCACCCACCGATACCCAGCAGGCAGTAATCGGGCTGGGGGTCGTACGTCATGTTCTTGCCGACCACCCGGCAACTATCGAACAATGGGTGCTGCTCGTCGAGCACGGATTTACTCAGGAAAGAAGTGATGAATTTAATAGGGGTTCCGCCCTCGGGCACGTGTTTATTGAGTTGGTGCAGCAGGGCTTCGAAAGGTCCGGTAAGCTGTTGCTGCCGCAGCTCAATCCCCGCCCAGGCGACCACCCGGGGGTAGCATTCGATTACTTCCATTGCCGCAGCAACCGCCTGGCCGACTTCGGAAACCGAGGTGGTCCGGCCGGGGTCTACCCTCAGTTCTCCTACCGGCGGTGGACAGGGAGCACGCCAGACATCTTCGGCAACTTCCAGGTAAGCGGGCTGCTGGCAGGCCATCATCGCGGTGAGAACCTTATCGATCTGAAACGGAGCAAGGTTAGCATTGGTGATGCGCTCCGCAGCAACGGTAACTTTCTGAAACACGTCCAGGTCTGCGAGTTGGTTCCCCGTGGAATGGGAAAACAGCAGCCCTGCATTTTTTTCGATGATGTTCTCTTTATTTGTCGGTGCGCCGTTGATCACCAGAACGGGCACTTTCTCCACATAAGAGCCTGCGGTGGCGTTGAGTAAACTGAAAGAGCCAACGCCGTAGGTTACAAAAACGGCTCCGTAGCCACAGTAGCGGGCGTAGGCATCGGCGGCGTAGCCGGCGTTCATTTCGGTACTCGTTCCCAGGAGTTTGATTCGTTGTTCCGCATCAGCCAGTACAGTGTCCAGAAACGGCGCGGCGTAATTTCCCGCAACGCCGAACATGTCCTGAACCCCCAACTCAATCAGCCGGACCTTCAGATAATTGGCAACAGTGTTTGCGGCCGGGGCTTTCAGTAAAAGCATTTCAATGGGTAGGTTTCTTCGGTTACATGAACGCGTACAATGTATAGGATTTTTCATCAGCTCAACTGCCAAGCGGCTAAAAACAAGGGTAAATACGTGTTTCGATGCGTACAAAAACTCAAAACAGCGGCCATTCGGCGCGAACGCAGGTGCAAAGATGGTTTTTGAGGGATTGAGTGCCCCATTGGATATTCCCCGGCTTGCTTCCCGGTTTCCATTTTTGCAAACTTATTTAGGAGTTTGGTACGCGCACTGTCTGGGAGCGGGCAGACTTTTGCAGTATGAATAAAATATCAAACTTCGGAATCTTCACCCTCTTGCTTGTCAGCAGCTTAACGATAATGGTTGGTACCGTGATTGCTCCGTCCTTGTCGGGTATCGTAGCAAACAGGGATTTGAGCTTCGCGCCCGGCTGGTTGATTACGCTTCCTTCTCTGGGCGTAGTGTTATCGGCCCAACTTGTGGGCCGTCTCCTCAACAGACTGGGCACCTTAAAACTTATGATGTGGGGCCTGACACCCTACGCTTTGCTCGGCCTCGCCGGAGCCTTCATCGTGAACGATTACCTGTTGATTCTGGACCGGGTTTTACTCGGCGTGGCTTCGGTGGCAATTCAGGTATCAGTAACGGCTTACATCGCAGACTTTTTCACCGGCGAGACGCGGATCAGGATGATCGCCTGGCAAGGAATGTCCATTGAGCTTGGCGGCGTCATCTTCCTGGCAATCGGAGGTGTGCTCGGAGAGTTGAACTGGCAGTTCCCCTTTTACATCTATCTGATCGCGCTGTTGTGCCTGCTTTTTGTGGTCAAATCACTGCCCGACCCCGCCGAAAAACCTCTCCCCAGGGAAGGCGGTTTAATCGTTAGCGGCAAAGCCGCTGCCAAAATGAGGTTAATTCTGATCGCTTCAGGGTTGGCTATGATGTTGTTCTTCATCGGTTTTGTAACCCTGCCGCTGTACCTGCCCCAGTCGTTTGGGTTCAGTGAATCCGAGACGGGATATTTTCTGGCATTCATCTCGGTGGTTGCCATCATCACCGCCAGCCAGATGCCCAAGATGGTTAAGCTCCTGGGAGACGGTAAAACGGTTGCGCTGGGCTTTATGCTTTTCATGACGGGCTACCTCATCCTGGCACTCATGAGTGCGGTTCCCTTCCTCATTCTCACCACCATCTTTATCGGGATCGGCTTCGGCTTCACCATTCCTCTCCTGAATTACATGACCGTTGAGACGAGCAACGCACAGAACCAGGGTAAAAACCTCGGCTTGTTTTCCATGGCGGTGTTTGGCGGGCAGTTCCTCTCTACGTTTATAGAGTATATCTCCGACAACTACACCGCCATTTACAGCATAACGGCCGCCCTGGCGCTGACGATCAGCGTTACGATGTTTTTCCTTTTCCGGAGAAACGCCGCTGTCCCTGAGTAATAGCTTATTTTTCCTGATTGGCCCCCGATAAGTACACCCCTTGCCCGGGCGCAAACCAGATTGTTGCTCCCCCCCCTCCCAGCCTCCTCACACCGCTGCGCTGGGGAGGAGCAATCGCGACAATCTGGTTTGCGCCCCCTTGCCCTCGGGTGAATAACAGAGTGCAGGTTATGAGGGCCAGAGGAGAGGGAGATTCGTGCATCTCGTGACACACCCTCTCCCCCAACCGATCTCAGAAGACCGGCCGAAATTCTTCTTACTTTTGAGACCAGTCCTCAGCAGCACATGGGTAAAGAAGAGCTACAAAACAAGGTGAAAATCGTAGAAGAATTCACAAGTAACGACCAGTTGCTTTCGGACAATTCTATGGGGATTTACTTCATGCCCCATCCTGACGCAACCCTTTCCATTCATTTCAAACCCCTGAATGAAATCTTTTCGGAAAAGGTGCTTACCCATCAGGGCGGCAAGCTGCTCAACTTCGAACGCGACCTGATCGATGAAGACGACATAGAGTATGCCCTCGATGTATTATCGATATTCAACAAATACCCCCTCTTCGTCTTGTCCGAACCGGACAAGGTTCGTAAGATCCGGCAACTGCTGGCACTGGTGGAAGAAGAGTATCACAATGCTTCCGGTTCCTACATTATGCTCAAGACTTTGCTGAAGGTTCTCTTGCTTCAGATGATAAGGTACCAGAATGACGACTTTCTGGTACAGGACCTGAATCAGAAGAGGGTTTTTCAGTTCCTGGAGCTGATGGAAATAAACTTCCTGCAGGAGACCGCCCCGCTATTCTACGCCAACAGCATAGGGATCAGTACCAAACGCCTGAACCAAATTCTCAAGGAAAAGCTGAATATGACCGCAAAACAAATCATTCAGCAACGCCAGATAACCGAAGCTAAGCGTCAATTGATCAGGAGTGAGATTTCCACAAAAGAGCTGGCTTTTGAACTGGGCTTCGATTCCATCAGTAGCTTCTCAAGGTTTTTCAAGAACAACACCGGGCTCAGCCCAACCGCTTTCAAGCAGGAAAACTGAAGCTTTGTAATCAGTTCCGTGATCAACGAACTGTTAGATTTTTTTGATAACCTGCAAGTAGCCGTGGGCGATATTACGGGTCTCGTTTTCGTTTACCCGAACCGCCCGGGTATAGCTGCCGAGTATAAACAGAGAAGCACCGAAATCAAGCGTCCAGGTTTTCTTTTGGTTCCAGAAGCGGACCCTGCTGTCGAGGGTATGCCCCAGAAAACGCCCCGACGCGCCGCTGGTGTCCTGATATTTCCCGATGATAAAGGCATCCGTAGCCGAAGCGAGGTTTGCGTACGAATAGTGCACCCTGGCATCCCAACGGGCTTCCGGCAGCAATTCGACGCGCAGGCCCGTTGCGGACAGGTTAGAAGGCGTGAGCGGCCCGTGGATCGAGGTATTGTTGAGGTCCGTTCGTCGTCCGCCAAACAAGCGTTCGAATTGCTGGAACTCATCGCCTGACGGGTCCTTGTCGCCACTCGCCACATAGTGCTGGAAGGCCACGTTCACTTTTAAGGGCAAACTGAAAGTGTACCCGGCCCGGAACAACAGCATATGGGCAGATACAGCCAGGGGAGCACCGTCAATAAAATCGTTTTCAGCCTGACGGGAACCACACCGGTAAGCAAACTCAACATCGTAGTTGAAGCGGTTTTCTTTTATTGGTTCCTGAAGCCTCAACCCCGTTGTGACGTAAAACCGGTTGCTGGAGCTCTTCCGAAAGGTATCCTGCTCATCGAAGCCGTAAACGAAGGCTTCCGCCCATTTGGGTCCACGATCTGTAAAAGGTCTGTGGTTCCGGTAATGAACGGCCCAGATATGTTGATTCCACATCTCCCTGTCCCACATAAACTCATTGCCCAACACCTGTGATTTCTCCTTCGGCAGTCTGTCGATCGGTACGACGTAGAAAACGTGCAGTTCGTCTTTTTTGTGGTTCTGCTCAAGGTAATGACCGCCGGTGTACGCCTTGATGACGTTCGCGTAGCTCACGCGCTCAATCTGTCTTTTGGATCCGACAGAGACGGTTTGGCGCCCAAGCTTCAAAGTGGCTTCTCCTTCTTTCCGGAGGAGCGGTTTGGTTTTCACTTCCACGTAGCCCTGAAGTATATCCGCAACATTAGTAAAACTACTGGAAACCGGACTATTCCCATCGCCCAGGTAAGTTCTTGAGTCCTGTAGTTCGAGCCCCACCTTTACCTTTTTACTTCCGTAGCGAAAGTGAAGGAGCGTGCGGAAGAGCAAGAGTTGATCGCTCCCGGATTTACCCGCTCTGAACTGCCCGTTCGAATGTTCGTAGCGCGCGCGTAATTCTCCCTGAAAATCAAGCTTTAAGGAATCCGTTTTTTGTGCGAACGATACCGTACACATCAGAAAGAGCAGAGCGAATAAGGTTGTTTTCATTTAGTTGAATCATCGTAAAATAGCAATATTGCAATATTACGACAACACAAAGGCCTGGCAAAAGTCCTGCCGCAAAAATGGCGAGCATCATACAACTTTATTTATCCTGAACCGACACAACAAACCAAACCCCCACGCAAAAACGTTTGCTTTAGCAAACAACCCAAATAACTATGAGATTTTTACTGATACTGAGTTTCCTGACCTTTACTTCTACCCTGCTCACCGCTCAGTTGGTTGGCGAGACCGAAAACGGACTAGCCAGTTACTACAGCAACGAATACCAGGGCGCTAAAACGGCCTACGAAGAAGTGTACAACAAAGACGAGCTCGTTGCCGCTCACCGGATGTACCCATTCAACAGCATCGTCCGGGTGCGGAACGTGGAGAACAATAAATCCGTCACCGTCCGTATTATCGACAAAGGCCCGTTCATTAAAGGACGCATTATTGAACTCAGTGAGCGAGCTGCCGCCAACATCGGCATGATCGGCAAAGAAACCGTGCAGGTAGAGCTTACCCTTATTTCCACGCCTGACCAGCCCGCGCAGCCGGGCCTCACCGCCGCTCAGGAAGCCGAAGAGCAGCGGCGCATAGACGCCGTTTTGGAAGAAACCAACCGGGTAACCACCACTCCCGCCGTTACCGAAACACCCGAGCCAGCGCCACAAACTGCCGACCGCCCCACCACTGCTCCATCAACCTACAGTGAACCTGCGGCCGCGCCCGAAAAACCCGCCGAACAGGTTCGGGCACCGGAGCCGACGGTATCGGTAACCGAAGCGAAAGCAATTGTCAAAGCTACCCCGGTAAGTAACAACGAAGTGGTGCGCAAAGCCGGGTTTGATGCTGGCACGTACAAAATCGAACTCTCAAAACCCACCGCTGGAACCTATGGCGTACAGGTCGGCAGCTTCAAAGATCTGGAAAGCGCGATGATCAAAGTGACCGAGTTACAGGCCAAATGGTTTGATAACATCATGCTGGAAAAAGTAAGCACCGGTACCGGCTCGGTTTATAAAGTCATCCTTGGCCCAAGCGATAAACCCGATGGGTTCGCCACCCAAAAGAGTGCCGCCCGGTTTGCTTCAGACCTGAAATCACGCTACAAAATTCCCGGTTTCACCGTTGAGATAAAGTAGAAAAAAGAAGTGCTGCCGCGGCGCGACCGCACTGGTTTCGTGCGGCGGCACTCCTTTTTTGTTTTTATTTGCTGGTCACTTTACCGTTGGCGTACACGAACCGCAGTTCGGCCATATCAGCGGCAACTACCTCGAAGGAAGTCGGGCCGTCCGAGAAACGCACCTCAGTTTCCTGCCCTTTATCCTGCAGGTTGATGAAGCAGATCTCGAACATCTTGTAGTTGTCTTCTTTGGTAACGCCTTTGAGGCTCAGGTCGGTCCACAGCGTGGAAACAACGCCCCGCTCGGCAAAGCGGGTACCGAAATTGTCCGCTCCGTAGCCCGGCAGACTAGTGGCCCGGATGGATTTGTACTCCAGGGCAGCACTATCGAACCGCATCGTGTACTGCAAGCCAATCAGGTTATTGAAGCCGGTGGCTTCAACCGGCAAACAGACCAGTTGGCCTTTTTTTGCCTTGGCTTCTCCCATACGCATTATTAGTGCCGGGGAACTGTTTCCCGCCTGGTCGGATTCCTGACGGAGTGGAGTACGGGGGTTGACTTTGCCCATAACGGCTTCTCCGTTTTGCTGAGCATTTGTAGCGCTGCTGCTACAACTAAGAATTACCATTAACAGGCTGGAGGATAGTAAATATTTCATCATTTTAAGAGAGACTTTTGCGTAAGCAAAGGTAGTTCTACCTCCGGCTAAATTTGAGTCCGGTGCAAACTTCGGTGAATTATCCTACTTTTAGGCTTATAATTAAGGAAAACTTACCAATTAAAGCTGTTCAAACCAACACCATGAAACGATTAATCATACCCGCCCTATTGACTGCCATCGGAATGTCTGCCTGTGTGCCAAAAAATCAGTACGAAGCGCTGGAGACGGAACGTAACTACTACCGTAACCAAACGGCACTTGCTGACAGTCTGAACGATCAGCGGGCCATTTCGTCGTACGACGAAGTAGACGTTACCGGTGTTGAGCTTAACCAACGCATTCGTCAGGTAGAAGCACTTACGGCCACCAACGTGGCCCTTAACCAGAGTTACCAATCTTTGCAGGCGCGCTACGAAGAGCTTCTGGGCCAAAGCCAGGAACTGTTGAGTACCAGCGGAGACCAGGTAAGCAGCCTGCAACAAAGCCTTGCCGAACGCACTACTGCAGTTAGCCAGCGCGAAGACGAACTCCGCCAGATGGAGGTCGATCTTGCCGCACGTGAGGCAGCGATTGCCCGGGTGGAAGCAGATTTCCAGACGGCCGGCGACGCGCCCGGAACTTACGGTTCCTCCGCATCAGCACCTCTGGCCTACGGAAGCAGCGTTACCCCACAGAACCTCTCGGCCAGCCAGAACACAGCCCTGCGCATCAACGAAATCCAAAGCGAACTGAGCCAGGTACTGGCGAGCTACCCGGTTTCTTCGCAAAAGATGGAAGTCGAAGGTTCGGACAAACTCCGCGTCACTCTGAGCGAGTCGCTGCTCTCTTCCGATGGCTTCTCCATTAACCCTGCCGGACAAAGCCTGCTCCGTAGTATTGCCGGCGTTTTACGTAACTATGCTTCTGCAGAAATTCTGGTGATCGGCCACGCCGACAATACCGGAGGAAACGCGCTGCGCGCTTATGAGGACAGTTCCGACAAAGCCATCAATGCTGCAACCCAACTCATCAATTTCGGCATCTCGCCCCGCAAGCTCACCGTTGCCGGTAAAGGGTTCTACGATCCCGTAACGAATGGTATCACCCAGGTCGATCTCGAGAAAAACCGTCGGACAGAACTCGTGATTTCAGTCTACGAATACTAACCAACAGTTCAGATTCAGTATTTCTTCAGGCGCGAACGCAGGTGCATACAAAGCTTTGCGGCATCAGGATTGATCTGATGCCTGAGTTTCTTTTCATCACCCCGTGTCTCTTCACCACTCTCCCAACACCCAATGAACCTCACTCACTTCCTGATCGTTGCCGCCGCACTGACGGCATTCCTCACCACCGCCTGCGACCCGGCGACCGTACTTGGTCCACAGGCCGAACGAGCCGACAATTACGACCTCCGGGTGCGGTATCACCGCGGAAGTTGTTACGGTCGGTGCGAAGTTTACACGCTCAACGTCTATGATAACGGGCTCCTCGTCTTCGAGGGTGAACGCTTCACCGACCGCCCGGGAACCTGGCAAAAAAGCATCGATCGCCGCCGGGTGAACAGCCTGCTCGACAGTTTCGCGATGTCTGATTTCGCCAATTACCCCCGTAGTTTCCGTGGTGAGATCCCAGACGCCGCAACCATTGAGGTAACTTACTACGACGACGAAGGCAAATCTTACCAGACTTCCTTCAAAGACTCCGCTCCTGCGGAGTTACAGATCCTGAGCAACAAGCTCCACGACCTGGCTCACCTGCCCAACTACCGCCTTGTTTCCGATACCATCGCCGGAACAAAAAAACAACCCGTTGCGGCTCAGGAACGGCAGGAGATCATCGTTCAGCTCAAAGAGGGCATCACGCCCGAGGCCTGGGTGGTTGCGTACAGCAAACAAAACGTCCGGATCAAAAGCAGGATCTCTCCCCGCAGCCCCTACTACGTCATCACCGCCGATCCCAACGTTATGGCCGCTGAAGAACTTCTGGAATTTCTGCGCCAGGATAAGGACGTCGTTTCAGCACAACTGAACCAGGAAGTCAGGCCGAGACGATAAGCGGACCACTGCCCTGGCTGCTTTTACTTTGCTTTAACAAGCTATTGACAGAAACCAGTAAACCACACAAGGCCTGAGGCGTAGTACCTTCGCCCTTAACTGAACTAAGGTATACTGCTATGACGCTGACAACAATCCTGCTAATCATCACCGCCGCGGCCATCGTGCTCACCGGTGTTACGTACTTCTGGCTAAAGCATAAAGACAGCCTGGTCGTTAGTTTTCTACAAAACTGGACCGGAGCACTCTTTCTGTTTTCCGGCTACGTGAAAGCCGTCGATCCCCTTGGTACAGCCTATAAGATGGAGCAGTATTTTGCCGAGTTTCAGGCCACCTTTGCCGATACGGCGCTGAGTTTCATTGCGCCCATGTTTCCCTTTCTGGCCGAGTACGCCGTTGGCGTTTCGGTTTTCATGATCGTGCTGGAGATCGTGTTGGGCCTGGCCCTCATCATTGGTTTCCGCCCCAAACTGACGAGTTGGGTTTTCTTTCTCATCGTACTGTTCTTCACGCTGCTGACCGGTTTCACCTTCATGACGGGCTACGTGCCTTCGGGTGTAAACTTCTTCTCCTTCAGCGAATGGGGACCATTTGCGGAGAGTAACATGAAGGTTACCGACTGTGGCTGTTTCGGAGATTTCATCAAGCTGGAGCCCTTCACCAGTTTCCTGAAGGATGTGGCCATCATGGTTCCTGCCCTCATCTTCCTGTTTGCAACAAGAGTAATGCACCAATTGGATACTAAGGAAACGATGATCACCTCTACGGTATTGACCTTTCCGGCGGCCCCGCTCATGGGCTCTATCATACCTGCCGCAACAGCGCTGGTTTTTGGCGCTTGTGCCTTGCTCCTCAAAACGATGAAAGCACCTGCGGCCCGCGCCCTAGCCATTGCTATCCTCACCGTCGGCACCCTGGTCTACTGTATGAGTAACTACGTCTGGAACATCCCCGGTCAGGATTTCCGCCCCTTCAAGGTAAATACCGATGTGGCCGCCGTGAAGCAGGCCGAAATGGAGGCAGCCTCCGCAGTACAGGTGATTGGTTACAAGATGGTCAATAAAGCCGACGGTACCGTAAAAGAACTTAGCATGGATGAGTTTCTTGCGTCCTACAAAGACTACCCCGAAGAGGCGTGGGAATACAACCAGCTCAAATCTGAACTCAGCATTAAGCCGACGAAGATCAGCGATTTCGAAATGACCGATGAAACCGGCGACGACCCCATCCCCGCCATGCTGGCCGACGATGGGTATTCCTTCCTCATCGTTGCCTTCAAACTGAAAGGTGAAAAGGGAAACTGGAAACCCGGTTACCTCGATGACTGGAAAGAAGACATTAAGCCCCTCACCGATGCTGCCCTCGCTGCCGGCCACAAAGTATACGGCCTCACTAAGCTCAACGACCCTGCCGCCATCAATGATTTCCGCCAGACCATCGGCGTCGATTACCCCTTCTGGCAAGGCGACGACATCATGCTAAAAACGATCATCCGCTCCAACCCCGGCGTTGTGCTGATGAAGGACGGCGTAATCCTCGGCAAATGGCACCACACTAAAGTACCGCCGTTTGCAGAAATGGATGAGATCAAATAAAAATTGATCATGTTCGGAAAAAGTGCTCAAGGCACCTAAGAATCAGGGAGCAGCAAGTTGACATTCAACTTTCTGCTCCCTGATTTTTTACTTCCAGTTCCAAGTCTCCAAACTTTTTCGTTGCTTTGCACCCGAAAGCGCGTCTTAACCGTAGCTTCTCTTTGAAAACTTGCCCCTTATGCTCAGTCGTCGCAACGTTCGCATCAAAATCATGCAGGTCCTATACGCTGGTCAGCGGCAGGAGTTTGTAAGTCCCCGGGCTTACGATTCTCTCCTTATGGGCTTCGTTCGCACCTCCTTCCAACTTTACCTGCTCAACCTGCTCATCGTCCAGCGGGTCTGTGAATACACCAAGCACGACATCGCCACGCGGCGGGCGAAGCTCCGCCCTACCGCCGAAGACAAGGCCTTCAGCTCCATCCTGGCCGACAACCCTTCGGTCCGCTCTTTGACCGACAACGTTGAGCTTTCGCGCAAGTACGACGAATACGGCGTCCGCGGAATGGTCGATGCCGATCAGGTACAGTCACTGTACCGTGAATTCATCCAAACCGTTGAGTTCAAAAACTACCACTCGGAAAATGACATGGGGCGCGAGCCAACCATCGCTTTGTTACTGAAGCTCTACAAATGGCTCCAGAGCCACGAGCTCTTCCTCAACATGGTCGAAGATCACTTTCCACTCTGGAAGGAAGACAAAAGCCTCGTGGTAGGTGCCATCAAAAAAACCATCAAGGCTGCTCCGCTGGAGCAGAACTTCTTCCAGGCCTACGAGAGCCACGGCGAATCCATCGTAGACTTCGGGCGCCCTCTGCTCAAGTTCGTCGTCGATGCCGATGAGCAACTTCTTACTCGTATTAAGACAGTTCTCCAGAATTGGGACGCCGACCGCGTTGCGATCATCGATATGATCCTCATCAAAATGGCAATGGGCGAATTCCTCCAGTTTCCTAAGATCGCTCCCGAGGTAACCATGAACGAGTACGTCGACATCTCCAAGGTCTACTCTACCGACAAAAGCCGGGAGTTCGTCAACGGTGTACTCGACAACCTGCAAAAGGCGCTCGCCAAGGACGGACTGGTCTGATCTGAATTACCTGTTTCAATACTCTTCCTGTTGGTTCAGCGATTCCGCCAGGGCAACGAGGTATGCTTTTTCGGCAGCATACACCTCATCGCTTATTACCTCCAGAGCCAAGGATGCCTCCGACGTATTTTTACCTCTAAATGCTCCCGTACTCCAGGCCTGTCCGTTTAGAGACGGGTCGGTAAAGCGTTCTGTCAACGCTGCAACCCGTTCGTCCGCGCCCGCAACGTCAAGTTCACTGTAGCCTTTAGCCAAAAGATTTGCAAATTGGGAGAGCTGCGTCTGAAAAGAATACGCAGCGGTTCCTTGAATCAACTCAAGCTGTACCGCAGTTGTGTCTCCGGGGTTGAGCAGATCAGTGCCCTTAACGTAACCACCACTACGCTCCGCCAAAGTCCTCATTAAATTAGTTCGGAAGACCTGGAAAGAACTTGCCTGGTCGGTGATCGCCTGCGCCATAGCGAATGCACGGCTGTCGCCGGACTGCTGAATAAATGAGAGCAGTTCTCCGGACTTCATAGATTCAAATCTATCCGAAGCAGGATTTTCGCCGTAATCCGGTGCTCCCTGCGGCCTGTCATTCTGGTTTTCGCCCCCCTGTGGTGGCCGCACTTCCTGACTATTCCCTCTGGCCGTTGTGTCCTGTATTGCTTCTACCATCGTCCGTAAATTCACCGGCATCACCAGGGTCAGCGTATCGAAGTATTCACGGTTGGTCAGGTTCTCGATATTCTCCAGGATGGTAATGGCCCTTTGCAGTAGAGTATCCCTCTCCACGCGCAGGTCAGCTACGTTGGTTCCGTTGTCAAGTTTCCCGGTAGCCAGGAAGGTATCACTTCCCTCTTCAGGCAAAAACTCGAGGGTAGGAAACTCTTTTTGGATCTGATTTATCTGTCGCTTGGAAAACCGGTTGAGCGGATACTTTTCGTTGAGGGTTTTATGCAGACCGAGCAAAACAAGGCCATCCTGATGGATTAAATCGACCCACAACTTTTCGTCCGTTGCGATGGCCGGTAGTTCCTCGGGCAAGTCTTCTTCCAGCAAATCTCTGAAGGCGATCTCTTTATCGGAGGCTACGTCCAGATAGGCAGCATTGATCCGGTAAGCATTGTTATTGAAATAAGCGAGCTGTTCGTTTTTCTCGGCCAAAGGATAGGTGCCACCCCGCAGGTCCCGTGCTTCTTTCAGCAGACTGCTTATTGATCCCAACGCTGTAGCGTCGCTTATACCAATCTCACCGTCTTTTTCCCCAATGCTGGTTTCTGTTTGCTTCCAGAGGTCTACCGCCTCGTTATTGGTTTCCAGTGCTAAATCGTCAACCACACTCACTTCAGCCCACCAGGGTGGCGTCTGGCCTTCTTCAAGTTGTCGTTCAGGGGTGAGCATCGATAGAGCAAGAAGCGCCAGCCCTACCATAACCACCAGAATGCCCAGGAATCGTTTTCCTGCGGCAAGGTCCCACCATTCGCTTTCCTCTTTCTCCAGAAGGCGGTCCAAGCCTCCGGGACGAAAGACAGGGGGCGCATCGAACTTCGATTGCATCTCAGTTTCGGGTTCTTCTTTTCGCTGGGCAGCAAGTTCCAGATCATGGAGCTGATCGGTAGTGAAGAGCCCGGCCCGGATCATCTCGCGCAATGACTCTTTCTGGGGCGCGGACGCAGGTGCAAGGTGAAGTTGATGAACGGCCATGCTCGTTTGCCACTCCGTTTGGGCGAAGGATTCCCGAACAGGATCTTTCACGAGTTCTAACTCAGTCATGACCGCCCTGCGGGCTCTTTCTTCGTCGTACGTCGTTAACCGCTCCAGGAGGGCAAACCTCAGGTCGTGATCTGGCCGGTTGCCGGCCAGCCACGGAATCCGACTTAGCTGCAGGAGCCGGTCGTGGGTTACTTCAACGTCCAGCGCCCGTCCGATCGTGATGGTCAGGTTCCAGTCGGGGTTGCCCGTTACCGCGAGGCCACAAAGCCAACGCATCAGTTCCGGGTCTTCACGCAGGTATTCCTGGTGGTCGGCAACGGTTTCCCACGTCCGGTACCGGGCCGGAGGTTCGGGATTATACCGTTGCTGCAGGCTTCGCCACTTCACGAAGTCATCGGGTTCGAACTCTTCGGTTTCGTTCAGTTTCCGCAGGCCGTCGTCCAGACCACGCATCGTTATCGGGTAAAGCAACGCGCTACGGTACAGCAGTACTTCCTGGGCCGTCCAGTCTGCAGCGGGCTCGGTAGTTAGAATCAGGCGGCGCCCCCAACCGTTGAACCACCTGGCCTTTTCCGGTACCAGCCGTGGCTCACGGCTGGCGTAAACGTCTACCAGCCCGTGAGCATTACCCAGCACCAGCAGGCGGAACTGCTGATAACGATCGAACAAGCGGTCTGGTGACCAGCCCTGCGGATACTCATTGTTCCAGAAGCGTTCGAATTGCCCTTCGTGGTAGTACACCGTAATGGCTGCTTCCCGGCTGGAGAGAAAATCGATCAGCCGCTTGAGCAACAGATCTTGCTGATTGAATTCATCGTTGTGCGTAACGAGCACCAGGTAATCTGCCGGGCGGTTGAGGCTTCGTTCACGCCAGGTCGGGAAACCACCGCTGCTCACCGTTGCTTCGATGGTGGCCGCCCCGTCGAAGACCTGAACTTCGGATGCTTCCCGGACGCGCAGATGATCGGCTATGCGGTAGAAATCTGCCGGGACGCTGATCTGATCGTTACGGTTACGGTACGGAATGCTATAGGGTCCCTGATCGAAAACCGGGTAGGCTTCGGCTATCTCTTCGTCTGTTTTTTCGCGGCGGGCCTCCGTTTCACGGCGGTGTTTCCACCACAGTAAAGGCACCAGAATAAGGGCCAGCACAAACCATTTGCCCCACTTATAGGCCGATGACCGGCTGGCAAAAGAATGTGGTGTATCCTTTACGAGCGGATACCTTGCCAGCAAGGGCAGTTGATCGTCTTTAGGTACAACGAGTACTTCGGCGGATGCTGCGGTGTAACACAAGTCTATGTTCGCGAGGTCGCCCCGGATGGCCCTAACCTCGATGGTGGTACGCCCCTCACTGGTAAATTCATGGCGGACATTCACTCCCTGAATCCCGTGGTTTTCGATCCCCCAATCGTAAACGACACCGCGTTCCGGGTTCACGACAGAAAAGCCGTGCTTTGCCCCCACCGTTATGAGGCCGTTAGTGCCCCTTATCTCCGGCTTCCGTGGGGGATCCGAACACTGGACCACAAAAAGCAGGGTATCCGCAGCTTTCCGCTCCGGTAACTCAAGGTGAAGCCCTTCGAGAATAACCCTTAAACCCTCCCCCTGCACCAGCGGCCGCGCCATATCGAGGTCAAAATCACCCGATAAAAACACCGTTTCTCCGCTCGTGACATCTTCAACCCGCCACTGAAAGCCCGTCGAGTCGACATTCCTCAGTTTGCCTTTAGTCCGATTTTCCAGGCGCAGGGTGTCACCTTCGGTGAGGCGGATGTATTCATCATATACAGAGTCTGCTTTGGCATCGGGAAGGCCAATATTGATGGCGTATCGCTCACCATTCAGTGCTGGTGGTTTCGGATTGAAAAACCGGAATGCTCCGTAGGCCAGCAACGCAAGCAAAGGCAGTAATACCCAACGCCAGCTGCCCACCGAACTGGCTTTGGCCGCTGTCTTTTCTTCGCTTGCCCATTTCTGCTCCAGTTCAGCGACGTAGCGATCCCAAAAAGCATAAAAGTTGCGCTGTTCTTCCGGCCGCGACGCCACAAAGGGCGCCAGCAAATACTTCATTTCTCCGAACCGGCCAACGTAATTTGCTGCACGTTCGTGCACTACCTTACGCAGTTGCATCTCCCGCCCGGGGTCGAGCGAAAAACCAGCGGCGCGAAGTTGCCGGATGAGAGAAGTGAGAGGAAGAGGGAGCAAATTGGTACGTTGGTATTTTGGAGTGTTGGTGCATTAAAATTTCACGGGCTGACCGTTTAAATAAGCGTTCTTACGGCTTCCAGGTCCGCCTGGGTTTTCACCAAAAAGGAAAGGTTGTATTCCTGCAATCGCTTTTTCTCCGCTTCGCTCTTTGACGCATAATCCTGCATTTCCAGCAATTCAAGCCAGCCCAGCAGTTCCGCAGTAGCGGGCTTTTTACGGGGTGCCTTGGCGCGGGCATCGTAGAAGAATTTCAGCAACTCCTCGCGGGCCTGAGCCGTTGCTCCCGAAGCTTTGCCAAGATGTTTTTCCACGATGGTGCGCAATAAAGGATCGTCGTATTCCGGGAACTCGATGTGGAAGAACGCACAACGCCGCAGGAAAGCATCGGGGAGGTTTTTCTCCGAATTCGAAGTCATGATGACCACAATTGGCACTCCGTCCGATCCGGTCAGGTGTACATTGAGCTCACGAAGGAAAAAGCGCTGATTATCAATCTCATCAAGTACGTCGTTGGTGAAGTCCCGCGGAGCTTTGTCCACTTCATCGATAAGTACGACACAGCCCTCGGGGCGAGCAGACAGTTCTTCACTTACGGCAGCTGCTCCCTGCTGGGTTGGGTTACTCAAAGCGATCGCCCGGCCGAGTGCCCGCAGTTCGATATAGTTACTGATATCGGCCGTTTCCGAAGAACGCAGGTTGGCCGCCTGAAAGTGAGAAAGCGCGTCGTAAGTATAAAACAGATCGCGGGCCTGGCTGTTGGTTTTAGTGGAAAACAACAGGGGCTCGGCCCGGAAGCCGAAGTCTTTTTCCTGTTTATAGTGGTCGTTCAGAAACCAGGCCGCCCATTTGGCCAGCGAAGTTTTCCCCGTTCCTGGCTCACCGGTCAGCAGCAGTGGTCTTCGCAGATAGATCGCGCCCATCAGGGCTTCTTTCAGGCCGGGTGGCAGTACGTAGTCCTTCGGAGAAAATGCCATGGTTTTAATGTTTGGTGGCTAATGAAATGCCTTCGTTATATTGATCTATGAGTTGTTGTAGTTTAGCGACTACGTCGATCATGTCCATTGTGTTTCCGTCCGGAAAAATTGTGGGCGCAAACGCATCCGCAGTGGTTTGAGGCGGGAGCATCACTTCGTGGTGGGTAAACCAATTGGCCACATGGTCGTGGGAGACGGGCATAAGCTCTTCCAGAGCTTCCCCGAATTTACTGTTACTGATGGCAGCACTTACCTCCTTCTTTATTGTTGGCTTTTCGCGGGGATATTCCATCCCGAAGAAGAAATAAAACGACGGAGCATCTTCGGGCAAATCTGCCTTACAGAAAGTTTCATGCAGGTCGTGCAGTACTTCGGGCACCACGAGTTTGTTCCAGTTGTGGTGGTCTATCCTGACGGTGATGAAGACCGCATCATCTTTCGTCAGCGGCGAGAGTTTCGGGCTCGGCAACAGGTCGAGCAGCGTCTTTTGTTCCAAACCACTCTGATTGTTGATCGGGCTGATGAATTTTTCCATCAGGCTCTTGATCAGCAATATCTTGAACAGCCGCTTGTTCCCGCGTGGATCAGGTTTACAGTCGACCATGAAGCGCACCCTGCCCTTTCCCTCGACTTCGAGCGAACTGGCCTTCAGTTTCGGTCCGCCCAGTTCGAGGCCCAGCCGCTTCACGAAGTTTTCCATTTCCTGCCTGGTGTCGCCCTGCAGGTGATAAAAGAAAACCTTTTGTCCTGAGCCCTCGCTGAGGATATCGTCAAGTTCAAACTTTTCAGCTTGTACATCCCGGTTTACGCCCAGAGCATGGTAAGAAGGAATAGCCCTGAACTCGGCCACTCTGCTTTTGAGGGTATTCCCCAAATCGGCGGGACCGATCAGCGACACCAATTCGAGGGCACCGCGGGATAACTCCGCCAGATGTAACCGACGCCCCTCTTCTGAGCTGGTCATCTCAATCTCGTTGCTTTTCAGGTCTCGGTACTGCGCACGCAGCGCGATCATCTGGTCGTACACCTTGCTATCCGCCGATAGTACCTTCCCTGCCAGTTCATCGAAGAACTGCATGAAGCGAAGTTCGGCTATCAGTTTTTTCAGATCGCGCTTAAGGGCGGATAACATGGGTGGGAAATACTGGCTTGAGGGGCAAGATAGGGAAATTAACTCGGTAGGAGTTTCCACCATTAATCAGCGTCAGATTGTTAGAGATTATTTCCCGGCGAGTGTTTTTTTCGCAATACCAGCGGAAAGGGCAACAGCTTTGCTTCGCTCAAAAAACCGCCATCCTTTTATCAGTCAGGAACTGGCTCCTGCTGGCTTCCTGCTTTAAAATTAATTCCCTGACCTGAATGCACCAAAACCACTATCCGGCGAGCAAAGCGGCCCAGTCTGACGTTGTCAGAGCGCTATTCGCGGGCATCCTGCGTGCGTTCATCAACTCGCCGATGGCGGCAATGTCTGCATCTCGTTTTACGCCTAATGCGGCCTGACAGTGGTCACCTTTGAGGTAGAACGCGATGAAAGGTCCTTCGCCGGGCGTGCCGTCCAAAACGATTTCATCGTAATCCGTAGCGTGCCCGACGTAGCGTATGTTGGTTCCCTGCTGGTTGCTCCAGAAATACGGGACCATTGTATAAGCTTCGTTTGCGCCGGCCATATTACGGCCAGCAACCCTACCCTGCTGGGCAGCGACTTTCCAGTGTTCAATTCGTACGGCACCTTCCCGGTCCGGATAGCGTGCAATATCTCCTGCCACCCAAACACCTTCCGCGCTGGCTTCGAGGTGATTGTCCACTTTCACTCCTCCTTCGTTGGTGGCGGCCAGCCCGATCAGGTAACGCGTTTCAGGGATTACACCGATGCCAACCACTACAATTTCTGCTGCCAGTTCATCGCCGTTGTCCAGTTTCACTCCGGAGACGGTACCCTCACCAGTAATTTCCTCTACTTTACGGCCCAGTTGAAAGCGGACGCCTTCTGCTTCGTGAAGGCGCTGAATCCAGTCGCCAACTTTCTTACCGAAGGGGCCTTCAAACAAGGTTTCCTCGGGTGCAACCACGGTGATGTTTCCTCCCTGCTTACCGAGGCTCATGGCTGCTTCCAGCCCGATGAAACTCCCTCCGACGATGACCACCTTAGTTCCTTTACTTACCTTCCCACGAACCACTTCGGCGTCGGATGCACGCCGCATCAGGTGAACATTGTTCAGGGCACTTCCCGGAACATCCAACTGCCGCGGTCTTCCTCCGGTCGCCAGCAATACTTTTTTGTAAGTAAGCACATCCCCGCCAAGAATTGTGATGGTTTTATTTTCGACGTTCACCTCAGAGACGATGGTTCTTTCACGCAGGTCTACTCCCTGTTCGGCGTAGTATTTTTCGGAGCGCAGTGGCAAATCTGCCACATCTTTTCCTCCGTCCAGAAGAGCTTTACTGACGTGGGTACGATCATAAGGGGGAAGGTCTTCCCGCGTGAGTAGTACAATGGAACCATTCTGGTCAAATTCTCTGATTCCGTCTACGGCATTTGCGGCAGCAATACCTCCGCCTACTATGGCGTAATCAAAAAAAGTCTCGTAATCAGGCGCGGTCGAAGGTGCCGGGGAAGGTTTTGAGGCAGCATCCGGCTCATCGGAGAGATAAACAGCACCATCTCTGATTTCCACGGCAAAGGTCGTCAGTCCATCCATTCCCGGAGCTTCGAGTTGCTTGCCGTCACGAACGTCGAAACAAGCATGATGAAACGGGCAACGCAGGCGGTGCCCGCATAAGGCAGCGTTTTCCAACGGCAGCCCGAAGTGGCTGCATTTTGATTCCACAGCGTAAACGGTGCCTTCTACGTTAGTCAGTAAAACTTTCGTGCCGGCATGTTCGAGTTGGTGGGTGTGCCCCTCCGGAAGCTGAGATAAGGGTAGTACGTTGGTCATGACTGTTTATTGGACTGGTGTTCCCTTACAAGTCCGAGTCACCGGGAATGGTTCAGTACAATGACAGGTTCTTCCCGGTAACAGAGTCGCTCTCCGGTAAATTTCAGACCAAATTACGGCTCCGGGTTCCCCCCTTGAGCATTACCGTGCCGACGGGAGCCGTCGTAATAATCAGCTGCACGACCTCCCGGTCATCAACTCCCGATAACCTGCTGAACAAACGGGCTCAGCCCAACTCCCGTAACCTGGGCTTCTGCTTCCACCCGGTATTCCGATTCTGCATTACGGGTTTTCCGTGCAACCCAGGCCAGCCCTTTATATAAAAAGTTCTTGCTCCCGAAAACATCTACTTCGGACTGCATCGGCTCAAAGGGCAACGAGAAGGGTACTTCAACAATCTCTCCTTCAGCCGGTACCGGAATTTCATCGCGGATGATCAGCTCTCCAAGCATATATTCGTCCACAAGCTGCTCTTCCTCACGGCCTCGGGTATATTTTTCAATCAGGACCAACCGCAGACCCGAGACGGTCTGGGCGTTCTTACTGTACATCCGGATCTTTCCTTCCAGTGTACCTTGTTCTACCGAGAATTTTTCGGGCAGTACGAGTTCGAGTTTGACGCCCTCTATACCGAGCCATTGTTTCATTTTTCCTAACATAGGGTGGAAGTTAATACGTTGTGTACTTTCGCATCGTTGTTACTCGACGAACAAAGGAGGACCTTCGATGGTTGGTCCGTTAGTACTTTAGTTCGCCGGAGTGTTGGTGCGTTGGGCCAACAAACCAAAACACTAAAGCACCAACGAACCAACTACCCCCAAATGCAACTAATCGACAACGAACAAGTAAGAAACCTCGGTAATTTCGACCTCCTCGCCCGCCAGGTAGTGGAAGGATTCATCATCGGCCTCCACAAAAGCCCCTTCCACGGTTTCAGCGTAGAGTTTGCCGAGCACCGCATTTACAACCCCGGAGAACCAACCAAAAACATCGATTGGAAGGTTTTTGCCCGGACCGACAAGATGTACTCCAAGCGCTACGAAGAAGAAACCAATCTCAGGTGTCAGATCGTGATCGACACGAGCTCGTCGATGTTCTTCCCCGAAGTAACTAAGACCTCAGAAGATTTCGTCAACAAAATCAGGTTCAGCGCCCTCGCTGCAGCAAGCCTCATGAACCTGCTGATGAAACAACGTGATGCCTTCGGCCTCAGCTTTTTCGACGAAGCCGTTACCCTGCACACCCGCCCAAAATCAAGCACCACGCACTACCGCCTGATGCTGACCCACCTCCAAAATCTGGCCGATAACCCGACCCGCGACGTAAAAACAGGTACCGCCAATTCTCTCCACCAGATCGCAGACAGTATTCACCGCCGCTCGCTGGTCGTGATCTTCAGCGATATGTTCGATGATACCGAGAAAGAAGAAGAACTTTTCAGCGCGCTTCAGCACCTCAAACACGCCAAGCACGAAGTGGTCTTGTTCCACACTGTAGACAAGAAAAAAGAGATCGATTTCGAATTCGAAAACCGCCCCTACGAGTTTATCGACATGGAATCCGGCGATCGGGTAAAGCTTCAACCTAACCAGGTTAAAGAATACTACATCGAGCAGGTGGTTGCCTACAAAGAACGGCTGCGCCTGAAGTGCCTTCAGTATAATATCGACTACGTCGAAGCCGACATCAACGATGGCTTCCGGACGGTCCTTCAGGCCTATTTGGTGAAGAGAAACCGAATGGGGTAAAACTGAAAATCAGATTTAACGTAGTTTACACCGCCCCTGCTTCACCGCCTCAGAGGATTAAAGTATTCGAAACCACCGGTTGGTTTTATTCTGCAGCATCCTGCTGCAACAATTTGTAAACGGTGTAAAAGGCAACAATCAATAGGAGGATGATTACCGCCAGAACGATGTAGGCCGTAGCGTCGCCGTTGCCGCCGAGAATGGGAGGGAATTTAAGAAGCATATTGATCATACCGCAAAGATAAGATGCAGCCGTGTATCTTCGCCCCATGCGCTCACCCAGGCTCAACTCCACCCTGTCCGGCCTCCTCGTCTTTCTGGCGGCGGGCCTTCTCTTTTCGCTCTACTTCAAAGGTTTGATGTGGGAGCCCAACCTCCACGCTCCCACCTTTGGCGGCGATGGCCTCACCATTCATTACAACCTTCAGTACCATACGACCTACGGCGAAGGCGTCTACCTGGAGTCGCAATACTTCCCCCACCACGAGAGTATCTTCATGACCGACGCCCAGGCTCTGGTCGCCGTAGTCATGGCCGGCTTGAAACCGGTTTTCCCTGACATCGGGCAGTACGCAACTGGTATCTCCAACACACTCATATTCTGGAGTTCCCCCCTTGCGGTTCTTTTCCTTTTTTTCATTTTCCGGAGGATGGGCGTACGCTGGCCACTCGCTTTCTTATTCGGATGTGTCATCGCTATGATGTCGCCGCAGATTCTGCGGCAATTGGGCGGACAGTACACGCTCGGCTTCACCTTTCTATTACCAATGGTGGCCTGGTACCAGCTCGCCTACGAAAAAGGTAAACGATACTGGCTCAAAAGCCTCGCCGTTACCTTGATGATCATCCTCATCGGCCTAAACAACCCTTACCTCTACGCTGTCGCTTCGGCCTTATTGATGGGAGCTGCCGGAGTCGGCATTCTCTTCAAAATAACCGGCCTCGTCAGGCTCCCGTGGAACCAATTGTTGCAATGGGTCGCTGTATGCCTGGTCGCCACCTTTGCAATCGCAGCAACCCTGGCGGCTTTCGATCAGGTCGAAGACCGGGTGGAGGTCCCCTTCGGCTTCTTCCACAACATTGCCGCCTGGGGCGGCATGCTTACCGATGCTAATACCTTCAGCTATGACTTCCTCCGGCGGGTCTTGCCTGATCTGGATACGCCCCGGCGGGAAAACCAGATGTACCTCGGGCTGATCCCCGTTCTGTTAGGTCTTGCCCTGCCCTTTATCCTTCTCCTCCCTAAAGCGAGAAAGATTGTTGGATTAACACAGGTCCCTACCCTGCTGGTGTTGCTGGTCGGAACCCTGCCCTGTCTCATCCTCGGCTTCGGGCTGCCCTTCGTTTACTTTGAAGACTGGACGTACGATAACCTCGGAAGTCTGCTGCAATTCCGGGCGCCCGTTCGCTTCAGCTGGCCACTCTTTTACCTGCTGGCAATCGTTGCTGGTTATGTCTTACACCAACTCTACGAGCATTGGTCCGGGACCAAAAAGGTCTGGTTGCTCGCCATCCCCCTTCTTATCTGGGGCATCGACGCCCACCAGTTCCTGGCCGGCCACACTACAGGGAAGGCCGGTCCAAGTGCCTTCACCCCAACCTCCATTCAGGAAAAAAGTGATCTGGCCGATGAGCTTCGTATCGATACCTCCAGCTTCTCCTGCATTTACCTGCTCCCTACCGAGCAGGGATGGTCGGATAAAATCCATCAGGACGGGTCCTGGCGCAGCAATCATGATGGCTATAAATTATCCATTGCAACGGGATTGCCGCTCTTGAACGGAAAGCTTTCACGGGTTGGCCTCAATCGTGTTCTTCGCAGTTTACAGGTCGTAAGCCACTCCCTCATCGAAAAACCCGCCCTCGGGGAGCTCCCGGCGGGGAAAGACATCCTTTTACTGGCTTCCAACGAAAATGAACTCGACCCGCATGAAGCTCGCTTGCTGGGTACCGGCAAGCCCCTGTTCTCCAACGAAAAGGTAGAATTACGACGCGTTAGCCCGGCCGCTCTTCTGGCGCGCACGCAGGATGCCAGGAAAGTTGCCCGGCAAGACACCTCCGCCCTGGCAACTCCCCTCCTCCGGATACCCTTCGAGGAAAATACTCAGCACGCCTTCTTCGGCCAGGGAGCGGAGAAAGTCGCTCCCGGCTGGACCACTTTCCCTCTCCCGGCACTTCAGGATTCTACCCTCACCGACAGCCTCGAACTGAGTCTTTGGGTTTTTGCCGACAAGAGCCGGTTCGGAGGCCCTAAGTTCTACCTCCGCCAGCTAGACTCCGAGGGAAAACGAATCTCCGAACTCAAATTCTGGACCAACGAAACCTTCGATACCCAGAACGGATGGCTCCGCGTAGCTTTCAGTTTTAAGCCAGATCCCCTTCTCTCAAAACTCGAACTGGTCGGGCAGTATGAATTCCCTTACTTCATCGACGAACTCTGGCTCCGCAACGCGCGGACGAACGTTAGGCTTGCCGGAAAAAACGGAACCCTGATCTACAACAACTACATCATCAAAGAAGCCGGCTAGAGCTACACTGCACCAGGTGATGACATTAAACGATGCCCTTATGTGGGTACATCACGCTCCGGGAGGAACGGATAGGTCAACTCACCGAAGCCTCAGGATTTCCCCCTTGCATCATTCTTCTTCATCAGACACTAACCGAATCTCAGCATCAGGCAATGCTGCTTTGATCATCGCGATCAACTCAGGAATTGTCGTTGCTTTTTCCAGGTTAGCGTTGCTCAAAACCGTTGTGATTTTTGACAACGCTTCGTCGTAGGCTGCAAATTGCTTCTCGAGCAACTCCCTGTCTCCTGTGTGGTAGTACTCTCCTTCATCGTTCACTTCTACTTCAGAAAAATACTTCCCGAACAAATATTTTAGAATACGGCACAAGACTATGTGCCCTTCGGCACCAGCAAGTTGGGTTTTTGTAAAGCTATAATGCGCCAGCATATCATCACTCCAGTCGGTAAGATCCGGACGGAAGAGCGCCATCGGAGACAACGTCCGCCCATCGGGTCCAAAGCAGAGCATAGTTGACTCTGCCTTTTCGTGCACCTGAAAAGATATTCCCTGAGCCCTGAACTCCGTTGCTTGCTCGTCGATAAGCCGCAGGTAATCTTCGGGCACACCGTGCAGTACCCGGTCAACAATCTGGTAGTTCCACCCGGCGCTCTCACAGATATCCGCTACTTCGTGAATAAGCTCCGGAACGTGTTCCGGGGATGTAAGCCTGCCAGAATGATGTAACGTAAGACCCATTTGAGTTGTATTTTTTTCAAAACTGCTGTTTCCGAGCGGTTTGACTGCTCGCACAATCAGCCCCACTTTCAACACAATAATACATTCAAAAATACTAAAAACAAAATTTTGTTTATATTTTAAACAGCACGTTTACCTCCAAACAGACTAAATAAGTGGCTCCTTCTGAACCTCCTCCTCTGCGTAACTATCCGTAGCGTTGACTGACTCCATTGTAAAGTCTCCCCCGTTTTACCGCACTTTCAGCTCTTCTCTTTTCAGCCTTTTTCATGTCGGAACCAGCTAATCGTCCGTCAACACTTTGTTATATAAAAAATACAAAATCCGTCTTATAATCAGCACTTTATCTCCGAACATGGCCAAGGGGGAAATCCGTTGTAGCCATACAAGGTATTTTGAGTACCTGCTTAGTAAACTATCATTTTAACCAAATTACATCCCAATGAAAACCTTCACAGCCTTCCGGGGAATTACCCCTAACAATGTACGCAGTCGCTATTCCGACAGCATCTTCGAAGATCAACGCCAACGCCTGTTCGGCAATTCTACCATCAGCGGAGATTACGAACTGAGCATCCCGGGTGCCAACATCACTCAGTACGATGAGGACGAGCGCAATGGCTACCTCATAGAATTAGCTGCTCCTGGTTACGATAAAAACGATTTCAATATAAACGTACACAATGATGTACTGACCATCAGCGGAGAATTGGGTGAAGACCGCGTTCGCACCCGTGATTCTTTCCACCGTCAGGAATACAACTACCATACTTTCAGTCGTAGCTGGAACCTTCCGGAGTCTGTTGATGAAGACAATATCACCGCAAACTACCGGAACGGCCTGCTTGAAGTCTTCATTCCCGTCATGAAGCCTGCTGAGGAGACAAAAACTCCCCGCCGCATCGCCGTCGGTTAATAAAAATAGTAGATTAGTGGTTATCTGGCCCGCCGTTCAACATTGAACTGCGGGCTTTTTTCGGGCTGATGCCTCCCTTTCAGCACTCCGCTATGCATGCGCCAGTCCGTTGTAGTACCGTATTGCTTCTACAATCAGTTCTTCTTCGGCAGTAGCATTGATGCGGGCTTTGCCGGCGGCAGAAAGTAAAGTGAAATTCACGCGGTGATCCTCATTTTTTTTGTCCTGCTGCATCAGCGCCAGCAACTCTGGCAGAGAATCCTCGGGGATGGATTGATGACCGTACATACTGAGGCAGTAATCGGTAATTTCCCTGAGTTCATCTGAGCTCAACGCTTCGAGTTGAGTACTGAGCCACGATTCCATAATCATGCCCGCGGCGACGGCCTCTCCGTGAAACAAACGAAGATCAGTCTCCAGCCAGTAAGACTCGATCGCGTGCCCGATCGTATGGCCAAAGTTGAGGGCTTTCCGCAGCCCTTTCTCAAAGGGATCTTCGAGAACAATCTCCCGCTTGATGTTTACACTGGAAGGTATGATCGTTTCCCAATCTACAGTACTCAGGTCTGTTATCGTTTTGATCTTGTCCCATTGATCCCGGTCGGCGATGAGACCGTGCTTTATGATTTCACCGTACCCCGAGCGTATTTCCCGCAACGGCAGGGTTTCCAGAAATACCGGATCTATCCAGACAGCGATCGGATCGTTGAACACCCCGATACTGTTTTTGACCTGGTTGAAATCGATCCCCAGTTTGCCGCCTACGGAACTGTCTACCATTGAGAGCAGAGTTGTTGGAATCTGAAGAAAATCGATACCTCTTTTGTAGGTAGAGCTTACGAATCCGGCCATATCTTCCAGCACTCCGCCCCCCAGGCAAATGGCACACCAGCGACGGCCCACTCCGGCCGCAAACAAGTCCTCCCACATGTCCTGACAGGTTTCTAGGTTCTTGTTCAACTCTCCTTCGGGCACGACGATTACGGGCGTGTCTTCGGGCAGAAACTCCTCAATACGGGGTAAACAAAGCTCCGCAGTGTTTTCATCGGCAAAAAGCACCCAACCGGCATAGTTCTTCGATGAAAGCCAGTCGAAGTTGGCCTGGCTGATTGTTCCGATTTGGATTTCGTATTTATTGGCTACGGATAAGATCATGCGGCGAAGGTAAGATTTAGGTCAGAGGTAACCTGCGCCCCAGGGGCGCGTAATTCTGTCAAAATACGACCCGGCAGTCAGGCAGCGCAGCTGTGATGCGCTTCTGCTCAGCCTCCGGAATAGGGTTACCCGTCAGTATTAGTGTCTTTAATTGCCCTAACCCCGAAAGGTCTTCGGGCAATGCGACAAGTTTGTTTCCGGCCAGCACCAAAAGTCGCAAATTCCGCAAACGGCTCAGTTCAGCGGGCAGGTTCTCCAGTTCATTACCGGTCAGCAACAGGCTGCGCAAACTTTTCATCTTCCCGAATGAGGCCGGTACTTCTTGCAGAAAGTTGAACTCGAGGTTGAGCGTTTCCAGCTTTCTGAGGGAACTCCAGTTATCCGGGAGCGCTCTTAGCTGATTGTAGCCCAGGTCGATGTCCGTAATCCTGCGCAACCCCCGCATGTCTTCCGGAAGGCGACTGATCTGGTTGCTGCGCGCTTCAATGGCTGTCAGGTCATGCAGGTTCGTGAGCGCCACCGGTAGTTTGGTCAGTGAATTTCCGCTCACCCGCAAATAGCTCAGAGCTTTCAGTTGCCCTAATTCTGCGGGGAGTTCCTGAAGTTCGTTTTCGCTTACGTTGAGGCTTTTCAGAGCAACAAGTTCAGCAATTTCTGCCGGCAGGTAGTGCAAGCCATTACCTTGCAGGTTCAAGGTTTCCAGGCGTTTAAGGTTGTTCAGAGCGGGACTCCATCGGGTGAGATTATTCCCCATCAGATTTAGAAAAACTAACGACTCCAACTCCCCGATTCCTGCGGGTAGAGAGAATAGTTTTTGGTCCCGCAGGCTCAGTTGCTGCGCGGCTTCCGGGGCCGCCTGCGCCGTTGTCACGTCATCGTATACGGGCACGTCGTTATTCGCATACTGGGCGCGGACGCAGGTGCAAAGTAAGGTGGCAAGGCAAAGTAAGACTGCTCTCATGGTTAAAATGTTGAAAACCCGGACGCGCAGGGCTGCGCGTCCGGGTTAATAAAAGTGTAGGTCCGGCTCTGGCTCAACACCACACTTTCAATCAGTGTATCGATTACTTCGTCAGACGAATCATACGATGGGTAGCTTCGCCGTCAAGCGTAACTTTCAGCACCACAACCTGGCCCTGTACCGCCAGATCAGCAGTATCGTAAGACCAGATGCCAGTACCAGCAATTCCGTCCACTACGCCAATGTCTGCCAGCAAGCGGCCAGTAAGGTCGAAGAGCTGGAAGGTGATTTTCTTGCCGGCAGTCTCTTCCATACGGATGTTGATCTTACCCGCAGTAGGGTTAGGGAAAACAGCAAGGTTTGTTCCCTGACCAACCGGATCGTTGCTGCTTACTGGGCGCATCACTTCGATATAGCTCGTCTTGGCTTCAGTAGTACCAGATCCCGCGCGGTTACCCGTCACGAGAGACACAGCGTAGGTGCCAGGCTCGGTGTAGGTTACAGTAGGCATCTCTACGTTGGAAGTCGCTGGGCTACCACCCTCGAAGATCCAGTCCCAGCTTGTTGGGTTGTTGGTACTCAGGTCAAAGAAGGTAACGTCGGCGTTGGTAGCCACCATTACGTTGTTGGCCGTAAAGTCAGTTACCGGCGCTGGCTCGATTACCTCGATGTATGCTTCTTCCACTACAGAAACCTCGCCCTGGGCGTTGGCCACTTCAAGGCTTACGGTGTAAAAACCCAATCCGTTGTAAGTCACATCGACTTGCTCTGCGTCAGAAACTGCCGGTACACCGCCATCGAACACCCAACGGCGTTCTTCAACGCCGTTTTCAGATACATCGCTGAACGAGACGCTTTCTCCCTGCACCACCACGCGGCGGTCTGCTTCGAAAGCAATCACGGGGGGCTGCTCGCCAAGGTACTCGCTGCGCGAGAAGATGATCGTGGTGGAAGCGTTGAAGGTTACTTCGTTGCCGGTAGCATCCAGCTGTGGCTGGTTGGTACCCGCAGGGTGCTGTACGCTGAAGAAGCCGTATTTGTAGTCGGGCGTAAAGGTCAGGCCCGTCAGTTCTGCGCCTACGGGTGCACTGGCGAACAGCTCTACCATCGGTGCTTCCTGAGTGTGCCCCGGACGTACCAGCCAGATGTAGTTCAGACCGCCGTCCTGAAGTACCCACAGGTTACCCTGATCGTCGAAAGTAAGGTTGTCGTTACCGGTCCGCCACGGCTCGGTGAAGACTCCGTTTTCGGTGTTCAGTACGTAGCTGGCTCCACCAACGAAAGTTTCGAAGTCGGTTACGCCTGCATCACCGTCGGTGAAGCGGTAAACACGACCGTGGCCCTTGGAAGTAAAGTAAATCTGCCCGGTAAGAGGAGAAAATTCAAGGTCTTCCACACCGTTGAAGTTGGTAGCGCCCATTGCAACCGCAAGGGCCCGGGTGTTGTTGCGGTCCTCCTCCGTGGTGTTCGGGATCTCGATCCAGGTACCGGCGGTACCGGTTGGCTCGCCGCCAACAAGCGGTTCGCTGAGCTGGAGGGCGTAGAGTTTACCAGAGCTCAGGTCACGCGGGTTATCGGCAACGAACTTGAACACGGCGCTCGACCCTCCGTCTTCGCCGGTGAAGAGAGTACGCTCGTCGTTGAGGACTACCGCGTTTTCGTGGCTGATGCGACCAGCAGCCCACAGTTTCTCCTGTTTGCCGTTGCCGTACTCTACCACTTTAGCGGTTACCGGATCGATTTCAATCAGCCAGCCAACATCAGTGTAACCATCGTTATTCGCATCGGTGTTGTTGCGGCTTTCTTCGGCGGTGATGACCGTACCCCAGGGGGTGATGCCACCGGAACAGTTGCGGACGGTTGTTACCAGGTCATCGTTGTAAAGATCAACGGCCTGAGAGCTGTCGACTACCCAGAGGTTTGTATCAGCATCGTAATGAAGGCCAAGCATAGAAACTCCTCCCGGGCTGGTTTCGTGGTTGATGCTCAGGTAGCCCGCCGTGCTGCTGGTGTTATTCAGCGGCACAAAGCCGGTAAAGTCGTGCAGGCCGGGGATGGTACCTCCGCCGATGCTGTACGTACCGCCCTGTTTATGGATGGCCTGAAAGCGGTGGCTGCCAGCAGGAAGAATGAGGTTCGGTGTCTCAGCCGTAGGCGTGATCGAGGTGAAACAGGCGATATGGCCTTCGTTGCCGTCTTCACAGCCGAGTGCCGGAGGGTTCACCACCGGAGCGGCATCCAGTTCGAGGTCAAAAACAAGGTCTGAGCTGTTCAGTGAAAACTGGTGTACTTCAACAGCAATGGTGTTTACGCCGTCGCGGAATTGCTCCGGGTAAAGGTTTACACCAAAGTAATTCGTTTCGTCCGATCCTTCCACACGGGTTGCCGCGGTAGTCAGGTAATCAACGTCGCCGTCGGGCATATTGCTGCGCGCTACTTCTACTCCGTTCAGGTAGACGATCGCGCCGTCGTCGCGGCGTAGCGACAGTTGTACACTGTCCGGCAGGGTCGTGAGGTCAATGTCAATCTCACGGCGGAAGTAAGTGGTAACGAATTTGTTTTCCGGATCGGTTCCGAAGCTGAGTTCGGTAGCTACGTCACCTCCGTAGCCGAGGGGACCTTGCCCCGCCAGCCATGAATCATCGGTGATCGCATAGCCGGTGTCTTTCCAGTCCTGATCGTCCAGCGAGGTCCCGTTGTCCAGGTAATGCCACTCTGTTCCGCGGGTAAGCGGGAAGCTCGCTGGCGAAAGCGGTGGGAAGGTGAAGCCCAGCGCCAGGTCGAAGCTGAGGTCTGAACTGGACGCAGTAGCCTGGTGCAGCTCAACGGCAATTACGTTGCGGTCATTCGTCAGCAGGTTGGCTATTTTTTCGCGGTAGTAGGTGTTTTCATCGTCGGACCCAACGGTTCCTGAAGCCAGATCGCCGAAAACCACATCGCCCGCAGGCATGTTCTGGCGGAATACCTCCGTACCGTTCAGGTAAACGATCACGCCGTCGTCGCGCAGCACGTCGAACAGTAAACTGTCGTACTGGCTGGCGTTTTCAACCTCAAAGGTGTGGCGGAAGTAAGTCGTGACGTGCTTGTTCTGCTCGTCAGAGCCGTAGCCGAGGGTAGTGATTTCGCCGTTACCTCCATAACCGAGTATAGCATCACCAAAAGACCAGGCAGCGTCGTCGTAGTCCAGGCTGGTCCAGTCAACGGTATCCAGGGCGATGCCCTGGTCCAGGAACTTCCAGGAAGAGCCCGCCGCGACGGGGAAGCCGCCATCCTCGAACGTAACGGGAGGGAAGTAAGAAACCACAAGCTTCGGACTGGCATCGGTGTCGCCGTCGTAGCTCTCAGCTACCCGCTTACCGGTGTTTCCGGTATAACCGGGAATGCTCAAAACAACGGGGTCTACCATTCCGATCAACAGGGCGTTACCGGAGCGCCAGTTCCCGAGGGAAAATACCTGCTCGAGGGAAGAAGAAAGGTCTGCAGAGCGCTGGTCCGGTCCGGCTTCGCCGACGGTGCTCCAGTCGGGGATGTTGTTCCAGAAAACGGGCAGGTCGAAGTCGGGGCTGGTAGGATCGTAAGTAGCCGTTAGCGGAGCGGCGTTGCCGCTCTGGTCGAACAGGATCATCGCGTCTACGTCACCACCGATGCTGGACTCGTCGACGGCGAACTGAATGTACGAGCTGGTGATCTCCGAACCGGAAGGAATCGTTACGCCGGGGAAGCGCAGCGAAATAACCTGCGGGGCGTTCTCAGTCGTAATCTCGAGATCGGAGCTGGTGATGTCGTTGGCACCACTGCTCACGTTGGTTTCCACATCGTCGCTGCTGTCTCCCAGGGTGAAGGTGGCGGTTACCATTTCCACGTACTCGACTACGAGCATTGGGGCACTGTCGGAAGCACCGTCAAACGCTTCGGCGGTACGCTCTCCCGTTCCGGTCATTACAAGACCGAGTGCGTTGCCGGCGGCCCAACCGTCACGATCGACGATGGCCTGCACCAAAGCAGAAATGTCCGGCGTGCGCTGGTCGTCGCCAGCGTCTCCCGCTGCCGTCCAGTCTGGAATATCAGACCAGGTGATGGTATCAGACAGCAAGGCTCGCCCGGAGATGTTGCCCAGTACTTCCTGGTAAGCGAGGGCATTATCGGTATCCTCCGCCTGAATAAATACAGTACCGTCGGCATTTACAGTTTCGTCGACGGTGAATTGCACGTAAGCATTGATGATGCGTGCGTTTTGCGGAACCTGCAGTCCGTTGAAGCGCATGCCGACGAACTGATCGCCGTCGCTGCCGTCGTTCACAAGCTCGAGGTCGGTACTGGTAAGGTCGATAACGCCGGGCGAACTGCTGTTTAGGCCACGCTCCTCGGCATCATCAGAAGAAGACGTTATACGTACAGAAGTAGTAACGACCTGTGCGTTGAGGGCGCCGCAAAGACAGCACAACAGTAGTAGTAAATAATTGCTAAAGGTTGATCTCATAGTAATGGAAGTTGAATCTTTTAGAAACTTCCGCGAAGGTCTTTAGCAAGTATTATTTGTTCATTAGCCCCCCGTTAATCCAATGTTGGGCGTGTTAATTCTATTTTACGCCCTACGGTTCCTCTAACTTACACCGCACCTGCGGCCGCGCCCTTAATGGAAAATTAACGGGATGGTAATATCGGATCGGACAAACTTTCCATAAACGCTACCAAATCTGCCTTTTCCTGATGGCTGAGCAGGAGTGAATCGGGCGGCAATGTCTGGTTCGGTACGTCGAGACCAATGCCCTGCCCCCCTCCGTGGTCGTAAAAACCGACCACCAGCTCCAGGGTTTTGTAGGCGCCGTTGTGAAAGTATGGTGCAGTCAGGGCGGCATTGCGAACGGTCGGCGTTTTGAAGGAGCGATCATAGATCCACACGCCGTCATGGTGGATGCCACCGGCACTCCTCCCCTGGTCGGGGTCGAGTTCCTTGCGCAGGCGGTGGGGCGAGGAAAGCACGCCGAGAATTTCGGTTTCGTTCTCCAGATATGCCGGCGGAACCAGGCCGGAAAAGGTCGGTGCAAAGTGGCAGGTTCCGCAAGCCGCTTTCCCCATAAACAGGTTAAACCCCCGCTTTGCGGCAGCGGGAAAATCTGCAGTTTCTCCGCGAATATACCGGTCAAAAGGACTGTTGAACGACCGCAGGGAAAGCACGTAGGAGGCCAGTGCCGAGCTGAAACCATCGCGGTCAATGACCTTTGTGCCGAGCGCTTCGCGCACCAGCTTCCGGTAGTCTTTTTCACCGTTTATTTTCCGCAGTATTTCAGCGTATGCCGTGCCAAATTCGGCCCCTTCGAAGATGACGTGCTCGGCCTGTTGCTCGAGGGTAAACGCGCGCAAATCGTAGAAGAACCGATCGGCATAAACAGCATTGATCAGGGTAGGCGCATTCCGCTGCAGGGTTTCACCGGCGCGGCTGCTCAACGATTTGGGCTGCCCGTCGGTAAAAGCCAGTTCGGGCTGGTGGCAGCTGGCACAGCTCAGCTTACTGTCGGCGCTCAGCGTCGCATCGTAAAACAGCCGCCTGCCCAGGCGGCGCAGGGCATCGCTGTCTTCTTCGGCGGTCATTTCCGTGAACGCATAAGGGTTCAGGAAGCCATCATTGAACATCGACCGGGCCGAAGGCCGGATGGCTGTCAGGTTACCCGACGGGGCTGCTGGAGGCAGTGTTTCCGCCCAGCCCGTCAGGCTGGCAAGGAGAGGCTCGGTCACTTCGCGTACGAAGCGCAGCCGGTCGAAGGTGTCGAAATCGTCGTTTTGGCTGAGCATCTCCAGGCCTTCATTCAGGTGGGCGCGGACGCGGGTGCCGTGGGAGGTTGAAGTGCCGGCCGATTCCAAAGCATCGCCTATAGCTTTCAGCACCACTTTTGCCTCGGCAAGGGCATTCACCGATCCGGGCGTATCAAAGCCCGTAAGGCCAAGGGTTGGCAGCGCTATCGTTGCCGCGCGGGCAGCGGCCAGCAGTTCCGGCAGATCGTAGGTACGGGTTGCCACCTCCGGCAATAATTGCCGGGAACTGACCAGTAAAGCCTTGCTTACAATCGCCAGGCTGGCGGCATCCGGTGCTTCCGCAAAGGCTCCTTCGTCCAGCACCTGTAAGCCTTCGGGCAGCACGACCTCCGCCCGCGTTCCTGACCGTTTTGCTTTCAGCAACGGTGCCCCGTTAAAATGCTTGGCGGCAAAACCCGGGTGATCGTATTCCACCAGCCAGGCTACGCGTTTGTAGGCCATGCGGGCCGCTGTTACACTATTGCGCAACTCATCCGCACCGGCCGTTTTGGCCCTGAAAGCTTCTCCCGTTTCGGCCAGTGCCCGGGCGCGCTCCACAAACAACTGATAATCATCTGCGGGTCGGTAACCGGCAGTCGGTTCCGGTCGGGGAGCGAAAGCAACCAGCGAAAAAAAACAAATCAGCAAAAAGGCAGTACGTAGCAACATAACCGCAAAAGTGCCGTCAGTGGGTTACCTGAATGTAGCGGCCTTGTTACGGAAAGGATAAGTTTTAAACTGTGGGGAACGGGGACGACTATGCTCGCTAACGCTCGTAACCTCATCCCCAGCCCTTCTCCAGGGGAGAAAGGGAGAAGGTCCAACACTTCAGGTGTCACTTCCAATTACCGAAGCACCCCATTGTCAGAATCTCAGATTCTACCAGTTTTATATCAGCCGATACAGGTGTGTATCACGAGATGCACGGATCCCCCTCTCCCCCGGCCCCCAGGGCTAACGCATACTATAAAATTAATCTAGCTGGGATTGTTTTCCGTTATTGAGTCATGCAAAATAAGGAAACGACCAATCTCCCCCTTGATCCATTACCTGGAGTCGATCAGATTCCTGACCCAAGAAACGCTTGTTTGGTTCACCATCCACTT
>NZ_VOXD01000030.1 GCF_008014675.1 Neolewinella aurantiaca | reverse complement strand
CGGCGAGCTGACGGTAGAGGTAACCGGTGGTGCTGAGCCTTACACAATCACCTGGAACACCGTTCCTGCTCAGTCAGGTCCTACGGCGACCGGCCTTACCGCTGGTACTTACACCGCAAGCATCGTTGATGCCAACGGTTGTGAGACTACCGCTGAAGGAACCATCACCGAGCCTGCTGAACTGACTGCTTCTATTGCAGACGCTGCATTAGACTGCTTCGAAGATGCAGACGGCGAACTGACTGTTACCGTTAATGGCGGTACTGAAGGTTACACAATCACCTGGAACACCGTTCCTGCTCAGTCAGGTCCTACGGCGACCGGCCTTACCGCTGGTACTTACACCGCAAGCATTGTTGATGCCAACGGTTGTGAAACTACCGCTGAAGGAACCATCACCGAGCCTGCTGAACTGACTGCTTCTATTGCAGACGCTGCAGTAGACTGCTTCGAAGATGCAAACGGCGAACTGACTGTTACCGTTAATGGCGGTACTGAAGGTTACATGATTACCTGGAACACCGTTCCTGCTCAGTCAGGTCCTACGGCGACTGGCCTTACCGCTGGTACTTACATCGCAAGCATCGTTGATGCTAACGGTTGTGAGGTTACTGCTGAAGGAACCATCACCGAGCCTACTGAACTTGACGTAACCGGTACGACGACCGACATCAACTGTGACGGAGACGCCTCCGGATCAATTGACGTAACCGTCACCGGCGGTACACCAGCATACAGCTACGTATGGGGTGACGACAACACAGTAACTACAGAAGACCGCACTGGTCTTGCTGCTGGTACTTACGTTCTCACTGTAACTGATGAAAACGGTTGTGAGGAAGTTGAAACCTTCACGATTGAAGGAGCAACCACACTGGAAGCGACTATCGCAGACGCTGCCCTGGATTGCTACGGCGATGCCGACGGCGAGCTGACGGTAGAGGTAACCGGTGGTGCTGAGCCTTACACAATCACCTGGAACACCGTTCCTGCTCAGTCAGGTCCTACGGCGACCGGCCTTACCGCTGGTACTTACACCGCAAGCATCGTTGATGCCAACGGTTGTGAAACTACCGCTGAAGGAACCATCACCGAGCCTGCTGACCCGCTCAATATCGACGAAACCATCACTGAACTGGCTTGTAACGAGTCTACCGGTGGTGAGATCAACCTTGATGTTACCGGAGGTACTGCTCCTTACACCTACGCATGGACTGGTCCTGGTATTACTAATACCACTAGTGACAACCAGACAGGACTGGGCGCAGGTATCTACACTGTAGAGGTGACTGACGCTGCTCTTTGTACGATTTCCGAATCCTACACAATTGCACCGTCCTTCACACTGACTGCTTCTGTTGAGAACGATACCATCTGTCTCAGCTCAGCTGATCGTGGTGAACTGACGGTAGTAGTACTCAACGGTAGCGGTAACTACAGCTTCAACTGGAGTAACGCGAATGAATCTGCTGAAACGGTTACTGGCCTTGTTGCCGGAACATACACCGTTACCATCACCGACCTTTCTACTGGTTGTATTATCACCGAAGTAGCCCGCGTTGTTGAAGATGCTTCCGCATGTTCCAGCCTTGGTAACTTCGTATGGTCAGACACTAACGGAAACGGAATTCAGGATGCTGATGAGCCGGGTGTTGCTGACGTAGTTGTAAACCTCAAAGACGAGAACGGAAACGTTATCGCGAGCACTACAACTGACGAAAACGGCGAGTACCTCTTCGATCTGCTTGTTCCTGGTACTTACAGTGTACAGTTCATCCTGCCTGACGGCTTCGAGTGGACAACACTGGGCGCGGTCGCAGGTGCAAACGAAGCTCTTGATAGCGACGCTGACCCAGCAATGGATGGTATGACTGAACAAGTCTTCGTCTCTGCCGGTGAATTCTACGACGACCTCGATGCTGGTATCGTACCGGTTATCACTTGTGAACTGCTTGCTGAGGTAACTGTAGATCCTGTATGTGATGACAACGGTTCTACCTCAGATCCTCTGGATGACTACTATACCATGACGATTCTCGTTACTGGTACAAGTCCGTCCGGCGAATGGACGAGTGGACTGGTCGACCGTAATGGCAATGCTATTAGTGGCACAGTAGGTGTTCCTCTTGAAGTTGAACTCTCTGCTTACGCAGGAAACGACGACCCAATCCAAGCCGTATCCATCATCGTTACCGATGCTCAGGATGCTACTTGTACTGCGGAGTTTGATTACACTCCGGTTGGACCTTGTTCTAATCGCTGTCGTATCAACGCATTCAACTCGAGCTCACCGGTTTGTAATGACAATGGAACAGAAAGTGATCCTTCCGATGACTTCTTTACATTGGGTATTACTGCTCGCGGAATCAACGAGTTCGGAGCCAGCTGGACAGTGTCTACTATGGACGGACGTCTCGTAGGCACCGGAATTTACGGTGAAGAAACCCCTGAAGTAGGGCCTTTCACTGAGGACGATGTAGTCGACGGAGTTCTGAGACTTAACGTTCAGGATGCCGACGAGCCTAGCTGTAACTACGTAGTATCTATCGCTATCGCTCCTGGTACACTACCATGTTCTGATGCGTGTACGATCACTATCGTTCAGCTTGGAGAGTCTATCTGTGACGACAACGGCACACCGACTATCTCTAGCGATGATCAATGGTGGGTATCCGCTGAAGTACGTGGCACTAATGTCAACAACTGGACGTCTACGACGCCAGGTGGAGAAGGAAACAACTCCTTCGGTACCAACATCAGCTTCGGTTACTTCCCGAACCCGATCAGCGGTACTCAAACCATCACGGTAACCAGTGTAGGCGTTACTCCTACTTGTTCTGCTACCATCCAGGTAGTAGCTCCGGGAGAGACATGTTCTGACGAATGTGATATTACTGCTGAACTGACAGTTGGAGAGTGTAACGACAACGGTACTGCGACTCCGTTTGACGACTTCTTCTACATCACCGTAACTGCAAACTCTGTTGGCGAGAACAACAGCCCGAACGGCTGGGTACTCATTGAAGGCGATCACTTCACCGATACTGAAATCGGTTCCGGTACGCAGTTCGGTCAGGAGTACACCTTCGGTCCGTTCCCAACTCACGACGAGAACGGTAACGTACGCACTACACAGGATTACCGGATTGAAGATGCCGACGACATTTACTGTGACGTTGAGTTCTACGACGTAGTCCTTCCTGAGCCATGTTCTGAACCTATTCAGTGTCTGCTCGAAGTTGAACTCCTCGGCACAGATTGTGACAACAACGGAACGCCGGCAGATGGTAATGACGACACTTACTGCTTCGACGTAATCGTATCCGGTGGAACGGGTGGCTACACCATCCGCTACACTGCACCTGCGGGTCGCGCCGACGAAACAGGAGTCTTCGGTGAAACGATGACTTACTGTGGCTTCGGCATCGGTGAGAACGTACGAGCCAACATCATCCCTGATGATGAAAACTGTACCGAAATTGCAGCACTGCTTGTTCAGTCTCCTGAAGAGTGTGTTGACTGTATTCTCGAAGTAGAAGAACTCAGCAACGTTTGTGACGACAACGGAACCGCTGATCCTTCTGATGATACTTACATCGTAACGGTGGCAGTACATCACCAGGGCCTGGGTAACTTCTACATGGTAGATGTACCGGGCGAAGGCATGGTTCTCGGACAGTACGGTACTTCTGATACGATCAAGACTTTCGAGTTCCTGATTTCCGATGGTGACGTAACGCTCGAGTTCCTCGATATGCAGAACCAGGGTCAGTGTAACGATGAAATTACTTTCACCGCTCCGACTGAGCCTTGTGGTGACTGCCAGATTATGGTAGTTGACTTTACGACTACCGAGTGTAACCAGAACGGTACCGAACTTGACGGTTCCGATGATACGTTCACTGCAACCTTTACTGTGACCGGCTTCAACACCGGCGACAACTGGGTAACTGCGGACGGTACATACACTGGTACTTACGGTGTAGCGACTACTCTGACACTACCTACGGGCACTGCTGACCTGGTACTCGATATTGTCGATGCCGATGATGCTTCCTGTGGTACTGAACTCACAATTCCTGTTCCGAACAGTTGTGAGGAAGAGCCTGAGTGTGACATCTCCGTAGTGATCGTTTCTGCTTCACGTTGTAATGACGATGGTGGTTACGAATTCGACGTGACCGTTACCAACAGTGGTGCCGGTTCTGAGAACGGATGGGTTATCACGGGTACTGAGTACTCTGGTACTTACGGTGAGACTGTAACCATCACAGTAGATGATGTGTGTGGAGACAACGAGTTTGTCTTCCGTGACGCTTCCGATGAAACGTGTGAACAGATCATCACCGGTCGCGCTCCTGAAGTTGGTATCGAAGCACCTGCTGATACTGACATGGTGAATGACCGTACACTGATCTGTACTGATTACAACGAGATCTTCAATGTAGAGGGTAGTCTTGCCAACACTGGTGTCGCTACGGTATCTGGTTGTGGAGACATTACCATTGACTTCAACGACACCTTCATCAGTGGAGGACCTGACGCAACAGCAGGATGTGATGAAACGGTTATCCGCCGGATCTTTACCGCTTCTGTCTGTGACGGTACAATGGTTGCCGATACGCAACTCATTACAATCCGTAAGCCTCTGGTGTCTGATGTGATCTTCCCGACCGACACTATCGACTTCGACTGTGAAGGTGAAGGTTTCCCAACTGACGTGAACGGTAACCCGGCTACATCCGTAACTGGCATCCCGGCCATCGTAACGGCCTTCGGTGATACTACACGCTTCGACGATGAGTTCTGTGGAACGCTTAATGTTGCTTACAACGATGTTGTCGAGCAAACCTGTAGCGGAACCCAGACGATCCGTCGTACCTGGACCGCTACCAGTGAGTGCTCTGACGATGTACTGAGTGCTGAGCAAATCATCCGTACGGGTGACTTCAGTGCACCGGTAGTATCCTGCCCGATCAGCAACCACTACTGTCCGGTACTCGAGGATGACATCATGCTCTTCCCGATGGATTACTTCGACTGTGTGGCCAACTTCACGGCACCACTGCCTGACGTAACTGACGCTTGTTCTGACAGCTGGACCATTGTGACCTACGTGGTCGACGAGCTTGGTCTTGGCGATACAGTTCTTGTGATTGGTAACGATGACGACCGTGCTCTGAGCCTTGGCGCAGGGGACTACGTCTTCCGCTACGCAGTCAGCGATGACTGTGGCAACGTAGGTACGACTGACTGTCGTTTCCGCGTAGCCGATACACAGGAGCCTGCTGCAATCTGTATTAGTGACATCAACGTTAGCGTGGGTGGTTACGGAGTTGCCCGCATCTACAGCCAGATGATCGATCTGGGTAGCTACGACAACTGTGGCATCGACAGCATCCTTGTTCGTCGCGAACTTCTCATCGATCCGATCACGGGTGACTCACTCTCTACTCCAATCTGGAGCGACTGGGGTGCCTGGGCCGAAGTTGTATGTGAAGACGCTGGTACTGTAGTCGCGCTTCAACTGCGCGTGGTTGACTTTGGCGGTAACGTCAACGTATGTACAACCAACGCAGCCGTTGTTGACAACACGCTGCCATACTGTACTGGTCTGGAAGATCTCTTCCTTACCTGTGATGAGGTTCCATCTGATCTTGATGCGAACGATACGCTTTCACTCCAGGCTGCATTTGGTCGCCCGGTTGTGATTGACAACTGTTCTGCAGAGTCGATTGAACTTACTCCGATTGTTGACTACGACGCTTGTTCTGAGTCTGGTACTATCATCCGCCGCTGGTTGGCAATTGATGGCATCGGTAACGTGAGCGCTCAGGAGTTCACACAGCGCATCACGATTACATCTGACATGGGCTTCACTATGGTTCTGCCGAAAGACACCCTCACGGATTGTCTGGACGAGTACCAAGGCTTTGAAATCATCGGAGCTGGCTGTGCAGACATCAGCGTAACCTACCAGGATACGATTGTAGAAGCTGTTGCAGCAGACGGTGATGCTTGTCTCGTGATCGAGCGTAAGTACATCATCATCAACAACTGTATGTTCAATCCGGAGACTGACGATCTGATGGTTATCAGCCGTGATGAAGACTGCGACGGTGAGCAGGGAGAATCTATCTTCTACGCCATTGTTGATGGTGACTCTACCTACGTAGATGTTGATACTGACTTTGGTAACGCTATCCCGGCTGCGGGTACCCGCGGAACGGAGTGCGACGGAGAGAGCAACGCTACTGGCCGTCTGCGTTCCTTCGCTACTACCGGTGGATGGACTTACACGCAGCGTATCTCGATCTTCGACGAAACCAATCCTGTACTGAACTACGAAGTACCACCGGTATTCTGTGCTACAGAAGAGGAAGGTTGTGAAACGGTCATTGAGATTCCGATCACGATCTCCGGAGAGTGTACTGCTGCCGGTTCTAACTGGCTGGTGATGATTGATCTGGGTCGCGATGGCAACCCGGAGATGCGCCTCCAGACTGACCTTGCTGTTCAGGGTACTTTCCCGAACTACTTCATTAAGGCAGCAATGCCACTTGGTGAGCACAACCTGATCATTCGCTACGTAGACGGCTGTAACAACGCTGTTTCTGCTGCGATTCCGTTCGAGATTGTTGACTGTTCTATCCCTGATCCGATTTGCTACAGCGGATTGATTGCTAACCTCGAAACCCTGGAAACTCCGGTGGTGGATAGTGAAGGCAATGAGATCACTGTAGGAGCGATTGTTGACGCTGGCCGCCTGGCAAGCTGTAACATAGAGGACTGTACTGGTCCGCTGCGCTACTCTGTAAACCGCATCGGTGACGTACCACACGTGGACAGCACCGACATCGTTCTGACCTGTGAGGACCGTTACACTGTAGACCTCGAGGTTTACATGTGGGACAGCGCCTTCAACCCATTCGCTGTCCAGCCGGACGGAACTGTTGGTGGTCCGAACTGGAAAATGTGTGTTGTAGAAGTACTCGTACAGGATCCGAATACGCTTTGTAACGACTGTAACGCCGATGGTTCACTGACGCTGGGTGGTAGCATTACCACATCGCTTGGTGTTGTACTCCCAGGTGTTGAAGTTGAAATGCAGGGCGAAATGACCGGCCTTGAACTGACCGGAGACGATGGTAAGTACGCCTTCCCAGGTGTTACTGCCGGAAGCTACTCGATCACGCCTTACAAAGAGGACATCGCTGCCAACGGCGTTTCCACTCTGGATGAACTGATCCTGCAGCGTCACCTGTTAGGCCTGCAGATGATTACTGATCCGTTGGTATTCATGGCAGCTGACCTCAACAACAGTGGTACACTGACCGTAATTGACCGCCTGTTGATGCGCAACATCATTCTCGGCAACACAGAAGTTCTGCCTGGCAACGAAACATGGCGTTTTGTTCCTGTAAGCTACTTCGAAGCTGTTGGAGATGAACTGGACCGTATGATGGACGCACCGCGCAAAATTGATCTGGCTAACGTAGATGCCTGTACCATGGGCAATGACTTCTACGCTATCAAGATGGGTGACCTGAACAACTCAGTGTTCATTCAGTCAGCGACCGGTAACATTCTGAATGGTACCCGTGGCCGGAGTTCAAACGAAACGCAGAAACTGGAAATCGAAGAGCGCCGCCTGCAAGGCGGTGACTTCTTCGACCTTCCGGTGCGGGCTATCGACCTGGAGGGAATCTCCGGAATGCAGTTCACACTTGGTTTCGCTGACGAAGCCCTGGAAGTTGAGGAAGTAGTTCCCGGACTCTTAACTGAAGATCAGCTTGGTCTTCGTTTCGTAGACCGTGGCTATGTCTCTGCTAACTGGACCCAGCCAGGGGAGATGGTTGATGGAGAGGCTGTTTTGTTTACTGTCCGCCTGCGCTCTCTGCGCCCGGGATTGGTAAGTGACGCAGTACACTTTGTTGACAATCCTACCTTCACCGAAGCATACAGCATTGATGATGAAGCGCTGATGACCATCGTTCTCAACGTCAATGACTCTTCTCTCCCAAGTGATCAGGATGTAATGATTGGTGGCTTTGACCTCGGAGCAATGGCAGTAGTGGAATTATCACAGAACGTGCCAAATCCATTCAACGCTGAAACGACGATTACCTTCAATCTACCGGAAGCGGGTGATGCCCGACTGAACGTATACGACTTTAGCGGTCGGGTACTGAGTGATATTTCCGGTGAATTTGAAGCGGGTGTTAATTCCGTGAAACTGCAGGGTAGAAATCTCCCGGCAGGAGCAATGGTATACACATTAACGTTCAAGGGGGAACGCCTCTCACGAACTATGGTCCGGGCTTTCTCTTAAAGAGAGCTTATTTAGCAACAATGAATACACCAGGGGGAATGGCGAGACTGTCGTTCCCCCTTTTATATTCGCGGTTAAACAGTTAACTTTGTGAGTATGTTATGGGTTGCTTCTCCGGAATTTAACCTTTCGGCTCAGGAATTCAGTTTTAGGCTCTTTATGGGCAGTATTTATTTTCATTTGAAATTGTATAGCATTTAATTAACGTACTTCATCGGAGACCTCTTGCTGGTGCCAGTGGCATGGTAACACAGTCTGTATCCTAACTGCCTTTTTTACGTCTTACTTACACTTGAACAATAACAACATGACATATTTTTCATCCCTGGCCATGCCTCTTGGCCGACTCTATGTAACAGTATTTTCCCTGTTTCTGTTATCAGGCACATTGTTTGCCGAAGGAACAGCTAACCTCCGAACTGCAGACGGAGACCCAGTCATGCTTTTTGTTGGGCACCCTGATTTCGGGGACTTCGCCAGCTACGACGGCCCGGCCAACAGCCGGCTTCTGTTTAGAATAGCTGAAGCAGGAGAGACCGTATACATCGGGATGTCCCATCTGTTTAAAAGTTCAGGAATACCTGAGTCTTTCGGGCAATTCGACTACAGAGTGCGCAGTGTTGCTGATGGCAGTGTAGTCTTCGGCCCTGTAAGGGTGAACTCTAATAACGAAAACCTCTCCACTTTTGAGCAGGCGGCCCTGGGGCCGGCAGTCTTCAATGCGGGAGGATATCCTACTGACGATGAATCTTCTTTTGTTGCTCCGGCAGCAGGAGAGTACTACATTGAATTCGATCAGAACAGTAGCAACCGGCCCCGGTACATCGGACTATGGGACATCACTATTGCCAATAACGATGTTGTACAGACAGGCCGGGTGTATTCTCGGAACTGGGCTTTCCGTGTTCCTGAACTGGACCCTCAAGTGCCTGAATGTGCTTTCGGTGCAGAGTTGAGCACCAAGTTCTACTCTTACACTTCTGATGGCTTTGTAACGGAAATCGATTTTACAGATTCAGGCTTTCAGCCCCTTTCGTTCAACCTGGCATTCAACCGTACGGGGCCGGGTGAAAGTGGAGACCTGCTGGCAGACCGTCAATCCATCGCTGGCGAAAACGCGACGGCTAACGTCGCCGAACACCTCATCTTCCTGGAGGAGCCCGACCCTGTATTATTTCCCGATGGACGGTGTGGATCAGTTTCTGTTTCCGGAACTTTGATGTGTCAGCCTGACGAGACTTTTTGTATTCCCGTTACGGCTTCTCTGCCGGGACAAGTTCAACTCCTCCTTGATTTTGATGGGAACGGCGTTTACGATATAGATTCTGACCGTCTTCTTGCTTATGGTTTTGAGGATAGTACCAACCTCTCGGCGTGTGTTCCGTGGGATGGCTTACTGGCGGACGGCAGCAGATCTCCTAATGGAGCCACTGTTGATATCATCGTGAGCTATATCCAAGGGGTTCAACACTGGGCACTCTACGACGGTGAACTGATGCGTAACGGGTTTTGCGTGACTCCGATTCGCCCAATCTGTAACGACGCAGGTACTGCGAACCTGCACTATGATGATGTCAATATTCCGGACGATCCTGGAAACGGAGCACCCACGCGGGTGCTCGATGGGTGTGAGTGTCGTACTGATAACTGTCGGACATGGACAAACTTTGAAGCTTACCCATCCAGCGATTGTACGGTGGTTGATGAAAATACTACTGGTTACGGAGATAAGAATACGCTAAATACATGGTGGTTTGCCTCCAGCCAAACGGTAACCTCTTTCGACGTACCTATCGATGTCGCCTCTGTATCAGGACCAATGATTCACTGTCCTGACGAGGAAGTGCCGGTTACTTTAATTTACAGCTCAATCAATGATATATCATCTATTCGCTGGACAGGGCCTAATGGTCCGTTGGTCGGTACGAATGATCAGGAAACAATTCTGGTTTCTCAGAGTGGTGACTACAGTGTTGTCGTAATTGATGAGTTTGGTTGTGAAAGTACAAACAGCTATATGCTGATGGATGTACAGTGCTCACTCAACCTGGAACTACTCAGTGTCTCATGTGATGATAACGGTACGGAACTCAACCAGGACGACGATACTTTTACCGCTACGGTGCGGGTCAATGGAGACAACAGTGCCAGCTTTACGAGCAACGGTGAGACTTATGCTTACGGCGTCGAAATTGAAATCGGCCCGTTCCTGATTGCTGACGGAAATATCACATTTACCGCTACGGATGAAACATACTCCTGCTGTACAGAGTCAATCGAAATCGATGCTCCCATGCCGTGTAGCAACGGTTGTGCCATTACTTCCGGAGAAATCATCAGTACTGAATGTTCTGATCCGGGAACCCCTACTGATCCGAGCGACGACACATTCGTCATTGTAATGGTGCTCGATGGCGTTAACGTCGGTCCGGGGTGGACGACCGAACGCGGTGATTCCGGAGTATACGGCGAAGAAGTCACCTTCGGGCCTTACCTGATCGCAGATGGTGCGCAGAGCTTCCAGTTCCGGGATGAGGAAGACGAAGACTGTGCCTTTACCGCTACGGTTCAACCTCCCATGCCATGTTCTAACGTGTGCATTCTGGAGCCGGTCGTTAGCAACGCTGTATGTGATGACAATGATACTCCTTTCGATATAACGGACGATACCTATACTTTTGAACTCAACGTAGGTATGGTTAACGCTCCAACAGTTGCTTACAACGTAAACGGTGATGGGGCTTATTTCTACGATGCAACCGTCACGGTTGGTCCGTTACCTCTATTCGGAGCGGATTTCACCTTTACGATTGCTGATCTGGGAGGTGCTTCCTGTTCCACAACTTTCACCTTGGCCGAGGACGAAAGACCTACAGGTTGTGAAGCTGTCTGTAGCCTGAATATCACGGACTCAAGAGTGAGTTGTAATGACTTCGGCACCGAAGATCCTGAGGACGACGAATACTCGGTAGAGATTTTCGTCACCACTCAAAACACCAACTCTAACGGATGGGAGCTGGCCAACGGCCAGCAAGGTAGATTCAATGAATTCGTTCGGGTTGGCAGCATCGTTCCCGGTAGTGGTACTCTTACCATTACGATTCAGGACCAGGATGATCCTACTTGTCTGAGCAGTATCGCCGTTGATGCCCCGGAAATTGAGGTAACCTGTCCGGAGGACGTGAATGAGATCACCCACGAAGTAACCCTTCAGTCGTTTGAAGGTGAACTTACTACGGAGAACGATTTTGAAGCTGCCGAGCAGGAAGTTTGTTGGATGTCCGAGGAAAGCTTTAGCGGACAGCGTCGCTACTACGAGCGGTTTACCATCGCACGGACAGAAGAAGACCTGACGGAACTTCGTCTCTTCAGCTTCTACCTCTACGCCCCTGCAGATAACGAATTACTGGGTGCAGTATTCAGCCAGAGGGGAGAGGAAACACTAGATTGTTGTAACCTGAGTAACGACGGACCGGTAACTGCTGAACCCAGCGGATTGCTTTCTCTGCCGGTACTTCCCGATAGCCTTATTCCTGAAGGAATGGTTCTTCAGCAACGTTTCTCCGTGGCCCTGCGTCCCAATGAGGTGTACAGTCTTGTAACCAGCAGTGTGCTGGCTGATGAAACGGGAGATTTCCGTTGGCTGATCGTTTCCGCCGACGGAGAGGAGTTGAGAATTCGCAGACCGGAAGCTTCCGCTCCGGTAACGGAGCTTGATACCATCGGGGCAATTTTTGACTTAGTTGATAATGAGTTGACCGGACTGTTCAACGATGCCGGTTCACTGAATCGCTTCGGCGTGCCGCAGATAGACTCTTTCTGTGGGGCGTTTGACATTGTCTTCAGCGACGACTCGCTTGGCACCTGCGTCAGCGCCCGGATTGTCCGCAGTTTCAGTCTCAGTCTACCGGATACGGTTTTGAATGATGTTTGTGCCCAAACGATCAATTTCCGTAGCCTGAACTTCGAAGATATTACCTGGCCACCGGTGCAAATCCGGTTTGGTTGTTCCGATGAGTTTCCCGTGGATGAAAACAATCATCCGGCCCCGATTTATACCGGCTATCCTTTCGTTTACATCGGAGGACAACCCGTTGCACTAAATGGCTCCGCTGGAATTGATCTGGTAACGGATTATTCCGACGTCGAAACTATTCGCCCTGAAGATGGGGGAACCACTATCCTGCGGACCTGGACCGTTCAGGATCCGTGCCGTAGTGTTACTACTACCTACCTTCAGACGATCAAGCTGGAGAATAACGGCCTGCCGTTCTTTAGCTGCCCGATCAGTAACCACTATTGTCCGATTATTGAGGAAGACATCATGTTGTGGCCACTTGAGCAGGATGATTGTTGGGCAAGCATCGAAGTACCGCAACCCGACCTCAATAACATCTGTGATTCATCCGGTTGGACGTTCACTACCGAGGTGCTCAGCCTCGGAAGCAACGGGGATACCACCTTGTACCGGACTTTGGAAATGAACGATGATCGCCTGATCGAAAACGTACCTCCGGGCGACTACCTGTTGTACTTCACCGGTATCCATCCCCAGGAAGAAATTGAAGGCCGGTACTGTCGTATCCGGGTGGCAGACCTGTCGGATCCGGTTATGGTCTGTAAGTCAACCATCAATCTCTCGCTGCCAGGCAGTGGCTTTATCGGTGTTCCGATTTCAGTAATCAATCAGTTCAGTTACGATAACTGTGGTATCGACTCGCTCCAGATTCGGAGCCGCCTGGTAGACACCACCGGATGGTCTGCATGGGATGATAACCGCCTTTATTTCGATTGCAACGATGTTGGCTTCGAACTCACGGTGCAACTGCGTGGTGTGGACGCTGCCGGAAACGAGAACTACTGTTCTTCGACCGTATTGATTACCGACAACACAGACCCATATTGTACCGGCCTCGAAACGCTCTACCTGAATTGTGACAGCCTGCCCGATCATTTCAATGCCTACGACACGACCTTGTTGCGTGAGCTCTTCGGAATGCCGGACGTTGTGGACAACTGCTCTGCAAGAGCAACGGAACTGATGCCGGTTTTAACGGGAGACAATTGCTCGCCCGAGCGTATTCGTCGTCGTTTCCAGGCTGTGGATCAGCACGGCAATCTGAGCATGGGTATTTTTATGCAGGACATCTACATCACTCCCTCACTAAGCTACGCTATTCGTTTCCCTAAAGATGCGGAAACAGATTGCACCAACTTTACGGATACACTCCAGATCGTTGGAAGTAGTTGTGACTCGATTACCTCGCGGTGGGTAGATATTTTGCTGCCAATCGAAGGTGAAGAATGTCGTTACGTCCAGCGCAACTTCGTGATCACCAACTGGTGTGAATGGGACGGCGTTTCTCCTTCCATCCGCATTGAACGGGACGAGAACTGTAACGGAATTGAAGGAGAGGCCGATGTGTGGTTGATCCGGACCGAGGACAGTATTTACATTGATACCGACAGCCTGTACAACAATGACCTGCCTGTCGCTGAAGGATTCTGTGGTGATAATCCTGCCGGTTATATCCGCCAGGAAGCAGCACGCCCCGGAGGCCGCTACGTTTACAGCCAGCGTTTCAAGGTATTCGATACGATCGCTCCGGTACTTGAAATAACGATGCTGGATTCGGTTTGTGTAGACACCAGTTTCTGCCGTGCTCCGATTCCGGCAACCATCATCGTAAATGATGCTTGCCAGATCGATGAGGGACAGATTGTGGTTGGCGTTGATATCAACAACAATGGAGTAATAGAAACAACCAGCAATGAGGTGGGCGAACTCACGGGAAGTTTCCCTGAGTACACTTTCGCAACCAACCTGCCAGTTGGTATTCACCGCTACGTATTCACGGTAACCGATGATTGCGGAAATACCGTCGTAGACGAGCAGGTCTTCGAAGTCTACGATTGTTACGTCCCGGCGCTTGTTTGCCGCGGAGACCGGATTTACAACCTTGCACCACTGCTGGAGGAAGGAGACATTGACAACGACGGCATCGTTGAAGAGGCCGCTGTTTTGGTGGAAGCCGTAGACCTGGCCCGTTGCAATTTCGCGGATTGCAGCGGAGACCTGACGTTCTCTCTCAACAGGGTAGGGGAGAAGGCCGATTTCAGCATGACCAGCATTTTCCTCGATTGTGACGACCGTTACGAAGTTTACCTCGAGGTGTACGTTTGGGATAATGCATTCAATCCCTTCTCCGTGCAGCCCGACGGAAGCATTGGTGGCCGTAACTGGCGCAAGTGTGAAGTAAAAGTCCGCCTGCAGGATCCGAATCTGGCTTGTAACTCCTGCCAGGTAGGGGAAAGCCTTACCCTGAACGGTCACGTAAACTCCCTGAACGGAACACCAATCACTGATGTGGAAGTCAGAACTGAGGCAGGTACTACCGTTACTAACGGTTTTGGTGGCTACCAGCTCAGCGCTTCGGTCGGTGGCAGTTACGTACTGAGTGCTGCTAAAGACATCGATCCTCGTGAAGGCCTGAGTACCATCGATCTGGTAATCCTGCAACGTCACTTGTTGGGTATGACTACCATCGATAATCCATTCCTCCGCCTTGCGGCAGATCTCAACCGCGACGGGACCGCCGACATTTACGACCTGATTGCCCTTCGGGGGCTGATCCTCGCCCGCGAGGAGCTGTACCCTGAAGGTTCACTCTGGCGCTTCGTGGATGCCAATTGGGACGGGACCGGAACGCCGTCTGAGGAAATCTCGATTGAGCAACTACAGGCTTGTGGTTTCGATCACGATTTCATCGGTATCCGTCTTGGAGACCTTGATGACTCTGTGGGCGCATTCGCAGGTGCAAGCACTAGTGGAAGGAGCAGTGTCGTAGACGCTGGCCGTCCGGTATCGCTCGGGATGGAAAACAAAGCCTTCTCCGCAGGGGAAGAAGTTGTTGTTACGCTCAGCCTTGAAAACAGTACTTCTTTCGCCGGAGGCCAGGCAGGGCTCCGCTGGAACGATGCTGCCCTTACTTACCTGGGCATCTCCAGTACCAGCCTGAATACAGAGGACAACTTCCGAAGCGGAAGAGATTACCTCTGGATGAGCTGGGCCAACTACCTCACCACCGAAGAGATCGTTAGCGTACGCTTCCGGGCACAAGCCGATGGGCAGCTGAGCGATTACCTCGCTATGGCCGAAGATGAGCGCCTCTCCGACGAGGTTTACGGTAACACCCTCTCTACTCATCCGTTATTCCTCACCTGGAGCGATGCAGCAGTAACCGATACCGCAGCCGATTCGGCCGCGGAGGTGAGCTCAGTACCGGACAACGCCGGGCTACTCGGCGTTCTGCCAAACCCCGCCCGGAGTTTCACCCGCATCGGTGTGTACATCTCCGAAGCACAACGCGTTCAGATTACTGTAACTGACCTCAACGGACGCCTTTTGCTTGAAGCCAGTCCTCAACTTGAAGGTGGTGAACAATGGGTAAGGGTCGATGTACAGGATTGGCCCGTCGGGGCATACATCTTCCGGGTACAGACAAACGACGGACCGCTCAGCGGACGAATCATCCGTCAGTAGGATTTTGAGATTTAATCTCTATTTTGTTCAAGTGTTTTAGAGCCCCCTGACGTGAGTCAGGGGGCTCTTTCTTTGTGGTTGCCTGGTAAGAAAGCTTTCTGGCTTCCTGAGGGCTCCTGTCGTACCGAAAGGCTTTGTTTGTCACGAAAACCAAAAGGCTGAGTGAAAAACGGACGCAAAAGACATGAAAAAAGCCTCCGACACCGGGTGGTGAAGGAGGCTTGATTTTCGTGATCCCTCTGGGGTTCGAACCCAGGACCCTCTCATTAAAAGTGAGATGCTCTAACCAGCTGAGCTAAAGGATCGACGGTGCTTTTGTTCTAAAGCGACGCAAAGGTAATGCGAGCGAGGTAATATATCCAAGGCTACAACAAAGAAATTTTAGAAAAGGTTTCTTTTTGTTGTTTGCCCGGTTCTTGGAGGCGTGTGGATTTCAGGGTGGATGGCACCTGATGCCTGGTTATTCTTCTTCGAAGGGGAGGAGGAGCTGGTGCCCACCGAGTCCTTCTCGTTCGAGGTTAGAGACGGACAATCCGAGAAGGCGGACGACCGGTACTTCCTCGATGTTTTCGTCGAGAAGCGAATGAGCCGTTTCCCGCAGGGTTGCAAGGCTGCGAATCTCGCCGGCGAAGCTTCGGGAGCGGGTATGGGTTACAAACTCCGGCGACTTCATCTTAAGGGTAACGGTACGGCCGTAGTTGTTTTTCTCCTTGAGGTAACTGAAAACCTTCTCGGAAAGGAAGTTTAGTTTTTCGCGCATAGCATGACGGGTGTCGATGTTTTCGCTGAAGGTTCGTTCGGCCCCGACGCTCTTACGGTTGCGGGTAGGGTTCACGGGGCGGTCGTCGAGAGCGTTGACGATGCTGTAGAGTCGGCGGCCCATCTTTCCGAAGCGGAGGGCTATTTCGAGTTCCGTCAGGGACATCAGGTCGGCGCCGGTCCGGAAGCCCATTTTTTCGAGCCGCGCTGCGGTAACCTTCCCTACGCCGTGAAAGTCTTTTACGGGCAGCGCAGCGAGGAAGGCCGGGGCTTCTTCGCGGGTAATCACTTTCATGCCGTTGGGCTTGTTGATGTCGGAAGCGACTTTAGCCAGGAACTTGTTGAAGCTCACGCCGGCCGAGGCGGTGAGTTGGGTTGTTTCCAGAATTTCGCGGCGGATGGCTTTCGCGATCAGGGTAGCACTGGCTGGCCCCCGTTTAGGGTCGGTAACGTCGAGGTAGGCCTCGTCCAGGCTAAGCGGCTCGACCAGATCGGTATAGGATAGAAAAATTTCTCTGATCTGGTTCGAGACCTTATGGTACTTTTCGAAGTTGCCCTTAACGAAGATCAGCTGGGGGCAAAGCCGCTTTGCCGTAACACTTGGCATTGCCGAGCGGACACCAAAGACCCGGGCTTCGTAGCTGGCGGCGGCTACGACGCCCCTCATTTTGGAGCCGCCTACCGCTACGGGCTTACCGCGCAGTTCGGGGTCGTCCCGCTGCTCCACGCTGGCAAAGAAAGCATCCATGTCGATATGGATGATTTTGCGATCGCCGGTTGTCCCGTTAGTGGGGCGTGTCTTTCGTTTCCATTTCATTCATCAATTCCTCCGTTTCGGCCGTGAGGTCGTCGAGTTTACGTTTGCCCTCGCTGGAGAGTTCACCGCCAGCGTCTTTGAGGGCTTTTTCGAGTTCGTCGCGCCGCTCGGTCAGCTCCGTAATGCGGTCCAGGGCATCCGAGTCCGCCAGTTCTCCGGCGCGGTCTTTCAGGCTTACGTACAGGCCTTCCAGTTTTTCCAGGGCACCGTCGTATTTGCCTTCCTGCAGCTTGGTGCGTTCGCTCTTCAGCAGTTCCCAGGCGTCTTTGCCGAGGTCTTTGGCTTTGCCGACAATTTCGCGGCTCTGGGCCTGCTCCGCTGCGTCGCCGAAGAAGTAGTTGTAACCGAGCAGACCTGCTACTATTACCAGGCCTATTTTAATGATGGTTTTAATCATGGCGTTTGGTTGTTTTTGCTAAGGTAAGGTGTTTGGCGCGCTCGCAGGTGCAAAGAAGGGTAGGGGAAGGCAGGGAGAAAGAATGCAGTTGTTTACCATTAGCTATCGTTGAAGATAGCTTGCTGGCAGGGAAAAGCCCTTCAAGCTCCGGGGGAAAGTTGTGCCAGGCAGGAGGGCTGATACTACAGATTTGTTTTCCCCGGCGTTCCCTGAGAGGACTTCGGTATGAGGAATGCCGAAACGATCCCTTTTCCATCAACCGCTCCCTGCATCCTGCGGCCGCGCCTGTTGATAGCAAGGAGGCGAGGTGCCGCAAAATGTCGGGTCACCACATGATCCAGTGTCCTTTTAACTTACCCTGAGAATACTCCAGTGCGGGAGATGGGAACTTGACGAAGTCCAGAATCCCGAGGGTGAGGCGGACCCAGCGCTTTTTAGTGGGGATGCGACTGAAGTAGATGTCGGGGCTGAGAAACCACTGCCGGTAACGTTCCGGAGCGTACCGGAACCTTTGGCCATTCTCCTGCCAGGTGTTGCCGTAGGCACCGTAAACATTCTCTGCCCCGTAGCCAACGGCTACGTTAAGCCACACGGGGATCTTGCTTTCCGGGAAGAAGGCCTTCGGGTTGGCGCTCACCCAGATCGTCTGGGCGTTGTAATCTTTCAGGTAGCGTTCAAAAACATTGGTACCGAAACGATCTTCCACTACGTAGCCAAGATTGCCTTCCGCTCCGTTGGCGCTGAAAACGGGTACGTCCGGGATAGGGCGCAGGTCGTTGGATACCTTCATAAGGATGCGCTGTTCGTGCCAAACTGCATCCTGGATCGTAAAGAGAAGGCTCCCGCTTACGTTAGCCCCCATATCGGACCAGCTAAAGCCCCAGCCTTCCGAAAAGCCATCCATAATTTCTATAGTACCCTGAAGTAGGTTCGCTACTCCAAAGGCTGCGTAGCGCGCCGCGGGGCGTTTCATGCCGCTCCAGCGCAGCCCGGCAAAAGCATAACGGCTGAACATATAAGCCGTGAAGGCGTGCCCGGCTTTGTCCATCTGGCTCCACTCTGGCCAGTCGTTGAAGCTGCGCAGCCCGGTGCGGCCAAAATCCGCATACCAGGTCTTGTATAAACCAACGCTGGCCGCGCCGTAAAGTGCCGCCCCCGTGCCGGCAGATAGGTAAAACCGCTTTTTATTGAAAGTGGAGTCTGGCTTGAGCCAATTATCCTTAGCAATTCCGGCTAATGGGTCCCGGGCAGTAAAGTCAGCGGGCTGGGCTGATAGGTGAGCCGGAGAACCAAAGAATGAGACACAAAAAAGAAGGATAAGCGCAAAAAATCCGCTTTTAGCGGGGTGGAGAGATTTTTTTTGAAGAAAAAATCCTGTACGCGAGGTTGGTGTTGTTTGGTAAAATGTTGCTTTTTGAACATTCATTTTCGATGTAATTTGCTGTAAATCATTTGATTGTAGTTTTGTGCCGTCTTTTTAAAAGTCCAGAAAACTTTCACTTTGTACGTGTATTCGGTGATTTCTTGCTGCACATTTGTAATGTCGAAGGGAGGAAACGACCGGAAGACATCATTTAAGGCACAAGCGAATTATAATCTCATAGAAACAAGCGAATTACGATCTCACGACCACAAGCGAATTTTGATCTCAGAAATTATCCCATTGAATTATTGATCTCACGACCACTTCAAGCGAATTGTAATCTCAGACATTCTTTAGGCACAAGCGCCGTAATCTCATTGAACATAAAGACACAAGCGAATTTCTTAATCTCAGAAACTTAAAGACACCAGCGGAATCGACCCCGCTAAAAGTTTGGTATGTAGATAGCCTCTCAAAGCTCTTTTTTCGGACCGGTTACCCTTTGGGTGGCCGGTTTCTTTTTGTCATGGCCTCAAGGTACGAATGCAGATTGATTCTCAGGCAGTTTGGTAGGTGTTGGAACAGGCACATTCTCCTTTTGTCGACGCGCATAACACGAGTTCAAACTTTCTGACTCTTCACTTGCTCTCTGTTTTCTCGATTTCGTTCGTATCTTTGCGGCCGAAACCAAGGGGTGCCCACCCGGAGTCCTTCCGGAACGGCTGAGATCAAACCCTTAGATTACTTAATCAGGAACCTGCCCGGGTAATGCCGGGAAGGGAAAAATTTTCTCGCAATGAAGCGATTCTTACTATGCGCCGTGCTGGCGCTGGCGTGCTGCAGTACGCTAATGGCACAAAAATCTATTACCGGTATTGTTGTTACAGAAGGAGGTGAACCGATGGTTGGCCTGTCTGTGCTGTTACGCGGAACTAAAGTGGGCACTACAACAAATTCAGAAGGATCCTTTGGCCTGGAAATACCAAAAGAGAACCTGAACGGTACGTTGGAATTCAATACCGGTTTTACTCCGGCTTACGCTCAGGTCAGTTCGTTTCTGGATGGCCGGCCGTTGACTTTACAGCTGATCGGTAACGACTTGGTAGCAGCTTACTACTTCGATCAGGTTTCCGTAACGGCCACTGCCGCTACGGCCCTCACTCCGGTCACTTATACTGAAGTATCCGCCGCCGAAATCGCCAAAACCAACCTCGGCCAGGACGCACCCTACCTCCTGAAGTGGACGCCCTCGGTGGTCGTCAATTCCGACGCCGGCACGGGCACGGGCTACACCGGCATCTGGATCCGGGGCTCCGACCCGACGCGGACCAACGTAACCATCAACGGTATACCTTATAATGATAGCGAGAGCCAGGGCGTTTTCTGGGTCAACCTGCCCGATTTTTCCAGCTCAGCCGACAACATCCAGATCCAGCGTGGGGTAGGGACGAGTACTAACGGAGCAGGAGCTTTCGGTGCTACGATCGACTTCAGCACCAACCAGATCGGTGAAGAGCCGAAACTGAGCATCGATGGCAGCGTGGGTAGCTTCGGTACTCGCCGTGGCTCGGTCAACTACACTTCCGGGCTGCTAGACAACGGGCTGAAGATCGATGCACGTTACAGCAAAACGCACTCTGATGGCTACGTTGACCGCGCTTCAGCAGACCTAGACGGTTACTACGCAGGGCTTACATACGTGGGCGATGGCGCAGGTGCAGTGTGGCGTTTCAACGCATTCGGTGGCCATGAAGTCACGTACCAGAGCTGGAACGGCGTTACCCAGGAAGAAATCGACGAATTCGGCCGGACCTACAACTCCGTTGGAACCGAGAAAGAAGGCGAACCTTACGACAACGAAGTCGACAACTACCGCCAGAATCACTACCAACTCCACTACAACAACGAGTTCGGCAGCAAGTGGAAACTCGGCATCAGTGGCCACTACACCCGTGGCCTGGGCTACTTTGAGCAGTACAAAGCCGGCGAAGATGTTGCCGACTACGGCATTGACACCGGTGAGGACGGGCCAGAAGAAACTGATCTGATCCGCCGCCGCTGGCTCGACAACCACTTCTACGGTACTGTTTACAGCCTTCGTTACCTGGCAAGCGACAAACTGGACATTACCTTCGGTGGCTCGGCCAACGAATACCAGGGCGGTCACTACGGCGAAGTTATCTGGGCCCGCAACGCCGGAGACTCCGAAATCCGCGATCGCTACTACGACAACGACGCTACCAAGCGCGACTTCAGCAATTATCTCCGCTCCAATTACAAGTTTACCGGAGCACTGAGCGCTTACCTTGATCTTCAACTGCGCTATGTCGACTACGAGTTCCTTGGCTTCGCCAACGACCTGAGCCGGATCGACGAGACGGCCACGCATACCTTCTTCAACCCGAAGGCGGGCTTATTGTACGAACTGCCCTCCGGCGGGCAGGCCTACGCCAGCTTCGGCGTTGCACAACGCGAGCCTAACCGCAACGACTTTACTGAAAACCCACTCAGCACCCGCCCCCGGGCCGAAAAATTATACAATACCGAGTTGGGCATCCGCCGTCAGCACGGCGATTTCAACTATGGGGCAAACGTGTACCATATGGCCTACAAAGACCAGTTAGTACTCACCGGAGAACTGAACGATGTTGGTGAGTATACCCGCGCCAACGTACCGAACAGTTACCGTCTTGGTCTGGAACTGCAGGCGGGTTACCGTGTTTCCGATAAGTTTCAGGTGGGAGGTAACCTTGCCCTGAGTCGTAACCGGATCAAGTCTTTTACCGAATTTTTGGACAGCTACGACGAAAACTTCGGCTGGCTGGGTCAGGATGAAGTGTTGCGCGAAGACACGCCGCTGGCCTTCAGCCCGAGTGTGGTAGGAGCGCTGGACCTCAACTACCGCGTTGTGAATGAAGGAGCCCACCTCGTTGAAGCCGGTTTACAGACTAAGTATGTTGGTGAGCGCTTCGTGGACAACTCCGGTACTGAAGGAGCTGCCTTGGATGCTTACTACTACAGCGATCTGCGCCTGGCTTACACCTTGCGCCCGCAGGGAGACTCCCGCCTGGGCGCATTGCGGTTTACGCTGTTGGTCCGCAACGTCACCGATCAGTTGTACGTCTCCAACGGGTGGAGTTACCGTTACAACTTTGCCGGCTCAGAGACCGTGCTTAAAGGAATGTACCCTCAGGCAGGAAGAAACGTTTTGGTTGGGCTTGGCCTTGACTTTTAACTGAGTTGCTGTCAATTCATCAGGTTGGTGAATTGGCAGCTGCTGTCTCCGCTTACTTCGCTCCGCTTGTTCGCCTTACGTATTCTCTTTTCCTTTGGAGAGGAGAGCGTGACGAACGAGCGGAGCGAAGTGCTTTAATACCCATACCTGTCCGGTTCACGGACCGCATTTTAATAGTATTATCCTGATTCACGGCCGGGGTAACCGAAAGGCCAACCCAGGTTGAAGGACACAACTAAAAACGCGCAGCGTTTCCAGGAGCCCTTCTTCCCCAGAGGGGAGGGAGGGGTTTCTTACTTCAGTGACTCACTAACTCACCGACTCAGTTCGTATCTTTGCGCCCTTAAATGGATATGGAACTCAAAAACCAAATCGATAAAACCCGTCTCCCGCGCCACATCGGCGTGATCATGGACGGCAACGGCCGCTGGGCAACTGAGCAGGGCAAACCCCGTGTATTCGGCCATCATTCGGCTGTTGAAGCAGTACGTGCTACGGTAGAGGGCTGCGCCGAGTTGGGTGTGGAGTGCCTGTCTCTCTACGCCTTCAGTACAGAGAACTGGAGCCGTCCGGAAATGGAAGTAGGTGCTTTGATGCAACTGCTTGTAGATACGATCGGCTCCGAGATGGACACCTTGCTGAAGAACAACATTCGTCTGCGGGCGGTAGGAGATGTGTCCGGTTTGCCGGAGGCAACCCGCGATGCCCTCAAGTTCGGCATCGCCAATACCGCTCAGAATAAGGGGATGGAACTGATCCTCGCACTCAATTACAGCGGGAAATGGGACCTGACCAACGCAATGCGCCGCATTGCCGGCGAGGTGGCGGCCAACCGCCTGGATCCATCGGCGATCGATGAAGCACTGATCGATCAGCAACTGTCTACCAGAGAGTTTCCCGATACGGAGCTCATCATTCGTACCAGTGGCGAGCACCGCCTGAGTAACTTTTTCCTCTGGCAGGCTGCTTACGCAGAGTTTTACTTCAGCCCGGTCTTCTGGCCTGAGTTCCGGAAGCCTGATTTGTATGCAGCGATCCATGATTTCCAGCAGAGAGAGCGCCGTTTTGGTAAAACAAGTGAACAACTCTCCTGATCCCGACCAACCACCTTAACCCCCACATTGTCTTTTACCCCGGGAGCCCTGTCCTGTTTTACTGCTCCAAACCTTCCATTAGAATGAAATTAAGCGTTTACTTATCCTTCCTGCTCTGTTTGTTCACGGTCGCTTCGGCAACCGCCCAGACAGATTCCCTGAACCTGCCGGTTTACGATTACTCTGATCCGCAGGAGTATGAGATCGGCGCAATCTCCGTTGAGGGAGCCTTTTTTGCCGAGCAGAACGCGATCATCGGCGTTACCGGGCTGAGTGTTGGAGATAAGATCCGCGTTCCCGGCCCTGATATTCCGCGGGCCATTAAGAACCTCTGGCGGCTTCGTCTTTTTACGGATGTTGCCATCGAGCAGGAAAAAGTGATTGGAGACGTAATCTTCCTGCGCCTGAGGGTCGAGGAGCGTCCCCGTTTCCTGCGCCACAGCTACAAAGGAGTGAAGCAGGGTAAGCACGAAGACCTCAACGAGGTAATCAATGGCTACATCGTCCGCGGTGGTATCGTGACCGAAGACGCAAAGGTGAACGCAGCAGAAGGCGTCCGGGAATACTTCGTGGAAAAAGGTTTCCTTGATGCCACCGTACAGGTAGAGGAGATCGTGGATACTTCGCGTGCCAACTCTGTTCGCCTCGTTTTCGACGTCGATAAGAAAGAGCGGGTTAAAATCAAAAAAATTAATTTCGTTGGTGCGGAAGCCGTAAAGGGAAAGAAACTGCGCAAGCGGATGAAGGAAACGAGCCAGAAAGGGCGTTTCCTGAAGAGTTCCAAGTTTCGGCCTGAACTATATGAAGACGATAAAGACGCGGTCATCGCCTACTACAACACCCTCGGCTACCGCGATGCACGCGTACTGAGCGACAGTATGTACCGTGACGAGAACGGTGACCTGGTGATCGATATCAACATGCACGAAGGGAATCAGTACTATTTCCGCAACATCACCTGGAAGGGCAACTCTATTTACGACGAAGAAACCCTGAGTCAGGTACTCGGTATCGAAAAAGGAGATGTATTCAACGAGGAAGAACTCCAGAGCCGGCTTTCTTTCAGCCAGGACAACGCGGATGTTTCCTCGTTATACATGGACAACGGTTACCTGTTCTTTAGTGTAGACCCGATTGAGGTCGCCATCGAGGGCGACTCCATCGACCTCGAAATGCGGATATTCGAAGGCCCGCAGGCTACCATCGATAAGGTGGTGATCAACGGTAACGACCGGACGCACGAGCACGTGATCCGCCGTGAGGTCTTCACCCGCCCGGGGCAGAAATTCTCCCGTTCGGATATCATTCGCTCGCAGCGGCAGATCATCGGCCTGGGCTACTTTAACCAGGAAACCCTCGGCATTGATACCCCGGTCAACCCCGACCGGGGTACGGTAGATATCATCTACACCGTAGAAGAGAAGCCATCCGATCAGCTGGAACTCAGCGCAGGGTGGGGTGGCCAGAGTGGTGTGATTGGTACACTTGGTGTAACCTTCAACAACTTCTCGCTGCGCAACCTTTTCAATAAGGAAGCATGGCACCCACTTCCGCAGGGAGATGGTCAGCGTCTGAGCCTCCGCGCCCAAACCAACGGCCGCTTCTACCAGAGCTACAACGCAAGCCTTACCGAGCCGTGGCTTGGTGGCAAGCGCCCGACATCCCTCACCGTCTCTGCTTTCTATAACAAGTACGACCTCGGTACGGAGGCACTGCCCCGCAAGCTCATCATCCAGCAGGGCTCCGTCAGTTTCGGAACCCGTCTCCGCTGGCCAGATGATAACTTTGTCTTCCGCAGTGGTATCAACCTGCAGACGCTTTCTCTGGACAACTGGAGTAACCTCTTCATCACCGATTCCGGAGAGACCGTTGGTAACGGTAACTTCAACAACTTCAGCTTCCAGTTTACACTGGCCCGCTCTACGGCTACCGACCCGATCTTCCCCAAGCAGGGATCAAACATCGAGCTTACCGTGAAGCTGACACCACCTTACCGTAACCTCGGGCTGCGCAGTGATGACCCCGAAGACCTGGCTGATGTGGAAGAGCGCTTCCGCTATCTGGAGTACCACAAGTGGCGCCTGAACGCCGACTGGTACACTCCGTTGGTGGGTAAGTTCGTACTTAAAACTCAGGCTAAGATCGGTTTCCTTGGTGCTTACGATGACGCAGTGGGTGTTGCCCCATTCGAACGTTTCCAGCTTGGTGGCGATGGTATCAACAACCAGCAGTTTAGCTTTGCCGGGGTAGACATCGTTTCCCTCCGTGGTTACGAGATCGAAGAACTGGAGAACAACATCAACCCGCTTACGGGAGCCAACGGTGCTACACCGATCTTCAGCAAGTACACCATGGAGCTGCGCTACCCGCTCAGCCTCAACCCATCGAGTACCATCTTCGTACTTGCCTTTGCCCAGGCCGGTAACGCCTGGCGGAACGGACGCGATTTCAACCCGTTTGACCTCAAGCGCTCCGCCGGATTCGGTGCCCGTGTATTCCTGCCGATGTTCGGTACTCTCGGTTTCGACTGGGGCGTAGGTTTCGATAAAGATGCAGAGACCTCCGAAAACGGAAACCTCAGTACTTTCAATATTATCCTCGGCTTCGAGCCGGAGTAAATAATCAACAATACTGGTTGATCAAAATCGGGCAATGGGCTCATCCGAAATGTTCGGGTGGGCCCATTGCTTTGGATGGTTCGTCTTTTGCCGGGATTCGGGGCGCACACGCAGGTGCAAGGCAAGTTGTAGGTGCAAGTCGACGCACCGTTTCGGGTATTTATCACTTGTTACTCTCGGCGTTAGCAGCATTGATAAGCTTTGGCAATATTGGCTTCACCTGCGTCTTCCTGCCTTGCCATTTCCGATGGCAACGACACGCTGATTTTTCCAAACCACTTCATTTCAGGTGGTTTTCGAAATCATCCCGGAACGGATTCAATAGAAAGAGTATGCAATGGTTATTCGCTGCAGACGACGTACCGAACCAGCGCTGCACCTGCGGCCGCGCCTCATGAAAAAGCCCCCACCAACAAATTTGTCGGTGGGGGCTAATGCTAGTGGACCAGCCAGCAAGTGTACTAGAAACGAACGTTCAGCGCTGCGCTGAACATAGTGCCAAGCTGGCTGAAGTGATAACCATCATAAGTCATTTGCGAGTAACGCTGGTTGAACGTGATGAGGTTAGACTGATTCATCAGGAACTCGCTATCTTCGAGGCGGCTGTCGCCGTCGATTTCAGACATGAACTCCCATTCGGGCAGTACGTTGAGCAAATTGTTGATATTAAAGGAGAGAGTTGTCTTCTCCGAAATGCCATAATTGAGCGCCAGGTCGGTAACGACCTTAGTGCTGAACTCGGTGAAAATGCCGGCGTCGAGGCCCTGCTGGTAGAAAGTAGTGGGGCCGAATACGGTGTTGTTCAATGAAACTCCGAGTTTGCCGAAATCTGTTCCGAGGCCAAGGATTACTTTGAACTCAGGGCGGGACGTGAAGAAGAGTGCTTCCTGCGTCTGGTTAGCAACCGACTGGCCGGCACTGGCTACGATATCGGGGTTTTTAACGTCACCATCACGTTCGTTCTGGAGCGTGTAGTTGCCGGAGAGGTTTACGTTGAGTGCATTCTCCCCGATGTTCAGGCCACGGTAGTTGGCAACAAAGTCGATGCCCGACGTACGGGTGTCGAGACCATTTACGAAGAAACTGAGGTCAGACAAGTTGTTGTCGGCCAGGATTCCGTCGAGTTCCGTTCCGCCGCCATCGGTACCTCCAATCTCGGTAGAAAGGATGATCCGGTCTTCCACCTTGATGTTGTAGTAGTCGATGGTGATGCTGAGGTCGTCGGATGGCCGCAGGCCCAGCCCCAGTGTGAAGTTGGTGGATTTCTCGGGGTCGAGTGAAGGGAGCCCGAGAAGGCGGGCTTCCCGGCTTACGTTGTTGACGAGGCCGCCAACCTGAATGCCCTGGCCGGGAACAAAGCTGTACTGAGCCTTCTGGGTGAAAATCTGGTGCAGGGTAGGGGCCTTGAAGCCGGTAGAAAAGGAGGCGCGGAGTGTGATCTTATCGTCGTTGAATTTATAACGTGAGCTCACTTTGTACACAAAAGCATTACCGAAGTCGGAGTAGTTCTCAAGGCGAACGGTCGCGTTTACGAGAAAGTCGTCGGTAAAGTCGAACGCTGCATCGGCATAGCCACCAAAGTTGTAGCGGTTGAACTTACCGGAGTTGCGGGGGTCGTTGCCAGCGAAAGAGTCGGCTCCGCCGTCTTCGTAGCTGGCGAGTTCTCCCTCAATGATGGTGAAATTCTCGTTTCTGAACTCGGAACCAAACGCAATGCCTACTTTATCGGACAGGCGGCGGGTAATGTCGATGTTTCCGACAGTATGGGTGAAACGGGTGCCACCGGGATCAAAGGTAATCGGGCTGTTCTCACGGTACTTAAAGGTTCCGTCGGGGTTCAGGGTATTGTTGCGGTTATGCGAGTTGTTGACTTTGTAGGTCTGTTGGTTGCCTCCAACGGTGAAGCTGAGGTCGGCAATCCAGCCGTCTTTTTTAGTTCTGAAGCCCAGGGTACCGTTGTAGTCGTTCAGCAGGCCTTCGAAGGTAGGAACATAGCCGATGTATTCACCGTTAGGTCCGTCGGGGAAGAAATCCGCCAGGTAAGGAAAGTCCTCTTCGGTACGCCAGTAAGGGGTACGGTAGTTAGCAAAGGAATTGACCCGCTTGTAGATGTAAGCAGCGTCGCCGTAAATTTCGGTATTGTCGGTAAGGTTGTTGCCGAAGTTGACCGCAATTTTAGACGCCGTTGTTTCTGGCGAACCGTTGATGTTCCGGGCGTCGGGGTAGGCGGAGAGAAATTCCTGCACGTCGGAGAGTTCTGCGCCGAAGTCACCTGCTTCTCCCGCAGCGTCTACGGTACCCGGGCGGTTAGCGAGGTTCGTTTTGCTGAGGTCGAGGGTGTAGTTGATGAATCCGTCGCGTCCCAGGCTGGAGCCGTTGTTGAGGGCAATACCATACATCTCTCCGTCGCCTTCGCTGGTGATACCGGTACGCAGGGTGAAAGAGCCTGCGTCGTCATCATCCTTAAGAATAATGTTCATTACCCCCGCAATGGCGTCGGAGCCGTACTGAGCTGATGCTCCGTCGCGCAGGATTTCGATGCGCTTGATGGCGTCGACCGGAATGCCGGATATGTCGGCACCGGTTTCACCCCGCCCGGGAGAAGTCTGAGTGTAGAGCAGTGCACTGAGGTTTTTACGTTTACCATTGATGAGGACGAGCGTACGGCTCGGGCCCATGTTCCGGATTTCGTAGGGGTCGAGGAGCGAGGTCGCATCGTTTACCGGTGTCTGTACCGTATTGAAGGAAGGTACACGGTACTGCAGAGCCTTATCGAAAGTGGCCTGCCCGGTTGAAATAAGATCCTTGGCGCGGAAAACATCGACGGGTAGGGGTGAAGTCGTATTTGAACGGGGCGCAGTACGGGAACCTACGATGACGAGCTCTTCAAGGTTGGTCGCTCCGCTCTCCAGATTAACGTTCAGGGTCGCGTTTTCGCCGGCAGCGAGGGTGACTTCACGGGTTTCGGAGTCGTAGCCGATGTAGCTGATCGTGATGGTGTACGTACCTGCCGTCTTGAGGGCAAGAGAGTACTTGCCGTCGACATCGGTTACGGTTCCCGTAGAACCAGCGGAAATCGTGGCGCCAATTACCGGCTCATCGCCGTCGGTGACCATCCCCGAAATAGTTTGGGCTCCCAGCAAGGCGGGAAGCACCAATAAGGAAAAGAAGAATAGAAAATTGAATGATTTCATATACTAAGTTAGTTGATTACTGCTGCCCGGATCAGCGAAGACAATAGAACTTATGACTGTTCGTGGAGAGAACTCCAGACAGCTGCCATGACTTCCGGGAAGAAATGGTATTTAAATCTTATTCAGAAAAATCAGAGAAGGAAGGGGCCTCCGTTGCTTTTGATACTTGTAACAGGAAAAGTTTATAATTGGACGGAAATCCGGATGTGAAACTCGACTCCGATTGTGGCTTGTTACCCGAAAGATACCTTACTGTTACTCAATATATCAAATTTTATATATTTTTTTGTTTGTGTGCGTGCCTGTTTGTGCGAATTTTCGCTTGAGGGTGCGCCTTGGTGCAAAAGGTAAGTTGTGTATTTTGTGGTGGATTGAATTAAAATTTAAGGGGCTGAATTAACCGGGCGTTCGTTGTTGTCTCTCCACAAAAAAACGCCCGCCAGAGCAAGTGCTCTGGCGGGCGGCAGATCAACCCGATAGGTTGAATTTAAAAGATCAGACGCAAGAAGACCTACAGCGTTCCACGGAGTTCCTGTTCCCGCTCGATGGCTTCGAAGAGTGCTTTGAAGTTACCCTTGCCGAAACTGGTAGCTCCTTTGCGCTGAATGATTTCGAAGAAAACAGTCGGACGGGGCTGAACGGGCTTGGTGAAAATCTGGAGAAGATATCCCTCATCGTCACGGTCAACGAGAATTCCGAGCTCGCGCAGCGGGCTGATGTCTTCGTCGATGTCGCCTACACGTTCGAGCAGGGTGTCGTAGTAGCTGTCCGGAACGCGGAGGAACTCCATGCCGCGGGCGCGCAGCGCGCGGACGGTGCCGATCACATCGTCGGTAGCAACGGCGATGTGCTGAATGCCGGGGCCTTTGTGGAAGTCGAGGTATTCCTCGATCTGGCTTTTCTTCAGGCCGGGAGCAGGCTCGTTGATGGGGAATTTGACGCGGCCGTTGCCGTTGCTCATCACCTTACTCATCAGAGCGGTGTACTTGGTAGAGATGTCTTTGTCGTCGAAACTGATGAGCTGCTTGAAGTCCATCACATCGGCGTACCAGTTTACCCACTTGTTCATTTCACCCAGGGCAACGTTACTTACCATGTGGTCGATGAACTTCAGCCCGATTTCCTCGGGGCGGTATTCGGGGTTCCATGCCTCGAAACCGGGCAGGAAGGCTCCGTTGTAGTTTTTGCGCTCCACGAATTCGTGAATGGTATTACCGAAGGTTTGGATTTGGGCACGAATGCAGGTGCCGTGCTCGTCTTCAGAAACAGTGGGAGGAGAGACACTCTCGGCTCCCCGGCTAAGGGCCGTCTCGTAGGCAACCGCAGCATCTTCTACCCAAAGGGCAACGCAGCGGACGGTGTCGCCGTGCAGATCGTGCAAACGGCCAATCTCAGTGCCGTTGGTCAGTGGGCTGGTGAGTACCAGGCGGATTTTATCCTGAACCACAACGTAGCTCTCACGGTCTTTGAGGCCGGTACTCAGACCGGCGTAAGCCAACGGCTGAAAGCCCATGCAAGACTGGTAGAAGTGAGCTGCCTGACGGGAGTTGCCCACGTAGAGCTCTACGTAGTCGGTGCCAAGAAGCGGGAAGGAATCTGTAGTGGTAAATGGCGCACTGGCCGGGGCGGCGGAAGTCATTGTTCTAAATTTAGTTGTCAATGCAATGATTGCAGATGCAAAGATAGGGCTTCCTCGCTTCAGAAACAACGCCGGACGGATTGATTTGCCGGAAAAATTAATCGTTCGGTCCGTAACGCTCAGCAGCGGGGCTGCTCCCCAAAAAACAGACCCTGCACCGGCGGCCCCGCAAAAAATGGAAGTGGGAAGTGAAAATAGCTAACCACTTCACTCTTCCCTGACCTACCTTCACCAAAACAGCACAATTTGTCGTTGTCCCTCATGCATTATGATATGCACGATTGCACCTTGTGATGTACGCGTAGATTGTTACCACTTAGAAAATAAATTAATGCCCCACTCCAAAGACCTGGCGCACATCCTTGACGTGCTGCTGGACGGTGGCACGGAAGAAGAGCTCCTCTCCGAAACCCTTGACCTCTATCAGGATATTTTGCTCTCCGTATCCGGCATCGACCTGGGCGGAGAAGCGGAGTTGGGGTGTTTACACACCGGAGCCGGCGTCGCTATTGGTACTACCTGGGCGGCATTGTGCATCGATGACCTTCTGCGAACCAAGCGCTTCGTGACCGGGCTTTTTCATGCGGTCAGAGCAAAAGCTGAGCGTCGTGCGGGCCCCGTCCATATTCTTTACGCCGGTACCGGGCCGTGGGCGACACTGGCCCTTCCGCTTACGAGTCGTTTCAGCCCCGATGAACTCCGCCTGACGCTGATCGAGATCAACGACAGAAGCTATAACGGTGTGCAAAGAACCATCCGTAACCTCGGATTGGAGGCCTACGTGGAAGAGTACATTCAAACGGATGCCGCTACCCACGTGATTGCAGGTAAACTCCCGGTCGATGTGATGCTTTCTGAAACGATGCAGTACTGCCTCATCGATGAAATGCAGGTGCCCATCGTGTTGAACCTGATGGCGCAGCTGCCAGAAGACGCCATCATGATTCCGGAGCGGGTGACTCTCCATCTCGGGGTCCTGAATGATGATCCGGCCCAGTTGGTGAACCGCAGCCTCGGCAGCATATTTACCCTCGACCGGGAAAGCCTGAAAGCATATGCCCCTAAGGCCGGAACGCTTGACTTTCCCACCTTCCGGCAGTTGATTCCTGCGCTTGGAACAGACGCCTATGGCCCCCTCGCCATCCTGACTACAATTGACGTTTTCGGCCCGCACGGTCTTACCCACTACGAAAGCGGCCTCACTCAGCCCCAGATCATCGGCGATTATCCCGATGCCCAAAATCCCCTCTCGGCTATCGACTTTACCTACCACTTAAAGCCCTCTCCGCTACTGGGGATGCTCTTCCATACATAACCGGCAGGCAGGGGTGTGGCCAGGGCGTGGCCTCCGGATATTATCCGTTGGCTTCCGTTCGCAGGCCGTGGGTAATTTCGGCTCACCTGCGCAATTTGTATCTTCGCAGGCAACGAATCCCAAACTACTGGTATCTACCCTCTACAAACCGGTAATACCACCTGATGCTAAGCATGAAAGAGAAGGACCTGATTGAAGGCGCCCTGCGGGGTGAAGAGGCTGCCAGCCGCGCCCTCTTTGAGCGCTATGCTCCCATGTTGATGGGCGTGTGTCAGCGTTATTGCCGCACGCAGGCGGAAGCTGAAGACGCTCTTCAGGATGCTTTCATACGCTTGTTCGAAAAACTGCCTAAGTATGGTTTTCAGGGGTCGTTTGCCGGTTGGGCCAGGCGCCTTACCGTTAACGTTGCGCTGAAAACTTACCAGCGCAAACGCTTTCAGCTGGAGCAGTCCGGGCTCGAAAATATCCCCGAGAAGGGTGGGGCACCTGCTGCCTACGCCGAGTTGGGAGAGAAAGAACTGCTGGCAATGGTACAGGCTCTGCCGGATGGCTACCGCATTGTTTTCAACCTCTACGCCATCGAGGGGTACAGCCACAAAGAAATTGCCGAGCAACTCGGCATCCAGGAAGCGAGCTCGCGCTCCCAGTTACTCAAGGCGCGCAAAGTATTACAGCGCCAGATTGAAATCCGTCAACGCATCGCAATATGAACCCGATCGACGACATGTTTCGCGACGGCCTCGGCGGTCGTAAAGGGGAAGTTCCCGCAGATATGTGGTCGCGCGTAAGCGCGGGCAAAGCCCCCTTCACGCCCCAGGGCGAAGGCGTCGATCAATATTTTTCCGACGCACTGAAAGATCGCGCAGGAGATGTACCCTCCGATATGTGGAGCCGGATTGCTGCCAGCGGAGTACCCGCTGCCGCCAGCCTTGACCAGGTTTTTGCCGACGGCTTAAAGGACCGGACGGCCGACGTGCCTGCCGGAATGTGGGACCGAATCTGGAAAGCCCGTACCGCGGCTCCTTACTTCACGCCCCGCCGCATTTTTACTGCCGTTGCAGCCATTTTACTATTGCTCAGCCTGGGCTGGTGGTTCGTGTCTGGAAACACAGGAGATCCGGGCCTCGCCCCGGCAAAATCCGAAAAGGTCATCGTTGCTGCCGCTGAACCAACGTCTGCCGATAAGCATACGGGCTCGGCAGCAGGTGCAAAATCGGTTGACGAAGCAACGCCCGACAACGCCTTCTCCGGTACCGCAGCGGGCTCCGGCCTAACGGAAACTCCTTCTGCTGCCCCGGTGAGCACCGAAGCGATTGCTCCTCAGCAATCCTCGTTTTCTGCCGAAACAGTTCCTCCCGCCACCGACGATAATACAAAAGTACCTGGCCAATCTGCTGCGACAGGCATTGAGGCCTCTTTCTCGACTGGTGCCGGTAACGAACGTTCTGACAAGGCAACGAACACCCCTCAGCCTTCCGACTTCACACGTCCTGTGTTGGCGGCCGTACCTGCCATTGAAACAAACCGTGCTATCCCGTCGCTGATTGCCCCCACCGCTGAGTTGGAGGTTAAGAAAAATTACCGTCCTAAGGCCCCCGCCACCAATAGTTTCCGGGCAGCTACCCGTCACCGACTGCAGGCCGAACTGCTGTTCGGTGCATTCTACGCCAACCAACAGTTTTCGGCGGAGACCGAAGATGAACGCGCGCTGCGCAACATCCGCGAAGTCCGGGAGAATCCGGGGCTGAGCTACCAGGTCTCGCTGCGGGGAGCATACAAGCTGAACGAAAGACTGGTGCTGCGCAGCGGTATTACGTATTCCGAGATCCGGAACACGTTCGATTACGAACGGCTGGTAAACGGTACCCCAACGCTTCTGCGCTCCAACAATCAAATCCGTCAGCTGGAAGTCCCCGTATTGCTTGGTTTCCAAATTCCGGGTCGCCGGCTCAATGTTACCCTCAACGCCGGCGCGTTGGTTAACCTGACCACAAGTGTCCAGGGACGTTTCCTTGGCATTGATGCCGTAGAGCCACGTGATCTGGCTACGGAAGGGGAGTACCGTAAGAATGTAGGACTTGGCTTTATGACCTCTCTATCCACCAATTACATTATTGGTAAGAAGCAGCCGTTTGTTCTGATCGTGGAGCCTTTCTTCAAGGCGTACCCCGGTTCGTACACTACAAAAGAGGCTCCGTTGAAGGAAACCTATTGGTCAGCGGGTTTACAGTTAGGGATTCGGAAAAGTTTCTAAACACCGGTTATTCCGTTTGTTGTAGTCCGCCTGGGCCTGTTCTTTATTCAGGTGCTCTGCTCCTTTTGGTGTTTGCCGTTACTGGTCCTTCTTCTTTCTGGGCGACAGCTTGTAAATCAGGAACCCAAACCCCACTACGAAGTGAAGAACGATGATTATCATCACGATTTTCGTTACTATTCCCATTTCCATGACTACCTGATTTTGATTGCGACAAAAATAGGTGAGCCTCCCGGTAGGTTACCATGATGCTCATCACCGGAACAAGTGTTTTTTCGCATTTTCTGGCAGTTTCCTTTAGCTTGTCTTCTTTTGCACTTGCCCGCTATGAACACTTTTTGGTTGGTGACCATTCGGGTTTCAAACGCGGGCAGTCGAGGCACGGGAGGCAATCCTCCGACTTCGTCGCCAAAAGACTTAACAAGAACGTACTTTTTGCGTTATAAGCAACGAAACCAAACGTCTTCCCTTTCGATGAAATACTCAATCTTTTCCTTTGCCTTGCTTCTTTCCCTGCTGTTCGTATCCGCGTCCTGCGACAGCCAGAAGACCAATTCTGCCGCTTCGGCCACTGCCGAAAGCGCACCCATGAAGGCCATGACTAAAGGCAATCCCGAGCCGATTGCCGGCGTAACCATCGAAGAACTGGACTCCGGCTACGAAGGCTTTGAGAAAGCTTACTTTGCGGGTGGTTGCTTTTGGTGTACAGAAGCTTCTTTCTACCGGATCGCCGGGGTTGAAGAGGTGTGGTCTGGCTACGCAGGAGGTGCAGAAGTGAACCCAACCTATAAGGAAGTTGCCTCAGGAACAACGAGCCACGCCGAGGCCATTGTAGTCTACTACGATCCTGAAGTCCGGACCTACGAAGACCTGCTCGATATCTTTTTTGTAGCTCACGACCCCACAACGCTTAACCGCCAGGGACCAGACCGCGGTACGCAGTACCGCAGCGCAATTTTTCCCATCAACGAAGAACAGCGCAAACAGGCGGAAGCAAAGATTGCAGAACTCAACAAATCCACCTTCAGCGACGGCATTGTGACGACTATCGAAGAACCGGGCGAATTCTACATCGCCGAAGCTTATCACCAGGATTACTACGAAGACACTTCCAACCCTAATCAGGGCTACGTTCAGAACGTAAGCCGGCCGAAGGTGGAAAAGGTGATGAAAGTATTCAAGGAATGGCTTAAGCCGGAGTTTTTGAAATAAAAGAGCCGGAGGAATGTGAGTCATCCCAAATCACTATGACTTAGGTATAAGGATAGTTTCTGCCGAAATCAAGGCTTACGCATGTTTGCCTTTATTTCCCTTCTCGCTTTACTTACCTTAGCGGCTAACTAAGCCCTCTGACCTGAATGACCATCCTCCTCGGCCAAACACTCTCTGACGCACTAACCCTGCCCGCCGCACCAGTCAACGTTGCGGACGAGGCGTATATGAACCCTTCCGGGCTGCTACGGTACCTGGAGGGGTTCTATGCTTTGGGGGCTCCGTCCATCAACCGGGAGGCGCTGCGCAATGAGCAGTACCGGCAACTGTTGAGTGCTCACCTGGCGATGAACGAAGCAGAGGCAGGGTTTGCACCTTTTTACCAGGCTTCCTTCGAGGCCGACCAAACTGCTACCGCTGAAGAATTGCTCGGACGGCGCGATGAACTGATCGACGCGGGCTATCCGGTTCATCAGGAGGCCGGTGAAGAAACGCCTGAGCGCATCCGGGTACTGCACGAGCTGGAGGCGCTGCTGCACGACGATCGCTACGAATTAAATCTGTTGCCCGGATTGGCCGATCGCCTGCGTGTATTGCTAAGTGTTTTACCCGAAAACCGTCATCCCCGCCTCACGATCTGGCTGAACGAACCCCGGCACCTTTTCGGGCCAGGTACCCGTCGCTTGCTGGATGTGCTGGGAAATATGGGAGACACTATTAAGCCCTTACCCGATCCTTCGGTACCGGTAACGGATAACGACCTTGGCCGATGGCAAACGATATTGAATAACGCACTAATTTCTCCTTCGGCAGAAAGTAGGAGAAAAGCGTTTCTCAAAGGAGATGGCAGTCTGGTGATCCTCAAGGCCCGGCGCGAAACCCACATTGCCGCATACCTTGCGCGGCTGTTAAAGAAAAACCCCGACTGGCAACCCGGCGTTTTGCTTCCTCTGCGAAACCAGACCCTCGACAATGCCCTGCTGGCGGAAGGGTTGCCGAGTATCGGTGTGCCATCTACAAGTCTGGCCCGGCCAAGTTTACAAGTGCTGAAGCTGGTGACTACTTTCCTCTGGAAACCGATGGAAATTGACCGCGTAATGGAGTTCGTCAGCCTCGTAACGAAGCCATTAAACTGGCGCCTGGCCAACCGCATCGCAGTCTTTTTGGCCGATACGCCGGGGATGTTTGGTCCCCGTTGGTTTGCGATGCTGGAGGGTTTCTTTCGCGAAATGGAGGAAGACCGCAACTGGCCCCAATCAAGGCTGGAAGCTACCCGGAAGCAGTACGAAACCTGGTTTCGGCGACGTACTTACGACCGGGACGCTAAGGTGCCGAAGTTTGATCTGCGCGACCTGTTCAACAGCCTCCGCGAATGGGCGCTGGAGGAATTTGCGGAGCTGAAAAAGAAGAATACTGAAAACAACGGTTTGCTCGTGCTGGCCGCACAGGCGCTGCGCGCGATGGAACTGTTGGACGCTCAGCCTGAAACCGAACTTTCGTACCTGGAAGTTGAAAGACTTGTTCGTACGGTTTATGAGCCGGCGCCAACCCAGTTTCAACACCGGGAGAAGGGCGCTTTGGAAACAATCTTTGCACCCGCGTCCGCGCTGAAAAGACCAGATGGCCCCGAACTGAAGCAGTTGATCTGGTGGGATTTTATCGAGCATGAGCCTGATTACTTTTTCAGCCGCTACTATCCCGAAGAACTACAATTTTTGCGCGAACGCGGGGTGCAAACAAACGGTCCTGAAGAGCAAAATGAGTTATCGGCCTGGACACAACTGCGCCCGGTCCTGCATGTACGGAATCAACTGATACTGTGTCTCCCCGAACTGCTGAACGGAAGCATCGTTGAGGCTCATCCTTTACTCGGTGATCTGGAAGCAGCCTTCCCCGACGGCGCTCTGGACGCCATAACGGTAAACATCGACGCTGCCGGTGAAGCACCTGCGGTACTTGCAGGCAAGGAGGCTCCCCGCTTTGTTCCGGTACCGGTCAAGCCCCTCGCGGGCCCCGTTCCGCAGCTTAAAATTGATCGTCCCGGAGCCATTAAAGAACGTGACCCCGAAACCCCTACTGCACTGGAAGATCTGTTGTACTACCCGTACAAATGGGTATTCCGGCACCAGTTGAAACTTAAAGGAACCCCGATCCTGAGTATTGCGGGAGAAAACCGCTTGCGTGGTAACCTCGGCCACCTTTTCATCGAGCGTTTGCTCAATCAGATCAAGGCGGATGGTAAAGCGTATACCCGGGAAATGGTTGCTGAGTGGATCAACGGCAACTGGCGTAAATTACTGGAAAACGAAGGCGCGGTACTGCTGGAATACGGCCAGGAGCCCGAGCGGGTCCAATTTGTGCGAACGATGCACTACGCCGCCTGGTCATTGGTGCATTACCTGCAGGAAAACGGCTGGAGCATCCGTGGATCTGAGGAAGTACTGGAAGGTGAGTTGGAACCCATGGGCGGGCAACCGGTAAAAGGCCGGGCCGACCTGGTGCTGGAACGCGAACGTAACGGCCGTGCGGAAGTGGCCATCGTTGACCTGAAATGGAGGGGTAAAACCACCTTCAGAAATCTATTGCGAAACGCCAAGGACGTACAGCTTTGCCTGTACGCAGCATTTGCCATTCAGGACAAAGAACGGCCAGCGGACACGGTTCATACTGCATACTTCGTCATCCGCGATGCGCTCATGATTGCCCGCAATGAGCTGGCCTTCGCCAATATTGAGACCGTGAGCGGACCAGACGATGCTGTGGTGGTTCAGCGGGAGACCCTGAAGAAAGTCCGCGCTACTTACAATTGGCGTTGGGAACAGTTCCACGATGGTTTGGTGGAGGTTCGCTGTCAGGAGACCCTCGGAGAGCTGGAAGACCTGTACCTCGATCTCGACCATGACTCCCTTTTGGAGCCAGGGTCGGAAGACGCCCGTTTTGATGATTACCGTTCTCTGATCGGGCTGGTGAGGTAATGGAAAAAGAGGGATTTGCTTCGTTTGGGCGGCCGGTTGAACCCTTGATTTTGGCAAAAACGGGGAATTCGGTTTTACGTGAAATATTGCCTGAAAACGAGATGTAAGGTGAAAAACGGGTGACTGGCGAACATTGCCCCTGAAATCTATGTATTGCATCCCGCGGCAGCGCCCGTAAAGACCTCCTAAAGCCCGTAAGTTTCGTACATTACCAGCCATGCCAGTTCATTCAGAAATCACTCGACAAGACAACGAAACTACCGAGGCGTTGCGGCAAGCCGTGAGCCAAGTAGGGACTTCTGCTGATTCTTTCTCAGAAGACATCAATCACCTTGCAGCCCGTGCCAAAGAATTGGCCGACGCGATCATCCAGCACGGAGACACCTGCCCGGTAGGTGACGCCGAAAATTACGATGATATAGAGTGCCGGCTGACCCATTTTGTTTGGGCAGAGCGGGCCAAGCATTTTCTGGTGCTGTACCGCAACGTGCAACTGCAACTACAAACGGCCGACCTTATGGTGACCGACGGAGCAGCAAGGGCAGAGCTCGTTGAAGACTTACATCAGCGCTCCCGTCAGACGCTCGCTACTGCTCTCGAAGAGTGGGAAGCTGAAGTTGCCCAGACCCGTAAGCGACTGGAAAGCAACGAGAAGTTTCGTCGGAAGACCATGGCAGGCTGGAAACTGCAGCATAACCCCTGGCCCGCCTACCGCCTCCAGATTCTGGAACTCGCCGAACAGGCAGGAGGGCTCGCCGAAGAGTTTACTACTCTGAACAAACAGGTTAGTCTTTTCGCTGATATTCGTAGCCTTTTGCACGAAAGCATTGCCGCTTCCACCTCCGCGATTGCCGAAGCCCGTAAGAAGGCGACTACCATCTCGGACTTCATCATGAAAAGCGAAGATGAAGGCAATGTGAGTCCAAGCCAGATCGTCTCACGGCTGGACGAATACATCGTGGAGGCTAAGCCCCCACAACAAATTCACGATTACACCAACGAGTTGAACGCCCGTATCGGGAAGCTCGTCGAAAACATCAGGGTGACGGTTGGAGCCGATCACGGCCTGATGCAATTCAAAGACATCAATTTCCGCAGGTCTTCTGACCAGTGGATTTCGGCAGAAGTGCTTCCGCAACTCTACGAGCTGTGGGAACTCAGTCAGCAACTCGTCGGCGGACTGGACGTAGCTGTCAACAACGTCCGCAACCGCTCATTACTGATCTCGAACGAGATCAAAGCGGGGCAGGACATCGACTACGAGGTGGAAGACCTCAGTCAGCCGTTTCTCGACTTTCTGGAAAGAGCAGAAAATACCATGACCACCTACGAGCCCATCCGGGAAAATCTGGTGGGGCTGATCGATGCCGACCTTAAACTAACCAGTGTTTACCGGCCGGTTCCCGGCTTTTTACCAGTGCCGTTACAAACAGGGCTCAACGAATTTACCCGGAGGCAGGGCAGGTGGCTTGCACCGGTGAAAGAATGGCTGGGAGCTACCTTCCGGGGTTTCGAACGCTGGCGCGGCGATGCCGCGCGTGAAGACAAGATGAGTGTCTCGGAGAAAGTAGTCCGGGTCATCAATCAGCGGCAGGTTGCCAGCGGCAACGATGGCTACACGAATATCGTGATGACGAAGGGCTACATCGGCGAATCCTTCCTCGTAGGGCGGGAGGCCGAAACAGCGCAACTGAAACGGCTGGTAGAAAACTGGCGTAAAGGCTATCGGGGAGCCGTTATGCTGACCGGTCGGCGACTTTCGGGACGTTCTTTATTCGGAGAGATGATCTCTAACCGGATTTTCCCGAACAACGTCATTCGTTTGGTTTCCAACGGGGTTATTTCCGTAGAGGGCCGCCGGATGCAAACAACCGGAAACCTCGGCGAAGCGCTGTCTTTTGTGCAGAAACACACCATCCAGACCCGCCCGATGATCTGGATTGACGATCTGGAGCTCTGGTGGGACAAGGATACATCGCTGGCGGAAAACGTAGCGGCGCTTTCCGCGCACATCGACAGCTACTCGGCCCGAATTTTTTACCTCGTTTCCACGACGAATGCCGTTTACAGTCACCTCAACCGCTTTCGGGATCTTGACCGGATTTTTCAGGCGGAAGTCAATCTCGATAATTTTTCGGTTGAAGATACCCGTCGGGCAATTCGTATCCGCCACGGGGCTACCCATAAAAAGCTTGTAGACAGTGAAGGTGAGCCGTTGAGCGAAACGGCCTTTAACCACCTGGTTAAACGATTGCACCGGGCCAGCAACGGTAATGTGGGTGATACCCTCAACCGGTGGGCGTACATGATGGAATACTGTGACGAAGAGAGCGTAACACCGAGTCAGGCCCGCCGGTACCGGCTTCCTGCTTTTGTCAATACCGACACCGGCTTGCTGCTTACCACGCTCTTTCTGGAACGGAGATCGAATGAATATCACTTGCGAAAGCTGTTTGGCCAGGCCTTCGACCGGCGCTACCGCAGCGTACTGCAGCGACTGTTGAGGGTAGGCCTCCTGACCCGCTCCAGCGATGGCTGGCTTTCCATAAGGGAGAGTGTCGTGACCGACGTAGGGCGTGCGCTCGAGAACAACGGTTACCTGAACAATGAGCTCTAAAAACTATAAAGCGCTCCTAAAGGAGGGTTTGTAAATACAAAACGTATGGAAGCACTAATGCAACCTTACTTCACCTGGACCAACTTCATAATGGCAGCTCTGCTGCTGTGGGGAGTGTACTGGTTGTTGCTGCTGCTCCGCCGCCGACTGCGAAACGGTGTGCTTTTCGGCAGGTTTCAGCAACCAATCGTGAAAGGAATATCGACCTTTTTGCTGTTGTTCGAGCCCTTCACTATTCTGGTCCTGACCATGGTATTCTTTTTCATCAACCCGGTAATGCACGGTATTTTGTTGCTGCTGCTTACCGTCGGTGCGTTCAGCCGCATTCGTGATTATATGTGCGGACGGATCATCCTTGCCAGTTCTTTGGTTGGAGAAGGGAAACGGATGAAAACTTCTCAGGCGACCGGGGTGATTTCCCGCATTGGTCGCGTCGGTTTGTACCTGCAAACGGGGGATAGTCTCCATTTTGTCAACTATAGCAATCTGCTAACCGACGGCTACTCGCTCTCTACCGGACAGGAGATTGGCGGATACTACCAGCTCAACGTACGGGTGGAAGAGGAGCAACAGAGTAAAGACAACCTTGGCTGGCTGGCGGATAAATTCCTCAGTACACCGTATCTGGACCGGACGTTCAAACCAGAACTGGCCTTCGCCGAAGGCCGAAAAGATAAGATCAACGCCCGGGTTTCGGTGCGGGAAGAGCAGCACCTGCGCGAGTTGCTGGAACTGATGGAAGAGTGGGGTTACCCGGCCACACTGTCGAAACGTTAACCATCAGCAGAGGCAAGGATTTAGCGCCTGAATTAGTGTTTGCAGACCTTCCTGCCAGCGTATTGCCGGAAAGGCCGGTACAAAATTTATAATTTTTCAGTTTTAACGAATGGAACATTTAGACACATACACTTTGCTGATATCAGCATCGGTAATAATAATCCTCTCCTTCATCTTCGGAGAAGTGGCCAAACGGACCAACGTGCCGTCGGTGCTGATGCTCATCATCCTCGGTATCCTGATCAAATTCGGTATGGATGCGCTGGGAATCATGGACAACGTAGACTTTTTGCCGGTTTTGGAAGTGCTGGGGGTCGTTGGCCTGATTATGATTGTCCTCGAAGCTGCGCTTGAATTAAAGCTGGAAAAAGACAAATATCTGGCCATTGGCAAAGCGATGTTGATTGCGTTGCTGGGTCTAGTGTTTTCGACCTGGGCGGCCGCCTGGATTCTCGAGTACTTCGTAGCTGGTATGGATTCAACCACAGCGTGGTTGTACGCAACGCCGCTGTCGATTCTTTCCAGTGCAATCATCATTCCCAGCGTAACCGGACTGAAGGGCGAAAAGAAGGAGTTTCACATCTACGAGAGTACTTTCTCCGACATCCTGGGCATCATGCTGTTTTACTTCCTTACGAGCCAGCTGCACGGAGGAACCGGGGAGTTGAGCCTGGACGGCGAACTCGCGGACACCGCAGAACACTCGAGCGGTGCTCTGGCCTATGGTATCAAAGTGCTCATTACCATCGTGGTATCACTGATTGCGAGTTACGGCATTGTCCTCATTTTTCAACGGATCAAGAGTCACGTGAAGCTGTTTTTGCTCATCGCGGTTCTACTCCTGCTCTACGGAATCGGTAAGAAGTTCCACCTCTCTTCCCTTATCATCATTCTTGTTTTTGGCCTGATGATCGCGAATATGCGCCTCTTCTTTCAGGGGCCGCTCAAGAAGTTACTGAACTACAAACAGGCACTGCATATCTACGAAGGTCTCCACGTGGTTACGATCGAGACTGCGTTCGTGGTTCGTACTTTCTTCTTCGTTATTTTCGGTATTACTATTGTCCTTTCTTCGCTGGCCAGCTGGAATGTAGCCATGGTTAGTTTGCTGATCATACTGAGCATTTACGTGATCCGGTTTGTGATTCTGCGCATCTTTATCGGTGCCGACATCTTGCCGCAGCTCTTTGTGGCGCCACGGGGCCTGATTACCATTCTTCTGTTCTATGCCATCCCCGCCGAGGTACAGGTGGAAGGTTTTGAGCCGGGTATTCTGCTCTTTATCATTATCGGGACTAGCCTGATCATGACCCTGGCAATGGTGGTAGATAAGAAGCGGACATCGGTTGCGATGCGCAAAGTGAACGAAGCTCCGGTGGGCTACGAGAAGTGGCGCGCACCCACCCTGGCCGAAGCAGTAGTGGAGGAAGAAGCAGAAGGGTAGGAGCAGAAGCTGACCTTGCGCATTGGTCCGTTCTTTGCACCTGCGGCCCCGCCTACTTATCCTATCGGCAAAATAACACGGTCTACGCCAGCAGGATCAATCCTCCCCAGAGCCCTGCGACAAGGAGGCAGAGCGGGCTGTAAACTGTACGGTCACGGACAAAGAACAAATCGCCGTGTTGCCGGCTGAATAGCCCGACCTGATTGAAATCTCCGATGGCGCGCACCAGAAACAAGCCCGCAAGTGCCATCGCGAACCAACGTCGGTAGGGGAGAATACCATCGGGAATCCCGCCGGTGAGGTAGGATAGTGCGACTGCACCAGAGAAAATAAGACCAAGGGCAACAAGTACCGTAAGTACCCGGAAACCGGTCTGTTGCTCGGGTTGAGCGACTTTCTCGCGCATCTCCGGGGGCATCGCGCTGGCCAGGGCCCACGTACCGCCGGCAGCCCAGTAAATATGAAGGAGGCCAAGAAAAAGTAAGATCAAACCAAGGAGAAGTGAAAGAGGAACGACCATTTACGGGATATTTTAATTTGACGGGGACAGAGTGCTACCTGAGGGTTAATTTTACCCCCTGAAAACGTGCCAAATCCGGCAAACGATCCTTTTAGAAGACCTTTTGATGCCAATAATTTCCAAGCTCTCCATCATCATTCCCGCTTATAACGAAGAGCGTACGATTCACCTCATTCTCGATAAGGTACGCGACGTACAACTGACGGGGGATATTTCGAAGGAGCTTATCATCGTAAACGACTGCTCTTCGGATGACACCGAAGGCGCCATTCAACGCTACCGTCAGTCGAACCCCGAGCTGAACATCCAGTATCATGCCCACCCGGTGAATCAGGGCAAAGGAGCCGCTTTGCACACCGGTATCAGTAAAGCAACCGGAGAATACCTCATCATTCAGGATGCCGATCTGGAATATGACCCCGAAGAATATAATGACCTGCTGAAGCCCGTTCTGTCGGGCTTTGCGGACGTGGTTTACGGCAGCAGGTTTCAGGGCAGTAAGCCGCACCGTATCCTGTTTTTCTGGCATACGCTCGGGAATAAGTTCCTGACGATGCTCTCCAATATGTTCACTAACCTGAACCTGACGGATATGGAAACCTGCTATAAGCTGTTCCGTACCGACTTGATTCAGGGGCTGAACCTGACCGAAAAACGATTCGGCTTCGAGCCCGAAGTGACGGCAAAGATCAGCCGCATTAAGGATGTCCGGATTTACGAGGTTGGCATCAGTTACTACGGACGGACCTACGAAGAAGGCAAGAAAATTGGTTGGCGCGACGGCGTGCGGGCCATTTACTGCATCGTGAAGTTCGGGCTGCGCTTAGGCTAAGTTTCTGGTAAGGAACGATTCAAATTGCAGTAACGAGATCCACATTTCGGGCGCGGCCGCAGGGTGCAAGGCCCGTTTTATGAGGACAGCGGACCATCGCAGCTATCCGCTCTGCCCACCGGAAGCCAGGTTTCCGCCTAACAAACAAAGTGCCATCAATAAATCGGTAAACTAAAAACCCGGACATCCTTATCAGGATGCCCGGGTTCTGTAAAGGTGGTTAAGCTGGTGCTTATTCCACCTCAAAAAGGCTTTGGTCAATTTCGGTATTGAGTTTCATCTCCTTGGTAACAAACTTCAGGGGGAAGGGCATTGCGCCGGTAATGGTCATCTCGTAAGGGATTTTAACACCACTTACTTCGCGGTAATCGCCGTAGTCGATAGTGGCTGTTACCGGTCCTTGCTTTTGCACCCGACGGATGAGGAGTTTGCTGTCCTGATCGAAGTACATCTGGGCATCGCCTGCACCGGATTCACTCTTCACCGAGAGTACGATTGCTTTCTTGCCGTTCACCGTTTCTGTTCCGTCGATGGAAAGCATATCGGCTTTGTCGAGCAGCGCAACAGTAGGGAAGAGGGTGGCCTGCTCTTTCATTCCGGCGGCCATTTCATCGTTGGCGGGCATTTTCTGCCCTTGCTGCATCATGGAAACTTTGCCGTCGTTGTAGCGCTGGTCGGCCATTGTCATTCCCATCATCTGGGTCTGACTGCTGAATTTGGTTCCACCTTCTTTGTACATTGTCTGTACAACTGTCTGGCCCTGAACGTTGGCTTCCATTACCTGAGACCATGACTTCATGCCCGCAATTGCCGCGGCACCTCCGATCGCTTCGGTGTAGTCCATGATAACCTGTTTTGGGGTTACGTCGGTAGGTGCAGCCATGTCTTCCATGTCGATCATCTCGCCGTTAACGTCGTAGTAGTTTACCTTGCCGCTCGTTGCAAACTTAGCTAGCTTATCAGCTACGGCCTTGTCGCCCACTACGATGATATTGATGTTTTCGGGCGACATGATTTCGCTCGAAACTTCGAGCAGGTCATTGCTGCTGCTGGAGGCTACTTTCTGGAGGTAGCTTGGGTAGTAGTTGCGGTCCAGGCCGTAGCGGATGGTGTTGAGGGCAAAACTCGCGATGCGTTGCGGGCTCTCGAGCGCACGGCCGAAGGAGCCGGTAATCTGGCTCTTGGCACGGTTCAGTTCTTCAGCGGTTACTGGTGCCGTGCTGATTTTCATCAGTTCCGTCATGAATTCTGTCACGGCAGAGTCGGTCACTTCGTTGCGTACATCGGAGCTGGCGGTGAAACTACCCACGAGCTCGTCGGCGTCTACACTAGATCCCGCACCGTAGCTGTAAGCTTTGTCTTCACGGATGTTCTGGTTGAGGCGGCCGTTGAAGCCGGTACCCAGGATACGGTTTACGATACTGGCTCGCAATGCCTTCTTTGTGCCCGGCTTTACGTCTGCCGGCTTGGACAAGATGATGTTAGACTGTACGGCACCGGCACGGGGCACGAAGTTTACCGTTACACCCTTCGGTGCTTCCGGCATTGCGAACGTCGGCGCGGGCACGTCCTTTTTTGCCCAGGAGCCAAAGGCTTTCTTCGCCAGCTTTTCTGCTTCGGCACGGGTGAGGTCGCCCACCATTACCAGGTAGCTGCGGTTGGGGACGAAGTAGGTTTCGTAGTACTTTTTCACAGCGTCGAGCTCAACGTTCTTCAGCGACGCTTCGGTGGTCAGTTCACCGTAAGGGTGATCCGCTCCGTAAGTGAGCCGCTGGCGCAGCCGCGAGGCGATCGCTCCCGGGTTACCGAGTGAAGATTGGAGGCCAGCTTCAGCTTCGGTCTTCACCTTAGCGAATTCTTCTTCGGGGAAGCGGGCATCAAGCACCACTTCGGCCATCATTTCGATGAGCTTCTCCTTGTACTTACTGATGGTGGCGCCGAAGGCACCGCTACCGCCTGCGTTCAGAGATGCACCGATGAAATCGATCTCTTCGTCGATTTGCTCCTTCGTTTTGGTGGAGGTCGCCCGCCGTAGCATTTGGCCCATCATCTGGCCCGTACCTGCGTACTCGCCTTCGAGGTGTGGGGGAACGTCCACAAAGAGTTGGTAACTCACACGGGGGAGCTTATGGTTCTCGACCAGAACGACCTGGAGACCGTTATCGAGTTTAAAGTCCTGAAAGTCTCCGATTTTGATTTCCGGAGCCGGCCCCGCTTCGGGGGCCATGGCGCGGAAGTCATCCTTCATCATTTCAGTAGCGTCCGCGGGCTTTTCGGCCATTTTATCGGTGGTCGCTTGCGGCGTAGAGCAGGCGGCAACCAGAAAGAGGGCGAGAAGGCCCAGTAATAATTTTTGCATTTTTCTTGGGTTGTATATATCCCCGGGAAGAAGGCCGTGCATTGCAACAGACTTGTTCCCGGGCTAATGGGGATTTAATTTTCGCAGAGACTCGGGTTTGCTCCGCAAATTGGCATCATCAGGGTCTCCGTGGTGACACTGTCGCGGCAGAGGTGCCGCGCTACCGGTCGACTTACTTACTCGGCTTTTCGCCCGGCATCCAGTAAAGGATTACCCGGTTGTTCTTAGAGTAGTATTGCTTAGCCACTCGGCGAATGTCTTCGCGCGTTACGTCGAGATAGCGTTCCGTTTCATTGTTGATGAGGTTGGCGTCTCCCTGGTACATCTCGTAGTTGGCAAGGCTTTCGGCAATGCCGGCCATGGTTCCGTATCCGGAGATAGCGTCGGCTTCAACCTGGTTGCGGAGTTTCTGGAATTCCTTTTCGCTGATGAGTTCGGTCTGAACTTTCTCTACTTCCTGATCGAAGATCATTTCAGCTTTCTGGAGGTCGCCTCCGGGTTTAAGTACCGCAAAAGCCATGGAAATGCCCGGGTCCTGACTGCCGGAGGGGAAGGAGCCCACTTGTACGGCAACCTGCTTTTCATCGACGAGGACTTTGTTCAGACGGGAGCTCTGTCCCTGGCTCATCACCTTGTTCAGCATGCTGATGGCGTAGTAGTCCGGGTGGGTGAGGGCTGGGGTACGGTAGCCCATCACAACGGCAGGAAGGGGAGCTTTGGAGTCGTAAACGGTATCACGGATCTCTCCGCCAAGGGCAGGTTCAACGGTAGATACCCGTGGAACTTCTTTGCCGCGGGGGATGCCGGCAAAGTATTTCTCGATCAGCGCTTTGGTCTCATCAATGTCGATGTCGCCGGCGATAGACAGAATGGCGTTGTTGGGGACGTAGTAGGTCTCGTAAAAACGCTTGTAATCGGCTTCCTGAGCACCATTAAGGTCTTCCATGTAGCCGATATTGGGGTCTTTGTAGGGGTGTTCCTTGAAGCCACGGCGGAAGAGCTCGTACTGAAGAGAACCGTAGGGCTGGTTGTCCATCCGCTGGCGGCGTTCTTCCTTTACAACACTGCGCTGGGTCTCGACGCCTTCCTGATCGACGACAGCATGAAGGAGGCGCTCGCTCTCAAGCCAAAGCCCCAGTTCCAGTTTGTTGCTGGGGAGCAATTCGTAGTAGTAGGTGCGGTCCTGGCTGGTATTGGCGTTCAGTACTCCGCCGGCGTCTTCTACGTACTTGGCGTATTCTCCGCGTTTGATGTTCTTGCTGCCTTCGAAGAGCAGATGCTCGAAGAAGTGGGCAAAGCCGGTGCGGCCCTCGAAGGAATCTTTGCCGCCTACTTCGTACATGATCGATACGGCAACAATCGGAGCGGTGGCGTCCTGGTGGAGGATTACTTTTAATCCGTTGTCAAGGGTGTATTTGGTGAAATCAATGTTCGTTTGGGCGCTCAGGCCAAGGGCCAGCAGGCACAGGCTGAAAAGCGCTCCTGTTTTTTTGAAAAGCATAATATGTGGTTTTAAACGGGTGCATATTTAAGAAACCCATCTCTTGAAACCGCATTTTAAACAGATCGTTGGCAAGAAGGGCTGATTTTTCTACTAACAGACGGCTTTGATGGACGTATTGTTAGCCGCATGACTAAAGGTGGGCGCAGACGCAGGTGCAAGGCGAGGGTTTGCCAAAAGGCAGGCCTTTACCCCTCAAAACGTTCGCTGCACCTGCGTTCCCGCCTGATGGCAATAAAGTAGGACCGGAAGCATCCGGAATCAAAAACCCCGCAACGCCTGACCGGCGCGCGGGGTATGAATAATGGGTGGTGTTAATCCGGGATAAATAATCAGGTGTCACACTGTGGGTTTCAGGAGGAGTTTTAAGGTATGTCAAATGCAAAACTTGTAGGTAAGGGTTAAAGGCACCTACTTCTGGTGTAATTAAGGGTCTTAAGTGAAAGGGTAAAGGTGTAATGCAGGGGAACGAGATGGTGTGAATGATGGGTGTTTAGTTCTGGAAACCGGGGTTATTCGTAAAGCTGCTGCAACTGTATGGTGGCAAAGTTAGGAGCCAAACCAATGTAGAAAAAGCCAGCACGTGCTTCTGGTCCTCGTTCGTTGTTTCCGAGGCTCTTGTTCTTAAGAAGTGTTAAGAAATGAAGCTTAAACCGGTTTGCAGGTTGTCGTTTTTATGCAAAAGGAAAGATATTCAAGACAAACGGTCGGTATTGCGTCATCCATGTACTCTGAAAAATCTTAACATTTGGAACTTTTCCCGCCCCGCCGGGGCGGGAATTTCGGCAGAAATGGCCCGTAAACAGCCCGTAAAAAAGGTAACTTAAACATCTGTTAAATCAGAAAATCAAGCTTTACAACGTGCTTTGGCCGGCATCCTGACCGCTTTGGGGGTTTCGGATAAGTCTCTGACTCAGTACCTTTGCCCGCAAAATCATTCACCAATGCGCACCTTATTCATACTCTTACTTGCACTGTCTTTCTTCTCCTGTCAGGAGGCTGCCCGCCCCGAGCGTGTGGTGGAAAAAGCCGTTTTTGACAATGAAGAGTTTGAAACCACCGAGATCGATGGCTCCGAGGCACTCAGGGTAGAACGCCGCGACCCTCAGGGGCGCGTTATCGAGCAGGGCTTCATCCTGAATGGTAACAAACACGGTACCTGGACGACCTACACCATCGACAGCAAGGCTCCGAAAACGATTATGAGCTACATCGAAGGGGCACTGAACGGTCCCTACATCGAGATGGACGATATGGGACGCTTCGCACTCATTGCCAACTATAAGGCCAACGTCCTCGACGGACCCTACGGGAAGTACAAGATCGGCAGACCCGAACTCATCGCCAACTACGTCGACGGTCAACTCGACGGTGTGATGGCCGAGTACGATTACCGCAGCAATAAAATCAAACAGGAGGTGAACTACAAAATGGGCAAAAAGCACGGCCCGATGCGCTACTTCAACGAAGAAGGCAAAATCACCCTGGAGTACGTCTACGAAAACGACGAACGGGTTTCGGGAGGGATTGTGGAGTAGCCTGTTTGTTGCTTTGCTGTGTAGCAGCCCCTGAAAGCGAAGGCCTGAGCCTAAAATATGAGCGTAAAGCCCATTCCTGCAGCTCCGTTGCCGTAAAGTGGCGTAAGCATCGCCATGCTCTTTTCGTGACGCTTCTGCCACCAACGGTGAAACTCGGGGACCATGATTCCGCTGAATGCGCCAACGCCCATTCCTACGGCCGTATCGGTGGGGAAATGTTTCAGGGCTTTCACGCGCAGAATTGAGGTAATCACACCCGGTACTGAGGCCGCACCGTAAATGAGGGCTTTCTGCCCGCCGGTGAGGTCGGGGTTATGGTCCGTGATGATTTTGGCGTAGAAGTACCAGCCGGTAGCGGTGGTGCTTACGTGGCCACTAAACAAACTACTCTGGGCGTTGCCGTTGCGGCGCTCACCATCTTCTACTTCGTCGTAGTAAGACCGGGGGCGGAAGCGATCGACACCCGAAGGACCAAACGGTGCATAGCCATAAAACACGCCCTGTAATGCCTGGGCTTCGAGGTACATCGTGGTGATGTCCAACCATTCATCCCGGTATTTTTTCCAGACGAAGAGGGTGAAAGGCGCAAGCTGCCCGGTAATGAAAAATATGTCAGAGGTTTTAGCGAAGTCTTCGGCCTTTGCGGGGTCCTGGCGGAGGCCCCACTGATCGATGCCCGGCACGTCGTTGTTGGTCAGGGTTGGCAGGGTGCCGGTGAAAGCCGGCTTTTCGCGGAAGTCGACAATTTTCTCCTGACTGAAATAGAATGCGACAGCGGTGAGCGGAAGCTCAATCAGCGGTTTGGTTTTGTACAACTTTGCGGGGGGCATACTGTCGCGGGGTGGCTGGTCGGCATCCCGGGGTTCTTTCTGGGCGCTGGCGCAGGTGCAAAGTGTGAACAGGAGGAGAAACGTGAGTAATCGTGATCGCATAGAGGTGGTATATCTTACCTGGCTGAAACTCCCGTTCCAACACGATAGTTCGGTGGTTATTGTTTATTGGTGGCGTGGCTGGGCCACGCTCATAAAGCTAAGCTTTTAAAACTTGAGGTTGAAACTCATCCCCGCGGCTCCGTTGCCCATGATGGGTTGAAGCATTGCCCGACTGCGGTGGCGCTCCGCCCACCACCGGTGAAAGTTGGGGATCATGATGCCGCTGAAAGCACCAACCCCGAGCCCGATTAAACTGTCGGTAGGGAAGTGCTTGAAGGCCCGAACCCGCAGGTAGCCCGAGAAGAGACCGGGGATACTGGCGGCGCCGTAGAGCATCACTTTTTGTCCGCCCGTCAGATCGGGGTTGTAATCATCGATGATCTTCGCTACGAAGTAGAATCCGGTTGAGGTTGTGCTCACGTGGCCACTGAACATGCTGTTGCGCGTTTGCCCGTTGAATTTATCGTCGGCAGCGTACTCGTCTACGTAAACACGCGGGCGAAAGCGCTCTACGCCGGTAGGCCCGAAGGGGGCGTAACCGTAGAACAAGCCCTGGGTGGCTTGTGCTTCCAGAAACATCAGCCCGATGGGCAGAAAATCTTTCCGGTACTTCTTCCAGATCAGGAGAGTGAGCGGCACCAACTCTCCTGCGGCGAATAGTTGGTCGGAAACAACGCCGGCCCAGTCGTCTTCCCGTACGGGCTGTTCGATGGCCCAACGGTCAAAGCCCGGTACGTCGTCGGGGTTCAGGGTAGCAATTTCTGTGGGTGAGAGGGCCGGCACATCCTGAAGCGTCTTCAGGCGGGTGGCGCTGAGGTAAGTACCCGCAATGATCAGCGGAATGCTTACCCAGGGGTTCACGGCATGGATGTCGTAGTCTTGCGCTGGAAGAGTGTCCTGCACCTGTGCGGACATTACGGTAGAAGCCGCAAGCAATGCGGTGAAAAAAAGTAAACGTAGATTCATCTTGTATTTTGTAGCTGTCGGGTTGTAACTGCTTTAGGGTTGGTAGTGTTCAACGCACACTACCGGAGGTGCCTGATGCTGTCTCCATTAAGACCTTACCCGGACGTAAAAGGTTGTGGCGCAAAAGCCTGATAATTAGCTTCGGTTGCTAACGATTTGTGAACATAGCGTACCTTGTATGCATAAGCGGCTCGCAGTGCATCTACTGTTCAAAATTCATACCCATGTCTGCCAAAAACTTTCTTTGCACCTGCGTTCTCGCCTTATTTCTTTTCGCCTGCGGGCACGACTCGCTGAACGAATACGCCTCCGAAGGAGTGCCTTCGGCCACCATGAGTGCCGAAAAAAGTTACTACGGTGATGACGAGGAAATAGAAATGGACGCGTCACGAACGGCCGAGGCTCCGCTGCCTCCGTCCGGCCAGGATACGGAGACCGACAAGCCACGTCAGCAACGCATCATCTATACCGCTGCCGCCCGTGCCCGCGTAGAATCGCTCGACACGGCCATGGCCCGCATTACCAGCCTGATTACCAGAAACGGTGGCTACATCTCCAACCAGCACCGAACCAACTCTACTTACGAGCACACGGCCCAACTGACCATCCGGCTGCCCGCCGGTGCCTTAGATGGCGCCATGAAGTTCCTGCCTGAGATCGCGACGGAAATAGACTACCAGAACCTCGACAGCCGCGACGTAACCGCACAGTGGCTCGACCTGGAAAGCCGCCTGCAAACCAAACGCGACGTTCGCGATCGTTACATCGATATCTTACGCAACCGGGCTCAGAAAGTAGAAGACATCCTCAATGCCGAAGAGAAGATTCGTGTTATTACCGAAGAGATCGAGGCCAAAGAAGGCCAGCTGCGTTACCTGCGCGATCAGGTCTCGCTTTCAACGCTCACGCTCGAGCTTTACGAAACGGTGGAGTACCGCAACACCGGCCCCACGGTTACCCGTGGGTTTTTCAGCAAGCTCACCGATAGTCTGGCTTTTGGTTGGGGAATGATTCAGGAAATCGTGCTTGGCCTGGTGGCTATCTGGCCACTTCTGATACTTGGTGCTGGCGTGTTCTTTGTGGTGAAGCGCTGGCGTAGCAAGCGATCTGGTAAGTAAATCCGAACTTGTTTACAGACTTAGCTGGCAAAGATCCGCTCCAGCATTCTTACCGTAATCAGGTAGGTGGGGCGCACACCGTCGGCCCCCAGGCTACCGCTTGCGAGGGTGTGCCCGGTCAGTAGTGGGTTGTCACTTGCGTAATACGCATACCGGACCTTGAGGTTGGGGTTAACCGATTTACGAATATGGGTAGCGGCCTGAATTGCTTTCTGGTAATGTGCACCTTCCATTTCCAGGCCAGCGGCTTTCCAGCTGCTGGTCAGGAAGTAATCCAGAATCGGGATGTTCTGCAGGCTCGTACCAAGTACGGTTACCATCGGGCCTTCGAAGACCCCAAGTCCTTCGCCCCGGAAGTCATCGGCGACAAAATCATTCTCGAAAGGATAGTTGTCGGCGGTACCTTCGAAGATATGGGCGTCGGGAACCATAATGTCTCCTTTTTGGCCATCCAGTATCCCGGCCTTGCCCATTATGTTGATGCTCTCGATGGGCATATCGTACACCTGATCAGAGCCGGGGTCATGGAAAGGCCGCAGCAATTCGTCCATACTTTCGTAGGCCTGCTCGCCAAAGGCATAGTCCATTACCAGAATAACGGGAGCCTGGTCCGGGTTTTTAGCCGGTTGGAAATTGAGCTCGGGAGCGATGAGTTTCGGGTCGAATTTGGCCGTGTCGAACAGTTGTACACCGAGGTTTGTCCCGCTCTGGTCGGCAATTTCGATCAACCCGTTTTTACGGGCGAGATCAAAAACGAGAGGGCGGAGGTGCTTGTAATCCGTTTGGCTCATGGCCCGTGCGTATTCGAAGAGGCCTTTGTGTTTTTTCAGCTTAGTGCCAAGAGCTGCTCCACCGAATATGCTGTTAACTACGCTATGGAGGTTGGCGCTGATGATGTGAATGGGGCGTTCGATGAGCTTGTGCTCCAGCAGAACCGTCTTGATGTTGAGCGCCCACATTTCACCGAAGTAATGGTGACCGGTGTTCTCGCGCAGGGTGCTGCTGAAGGTAATCTCCCGGTCTTCGTCCTGGTCGTGCTCCAGTTTAGCCAGCCGGCCAAGCCAGTAGGTGATGTGGAAAAGAGAGTTCACATTGTCGTTGCCCTCAAAGCGCTTGCAGGCAGCTACGACTTCGTCGTAGGTCCGGCCCAGCAAAGTACTGAGATAAGTATAGGCGGTCTCGACTTTGAATTCTTTACCGGTCTGTTCCCAGACAACGATTTCCTCCAGCAACTCCCACTCCCGTTTAGGGCGTCCTTTGCTGTCTACACTGTTGTTGCGGATTTTATTCGCCTCGGCGTAGAGGAAAGTAAGGTGGGTCAGGATGTCATAGATGTCTGACCGCCCACGGGTCATCTCAATGTACATCTCATCGCTGTCGATGCGGTAGGCGCTCCGCCGGCGGGCTGGTGCGATGATGGGCTTGAAATTAGAATTTTCGTAACCTTCCCGTGTTATCAGCTTAATGAAACGGCATTCTTCGATGCCTTTCGGTAGCCGGTTGAAAACGTAATGCAGGCCGTCTACTTCAACTTTTTCTTCGTCTGCAATACTGCCGTAGATCTCTGGGCGCAGCAGCATCAGGTTGTCCATCAGGGTTTTACCGCTGAGTCCGCCTGGCTTATAACTGCCCCGAATCAACAGGTGCCGCATGGCAATATAAAGGCGTTGAACGGCGGTACGGGATTCCTGGGCGCGGGTGCGGCTTTGCATAATGGTACAATCTGGTGGTTGGGAGGAGACAAAGTAAACGAACGTTTGGTTCAGTTTACGTACTTCTTTTTGTTTCACGACGGCGCGGCCGCAGGTGCAAAAAAAAGTTTGAGTCTGGTTTAAGCCCCATGTTACGGTTTTTAAAGCTTGATTTACAGGGGGTAAAACCTTTAGGTGCGTATTTCGTGAAATCTTTAACCAGAAAAAAACATCAGGACATATATACTTAAACTATAACCTGATTCGTACAGTCTCCGGAATTTAGGGGGACACCGGCTTGCACGCCCCCCCAGGTTCTGTTTTATCGCTTTGTTTTTTAAACCAATTTAATCCTTTGAACATGACGTTTAATTATTTGACCCTGCGCAGCCTTGCGCTCCTCCTCCTCGTGTCCGTATGCTTCGCTTGCGAAGACGACGACTCCACGACCCCTTCCGCCTCCGGTAGCTTCACCCTCGAAATCACCGATGCTCCCATCGATGATGCCGACGTGTCCGCCGTTTTCGTAACCATCGCTGATGTAAAGGTCGACGGAGCTTCCATCGAAGGTTTCAGCCGTACCACCGTAGAACTGTCTGCGTTGCAAAACGGAGTGACTGAACTCATCGCGAGTGCTGACCTGGAAGCACGTACCTACAATACCATTGAAGTCGTCCTCGACGATGCACAGGATGCTTCCGGTAATGCTCCGGGGTGCTACGTTCGCCGAACCGACGGTACAACCGTTGCCCTCGATGTCGATGGAGACGGTAGCCTCACCGTTTCTGATGCCTCCTTCACCGTAAACCAGGGCGCTACCGTTGCAGCTGTGATCGATTTCGATCTGCGCAAAGCAATCCAGCGCGGTGAGTCTGCCACCGAGCCTTACCGCTTTGCTGCCGAAGCACGCCTGGAAAGCAGCCTCCGTTTTGTAGAGAAGGAACTCACCGGTACCCTGCAGGGTACCGTTAGCAATGCATCCGGGGAAGACGGAGAAGTTGTGATCTACGCTTACGCTGCCGGAACCTACCAGGCTTCCGAAGCAGAAGGTGAAGAGAACGAAACCTTCCTCAATGCAGTCTCTTCTACCCGCCTGACGGCAGGAGGCAGCTACACCCTCGCTTTCCTCGAAAGCGGTAGTTACGAACTCGTCGCTGTCTCTTACCAGGATGAAGACAACGACGGTGAACTCGAACTGGCCGGACAGTTCGAACTCAACGCTGCGCTCGGGATCAATCTCGGAGGGCTGAGCGTGGACGCGACTTCGCTGACAACAGCCAATTTCACCCTCTCGACCCTGTTGCCATAAAAAAGTTCGAGCATTCAAAACCAGTATCGTAGTTGGTTGCGTAGGTAGTCGTACCTCATAAGTGCTTCTGTTTTATTCCCAACTTTAGATTCTCGTTTGAAATAGTAAGTTGCCCCTTCCGGTTTTTTCCGGGAGGGGCTTTTTTATCAAGATCAGCGTTCAATCAGGGCAGCCACCGTCAATAGGACGGGCTGGCCACAGTAAGCAAAACAACGAGGCCGAAGGTACAAGTGTACCTTCGGCCTCATCAGATAATCAAGATTGCCTCATCGGGAGGTAAGCTTGTAAGTGAAGATTACTTCTGCGTAACCCGTGCCGCGATCCGGCGGTTTTGCGCCTTACACTCAGGAGTGTCGTTGGCTGGGCATGCAGGGTGCTGCTCACCAAAGCCTTCGGCGGCGAGGCGGGAAGCATCGATACCTTTCGCTACCAGAGTGGCCATTACGTTGTCGGCCCGCTTCTGCGAAAGAGCCATGTTGCCATCAGCGCTACCAACGTTATCGGTGTAACCACCGATCTTGAGGTGTACATCAGGGTAGGCATTGAGAACATTCACCATGTTCTCGATCTGGCGCTTGGAGTAATCGGAGTCGAGATCAGCTTTACCGGTCTGGAACTTCAGGGCGTCGAAGTTGAACCAGGTCGTTTTGTCAACCGGCTTGTCGCTGGAGATGAAGTTGATCAGTGAGTACTCAACACCGTCTTTGTTTGCTTCGATGGTTACGCCACCGGGGAGTACGAGTGCCCACAGTCCGTTGGCGGTTTCTTTGAGGCTGGAGAGCGCACTGCTTCCCATTTTAGCGGCATCAACTACCATTTCGCCGGCACCGTCAACAAGGTCACCTGCTGCGGAGCCAGCTTTGCCGGCAACGTCAGACATGGTATCGCCTGCATTTTCCAGGCTGGCCTGGACGCCTCCGGTATCGCAACTGCGCAGGCCGAACCATGCGAGTGCTCCGAGGAGGAGAAGCGGAAGAAGCCATTTCAGAAAGCCCATGCCGCTGCTGGCAGCTGCAGTTGCGGTAGCAGTTGTATTGGCGGCGGCTGTAGAGGCAGCGCGGGTAGCAGTAGTGGTAGCTGCTGCTGCGCGGGTTGATACGGAAGGAGTGGTTTTACCAAAGCCAAGTACCGCACTGAGCACACCGGGGATGGCGGCCATGATGGAACTCTTCTGACCAAGCAGAATAGAAGCCAGTCCGGAAGAGTCGAGTTTCTCGCCCTTGATTTTCTTGGCGAGGAAGCTCATGATGAATGGCGCTGCCATTCCGAGCAGGGAAGACGAGGATTTCTTGTTGATTCCTGCCATTCCGCTGACTGCATCTATCAGTCCGCCGGTCTTATTGCCAAGCAGTGAGCCAAGAAGGCCACCTCCGATGTCCCGGGGATCGTTCTGGGCAAGGTTGCCGCTGCCCATCATCCCGATCAGGTCGCTCAGGTTGAAGTTGTCGGCACCCTTCAACATGTCAAATATGGCACCGAAGTTACCACCTTCTGCTTTTTGAACCATTCCTCCGAGGATGGAGGGGAGAATTCCGCTGAGTGCAGACTCTACGCCGCTGGGGGATTCATTGAGCTTGTTTCCGATGGACCCCATCATTTCCGGGGTAAGCATTCCTGCGATGTTGTCTAAAATATTTGCCATGTGTATTTGAGTAGTTTGAAGGCTGACCAATCAGTTGTTTAGAGCCAGCCGGTAAGAAGCATTTCACTGTTTAGACGCAGATAATTGCTTTTAGCAACCTGTTTTTTTCCATATTTTATTAGAAAAAGAGGTAAAGTGCTGAAAATCAGTGCTGATTTATTTTGTCAATTCTACCCAAAGACCTCAATTGGCTGGCGCTGAGCTTAGTATTTCGAGAACAACCAGCGTCCCATATCTTTCAGGGAACCCTTTTTGCCGTAGTTGAGAATTCCGACCCGGTAGATGCGTCCGGCCAGCCAAACCATGAAGCCGGAAAAGGCAATGGTGATGAACAAACTACCGATAATCTGCCAGGCAGGTGGCCCGAAGGGCAAACGAGCAGGCATCACTATCGGTGCAAACAGTGGTACGAAACTGCTCCCTACGGCAAGACTGGAGTTCGGGGCCTGGAGTGCGGCCATCATTATGTAGAAGCCGAGGATAACGGGAATCATTACTATTAGGGTAAGGCTCTGTCCTTCTCCCATGTCGTCTCCCATTGCGGAGCCAATGGCCGCAAACATTGCGGCGTACATGAAATACCCACAGAGGAAATAGAGTAGAAAGGAAGGTATGATGACCCACCAGTTCATCTCGTCCAGGCCCGCCAGGGTCTTTTCCACGATGCTTTGCAGCTCATCGGGGTCTACCTGCGAGGCGGCAGAGCCCGCCTGAAGTTGCTCGGCTGTCTCGGGGTCGAAGCCAAAGATCAATGAAACAACGAACAGAACGCCCGGAATCAGGATCATCCAGGCTAATACCTGGGTAAGGCCAACACCGCCAACCCCAATGATCTTGCCCAGCAGCAGGGTAGTGGGCTTTACGCTGGAAATTACCACCTCGACAATTCGGTTCATCTTCTCTTCCATTACCGACCGCATCACCATCATTCCGTAGACGAAAATACTGATGTACATCAGAAAGCCCATTACTGAGCCAAGGCCGGCCCCAATGATGCCCGCCATACTGGTGTCGTCGTCTTCTCCTTCTTCAACGGTGATCTTCCGGGTTTTTATGGAAACTTCAGTTTCTAAAGCCGCAATGGCTTTGGCGTCCAGCTCCAGAGCGGTGGTCTTGTATTTTCGCATGGCTTTTTCTACCCGCCTGTTGATGGCCAGTTCAGTATCCAGGGCTAAAGGGTCATCACTGAAGTATTCTACCCTGAAGTTCTTCAGGCGGGGATTCGTTACCGATGGCACCACGAGAATTGCATTGTAAGAGCTGTCGGTAGCCATATTGGCCTTGAGTTCATCCAGAGGATCGCTGCGGAACTTGAAGTAGATATTCTTACTGTCCGGCAGGGTATTGTTGAAAATGTTGGCTTCATCGACGACCACAATTCGCTGTTGTTCATCATTGCCGTAGCTGAAGATAAACTGAACAACAACTACAAAAACAGCCATGCCCAGTGGCATCAGCAGGGTCGCAAGAATAAATGATTTACGACGTACACGGGTTAAATACTCTCTTTGAATTACAAGCCAGAGGTTTTTCATCGGTGGTAGGTTGAGCGCGGGGAGTTTCCGCCGCAGTGAGTTCGTGATTGGTTGAATGTATGCCCGATAGAGAAGAGCATTTTTCTCAGGGGCGCGCGGTGGCGCGAACGCAGGATGCAAAGAAGGTTGAAAAAAGCAGGGCTGTACAGCGCTTGAAGCTTCGTCAAACCTCTAAGGGTTTCGTTTGCCCTCCTCCCGGGTTAGCCCGGCAAGTTGTTACGCCTCTTGCGTGTCAAACGGGTTGGTATTTGTAGGGTCCAGCTGAGTTACCTGCTTTATGAATACTTCATTGAGACTCGGTAGCAGTTCCTGAAACCCGATGATGTGTACGTCGGCATCCAGCAGGAGTCGCAGCAGGTCATTGGCCTTTTGGCCATCCCTCAGTTGAATGTCTACACCGGATGGGGTAGGGTTGATGATTTCGTAGCGCTCTTTTAGTACTGCGGGCAAGTCTCCTTCGTATTCGAGGTGGAATTTATCGTCCTGAAACCGACGACGAATATCGGCAACCTTGCCTTCAAGGATGTTTGCTCCCTGATTGATGAGTACGATGTACTCGCACAGTTCTTCGACCTGCTCCATACGGTGGGTACTGAAGATTACACCCGTTCCTTCGGCGTGAAGACGGAGAATCTCCTGCCGCATTCGGGTTGCGTTTACCGGGTCAAGCCCACTGAAGGGCTCGTCCAGAATCAGAAGTTTCGGGTTGTGGATAACGGTAGCGATGAACTGCACCTGCTGCTGCATCCCTTTCGAGAGTTCCTCGACTTTTTTGTCCCAATGGTTTTCCAGGCCGAATTTTGCGAGCCACTCCTTCGCGGCGGTGGTGGCTTCCTTCTTGTCCATACCTTTCAGGCGGGCAAGGTAGAGGAGGTGCTCCCCGACGTACATTTTTTTGTACAGCCCCCGCTCCTCCGGCAGGTAGCCGATTTGTGTAGGGTGGAAACCGGACAGCGGCTGTCCGTTAAACTCTATATGACCGGAATCTGGCGCCGTAATGGTCGTGATCATCCGGATGAGGCTCGTCTTGCCGGCCCCGTTGGGGCCGAGTAAGCCCAGGATCGCATCGGGTGGCATTGCGAAGGTCACATCGTTTACGGCTACTTTTTCACCGTAGGCTTTACGAACGTTATTTACTGCAATAATTGGTGGTGTCATCAATATGTGGTTTTGAACCATTGAACTTTTGAACATGGGACGGCTGACTAATGTGGTCAGCCTGAACATCGTGTAAACACAGGCATCACGCAACAAAGAGACAATTTAATCATTAGACTCCGTTCGCCCGTTTAGTGATTTCCTGGCCTGTAAGGTGCAAAATAATTTCTCCCCGGCAAGACCCAACCGACCAAATGCTCCGGATAACCGACCTTTAAGCCGTGATAGCGGATCAAACACCATGGCACTTTCTCATCAACCCTGCTGCGGGGCGGGGCAAGGCCCTGCGCCGTTGGGAGAAATGGCTGCCGGCTCTGAGCACTGCACTACCGCAAATGACGGTTGAAGAAAGTACCAGTTCCACAAACTTATCTGAACTGGCCGAAGCTGCCGTCCGGGCGGGCAAAACCCACCTGGTTGGCGTAGGTGGCGACGGAACCCACCACGGCATACTTAACGGAATTGTCAGGGCCGAAGGGCTCAGAAAAGTCGTCTATGTTCCGCTGCCGCTCGGCACGGGCAACGACTGGGTTCGTACCCTGAAAACACCACGCACCATCGGCCCCTGGTTGGAAATGGTGCGTCGGCAAAAAGTATTGGAGCACAACATCGGCCAACTGACCTACCTGCTTCCCGCATTACCCCCCGCAGATCCCGAACGGAGAACGACCTGGTTTCTCAACGTTGCCGGGATGGCCTACGACGCGGAGGTGGTACGACGCAGCGAAAAAGCACGCTGGAAGAGCCAGTGGCTGTATCCTCTGCTGACGCTGCTGTACCTTAAGGGCTTCGTGCCACCTACCGTGAAAATCGAGTACGATGAGCAAACCCTGACTCTGCCCGTTCATACCATAAATATCGGCATCGGACGTTATAGCGGAGGGGGAATGAGGTTGGTCCCTCACGCCGATCCTGCCGCAGCAACTCTCGCCCTGACGGTAGCTCACCAACTTCCGATCTGGAAAATCATAATCTCCTCGTGGCGATTTTACACCGGATCGATAGGGGAGCTTAAAGAGGTTACCACCACGCACGTGAAATCGGTTAAAATCACGCCCGTTGCCGGGAAAACGATGCTTGAAGCCGACGGAGAGTTGCTGGGGGAATTACCGCTGACTGCTTCTATGCTGGACGATCGGTTGCAGGTGCTGGTCCCGTAATCCGGTAAGGATAACGATCAGGCGAGTATCTACTTTGCTCCTTCCTCCCTTTCTTTGCACCTGCGTCCGCGCCACCAATTAAGTATTTCCCATGAAGCATATTCTGTACCTGATCCTGACCGTAACTTTCTTTGCCTGTAACCGTGCTTCCAGCTACAATTTTCCTGTGGATGTGGATACCCGAACGAAGGACATCAGGGTGCAGAAAAAACAGACCTGGTCCTTCCCCGAAACAGGCCTGACGGTAGACAATGAATTCGACGGAGCACGCCTGAATGAGCTGCGCCGCGACGACGATACGTCGTACACTGTCACCATCAATCCGGAGAATGAACCCATAAACCAAAGCCCGTGGTACGCCATGCGCTTCGTTTCAGACCGCGACCAAACGATAACGGTCCGGTTAACTTACCCTCCGGGCGTCCATCATCGTTATTTCCCGAAAGTAAGTACCGATCGGAAAGTGTGGGCTCCGGCAGATAGTACTTCCGTGAAACCGGGCCCCGGGCAGTTCTCCGCCGACGTACGCCTGACGCTCGCCGAAGGAGAGCCCCTTTACCTTGCCGGACAGGAAGTTATCAATTCAGCCGATGTGAAAGAATGGCTGGAAACACTGAGCCGGAAGCACGGCGATGTGATGGCCGGTTTCTACGTAGGAGAAAGCAAACTGGGCCGGAATCTGGAGGCTTACCGGATCGGTGAAGGTGAAATGGATGACCGGCCAACCATTGTTTTACTCAGCCGCCAGCACCCACCCGAAGTAACCGGTTTTCTCTGTCTGCAAGCCTTCCTTGACGGTGTTCTGGAACACCCCCGGCGCGATGAATTCTTTACGAAATACCAACTGCTGGTTTACCCCTTACTTAACCCCGATGGTGTGGATTTGGGCCACTGGAGGCACACGGCTGGTGGCATCGACAGCAACCGGGATTGGGCGAAGTACCGCCAGCCGGAAGTCCGGAAGGTTGCCAACAATATCGTAAAACTGACCAAAGAAAGTCGCAGCGATGTCGTGTTGGGAATCGACTTCCACTCCACCTACAAAGATGTTTACTACACCCACAACGATAAGGTACAGCCACCCACGGCGCTGCCGGGCTTCAAAGACGCCTGGCTCGCTGCCATAGCTCGTGGCATCGGTGGTGGCTTCCGGATCAATGAGGAAGCAGAACCGATCGGTAAGCCCACCTCAATGAGCTGGTTCAGGACACAATTCGGTGCCGAAGGCATCACCTATGAGATAGGAGACGGAACCGACCGGGCGTTCGTCCGGAAGAAAGGAATCGTTTCTGCGGACGCGCTGATCAATGTGCTGCTGGCGAGATAGGCCTGATCTGCAAGCCCTGAGGGAAATGGTTCCGTTTCGTCTGCGGGGGTATACGGCGCGACCGCAGGATGCACAGAATGTTGTGGGGCAAGGCGGACTTAGGTCGGATGCACCATAAACCTGCGGACAAGCGTGAATGCCGCCCCTTTACCCCGCAGGACTGCATCGGCAGACGGCTCATTACGCCAGGAGTCTACGGATGAACCTGTGGGCAGAAACCGTAAAACTTACCCCGCTCAGCGGCGTTATTTTTAACTAACCAAATATATAGTATGATTCGTACTACCTTGCTTCTGGCCGTAGCCTTGTTCTCCGGCAGCCTTTTTTCGCAGATGACCGGCCCCGTTCAGTCGCTCAAAACCACACCGGACCAGGCCCGGGAGTTGGCTTCAACCATCACCGTTGAGGACATGGAGCGCCACCTTTACATCCTCGCCGATGATGATATGGAAGGCCGTGAAACCGGAGAGCCCGGCCAGAAACGGGCTGCAGAATACCTGGCCAAACAATTCGCAGGCCTTGGTCTCCCCGCCATCGGCGAAAACAACGGGTACTACCAACGAATTCTTTTTACCCGCCAGAAATGGGATAACATCGAATTGAAACTGAACGGTGAGCCCCTGCGTCACCTGTGGGAATACGCCAGCGCACCATCGCAAAACACAGACCGGGGAACCACCCGGATTACCGAGCTCACTTTTCTGGGCTACGGAATCGACGATGAAGCTTACAGCGACTACGAGGGGAAAGACGTAAGTGGCAAACATATCCTCATCTTCGCCGGAGAGCCGGTAGGGAAGAAGGGGATCTACCACGTGTCGGGCAAAGACACCATCTCTGACTGGAGCAATAATAACGAGCGTAAGCTGCAAATCGCCAAAGAAAAAGGTGTCGAAACGGTATTCATCATCGATCCGGACTTCAAGACCAATGTTCGCAACATTCGGCAGGAAACGCTGGACGGACGGATGCGGATGGCAGAGCAATCCGAAGCTGAACGCAACACGGCCAACGTCGTCTATCTTACCCCTCAGCTCGCCCGCAAAATGATGGGTAAAGCAGGGAAAAAGGTCATCAAGGCCCGCAAGAAAATGGAGAAGTCCGGTCGCTCTAAATCCGTAACGGTTCCGGTGAACCTGGAATTGACCCAGGCCAAAGCCGTGAAGGAGCTTATCGGAGAAAACGTACTGGGCTTTGTTGAAGGCTCCGATCCTGTGCTGAAGGACGAAGTACTGGTAGTCAGCGCGCACTACGACCACATCGGTAAACGCGGGGACAACGTCTTTAACGGCGCCGACGACAACGGTTCGGGAACGACCACCGTGCTTGAAATCGCAGAAGCATTTGTAACCGCCAAAAAGCAGGGCCTTGGCCCCCGCCGCAGTGTTCTTTTTCTGCTGGTTAGCGGAGAGGAAAAAGGATTGCTCGGCTCGGAATACTACGCCAGTCATCCGGTCTTTCCGTTGGATAAAACCATCGCAGACATCAACGTTGATATGGTAGGCCGTGTGGACGACGAACACGCCGACAACCCCGAGTACATCTATGTGATTGGAAGCGACCGACTGAGTTCTGAGCTCCACCTCATCAATGAGCACGCAAATAAGGAATACACCCAGCTGGAACTGGATTACACCTACAATGCTGAAGACGATCCTAACCGGTACTACTACCGTTCGGATCACTACAACTTTGCGGTGAAGGGTATCCCCAGTGTTTTTTACTTCAACGGCACCCATGCTGATTACCACCAGGCAACCGATACGGTTGATAAGATCAACTTCGAAAAGATGGAGAAAATCGGCCGGCTGGTGTTCCATACAGCGTGGCAACTTGCCAATCAGGATCGTCGCATTGAGGTAGACGTTAAAAAGTAAACCTCTGGTATAAGTTACTTACCCGTTGCCTCCGTTTGAGTTTCCCGCGGGGAACCCGACTGCCTTTCCCGGTTGTTATTTCCTGCTTAGTGTCCGGAAACTCAAGCGGGGGCATTACCAATCATTAATTGAGTATGTACATAATTGACAACATAATCGTTAGCGACGATGTCACCGACGAGCATTTCGCCTGCAACCTTACCGCCTGTAAAGGGGCCTGTTGCTGGGAAGGAGACTTTGGTGCTCCGCTGGAAGAAAAGGAGCTGGACATCCTGAAAGACATATACTCTGCGGTAGAGCCTTACCTGACCGAAGAGGGGAAGGCCGCTATCGCAGCGCAGGGGCTGTACACCAAAAACGATACCGTAGGAGGTTGGGACACCACTCTGGTGGACAATGCAGCCTGTGCGTATATGACCCTCAACGAGCAGGGTATGGCCCTTTGTGGCATCGAACAGGCTCACCGGGACGGAAAGATCGAGTGGAAAAAACCCATCAGTTGTCACCTGTATCCCATCCGGGCCGTCTCCAAACCCGAGGCCAATTTCGAGGCCCTCAACTATGATGTATGGGACATTTGCTCGGCGGCCTGTGTGAAGGGAGATCGGGAAAAGATTAGGGTCTATGAGTTCGCTAAGCCAGCGCTGATCCGCAAGTACGGAGAAGACTGGTACAATGCACTGGTCGCCGCAGTAGAACGGGAAACATCAGATTAAGCAAAACCGCCGCGAACCAAACGGCTGGTTTTGGCTTCCACAAAATGGAATTGCAGGCAAAACAGTTGCTGTAAAGCAAAAAAAGACCGGTCATGCAAAGCACAGCCGGTCCAGAAATAAACACCTAAAACCCTATTAACATCTTTAAAACGTGAGCATTTGCTACGTTTAATATTTTGGAGAATGAAAGTAAAATTTCATTCAGGAACTTAACTCAAGGTAGAGAGTATAGATGTTTATACAACAAAACAGGTAAACATATTTACCTTTGATAAGGCGAATTTAGCTTCAAAAACTCATTCCCCCAAACAACCAGGCGAAAAAATGATTGATTTTCTAATCGGGTTGATACTGGCACTGATCATGTTTAGCATCGGGCTGAGCCTGAAGACGGATAATTTCAGGCAGCTTGCCAGCCATCCACGCGTGCTTTTGCTTGGCCTTGGGCTACAGCTTTTACTTTTGCCTGCTATCGCTTTTTCTGTAGCTTTTCTCTTTAAACTACCTCCGGCCTTTGCGGCCGGAGTCGTCATTCTGTCCGCCTGTCCTGGGGGACTGAGCAGCAACTTCATCAGCTTTCTGCTAAAGGCAAACACTACTTTGGCGGTCAGCCTGACCATTTGTAATACGAGTCTCTCGATGCTTACCATTCCGGTGATCGTCAACCTGGGGCTTGCTACTTTCTGGACGGGAGAGGGCTTGCGGCAGCTGCCGTTGTTGCCCACCGCTGGTCAGATTTTTCTGATCGTTCTGGTTCCCGTTATTTCCGGAATGATTTTCAGAGCCCGCCGCACGGCGCGTGCTGAGTACCTCCAGCCCCGCCTCCGTTGGTTAAGCTTGTTCCTGCTCGGGACGCTTTTTGCCCTCAAGCTTCTCGCTCCCGCAGATGCGGGAGGGAGCAATTTGTTGATCTCCGAGACTTTGACCATCCTGCCAGCCTCGCTGGCGGTGAATGCTTGCGCTCTTTTATCCGGCTTCCTGTTCGGACGCCTTTTTGGGTTTGGGCGTAACGACCAGATCACGCTTGGCGTCGAGGCAGGTATCCAGAATACAAGCCTGGCATTTCTTATTACTTCGGCGCTACTGGAGAACGAGCAAATGCTTAAGCCCGCACTGGTCTACGCAATGTTCACCTTCTTTACCGGACTCGCCTACGGCTTGTGGCTCAAACCGGGGATGTGGAACGCCCTGCGGAAGGAATGGAGATTGCTCAAGTTTTTCGAATGAATACCTTGTTACCCGGTCCGCTGCCCGGGCGATCAGGTCAACCCGGAAGTTATTCTCCGGCGGCGAAAAGCTCTATGTAACCCGACAGGGGCTCAGTCGAAGGGCTGATGCCTTCCAACCGTTGCTCGAAAACCTTCGCTATGTAATGATAGGTACCCGAGGGGAGAGGCTCTCCGCTGAGGTTCCGCCCGTCCCACATAATAGCGGGGTCTTCGGTTTCGAAAACAAGCTGGCCCCAACGGTTGAATACCTGAAAGTCAACCCGCTCAACGAAGCACCTGCTGCGTGGGATGAACAGGTCATTTTGCCCGTCTCCGTTCGGGGTGAAGGCATTGGGAAGTTCGTAAATCGGACAGTTGGTTACGCACACTTCCGTGCTGTTGTTGCCTTCGTTGCCGTTTAGGTCAAAAGCCGTAATGGTGTAACAGCCTGTAATACCATCTTCGGGGAAGTGGTCGTAAGTCAGAATGTCTGCGCCCTGGATTTCCGCTACCTGAAAGCCGGTGCCGGCGCTATCCGGCGAGAAGTAAATCCGGTAGCCGGCAACGTCGTCCTCTCCGCATACGTCTGCCGGAGAAACCCAGTTGAGGGTATTGAATAGGTTGTCGGTGTCAGTACAATCCACCCCGCGGTCACAAACGCTTATTACTTCCAGTTCCGGCGGGCAGGGAGGAACATTGTCTTGCGGCTGCAGGCATAACTCCTGGCTACGGTTGAGGAGCGGGCTGGGAATGTCAGCTACGCTGTACGTTCCTTCAGTAAGGATGTAATAGCAATATTCTTCGCCGTTCTCCAGGCTTTCATCTGTATAGGACGTAGAAGTAGTCGTGGTCAGTAATTCAAAAGTTGTACTGCCGGGAGCCTGCCGGAATACGTCGTAGCTCACGTTGGTCCACGGGGTGACGGCAGTCCAGCTCAGTACGTTGGCATTATCGGTGGGGCTGCCACTCAGGCGTACGGAGGTGGCAGCCTGTCCTTCCCCGATTGCTTCCGTTTCTCCCTCAACGAACAGTTCGATGAGGTAGGAATAAGCCTGGCCTTCGGTGTCGAGCCCGGTATCGGAGAAGCAGGTGTCTATCGGTTCACCGAAGAACTGACGCTGGAAGGTAGCGACCTCGCTGAAGCCGGCAGGATCGGTTGTTTGTCCGTCGGCCCGGCTGAGAACGTAACGGTAAGGGCCTTCATTTTGAGTTGTGTCCAGCGCGAGCGCATTGGGTCTTATCCAGCATACATCGATCCCTCCGGCCGATGCGTCGGTACTGGTGACGTCGACTTTGGTCAGCAGCGGAATATCCCTTGAAAGCTGTACGCAGACTTCTTCGGAGGGAATGGACTCGATTTCTTCGAAGATCAATCCGAGGTTGGCTATTGGCCGGCCAAGTAAGGCAACTACGCGGTAACAATAGGTTTTACCCCGCTCGATATCGTCGTCGATGTAGACATAACGGCCATCCTGCATTTCCATCGTCTCCCGGGGGGTGACAAGGGTGTAACCCTGGCCGGCAAGACCGGTGGTACAGGTGTCGGGTTCAAATGGATTACTCCCTTCCCTTCGCCAGACGGTGAAGCCCAGAAAGGTTGGGTCGGTACTGTCCTCGCAGGCGTAGGGCTTGTCCCAGCTCAGGGTGATGAAGTCATCATCGGCTGCGGCCTGCAGTCCTTCCGGCGGCGGAGCTACCACTTTGATGGATACTACCCGTACGGTAGAGAGCCCGCTGGTAGAGCTGAAGAAATCATCCTCGGCCCTGAAAACAACGAAGTAGGGCTGGTTGCTGATGTGAGAGCAGTTTGTCTGCCAGCTAAAAGCCTTTGTCTCGGGGTCCGGTCGCCATATGCTGTCCGAGGGCGTAAAGCTGGCGGGGCTGTCGGTAAAATCAAACGGGCGACCGCTGGCGGTGAGTTTAACTTCCTGGTCAGAATCGGTAAGAGGCGCGGTTGCGATTACATCGAATTCGATAAGCTCTCCGGCAACAACACAGATTTCTTCGAAGGGCAGATCAACAACCGGAGGGTCGTTGGCACACTCCGCAACGAATATCTGCATGTCACGAACGAGGGTGTCCAGGGGGATACCGTTACGGAAGGATTTGACCAAAAATGCCAGGGTGTACTCACCGGCAATAGCAGGAGCGTCCCAGGTGATCTGACCGGTTTGCTCGTTGATGGAAAGTGCCCCGGTGCCGGCATTTACGGGCGAGTAGTTCGCAATCGGAACACCGGGCGCGCGCTGAGGAGTGGTGAACTCGAAAGCAAGGCTGTCGCCGTCTACGTCGAAAGCACCAGGGTTGTGCGTCCAGACCGAACCGATACAGGCATTCTCGATGGGGGACTGCGTTAACTCAGGAGAACTGTTGCAACCGTTCAGGATCGGGTTGGCCAGGGTGTAAACGGTATAAACACTGAACGGGATGTTTACGGAGCCGCCGCCATCGATGTTCACGATGTTTGCTACCCGGTTTTGGTCCTGAAAGCTGATGAAGTACCGACCGAACCCGGGGAAGCGGTGGCAGAGCGTGTATTCATTTCGTTTGATGCCGTTGCCCAGCAGGATTTCCCGGTCTCTTCTTATGGTGTCCGTCGTGCCATCCCCCCAACTGATCAGCAGTTCTTCGCGATCTACGTCGGTTTGGTCAACTTCGGTGTAAGTAATGATGGTGGCACAGGCCCGCAATTGATTGTTGATATCGTTACAATCACCATCGGCTCTCACTATTATTTCGCCCGCCCGGTTGTGCGTTGCGAGTAGTAGGGTAGGGGAAACAAAGAGGACGAGAACAAGATAGAGATAGCGCATGGGCCGAAAGGTTTGGAAGGCTGCATATCTGATGCAGCTTTCTGCTTTAACGCATAAAATACGATTTTGCTTTCGTTCCTGGCCGGAAACAGGCAGAATTCACTACATATTTGAAGTCAGAGAGAGCATATCTCACATCTTGAGCAAGCTTTGTCAGTTGGGAGACACCGCACTAAGGGGGCTCGGTAGCAGGTGCATGGTGCGTTTGGAGTCGATCTTCGGAACAAACCAGAAGACGGTTTTCTGCGGAGGCGGTTTACGATCTGGCCGTTCAACCTTCCCCGGCACCCGCGATCGCGCATAATAAAACGGCCCTTCGCACTAAGTACGAAGGGCCGCGAGGTCTGATCAGACTGCAATACAGACGGATTGTTGGCTAGCTAAGGAGTCCCTGCAGTTTCATCGCAAGGCCCATATCTCCTTTAATCTTGATTTTGCCACCCATCATAGCCATCATGGGGTTAAGTTCGCCTTTACGCAGTGCGTCGAGGGTGTCGACGGTGGTGGTAACGACGGTGTCGGCTTCAGCATCTTCGTTAGTGATGACGGCCTCGTCTCCTGTCATGTCAATATGGATGATGCCTTCGCCAAGGTCGAGTTTAAGGCTTTTGCCCAGGTTGGGCGCTTTGGCTGCTGCTGCTTTCACGCCAGCGTCGAATTCTTCGAATGTCATTGATCGATGGTTAGTTGAGGACGCAAGTTAGCGAAATTTCGCTCAATAGAAAAAGAATAATCAGCGAACACGGCCCACGGGGGGCTACGTTTGATGGAGTGAGAGCGGACTTGTTCGCTTGTTTAATTTTTGCATTAGTAAACCAATTTATATTATGACTAAGTTTTTTCAAATGCTCCTGCTGGTAACAGCACTGAGCCTCCCCGCTTTTGGCCAACAGGTAACAAAGAAGGCCGTTAACCGAAGTAGTTCACTGGAAACAAAATCTGAAGACGTTGACCGTTACGTAGAAGCCAAGCTCTACGTCGGAACCCGTTCACAGGCCGTTAAAGCCCTGAACCTTACCGAAGAAGAAACCATGGGTTTCACTCCTATCTACGAGGATTACGTAAAAGAGCGCAAAGAGATCGATATGCGTCGTAAAGCGCTCATCGAAGAGTACAGGGATGAGATGAAGGAGGATGACACGGCCCGCGACGAGGAAAACGAAACGGCAGACTTCATCGAGAACTTCTGGGAGCTCGACATCGATATGATGCGACTCAAGAAAAACATGTTTGACCGTTTCGAAGACGTGATGGGCTCACAAAGAGCACTTGACTTCTTTACCATGGAGGACATGTTTACCGCACGTGCTAAGAGGAGTATGATACGGGAGGCCATGCCTTCTATGCGTATCTACGTCCCCGTTAACGTATCTTATGAACAGCCCCTGAATAACTTTTCGGACTGGAAGAAAATAAACATTGACGGTGAGGTTGGCTTGAGCCATGACTTTACTTACAATGGTCTCGAAAAATTACTGACTGCTGCAGAGTCGATGACGACTGCTGAAGGAATCGAAGTGGAGAACTTCGATACCCGTAAGAAGGAAATCATGATGAAGGCTGAAAATCTGAAGCAAAACTGGAAGAGCCTCAAGCACGCTGACATGGCGCGCGAAGCATTCACCATGACTGCTGATGTACTGGGCGAAGTTGCCCGGGATAGTCGTTTTGAAGCCCGTACCCCCTGGATAGAAAAACTATCGAATACCGCTGAGATGATTAAGCCGGATGTGAAGCTTACCGATCAGGCGAATACAGTATATACTTTTTTCGATACCGCCGAGATGATCGTCAATGACCTTGTGAAACAGGCAAATGATATGAAGTAGATTCTTCATCCCTGATGTTCAACAAAAGAAGAACCCCGCTCCGATGGCTATCGGAGCGGGGTTCTTAAATTTCGGTAGAGTAATTTGATTTACTCCACTACTATAAGGTACCGGCGTTTTTTGCCGTTTTCCACCATCAGGAACTTATTGTGGAGAAGATCCTGTGGTTGAACGGTGGCGTTCTCGTCGGTTACCTTGATTTTGTTGATTGCGATGGCGTTGCCCTGAATAGCGCGCTTTGCTTCAGATTTGCTTGATACCACTTCGGTATGTTCTGAGAGGAAGTCCATCAGGTTCGGGGCTGCAGAGATAACCTCTTCGGAAACGGTGAAGGAAGGAAGGGTGTTGCCGAGGAAAGCGAGCGTTTTAGCGTCGAGGGCGTGCAGGTCTTCAGCAGCAGCCTTTCCGTAAAGCAGGTTGGTGACGCGCAGAGCGGTAGCGAGGCCGTCGGCACCGTGAATACGTTCGGTAAGCTCTTCGGCCAGGCGTGTTTTTACAGCGTTTATGTCCCGGAATTCCGCGGTTCCGCTTTCGATGACGGCGCAATCAGCGAGGATTTCTTCCTTTGAGCGCAGGCTGAAGTACTTCAGGTATGTAGGAATGTCGGCATCATCGGAGCGCAGCCAGAACTGGTAGAACTCGTAGGGGCTGGTCAGTTCCGGGTCAAGCCAGATGTTTCCGGCGGTTGACTTACCGAATTTTGATCCATCGGCTTTGGTCAGCAGGGGAGTGGTGACAGCGTAAGCTTTGCCTTCGAGGTTGCGCCGTACGAATTCGGTTCCGGAGGTGATGTTGCCCCATTGATCAGAGCCACCCATCTGGACGGTGACCCCTTCGTCTTCGTAGAGGCGCTGGAAATCGTAACCTTGTAGCAACTGGTAGCTGAATTCAGTGAAAGACATACCCGATTCGAGCCGGTTCTTGACGGAGTCCTTCGTCATCATGTAGCTGATGGTAAGGGTTTTGCCGACGTTGCGGAGGAAGTCGAGCGTATTCATGTTCTTGTAGAAGTCGTAATTGTTTACGACGGAGAACTTCGCCTCATCGGCTTCCATTGCACCTGCGGCCGCGCCCCGAAGACCTGCACTGAGCAGGCGAAGCATTTGCTTACGCTGGAATTCGAGGTTTGAATCCAGCTCTTCGTACGTTTTGAGTTGTCTTTCCCTGTCTTTGCCACTGGGGTCACCGATGCGCCCGGTTGCTCCACCGAACAGGACCACGGGATGGTGACCGGCGCGGGCCCAGAGTGTGAGCATCATGATTTGCACGTAATTACCGATGGTGATGGACGGCGCAGTCGGGTCAAAGCCGATATAAGCCTTGCGGGGGGCTTCAGCGAGGTGTTCTTCAATTCCGGGGGTAAGCTGGTGTAGCATACCGCGCCACGTTAGTTCGGCGATGAAATCCATAATTTTATCTGTAGATTTGGCTACCTCAACAGCACGTCAGGGTATTAAAGTTTGGGGTGGGGTACAAAAAGATGGGCAAATATAGGACGTGCAAATGGTTACTTAGGTGGAATTGGAATCAGATTGAACTGGATGCAGTCAGGCCCCTGACTTTGGGGACGTAACTTCAATTTACGTGCTGATCCTGTTTTTGGAGGGGCTAATGTGCAGATTTTTAGGTGTGTAGCTTCAATTGTATGGGGAATCTGTGTATATTTGGATGAACTTTTATTGGAGTGGCCCTGACCTGCCACCTTTTTTATAATCTCTTGACAAGAAAAGATGGATATACAATTACCACGCATGGCCTATGGCCGCACCCTTTTTTGTGGTGCCCTTCTGTGTCTGCTTGCGCTGAGTTCAGCGACGCTGCACGCACAGGATTTTAATCACCCTACCTCCGGTACTCAAACTGTTTCCCTTGGTACGGGGCTTACCTTTAATTACTACGATTCCGGAGGTGCGGATTGCGACGGCACTGGTGGCGAGTATTCTGCGGATGAAGAGGGAACACTAACGCTCTGTCCTGCTGATGCGGGAAGTGTCATTACCGTCGAATTCTTAGAGGTGGATATCGAATCCCGGTCTTCTCCATCTTGCTGGGATTTTATCACCATCTACGATGGTAATTCTACCGCTAGTCCGACGCTTTTTAACGGATGTGGAGAAGAGGGCTTTCCTCTTTGTTCAGGATTTTCCGGAGATGGAGGCAATGGGGGCGGTACAGATAACGGCCCTGATGACCTTGATGGCTCTAATGCTGATACTCCCTCCAACAATATCTTTACTTCTACCGATGCCAGTGGATGTATCACTGTATTCTTTGATAGTGATGGTACGGTTCAGGAAGGAGGCTGGGTCGCGTTGGTATCTGCGAATGCAGCTGGTTGTGTAGACGCGGCTAACCCCGTCATCGACGATGCCACCGCGCGCCCGCAGTGCGATGAGACGTTCACCCTGATGACTGAAATGGACTATATCTATACCGTAGACCCTCCATCTAATGGAACAAGCAACAGCAGAGACTGTCGCTCGGGACTAATCTGGCGTACGCCCCGGTTTTCTGATGATTGTGGCATAGACTCCATTGCTATTTCTTTCTCTGCTGGCAGCACTCCTGCGCCTACTCAGTTCCCGGCCACCCTTACTTATGGTCCCGGATCTGCCGAAGTGATCGCTGGAGAGGCAGATGGTTTCGTACAGTTTATCACTCCTTCCCAGTACTTCTATGGTAGTGGTGCTTCTGCTTCGACCACGACCACCGTTACTTACGAGGTGTTTGACGGCGAGGGTAACGTTGAAACCTGCTCCTTCTCAATTGAAGTTGTTGACAACGAAGATCCGATTATCGATACTTGCCCTGCGGACTTTACCGCTAATGGCGATGAAACTAATATCGCTGACGGACCTGGGTCAGCTTTGGCTTACTCCGAAACAGCAGTAACTATCACTGAAGCGCAGTTCACCGCCGAAGGTGGTGTTATTGACGAGAACTGTGGCGTTGAGACCATCACTTACGTTGATGTTCAGGCTGGGATGGACCCCATCGTAGTAACCCGGACCTTTACCGTGACGGACTACGCAGGCCTTTCTGCTACCTGTGAGCAGACGATCACTATTGTTGATTGTATCGTAGACCTTACCTGTGCCGACCTTGAGGTATTCCTGGACGAAACAGGAAGCTTCTCTATTACCCCCGAAGATGTTCTGGCACCAGGAGCTTGTGATGATACAAACCTGAGCCTTTCTCAGTCTGACTTTGAATGTGTCGATGCACTGGCCAGCCCGGTAACCGTTACGCTTTTCAGAAACGAAGGTGTTACGGGTGAAGAATCCTGCGACGCTGCCATCACGGTAAGCGACACTTTGGCTCCTGCTATCATGCAGACCAACTTTATCAATGTTTCTATTGCTTCCAGCCAGAACCCAGCCTGCCCTTGTCCCGGAAGTACTTTCCTTGAAGACAACGCACTTGGCCAGGACCTGTTGGTGAGTGACATTGTTGACTTTGGTGCTACTTTCTTCCCGGACCTTGCTCCTTTCTTCCTCGGTATCTTCGAAGATAACTGTACGGCAGATGAGGACATCATCGTTCGTGTTACTGAAGTGAACCACTTCCCACTTGAAAATGGCAACGACAGTATCGTTGTCTACGGTGTTTTGGTTGATGCTGCAGGTAACGAAAGCATTCAGGACACTGCTAACATTATTCTTGTTGATGACATCGACCCGGAACTCACCTGTGAGTCTGAAGTTGAAGTTTTGATTGATGATATGGGTAATGCCAGCGTAACTGACACATCTGCCCTTCTCCTGAGCCTTTCTGACAACTGTACCGATTCTGCTGCCCTTGTAGTAACCCTTGACGCTCCGGTTCTCGGTTGCGACGGTACCACGGGTACCGCTACGTTGACGGTCGCTGATGCTTCCGGCAACACTGCTTCCTGTATGGTTGGCCTTATGCCGGTTGACGAAGTTGCTCCTACCGCTGTTTGTGCGGATGTAACCGTTGAGCTCGACGCTATGGGTCTTGGTTCACTCGACGGTGTAGGTGCTGGTACCGGAACTGCCGCTGTGGTTGTAACCGGCTCACTGGACGATACTGATCCTCAGTTCGCCCGCCCCAATGCTAACGGAACTACTTGTACCACTTCAGTTGGTGATGACCACTACTACGACGTGCTCAATTTCACCATCGATTCAGAAGACATGTACACTATCAGCATGACTCCGAACGCCAATGGTGATTTCTTCTTCGTGCTTTACGAAGGAGGTTTTGACGCTGCTGCACCGTGTGACAACTTCCTCGAAGGTGATGATGATGCTTCGGGCTCACTCGATCCTGAGTTGATGATCCAACTTACTCTCGTTCCGGGTGATTACAGCCTGGTTACTACCACCTTTGCCGGTGGTTTGGCTGTCGGATCTTACGAAATCTCTATCTCCGGAGAAAACGGTGGCATGGCGATCGTTGAAGGAGCAGATGACGATGATGACGACGACGCTACCAGCTCTAACATCGATGGCGGTTCTACCGACAACTGTGGCGACGTAACCTTCTCCGAAGATATCACTGACTTCACTTGTGCTGACATCGGCGAAAATGTAGTTACCCTTACCGTAACTGACGCTGCTGGCAATACGTCTACCTGTACCTCTACAGTAACTGTAGAAGACAACATCGCACCTGAAGTAACCGTAACTGATCAGGTGATCGTACTTAACGACGGCAACCTCAGCCAGACGCTGACTACCGAAGACCTCGTAACTGTAACCGACAACTGTGGAGACGATGATGTAGTGATCGAATTTGATCGTCCGCTGACCTTTGACGGCGACGACATTGGTACCCAAACCATCACGGTTACGGTAACGGATGCCAACGGTAACGAAGTAGAAGTGACCGTTACTGTTGTTGTAACCTTCGACCAGCCGAACCTCGCTTGTATCGGTGAGATCAACCTTACGCTCAACGATGAGTGTCAGGGTCTTGTAATTCCTGAAATGGTACTGGTTGGCAACGTTGGCCTGATCGACGCTTTCCCCTTCGAAATCGTAGTAAATGACAGCGATCCATCCAACGGTCCTATCGTTGACGGTTGTGGTGAGTTCACTTACTCTGTATCTGTACCAACCGCTAATGAAAGCGTGACCGGCTTTGTTGGTAGCTTCGCTGGCAGCAACTGGACGGTTACCGACAACGCCAACGCCGATGAGCAACAGCTTGCATCTGCCACCTTTACTACCGAGACGCTTGTAATGTCTACCACCGGTTCTCCCTTTGGTGTTGGCGGTGGCACAGACTTCGAACTGTCCACATCTATCATGTTCAGCTCTTCTGCTACTGTTTCTTTCGATTACGACCTGAACGGCGTTGACGCTGGTTTCGATGACGTGATTGTTGTTTACAACTTTGAAGGTGCTGTAGTAACGGAAGTGGTTAACACTGACGATCCTGCCACTGGTTCTTCTTCTTTCGACGTTGAAGCTGGTTACACCCTTGAGTTCCGCATCGAAGATGACGGTCTCCAGCCAATCGGCGATATCCTCGCTACGGTCCTTACGATCTCCAACTTCTCGGTTGACGGACTTGGCTCCGAGCTGGCCCTCGACTTCGAGACCTGCTGGGGTATTGTTAACGCCGAAGACAAGACACCACCTGCGGTGGTGACTACTCCGGCCAACATCGACCTGCTTTGTGTAGACCTCGACGGCAACAACCTCGCCACCCTGCCTACCAGCGTCAGCCGCTGCTACACTGTTGACGCCTCTACCGGCGCTACCGTTCCCGGCACCATGGCATCTGCGCTCCGCGCACGCCTGCTGGCTCGTACTACCGCTCCGGTTGTACCGACCTTCACTGATGGTTGTTCCGACGAAATCGAAGTATGTGTGAGCGACGCCGTTGCTTACGGCGACGATCCTGACTGTGACGACGTGGTAATCACGCGCACC
>NZ_VOXD01000003.1 GCF_008014675.1 Neolewinella aurantiaca | reverse complement strand
TTTACGAATGTGTAGCTTGATTGATGACCGCCATCCTCCTAACGGCGGCGGCTCATCAATTCAAGTTACACATTTTTGCTTTCTCTATGTATAGGCCGATTGCCTCAGCACAAACTTAAAGGGTCGCGCCGGAATCAGTCCTTTCACCGGCAACGAATTAACTTGCTGCACGAGATTAAGTCTTCGTCCTCTACGCCTTTGCCAGCGTAATCCCGAAGGTACTGCCCAGCCCCGGCGAACTGCGCACGTTGATCGTCTGTTGGTGCGCCTCCATGATGTGCTTTACGATAGCGAGGCCCAGCCCCGAGCCACCTTTCTGACGGCTGCGGCTTTTATCGACCCGGTAAAAGCGGTCGAAAACGTGCGGCAGGTGCTTTTCGGGGATACCGATGCCGTTGTCTGCAACCTCGCAGAGGATGTACGATTCCATGTCGTAGAAGCCAATGCGGGTGGAGCCACCCACATCACCGTACTTAAGACTGTTGGTAACCAGATTAACCAGTACCTGCCGGATACTCTCCCGGTCGGCCATAACCATGAAGCCCGTATCTGCTCCGGATTTGTAGCCAAGTTCTATCTTGGCCTCCTTGCTCTTCATCTCGAGTTCCTCGAAAACTTCGGTCGCGAGCGCTTTGATGTCGAAAGGTTCGGTGTCAAGAATTAGTTCTCCACTTTCCAGGCGGCTGATTGCACTGAGATCTTCCACGATCGTTTGCAGCCGTTCAACATTTTTAGCCGCCTTTTTGAGGAAGCTCATCGAGATCTTCTCGTCGTGGTACCCACCCTCCAGCAGGGTGTGCAGGTAGCCCTGAATATTGAAGATGGGCGTTTTGAGTTCGTGACTAATATCGCCTACGTACCGCCGGCGGTATTCAGCAAAGCGTTCGTACTGATCGATCTGCTGCTGCTGCTTCTTAGCCCACTCTTCCACCTCCTGCTCAACATCGTCGATGATGGGCTGGTCGAGGTCTACCCCTTCCCGCTTGAGGTCTGAGGAGACCTTTTGCTGGTGAATGGTTTTGTAGATCAGCTTAATCTTTCGGTAAATGTAACGGTCGATATAAGTAAGCACCACGAAGTGGGCAATGGCCACACTGCACGGCGGCACCAATACAATGACCAACCAGGGTACTTCCGGCACAAAAGCCTTAAGTACAAGTAATATCCCCAAAAGGGCACCGCCGATGGTTGCAGCGGCGCGGAGAGCAATTTGACGTGGAGTACTGTTTTTCAGCAATTAAAAGACGAATTTGTAACCAATCCCCTTGATTGTTTTGATGTAATGGTCCCCGAGCTTTTCACGCAATTTGCGGATGTGAACGTCAATCGTTCGGTTACCTACGATAACATCAGCACCCCAGACACGGTTGAATATCTCATCACGGCTGAAGACTTTGCCCGGCTTAGACGCCAGCAGAGTAAGAAGATCGAATTCTTTCTTAGCGAGTTCGATACGCTCGCTGCCGCGGCGCACAACTATCTGTTCCAGATCAATCTCAATGTCTCCGATCGTGATCAGGGTTGGCGCTTCCTCTACCTTACGGACACCGCGGCGAAGCAGTGCCTTGACCCGACTCAGGAATACACGGGGGCGTATGGGCTTGGTGATGTAGTCGTCCCCTCCGGTATCCAAAGCTGCGATCTGACTGTAGTCCTCCTCTCTCGCGGTAAGGAAAGTAATGATGGTACTATCGAAGTCGTTTTCAGCCCGGAGTTGGCGGCAAACCTCCACACCATCCATGATCGGCATCATGATGTCGAGGATGATAAGGTCTGGTTTAAACTCTTTGGCCCGCTTAAGTCCTTGTTCGCCGTTGTCGGCAGTAGCTACTTCGTAGCCTTCTTTCTTCAGATTGTACTCGAGAATTTCAAGGATATCAGGTTCGTCGTCAACAAGGAGTATCTTAGCCTGGTTCATACAATGCAGGTTTTGAGAACAGACCGGTACTTTTTTGTATTCGGCGTGTTTGATTTTTAACAGCAGCCGCAAAATTAAGTTAACTGACCCTCTCGACTGTTAACTCAAGATTAAAACAACGTGAAGCAGAATTAATGAGAACCCTATACTTTATCCGCCACGCGAAATCCAGTTGGGATGACCCCACACTTGACGATCACAGCCGGCCACTCAATAAACGCGGCCGACGCGACGGCCCCGTAATGGCCCGACGCCTGCTTGGCATTGATGTTGCCCCGGATGGACTCTTGTCTTCCACGGCAAAACGCACCCGCCAGACAGCGGCCTATTTTAAGGATATATTGTCTGTGGAAAACACCATTTACCTCCGGGAACTCTACCACGCATCGCCTCAAACTATCGAAGCACAAATTAAAAAACTTCCCGATGAATGGGAAACTGTTCTGATTTTCGGCCATAATCCCGGGTATACCGACCTGGCCAACCGGCTTAAAAACGACGTATACCTCGAAAACGTGCCTACCTGTGGCATCGTTGGCGCCCGTTCAGACGTTGATGAATGGAAAGACTTTACCCTAGAAGGTGCTAAACGCATCGCCTACCTTTACCCCAAACAAACGGAATGATCCGCCCTACTCTTCTCTTTGTCCTGACGCTTATTCTTACTGCATGCACCAGCCCCGATGTAGGAGATTGCCCGGTTGACCTCGACGTCATTACCCCCGTAATGACCGATCTTCACCTCGCCGAAGCCCTTTCAACGGAAATCCCGGTACTTGTTCGTGATTCCATGCAGGAGGTATACTATAATAAGGTACTCGAGGATCACGGGTTCTCCCGCACCAGCTTCGACAGCCTGATGTGGATCGTCCGGAAGGAGCCCGCATGGGTAGATTCCTTATATACAAGGATAGGAGTTTCACTCGCCAGAATGGAGACTGAGCCGGAAGAATAATAGTTAGGCCAGAATCATAAACAAGGGGCACAAACCAGATTGTCGCGGTTGCTCCTCCCCAGTGTAGCGATGTGGGGAGGCTGGGAAGGGGGTAAGCGACAATATGGTTTGTGCCCTAAGCAAGAGTTCAACTATTTCTCGTCAGGCATGGACCCCGACACGCCTACCCAAAGATCGGCCCGGTACTCCGAAGGAGTACGCCCAACGAACTTACGAAAAGCCCGGTTGAACTGGCTCTGAGAATTGAAGCCACTGTCGTAAGCCACTTCGGTAATAGCAGAGTGATCATCACCCAGCAACTTACATGCGTAAACGATGCGGAAGTTGGTGAGGTAGTTAATGAAGGTATTGCCCGTTACTTTTTTGAAGTAACGACAAAAAGAGGGTACCGTCATCCCAGCAACCTGGGCAACCTCGGTAAGAGGAATGTCCCTGCGGAAATTCTCACTGAGAAACTGCTGGATATCGTTGAAGCGATCGTAGCCGTGCGTAGCGATCTGAAGGTGAAAACCATCGGCGTTCAAAGATTCAAACTCCTCGCTTACCGCCAGCTTTTGCAGAATATCGACCAGGGTCAGAATCCTCTGAAGCGGCGGCTGATCGATGAGCCCTTCCATTCGTGCTCCCATTACCCGGCGGGTATAACCATTAAAGGACAGACCATTCCTCGCCCGATCAAAGAGATAGCTCACGTTGCGCATCTCAGGAAGGTTCAGAAAATCTGCCGAAGGAAACTCCGGAGAGAACTGAACAACCGTCTCAGCCTTATTTCCCGTAAACCGATCCGTGAAACCCCAATGCGGAAGATTGGAACCAATGAGAATCAGTTCTCCATCAGTATAGTGAGATACATGACTACCGACATGCCGGCGGCCGTGCCCCCCGTGGACGTACACCAATTCCAGTTCCGGATGGTAGTGCCAGTTCGGAGTCTTGTTTACGCGCGCCTTGGGATCAGCGTAATGCTTAACCAAAAACGAGTTACCAGGAATTGGGGTGACCTGCTCACGTATGGGATGTTGTGTAATTTCCATATTGTCTTAACTGGAAGGAAAAAAGGAGTTTGCTTTATTCTAAGACGAAGGTAGATGTTTAAGTAACGTTTCGAAGTCAGAATTGATGTTAACGTTCGCGAAAATTCGCGAAAATTGACACTCAAATGTGCATGAATTAACCGACTGTCCGCATGAATTAACCCGATGTTAAAAATTGCTTGCAATCTGACAATATGTGCAAGGGATGATTTCAAAAGCCGCTCCATATTTGCATTATCAAAGGGAGTCGGACATGCAATACTGACCAACGAAATACCCTGCAACATGAAAGTATTCACCACATTTCTCATCCTGATTTTAGCAACGGCTTCTGCTTTTGCTTCTATCGATCCGCAAGACCTCACGGTCCAGCGTGACGTGACAAGTGGTACAATCGTAATGCGCAGTACCGTAGCCCTTTCTCAGGCAGCATCCTTCGAAATTACGGATGCATTCGGCAACGTCGTTTACGTAGACTCTGTCGCCAAAGGCGATTTTGTAAATAAGCGTTTCAAAGAAGTTCTCTTCTCTGGTAACACTTACAACATCATCGTTACCGATAAAATGGGCAAAACCACCCTTCCGCTTAAGATGAACGCTAAGTACTCTATTGCGAAGGTAGATAAAGCCACCCACTTGGTCTACCCGACCATGAACTTCAAGTCTGACCGCACAATGGTTGTTGCTTACACCAACAAAACAGGAAAGCGGGTAGACATTAAGATTGCCAACGATAAAGGTGAAACTGTATTCACCGATCAGGTTTCCGGCCCCGAGGACATTCGTCGTGCCTACCAGCTCGACCAACTCCAATCCGGAGCCTACCAACTCATCGTCTCCTCCGGAGACGTAAAGAACCATACCACAGCCTTCGCGCTACAGTAACAAGATTTTTGCATGATCGACTTTAAGTTTGTTCGCCCCTTCCGATATGTTCGGAAGGGGCTTTTTTTTGACCTGTCACAGGCACAAGGCCCGGCTTAGAACCCCGAAGCGGCAGCGCATCCACCTCTTCTGCGGGCCTGAGCATACAAGTACGCCTTTGCGCCCCCCCCCCCCCAGGGCTGACGCATAGGCTAGTTAAGCCGTATTCCCCCCCCCCCCCAACCCGTGAGCTTCGCTGCTGCCTTCGGCGGTCCCATGGGGGATGGGCTAGTAAAAACGCTACGCGTTTTGGGTTGCAAGCTCTTAGGCTGTGACTATGATCTCGAGCCAAAAGCTTAAAATCGAATCCTATGCGTCAGCCCTGCGCGCGCGCCCTGAAAGTACAACCAATGCAGTAGTTGCTGTTTCCCTATTTAAGGATTACTGGAATTTCGACCGCCCGCAACCCGCCAGCTTCCTTATCCACGGCGCTGTTGGGGGCGAGGATAATTTTGGCTTTGGTGCCCGGCCCCGCAATCCAGGCTAATTTAGACTGGTAGGGAACCCAGCCGCCCGGCGTGGAATTCCCCGTAGCCATACCTGGCGACGAAGCGATCATCAGCCCGTCTTCTCCTACGATGGAGACCGAAAAACGCCCGTTGTGAAACCAATTTCTTACGGCTTGGCCCTTCAACGTATAGGGTGAGACCAGGTGTGCGCCCGGACCAATTCCGTTAAAAGTTACCAATTCCGACAGGGGAGCAGGGTCATTAAGAGGATTTACGTCAGTAATACCGGCCATGGCCGGCTCAGCCGCTGAGCTTCCTGCCGTAGCGGCCTGCTCTCCGCATGCGGACAGGAATACAACCAGAACAAATATCGAAAGGTAACGCATGGGTAGATTCGGTTTAGACCGCGCCAATATACCACGATCCTTTTGCTGTAACTATCTTTGTACTATATGCCAACGATCATTAACGATACAATTCGTCATCTCCTCATGGAGGAAGAGCAGGTCTGCCTTCCTGGTCTCGGTACGCTGCGGCTGCTGCCGCAGCCGGCTCTGATCAGTCCTTTAGAGGGCAAGGCCGCTCCGCCCTCGGAGCAAGTAAGCTTTAACGCCAACCTGGTACTGGACGACGGCCGTATCCTCCGGGCTCTGGAGGAACGGGAAGGCCTCTCGCACGAAGAAGCCCTGCTGCAACTCGGAGAATTCCTGCGCAATATGCAGGAGAGCCTCGACGCCGGACGCTCCGTCACCGTAGATGGCCTTGGGCGCTTTTTCAAGCACTTCGATGGTCAGATCAGTTTCACTTCCGGAGGAGACAATTACAGCAAAGAAAATTTCGGCCTGCCTTCCATCGAACTGAGACCTATCGTCAGAACCGAAAAACAACGGCGATTAGCTGCAGATCCTATGCTCGCTAACCCTGCCACTGCACCTGCGGCCGCGCCCGTAAAAAAACGCCTGAAGTGGACCAAACGCTTGGGGGCTTCCACTACTACCGACGAGGAAAAATCCGGACTGCTTTACAACCCGGAACTCCGCAAAATACTGTGGTGGGTTGCTGCCGGGATCGGGATGCTGCTGGCGATTTTCATCATCCTGAAATTAGGTCAGCTCATCCTCAGCCGCACGGCTGATCCTACCCCGGTAGTGCGTACCGAGAGCAACCGCATCGAAGTCCCCTCCGATCGTGTGAACGTCGCTCCTGGCCCGAAACCGGTCGATGCCGATCAGGTAGCCCCCGAGGAGCCCCCCCGCCTCAGCGATCCTGTGGTTGAAAGCCAGCCTTATGAACAACCCGCCGATTCGCCGATTCGCGAACGGGAAGGGAATACGACCATCAATATTCCGCCTCCGGCGGATGCAACAACTCCGGAACCGACAACCTCACCCGCAACGGCCGGTAAAACCGCCTACATCGCCACCGGTATGTACGGTTCACAACGCAACGTCGAGAAAAACATCGATCGAATCCGGCGCGCTGGTTTCGAGACCTTCGCCCGGCCGGAAGGAAGACTCACACGCATAGGCGCGCAGGTGGAGTATACCACCGAAGACGAACTCAACACCATTTTAGAGCGGCTGCGGAGGATTTACTCAGACGCTTTCGTAATGGACAACTAAAATGAAACAACCCGATTAAAGATCGCGGACAGAATTGCGGTCGGTAACCACATCGCGAAGTTCGCGGAGGAATTCAACCTGTCCGGCTGAAAGGCGCTGCTTAAGCGCGTCTTTGATGGAGACAAAAGCGCCCTGTTCGATTTCCTTGAGTCGGTCTTTCAGTTCGCCAGACTCTTCGTAAAGCATTTGCTTCAGCGAAGGAATTTCGTGCCAGTCGCCCTCAACGGCAACTGCTTCTTCGCGGTCTTCGCTCGGTTCCAGTTCAATATATTCCTGGTCGGCGTCCATGTTGACTTCACCTCCCGGCAGGCCCCAATCGTCAGATTGTTGGGTCATAAAAACCTCGAGACCGCGCTCGCGGAATCGGTAGATGATGAGGGAAGCAGTTTTGCGTAGGCCCATATGTGGGGTATTCTTTGATGACGTCGGCCCGCAAAAAATGCTGCCGGCTGGTCGTTCTAACGACTTTATTGCTAAATCGTTCAGGCAAATATACGGATTGCTGGTATAGTTTGGTTTCCCCCGCTCCGATTCACCGGCAAAGGCCCCAACATTATTAACTGAAATTCCGGGCGAGGACGCAGGTACAAACCCCGTTTCTCAGCAAGCTTTTTCCCGGCAGGCGCGTTATGTGTCCGAAACAACTTCTCTATGCGTTTATTCTTACTATCCCTCAGCTTCGCCTTCGGCGCAGCGCTTTTTGCTCAATCTCCCGCTACTAAGCTCCTTGGTGCATGGGAATCGACCTTCACCGACGCCCAGGGGCGCTCCTCGGCGCTCACCATGACCATCGCCGACGGTTTCATGGTGATGACCGCCTACAACAAAGAATCAGGCGAATTCATCGCCACCCTCGGCGGCCGCTGGCGCGCCGACTGGGACAACTTCAGCATCACCTACGAATTCGACTCGTCTGATTCTACCCAGGTGGGTGGCGTTTCCACCATGCCGTATTCCCTCGTGGGCAGTGTCCTTGTTTTTAACGGAGACAAAGTCTGGACGCGTACCGACGACATGAGCCCCGGTGCACTTCCGGGCGCATGGGAAATCATCGGCCGTAAGCGCAACGGTAAGATGCAGGACCTGAGTGAAAGACGGACATCGCCCCGGAAAACCATGAAAATTCTCTCCGGCTCCCGCTTCCAGTGGATTGCCTTCGACATCGCCAAGAAGAAGTTCACCGCCACCGGCGGTGGATCGTACACGACCGACGAGAACGGGATGTACATCGAGAAAATCGAGTTCTTCAGCCGTGACCCGGAGCGTGCCGGTTCGCAGCTCAGCTTCGACTTCAAACTCCAAAACGGCGATTGGGTACACCGGGGAGTGAGCTCAAAAGGAGAACCCCTGCACGAAGTGTGGAGCCTGAGGCAGTAAGCGCGGCTGAGCCTCAGTTGCTGAGCACAAAGTCTATGTGATAATGGTCGTCGTGGAGTTCATCCACAACTTTGGGTAGCGCGCGGGCAAAGTAAATGCCCCGCTGCTTCACTTCTCTTCCGCTTTGTGTTTTGAAAAAATCGTCTTTAAGGTCGATTTTGAGGATCACCTTTTCGATGCGCAATCCGTTCTTCCGGGCCGCATCGTCGAGGGCCAGCAAATGGCGGCCCATGGTTTCGAAGTCTACGGCGACGCGACTGGTATAGTTGCCCGCCTGGTCGGTTTGCAGGGTGTAATGCCAGACGCCAAGGTGATCCAGCCAGCGGTGCGGCTTTCCGTTGAGTGTCTTGGGTAGCATGAAGTCGGCAGAAAGGCCGGACTGATGCGTCCGGTGCGGCCACATTTTTCCGCCGTGTTTGTTGCCGCACTCCATCAGTCTGAACTGCACCCCAGGGCAGGTGGTCTCGCAGGTTTCGTACGCCTCCACAATGGCATTGTGCACCCGGTGGTGGGCGTAGCCCCGGTTGAAGACGTAATAGCTCAGCGGGCTGAAGTAACGGTAGTTTTCACCAAAATAAGGGATGAGCCAGGCGTTTTCAATTGTCCCGTTACCGGGAGACCCGGTGGCGCGGGATTTGCCTTCGTTTTGGTGCAGGAGTTCCGGTGCGGCCACCCCCGCTAAGACAACGGAAAGCAGAACGATCAGGATTTTGGTGCGGTGTTTCATTGGCTACCGAACGTGGTTTTCGCCTCCTGAAGTGTGCAAATGGCGCGGCCGCGGGTGCAATGAAGGTTGCAGGAAGCCAGCTCCACGGAACTTACCCAAACCTGAGCCCCTCGGAGCGCGCTCCCCTTAACTATCACGGCACCTGCGGCCGCGCAAAAAAACAATCCTGGTCTACAAAACCTTTACTCAACAGCACTTCGTTATCTTTGCGCCCGCTTTTGAATCTCCACAGTTATGTTAAACCAACTCGAAGCCATCTTCCACCGCTTCAAAAACCTTGAAGAACAGCTCTCCGATCCGGAGATCATCACCGACCCGTCGAAATTCACGAAGGTGAATAAGGAGTACGGCAAGTTGAAGCCAATTGCGGATACTTACCTGACGTATTCCGAGCTGCTCGATAACATCAAGAGCTCCGACGCGATGCGCAAGGACCCCGATCCCGAGATGCGCGAAATGGCGCAGATGGAGTACGACGAGTTGCGGGAAACGAAGGAGACGATGGACGAGGAAATCAAGGTGATGCTCATCCCCAAAGACCCGGAAGACGAGCGCGACATCATCATGGAAATCCGCTCCGGTGCGGGCGGCGATGAAGCGGCCATCTTCGCCGGCGACCTCTACGATATGTACCGCCGCTACTGCGAAGGTAAAGGCTGGAAGATTGAAGTGATCGACGAAAACGAAGGCACCGCCGGAGGATATTCCAAGCTGGTCATCGAAGTTCACGGAGATGATGTGTACAGTCACCTCAAGTTCGAGTCTGGTGCCCACCGGGTACAGCGCGTTCCGAAAACGGAGAGCCAGGGCCGCGTCCACACCTCAGCAGCCACCGTCGCCGTGCTGCCGAAGATGGAAGAGGAAGACATCAACATCAACAAAGCAGACCTGAAGATCGACACCTTCCGCGCCTCCGGCGCCGGTGGACAGCACGTAAACAAAACCGAATCGGCCATCCGGATCACCCACCTCCCCACCGGGATCGTGAGCGAAAGCCAGGACGGGCGCTCGCAGCACAAGAACAAGGAGATAGCGATGGCGCAATTGTACCAACGCATCAAATCGGCACAGGACAAGGCCGCGCAGAGCGAGCTCGCCGCTAACCGTAAATCGCTCGTTGGCAGCGGAGACCGCTCCGAAAAGATCCGTACTTACAACTACCCGCAGAACCGGGTTACCGATCACCGCATCAACCTTACGCTGCATAACCTCGATAAGATTATTTCTGGTGGGTTGGAGCCGGTTATTGAGGGTTTGCAGGTAGCGGAGAATGCTACTAAGTTGAAAGAGGGCTCACAGGAAGGCTAACCCCCACCTGTTCGGCAACTACCCCCGGGCTAACGCGTGTACATCAAATTGAAGGAATAATCTATTCTTGGTTGAGACGCTACGCGTCGAATGTGTTTTGTTTGAGACACAACATCTCAACCATTATCCGAACCTGCAATTTGATATATACTGAACTATAGTTGCCTCAGCCACCCCAGGTGATTTTTGACGGCCGCTTTTGCCCCCTGACTTAAACGACAAGTTAGATCACGGTACTTTCACCCCTTCCTGTAAGAAACACTCTCAAAGATATACGCACATGTGCTCAAGAACAATCTTCCGTTTCCTCACTACCGTTTTTTTGCCTTTGGTCCTTTTTTCCTGCACCTTCGTGCAGGACCGCTACCCCACCCTGCCACCCGGCCCCTACCGGGCCGTACTCGAGTTGGAGTACAACCCGATTGTACCGAACCCCAAAGGGGCTCCGATCCCCGAAAAGACCAACCTCGAGTTCGATGAGGTAACCAACGGTGCCCTGCCCTTCAATATGGATGTGGTTTACGTAAACGATACCACCTTCCGCATCGACGTACACAACGGAGAGGAGGTAATCACCATTCCGCCGCAGAACATCCAAACCGGGCGCGACCGCGCGCAAGGCCGCGATACCATCCGGATCGAGTTCCCCGTCTACGACGCTTACATCAGTGCTTACTTCGAAGAAAAAGTGATTGAGGGCGTCTACGTCGTGAATTACCGCGACAACTACCGGATTCCCTTCAAGGCTTTTCACGGGCAGGACCATCGCTTCACGGTATTACGCAAGGAGCCGGCAGCTGACATCAGTGGCACGTGGGCGGTCATGTTCGGCAAGGAAGACGAAACCCCGTACCCCGGCATTGCGGAATTCAAACAAAACGGCAATTACCTCAGCGGGACGTTCCGCACGGAAACCGGCGATTACCGCTTTCTGGAAGGTACCGTACAGGCAAACAAAGCCTACCTGAGTGTATTTGACGGAGCCCATCTCTTCCTCTTCGAAGCACTCATCAAAGAAGACGGAACCCTTAGCGGCACCTTCCGTTCCGGTCGGCATTACCTGACCAACTGGACGGCTAAGCGCGATCCCGATTTTGTCCTTAAAAGCCCCGATGAGCTCACGCTGATGAACGAAGACATCCCTCTCAGTTTCAGTTTCCCTAAAGCGGATGGTACAACTGTATCTCTGAACGATCCAGCGTACAACGGCAAGCCCAAGCTCATCAAAATCATGGGAACCTGGTGCCCGAACTGCCGCGAAGAGGCAGATTTCCTGAAAGAGTATCTCGCCAACAACGACACCAGGGACCTGGAAGTAATCGCGCTGGCGTTTGAGCAGTACGGCGCCGACGACGAACGTTCGTGGGCTGCTGTTCGCCGTTACGAAGAAAATATGCAAGTGCCCTGGCCCGTTTTGCTTGCCGGCCCCAGCGACAAAGAAGCCGCCCTCAACGCCCTGCCGATGTTGAACAAAATCATCAGCTACCCCACCCTCCTGTTCGTTGACCGGAACAATAAGGTAAAGCGGATCTATACCGGTTTTAACGGCAAAGCCACCAGCAAATTCGAAGCATTTGAGCAGAGCTTCAAAGCTTCAGTGGCGGAGCTCATCGTGTCAGACAATGCAGAGTAAAGCTCCTCAGCCGTTATGGACGTAGAAAAAGCGATAGAGCAGGCCCGCCACGAGCGTAAGGCCAACAAAAAAATCTTCAGCAAACTGAAGGCTCGTCCACCCAAAGACCTGGACGAGCGCTTCCACAATCTCCACGAAGAGGTATTTCAGGAAATCGACTGTCTCGACTGCGCCAACTGTTGCAAAACAACCAGCCCTATTTTTCGTGACATCGACATTGACCGGCTTTCCAGGCACCTGGGCATTAAACCCGGCCAGCTCATCGATCAACACCTGCACATGGACAACGAAGGCGATTATGTCCTCAACGTTGCGCCCTGCCCTTTTTTGGGGCCGGACAACTACTGCTCCGTGTACGAAGCAAGACCGCGCGCCTGCCGGGAATACCCGCATACAGACCGGAAAAACATGTTACAGATTCTGCCGCTCACGCTACGAAATACCCTGGTGTGCCCTGCCGTAGGGGAAATACTGCGGCGGTTGCGTTAGCCCGGTCGATGCACACTCCGTGTGCGAGTGGTCCGAGCACCCTCCGGGTGTGTAGTAAGGTCCGGAAGCCCAGTGCCCGGCGAACCCTGAGGGTTCACCAGCCGCTCGCAGCCGGAGGCTGCATCGACCAGGTTACAGCTGCAAGCGGCCCCCATCATACCGGTTCTGGTTGGATGGAATATTTATGAAATCGAGCGTACCCGGCTTAACGGCGATGGAAAACTGGTAGGTGTTCCGTTGCGGAGCCCAGCTGAAGCGCATCTCCCAACAGTGGAGATCGCGGACAAAACTGAGGTAAGGGTACGTAATGCTCTTGTCGGTGAAGGAGTATCCGATCTGGCCGATGTTGACGCTCCAGTTGTTGGTAAGCTGCAGTGCACCGCGCAGTTCGATGGAGTTGGCTACCTGATTGAAACGAACCTTACCCCGGTCATCTACGTCGGGAACTTCCTCGTCAAACTCCCGTTCAAAGTTGAAGTTGAAAGTATGACGGATGCTGAATTTCTCGAAAAGGCTCAACAGGTCTGTTTCTTCAAAGAGTGTTTTCTCTTCTTCTCTCCGCTTACGGCGTTCCTCCTGCACGTCCGTCACGAATTCTTCTTCCGCCCCCTGAAAGAGCTCCCGGATCTTAGCGACCGTGATATTGGTGGAGACGGTACTCGTCAGCCGTGTCAGTGAAACAGGGAAGCGGCCTTCGGAAGCATTGAAGGTATTGGCGCGGCTAAACTGCCCCGTCTCTTCGTTGTACTGTGTAATGTAAGGATCAAAGGTTCCCCGGACGTTGAGGCTGGTAACGCCCTTGAAGAAGCGGGTAGAACCACCTACCGAAATCTCACTCCACTTCAGGGTTTCTTTGGTAAAATCATAGCTACCGCTGACGGAGATATTCTGCAGCAGGTCAACGTTCTCGGAGATGCTGTCCTTTTTGTTCCAGACCTTCGCCTGGAAAAGATTGGATATACTGTAGTTGATGCCCAATCGTTGTTCCGACTCTGTGGGCTGACCAAAAATCTGATCAGCAAACGGGGAGAGAAGGTTTTCCGGATCATTGCTGAGCCGATCGATGCTTCCTTCTTCAATGAAATAGGGGGTATCGGAAATATAATCTGAGCCCGTGGTATAATCCGGCGCATAACCAAAGGTTATGCTTGGCTTCATCACGTGCCTGAGCCCCTGCAAACCGAAAAGGCCCTTCCCTTTGAATTTGACCTTACCGAACACCTGAGTCCCCAGGGTTACACCGGCTGTAAACGTCCGGTAACTGGCCAGGCCGGGCGATAGCTCGGAGGTAATACTTCCCAGACTGGTGGTATCTATGAGAACTTCTCCGGTAAGCGGGTCCACGATGGTATCCAGGGTAATATCTCCGTCCAGAAAGTACTCCCTTGTTTTACCGTAGTAGACTTCGGATACGCCGACGTTGGGGCTGATATTAAAGTACTTGAGCACGTTAAAACTCAGTCCGCTGGATGCTTCGTGCCGGAAGCCGTATTCGCCGTTCTCCAAAGTAGGTTGTTGGAAGAAGGAAGAATCCGGAGCTTCGAATTCGGAACGCAGCGCACTTTTATAGCGCAGGCTTAGCTTTTTATACCAGGCCGTTGTTTTACCCGGCAGGTTCCGTAACGGGTAAATCGTTTGCGTTGTAAAGGCTGCGTCGGGGAAGTTGACCGTAATGATCCGGCTCTGGTTGTTCTGGCTGTGGTTCAGGCCGGCGGTAAGCGTAGACTTGAGCTTCGGGAACGTCTTATTGATGTTCATACTCGACCGGATCGTATTCTGGCTCGCCGTCTGGTAATCATTCTGGAAGCGCTGATCCACCAGGTTGGTCTGGAAGTTGATGTTTCCGCCAAAGGTAAAGGTGGGGTGCGCGCGCTGATCCTGACGGTGACTCCAGTTCAGGGTAATACCCTTCTCGCGGGTCACTTCCAGGTTCGACTCCCGGCGGAGGTTCTTATAGCTCATGTTGAAACTACCGGAATACTTATAGCGGCGCACATAGCGTACATTGGTCTGCAGGCTGAAAGTACCCTTCAGGTAGTAGTCTGCGGTCAGTTCAAGGTTAACGTGCTCGCCCAGCGGGAAGAACCACCCCACCCCCTGCAGGCCGTAACCGCCCAGGTCTTCGGAGTACTGATAATCCGAAGGAAAAAGCAAGCCGGTACTCCGTCCTGATTTGAGGGGGAAGAAACCAAAGGGCAACCACAGCGGCGTTGGGACACCCATTATCTCCAAATTACTGGGCCCGATGACCGCCAGGCGGTTGGGGACTATCTTGGCCTTCCGGGTCCGGATACCGAAGTGAGGGTGCTCCGCAGAACAAGTCGTAAAAATGGCACCTTCGGTATAAATTACATCAGCCTTGGTCGTGTCGTTTACGGTGATTGCGCCGGATACAAACTTCGACTTGTCTCCTCGTACGTAAATATCGTCCTGGGTGGTGGTGGTTCCGTAAACGATACCCTTACGCGTTTTGAAGTTGTAGCGCATGCTTTTGGCGTCGAAACTCTGCCCGCCGTCGGAAAACTCTGGAAATCCCGCAGGGCGACCAAGGCTGTCGGGTAGCGGCCCGGCGTCGACAATATTCGTGCCGTAGTTGAGCACGATATGGTTGGCGTTCAGGCTGATGGTCTGGTAGTTCACCGAGGCATTTCCGTACAGGTGAATCTCCTCCGTGTCGAAATCCACCCACATACTGTCGTTGGCGGCGTAGTCCACCGGGGCGGTCAGTGAGTCGGGCGACATCAGGTACTGAGCGGTAGAGCCGGAAAATTTGGGTGCAGGTGATAAAGAGTCCGGAGCGATTATAGAATCGCCCGTTACCTGAAGTACTTCAGGGGGAAGCAGCGGGGTAACCGGCGGAACAGTATCTGGCGCGGTCGCAGGTGCAGGCAAAGGTTGCTGAAAGCTCGTTGGAGCGCCGGCGGTTGTTATCGTACTGCTGAATTCAGGACAGATTCCTGTGGTTTCAAACCCCATACCCTGCACCTGCGCCCCCGCCAAAAAGAGCCCCAACACCATTAAAGTGCTCCGGCTAAGGCAATTAAAAATATCATATATTTGCGTACCCCTCTGATTCCCGGAGTTGACCGAGGACTGAACTGACACCAATGATACCAAGAGCTTACTACGCACTATTGCTGCTACTGTTTTTTTGTACCCCAATGACGACAGCCCGCGCTGCTACGTCGTCTGGGAGCGACACCTTTAACTTATCCTTAAGGGATGCGGCGGGCAAAAGTACAACGGAAGAAGCATTTGGCATCCGGCAATTGGCGGTAAACTGTGTTGCCGGCCACATTGCGGGAACAAATCCTTCCTGCCCTGCCCCTTCTGAGTCATTACCTTCAAGCAGCTCCCGGTCCGCAGACACCTTCGTCGTAATTCTGGATGCAGGTCACGGAGGCAAGGATCCCGGAGGAATGGGGGGCAACAGCTACGAAAAAGCGATCGCGCTTTCCATCAGTCAGCTCCTGGCCATCGGTATCCGTACGAATTTCCCCCGCGTAGAGGTGATCATGACCCGCTCAGACGATACATTCATCCCACTCTACGAACGCGCCCGGATCGCCAACGAAGCGGGAGCAGACCTTTTCATCAGCATCCACGCCAACATCATGCCCGGAAGTTCGGCCACCTACGGCACCGAGACTTTTGTGATGGGCCAGCACGTAGCCAAGCACAACCTCGCCGTCGCGAAGCGCGAGAACGCATCGATCCTGCTCGAAGACAATGTCCAGAAAAACTATGGCTACGACCCCAACAGCGACGAGGGCCACATCATGATGAGTACCTTCCAGCACGCCTTTCTGGAGCGCAGCATCCATTTTGCGGACCTGGTCGAATCCGAATTCAAAAATGCCGGGCGCAAAAGCCGGGGGGTAAAACAAGCCGGATTCGTAGTCCTGAAAGAAACCACCATGCCTGCCGTACTGGTCGAAACCGGATTTATGAGTAACCCCGACGAAGAAGCTTACCTCCTCAGCGGAACCGGCCAGCAACAGTTGGCCAATGCCATTCTTAAAGCTTTTGCCAGCTACTACAAAGCGATGAGCGGCGAACCGGACAGCCCGGTACTGGCGCCTCCCACCCTTGCAGCGACCCCGGCAGTCTTGCCACCGGTAGCCTCTTCACCGGCGTCCCGCCCCGCAGATGTACTCGATCGCGAAGTCCCGACTTCGCCCCCTCCTACCACCAGCCGCCGCAGGCAGTGGACTGCCAGGGGTGTTTCTCCTACCCCCCTCACCTACCGTTCACCGGAACCCGTTGAAAATATAAACCCTCCCGTGCCAGTCAGTCAACCGGTCAACCAGCGGGCCCCGGAAAGCTACGGCACCCCCGTCTCGGCGGCGACAGCAACTACATACCAGCAGCCTGTAACTTTCAACAGAGACCAGCAGATGACCGATCTCCTGGCCCGTGAAGTCACCAACAGCCTGCGCACCCAGCCAGGCGTGTACGAACAGGCGCGCCGGATTCCGGCGTCGGTAGCGTCTCAGCCAAAGGCAGACTCGACACCTTATCAGTTCAACCGGGCGGAGATCAAAACTTCACCGGCACCTAAAAACGGGATAGACCTGGCTAAAGTGGCTGACCACGAACTGATTTATGCCGTGCAACTGATTGCCACCGAAAGAAATCTGGACCTCACCACCCCGCAGTGGAAGCGCGTCCCTTACCCCATCCGAAAAGTAAAAGAGGGTAAGTGGAATAAATACCAAATACGGGATCTTGCCACGGCACAGGAGGCAGGTACTGCACGGCAGAAAGCAAGAGAGGCCGGAATCAAGGAAGCAATGGTAGTGGTATACTATCAGGGTAAGCGCTTACAGCCTTCGGCTGTCCGTTATCTCCTGAGCCGGTAAGTACCGGCCGGCGCAGATCGTATTCAAAGAGGCCGCAGGGGTTGATCCCCTCCAGGCGGGCATTCTATTTACCGCCGATCATCCGTCAACTTCAGGTGAGGCCCGTGCGGCAGACAAAGAGGCTCCTCTGCGGATAGATCCCTTAGCCTAATAGCCCGTGAACCTCACTAAAATGACTATCTTGGCCGTTACAACCATCCATTACCAATGGCCAATATAATAACATTATGTCAGGAAATTTCACGTTCGAGCTGCTGTGCATCGACCCAGCGGACATCAATTCCCAAAAATCTTTCATCCATGCCCTCAGTTATTCTAAAGAAGTATGGAATGGCAAATCGCCAATTATTACTCAGGATAAAAACGGACTACCCTTTATTAAAGGTGAAGATGGTATGCAACTTACCGTTATTCCTGTTGATACCAGTAAAATTATCACTGACCTCGTAGAAGCAGCTTTTGTTCTGCGCATTGAAAGCAAGTATTTTGAAACCCTCGAACCTTACCGCCAACGACTCCTGAAGCATCTCCGTGAAAGTCTCAAATTCGCCCATTTACGTATCCTCAAGGACGACATTTCAGCAGAGATTGCCAATCAGCTTTACCCTAAGATCAATTCAGTAGAAAACCTCCTGCGCCGTTACCTTATCAAATTTTTCTTTCAGCGAGTAGGGATGAACTGGTGGGACGTTACGGCTACGCCGAAGATGATCGACAAGGTCAAAAACCGCCAGCGCAACCGCTCCAATCAGTTCAGTTATTTTATCAACTCCGATATCGAATTTGCCGACTTCGACGATCTTGGCCTGCTGATCTACAAACAGTCTACTGGTTTCAACGACCCCGAACGTGTCCTGGAAATGCTCGATCAGGTATCTACCGTTGAAGACCTCAACGAACTGAAGGGCAACCTTCAGGGCAACTACACGAAGTATTTCAAGACGTTCTTCCGCGATAAAAACTTCGAGAAGTTGTGGAAAGACATGTCGAAAATCCGCAATAAGGTGGCGCACCAGGCCACCTTCTTCCACAGTGAGTTGAAAAAGGGCAAAGACCTCTCCGCCGAACTCACACGCATTATCACAGAAGCCGAGAAGCACATCGACGAAATTGTACTCAGCCTTAAGGAAAAGCAAGCTATCCACAAAGCGAACATCGAGATCGTTCGTGAGGAGGAAGAGGAAGCGCTGGAACAAGAAGCTCAGGAAGTGATGGCGGGCAGCCGTGCCCCTACCGATCTGCCGCGTGGTGAAACCCAGGACGAGATCGCTCATTCCGACTACGACAACCGCGTGAAGCTGACCGGTCCTAAAGTACTGGGTAAGATCAAGCTGGAGCATAAAGTAAAAACCTACCATAAAACCGCTGCTCCCGGCTACATCGTCATTACAGAAGAAGAGATAATAACTCACTTGGAAGAGGCACTGAGCCTCAACTATACCGATTACGTAGGCCTGAAGTGGTTCGTCACCCAGTTTCTGGCCAATAAGGGCTATGCTATCGGAACAACCTATTCGCTGGTAAATATTCTGATCGAGCAGGAATCAATCATCCTGTACGATAAGGAAAGCCCAGACGGTCACATGATCAAGGCAGTTCGATTGCCCGGTTAATGCCTGCCTCTTCTCACGGACAAATTTCATTACGAAGCTGATTCGTTCGTTATTATCTTTATATACCCAATTCAACAATCGTGTCAGAAAACTCCGAGAAACATCCGCCTGACGGTAGCCTGAAGGACAATGCTTCCCACTCTGAAGAGCCCATTGAAGTTTCCATCGTGGAGGCTAGTGAAGACCTGGTGGAAGATCGCATCTTCAAGGTCGTCAGGGCGAACCTGTTTTTCATCCTTGTCGGTGTTACAACTATAGCCTTCCTGGGGATGATCGGCCAGTTTCTGATCACCGTCTTATGGGCGATTGTGCTTACAATGATTTTCTACGGTCTGTTTAAATGGATCCGTGTACGTGTCGGTGAAAACCGGCGGGGGCTGGCTGCTGCTATTACCTCTGTCCTGATTTTCTTCTTTGTCATTATTCCCTTTATCCTCCTCACCATCGCCTTGGTGAATCAGGGGCTTGAGGTGTACCAAAGTATAGAAACGGGCGAGGTTGACCCCAACTTTGTGGTAGATTACGTGGAACGGCAGTTGCCCGGAATTTACGACATGCTCGGAGAGGCAGGCATCAGCCCGAATAGTGTTCGGGAGAAAATAACGAACCTGGTTGGGACCGTAAGCCAGTTTGTAGCGACCAAAGTGCTTAGCTTCGGCGGTAATCTCATCAACATTTTCGTCCAGTTTACCCTGATGCTTTACTTGCTCTTCTTTTTCCTGAAAGACGGTAAACAGGTGATGCAACGAATTATCGACACCATACCGATGGGGAACGTGAGGGAGCGGCAGCTGTTCGAACGTTTTGCCCAGGTAAGTAAGGCCACGCTGAAGGGCACCCTGGTAGTGGCTTTGGTGCAAGGCACCATCGGTGGCCTCATATTCATGATTCTGGGAATACCCGCAGCGCTGCTTTGGGGCGTGGCAATGACCCTGCTGGCCCTGCTGCCGGTTGGTGGCAGTGCTATAGTCTGGTTGCCAGCAGTAGTCATTCTATTCGCTCAGGGGCACCCGGTAAAGGCCATCATCCTGCTCGTTGTCGGGTCACTCATAATTGGTTTGGTCGACAACTTGCTGCGCCCCCTGCTGGTTGGGCGCGATACAGAAATGCCCGATTACCTGGTACTGATATCGACCCTCGGCGGCATCACGTATTTCGGGCTGAGCGGTTTCGTGATCGGACCAACCATTGCAGCGCTCTTCATTACCGTATGGGAGATGATGGGCCGTGATTACGGCGGAAAGAGTGCTTAAAACGTCTTATCATTTCAGGCGCGGCCGCAGGTGCACAGAGAGTTTAAACGCCTCTGCTCCTGCGGTATCAGAGATACCGGGCACCAGATCTCAGAGGTTGTCGTATTCCGGAGCCCTCATTAACCCTTCATTGCACCTGCGGCCGCGCCGAGGTAATCTACTTAGCTCCGTTTGCTTTCAGCAGCTCGATTACGTCGGTATGCTTGCCCATATTCGCAAACGTGAGGGCCGTGCCCATTCTCTCGATGGAGATATTCACATCAGCCCCTGCTTCGATGAGGTAACGGGCAATATCAGGATAGCCCTTGAAGCATACACCCATGAGCGCCGTGCCGGTACCGCTGACAGTGTTGACGTCAGCCCCTGCCTCCACCAAAGCCTTAACCGACTCCGGATGATTAAGGTAACCGGCAAGCACGAGTGGAGTAGAGCCACGCTCGTCGCGGGCATCTAAAACGGAAGAGTCAGCACTAACAGCAGCGGTGATCGCTGCGGGGTCATTGTTACGGACAGCCGTGAAAATTGTTTGCTGGGGAGACATAACAGAAATTTGAAGTATTGCAGATGAATGCAATAACCCGTTGAAGTCGAAAAGGGTTGATGAAAAGAGGAAGGTTGCTTCCGCCCTGAACCGTTCAGGTCAGTGCAGCAAATGAAAAAACGGCTTCCGGTGATTAACCGGAAGCCGTTTCAGCATCTCATAATGGTTGCCGTTAACCGGATTCTTAGCCTGCTTCAAGCGCAGCAGCACCAGAAACGATCTCAAGGATTTCGGTTGTAATCGCCTCCTGACGCGCTTTATTGTAGCTGATCTTCAGCTCTTTCAGCAATTCAGATGCGTTTTCAGTCGCTTTGTCCATTGCGGTCATACGTGCACCGTGCTCCGAAGCATTGGTGTCGAGCAGGTAAGAGTGGAACTTCGTCTGAAGAATCGTAGGAACGAGTCGCTCCAATAATTCTTCTTTGCTGGGTTCGAAAATGTAGTCAGCCTTAGCGTTGCTTTCGCCTTCTTCCTCCTTGTTTTCAACCGGGAGAAATTGTTCGGAGATCGCGAACTGAACCGCTGCGTTACGGAAGCGGGCGTAGGCTACAAATACTTTATCGTACTCACCGGCAGCGAAGCGGTTCATGATCAGTTCAGGAACTTCCTTGGTTACCTCAAAGGAGAGGTCAGAGAGTAGTTCCTGAAAGTCACGGTTTATCGTTACGTTGGCCTTCTGCGCGTAGTTGCGCTCGAAGAACTCAGCTCCTTTCTTACCGATGGTAATGATTTCGAGTTCTTTGTAACCCTGAAGTTCATTCTCGATACTGGAAACAGCCGCCTTGATAACGTTCGTGTTGAACGCACCAGCCAAACCACGGCTGGAGGTTACAACCACCACACAAGCTTTCTGTAAAGGGCGGACATTGTTGAATGCTGTCGACGCGTCCCCTTCCAGATTGCTCAGGATATTGGTCAGCATTTCACTCAGCTTCAACGCGTAGGGGCGCATCTGAATGATTCGCTGTGAGGCGCGGGACATCTTAGCCGCCGAAACCATTTTCATGGCACTGGTGATCTGCTGGGTGTTTTTCACCGATCCGATCCGTTCCCGTACTTCCTTTAAGTTAGCCATTTGTTAGTATTTTAGTTCGTTGGTAATTTGGTGTTTTGGTTCGTTGGTGCAAAGAGACCAACGAATCAAAGAACCAACATACTAAGAAAACTGTGGTACAAGTCCTGCAGCAACTTCGTCCAACTTAGCCAGGTCGGCTTTGTCGAACTTCTTAGCGCGGAAGTTCTCGAGTACTTCGGGAATCTGGCGCTCTACCTCGCTGAGGTAGAGAGTTTCGAATTCCTTGATTTTGTTTACGGGCACTTCAGCCATACGGTTGTTGGTACCGAGGTGAATGATGGCAACCTGCTTCTCAACCGAAACGGGAGAGTATTGCGGCTGCTTAAGCATTTCCACGTTACGCTTACCTTTCTCGAGGATGTTCTGGGTAGAAGCGTCGAGATCGGAACCGAACTTAGCGAAGGCTTCGAGTTCGCGGTAAGAAGCCTGATCGAGCTTCAGCGTACCGGAAACTTTCTTCATCGGCTTGATCTGAGCCGATCCACCTACGCGGGATACAGAGATACCTACATCGATCGCTGGGCGAATACCGTTGTTGAACAAGGTAGAAGTAAGGAAGATCTGACCGTCGGTAATGGAGATTACGTTGGTCGGGATGTATGCGGATACGTCACCAGCCTGGGTTTCGATGATCGGCAGAGCCGTCAGGGAACCACCACCTTTCACGATACCTGCTTTGCTGAGGCTGACGGGAAGGTCGTTCATGCTTTGAGCGATCGCATCATCGTTGATGATTTTTGCGGCGCGCTCCAGCAGGCGGCTGTGAAGGTAGAATACGTCACCTGGGTAGGCCTCACGTCCCGGAGGACGACGAAGCAGGAGGGATACTTCACGGTAAGCAACGGCCTGCTTAGATAGATCATCGTAAATGATCAGTGCAGGACGGCCTGTATCGCGGAAGAACTCACCGATGGCGGCTCCGGCGAAGGGTGCGTAGAACTGAAGCGGAGCGGGATCAGCTGCAGATGAGGAAACGATGGTAGAGTAAGCCATTGCTCCGTTTTCTTCCAGCGTTTTAGCGATCTGAGCTACCGTTGAAGCCTTCTGGCCACAGGCAACGTAGATACAGTAAACGGGCTCACCGCGCTCGTAGAATTCTTTTTGGTTGAGGATGGTATCGATGGCGATGGCCGACTTACCAGTCTGGCGGTCACCAATGATAAGCTCACGCTGACCACGACCAATCGGAATCATGGCGTCGATGGCCTTGATACCGGTCTGCAGCGGCTCAGTTACCGGCTGGCGGTAGATTACACCGGGAGCTTTACGCTCCAGTGGCATTTCGTAAGTGGTACCGGTGATTTCGCCTTTACCGTCGATCGGAACACCGAGGGCATTTACAACACGGCCAACCATGCCTTCGCCCACCTGAATGCTGGCGATACGGCTGGTACGGGAAACGCGGCTGCCTTCCTTGATACCAATCGAAGACCCCATGAGTACAACACCAACGTTGTCTTCTTCAAGGTTAAGTACGATGGCCTCAGTACCGTTTTCGAACGATACGAGTTCACCTGCTTGTGCGTTCTCGAGACCGTAAACACGGGCGATACCGTCACCAACCTGAAGTACGGTACCGTACTCTTCCAGTTCGGTGGCGCTGGTAACGCCAGCAAGCTGCTGCTTAATGATTCCGCTGATTTCGTCGGGCTTGATTCCAGCCATGGTTGCTATGCTTTAAAAGATGCTTAGTTGTTGTTGAGGGGGCGCGCACGCGGGTGCGGTGCCTAGTTAACGAGCTCTTTTCTGATCTCGTTGAGTTTGTGTGCAACGCTGGCGTCGTACACTTTACCGTCGAATTCAAGGATGAACCCACCGAGAATGGAAGGATCTACCTTGGTTACGATCTCGATATTGGCCTCCGTCTTACCGGCGGCGGCGAGTTGAGACTTGATCGTCTGAAGACTGCTGTCGTCAAGCGCGGTAGCACTGGTGACGTTAACAGTAGTTATCTTGTTGAGACTTTTGTACTGCTCGTCGAATGCATTCAGAATGCCCACCAGGTCAGCTTCCCGTCCTTTACCGATAAGCGTGCTTACGAAGGTTTTGGTCAGTTCCTGTGCTCCTGCTTTATCCAGCAGCTCAGCAAAGATGGCCTTCTTCTTCGTGGTATTGATCACGGGGCTCTGCAGTACCAGCGCCAGGTCACGGTTGGCACCCATTTCCACGAGGCTGTCTACGTCACCTTTGATGGCGTTAAGTTCGTTGCGCTCCAGCGCCAGGTCCAGCAATGATTTAGCGTAGCGTGTAGCTACTTGTTGATTGGTCATGCCAGGAATTAGTTGAGGTTATTCACCAGTTCGGATACGAGGGCTTTCTGAGTAGCGTCGCTCTTCAGGTCCTTACGGATCACCTTCTCGGCGATATCGAGGGCCATTGCACCTACTTCTTTTTTGAGGTCGGCCATGGCAGAGTCGCGCATGTTGGCGATTTCGCGCTGTGCGTTCTCAGAAACCTTCTGCGCAGCTTCTTTAGCTTCGTTGACTGCATCGTCACGACGTTTCTTAGCAAATGCTTCAGCCTCGGCAACGATGCGGGTGCTCTCTTCACGGGCTTCAGCCAGCAGGCGCTGGTTATCTTCCTTGAGTTGGGCCATCTGGGCCTGTACAAGCTTAGCCTCGTCTATAGAGTCCTGGATGTCGTTTTCACGCTTGGTCAGCGCCTTGGAGATAGGCTTGAAGGCCACTTTACCCAGGATAATCCAAACGAGGAGGAAGAAAATCGTTGTCCAGAAAAGCAGACCGGGATCAGGCTTGATTACGCTGAAGTCGACAAGAAAAAGATTGAACATAGTTTCTTAGTTAAAAGACAGTAAGCTGATTTTTTCAATTGTTGCAAAGGTTGAACCGGCACCGCCGCCAAGCGCGGTTCGGTAGCCGGTTCGTTCTTTGCGTATTGCAGTTCTTATCTATTATCCGTTGGACAGAAGGCCAACAACAATAGCGAAGAGTGCGGCACCCTCGATGAGGGCGGCGGTGATGATCATGGCTGTACGAATGTCGCCAGATGCTTCTGGCTGACGCGCGATGGATTCAGTAGCTTTGCTACCGATCATACCTACACCAATGCCAGCACCGAGTGCTGCAATACCTGCTCCTAAAGCTCCCATTTGTATGGAATTTAAAAGATTGAAAAAATGAGTTATTCTTAATCACGACCAGCCATCGCCGGAAGCTTATTGATTTTATCTTAGTGGTGTGCTACTGCTTCAGCATGAGCACCTCCGTGGTGATGATCCACCGCATGGCTCTCATCGTGGTGATCGTGCTCCTCCACAGCTGCTCCGATGTAGCTCGCAGCCAGCATCGAAAAGATGAACGCCTGCAGGAATGCTACCAGCAGCTCGATCAGGTTCATGAAGGCGGTGAACAGGCCTCCGACAAATGCGCCGGTTGCTGCTCCTCCTACGTTTGTTCCGTTTTCTCCGAAGACGAACACCAGACCGATGAGGCTCAGAATGATGATGTGCCCCGCAGAGATATTGGCAAACAGACGAATCATCAGTGAGAAAGGCTTGATGAAGAGTCCGAGAATTTCCACTACCGCAAGTACCGGCTTAACGAAAACAGGTACACCCGGCATCCAGAAGATGTGTTCCCAGTAGTCTTTCTTACCGTTCAGGTTAGTGACAATGAAAACGATTACAGCCAGTGCCATCGTTACACCGAGGTTACCAGTAACATTGGAGCTGCCCGGGAAGAAAGGAATCAAACCAAGCAGGTTACAGAACAGGATGAAGAAAAAGAGTGCCATTACGAAAGGCTGGAAGCGCTCGTAGTGCTTTTCGCCAATCATTGGGCGGGACACCTCATCGCGGATGAAGACGAAAATCGGCTCCATGAAGCTTTGCAGCCCGGAAGGAGCTTTGCCTTCGTTTTTCTTGTAGCCACGGGCTACAATAGAGAAGATGATGAAGAGCAGGATCGTAGCCAGCAACATCGTGAATACATTCTTCGTGATGCTAAAGTCATAGAAACTGGTAATACCTCCACCGAGGACGCCACCGTCCAGAGTGGATGGTTTGTCGAGCATGTACTTTTTACCGTCGTGCATCAGGTAAGCAACATCCTTCTTTTTGCCGTCAACCGTAACTACATCTTCGTGAATAGGGTGCTCACCGGAGAGGTGAACGTGGCCCGAGGGGAAAGAAGGGTCAGCTACCCGGTTTACGCGACCGTGGTTGAGTACGTAACCATCTACGGCTTCGTGGCCGTGATCGAACATGCTGCTCAAACCGAACTTGAAGCCGTGCTCGGGTGCGTAAAGAATGACGGGAAGAGGGATGGAGTAATGCCCCAGAATATGGAACTCGTTGGCATCAGCAATGTGGTGCATTACGGTACCAACGGGATCGTAAGCGGCCTCACTTCCATGAGCGCCACTATCCTGTTCCGTTAGTTCGGAGGCATGTCCGTGATCATCAGTGTCGTGCTGAGCATTGAGGGTTGTTAATCCAAAACACAGAACCAGCAAAAACAGAGCGCGCAGGGCCAATTTCATAAGTAGAAATTTTCGGGGCTTCCCCAATTGAGCCGCAAAGGTACATAGGGTTTACATATTATGCTAGCTATACAAAGGGTTTTTTAGTCTGCTTCTCCATCTGCCGGTAGCAGCGCCTCTTTTGTGCTGCTGTCGGGGCTGATTTGAGCGTAACGATTATGAGGCGTTTTCATTCAGGCTCCGACCTCATCGGCCTCCATTGCACCTGCGCCCGCGCCCCTGCATGAGCCGTCCGGCGGGCTGTACGTTGAAGCTCCGTTGCCGCAATACACTAATCAAGGAGTCGCCAACTGAACCCAAACCGGAGCGCTTCGTCCGGGTAAGGATGATCCGCCGTCAGGTACAGCAAATTATCCGGTTGCACCAGATTATTAGCCTGAACGTATTTCACGAAGAACCGGAAACGCGTCACCCGCATACTGAAGAAGGGATCTACCTGGTACTGAAAACTGCGTGACTGCCGGTCTTGCAACTGAAATTGCTGAATGACTGGATTGTAATAGTACGGGCTAAAGGCAGAGGCGTAACGGAGGTCGAGACCGAAGTTGACATCCAGCACCTTGAACCACTTTCCGGAGAAATAAAAACTGTGCTCTCCATAAATGCGCGGCAGCCGGAAGACATCCTGATCTGCTTCCTGCAGCAGCAGGCGGTTGGTCAGGTTCCAGCGTCCAAAGTGCAGGTCGCGCTCCAGGGTAAGCTGCAGCAACGAGTTCACATCACTGGCTTGTTCCGGCCGGCCTTCTGCATTGAAGAAAACGTAATCATTCAACAACGAGTACGCCAGTCCGGCCCGAATTTTCACTACGGGAAGCGTGTAGGCGCCTTCCAGCCGCAGCTCAAGGGTTTTACCGAAGTCGTTGTCCCAAACCGTAGTGCCGTTAAGGCGGTAAACCTGCTGCACCAAATCGGGCGCATAAAGCTGGTTGAGGGCCTTGAGCTCTAATTTCCCGGCCTTGCCCAGGTCCAGGGTTCCTTCACCTTCTACCCGGTAGTCCCCTGTTTGCCCGACAAGGTTAAGCTGCCCCGAGACCAGTAAGTTGAGGTTGTCGTTCGGCCGCAGTCCGATCCGGGCGTGCGCCAGGAGGTTGTTTACCGTAGAGTCTCCGTCTTGTTCAATGTTATGGTACATATGGGTAAGGCCCGCTTCCAGCACATCCTTCTGCACCGTAGCCTTATCGGCTGATGTACCCCGCCGGAAAGTTGAAATCGTAAAGTCGTTTTCGATGACTTTATGGCTGATCTGGTTTCTGACGCCACGTGTATCGAGCAGCAGGTCGGGAAAGTCCACGTAGAAACTCAGGGTGTCGGCATTATCGGGGTTAAGTACTTCGCTTGAGACACGGTAGCGGCGGCTATCGTATCTAAACCGGTGGCGCAGCGTGAAAGCACGTCTTTCCCGTCCCGAAATGGAATCCACCTTGCCACCGAACTGCAGGTACTGGGTTGCCATCAGTTCCCGGTAACTGTACCGCAGGCGGGTTTCGTCCAGATAGGGTTCCAGGTTAGCGATGTTACTGATTTCTCCTCCGACTTCATTTCGCTGAAAGGAAGAATCGACAATGCCGCCATTTTGAAGTTGCTCGTAGGTATTAGCAGCAAAACTGAAGAACCCGCTGTACTTGCTTCCGGGTGGCCGGATACTGAATCCGGTTGCTACGTGGGTGTTTCTCAGGGCCTGCCCCGGGTATTGATCCAGCTCGCCCTGCTGGTTGATGCGGCGGTAATCTATGACCATATTTACACCATCAGCGAAGTTGCGGCTAAACTGTGCGATGGTCTCGCTGTCTTCCTGCTCGCTCTCACGTACGTGAGAGAGGTAAGTGAAGGGATGCTCCAAACGGTAGTATTCCAGGTCGCTGCCGGTGGTCTGGTAAAGATCGAACTGGCGGAAACCAACCGTTGTGCCCGATCTTCGCAGCGCCTGGTAACGAAGAGGGTAAGCTGCCCCACCCCGCTGGCCAATGGTTGCGTAGTCAAAGTCGACCTTACGATCCGGTTCGTACCGTTGGAAACCGTCAAGCAGGCTGTCCCGCCAGTTCGTTTCCGAGTTGGGGTTATCTACGGTATAGTTGAAGATGCCGAAAGTGTCTACAATAGCTTCGCGTTGCTCCTGAGGTTCGCCCCGCCGGTCTTCAGAAGCATCGTAGTCGGGATCACCCTCCACAGGACGTGTAGAAGCGGAAGGGTCGATAATCTGTCCTGTAAGCAAACCGGAGGCCACCATCAGCAGGAAGACGACAGTAGCGTAGCGGGCAATGACAAATGCGGGCGCATGCACGCAGGATGCAATGAGAGGTACAGTAGAATGTTGGGGAGATTGTTGCTCCAAGGTCAATTCAGAAACTCTTTTGTGAGATTCCTTGCCGCAAAGAAACGACGAATGAGAAGAACGTTGCCCGGCACTTCTGCCGTTAGGACTTTCTTAAGGTGAAAAAACGAAAATACAGTACCCTTCCGGCAGGAAAAGCTACCACTAAGCAGGTTCAATCGGTCCTGATGCATCCTGCAATCCGCCGGTCTTAATCTGCAACTCGTAGGGCAATTCGTGGAATGCCGTGCGGGCCAGGGCTTCTAGCTGAGAAGGATGCAACGGATTCGGAGAAGGAACCTCCTGATGGATACTGAGCGGCAGCACCTGACCTTTCAGCTTACCAAAACGGATAGCAATGCCCAACCGGCTGTTGCGGACGATGTTAGACAAAACCTTTGCCCGAAAACGTTCTGGAAACTGACTTAAATCCATGGCTACTTTTATGAGGTGACGATAACTTAATATTTAATTGCGGTTAAATTTACCACAAATTAATTTTACGGCGCTTATAATCTATGCCGACTACATAATCGGTAAGAAACACGGATCCTAATATTCCGGAAATAGCTCTTTCGCCGGGAGACTGTAAATGACTAAGGTCCATAGCGACGAAAGTGGTCTCGGGTTGCGCCTCTCCTGCCAACTGCAGGTCAGAGATAGTAACGATCTGATGGTTTTTATTATCTCCGTCTAAGCCCTGAACGTTCATCTCTGAACCGGTAGGCGTAAAAATTTTGCTGAGCCGTTTATCGATCAGGTTCGTGCCTGCGCCGGTGTCTATAGCAAAGCGTAATTTTTTCTTACCCACCCGGAGTAAGATCACCGGAAGATGATCGATGTATTCGAATTTCACGGCAGTAACCGGTGCCCGGCCTTCATGCCGGGGCTTACGGGAAGACTCCACCAACTGAAACTTACGGTCGGGGAAGTCGATTCTTACCTCGCCATCCCTGAGAATTTTGTGCCCCACGAAACCGTCGATGGTTTTACCCATTCGTTGTTCCATCCCGCGGAGATCCATCGCAATGGCCCAGTGTTTGCCTGTGTTTCGCCCTCCCATTTCGAACGATTCGATACGTTGGTTGCTGAGATCGACAATCCCTCCGGCGGCAACACCAGTCGGTGCAGGATTACCCACCGCGGCCCCGCGGTTATTAAGCAGCAAAGTCGGCGCACCGGTATCGAGAATAAAACTACCTTGTTTGCCGTTCACCCGTGCTTCGAAGAAAATCATGTTACGGGTAAAATCGAAAGCAAGTTCGTTGCCAGCAGCTGGCATTGCTTTTTCAGAGGTTGCCTCAACGGTATTTGCCTTCAGGAATGACACTGCACCCTGCGTCCGCGCCGCAGTTGAAAACAGCATCAGTACCGCACAGAGGGCAAAAGTTTGAACCGACTTGAGGAAACATTTTATTAACATGATTGCAAGTTAATACACACCAATGTAACAATTAGTTCACATTGAGTTAACATTGCGATCCATTTTAACATATCGAAGAGTCGTCGGTCGAATCTTTTACTACCCTAATTATCAGGCTGATGCTCCATTTATACCTCCGTCTAATACACGAAAAGCTTCACGGGAGGGTCAAGTGCGGTGAATGTTGCGCTTGCTGTAAAGTCGGCCGGCAAAAGTTTCCTGAAAGGAAACCCGCAAGTGAAGAGCTCTGCCGCTGAAATCAAAAGATTTCCTGCCGGTACAAACCCCGGCCGAGTTTCAGTCTAAAGCTTTATGAGAGGGATAAGACTGATATCAATCATTCTATTAATCTGTTATTCTGCCGGAATATCCCCCGCGATAGTCTACCTTTGTGTCCCGTAATTTCTGATACATGAGCAAGTATATATTCGTTACGGGCGGGGTCACTTCTTCCCTTGGTAAAGGCATCATTGCCGCTTCTTTGGCTAAGTTACTGCAAGCCCGCGGTTTAACGGTCACCATCCAAAAATTCGATCCCTATCTCAACGTCGATCCGGGTACTCTGAACCCCTACGAACACGGTGAATGCTACGTTACCGACGATGGAGCCGAGACCGATCTCGACCTCGGGCATTACGAGCGGTTCCTGAACACCCCAACCAGCCAGGCTAACAATGTCACTACCGGGCGGATTTACCAGACGGTGATCAACAACGAGCGTGAAGGCAAGTACCTCGGCAAAACCGTGCAGGTAATTCCCCACGTCACCGACGAGATCAACCGCAGGGTCCAGCTGCTCGGCCAGAGCACGGAATACGACATTGTGATCACCGAACTCGGTGGTACGGTCGGAGACATCGAATCATTGCCCTACGTGGAAAGCCTTCGTCAGCTGCGCTGGGAACTGGGCCGCGACAACTGTGTAGCTATTCACCTCACTCTCCTGCCCTACCTGGCTGCGGCAAAAGAGCTAAAAACCAAACCGACCCAGCACTCCGTAAAAGAATTACTGAAAGCAGGTATTCAGCCAGATATTCTGGTGGTAAGAACGGAGCACCCCATCGACGACAGCATTCGCCGGAAACTGGCTCTTTTCTGTAACGTCGAGAAAGCCTGCATCATCGAAGCAATCGATGCAGAAACCATCTACGATGTACCGCTGCACATGCTCAAAGAAGGCCTTGATGCTCAGGTGATGAGTAAGCTCCGCCTTCCGGACCGGAAAGCCCCGGACCTGCGCCGGTGGAAAAACTTCCTGGGTAAGCTGAAGAATTCTACGGGAGAGGTCAAGATCGGCCTCGTCGGGAAGTACAACGAGTTGCAGGATGCCTACAAATCGATCTATGAAGCATTCATTCATGCCGGTGCCATCAACGAGTGCAAGGTAAACGTTATCCCTGTCCACTCTGAGCAGCTGGAAGGCAACGAAGAATCTATCGCTAAGACCCTCAGTCAGTTCGACGGGGTACTCGTAGCACCAGGTTTCGGTGAAAGAGGTATAGAAGGTAAGATCCGCGCCATTAAGTACATCCGCGAAAACGAAATTCCTTTCTTCGGCATTTGCCTCGGGATGCAGTGTGCCGTTGTGGAGTACAGCCGCAACGTTGCCGGAATTGAAGGTGCAAGCTCAACGGAAGTAAGCGATACAACCGAAGCCCCGGTGATTTCCATCATGGAGGAACAAAAGAAAGTTCAGAACATGGGCGGAACGATGCGCCTGGGCGCTTACGCTTGTACCCTGAAACCGAAATCCATCGCAGCGAAGGCATACGGCAGCACCAAAATAAGCGAACGCCACCGGCACCGCTATGAGTTCAACAACGATTACCTGGAACAACTGAAAACGGCAGGCCTCCGGATTACCGGTATCAACCCCGACACCGGCCTCGTTGAAATCATTGAACTCAAAGATCACCCTTACTTCATCGGAGTCCAATTCCATCCGGAACTGAAAAGTACGGTAGAAGCACCTCATCCCCTGTTTGTTTCTTTCGTAGCAGCGGCAATGAAGCAGCGCAGCAAGTAAACAAGCGAGAGGAACGGCTTACAAAGTTCTATCATGAAAAAGATACAATTCGACGAACACCGTCAGGCTCACTTTGCTCATTTTAACAGCATGGCCAATCCTCACTTCGGGATCACGGCAGAAGTGGACATAACGGTGTTTCTCGATTGTGTCCGGCGTTCCCCTACCCTGCGCTTTACGCCTGCGATGGTTTACCTCATCAGCAGAGCTGCTTTGGAGATCGTACCGTTCAGGTGGCGCATACGCAGGTGCAATAATGGGGATAAAGAAGCAGTGGAGATCGTTGAGCATTCCAACCTCCGGCCGAGTTTTGCTGTCCCGACGGCAACATCCTCTGCGTTCAGTTTCTGCACCGTGGATTATAACGAAGACCCCCTCGCCTTCCATACCGCTGCAGAAGCCGTGATGGAGCGGATGAAGCACGAGCCAAGCTTTGAGGATGAACCGGGAGCAGATGACTATCTCTTCCTGAGTACCTTCCCCTGGGCAAGCTTCACCAGTGTCACCCACGCGATGCCCGCGGCGGATCAGGGAGACAGCGTTCCCCGCATTGTGTGGGGTAAGTACCACAAAAAAGACAATAAAGTGATGATGCCACTGGCGGTACAGGCGCACCATGCTGTAGTTGACGGAAGCGATCTTGGGCGGTACTATCAGGAAATACAGCGGCTTTTTGATAAAAGTGAAGAAATTTTAAACTTTTTTCAAAGTAATCACCCACCTCTCTCCCGAAGATAAATTTGGCTGTAACAAGCTCTTTACCAGACTTCTTTGCTCATAGTCAAAAAAACAAAATTTATAAGTGGAAAACAGGAACAAGCCTGTTTTACACCGGAATAAGCCTTCCCAGCGGGTACGTTAAAACTCTTTGAGAGTCAGATACTTCGACCTAACTTTGCTTTCATATTGGTGTTAGTATAAAAACGACACTAAGCCCAATAACCTATACCATCACCAAAATTTCAATCACATTATTATGATTAAGAAGTCATTCGTAAAATCCAAGAAGCAATACAAGGTTACTTTCGAGGTGCCTTTCGAGCAGGTTGGCGCCAACCGCGACGTACGGGTTCTTGGAACTTTCAACGGCTGGAGCTGGGACAAAGGCCTGCCGATGTCTAAAGGAAAAAGTGCTTATAAAGCAGACATCAGCCTCGTCCCCGGCGAATACCAGTTCCGTTACCTGGTAGACAACCAGGAGTGGAAGAATGACTGGGATGCCCCTGGCTACACTTCCAGCGGCTATGCTTCCGACAACTGCGTTCTTACGCTTGAGGAAGTTGCTGAGGTAAAGAAACCAGCCGCAAAAAAAGCCGCCCCGAAAAAAGCGGCTCCCAAAAAGGCCGCTCCCGCAAAGAAAGCTGCCCCGGCTAAAAAGGCTACCGCCAAAAAAGCTGCTCCCGCAAAGAAAAAAGCAACCAGCAAAAAAGCTGCTGCTGACGACCTGAAGCGTATCGAAGGTATCGGTCCCAAAATCTCCGGCCTGCTCAACGACGCCGGCATCGTAACTTTTGCCGACCTCGGTGCTGCAACGCCCAAGAAACTGGCCGATGTACTTACTGCTGCCGGTGCCCGCTTCCGCCTCGCTAACCCCAGCTCGTGGCAGCAACAGGCCAAACTGGCCGCTGCTGGCAAGACCGAAGAGCTCAAAAAGCTTCAGGACGAACTGAAAGGTGGCGTAAAGAAGTAAGCTTCTTCCCGGACGCTCAGTTGCCGGAAATCACCAAAAACGAAAGAAAGCCGTCGTTGCAGATCACTGTAGCGATGGCTTTTTTTATAAGGTTGCGTATGTTTGGGTGCCAGGTTTACCGCCCGAAAGCTCAATCTCCCACGAAAGGTCCCAGATCAGCTAACATCCCGCCCTTTTAACGGTTACTACTACTTTAAGGCCCCGTGGCTAACCAGACTTTTTCAAAATCCACCCTACCATAATGAGTACTCCTTCTACCGTTACTGCACACAGCTTATTTTCAGATTTCGACATCAGCCTGTGGAAGGCTGGGAAAAACTTCCGTGCCTATGATAAATTAGGCAGTCACGTTATTGAGGTTAATGGAGTTTCTGGTACATATTTTGCCGTCTGGGCTCCCAATGCCAAGTACGTGGCGGTGGTTGGCGACTTCAACAGCTGGAACAGAGGGACCCACCAACTCAACCCCCGGTGGGATTCGAGCGGAATCTGGGAAGGCTTTATCCCTGATATAGGAAACGGAACCATCTACAAATACGCCATTGACGGCCCCAATGGCCGCTGGCTCGAAAAAGGAGACCCTTTTGCCCGCCTGTGGGAAACACCGCCGAAGACTGCCAGTATCGTTTGGGATACTTATTTTGAGTGGGACGATGCCGAATGGATGGAAAACCGCACAGAGCATAATGGTATCGACAAACCATACTCTGTCTACGAAGTCCACCTCGGATCGTGGAAAAAGCCAAAGGGCCACGAAAGCCTCAGTTACCGCGAGCTGGCCGTCGAACTTGTCGACTATGTCAAAGAGATGAATTTCACCCACGTGGAATTCCTCCCGGTGATGGAGCACCCCTACTTCCCAAGCTGGGGATATCAGATTACCGGTTACTTTGCACCCTCGAGCCGATTTGGCGGCCCGCAGGACTTCATGTACCTCGTGCAGGAACTGCACAAAGCCGGCATCGGTGTTATCCTTGACTGGGTGCCGAGCCACTTCCCTACCGATGCACACGGTCTCGCCGATTTCGACGGCACGCACTTATTCGATCACGAGGATCCACGCCTGGGATTTCACCCCGACTGGAAGAGTGCCATTTTCAATTACGGGCGTAACGAAGTCAGGTCCTTCCTCATTAGCAACGCCCTCTTCTGGCTAGACCGCTACCACGTGGATGGGTTACGGGTCGATGCGGTAGCCTCGATGCTTTATCTGGACTACAGCCGTAACGCCGGCGAATGGATCCCCAACGTATACGGCGGCAACGAAAACCTAGAAGCCATTGCCTTCCTGCGCGAATTCAACGAAGCAGTTTACCGGGAATACCCCGATACTATGACAATCGCCGAGGAGTCTACCAGCTTCTCCGGAGTATCACGCCCCATCTATGTCGGAGGCCTCGGCTTCGGGCAAAAATGGATGATGGGCTGGATGCACGACACCCTGGCCTACTTCAAGAACGACCCCGTTCACAGAAGCTACCACCACGGCGAGCTGACCTTCAGCCTTGTCTATGCCTTTACGGAAAACTTCATGCTTCCGCTCAGCCACGACGAAGTCGTGCATGGCAAGGGGCCGCTGATTGACCGGATGCCGGGAGATGAATGGCAGCGTTTCGCCAACCTTCGGACGATGTACGGCTACATGTACACCCACCCGGGCAGCAAGCTGATGTTTATGGGAGGTGAGTTCGGCCAGACGACCGAATGGAGCATCGAACGAGGACTCGACTGGAGCCTGACCAAGTACACCCCGCACAAAACGCTGAGCAAATACTTCTCCGACCTCAACAAGATTTACAAGACCACCACCGCCCTGTACGAACAAGCCTACGACCCCAAAGGGTTTGAATGGATCGACTTGGGCGATCACCAGAACAGCATCCTGACTTACCTCCGGCGCGGGAAAAAGGACGACGACACGGTTGTTGTGATCAACAACCTCACCCCTACTGTCCGCAACAAATACCGGGTAGGCGTACCGGCCAAAGGCAAATACTCCGTGCTCCTCAACAGCGACGACGCGCAGTACGGCGGAACGGGCAACTACGAGATCAAAACGCTCAAAGCCGTACCGTCGGAGTGGAACGGACGGCCTTACCACATCGAACTGACCGTGCCGCCATTGTGTACGGTAATTCTTAAGCAGGGATAACGGAAGGTGGACAAAGAAGAGACCGCCATCTAAAAGACCGCCCCCGAAGAAATGATATATCCCGGAAGCGGCCCTACGAATACCCCTAAGGTATTGCTCTCGGAACTTTATGCAAAGTGTTACCCAAACGTTACGGTAGCTGTTGTTTTTCCTTAGACCATGTTCGTTATCTTTGCCGACCCATCTAAAAATTAAGATCTGATATGGCTAAGGCAAAACCCGTCCCACGAAAAGCAAGTAAGGCTCAAATCGGCTCAGGCCTCGACGCCCTCTTTGGTGGTAAGCGGTTAGACAGCAAAGAAGAGAAAAACCTTGACAAGGCAATCGCAGATGCTCCTAAGGAGACCATCGCTGCCCTCAGCAAAGATTTCGCCTATCTGTCTGTCGATAAAATTCACGCCAACCCGGACCAGCCCCGAAAGGAATTCGAGGAACAGCCCCTGCAGGAACTCTCCGAGTCGATCAAGGTGCATGGCATCATTCAACCGATGACGGTTCGCCATATGGGCGATGGAACCTACCAGATCATCAGCGGTGAACGGCGCTTCCGTGCAAGTCAGTTGGCGGGCCTTACCGAGGTACCTGCTTTTATCCGGACACCCAACGACCAGGAGCTGTTGGAAATGGCGCTGATTGAGAACATCCAGCGCGAAGACCTCAACCCCATGGAGGTGGCCTATTCTTATTACCGCCTGTCAGAAGATTACGATATGACCCAGGAGCAACTCGCCCAGCGGGTTGGGAAGGGCCGGCCGACCGTTGCCAACTATCTTGGTATTCTGAAGACCTCGCCTAAAGTACAGAAAGCCATCCGGGAGAAAAAGATCAGCATCGGGGTCGCAAAGACTTTCTTCGGCATAAAGGACATTGCGCTTCAGGAAATGTTCCTCAACGAGATCCTCACGAAAGGTGAAAGCTGGAACGTCCGCAAAATTGAAGAAGAGGCCAAGAACTACAAAAAGAAGAAAACCTCCCGCCCGGTTCGCCAGCCCGAGAACGAAGACCTGAAGACCGTGAAGGTTGCTTTTCAGGACTTCTTCGGCACGAAGCAGGTACAGGTAAAGTTGGACGGCAAAACGGCCAAATCCGGTAGTATTACCATCAAATTCACCAACCAGGAAGAACTGGAAAGCTTCTATAAATACGTGGAGTAATGGTGTTAGCAGGTAGTTAAACCTCTTTGCCCAACCCACGTAACCAGACGAAAGCGTGTCTTTCCCTTACATGACTAATCTCAACCGCTACGGTACTTGCACATTTTCTGCTATCCTGAGGATAGCGATATTACCCTCATTGCTCTTCGTCCTTATTTTTGCACCTGCGGCCGCGCCGGCACAGACCACTGGCCCCGTAGAAATCGATACCGCGGCGGTCGTGGCCATTGATACGCTGCCAACCCTGAAAGAGCTGAAAAGGAACCCACGCAATGCTTTACTCTGGGCGGCCATCCCCGGCGGAGGCCAGGTCTACAACAAGCGCTGGTGGAAGGTCCCGTTGGTTTATAGTGGCCTGCTCGGCCTGGTGGCATACGCCGATTTCAACCAAACGAGTTACCGCAGGTACACCACTGCCCTCGAAAACCGTTGCCTCGGACAGGCCGATGATTGTGTGGTTACCGAAGACGAGTTCCCCGCCGACCTGGTCTCTGACAGTGCACTGCTCCAGGCGCGCGCAACGGCCGACAGAGCCCGCCAAACCGCCTATATCGGTATTTTTGTGGGCTATTTGCTTCAGGCCGTAGAAGCTTATACCGATGCACACCTCCAGGAATTCGATATATCGGATGACCTGAGTGTACGCCTCGGCCCGGTCGTACAACCCGACGGAATGATGGCCGCCGGGCTTACCATTCCACTCGGAAGCGGGCGAAAACTAAACAGAGAAGTCGGTGAAGTAGAGCGCCTGAAAAGTATGGCACGTTAATTCCCCCTTAATACGCCCGACTTAACCAACGAATAAAAATCTCTGCCGTTTAATCATCATCCCCCATCAACGGAGGAACCCCAACCGACTGCCCGACAAAGCCTGCCGGGAATTTCTCTACCCCCTCAAACCCGAGCTCGAGCTCGGCATCATCGTAGGGTTGGTAATTTGTGCCGAAGATGTAGTCCCAGATCGCGAGGGTAAGGCCAAAATTAACACCATACCGCCGCTCTTCAGGGAGTGACTTTGCGTGGTGCCAAAGGTGCATTTCCGGGCTATTGAAGATAATTCTCATAACCGGCCCCAGCAGGACTGCTCCCGCTCCGAAACCGATCAGGCCTCCGGCAAGGGTAGTCAACCAGTTAGGGTCAGCAACGACGGCAAAATCAAAGCTTCCACTCCCCATCGCCAGGCCCACTAGTCCGGCCACAATACCGCCCGTAATCCACGAGGGCGGCCGGATGTTAGCATGGTTGTAGTGCCCCCACGCTAAACTGAACAGATGAATGATGAAGAAATCGTAGAGCCCGATCCCCAAAAGGGCCAACGGCAGGTATTCAATGGTCCGGTAAACGACTGTCTCCATCCAGTGGTAGCGCAAGTGAGCGGCAAACCCCATTTCCTGCACCGAGTGATGCACCTGGTGAAAGCGCCATAAAAAATCGGAACGGTGCAGCAACCGATGTACCCACCACTGAATAAAATCCCTGACAAAGAAGCCTAGCAGCAGCACTGCCCACAGCGGCCAGAACCGCATCGGGTTGCTGGCCTGCAAATCAAAACCTCCCGTGAGCCAGCTGATTCCGTTGTTGATTATGTCCACCACGACACTCGAAGCCGCATTGTAAACCACCAGTGAAAAGAGAAAGAAGTTGAAAAACATGTAGAACAGGTCAAGAAAAAAGTCCTTCCGCAAAACGGCCTGATTTCTTCTCCAGGGAACTACAACTTCAAGAACGAAGAACACCAACGACACCAGAATCAGCGCGTAGAAATACGATGACCACTGCGGCTGGGTGATGTCATGCCACAGGTAGTTCGCGTAATCCCGGTAAGCGTTCACGATTATTTCCCAGAAATGATACATAGCTATGCTCTTGATTTATGTGCAGATCAGGTTCTCCCCGGCCAATGTTCCGCCATTGAACATTTTGCAGCCACGGTAGTTTTGCCCACTGTTCCTAGGGGCCACTACAAAAGCTAAATATTACAGCCAGATTATACCACTCCCCCCGCACCGGCGGGTATTTCTTCCCCCGCATCTCTGGAGTATCCGGGTAGCATTCAGCTCCTCTGGCCCTCGTTATACTGACTTCAACTGAAACCGGACGCAATACATCGTGCGTAACTAGTCTGCACGTCCCGGTCTGTTCACCTCCATAGTCGTCCGAGTTCCTTAAATCGTCTGACTGTCTCTATGCGACATCATTTTTCCGGTTAGCACAAATCAAATATTTTAAATGAAACTCCTGACAATCCTACTCTGGCTTCCCCTCTTTATCTTCGCCTGTAACGATGACGATGATTTTATGCCCATAGAGATTACCCCCCCAACCGATACTACCGATACCATCAGCTTTCTGGCCCTGGGCGACAGCTACACCATCGGTACCGCCGTTGCCGATAACGAACGCTGGCCAGCACTGCTTACTGCCAACCTGTTGCAAACCGGTGCTGATGGTAAATCGTACTCTTCCGCTACCGACATCGTAGCGACCAACGGCTGGACTACCCGTGACCTCATTAACGGCATCGGTGCCCGTTCCGATCTGCGCGCGACGTACGACCTTGTATCTCTCCTCATCGGGGTAAACAATCAGTTTCAGGGCAGGTCCCTGACCGAATACCGGACCGAATTCGAAGACTTGCTCAACCAGGCCATCGTATTTGCCGGCAACAACCGCGACCGTGTGTTCGTCGTATCTATTCCGGATTATGCCTTCACCGGTTTTGGCGGTGGCAACCCCGACATTTCCGAAGGGGTAAGACAATTCAATGCGGCCTGCCGGGAAATTACGGAGAGCTATGGCATTCCGTTTATCAACATAACGCCGATATCGCAGGAAGGCATCGATGATCCATCACTTGTCGCCACCGACAACCTCCACCCCAGCGGCAAACAGTACCAGCGCTGGGTAGATGAATTGATCGAAGATCAGGTACGGGAAATACTGAGCAACTAACACAGTTTCGGGGCGCGGTCGCAGGTGCACGCGAGGTTTTCCGAAGCACGTAGCTGCGCCTCAGAGAATGGCCTTTCAGGAGAAATGCTTATGTTAAACCGGCGGCACCTTACAGCCGCCTCCCCATATTGGCTTTCCGCTACAAAACGCCGACTTTTTCTACCAGTCGCCCCGGGTACACCCGCAAGGCGGCAGCGAGGCAATCCATCGCTTTTTCCAGGTCGTCCACGTTCAGTACGTAGGCGATCCGGCATTCACTTTTACCTAAGCCGGGCGTAGCGTAAAACCCGGGACCGGGAGCCAGCATTACAGTGGCCCCGTCGTGTTCGAAATCTTCGAGCAGCCAACGGCAAAAATCTTCGCTGTCAGCGATCGGGAACCGGGCGAAGCAGTAAAAAGCGCCTCCTGGCCGGTAGCTGAATACGCCCGGCATTTCCTGTAACCGCCGGTAGACAGTATCCCGCCGCGCGCGGTAATCATCTTTCACGCCGGCGAGGTAGGCCGCATCGTCCTGAAGCATACACTCCGACAGCATTTGCCCCAAACCGGGAGGGCTCAGCCGAAGCTTGGCAAAACGATCTACGCCGGCGAGAATGTCCGGGTTGCGGCACACCAGCGCGCCCACCCGCGCTCCTGTGGCACTGTAACGCTTCGACACAGAGTCGATAACGATAGCATGCTCTTCGAGGCCAGGAATCTGCAGAACGGAGCGCAGCTCCGTTTCGTAGGCAAACTCCCGGTACACTTCATCTGCGCACAGAAAAAGGTCATTCTCCTTTACGATTGCTGCCAGGCTGTCCATCTCTTCGTCCGAGTAGCAGGCTCCCGTTGGGTTATTGGGGCTGGTAATGATGATGGCTCTGGTACGTCGGGTTATTTTGTTGGCAAAAGCTTCCGGGCTGGGCAAACTGAAGCCATCTTCGATATGACTGGTGATCGCCACCACCCTCACGTCGGCGATGTGGGCGTAGCCATTGTAGTTAGCATAGAAGGGTTCCGGAACGATAATCTCATCTCCGGGATCAAGACAAGCCAACATGAAGAACAGGATGGCCTCGGAGCCTCCCGTAGTCACCATTATATTGTCTTCAGATAGTGTTACTCCAAAACGGGCGTAGTAGCCGGTAAGGGCCTTGCGGTAACTGGCAATGCCGTTGCTGGGGCTGTACTCGAGTACATCCCAGTCCAACTCCCGGAAGCGGGATACTGCCCGGGGGTGCGTCTTAATGTCTGGCTGGCCAATATTGAGGTGGTACACATGCCGGCCTGCAGCCTTTGCCTTATCGGCGTAGGGAATAAGCTTTCGGAAGGGCGACAACGGGACCGTTTCTGAACGGTGGGATACGCTTGGCATACGGAATATTCTGTAATCTTAAATGTTCAGCAACCCTGCCGGATTATTTGCGGGCAATCGGGGCATCATCCAACGTACTTCAGCACAATAGAGGAAACCGACGGCCAGTCGGATTGCTGAGTTCGACAGCAAAGATACGGTGTTCTGCAAGCCCTCTCTGCACCTGCGGCCGCGCCGTATTCTACTTCAGTCCGTTAATTACGATCCGGAAGCATCCTTTTTCACCGCAGCGTCTACGGCATCGTTCACCGCTTCGTTTACGGCTTTGCTCACCTTTCCGTCTACAACGGCATCGATGGCATTTCCTTCCATTTCCGAAAGGTCAAGCCCCATGCTTTCTGCACGTTTCCGCCAGCGGTTGCGGGCCAGGTCCTGCATATCTTTGCTGGTATCCATTTCATCCATGATCTCGAGGCCCAACAGAGTCTCCATGGCATCTTCCATAGTTACCAAACCTTCCAGACCGCCAAACTCGTCGACGACCATTGCGATCGGCTCGCGGCGCTCCAGCATCAGGTCGATGAGTTTGTGCAGCGTCGTGGTTTGTGGTACCGGTACAAGGTCGCGCATCAGTGTAGTGAGCGGCTCGCTCCCGGCTTCTTCGATGATAGCCTTATAGACCATATCCTTGAGGACGTAACCTTCTACCTGATCGCGGGTTTCCCCAAAAACCGGGTAGCGGCTGAACGGGCTGCCATCAAATTTCTCGTAGAACTCGTTAATCGTCATCGTGGTACGCGCACCAACCACTACGGTTCGGGGTGTCATTACGTCGTGAACGGTGAGCGATTCGAAAGCGAGCAGGTTTTTCAGAATCCGCCCTTCTTCGATTTTGAGTTCACCGGATTCGGTACCGGCTTCGGCCATCGCAATGAACTCGGTCCGGCTCAGTGCAGTTCCGTGGGGGTCATCACCGCGCAGCAACAGCTTTTTGATTTTATCGGATACCCAGATAAAGCCCGTCCAGGTAAAAATCGTAACCAGAACGTTGAGTGCCTTCACCGTAAACGGGGCCAACTGTTTCCAGTAAGTTGCGCCAAGGTTTTTGGGTATAATTTCCGAAAGGATCAGGATTGCAAGCGTCATTACAACACTCACAAGCACCTCGTAGCTTACGACATACTCGATTCCGGGGATGGTAAAACCACCCTCACCGAAGGCGGCGCCGGTGCTGGCTCCTACCAGAATTGCCCCTACGGTATGGGCAACCGTGTTGAGAGAAAGAATAGCCGTCAGGGGTGCATTCACGTCCTTTTTGAACTTCTGCAGCAGCTCGCCGGTCCTGCCACCTTCCGCGACTTTGATTTGTACGTAAGAGGGTGAAATGGACAGCAATACCGCCTCCCAGATGGAACACATGAAGGAGAAGGCAATGGAGAAAAACGCAAATAAGAGGAGGGTGGTCATATTTTAAGGAGGAGCAGCGCTCCGGGATTAGTCTGGTGCAAAGGTAAATCAAAGACGGCGAAGCCCGGGTAAAGGATTTCGCCGTCTATAAAGCCATATGTAAGGCTGTATGTTCGCTCCGGAACGTAACAAAACGAGGGTACAGAAGCTATTTTCCCGGGTACCGGGCATTCTTCCCCGTAATCATTACGGCTCCGGCAACAACATTAGTTCACGTACAATTTCTGGAAAGGAACGATCACGCTGCCGTTGTCCAGGTTATTGAGTGCCCGCAACTGATTGGTAGTAATCCCGTAACGGCGCGCAATCGAGTACAGGCTTTCGCCCTCCTGTACGAGGTGAAACGCGCGGTTGGTCGGTTGCGCCGCCGGCTGGGTATTTACCCCTACCGGAGTTCCGTATGCATTGGGAACAGGGTTGGGCGACTGGTACTGCGTGGGCGCGGGCGCAGGTGCAGGGTACGCATTGTAAGTAGCAGGGTTGGCGTTGGTTGGCTGCGCCGCAGGCGCAGTACTGCCACGCGCCTCCAGTTGGCCCATAGTTGAGCTCGGAGGTGCAGACGCATTGGGTACTACCTGGCCAAAATTAGGATTGTTCGTGATTGTAGTCGGGGCGGCGACCTTTGGAGTGGTCGTTGCCGGAACCGGAGCCGACTGAGGTGCCTGGTAGCCCTGCGGTGTACGGTAAGCCGGTGTTGCTGGCTGCGCAGTTCCGCTCTCGTTACCGTAAGCCTGCGGGCTGGCCGTAGCGGGCTGACCGTAAGCCTGAGGTGTAGCGGCGGGTTGGCTGTACGACTGGGGCGTTGCGGCGGGCTGGCCGTACGCTGCCGGTGCTGCTTCGGCGGGCGCAGCCTCCTGCACCGGACAATTACAGTCTGTTGTTTTCAGTTGCTGACCAATCCGTACGACCTCATTGGCGCCGATGTCGTTCATCTCGCGGAATTTGGCCGAAGTATATCCGTAACGCAGTGCAATGCTCGCCACCGTCTCTCCGGGTTGTACTATGTGGAGGTTCTCTCCGTAGACTGCTGCCTGACCACTACGTGCCGTCTGCTGAGCGCCGTAAGCCTGAGGGGTTGCCGGGGTTGTACTGTAAGGAGTTGGCTGGGCCGCTCCCGGATTTGAATAAGCAACATTACCGGCATTATAAGGAGTGGTAGGAACGGTAGGGGCAGGAGCCATAGCTACTTCATTGGCCGGGACCGACATTGTAGTAGTGATTGCCAGTTGCTGGCCGGGAAACAAAGTATTGCTGGTTAGCCCGTTGGCAGTTTTCACCGCATCTACCGTTGTGTTGTACTTACGGGATACAGCGTAAAGGGTTTCGCCTTTTGCCACGGTGTGGTTTACAGTTGTGACGGTCGTGGAGGGTTGTTGGGAAGCTGTGCCGTAAGCAACCGACTCGGGTTGTACTTGCTGCTCCTGAGGCTGAGTGTAGTACGGCTGGGGCGGAGCGGGCTGTTGGGTACCATAAGCCTGTGGTTGCGGGGTGCCACCGTAAGCCGGGGGTGTTATGGCCGGGGTGTTTGCGGTGTTCTGGGCTATGGTGGTTGCAGAAGCACAAACCGAACTCAGGTAGTTGGCAACGGGCATGCCGTTTACCTCGCGGGCAACGATCGTTCCACCAGTAGTACTGATCCCGTCGCTGCCGAGGCTACGTTCGAAAACTCCGATTTCCGGAGAAATCTTATAATCGATAACCGGGTAAGAGGCTCCTACCTTCAACTGGCGGAACAAAAAGTAGCCAGCGCAGGGGCTTGTTTCCCGGCCTTCGAAGTAGACCTTTGCCCCTTCGTTGTCTACCGCGAGGTTTTCACCGATAATACCGTTTTCGGTATCGAACTGAAAGCCGGTAAGTGGGCTGAAGTAGGAAAAAGATGCTCCGTTACGCTGCAACACCGACGCCATGATTACCGGTTGAATGATGTACTGATTATTAGCCGTTGGCAGCAAAATGAATACCCGGTCAACGCCGCCGTTCACGCGGTTAGCAAGTTCGAGGCTGAGGCGCGGGTCGCCACAGTAAATGTAGCCCTGGGGCAGGAAGTTCTGAACCGTAGTTCCCTCTGCACCAGTTTCTAACAAGAGCCGGTCTCCACCCTGAAAGGAGAAGTGATATGCATAATAATCGAGCCGTGGCTGCTGCGCAACCGACTGTTCGTACTTCACGCGGTCCCCACAGGTACCGTCGAAGAGGACAAAGATTTGCTCGGCTTGCAACGAGCCTGCCGTGAGCAACATGGCCACGATCAGGGTGAAGAAATTTCTCATTTTGGGATACGTTTTGGTAGAGTAAGTTGGTTGATATTTGATATCTAACGTTGTTACAAATATAGATGTTTTGTATTTATGTCTGCTGATTGCAGCATGAGCAAATTACCCCGGCGCGCGCCTGACGGAGTTATATCCGAGCAGGGAAAGCCCCACAGCAGGTGTTGCCCGAACTGATCTTGTTGTTCATAGCGGCATAAATCGCGATGGCTAGCCCTGCTCCGTCGCTTAAAACGTCAATTTCAGAAACTCTTGCAACAATTGCTATATTTGCGCCAGAACTACACAAGGTTCGAAAAAAGAGCTATTGGTTTTCCGGCTTTTCCGGAGCGACCAGGATTAAAACAAAAAACGTGAATTTACCGCATCGAAAGCGGAAACTGCGCCTCCCCCGGGTAGCACTTGTTTCCGCACTTTGCCTCTTTGTCTGTGCAGCCATCGTCTACTCTCTGGTAGGTTTGGCGCCGCCGCCGCCCCACCCGGAGCTTACGACAAACGCTTTCCCCATCGTCACCCCCACCCTGCGCTTTGGGCTGGCTACCGATACTGTATCTCTCCGTACGGATACCATTCTTGAAGGGCAGACGCTTTCCGACATCCTGCTTCAGCAGGGACTGGATAATCAGCAAACCTTCGATGCCGCCAACGCATTCAACGAACTGCTTGATGTCCGTGACCTCCGGGCCGGACGTGTTTACACCATCATCGATGATGAGGATACCGAAGGGCCCGACTTCCTGGCCTACCAGCCTTCCATTTACGAATATGTACGGCTCGACCTTAAAGGAGGCGACCTCAGCGAACGCACCAGGCTGCCGGTAAAAACGGAAATCGCCCTTGCTGCAGGCAAAATTGAGTCTAACCTTTGGAACGCGATGACGGGTGCCGGCCTTAGCCACGCCCTCACAGACCGGATGGAAGACGCGCTCCAGTGGTCGGTGGACTTCTACCACGTTCAGCCCAACGATGCCTTCCAGCTTATCTATGAGAAGAAATTCGTTGAGGGCGAAGATGCTGCGCCTGGCATGGTTAAAGCAGCCCGCTACTCTACCGGTGGCGATGACATCTACGCTTTCTGGTACTGCTCCCCGGATTCTACGTATCAGGGCTACTTCGGTCTCAACGGTGAACCGATGAAGAGTACCTTCCTGAAATCTCCCGTTCGGTTCAGCCGGATGAGTTCCGCTTTCAACTTACGTCGCTTTCATCCCGTACAGAAACGCATCAAGCCGCACCTGGGAACCGATTACGCCGCGGCACGCGGCACGCCTATCCTGGCAACCGCCGATGGCGTCATCGTGGAGCGCGGCCGGCGTGGAGGCAACGGTAACTTCGTAAAAGTCCGCCACAGCAAGCAGTACACCACCCAGTACCTGCACATGCAGAAGTTCGAGGAAGGCCAGAGCGTCGGTACCCGCGTCCGCCAGGGAGAAACCATTGGTTACGTTGGTTCAACCGGACTGGCTACCGGGCCGCACGTTTGCTACCGTTTCTGGAAAGATGGCCGCCAGATCGATCATACCAAACTCCGTTTCCCGCCCGCTAAAAATATGCCCGACAGCCTCCTTCCTGAATTCGAAGCCCTGAGGGATACTTACCTCTTCGAATTAAACAAGGTTGGCCAGCCGCTCCGCGATACGAAAGAGCAAATTGCGGAGGGGAAGAAACTGCAGGCCGAGATGGCAGCAAAGTAGCCACGACTGGCTAAACAACTGACGCGCAAGCGATAGCTTTCGGCAGAGCGGGCTCCTATCGCCCTGCCCACAGTGTCTTCTGGGTCGTAAGAATATGTTTCTGGTTGGCTGGTGGAATAACTCACCTGTACGAAAGCCTCATCCGCGTGCGCTTAGATCATTCCCCTTCCGCTTCGGTTTACCCAGGCACAAGACTATACCACGCTTGCCCGAGGGAGTTATCTGCTTTGACTGCACAGTCGCAACGCCGGTGTTTCTCTCCTCAGGTAACGCAGGCGAAAAAAGATGCTCATTTTATGCAAGCCAGACCTTTTGTAAGCTCTGAATGTCCCTGATGTGAGAGGGATGTCTAAATTTTAACATCCTAATTACACCTAAGGCTAATCTAAAAGCATTTATCTTTAAGTAACAATCGTTTCCGGCCATCTATGCATATTCCTTCCACTTTGCTTTTCAAAACCTTTCCCGGTACCTGCGGCCGCGCCCGTATACTCCCGCTTCTGTCGCTGCTGCCTCTTTTGTTGGTGGCCTTTGCACCTGTGCTCACCGCACAGACCGGCTACACTAAAGTGGACGGAAAGTACTACCCATACATGGTTGACGACTGTGGGGACACCCTCATTGTGGCCCAACTTGGCGATGTTTCAGTAAGCAGCCCCGAGGTATTCGAGACCGAAGATGAATACAAGCAGTACCGTCGGTACCGGATTTACGCACAGCGTGCCTACCCGTACGCAGTGGATGCCATCCGCATTTACCGGGAGACCGAGTACATGACGCAGAACATGAAAAAGAGCGAGCGTAAACGCTACAATAAGAAACTGCAAAAAGAGCTGGAAGAAAAGTTCGAAGCCCCTCTGAAAAAGATGTCGAAGACCCAGGGGAAAGTCTTGATGGCAATGATTGAGCGCGAGCTCGACATCCCAACCTACGATCTCATCAAAGACCTCCGGGGAGGCCTTACGGCCCGTTACTGGGCTACTCTGGCGGGGCTTTACGGCCACCGTCTTAAGCAAAAATATACTATTGGAGACGACCGTATTCTGGACGCAGTTCTGGATGATTTCAACGTCAGCTATCAGGTGAACGAGATCCAACTCGATAGCACTGCCGTTAAGCGCAAGTAGTATTTTCTAAGATTTTCGGGCTGCTCCGTTAGCATCTGTCCCAAGGTTTCTTACCTTCGGGGTGCGAATGCTGTCTGGCCCGTTGCGCTCGGCTGGATTTATTTTGCTTCAGACTACATTACCTTTCAGAACATCCTACATTATGACCAAGCTTTACCTGGCCGGCCTGCTTGCCTGCGCCACTTCATTCCTTGTTGCACAAAACACACTGCCGTTGCCCTCCGGCACCCCACCCGAAGTAGCCGGGAAATGCTACGCAGTGTGCCACATCCCCGCTCAATTCCAGTCTGTAACAGAAAGCATCAACACCTCCGGCGCCTCGGAGCATATGATCGTTGTTGAGCCACAGTATGAAACCTACACCGAAGAGGTAATGGTAAAAGCTGCCGGTTACCGCCTGGTGGATGTACCCGCAGAATACACTACCGTAGAGGAGCGCGTCATGGTTGCTCCCGCTTACGAAGAGATGGTTGTTGAGGCAGCTAAATTCGAAACCGTTACCGAACGGGTACTGGTTGAAGAAGGCGCTACTGAGTACCGCGTTGGCCAGCCTACCTACGAAACCGTGACCAACGCCAACCTGTACTACGGTATGAGCGACGACACCCGCCCCGGCATCTACTCTACCAACTACGGCAATGTACTTGATCCCAACAGCCGTAAGGGCATCGATTCCAGCACTGACCCTTTTAACCCCAACAACCCCAATGGCTTCCTCAACGCGCCCAACAGCCCGATGAACGCCAACACTCCTTCGCTGTACACCAACAACGATATAGCTAAGCTATTCAACCCTGACAATGCAGACAGCCCGTTCAGCAGTGCTTACATCAAAGCCAACGGTATTGATGCCGCCCGCGCCGAAGGCACCCGCCTGTTGCAGCAAATGCAGGTTGGTACCATTGCACCTTACATCACCACCGAAAGCCGGGTAAAACTCGACCGCATTCCACGCTCCTTCCGGACCGAAACCGAAACGGTTGAAGTAAGCCCTGCTTACATGACCTTCCAGCAGGTTCCCGTTGAGTGTGAAACCGGAGACTGTGTTTCTTTCTGTCAGGTGGAAGTACCCGCGCAAACTCAGACCGTGGATAAAGTGATCGCTGAAGCCTGTCCTGCAGGTTACACCGTTGCTGCCGTCGAGCAGGGAGGAGACGACTACTGTGTCCGCCTGAGCTACGAGCCCGCTGTGTACGGCGCCCGTCAGATTCTCGTTGGTGGCCCCACCATCACGGAGAAATCCTCTGAAGCTAAATACCGCGATGTTCAGGTACAACGCCTTGTCAGCCCAGCTAAAGTGGTTACCCGCCAGGTAGAAGCGAAGTACGAAACGGTTACCAAACGTGTGGTTGCCCGCGAAGCCTACACCCGTTACGAACTTGTTCCCGCAGAATTCAAGACGATCACCCGCCGCGTTCGCCGCGGCCTGGCAGGAGCAGAATACATCGTTCCTGGCGGTGTATTCATGGCACCAACCACATACGGTAACCGCAGTACCGACCCCAATGCGGTCAGCTCACTGCCCACCATCGTGAACCCGGGTGCTGGAGGCCAACTGCCCGGCTCCGTCCTTCCCTACACCCTCGGCTCCGGCCCGGACCGCGCAGGAAACATTGAAGCCAGCGGCTACGCCCCCGTAAACCCGAACCCAGGTACCGCAGCGGGTGCTGAAGGAATGCCCGCTAACTACTATACCGCAGGTTGCCCCACCGGCTACCGCTATGATCCAACCGACGGCCTGTGCAAGAGCAAAGAGGACGTTGCCGCCAAAACAACAAGCTACACCCGCCAGGAAATGACCGGCAAGGGTAACTTCAGCGAGTGGGTAGAAGTAGTTTGCCCGGGTAAAGGCTCCGCAGCGACCATCGAGCAGGTACAGCGCGCCCTCAACCGTGCCGGCTACAATGCAGGTACAGCTGATGGCATTATGGGTGCGAAAACAAAAACCGCACTCGCTAAATACCAGCGTGACAACGGACTCCCCATCGGGGGAATGAACGCACCGACCCTGCGTAAACTCGGCCTCCGCTAGTAACCGCATTGCGGTTTCATTTAAGTAAATAGCCGCTGCTGTACGTACCCTTTGTACCGCTCTCCCCCATTCCATCAAACCGAATGGCGACAGCAAAACAGGGGGTATGTACGGCAGCGGCTATTTCAATTTTATCTAAATGCTTTCCTAAAATTGCACTACTCACGCTCTATGCGCGAAACTTTTATTACCTTAAGGTCATCTTATAAATAAACCTCTCCCCGTTTGTAAAGGATTACGCCCATGCGCCAACTAAAGATCAGTAATAAAATCACTTCGCGCGAGAGCATCGCACTTGAGAAGTATTTATCCGACATCGGAAAGATCGACCTGTTGACGCCGGAGGACGAGGCCAGCCTTGCTGCCCGTATCCGGGAGGGTGATCAAATTGCTCTTGAGCGACTGACGAAGGCTAACCTTCGCTTTGTCGTCTCCGTGGCCAAACAATATCAGAACCAGGGATTAAGCCTTGCCGACCTGATCAACGAAGGCAACGTAGGGCTCATCAAAGCCGCCAAGCGCTTCGACGAAACGCGGGGCTTCAAGTTCATCTCCTACGCCGTGTGGTGGATTCGCCAAAGCATTATGCAGGCAATTGTGGAGTACAGCCGCCTGGTACGGATGCCCAACAATAAAGCAGCGGGCTACACCAAGGTAACCCAGGCCATCGCCAGCTTCCAGCAGGAGTTCGAGCGGGACCCTGAGCCCGAAGAACTCGCCGACCTGCTCCAGGTATCCTTGAGCGATGTGGAGCGGGCGCTCAGCGGCCGCATGCGGCATCTCTCTTTCGACGCGCCGGTGGCCGGCGAGGACTCCGACATCACCATGCTGGACACCCTCGACTCCAACAACGAAACGAACCCGGACATGAAGATCATGTCGGAGTCTCTATCCAAAGAAATCACCGCCAACCTGAATATGCTGGCTCCCAGAGAGCGCATGGTGCTGGCGTCTTATTTTGGTCTCGATGGCGAAAAGCAGCTCAATCTGGAAGAAATCGGCGAACGCTTCGACCTGACCCGAGAGCGGGTACGCCAAATAAAAGAGCGCGCCATCCGGCGGCTACGCCGTAGCCGCAACAAGCATTTGCTGCAAAGCTACCTTGGGTAGCTGACCGGCCTAAGCTGGGTGGATGAGTTGACCACCGGGCAATTCGGGCTTAGTCAATGGTTTCCCTGACTGCTAACCCAACCGATCCGATAGCCCCCAGTACCGGCTCCCGGGAAAATTGTTCCAGAGTGAGGTAATACGCTCCGGCTTCCGCAAACTTAGCGTTGCGCAGAATGGTGATTTCCTGTTCACAAACTTCGCTGTTGCAATCTCCTAACCATGCGCCAAAATCTCCTGCCAACTGAAGAGAGACCTCCTCTGTAGTCCGTTTTCCCGAGGGGAAGCCGGTATGAAGTTTCACGTAGAAATTCTGGTAGGGAAATGCCGTGCCGTGCTCCAGCTTCAACACCAGGTCGTAAGCCTGTTCGGTGGCAGGGATGGCAAAATCGAAGCGGGCCGAGTCCTGATAGGCCCAACCAGCTTCCGGCAGGGGTTTATCCTGTTCGTAAATGGTGGTTGGCCCGCAGGAACTCAGCAGGGTTGTCAGGGCGAGGAAGTAAAATAATCTGTGCATAGTAATGTTATGGGGCTGAGTGCATCCTGACCTCAGGAATTGTGCTTTGTCTGGCCTGATCACCGCATCGGTGCCTCTGCCGTGGTCGTTCGGTTTATCACACACGATAACGCCTCAGCTTCGTCGTGAATTACAATGTATATAACATAGCTGAAGATTTCGCGCAAAAACAACAGACCCCGGCTGGGCAAGGCTCAGTCGGGGTCCGTTAATTCAAAGAGGCTTCGTTAGCTGAAGTACTCTTTCATGCGCTCGAAAAAGCCTTTATCGCCTTTCTCCAGCTTCGGTTTGAAGTTGTCCATTTCACGCATCTGCTCCAGGAGAGATGTTTCCTCCTTGGTGAGCTTTTTGGGCGTCCATAGGTTGACGTGAATCAGTTGGTCTCCGGTGCCGTAGGCCTGCAGGGCTGGCAGCCCTTTGCCCCGGAGCCGGAAAATCTTGCCCGACTGCGTTCCCGCCGGGATTTTAATTTTCACCTTACCGGTAATAGTAGGTACTTCGACGGAGGTACCGAGGGCTGCATCGGCAAAATTGAGGTGAAGATCGTAGATGAGCTTCTGGCCATCGCGCTGGAGGAACTCGTGCGGCTTCTCCTCAATATTGATGAGAAGGTCTCCGGCAGGACCACCACGGCGACCGGCATTACCCTTGCCGCGCATGCTGAGCTGCTGCCCTTCTTCTACTCCGGCAGGGATGTTTACCTCGATGGTGTCTTCGTCGTACACCCGGCCTTCTCCTTTACATGTGCCACAATTGGCCTTGATCATTTTACCAGACCCGGTACACGTTGGGCAGGTAGTAGTCGTTGCCATTTGCCCCAGAAAGGTTGAGCGTACCTGACGCACCACACCGGCTCCGCCACAGGTGGTACAGGTTGAGACACTGGAGGCATCCTTAGCTCCTGATCCGTCACATGTTCCACATTCTTTTTGGCGCTTGACTTTGATGCGCTTGGTTACACCAGCGGCGATTTCCTCGAGGGTAAGTGACACCTTGATGCGCAGGTTTGAGCCACGCTCTCCGCGGGGTTGCCGGCGGGCTCCGCCGCCGCCGCCGAAGAAACTTCCTCCGGCTCCGCCGCCGAACATTCCTCCGAACTGCTCCATGATATCTTCCATGGTCATACCCCCGGCTCCGCCGCCGAAACCACCTCCCTGCTCGAAAGCACGGTGGCCCATCTGGTCGTAGCGGGCACGTTTGTTTGCATCGGAAAGTACGTCGTACGCCTCGGCGGCTTCTTTGAATTTTTCTTCCGCCTCTTTATTATCCGGATTCTGATCAGGATGATATTTCATCGCTTTCTTGCGGTAAGCCTTCTTAATCTTGTTTTCGTCGGCACCTTTTTCAACGCCGAGTACTTCGTAATAATCTCTTTTTGCCATGTTGGTCTTTACTTGTGGGTAAGTCGCTATGAATCAGGTTCTAACGAAACCCTATTTACCAACCACCACCTTGGCGTGGCGAATGATTTTCTCGTTGAGGAAGTAACCGTTTTCGACGGTATCGACCACCTTACCGGCCATATCCGGAGCAGGAATTTCTGTAATTGCTTCGTGGAAGTCGGCGTTAAACGTTTCGCCGGTACTAACCATTGGCTTCAGGCCCTGGCCTTCGAGGGTCTTCATCATCTTCTTGACAATAAGACCAACGCCGCTGTCCCAAACCTTCTTGGTATCGGGATCACTTTCGGCCTGCTTCGCAGCCCGGTCGAAGTCGTCGATGACGGGCAGCAGCGCCATCATCGTCTTGCGACCGGCCGTATCCATCAGTTCGAGTTTCTCTTTGCGGCTCCGCTTCTTAAAGTTTTCGAACTCAGCATAGAGGCGCAGGTGGCGCTCGTCTTTCTCTGTAATCTGAGCTTCCAGGGTGGCGACCATATTGTCGACATCGGCAACCGCACCTTCTTCAAGGTGATCTTCCAGGTCGGCCTCCACTTCGTCAGACAGGGTATGCTCTTCGGGTTCAGCACCTGCGGTTTTCAGCAGTTCGTCGTCGACGATCGGATCGTTGTTCTTCTTAGACATTTTGAAAAAATTTTTCATTGCGGTTTAAGGGTGCAAAAGTAGGGCCATTTTTGGTGGGGTGGCAAGTTGTCAGGTCAACTCATCAAAAACTGACAATGATTCCTCAACCCGGGCGCAGATAATGCCTCTTTCTGGCTTCAGAGTGACAAGAGGCCAGCCTTCTCGGGCGCTGCCGCAGGTGCTGGGCCAGTTTTTCGAAAGCGGTACGCCCCTACCGGAGGGGCCAGGGCCAACCCTCCCCTGCTCCTATTCACCTCGCCCCTGCACCTGCGGCCGCGCCCGGAAAGCTGGGTGCCATAATTTTATACCTTTATGAATACCCGTCCGATTCGCCGGTGTAAGGTGGAAGCTCCGGTGCTCTGCCCCGATGATTAAATATCAAAATCTAAGTCGGATTAAAGTTTGGTAAACAAGGTGTATTACTGTACCTTTGCGCTCCCTTAATAAAAAACTTGAGCCATGCCCAAGATGAAAACGCACAGCAGTGCAAAGAAACGCTTTAAGATCACCGGTACCGGTAAAGTGAAGCGTTTCCAGGCTTACACGTCGCACATGATGCGCAACAAGTCCAACAAAGCTAAACTTCGTCTTCGTGACGGAGCTATGGTTTCTGTAGCGGACGAGAAGCGAATCAAGCGCCTCCTTTGTAAGTAAGCCGAGACAAACTTACTTCTGGCCACGTTATTAATTTGCCTGGTCAGTGTCTCACCCCAAGAAATTCCCAGCGAGGAATCTCTATTTTTCACGAGAGTACGGGCCTAAAGAACCAACCGGTCTCCGTACTGTACAAAAACAGAGCTATATGCCACGTTCAGTAAATGCGGTTGCAAGCCGCGCGCGCCGCAAGCGCTACCTCAAAGCCGCCAAAGGTTACTTCGGCGCACGTTCCAAAGTATACACCGTTGCTAAAAATGCCGTTGAGAAGGCATGGAGCTACTCCTACCGCGACCGTCGTAACAAGAAGCGCGTATTCCGCCGCCTTTGGATCGCCCGTATCAACGCCGCTGCGCGTCAGAACGGAACAACCTACAGCCGTCTCATGCACGGTCTGAGCACCGCTGGTGTTGGTCTTAACCGTAAGGTCCTTGCTGACCTGGCTATGAACCACCCGGAAGCTTTTACCGCAGTAGTGAACAGCGTGAAGAAATAAGGGTTTACCCCTCTGAATCCCACGAACTTCTTTTTGCAGCCCCGTTGATCCCTCCCGGATCAGCGGGGCTCTTTTTATTTCCTGACCTGATGAACAGCCTGCGGAGAGGAAAGCCCGGTCAGCTCAGGTTCGTCAAACAGGCGACCTACAAGCTCTTTATTGACCTGACAGCCGCAAAGTACAGCTTGGTTTCTTCTATCTTGTTCTGTAGCCAGATGATCACCGACGGATAGTCCTCCCGACGATCAACATTAAAAGTAATCTCCCTGCGCCCGCCCCTTTCCTTCCCGAACACAACCCTTTTATCTCCTTGCCGGAAAATGCTCTTCCCGAGGTATGAACATCAGTTATCCGCCAAGGGAAAACTGCGTAGCAGTTGATTCCCTGGCCCCTGCCGTTGCTCAGGTTCCTCTCCGTACTCTCCAGGTATTGAAGCACTAATATTTCTGCTCATGCGCTGTTTATTTCTTTGTTTCCTACTTTCCCTTGGTTCGGCTCTCTTCGCGCAGGAGAACACATCTTTTTTGTGTGCTGACGGTATTGACAACGATAACGACGGGCTTATTGATTGCGATGATCCGGATTGCGACGCGCTCCCCAACAATGGCTGTGCCGTTTGTCCGAATGGGTTGAGCTTTGCGGACGTAGTCTTGCTCTTCGATCAGAATTGCGGAAATCAGGTCGGAGAGTTAGAGAATTCTCTTGGCGTTGCCGACTGGTCCGAAGAAATAATGATAAATACGTCCGTCCTTTCTCTTGGAAAAGGAGGTACGCTGAGGCTTGGTTTCACCAACAACCAAATGGCCAATTCAGGGAGCAACGCTCCCGATCTTTGGGTATTCGAAGTGGGTACCGCTGCGGAACGGACTTCGGTCGCGTTGCGGCCCGTTAACGCTTCTACCCGTTCTGCACTAATTTCAGCAGGACACGTGGACGAAGAAGGTGACGGCTACTATACCGTAGGTCTGATAGCCGGCTCAACCACGGCTTTCGATGTAGACGCTGTCGTGCCAGGATTTGAGGAAGGCGCGTTGCGTTTCGATGCCGTCCAACTGCAGGATGATCAGGCAGGAGACTGCGCGGGAGCCATAACGGGAGCCGACATTGATGCTGTTTGCGCCCTCTCCACCCTACCACCGGTAGACTGCAGAGGCGTAGCCGGAGGCACTGCACTACTCGATGCCTGCGGGGTATGCCTGGAGCCCGACGACCCCGCCTTCAACCAATCATGCGCTGACTGTGCGGGCGTACCGAACGGGCTGTTTGTAATCGACTCTTGCGGGACATGTTTGTCCGTCTCGAGCCCCGACTTCAACGCTGCCTGCACCGATTGTGCCGGGGTATTGAACGGTACTTCGCTTACAGATCGCTGCGGACTTTGCTTGTTGCCGGAAGACCCGCGTTTTAATCGGACCTGCTTCGATTGTCTGGGGGTTCCCGGCGGGCTTGCGGTAGTTGATTCTTGTGGTGTATGCCAGAGCCCTTCAAACCCAAATTTCAATAAGTCCTGCCTGGATTGTGCCGGCGTACCGAACGGGCTCGCCGTTTACGATGATTGTGGTTTCTGCCTGATACCGACCGATTCAACCTTCAACCAGCGATGTGCAGACGAAGAACCCTTATTTGTCCCAAACGGATTTTCTCCCAACGGAGACGGCATCAACGATACGTTTCGGGTGTTTAAATCGGCGGGGATACGGGCTCAGGTACAGGGCGGCCGGATCTATGACCGTTGGGGAGGAATGGTTAAAGAATTTGGCCAATCACCATTCACTGACCATGCGGAGCTATGGGACGGGAAAGATGCTGCATCCGGTGTCTACGTTTACGTAATTGAGATTCGCTACCAGCGGGGCACCGTGAAGACGCTGCGGGGCCTGGTTACTCTGATGCGGTAAGCTTTCTGAAGTAAGGGTTATTCCTCCTTAAAACAACGGTCAGTTTCATTTTACTTAACCTCAGCCCCCCCCGTTGAGGTAGAATTCAGTTACTTCTTCATGTGTACCAAAAAGCCCCGCTGCTCGGTATCGAGCAGCGGGGCCAGTCATTTTGCCGAATGGTTGGAACAACACTTCGGCAGGTCCGGATAAACCTTAATTACGGATTCTGATCCGCGGAAGTAAGGTTCGGGTTGGCGTTGATTTCCGACAGTGGGATTTTGAAAACCCACTTTGGATTCATGGAAGGCTTCTCCTGGAAGAATCCGTCCTGGTACAGTACTTCAGAAGCACCTGAACCTCCGTTTGCAGCGTGGTCGATCGGGTCGTCCCAGCGGATTTTATCCTGGAACAGGAAGCCTTCACCCCACAACTCGATGCCTCTTTGGAACTTGATGTGTTCGATGAACTCTTCCTGGGTGTCAAAGACAGTTGGGTCGTATGCGCTGTCACGCTCTTCGCCCAGTGGGCGAATGGCTTCCTGGGCGCCGGAAAGGTCGTCCATCATCGCTTTAGCTTCAGCTTCGATCAGGTACATCTCAGAGGCCCGCATGTAGATGATATCATCCGGCTCAATGCCTCCTGGCTGTTGCTGTCTCAGCTTCACGTGCATGTAGGGGTGCGTATTGTGAGCAGATGTCCAGCCCCATACAGTTGCGAGGCGGTCTATTTCAGCCTCAAACTCTTCCTCTGTGGTGTACAGCGGATTCGTGTTGTTGGCAAAACCGCCCATTCCGTTAGAAGCGGAAAGGTTCGAGTTAGGAGCATCCACGAGGAACATGTCCTTTCTGTAATCAGTGTCAGGAGCTGCGTCGATCAATCTCCGGTCAGCAATCTTTGGGTTATTTCTTACCTGGCTACCGTTAAAGGTGTTTGAAGCGAGGTAGAAGTAAGAGCGGAAGAAAGTAGTCTCGGTAGTAATTACGTTGCTACCCCACATCACTTCGGGAAGCAGTGTAGTGTTGAAACCGGCTTTCCAGTCATCTTCGCCCATGATCGGGTAATCCTGGCGTGCGTTTACCGCAGCAGTGGCGGCAGTAGCCCAGTCTCCGGTAGCAAGTGCAGTTCGGGCTTTGAGGCCCCATGCAACGTCAATGTTGAGATTCGCTTTATCGAAAGCGCTACCTGTTGGGCGCGCCGATGCGTTCTCAAAGCTGCTGATAGCAGCATCAAGGTCAGCGTTGATCTGATCGTAAACCTGCTGTACAGTTCCACGTGGTGCACTCTCGAAAGGAGCTTCCGTAGCGAGTAGCAGGGGAACACCCGGATCAGTAGAAGGATTGCCAATCAGGTAACCTTTGGAATAATGCTGAACCAATGAAAGGTAAGAAAAAGCTCTGTAGGCGTAAGCCTGTCCAACAATTTCATTCAAAGTTGGCGTTTCCGGCAACTCCCCTTCAGCAACTTTATTGATGATGGAGTTGGCGTTCGTGATGGTATTATAGCGGTGGTACCAGAGCGTCTCTACGGTCAATGAAGTTTGATCGGTATGAGATGTCCACTGGGCTTCATCTCTCCATCCCAGGTTGTTGGCATTGGCGCTGTGAATCAGACCGCCGGCAAGGTTGTCACCAAGAGGAACCCAGTAGTGGTCTCCTGCTCTGTTCGAGCTGGCAACTGCAGTACCGCCGGGAAGAACTGTTTGTCCCTGAGCGTACATAGTACGGTGCATCCCATTGATTACAAGAGACAGGTTTGCCTCAGTAGCGAGTGCATCGGCCGCTGAAATGGCATCAGTCGGTCTCGTTTCCAGAAAATCTTCGTCACAGGAAAATATCATCAACGCTGTGAAAATCAGAAACGGATACTTTATATAAGAAAACATAATTATCAGTTTTAAAAGTGGTTCTCTGTCAGTCCCTGCAGCCCAGCGGCAAACAGTGACAACGGCCGGTTAAAGTCGTTTTTGCCCCTGTCTGCCGCTGGGCTGCAGAAATTGTCAGCGTGGGTTAAAAGTTTGCGTTCAGTCCAACGGAGATAATCCGTGCCGGATTAAAGTCATTTCCAGATGGGGTTCCACCCAGGTTGTACTGTGGGTCAAGACCTTCCCTTTCGGTGAGCAGTAGAAGGTTTTCTCCGGTAACAGAAAGTCTCAGGCCTTCAAACCCGATTTTGTCGGTAATAGCGTCATCAAATGTGTAACCGAAGTTTACGTTACGAAGAGACACGAATGAGGCGTCGGTCAGGAATCGGGTAGACTGCGTGCGAACCAGGTTCACGTTACCGTTCTCGAGTCTTGGGACGTCGGTGATGTCACCGGGCTCACGCCATGCGTTCAGGATGTCGGGGTGGTAAGAGCTGCCGTAGTTGCCACTGTGCATCATTGCAGCGTATCCGTTGTCGAGGATTTCACCTCCGATGCCGAAGTTCATCAGTACGTTCAGGGAGAAACCTTTGTAAAACAAGCTGGTAGAAACCGAGCCGAGCATGTCAGGGATAGAGCTTGCGCCGGTGTAGGCGAGTTCTGTGTCCTGCCAGTCGTTGGTTTTTTCGTGGTTTCCGTCTGCATCGAGAACGGGGATACTTTCGCCACTCTCGTCAAGTGCGTACTTGAAGAACAACTGGTCTCCTGTTTCAGGATCAACGTTGGCGGCGTGCAACAAGTAGAAGTCAAACCGTGAGCGTCCTTCGGCCCAACGCTTAGAACCATTGATGAATGGATCCGGCAGGCTGGTGATTTCGTTTTTGAAGGTAGAACCGGTTACGGTAAGTCCCCAACGGAAATCACGGGTAGTAACGAGGTTGGCAGTAAGGCCTAACTCGATCCCAGAGTTGTACATATCACCAATGTTGCCGGGGAAGGAGTTGGCACCGTTACTGAGTGCGATCGGCAGGTCGTAGAGCAGGTCTGAAGAGTTTCTCTTGTAGTACTCGATGGAACCATCCAGGAAGTTGTTGAACAAAGTAAACTCAAGGGCTACGTCGAAACTCTCGATGGTTTCCCACTGCAGCAGTTCGTTACCAATCTCAGAGAAGATGATGGCCGGGTTACCGGCGTTGGAAGACAGCGCGTAACGCGGCTGAGACAGGAAGAAGTCCAACAGGTCATCGTTACCAACCTCACCGTAAGATGCGCGAAGTTTCAGGCGGTCTACAAACGTCAGGTTCTGCATGAATGGCTCTCTTTCCAGACGCCAGGATGCTCCAACAGAGTAGAAGTTACCCCATCTTGCATCTCTGGAGAATACGGAGGATCCGTCTCTACGTGCAGATAGGCTGAGGAAGTACTTGAGGTCGAAGTTGTAGTTTGCCCGGGCAAAGTACCCCTCGATTCTCTTGTTGGTGGTAGAACCACCAACGCTGATGGGAGTAGCGAAGTTATCGAACTCGAAAATGCCCTCTGCGGTCTGATCAACGGCCAGGCCGCTGTTGCTCGTGAAGTTCCGGTCAAAACTTTCGTGGCCCAGCGTAACGTCGAAGTTGTGGATATCGCTCAGACTCTTACGGTAAGTAAGGATCTGGTTGAAGTTTTCCACCTGTCTTCTGAACCGGGTCTCGCCGTAGCGTCCGGTTGGCTGTGCATCACCAATGATGTTGTTCTCGTATTCTTTTTCAAGACCTTCGTTGATATCACGACCATAGTTGAGGCGGAAATCTAAGCCTTCCAAAAGGTGGAAATCGGCGTAGAAACGGAAACCGTAGGTGTTGTCCCGGTCCCGCTCGTCGTTCAGAAGCAGTTCCTGAAGTGCGTGACGCCCCTGGTTGATAGGACGTGAACCGATGTTGTACTCAGGGAAACCTTCTCCGGAATCGAAGACCGGGTTGCCTGCAGCATCCGTCACCAGGTTACCCTGCTGATCGTTGATGTAGACAGGGTAGATAGAACCGATGTTTTTCGCGAATCCGAATGGGTTTACGATGCTACCCGTACCAGCAGAGCTGGGTCCTGCAGCATTGGACAGCGTTACGTTTGCGCTACCGCCCATGCTCAGCCATTTGTTGGCGTCGAAGTCCGCGTTTACGCGTGAGGTCAAACGGTCGTACTCAGATGACTTAACGTAGCCTCCTTCCTCGAGGTAAGAGGTAGAGAAAAATACACGGTGAGATTCACCACCGCTCGATACGTTAACGTTGTAGTTAGTTCTGGTGCTGTTAGACTGCTCCAGTGCATCGTACCAATCCAGGCTCTGATAGATCAGGTTGGCATTTGGGTTCAGGAGGCCGTCTGTTCCTACAATCTGATCGTTAGGAACGTCGAACGGGTTGTAACCCAGGCTGTTGAAGATATTCGCAGAAGCGAATGCCGGATCTCCTCCGCCAGCGCTTGAGTTTCTCAGTGCTTCCCACATCGTTTCGTAGTACTGACCAGGAGTTACCTCTTCGTACTGAGGAACGGCTCTGGAAACCGCACCGTGGTTAACCGATACAGACACTTTAGTTCCTGCTTTGGATCCTTTCTTGGTGGTGATCAGTACAACGCCGTTGGCTGCTCTGGAACCGTAAAGAGAAGTTGAAGATGCATCCTTAAGGATGGTCAGAGACTCGATGTCTTCCTGGTTGATGGTACTCAGGTCACCTTCGTACTGAACGCCGTCTACAATAAAGAGCGGATCAGTACTACCGTTCAGGGTACCGACACCACGGATCACGATTCCCGGAGAGGAACCCGGGCCGCCGGAAGCAGAGGTAAACTGAACACCGGTTGCTTTACCTTCGATGGCCGCAATCGGAGAAGTTACGTTTCTGAGTGCAAGGTCTTCAGCACCAACAACATCTGCAGACCCCGAAAAGGCCTCCTTAGTGGTAACGCCGTATGCGGTAACGATCACCTGCTCCAGAATCGCAGCTGAAGGTTCGAGCGTCACATCGATAACGGAGCGGTTGTTGACGTCAATCTTCTGGTTCGCAAAGCCCGTGTAGCTGAAAATCAGGACACTGCTTCCTTCAGGTACGGTAATGCTGTAAGATCCGTCCAGATCGGTCACAGTACCTGTACCAGCTCCTTCAACAAGGATGCTGACCCCGATTAAAGTTTCGCCTTCGTCGTCGGTTACCTGTCCCGTAACAGTCTTTTGTGCCATGGTAATCCCCATGACAAAAAGCATTAGTCCTAAGACTAGTGAGAATCGTCTCATCTTTTAATGGTTTAATTGGTTAAGTTTCGAATGAATATGAATGCTCTGGTGAATGTATCTACAAATACCCGACCTGTCGTCTAACCCGGGTGGGCCATTCAACTAAGTATGCCGAAAGTAATTTCAGGCGAACAGGTTCTCAGTAAATTTCCAGGAGTTAATCAGCGAGTATAAAATATGAATACCTACCCTACAACGGGAAGATATTTTGTGGTTAGTTAGTGAAATTCAGCAGCTCAGCTAAATTCAAATCCATGTATAGGTATGAATATCAGCAATGTCTTTAGTGTCACTTCGATCCAGCACAATGTGTAGATCAACTTTACGCAATGTGCTTTTGCAGGGGTGAGGTATAACTGTAAGTCAGGAGCTGGTATGATTGCCCCTGTTGAGGTTGTAAGTTAACAAACTCATAACGAATGTTCCAACCTGTACGCTGCCTCCAACAATGAAACAACCTGCTGGAAAGTCTGCTCAACTAACAGAAAATTACTCGGTCACCCGCAGGCCGGATCATCCGTTTCAGTATTTACTTTTGGTACCGACCGGAGCTCTCCAACGCAGGTAGAGCCTAACAATCTGCCTGAAAAAGAAGACATGAGTTCACTATTCAGGGGTTACAATAGCATGCTCCGGCAGCCCCCTTCACCGCCAATCTTAGCGGCACCCGCACAGCCAGTCTCAATTGTCACCTTACCGACACTAAAATTTCGTCGGATTCATCCACCATTCACAAAAACAGTTAAGGATTGAAGAGCAGGTGTCAAATTGGGTTTGTCTTCTCAGCAGCTCTGTTGAGCTGGTAAAACACCTCTCAGCAAGTGCTTTACTATCAGGCAATCGTCGGCACCTTACGGGCTTGAGCTAAGGGCGCCGGAGCGCAGGTGCAAAGACTGGTGAAGGAGCGGGGACAGGAAGCATACCGGAAGACTTGACCTGGCCTCGAAACTTCTCCTTGCACCCGCGTTCGCGCCGCTTAATTGAGCTATCAATCACACTACTGTCCGTTTTTGATTCTTTACCTCACCGTACGCCCTCTCCACCATTTTTCGCCTAAGGCTGAACGGAGAGGGAACCAAAAATGCCCAGCAGTGTATCCATCATTGCAAACCGGGTTTGCAAAAACCCTGCTTACGCACCTGAAAGATCGAAAAAGTGAAACTTAGTCAGTAGCCGGGTTAGCTACCACTCCACCCCGCTCCGTATATTCGGCACACCAAACCAAAAGCCACCATGAAAAACTTCCCCCTGTTTGCGCTGTTATGCCTGCTGGCAAGTTGTGCCTCCGACACCCCAAAAGAAGCTATGACCAATAAAACAGTCGATTACCCTAAAATTCCCGTCACCTACACTGAAACAAAAAAAACGGAACACACCGACACTTACGGTGATGTAGAAGTCCGCGACGACTACCACTGGCTGGAAGACGACAACGCCGAAGACACCAAGAGCTGGGTAACCGCCCAGAACGAAACCACCTTTGGTTACCTCGAAAAAATCCCCTTCCGCAAAGCCTTCGAAGACCGGATGACCGAGTTGGTGAATTACCCCCGTATCGGCGCGCCCAATAAAGTGGGCGATTACTACATCTGGAGCAAAAACGACGGTTTGCAGAACCAGTCCGTTTACTACTACCGCAAGGGTGAAGACGGCGAAGAAAAAGTCTTCATGGACCCCAACACCATGAACGAAGAAGGCACCACCGCCATCGGCCTGCTTGGCAGCGACAAAAACGACCGCTACATGGCCTACCGCCGCAGCGAAGCCGGCTCCGACTGGGGCAAGATTTATGTTCGCGACATGGAAACCAATACCGACCTGGAAGACGAACTCGAATGGGTTAAGTTCGGTGGTGCCGGCTGGTACAACGACGGTTTTTTCTACAGCCGCTACCCCGCCCCGAAAGAAGGTGAAGCGCTGAAAGGCAACAACCTGATGCACAGCGTGTACTACCACAAACTCGGCACACCGCAGAGCGACGACAAGCTGATCTACGAAGACAAGACCAACCCCACCTTCTACCACTACGGCGGTACTACCGAAGAGGAAGATTACTTTGTGATGTACGCAGCGCCCGGCACCGACGGCTTCGCGATGTACTACTTGCCGCTCGATGGCAAGAACCTGCCCAATAAAAAGCCCATCGCCCTCTTCCCCGAGACAACGCAGAAGAGCAGCATGATCCACAACGAAGGCAACGACTTCTGGGTAATGACCGACGTAGATGCCCCGAACTACCGCCTCGTAAAGATCAACCTGGACAAGCCCGGTAAAGAAGACTGGACCGAAATTATCCCCGAAGGCGACAACCTGCTGGCCGGTGTCAACACCGGAGGTGGCTACCTCTTCGCCAACTACCTCGAAAAAGCAACCGATCGCTGGTACCAGATGGGTTTTGACGGGAAGGACAAAAAGGAGATCCAGCTGCCCGGCCTCGGTAACGCCGGTGGTTTCGGTGGTGAAAAAGACGAAAAGAAGCTGTACTACGGCTTCACTTCCTTCACCTACCCCTACACCATTTTCGAATACGACGTGGAATCAGGTGAAAGCCGCCCATTCTTTCAGCCCGACCTGAAGTTCGACCCAACCGACTTTGAAGAGAGCCAGGTAACCTACACCAGTAAGGACGGTACGCCGGTAACGATGTTCCTGGTTCACAAAAAAGGCCTCAAACTGGACGGTAAGAACCCGACGTACCTCTACGGTTACGGCGGGTTCAACATCAGCCTGAGCCCGAGCTTCAGTGCCTTCCGCATTCCGATGCTGGAGAACGGCGCAGTTTACGCCATGGCCAACCTGCGGGGCGGCGGCGAGTACGGAGAAGAATGGCATAAAGCCGGGATGTTGAAAAACAAGCAAAACGTATTCGACGACTTCATCGCCGCCGGAGAGTGGCTCATTGCTGAAGGGTACACCAATAAAGACAAGCTGGCGATCGCCGGTGGCTCCAACGGTGGTCTCCTGGTAGGTGCTGCCATGACGCAGCGGCCCGACCTCTTCGCCGTAGCCTTCCCGGCCGTGGGCGTGATGGATATGCTCCGCTACCACAAATTCACCGTCGGCAAAGGCTGGATCCCCGAGTACGGCAGCAGCGAAGACCCTGACATGTTCCCCTATCTCAAGGCTTACTCTCCCCTTCACAACCTGAAGGACGGCACCGAATATCCCTCTACGATGGTCACCACCGCCGACCACGACGACCGGGTAGTTCCAGCCCACTCGTTTAAGTACGCTGCGCGCCTGCAGGAAGCGCACGCCGGGGAAAACCCCGTCCTGATCCGCGTAGCAGTAGACGCCGGCCACGGGGCCGGCAAGCCAATCTCGAAAACCATCGAGGAACAGGCCGACATCTGGAGCTTCTTCTTCTACGAGACCAAGAGCCCGGTTAAGTATGGAGTTGAAGGGTGATCGATATGCGATTCTCGATATGTGATATTTGATATGCGATTTGCTTTGCATAGCAGGGGTTAGGAAGGTTTGGATTTGAAGGCTTACAGAATTTGTTGTATCGATCCTGAAAGTCCTTTGAGCCCTGACAATTCTAACCCCTTTTGCCCGCCACGCTCCTTGTTGCCAGCATCTTCAGGGTATGCGCCATTACTTCAGCCTGTTTCTTGCTTTGTTTGCTGCAATTTTCGGCTTTTACCTGATCTGGCAGTTCGCACAGCCGGAGCTAAACGGTCATTGGGAGATTGTAGAAGGAGGCGCAGAGATGGGAAGCCCGCCAATTACGTCCCTTTATATATGGAGTTGAAGGGTGACCGATATGCGATTCTCGATATGTGATATTTGATGTGCGATTTGCTTTGCATAGCAGGGGTTAGGAAGGTTTGGATTTGAAGGCTTACAGAATTTGTTGTATCGATCCTGAAAGTCCTTTGAACCCTGACAATTCTACCCCCTTTTACCCGCCACGCTCCTTGTTGCCAGCATCTTCAGGGTATGCGCCATCACTTCAACTTGTTTCTTGCTTTGTTTGTTACAATTTTCGGCTTTTACCTGATCTGGCAGTTCGCACAGCCGGAGCTGAACGGTCATTGGGAGATTGTAGAAGGAGGCGCAGAGATGGGAAGCCCGCCAATTACATCCCTTTATATTGGGCCTACTGGCAACGTGATGGCTACTCAACCCGGCATAGAAGGATATACCCTTTCCGGAGAAACCAATCGCTACCGGCATGAAATAAGGTTAGGACCTCCTTCTCATGCTACTTATTTTGATTTGAGTTGGTCGGGAGACACCCTGCTGTTTTCAGCAATGTTCCCTCGTCATTTTTACCTTAATTCGCATAAGCTTACGGGGAAAGTTATGAAGGGAGTTAGAAGGTAACCGGTAAATATCCTCACTTTCCTTCTCAGCCTAATCCGTAACTTTACCAGCGTCCCAATCGTTTCAGAAATATGGAAGCTTTACAACTGGAAAAACGTCGCTACTCGAGAGAGGAGTACTTTGCTCTGCTCAAAGAGTCGGTGTACAAGTTGGAATACCTTGACGGAGAGATTCGGATGATGTCAGGAGGCAGCATCGCGCACAATGATATTATTGATAATGTCTTCGGAAATTTATGGTCGAAGCGCAACTCCTGTAAAGTTAAGAATAGCGAAAATGCTGTTTTCATCGAAACGTTGAACAGCTACTTTTTCCCCGACTTGACCGTTACGTGTAATAAGCCAACCTACGAAGAGGGTGGAATCGCAAAACTCACTAATCCGGAGTTGATCATAGAAGTGCTTTCCGAAAGTACGGCTGATTACGACCGTACAGACAAGTTTACCGCCTACCGCCAGCTTGAAAGCTTCAAAGAATACATCCTCATCGACAGCCGCCGGATGCGGGTAGACACCTTCTACCGGAACACCAATCAGTACTGGCGCATCGGCTCCTACTACGAACCTGAGCACGAGGTCGAAGTGCGAACGCTCGGTTTACAGCTCCCGCTAAGTATTATCTACGACGATGTCGTATTCCCGGTAAAGGACTAATGGTCAACCACTAAAGCACCACCACGCGCCCCGCTGCGGTTTTACCGCCCTCCAAACCGACACGGTATAAGTACAAGCCTGGCGCCAGCCTGGCTTGCCGCAGGTCAACGCTTTGCTGATGGCCGGTTCCTGTGAATTTAGCCACTACCCTGCCCGTTGCGTCCAACAACTCTATTTCGCTGATTTGAGTGGTTCCGGGTAAGCGGAAGGAGAGTTCTCCCGCAGTTGGGTTAGGGAACACTTCCAGGCCAATGGCCTGCGGACTTTGCGGCGCATTGGTATCCGAGAGAACAGAGCTGGTACAGCTGTCGTCGTAGAAGTCTTTTATGCCCTGGGCGGCGGCGAATATCGCTACGGTATCCGGACAACTTCCGTCCGGGTAGTCTACCCCAAAGATCGTGGTGACGGCAAGGGTAAAACTGGTGACTGCTCCCGGTTGCAAGTTGTAGGGCCCGGTACTGTAGACCTGGCGGACGTCGGCAATTTCAGCGGGGACGTTGCACTGCCGCCAGAGGCCGTCCTCTATCTCCCCTCCGTCAAAGACAAATAAGGTTGTATCTCCAACAGTATCATATCCCAGGCTCGAACGGGTAACGGGATGTCCGTCCCGCCAGCGGCCCGTCAGGTAGTTGTAGTATTCATCAGAGGTAGCCGGGGAAGTAGTTGCCGGAAGGGGACTACCTACCGCTGCGTTGTAGACATTCATCAACGAACTCATTAAGGGATCTTCCACTGCTGGATTTCCACCACCAACATCAGAGCTAACAACCTGAAAAATGTTGACGGGCGCGGTATTCCCGTAGCCCTCTACAAAGCCCTCACAGGTCTCCGGGTCGGTGCCGTCCTGGTTGTAGATATAGAACAATTCGTGCTCCGGAGAACTGCCCATGAGATCATTGGTAAAGCACCCGAGATCCGAGTCGATCCAGTGCCCGGCGTACAGTTCCAGTGCGTCTTCCTGCCCGCGGTTGATGATTGTATACTCGTAGAATGTGGTGCGGTGAAGCACACTATCTTCGGAGGCAAAGGCATAAGCCAACAGGTGTATTTCCGCTTGCAACTGGGTCGGGGTATTGCTATTGGCGTGGGGAGCTCCGGCGTCATTGAAAACCGCCCAGATGGCCTGGTCTCCGCAGAAGAGCGGATAATCTCCTAAGCGGGGATTGTACATGCCGTCGAGGTCCACATCGAAAAACGGAGCCAGTCCCTGCGGAGTATCTGGCAGCGCAAAACCGTATACGCTTTCGAACTCCGGGTTCCCTGTAGCTGGCCAGCCCAGCACTTCCAAAGGGATGCGGTTCGCCGGAATCGGCAAATTACCCTCAGCCAGGGCTTCTTCGTAGACGGCCAAAAAGACATCGACGCTGGTTCGGTTTATTTTGAAGAGGCGGTCCCAGTCGGAGCAATCGCCCTCGGCGGGTGCGCCATCTTCGGTTAGCGGACCGGGGAAGTAGTCGAAAAAGCCTTCATCACTAAAGCCCCGGCCGTACTGCTGTGCGGCTACCTTGAGGCCTCCTCCCGGGTCCTTAGCGCCAAGCCACAGGCCACCGGCAAAAATGGCCACTACGGGGTTTTCACCCGGGGAGTCTTCGGCCGCGGTAACTTCGTAGCGGCCATTCTGGCCATCAAACCAAAGGTCGCCGCCGTTGGTGATGAGCGCATGAACGCCGTTGACATCAAGCTCTGCGGTAGCAGTGGGGTTTATGCAGTCCGTAGCGCGTTGTTGCCCCTGTAACGAGCAAGAAAAAAGGAGAAATGTACAAAGTGGGAGCAGGCTCCGTAGGTTGATAAGGGTCATGGTGTAAAGGAGGTTTTCGTTATACTTTCTAATATAAGCTCTCTTCAGAACCGACGTGACCGTTCAATTAAGTTAAGACGTACAACAGACATTATTTGGGCGGGGCCGCAGGTGCAGAGACGGTTTTCCGGAAAAAATCGCCTAAGGGATCAGCAATCAAAAGAGCCTGGTTACCTGACGTTTACGCGCAGCACAAGGGCCTCTTACGCACCTCTACGGATACTCCGTATCTTAGCTAAAACCTCAGCCCCGGTGCCGGATGAGACAAATTCCAACAACCTCCCCTGCACCTGCGCCCGCGCCTTATTGTTCTGTTATTTGCTACCGATCGGCTACTGCTCACTCCCCCACCAGTCTGCATTTGGACGCCAGTTTTCTTCGAACATCTGCGCCCTACGGTCTTCCATCCGGCGCAGCAAAGTATCCCGCCGGAAAGCCGCAACGGCTTCGAATTGCTCCTCGCTGAAATCTGGATCGGGGTCGGGATAACGGGCGCCGGCACCTTCCAACCATGCCAGCAGTTCGTCCCGCATAACTTTAGTTATTTCGGGCTGGTCGCCGCTGATGTCTGTTTGTTCGGCGGGGTCTTTTGCCAGATCGTAAAGCTCATCTTCGTCGTTTTCCCAGTAATGAATGAGTTTGTAATCTCCGTCCATCATAACCGAAGACGGATCACCTCCCTGGTTGCCGTAGTGCGGATAGTGCCAGTAAAGTTTGCGTGTCTCCTGCAGTTCCTTCCCGGCAGAGGGGTTAAAGGGCGCTCCGTCAACGTGTGCTTCCGGTTGCTGAGGCAAGCCCGCAAGGCTAAGCAGCGTCGGGAAAATATCCGCGCCCGTAATCGCCTGCTCCAGCTTATTGCCCGTCATTTCCATCTTCGGGTAGCGTAGCAACAGCGGCACCCGCAGGCCGCCTTCCCACTGGTAGCCCTTGCCGCCGCGCAGCGGCAGGTTCGAGGTAGCGTATGCATCGCCCGAGGCCACACCACCGTGGTCGGAGGTAAAGACGACGATGGTATTGTCCAGCAGCCCCGCGGCCTCGAGTTTGTCCAGCACGATGCCGATGGCCGTGTCCATATCGTTCAGCAAACCGGCGTAAACAGGGTGGTCCTGTTCCGTCCGGACGGGCAGGCGACGCTCCATCGTAAAGCCGTTGGCGGCTGGTTTGCCCTCCACGGCTTTTGCCCGAAAGCGAGCCCACTGGGCCTCGCTCGTTTGCAGCGGCCCGTGTACGGCGTAAAAAGACAGCATCGCGAAGAAGGGTTCTTCGCCCTCCTGCTTCCCGATCCAGTCGGCCGTCTCCCGCGCGAGGCGCTGGCTGAGTTGCTCGCCGGGCTGGCGGTTGGGGAGGTCGGGGTTGGTGTACGGATCGAAGTAGCCGCCCGCAGGGCTGCCCTTGTGGTTGCCTCCTACATTTACCTCAAAACCATGCTCCAGCGGACCGGAACCCTCGCCCCCCAGGTGCCATTTACCGGCGAAGAAGGTGTTGTAGCCAGCGTCCCGAAAAGCCTCGGCCATCGTTACATCGGCCGTGTCGAGCGCATGGATGTATTCGGCGGGGAGTAGTTTGTCGTAGTGGCCGGACTTGCGCCAGCCCGTCCCCGTTTTCGCGCCGATCCAGTCGGTGATCCCGTGGCGGGCGGTGAACTGCCCCGTCATGATGCTCGCCCGTGCCGGCGAGCAAACGCGGGAGCAGGTGTAAGCGCGGGTGAACTGAAGGCCGCTGCGGGCCAATGCATCAAGGTGCGGCGTCTCGTAAAAGGTACTGCCGGTGACGCCGAGGTCGTGGTAGCCCAGATCGTCGGCAAGGATGAAGAGGACGTTGGGTGCTGATGCAGCATGTTCTTTGTCGTTTGAACAGCCTAAAAAAGCGAGGAATAGAATGGCAAAAGCCAGGCGGTATATTTTCATAAGGCTGAATATAGGTCGTTTACCCAAACTGCCATCAATTTCTGGGCACGCAGGTGCCAGCCATAACTTCAGCTATCCGCATCCCTCCTTCGCGCTTTCAGCGCATAACCTGAGGATCTCGAAGCGCTTGTGAGAACGCAGCCGCAGGCGGAGTTACCGCAAGTCTTCGCGCCTCCGGTCTCCAAAAGCAAAACTTCACCCCACCCGCCAAAGAATCCACTACATTTACCCCGTGCAAAACATCCTCTCCCACTTCAACCTCTCCGGGGCTGTCGCCCCGCTCGGCTCCGGCCACATCAACGACTCCTACCGGGTCGGCGACGACTACCTCCTGCAGCGCATCAATCACGAAGTGTTCCCCGATGTGACCGGTCTGATGAACAACATCAACCTGGTTACCGGGCACATCCGGCAAAAGATCGCCCGCTCAGCGGGCGAAGCAGCTGAGCAACAAACCCTCCGGATCATCCCCACAACAACCGGAGAGCTCTTCACCAAAGATGAAGCGGGCAACTACTGGCGTGTCTACAGATTCCTGACCGGCCTGCACTCCCACGATCTGCTGGAAACCCCGGAGCAAGCCTACGCCGGAGCCCGATCCTACGGCCACTTCTTCCGCTTCCTCGACGACTTCCCCGTCGGGCAGATCACCGATGTCATCCCCAACTTCCACAACATCATCTCCCGCCTCGAAGCCTTCGAAATCGCTGTGAAAAACGACTCCGAAAACCGGGTCAGGGAATGTCGCAAAGCAATAGACTACGTTTACGCGTTGGCCGACCGGATGACCATCATCCAGCGCGTATGGGCTGCCGGAAAACTCCGCACCCGCGTCACTCATAACGACACCAAGTTCAACAACGTTATGTTCGATGCCGCAGGCAACGGTCGTTGTGTCGTAGACCTCGACACCGTCATGCGCGGTGTCGTCCATTTCGACTTCGGCGACGCCATCCGGACCGGTGCCGCCACCGCCAACGAAGACGAAGCTGACCTGCAAATTATAGGCATCGACAAAGAAAAAGCGGAGGCCATCACCGAAGGCTACCTCTCCCTAACCCGTGATTTCCTTACCCCCGAAGAACTCGAACTTCTTCCCCGTTCCGGTGAACTGCTCGCCTACCTCATGGCCGCCCGCTTCCTGACCGACTACCTGACCGGAGACCGGTACTATAAAATCGCCTATCCCGAACACAACCTGATACGGGGAAGGAATCAGTTACAGCTTGTTAGATCCCTGGTTCGTTAGTCTATTGGATCGTTGGTTCTTTAGTTCGTTGGGCTGCCGCGGGTACCACTCACTTCGCTTCACTCGTTCGCCTGGAGAGAGCAAACGGTACGCGCGGCAGCCCCAAAAAAATCAACGTTCTAACAATCCAACGGTCCAACAAGCTAACTCCCCAATACATCTTTCCCGAACCGCTTCCGAATCTTGTCCATCGCCGCCAGCAGCGCACTGTCTTCCTCGGTATCGTTGAACAAGTCCAATTGTGTGTGGCCCGCGGCGAGTTGATCAAAACGGACACCAACCAGACGGATACACTGCCGGCGCGTAAACAGATCATCGAACAAACGCTCGACGACAGGCAGCAACTGCTGATCGTGAGCGGTGTACCTGATCCTTTTGCTACGGGTATAGGTATTAAAATCGGTATAGCGGATCTTCACCGTTACCCGGGCGGTGAGTTTCCCCGCCTGGCGGAGGTCGAAACCAAGGCGCATCGTAAGGTCACGGAGGCAGCGCTTCAGGGCTTCCACGTCAAGGGTGTCGGTCTGGAAAGTGTGTTCAGAAGAAAGTGATTTACGATCGGTGTAAGGAACGATCGGCCGGTTATCGATGCCGTTGGCGCGGCGGTGGAGTTCCCGGCCGGGCTTACCGAACTCACGCTCCAGCAGGTTGATGGGCACCTGGCTCAGGGTCCCCGTTTTGCGGATACCCAACAGGCTGAGTTTACGCGCCGTCTCCCGCCCGACCGACGGGATTTTACGGACGGGCAACGGAGCGAGAAAGGCCCGTTCGGCCCCGTCGGCAACCCAGCCTGATCCGTTGGGCTTCGCCTCCCCTGCCCTTACCTTGGCGACCAATTTATTGACAGCTAAGCCCGCAGAAAGTGGCAGCCCCGTCTCTTTCCCTATTCGTTCCCGCAGTTCCTTGCTCCACTGCACGCAGCCGATGTATTTGTCCATCCCCGAAATGTCGACGTAAAACTCGTCGATGGAGGCCTTCTCGAAGAGTGGGCCTTCTTCAGCAATGATCTCGGTGATGATGGCCGAGTGCTTTTCGTAGTCTTCGTAGTCGCCGCGTACCACCTTCGCCGCCGGACAACGCCGCAGCGCAATCGCCATCGGCATCCCCGCATGAATACCGAAGTGCCGTGCTTCGTAGCTGCACGAACTGACCACAGCGCGCCCGCCCGTGCCGCCAACAATAACTGGTAAGCCGACCAAACGGCTGTTTTTCATCACCTCAACGGACGCGAAGAACGCGTCCATATCGAGATGGAGGATAGCTTTCTGAAACATGTGCTTTGGCGAGTGAAGTCAAACAAATAATCGTAAAATTCGACCACCGACAAGCACAATTCAAAACAAAACGTGTTATTTATTTCAGAAAGCGGTGTTTCCTGAAAAGGAAACGGTTGTCCGTTCCCCCACCGGCGTCCTTCAGGCTGAAGCCTGAAGGACAGCGATCCGCTGGTTACCGCACTACGGTAACCGTCCCCACGAAACTGTCCCGAACTCCGTTGACGTACAGTACCGACGCCCGCCAGGTATAGGCTCCTTGCAGGATAAATTCATCACTGTCCGGCTTCCGCCCGTCCCAGCGGCCGGTCGGCGAAGAGTCTTCCAGTTCGCTGGTGGAGTAAACAATTTGTCCCCATTTACTGAAGACCTCAAGCGTGTATTCAGCGACGCCGAAGCCTTTTGCGCCCCAGGAGCGGACCTCGTCGGGTCCGGATTCCGGAGAAATGGCCGTGGGCACGAAAAAGGTCGTAATCCACTCGGGTTCTATCTCTTTCCGGATGGTATCGGAGCAAACAAGCCCCTGCCCGTAGGTTTCGGTAACGGCGTGGGTAACGGTAATATCCCGGTTGATCCGGTATTCGTGGATAAAGTTGGCGGCGGTATTCGTCGTCCCGTCCCCAAGGTCCCAGAACAACTGCGTGCCGCCGGTACTCTCGGAAGTAAAGTGAACGTCGCCCAGGCGGTTCGGAAGTTCGTCTTCCTGAAAACGGAATTCGGCGACCGGTGAAGGTTGCAACTGCAGGAAATTACTGGCCCGCAGCGTATCCCGGCATACTTCGTCGTAGATCGCAATCAGCGTGAGATCGTAGCTGCCCGGCTCCGCCAGAACGGTATCGAAACGCTGCCCGACGCTGGGGCTGAAGGCATCGTTGATGTACCATTCATAACGAATGGCCGCCGTTGGGTCTGCCTCGATACTGAGTGCATAGGGCGAGCAGGAGATTGGTTCTGGCAGCGCAAAATTGGCCACGGGATCGCCGGAAATAACGAGTTCGGCCTCTGCAGTATCCCGACAGCCGAAGGCTGTCGTAGCGATGAGGCGCGGCTGGTAAAGACCTTCCGTTGTGTAAACGTGCTCGGGGTTAAGCGTAGTGGCCGACTGCCCGTCACCAAAAATCCAGTCGTAAGACAATGCACCGGTACTTGCGTTGGTAAACTGAACCGGAGCGGGTGTACCGCAGCGCAAGCTTTCTTCCAGGGAGAAGGCTGCTTCGGGAAGAGGGTGTACAACCACCGTGGCGTAGGCCGTATCTGCGGGGCAACCGTTAACGTCGCTCACAATTACGCTTACGTCGTATGCTCCGGCGGATTCGTATCGGTGCCCGAAATTGATGGAGGTTCGCCCGGTGCCGTCGCCCAGGTCCCACAGCAGGTCAGTCAGGGGGCTCGACCCGCTGGCGTCCAGAACCGACAGTTCGTCGAGACAAACAGAATCCGGCGTCGCCGCTAACATTGCTTCCGGGCTGGGCAAAACAGAGAACACTTCGCTCGTATCAGCCTGGCAGCCAAAATCGTTGGTAGCTATGAGATTTACGGTGATGTCGCCGGGGGTAGTGAACGGAACCACGGGCGGGGTTCCTCCGTAGCTTTGGCCACCGATGGTCCAGTCCAGCATCGTTGCCCCGGTGGAGGAATCGGCAAGAACGAGGCTGTCGTATCCGGTACAGAAGCGATCATTAAGGGGCGCAAACGCAGGTACAGGGTCAGGATGAACAATGATTCTGCTCAGGAAAGTATCGCTTTGGCAACCCGCTGCATCGGTCACCTGCAGGCGTGGAACGTAAGTTCCCGGCTCTTCAAATGTGTGGTTTGGGGTAGCTTCGTTGCTGGCGTTGGCACCGTCGTCAAAGGTCCAGGAGTAGGTTAGCGAACCGGGGTTCGCTGCCGTATTACTGAAGCTGGTGGTAAAGGGAGAGCAACCGGACGAATCCGTTGCCATGAGTGCCAACTCTGGCAGTCCTCCCACCTCCACGGTTGTCGATGCGCTGGCCGGGCACTGGTTGATCGTCGAGAAACCGGTGAAGGAAAGAGTATACGTTCCGACCGAATCGTACCCGACCAGCGGGCTTAGCTCTTCGCTCGTCCGCCCGTCGCCGAAGTTCCACGCTCCTCCGGAAATACCAACGGAGGTGTTGGTGAGTTGTAATAGTTCTCCTTCACAGATCCTCGGCATATCCGCGACGAAGCTCACCTCAGGCGCTGGCAGGACTTCCACGAAGACGGTATCAGCGTCTTCGCCGCAGCGGGCGGCCTGCAGGACAACCCGGTAGGTTCCCGATTCATCGAGCTGGAAGTTTGGGGTAGCATTGTTGCCGGTTGCTACCACCGCCCCGGCCGAGTTGGTTACTTCCCAGGCCAGGGCGGAGCCTGGCGTCGAAAAACTCTCAGGCTGGAAGGTCCACGGCTGGCAGCCCGCAATGGTATCGAGGCCGATGAAGGCCTCTACGTCCGGCGGGTAAACGGTTACGGTACGCGTCATCGTGTCCCGGCCACAATCATTGGTGGCAATGAGCATAATCTCGTAGGTACTCACCGAATCATCCGGCGTTGTGTAGGTAGCGGGCGGAGGGATGCTGTCGGTCCCCGTTGTACCGTTCCCCATATCCCAGCGCCAGCTCACGGGGTTACCCCGCGTTACGTTACTGATCCGGGGCGTGAAGGGGGAACAGTCTTCGTCGAGGTCCAGACCGAAGTTCACCGTTGGGTACGGTCTCACCAACACACTTTGCACCTGCGGCCGCGCCCCGCAAAAATTCTCTGCAATCAGCGCAATGTCGATCGTGGTGTCCGCAAAGAATCCATCGATGGTATAGTTCAGGTTTTGGCCGCCGGGAAAGGTGTCGTTATTGACGATCCAGACAGACGTCAACTGATCGCCCGTGCTTTCGTCCTCCAGGTCAAGAACGAAGGGCGCACAGCCCATGCTGCTGTCCAGCGCAAATGACGGAACGGGCGGCGTGGTTACGTAAATGGAAACGGTGGTATCGGCAAAACACCCCCGGGCAGAAGTGACGCGCAAAGTGAGGTCGTAATTTCCGCCCGCCGTGTAGGTATGGCAAATATCGGCCCCGGTTCCCATCGTTCCGTCGCCAAAACCCCAACTGACGGAGTTCCCCGCAACAGCAGGAACGGAGAGGCAAAACTCCTCGTTGATACACGGTGCTCCGGCCATCGCAAAATCGATCACCGGCCGTGGGTAGTAGCTCACCGTTTTCATTGCCGCAGCGTCACAGCCGGGCGTTGTCGCGCTCGAAACGGAATAAATAAATTCATAATCGGCGCCCGGCACGAGGCTGTCCAGATCAACCGTTCCCGCTACGGGATCGGTAACGCCGGGCCCGGACCACATTCCGCCAGCGGGCGAACTTCCGGTAAGCGTCAGCATCAGATCGTTGCCTTCGCAAGCCTCCTGGTCGCCGCCGGCTTCGATGGAACTGCCGGGGTCTTCTACGGTTACGTTTTGGCTGGTCGTCTGTTCGCAGCTTCCTCCCGGTTGGAAGGTATAGTTGTACGTATGGTCTCCGCCACCGGCCACCATCAGGTCAACTTCGCCGGTAGCAGGGTCAACGCCCGGCCCCGACCACATTCCGCCGCTGAGGTTTGCACTTAGCTGAAGCGTTCCTTCACTGATGCAGACGTTGTCCTGTGGGTCGAGCATCAGCACCGGGTTTTCGATCACGTTAAGTTTGGTAGCTCCGGCAATCATACACGGGCCGCTTTCGTAAGTGAAGGTGAGATCATACACGCCCGGGCCCGGCAAATCGCTTTCCGGATTGAAGGTTCCTCCCGGCAATTCGGTACCGTTGAGTGTCCATACAAAGTTGCCATCATCCGGCACCGGGTTTGCCTCCGTAATCCCGATCAGTTCGACATCTTCGTTCACGAAACAGGCAATGGCGGTGTCCGTCGTTGTCGCCGTAGGCAGGGGAATTACGTTCACTTCCGGGCTGACGGTGACGACACAACCGTTGCCGTCCACATAGGTATAATCGGGGAAGAACATCCCGACGTCGCTGGAATCGGGATCGAAAGTACCGGTGTTTGCGTCGGTGATTCCCGTTCCCGACCATGTTCCCCCGCCGGGGATCGCGGAGAGGTCAGCAGGATCGCCGTCAATACAAAAAGATGCGTCGGTAGCCGTTACGGTTTCGCTTTCCACCACGTTCAGCGTGATGGTATTTTCGTTCACACACAGTCCGTTGTCGATCCGGTAAGTGATTACGTTGTCCCCTATTTCCGCATCACCCGGATCAAACAGACCAAGGACATCATCAATAATTCCGTCTCCGATCCATACTCCGCCGGGGATGTTAGCGCGCAGGGTATCAGGATCGTTGCCGCTACAGTATTGTGAAAGGCCGGTCAGCATCGGTATTTCACTTGACTGGATGATTACATCGGTCCTGCGCACCGTTTCACCACAAAGGCTGGTGACGACAAGTTCGACGGTGCCCGATTCGGTGAAGTCAATGCTGCCGAAGTCTTCGGTACACACATCAGCCAGGCTTCCGTTCGTGAAGCGCCAGCAGATGTCGGTAGTACTACCGGTTACCTCGTAATCAAGGTCCGCAGGCGTCAGGCTCACCTGGTCACAGGCACCGATCATTGGCAACAAATTGACCGTTGGTGCGTCTTCGATAACAATATCGACTTCGCTCCTTTCGGTATCACAGGCGTTGCTGCCCACCAATTCGATGTTGAAGGTCCGGGTCTCTTCGAAGCGGATGACGATGGTATCCGAAAACGCGTTCATGCTCGTATCGATGAACGACCAGTTACTGCCCCCGGCGGAGCCGGGGCTTATGTTCCACTGGATATTGGTGTCTTCGTTGGACCGGTTGATGAAGGTGATTTCGGTGCCCCGGCAGGCCACCAGATCATCATCGTCCAGGTCGAAAAGTGCATTGGGGGGCGTAACAATTTCCACCGTTTGGCTGGTGGAAGTATTCAGGCTGCTGCAACTCGAGATTCCGTCTACCGTAAGGGTGACGACGTAGACTCCCGGGCTGGCGTAGGTATGGGTAGGGTTTTCCTCGGTGGAAATGGGGGAGCCATCGCCGAAGTCCCAACGCCAGTTATTGGCGTTACAGCTGTTGTCCATGAAGGTAAGTTCACGCCCCGAGCAAACTTCCGTTGGTACGATCATCCTTGCCTGAGGCCGCGGTCTGATGGTAAAATCCAGCCTGCCCGACTGGCAACTGAAACCATCATTACACTGCTTGACTCCACGAAATTCGATACCAAAAGAGCGGGGTTCTTTACACTCACCGTCTTCTCCGTCGGGCAGTGTGTAAACGTGACTGATGTTGGAGTAGTCGTAAACCGTGTCTATCGCTCCGTCCTGCCAATCGAGTATGAAGAAATCGAGCCCGGGAGCCGACGTGTTCTCCAGGATAACGGTGGCTCCTTCGCAAAAAACGATCTCCATATTTGCGGCAGCGAAGCTGGCGGGAATGTCTCCACAAACGTCATCGGGGCAGACATCCTGGGCGCGAACGCCGGTGCAGGCGAGGGCTACTAAGAGCAGGGTAAGAAGACTGGTATTCGTGCAAAACCCGGTAAATTTCCTGAATGTAAAAGACATAGTTCAAAGCGTTTGAATGGGTTGGGTGAAAAGCGGAAAATTCTGAAGCTAATGGTCTGTAGTCAATCCCGACGGACGATTTTTTCGCATTTTCTGTCCTGAGGGAATAGTCTGAAATGCTGATTTCTCTGTGATGGTAAAATGGCTACGTGCAGGTTCAGGTAACGTGGCATTCCCCGCAGGACTCACCTGGCGTCCCGGTACCAGATGTTATCGTAAAGGCGGTTACGGGCGGAGGTGAAATTATGGCAGCTCGTCCCGCTTTTGCGGGCCATGTTGGCCTCGCCGTCTACGTCGTAGCCAAGCAGCGCGCAGGCGCCGCTGGTCCCGAAGCTAAAGGTGGCCGTGAGTTCGAGGGGCGGACGAACGGTGTTCTTCAGCCGTCCGTACTGAAAGGAATAGCTGAGAGCAAGGTCAATACGAGATTTCTGTCGCTGGGTGCGCGGACCGGGCAGAATCGAACCGACCTCTACTTGCAGGCTCGTCCAGTTGACATTGGCTCCGGCAGACTGCGGATTCGCCTGGTGGTAATAAGCCCCAACGAGCATGTTCTTGTTCCAGGAAACACCCGCTCCGGCTTCCAGATAGCCCAGGCCTGCCTGCTGCTGTACCAGCAGCAATGGCCGGACCGACCAGTAGCGGCCGTTCACTTTCGCGAAGACATGGTCCAGCACACCCGAGAACACCCAACGCTCACCAAGGGCGTTATCGAGGCCGAGCAGGGAAGCTGTCTGCCGGCTGTCCGGCCCAACCAGAAAGCCGAGGTTATGTACGGACACCCCGACGTCGAAAGTGGTAGAGCGCGTTTTCTGCAGGTTCAGTCCGCCCTTCAAGGCAAAGCCAAGGCTCGGGGTGGTGTAGCGCGGGCTGAGCCCGCCACCCGAAGATGGTTGGAAGCCGGTAGGGTTTGCGTTGCCGTCGGCATCGTTCAGGCCGAAGAAAGGATTGAGTTGGTCCAGAAACGTCAGATCTCCGAAATTGATGGATCGCTGCCCGGCCGTGAGGCCGAAACCTATCCTCAGGTTATACTGGTTACTGGCCCGCTTTCTGGAAAGTGGAAAGGCCGCTGCTACCCTGCCGCCAAATTCGGTGGTTTTCAGTTGGCCCTCGCCTTCCGTTCGTTCGTGGAAGAAGAAGCCGTAGTCGAGGAAGAAGCAGGGCATCGTCTCTTCGTAGGTAAAAGTCCGGGCGGAGTATTCTGCCGCCGTAGCTGCGCCCCACTGGCTGCGGTCGCTTACCGAAAGGCGGACGGCCCCTTTCTTACCCGTGAAGGCCGGGTTGAAGGCCGATTCGTTGTTGTTGAAGTGCTGGGCGCCGTTGGTTTGGGCTTGAAGAACAACAGTACCCACCGTACACAACACGGCGAGAAAAATGAGTTTTAAATCAGGCATTTCTTCAGGTTTATGGGGATCCCTCGCAGAGGTTTCAATTGGGTGTAAAAGGTTTCAGCGAAAACGACAAACTCTATCCAAATTCAAACACGAAACAGCCCTGCCCGGAGGAGGGAAAAACATCCTGCTGGTGTGCGCTGAATATCTTGCACATCCGGCTTTATAGCGGCAAAGGGGAATTTTGGTACGCAGACGACAAATTTCGGAACTTTATCTGACTTTTATGTTAAGGTATCTCTTAATTCAGTCCTCCTGCGTCAACCCCGGTAGTGGGTCCCGCAACCTTGCGCAGAAACAACTATTCCGGCGACGAAAACACGGTACAGCCATCGGGGCTTCACTTTGCACCTGCGGCCGCGCCCGGGACCTGCCCGGGGAAGCACACAGAAGCGATCATTTTGAGCCAAGGCCTCTTCCATTGCAGACAGCAATATGACTGCATGCGCCCGTTGTTTACTTCAGTACTTCACCCAAAATTTTATCGAAAGCCTTTCCCGCCATATCCCGCACCCGCTGGTCGGGGCTCTCGAGGTTGAGTCGCAACAGCGGCATAAAAGTTTCGTCTCCCATGTGCCCGATGAGGTAGATGACGGAAAGTTTGAGCCGGACATCACGCCCCCGCAAGATGCGTTGAAAGTTGCGAAACTGAGCGATCCTGAGCTCTTCGGCATCCATCAGGGTTGATCGTTCATCGATCTCCGCAAGACGGATACCTTGCTCCACGACCGGTATTATGAGGCGCTTGAGATTGTTCTCCAACAGTATATCCAGAAACTCCAGCGCGCTGATTTTTTCCTGGTGGTTCGCGGCGTGAAGGCCGCGAAAAATGGGAATGATGTCGGCCGGCTGGTAACGAAGCCCCAGCAGGCGAAACAGCCGATCCAGATTGCCTTCCTGGCGCTGGTGGAGGAGATTAAGGAGCCCGTTACGTGCTCCCTGAAGCTCTTCGCTCCCCTGGTTGCGCTGCGCAAGCTGCGCCTGAAGATTGTTGATGGTGGTCTGGTAAGTCTTGGTCTCGGTAAGAATTTGCCGAAACACCTTTTTGGTTGGCATTTGCAACAGCGGAAAGTCGCGGCGCATAGCGTTGAGCGCCTTGAGTACCTCCAAGCGTACTTCGAGGTCTTCGGGGTTGTAACGCTCCACCATGGCGAAGAGGAGGTCTACAGTTTGCTGACTGGGGATGCGTTCGAGGACGGCGGGCAGCCTGCGGATATCGGCCAGATCGATGAGGTGTTTCTTGAAATAAGCCGGAAGAAGGTTGACAAGACCGAGCTCGTACTGCACGAGTGCAGATTTGGCGTACGGGCGGTAAGGTGCTTCGGAGAGAAAGTCGATAAGCCGGAGCAGGTAGCGTTCGTCGAGACTTTCCCCGGCGGCAAGGATGGCCTCTTTGGCTACGGCGAGGTTGAGGCTCTCCATTTCTTCGGCGATGAAATCTTTCCCCAGTTCGCTGCCCGATCGGCCAGCTGCTTTGAGGAGTTTCAGGCGCCATGTCACCGCGTCGGGCCCGGTGAGCCAGCGCAGTTCTCCGCGGCGGAAATTAAAGTGTTTCTCCAGTTCCCACTCTTTACGCATGTCTGGGTTTGAGCGGGTTTCCACGAGTAGTTGCACCAGAGCAGTACCGGATACATTGGGGTCAGGATCTTTGAGTTGCTCTTTGATCAACTCCCGGGTTTCCTCCAGGTGGTGAGAAATGCAATACTCCAGCGCTGCGTTCCGGACGACGACTTCGTCATCGATCATCAGCGGGATGATGTGGTCGAGAAGGTTGGGCCCATCCCGCAGAGCGAGACTCCGCAGCGCCTTGGCCCGCACCGCTGGTTTAGCATGACCTAACAGCTTCACGATGGGCTCGTGGAACTTTTCGTCCGACAGGTCATCCGTTCTCTCCAGAACGTAGAGAAGTTGCTTGTCGTCGAGGTTCATTTTGGCATCCTCAAGCACGCGCATGAAACCCGCGAGGACTTCCTTATGGCGGGATTTGAGGCGGCGGGGTTCTTTTTGCGGCCGCAGGTGCCGCAGTTGATCACGAAAAGCCTCCAGGTACTCATCCCGCACCAGCAAAACGCAAACAAACCACGCCGTTACGAACACAAGCACCGGTACGCTGATACCGACAATAGAAACGCCCAGGCCGTCTACCAGCATCAGTAGCAGCAACCCACCGAGGCCACCGGCCACAGAATCGATGAGCACATCGATGTAAGTCTTGATGCGTCCCTTTACCGCAGTGCTGACGGGGAGGAAGAGCATCTCCACTCCGGCACGATGCAGGCTTTGTTTGAGGCTGCCGTCCGTTAGCCGGCTGAAAATGGCCGCTCCGAGCCCCGGCACGAAAAACATCGCAATGGCTCCGGCAGCAAGGCCCGTCGGCAAAAACATAAGTGCCCCCGAAACCCCAAGCCGCTGGACAATACGCTGGGTTAGTAAAAGCTGAATCCCCAGCCCGATTACATTGAAAGTGGAGAACCAGAAACCGAAAAAAGCAGTAAGCTGATCTTCGTCGGCATAACGCTCTGCGGCAAGTGCACTAAACTGATAGTCGACTAATTTGGCCGTGATGACGCTCGTTGCGATAATACCACAAAGCAACATGAGGTGTTTTGAACCGAGGATGAGCCGGTGCGGAGACTCCCGTAACTGTGAAGTCTTCTTTTTCCGCGAAAGCTGGCTCATCTGCTTACTGATGTATTTCCGCCAGATGTAAATACTGATGAGCATCACCGGAACCAGCGCCGCAATCGCTACGAACAACAAAGCCCGGATTCCGAAATTACCCGCAATGATGGTGGCCAGGTAGCCACCGGCAATCCCGCCGGCAATAGCACCGGCACCAATCGGCCCGAACAGTCGTTTGGCCTGCCGTACATCAAAAACGAGGCTTGCCATCATCCAAAACTGAGACGCGGCAAGAACACCAAACAAAGCCACCCAGAGGTACAACCCGACCGCTACAACATCGCGCGAAGAACTGTAAGGTATGATGGTCGCGAAGACCGCCAAAAGCAGCAGGCAAATGCCCAGGCTCCACAGGTTTACCCTCAGGATAGTGAAGTATTTCAACGCCTGAGAGTACGCCGTGGAGATAACCGCGGCGGCCAAAGCCGTAACAATGAACATATAGGGCAAAGCCCCGGAACCAAAGCGAGAAAGAAATATCCCGCTGCCCGCCGGCTTGGCAATCAGCAGGACCCCAATGATCAGAAATATCTGAACCTGTAACAGCAATACAAGCTTGCCTTCGCCGGGGCGAATGCGGAGAACTTTACTGATGAAGCGCTGTAGAGGTTTGATTTTTAGCCAGGGGATTAGCGGTTTGCGCTAAGGTAGAGACTTTAGTTGGGAGTGGATAGTACTGCCGCAAACAGATGCTCGCTTTGCCGGTAAAGAGCAAAGCGAGCATTCACACTACAACCTGCGACAGTACCGGGCACTGCCTTTTGCTGATGGTCTATTGCTTGAGCATACCGTCAAGAACAGCTGCCAGTTCCCGGCAGATCTGCTCTCCGGCAGGATCATCGACCAGAGCGGTCATGATGTAATTACGGCCTGGCCCCTGCACCATCGCCACATCGGCATGAAACGAGCTCCACGAGCCCGATTTGCGGTACACTTTGGCGTCGGGAGCAACACGGTCGAGGGTATTGACAAATTTGTGGTGGAGCTGAGGGTCCACAAGGTAGCGGCGCATTTTCTCACTGCTTTCCTCGCTAACGAGCTGGTTGTTGGCGAGAAGGTAAAAGTACCGACAGATTTGCTCGGTCGTTGCTGCGTGGCTGATGCCCTTCATCGGGTCCGGACTACGCTTGCCGCCGGCAGCATAACGCTTACCCACCCAGAGGCCACCGCCGAAAGCGGGGTCGTAAAGTTTGAGCGAAGGGTCAGTCATTGTGCGCTCGATGTGGGCGAAGCCCACACGGTCGATCATCCTGGTCGTTGCAGCGTTGTTGGATTTAGCGATCATCAGCAGCATATCGCGCTTCACCTCGGCGGTTTCCTTGAGTTCTCCGCGCTCAATGGCGTCGTGAGCAGCTGCCAATACAGCAATTTTCGGTAAGCTTGCCGCGTACATCATGTGCCGGCCGTTGAGAGCGGCGTACTTCACGTTGCTGTCATCGGACATATCGACGATGCCGACAGACATACGCTTTTCCCGAATCAGTTTGCGCCAGGTCGGGTTAGCCTCGAGCTTACGCTTCAGTTCTGATTTGAGCTCCTCATCCGTACGGCCACGGAGGGCGGGGACTGCCTTTTCTTTCACTACATCAGCAAGAGAAACACCCTCCTTAAAGAACGAATCGATAAGGACAGAGGAAGACTCTTCCGCAGGTGAAAGGAAAGTTGGGAGCGTGACGACACCGGCTTCGGTTAGCTGCTGGTTGATCGTATGATCGCCGTCGTACCGAACAGTGCTCATGAAGAGGATGGTCAGGACGGACAGGAGGAAGAAGAAACTACGTTTAAACATAAGTGCCATTAAACCGGCCCAAAACTGTGCAAATGGGGCCGGATGAGTTAAATAAAGACGGTCAGGTCTGTTGTGAGGAAAATGGCTAAAATCGGGTTGGTGTTGGTTTTATTAAGCTGGCGTAAACAATGCTGTTTCAATTAAAGTTCTGCAAATATAAGGCATCTGCTTCTTTTACGCAGACCTTAACGTCAGCTTAACGTATTTTAGTATGCACTGACAACCAAACGATTAGGCCGCTTTGAGGGCGCTGGCGCAGGTGCAAAAAACGGTTAACTCCACCAAATCACGCCGTTAGGCCTCGTAAGTATATTGTTGGACGCTTCTTATGCCTCTGTACCGACATGGGGATCTTTCAAACCCGCTTTGCACCTGCGGCCCCACCATAAAATAAGCCAAAAAGCCCCAAAAGCGGCCCCGGAGCCAGCAACAGGAACAACCACCGGGCGTCAAGCCACCCGTCCGTTCCGCTGAGTAGTTGCAGGCTCACAATAGTTGTAGCGTACCCCAGACAGTTGACGATCGTGAGTGCTGTACCCTTTACTTCCTGCTCCGCACTTTCTGCAACAAGCGTTGAAAACAAAGGCGAATCTGCCACCACCGTCATTCCCCAAACGAAGAGGAAAGGAAGAAACAAGAAAGGGGAAGCACCGAACACCAAAGGAGAGATCAAACAGCATCCTCCGGAAACGGCAAGCGCCAGGGCTGCCACCCGCTTGACCCCGAATGCGCCGGATAAATACCCGGCGAGTACGCAGGCCAGTCCCCCGGAAGCAATCACCAAAAACGTCAGTAAAGAAATGTTGACCGGCAAGATCTGACCAGAAAAGTACGCCGCCAGCCACACTGGGATGAAGGCCCAAAATGTGTACAACTCCCACATGTGCCCGAAATAACCCAGCGCAGCAGCCCGGAAGGGGCCGTTGCGGAATACCCGGATAAAGGCTGTGAATTTGGGCCTGCTTCCGGAAACCCGGTACGGGCCATCGGGCACAAGCCCCAAAATCATGAGTCCGCCCGCGGCTGCAAACGCAGAAGTGCAGTACAGTATCGCTTTCCACGGCAGGGCTCCGCCCACCGCTTTCACCAGATGAGGAAAGGCCGTTCCGAGTACGAGTGCTCCCACAAGAAAGCCCAAAGAGCGCCCCAGTCCTTTCTGGAAATAATCTGCTGCAATTTTCATCCCTACCGGGTAGATGCCCGCCAGAAAAAAACCGGTCAGGAAGCGACCGCCCAGTAAAGTCGCAAAGGTATTGGCGTCCAGCGTTGCGCAAAAGTTGCACAGCGCTGCGGCAAGCGCAGACACACAGAACACCCGCGACGGCGAGAAGCGATCTGCTATGGCCAACATCGCAAAAACCAGGGTTCCGCAAATAAAACCGAACTGAACCGCCGAGGTGAGTCCGCTTAGTGCAGAGGTTGGCAGGCCGAAGGTTTCTATCAGTTCAGTCAGCACCGCGTTGCCCGCAAACCATACGGATGTACAACAGAATTGCGCTAAAACGATGACGGGGAGGACGGTTGATTTCATTTGCTTGCGGTTCTGGCCGTGAAGGTCGTCCTCCTTCGGGTTGATCAGCGAACTTTCATGAATAAAAAGCGATTGCCGACAGATTCGGCAAATCGTGGGCAACTGAAACCTGATGGTGTATGGCGTTCGCTGGAGGTACTGAGTTCCTTTCCGAGGTGGGAGTCGGGAGGTGGGAGTCGGGAGTCGGGAGTCGGGAGTCGGGAGTCGACAGGCCAACTTTTATCCGGCTTCGCCAGGCTAAAAGAATTGGACTGGCGACCCGCCGGGAAAATACCCAACCCGTTTTAGGACTTTAAAACCTTGCAACCTACCTTTGTTTTATGGCAAAAAAACACCTGACCCTGACCATCATCGCCCTGTTAACCGCCTGTTGGTTCTCTGTGGGTTTTCACCAGGGAGACGAACACTTCCAGATCCTGGAATTTGCGGGTTATAAACTCGGTTTCATCGATGCCGAACAACTACCCTGGGAATTTGGAGAGCAGATGCGCCCAGCAACCCAACCCGCAATTGCTTACGCGCTTTATCGGCTATGCGGCGTAGCTGGCGAAGTAAACCCTTACTATTTCGCTCTTCTTTTGCGGTTGCTTTCTGCAGCAGGTTTTCTGTTTCTCGCCACAAGAGTCTACGCACGTTTTTCCGAACGAATGCCAACCGGGCGCCTACTCAGCTGGCTGGCCTTAGGCCTGCTTTTCAACTGGTGCTCTGTTTACTCCGGAATTCGTTTCTCGGGCGAAAACTGGTCGGCGATGGCCTTCGCTTTCGGACTGTTGCTCTACCCGGCTGCCGTACCCGAACGAGAAGATACTTTCACGCCCGCTAAAACGGGCGGAGCAGCAGCGTGCTTCGCTGCCGGCTTACTTTTCGGACTCGCCTTCCTGTTCCGGTATCAGGTAGCAATCATGGTGGTTGGCTTCGGAGCCTGGCTGATTTTTATAGCTCGGGAACGCTGGTCACGACTAGCGCTTGTCATCGCCGGAGGATTGATAATGCTGGGCATCGGAACACTCCTCGACCGCTGGTTTTACGACGACTGGGTAATCGCCCCCTGGCATTACCTCCGCTCTAACCTGATCGAGGGCAAAGCTGCCACATTTGGCTCGGCTCCGGTTTGGGGTTATTTCCAGATGGTCTTCGAGAAAGGAGTACCTCCCCTGAGCTTAATCTACATTGCCGCCCCCTTATGGTTTGCGTGGCGGTTCCGGCGCGACCCGATGACCTGGGTGCTGATCCCCTTTCTGCTGGTTCACTTCCTCCTCTCCCGCAAAGATGTCCGGTTTTTATTCCCGCTCCTCCCCTTCCTTCCCGTTATGGTGATGGCCGGAGCCGTTGCGCTGCGGCGCAACTACGGCACTGACTTCTTCGATAAAAAGTGGGTAGCCCGCGGCGTGAAATTTCTCTGGGGGGTCAATCTGGTATTACTCAGCCTGGTTCTGTTCCGGCCTATGATCAGTGAAGTGAACGTCAATAAATTCGTTTGGGACAACTACACTGAACCGGTAACGATTCTGGCCGATGGCCGGCACGTGTTCACGTACGCTAACCTGACCATGCACTTCTACCAACGCCCCGGCAAAGTAACCATCTACCGAACCGAAGATCGCGCGGAATGGCCTGAATGTGAAACTCCTGTCTGTCTCTATTCCCAACTGACCCGCACGCCGTCGCCTCCGGCCGGCGCACGCCTCGTCTATACCAGCCGACCGACGTGGGCCGATAACCTGGGCCTGGAAGGCCTGCTGGATGGGATGAAATGGTGGTCTGTTTATGAGTTAGAATAAAGCGCTACTGACCTGCTGTAAATTCCTCCAGATTTTTGCGCAAAGAAGCCAACACAAACTGGTGCTCCTGTTCGATCCCCCACCCTTCCAGCGGTTCCCAGTAAATACGCGGATTCAGCAACGATTTATACGAACTGGTTCGGGTGATTTTGGTTTGTCCGTTCTCCCGCGCAAAAGTGTAGGTGGCGTCAACAAAACGAAACCATTCGCGGCCAGTGAGGGAGTAGTCTACTACGTCCATTTCCAGAACTTCCCCCTTTTCATACCTGGTAATTTCGGCAATAATCGAGCCGTTCTCGAACAAACAATGACGCTTAGCTCCAATGGTATCGGCCTCCAATACGCAACGGTAAGGTGAAGGCAGCCCCAACCGGATGCCGAGCGGTTTTTCCGCATCCAGTTTATCCATTGCCTTCACCTGATCGAAAACCAGTTCGGCGGGGTAATCGAGCAGAACTGAGGTAGTGATCGTAACGACTTCTGGTTCTGGCAAAATCATCTGCTCAATGGGGTCCAGCGCGAGCAAAACAACTAAGGGCATAACAGACACGACCAGATGATCCTGGGTACGTTTTGTCTTCCTCACCGACGTCACTTTCCGGATCAGGTACCCAATCCACATAGCAAGTAAAAAAATAGGCAAAGCCATTGCAACACAAATCAGCCCCTCCAATTGCCCCGCCAGCAAAAAACCAAAAAACAAGATCGCCGCAAGGCTAAGCGATAACCAACTTCTTTGCTCCTTTGGGTGAGTTCCCAGCGCAAAACCAACGGCCAGAGGGAAAATGAAGAAGAAGGTAGTTCCGTAGTTCACCAGCCCAAAGTGCAAAAACAAAAAACCAATGCTAAGAATAACAGCGGAGGTGAGCCAGGAGTATTTTGTAAGGCTGGTCATAAGGTGATGGAATTAAACCGTTACAAAGATAAAAATAAACTTTCATTTTTTTCTGAAAATAATGAACAATCATAATTATCAAGGATATATTCAGTCGATTCCTCTTGAATCGAAAGTCCGATGCCCTGCCAGGAAAGGCTTCATTTCCGGATAGTAAAGACTACTGCGGAGTATTTCCAGTTGCTATGATGTAGTTCCAGGCGCGGCCGCAGGTGCAAAGTTGAGAACGGACAACCCGTAAAATTAAATTTGTCTTCCAGCCTGCGAACCAGAACAATAACCCCTCACGTAGGCACACTGTTGGACTAAAAAATTACAAAGCGCCTTTCCGGCCGTTTATTCTACCTACCTTCGTAATTACTTAGGGATAATAACTTTATACATGTCAAGGGATCAGGTTTCATACCTTAACAGTACGTTTTACGTCTGCTACAAAACACTTCTACTACTACTTTTTCTGTTTTCTTTCCAGGCCTTATCCGGTCAGGGTCAGGATTGTGGAGATGCTGGAATCGTCTGCGACGGTAGTCCTATCGTTTACGATCCCGTCGGAGCGGGATCAGATGATTTTTCGGGCGGAACGAACCAGGGATGCATCTCTGGCGGAGAGCACCTTTCTGCCTGGTACTTTTTTGAGCTAAGCGACCAGACCCCTCCGGGAACGGTCCTCACTTTTCTCATCGTTCCCGATGCCGGAGCGGGGCAGGATTACGATTTTGCGGTGTGGGGACCAACCACTCCCAACAACCCGATGGAATGCGGTAACCTTGGCGATCCGATTCGCTGCTCCTGGGCTGCCTCCGGGGCATTTGGCAACGGAAGTACAGGACTCTCTACAAACGACAACCAGAATTCAGAAGGCGCAGGCGGCAACGGCCTGGTCAGAGAACTCATTGTGAACCCCGGCGAAGGTTACTGGCTGATGGTAGATAATTACGATAATAACAACACCGGTTTCTCTCTTTCCTGGAACAGTTCCGGCCAGTACCTCAACTGTGATGAGCCACCAGTATGTGGAGGAACCTTTGTTGATCCGGGAGGTGAATCCGGTAATTACCAGAATAACACCTTCGTAGACTATACCATCTGTCCGGACATTCCCGGCACTTCAGTTATGCTGGACTTTACGTCCTTCAGAGTCCAATGTGACGATGAATTAAACATTTACAGCGGAACCAGTACAGCAGACCCTCTTATAGGTTCAGCTGTCTGCGGAACCGCTATCCCCGGCCCGTTCATTTCTACCGACCCCTCTGGCTGCCTTTACATCACTTTTACTTCAGATGGTGCCAACACCGCCAGAGGCTGGACGGCAGATATAATTTGCGAAGACTGTGTCCCTAATTGTACAGAAACCACCGTGGTTCCCTGTGACGATGGAGATCCGTGTACTGAAAACGACATGGAGACTATAGACTGCGATGACAGCATCTGTATTCCCTGCATGGGAACACCCGTAGCCGCTTGTAGCCTAACCGCCACCCGCTCCTGCGACGACGGTGCCCCTTGTACCGAAAACGACATGGAAACCATCGATGACTGTACCGGTGATGTCTGTGTTCCCTGTATGGGCACTCCTCTACCAGCCTGTACCGACGTTTCCGTTCGCCCCTGTGACGACGGCGACGACTGTACGCAAAACGATATGGAAACCGTAGACAATTGTACCGGTGACATCTGCATTCCCTGTATGGGTACCGATCTACCTGCTTGTACCGAAGTTTCCGTTCGCCCCTGTGATGATGGCCAGGACTGCACAGAGAACGATATGGAAACCATCGACGATTGCTCAGGTGATGTCTGCGTCCCCTGTATGGGAACGCCAGTCGCTGATTGTACAATGACCTCCGTACGCCCCTGCGATGACGGAGACCCATGTACCCTGGACGATATGGAAACCGTGGACGATTGCTCAGGCGACATCTGTGTTCCGTGTACCGGCCGTGCCGCACTCGACTGCGAGATCACCAGCGTTCGCCCGTGCGACGACGGCAACGACTGTACCATCAACGACATGGAAACCGTAGACGATTGCTCAGGCGACATCTGTATTCCCTGCCAGGGAACGCCCATCGATTGCTCTAACGGACCAACCCGAGTGGTTTCCTGCGACGACGGCGACCCTTGTACTGAAAACGACGAACAGACACTCCTCAATTGCGACGACTCCGTCTGCATCCCCTGCCAGGGAACTCCACTCGATTGCTCGACCGGGCCGTCAAGGGTAGTTCCCTGTGATGATGGCAACCCCTGCACCATCAATGATGAACAGACACTCCTCGATTGCGATGACTCCGTCTGTATCCCCTGCCGGGGAACTCCACTCGACTGCTCCTCCGGCCTGACTCAGGTCGTCTCATGTGACGACGGAGACCCGTGTACTATTAACGACGAGCAGACCATCCTCGACTGTGATGGTTCCATTTGTATCCCCTGCCAGGGTGTTCCGCTGGACTGTTCCTCCGGCCCCACCCTTATAGTCCCCTGTGACGACGGAGACCCGTGCACCGACAACGATGAAGAAACAATCCTCGAGTGCGACGGTAGCATCTGTATTCCTTGTCAGGGTCTCCCAGTGGAGTCTTGTTCCGAAACCATCTCCCTGCCCTGCAACGACCAGAATGATTGCACCCAGGCTGATGTGGAAATTGTAGATGCCTGCTCCGGAGAAATTTGCGTTCCCTGCGCCGGCGAGCCCGTCCCTGACTGTAGCATGCGGGAACTACTCCCCTGTGATGACGGAGATCCATGTACAGAGTTCGACTTCATCGAAATAGACGCCTGCACCGGCGAGGTATGCCTGCCTTGCTCGGGTAGTCCTCTGCTTTCTTGCGATCGGACTTTCACCCGACCGTGTAACGACTTTATTGATTGTACCGCCAATGATGTGGAAGTAGTTGACGAATGCACCGGCGAAATTTGCATCCCCTGCGCCGGAGAAGTGCAAGACTGCGCAAACGGCGAAACAACCCTTCGCCTTTGCGATGACGGCGACCCCAACACCATCGATGATGTTGAAACCCGACTCGATTGTGACGGCTCTATCTGCATTCCATGTGCGGGAGTTGCTTCCGGGTGCAGCTCAGGAACCACGACCACTCAGCCCTGTAACGACGGCAACGACTGTACCATCAATGATATGGAAACCGTCCTCAACAGTGACGGAAGCACCTGCGTACCCTGTACAGGAACACCCATCGACTGCAACGACGGCCCCACCGACGTAAGACCTTGCGACGACGGCAACCCATCCACCATCAACGATATGGAAACCTTCCTGCTCTGCGACGGATCGGTTTGCATCCCTTGTGTAGGAGAACCGGCAAACTGTGACGACGACGAAACAATGATGCAGCCCTGTAACGACGGCAACGATTGCACCATCAATGATATGGAAACCGTACTCACAGCCGACGGCTCCATCTGCGTACCCTGTGCAGGAACACCCATCGACTGCAACGACGGCCCAACCGACGTAAGACCTTGCGACGACGGCAACCCATCCACCATCAACGATATGGAAACCTTCCTGCTCTGCGACGGATCGGTTTGCATCCCTTGTGCAGGAGAACCGGCAAACTGTGACGACGACGAAACAATGATGCAGCCCTGTAACGACGGCAACAATTGCACCATCAATGATATGGAAACCGTACTCACTGCCGACGGCTCCATCTGCGTACCCTGCGCAGGAACACCCATCGACTGCAACGACGGCCCCACCGACGTAAGACCTTGCGACGACGGCAACCCATCCACCATCAACGATATCGAGACTTTCCTCCTTTGCGACGGATCGGTTTGCATCCCTTGTGCGGGCGTACCCGCCAACTGCGACGACGATGACACGATGGTCCTCCCCTGCGACGACGGCAACGACTGCACCATCAACGATACGGAAACCGTGCTCACTGCCGACGGCTCCATCTGCGTACCCTGCGCAGGAACACCCATCGACTGCAACGACGGCCCCACCGACGTAAGACCTTGCGACGACGGCAACCCATCCACCATCAACGATGTAGAAACCTTCCTGCTCTGCGACGGATCGGTTTGCATCCCTTGTGCGGGCGTACCCGCCAACTGCGACGACGATGACACGATGGTTCTCCCCTGTAACGACGGCAACGATTGCACCATCAACGATACGGAAACTGTGCTCACTGCCGACGGCTCCATCTGCGTACCCTGCGCAGGAACACCCATCGACTGCAACGACGGCCCCACCGACATAAGACCTTGCGACGACGGCAACCCATCCACCATCAACGATATGGAAACCGTCCTACTCTGCGACGGATCAGTTTGCATCCCTTGTGCGGGCGTACCCGCCAACTGCGACGACGATGACACGATGGTCCTCCCCTGCGACGACGGCAACGATTGCACCATCAACGATATGGAAACCGTACTCACTGCCGACGGCTCCATCTGCGTGCCCTGCGCAGGAACACCCATCGACTGCAACGACGGCCCCACCGACATAAGACCATGCGACGACGGCGACCCATCCACCATCAACGATATGGAGACTTTCCTCCTTTGCGACGGATCGGTTTGCATCCCTTGTGCGGGCGTACCCGCCAACTGCGACGACGATGACACGATGGTCCTCCCCTGCGACGACGGCAACGATTGCACCATCAACGATACGGAAACCGTGCTCACCGCCGACGGAGCTATTTGCGAACCCTGCTCCGGAACGCCCCTGGATTGCACCAGCGGCCCCGCCTCCATAGTCCCTTGTGACGACGGAAACCCCAATACCGAAAACGATGTAGCTACGACCCTCGACTGCGATGGATCAATCTGTATTCCTTGCCAGGGTACACCTGTCGATCCATGTCCGACGCTGACGTTCCAAATCGACGTCATTTCCGGTCACGCTGGCGGCGGTGTCAGTTGTTCTGGCGCAGCAAATGCAGCTCTTCAGGTGAGTAACGTTCCTGATGGCGTAACGCCTGAGAATATCCGCTGGAGCAATGGCCAGACCGGACTCGTACAAACAGAATTAACCGGCGGATGGTATACCGTAACACTGACCGATGCTAACGGATGCTCCGGTACCGATAGTCTGTTGGTCCCCGAACCAGAACCTATTGCCATTGCCCTGACGGCCAACGACAGCCAGTGCTTTGGGGCAGACAATGGATCCATCCGGTTTGACGCAGTAGTTGGTGGCACCCCACCATACTCCTACAGCATCGACGGCCTTCTGTTCAGCGACGAACCGCAGTTCAATTTCCTCTCGCCGGGCATGTATAACATTGCGGTAGAGGATGCAAACGGATGCATGCTAATGCAACAGGTGGGCATCGCCGAACCAGGCGAAATCACGGTGGATTTTGGTCGTGACACCATAATTGATTTGGGAGAAAACATCGTACTCGACCCGGCTTACAACATCGTGGTGGTCGACAGCTTCATCTGGCTGGGAGTAGATTGCATCAATTGTCCGGAGGTTGACCTACTTCCCCTCGACAACAGATCTGTTTCGCTAACCATTACCGACCTCAACGGCTGCCTGGGCGACGATGGCATAAACATCGGCGTAAGAACCGCGCCTGATGTTTACGTTCCTTCCGCCTTCTCGCCCAACGGCGACGGCGTGAACGACCTGATTTTCCCGTTTGTCGGAAACGAAGTAGAGGCCGTAACGGCCTTCAGGATTTTTGACCGCTGGGGCGAGATGGTTTTCGACGCCGGCAACTCAGCGACTGATTTAAGTACCGTCGACGGTTCCATCCCCCGCAACAATCCCAACTTCGGCTGGGACGGAATGCTGAACGGGAAACCGATGAATCCGGCTGTGTTTGTTTTCTACGTGGAGGTTCGCCTGATCAACGGAGACGAAGAAGTTGTGAAGGGAGATTTCGTTCTGATGAGATAACTCCTCGGGCGCGGCCGCAGGTGCAAGGTGACGGATGGAAGAACAAGCGTGTTCCGTTCATTCGGCCTCTTTTTCCTTTTGCTCCTCTTTTTCTTTTTTTCGGGCTGCACGACGCGCCTGGCGGCGCTCCTTGCCGGTCATTTCTTCCTCTTCGCCCTCCTGAAAGGCATCCTGATATTCGATGTCTTCGTCGGGCTGCTCTTTGAAGGCACTGATGAACGCATTTTTGAAGATGCTGGTAACGGTAGGCCAGATGCTCGCCGTGACTGCATTCAAGTCCCCTTCCAGGGGGACTTTGGTCGCGAAAGTGTCCGTTTTCTGGTTCTGAAGTACGAACTTAAAGAACCCGACCAAACCTTCCCAAACTGTTTCCAGCAGGCCATCTTCCTTACTATGAAACTTACCGTTTTCGAGCATTGGCTTGAAGTACCCCTTCATGTAGCCATCCGCGATGGCCACTTCGCTGTACATGTTCACGGTCCCGGACGCAAAGTCGACTCCGGCGTAATACTCCGTATAATCGTTGAGGGCCGGAGCATCGATAGATTCCAAAGAAAACGTCAGGTCCAAATCCGGAATTTCTTTGATCACATTCACATTCCCCTCCAGCACCATATTACCATTACCGATAGACACCGCAGTTGCCCGAAAGGGAGAGGGTAAAGTTCTTTCTTTGGCCACTACGTTACGCAGGTTATCTACCGTCATGTGTAAACTATGAAGGTGGAGGTCGATATTCGGTTCGGTGTTGACTTCTACGTAGGCCAGTTTACCATCGATGATCTCAAAGTGGTTGATGTCCACCGGTACAATATCGGTAATTGCTTTGGTCCAGTCTTCTATCTCAGGTGCTTCGGCTTCGGTCAGGGTTTCCTGGTCTTCGAGCAGGTAAATCAGCTCGGGGTTGTAGACGTAAATCTCACTAACGAATTTCCCTTTGAAGAGCGACTTCCACTCCACCGAAATGTCCGTTCGTGGCAGTTTAAGAAAAGGGACTTGGGTTTGTCCGTCCACTACGTTGAGGTAAAGCCCGTCGATGGCGTAGGCACCACGGTACAGCGCAATGTCAATATCCTCTACATGGCCGTAATAGCCCGGAATGTTGGCAAGGGCTTTATTGACCTCCTTCTTCACGATGCCGGGTAGTAACAACCGAAATACGATCAACAGCACCAGCAGAACAGCAGGAATCAGGAATTTTTTCTTGCGGTAAAAGGGACGTTTCGCAGTACTTGCCATTTTTGGTTTTCCCGTGAAACGTATGTTATACAACGTACGTTCGGTCGGTAAATCAATGGGTTGTCCTCCGGAGAATCAGGTGACTGAAACCACCCTTTAGCCCGTGCGCTCCGGAGGACAACCCCGTAGCCATTAAAACGTCCGGTAGGGCGAGTCCAGAAAAGCATTCGCTTTTTCTTCCCGGAAACGGGCGGAAGCGTTGTCCCAGTGCAGCGTTTCACCAGGGAACCGCCCTGCAATAACCCCCAGTAGTATTGTTTCTGTAAGCCGTGCCGCGTAGTCGAACGGCGCGGTACACTCACCTTCGCCGAGACAGGCATCCACAAACTGGTGGTAATGTTTCGGGCTCTCGGAGGCGTAGTCGCGCACGGGCTCGGGCATATTGTGTTCTTTCTCTACGGCGGTGATCTCCGTACTGATGTCGACGTATTTGCCGTCCACGATCTTACGGGGCAGCTCCATGAAATGGGGCAACAGAAGCGTTCCTTCGGTTCCGATGAAAAGCGCACCTTGTTCCGGCAGCGTTTCTCCGTCGGGGAGTTGCATTTCAGGGTGCTCCGTATCCGGGACGCCGGGGCCATCATACCAAACCCATTGAAACTCATCGGTGGTATACTTCGTTCCGGGGAAGGTGTAGGTTACCACGTTGTTTTCCGGGAAGCCGAACCCGTTGGGCGGGCGGCATTCGGTCTTGATGGTATTCGGCACGTCCAGCGCAAGCGCATTGTAGGGTGTATCGAAGATATGGACACCCATATCGCCGAGGGTTCCACAGCCATAATCCACGAGTTTACGCCAGTTCATGGGGTGGTACACTTCGGCTTTGTAGGGCCGTTCGGCGGAGGTTCCGAGCCAGAGGTTCCAGTCGAGGGTATCCGGCACAGGGTCTGAGCCTTCCGGCGCGGCGGCATCGGTGCCCCAGTTTTTTGGAGACCAGGCGCGTACCCGTTTCACCTTACCGACGATGCCGGACTGAATCAGCAGCGTCGCCAGTTTATAGTCGTAGAACGAATGCACCTGAATCCCCATCTGGGTAGTCAGGCCCTTGTCGGCCGCCATTTTGCGCATCGCCCGCGCTTCGGAGACGTGGTGCGTCAAGGGTTTTTGACAGTACACCGGCTTGCCCATTTCCATGGCCTTCATCGAAGCGGGCGCGTGGGTGTGATCCGGAGTGGAAACGATCACTGCATCTACGTCATCGCCCAACTCCGTAAGCATCACACGGTAATCTTTATAGGTTTTTGCGTCGGGGAATAATTCGGAAGCGGCCCTGAGATAATTGTCGTCCACGTCGCAGAGCGCCGTTACGATCACCTTACCATGAGAGGCCACGGCCTTCAGGTCTTCGAGGCCCATATTGCCGATTCCGATATGAGCGGTCCGGAGGTTAGTTAGTTTTTTCGCTACGGTCGCAGTAGCAGTTTCCGTGGCGGAACCGCCACAGCCGGGCAGGGTTACTGCCGCAAGGGCGGCGGCAGAAGTGGTTATGAATGTTCTTCTTTTCATTGGTTGAAATTTGGACTTGCTGTCCGGAATCAAAAAAAACCGGACTCCGTGAGTGCTTTACTTGATCGACCTTGCCCGGCGTAACGACCTCGTTCCTCCGGGACCTTAATTTCAGGACTACTATAGTCGTTTAATCCTGATGTTCCGAAACCACAGCGCGCTGTCATGGTCCTGCAGGCCAATATAGCCCGTTTTGAATTTTCCGTAGTCGGGTGCGTTGTCCCATTTACCGCTGTTTTTGCGTTCTTTCCAGTCATCTGACCAGGGGACAAAAGAGACGACTTGCTTACCGTTGAGCCAATACTCGGCGCGTTCGGGCGTAAAGATGATCCGGGTAGTATTCCATTCACCGGCTGGCTTCAGGTTCCGCTCATCCATCGGCGCGGGGTACATGGCGTAATCGGCGCCCGTGGATTGCCAATCCTGCAAATCGGCGGAATAGCCGAGGCTTTTGTTGTAAGCTGTAATGTCGTGGTATTTGGTATAGTTCTCGTCGTCGATGAGCTGGTATTCCGGTGCGACTTCCGAAGGAGCGCCGTAGCCTTCCTTCACGTGATAAAAGATACCGCTGTTGCCACCGGGGGGAATCTTCCACTCCAACTGCAGCTCGAAGTTGTCAAATTCCTCGGCGGCGTAGATGATGTCTTTGCCGCCCTCGTACTCTGCGTCGGAGGTTTTTGCGCCGTCGTCGAAGGTGAGCACGCCGTCCTCAATGACCCAGCCGGGGGGCATGGTTTCGGCGTTGTAGCCGCGCCAGCCTTCGGTGGAGGTACCGTCGAAGAGGGTGATCCAGTCGTCGGAGGCGGGAGTGGTGGTTTCGGTAGAGGTAGCTTCTGAAGCCTCATCCGGAGTGGCGTTACAGGCAAAAGTGCCCAGGGCCAATAGTAACAATATTGCTTTTTGCATTGGTTGTTTATTTATAATCTTTGGTCCCCCGACCCTGAGACCGGCGAGCAGAGCAAAAAGCCCAAATCTCCCGCCGGCCTGAAGGTCGAAGAACAAGTACCTACTCCTCAATCACTGCATCCCCACTCTCAATCCAGGCCAGCATCCGGTCTTTATACCGGTTGTGTACTTTCGAGCGCTTGATTTTCAGCGTGGGGGTCATCATGTCGTTCTCCACCGTAAACGGCTCTTTGACGATCACTATGCCGGCAACTTTTTTATAGCTCGCGAGCTTGGCGTTCACGAAAGTAAGCTGGCCCCGCAACGCTTCGTGCACTGCATCCCGCGGCCGCGCCTCCCCGATCTCGCTCAGGGAAACCAGCAGGATAGGCTGCGGCATACCGAGGCCGAGCAGACACATTTGCTCGATGTCGTCGTTGCCAATGAACTTGTCTTCAATTTCGGTCGGAACGATGAATTTCGCCTTCGCTGTTTTGAAGGTATCCTTCACCCGGCCGGTCAGAAACAGGTAGCCGTCGGCGTCGATTTCGCCCTGGTCTCCGGTGTGGAGCCAGCCATCGGCATCGATGGTTTCGGCGGTTTTCTCGGGGCTTTTGTAGTAACCGAGCATGGTGTAGGATGAGCGCGTGAGCACCTCCCCCGTTTCCGGGTCGATCTTATGCTCGGTGCCGTTCTGCGGGCGGCCAACAGAACCTGGCTTGTTTTCCGCAGCGGTGATCATATGGCTCGTTGCGCCGTTCTCCGTCATGCCGTAGGCTTCCGAGATCGGGATGCCCAGGCGTCCGAACCAGGCTTTGGTTTCCGAAGGGATCGGCGCGGCACCGGAGACGTTGCAGCGGCTTTTATCGAGCCCCAAACCAGAACGTATTTTGCGTTTCACCAACATCGAAACAATTGGTATTTTCAGCAGCCGATCCAATTTTTCAGCGGGCATTTTACCCAGAACCCCGAGGCGGAGTTTCGTCCAGATTCTCGGAACGGCGAAGAAGAAAGTTGGCCGGGCATCCTGCAAATTCGCCGCGAAGCGGGCGATGCTTTCGGTGAAGAAGATTTCACCTCCGTGGGTGAGGCACATGGTCTCGATCACGCCGCGCTCCGCAACGTGATTCAGCGGCAGGAAGCTGAAGAAGCGATTACCACCTTTGTAATCGAGCTTCAACGGGTTGGTGGGCCAGAGCTTATCCATCAACTCGATGAGTGCCTGATTGGTCAGCATCACGCCTTTAGGCGTGCCGGTGGTTCCGGACGTGAAGATGATGGTCCAGAGGCCATCAGGATCAGGCAGTGGGCTGTCTTTGATAGGTTCGTATTCCGCCATGATGTCGCGCCAGGCTTTGCCGCGCATGACGTCGGAATTACCCTCGTAATGCGGAAAGCGGATGATCGGCATGTCTTCGGGTACGCCCTTGCGCATATCGTCCCATACTTCCATTTTTCCAACGATCAGCAGGTCGACGTCGCCTAGTTTGAGAACTTCGGCAATCTGTTTTCCGGTGAGGGTCGCGAAAAAAGGAACACTCACGTGACCCGCCATCATGATGGCGAGATCAGCGATGATCCACTCGCGGCAATTTTTGCTAACCAGGCCGATGTGGCTGCCCGGTTCCAGGCCCAGGCTACGCAGGTAGGCAGCGACTTTGCGCGCCATCACCCCGGCTTCGCCCCAGGAGTAAGTCTCCCATTTTTCGCCAAACGGCTGGTGGAGGAACGGCAGTTTGGGATGTTTTTTTTCGCGCTCGTAAAAAGCCTCAAGAGTTGTTTTGTTGTACATGATCTAACTTTAAAAAAGGTAAGGTAGTAAAATAGTTTGTTAGTTCTACCGGTCGGGGACGAGGTGTGCACAACAGATTTCAAGTTCAGATAATGGTGGAGACTTTCCACGCCAAACCATACGCTCACTTGACGTACAGCATCGTAACCAGAGAAATCTAAAACGCGAAGCCCTTATAGACTGGCCTGGTTAAACTCCCCGGGGATTACAATTATTTCCCCTTCGCTCAAACGGACAGATTTGCGGGCGCGGTCGCAGGTGCGGTGGGAAGGCTTGAGTAAAGAGCCTCTCCCTACACTTTGGTCATCGTGATTGTCCGCCCCGAATAAGGATACTCAGGACGCGACCGGGTTTCCGGACCAGCTTCAGTTTGCTGGCCTGTACACCGCCGGGCGCGCCCTGCACCCACTATGGAGTTTAGTTTTTTGCGCGGTCGCAGGTGCGGGGCAGGGCTAACGCATAGGCTAGTTTAGCCGTGTTAAACCCCAGCCCAACCCGTGAACTTCGCTGTTGCCTTCGGCGGGCCCACGGGGGATGGGCTAGCGAAAACGCTACGCGTTTTGGGTTGCAAACTGTTAGGCGGTGACTATGATCTCGGTCTAAAAGCTTAAAATCGAATCCTATGTGTTAGCCCTGCAGGTCCGGGGGGAAGGCTTTTGAGCATTCCTCCACACCATCAATGCTAAAACGTATCTTGCGCTCCACCATTATCCGTAAAAGAATGCCAGTCACTACGGCCGAACAATTGGAAACGCTGCAGGATCAGGTCCGGGCTTCCGTCCTGAAGAACACGTCAAAAGCCCTTCGCATCCTCACCGACAGCCTGCCTTCAGGCAGGGCCAAACACAATCAGGTGCTGGTGCTGACCGGGCGGGCCAACGATATTATCAACCACGAAATCGGCAATACGCTCCCCCCCGACCTACTGGCCATCCTGAACAACGAATTACGCAAAGACATCCTCATTTTTACCGATCACCTGACGCTTGCCGACTTCGGGCCGAAGCCTGACCTCCGCCCCGAGCTTAAACCCGGTCACCTTCTCTACAAAGTGCCGCCGGTCATGGAACTGAGGAAGGCCTACCACTGCATCATCCGCATCGCTCACGAGCTGAACCATGTTCTCGACGGCATTAAGATGGACGAAAGCACCGGCCTGGGGCAAGTCTCCGTTTCTGAGGTCATGGAGATTGAAGTGATCGACCCCAGCGCTCCCGGCAACCCTGCCTTCGACATCGTCCTGCTCTCCGACGGAGAGCAATTTGTGGACGAGTACAGCGCCACCGAATGGGTCTTCAACGTGCGTCCGCTACGGGAAGGAACCCACAGCCTTGCCCTTAAAATTTCCGTACTCCTCACCATCAACGGAAAGGAACGGACCAAGAACATCGTCCACCAACGCGAAATCTCCGTACGGGCCGAGGCTGCAGTGGCTGACGTTGAGTTTGTTCGTTCGCCGGCAGGAACCGCGGCCGAAGAGACCGAAGGAGCGGATTTCCCCCGGGCCGAAAGGCTTCCTCCTAAACCCTACCCTGCACCTGCGCCCGCGCAAAAAACCGATACAACTGCTCTACCTCCGCCGCCGGTTATGGCACCTGCTCCCCACCGGAAAAGTAAGCGGTTCGCTTACCTTTCAGCAGCGGCGACCGTAATGCTATTGTGCGTGGTAGCCATTTTCATGTTACCTAGCAACAAACAGAGCGAAGGCAACAGCGATAAAATCAACGACGGACCTTCTCCGATCAGGCTTCCCGAAGAAGACCTATCCGAAGACACACTTACTTCTATTCCGCTGTCCCGTCCCGACAGCTTGTGATAAATCTTATTTCGATCATATGAAAACCAGCATCAACAACCACATCGCGACCCTCACTTTCGCCAACCCCGACCGCGCTAACTCGCTCGACGAAGCAGCCTGGGAGGCTATGAAAGAGGCTTTTGAAGCAGCAGACGCAAACGACGACGTACACGCTGTCATTCTGAACGGCGAAGGCAAACATTTCTGTGCCGGCATGGACCTCGCGGTGCTGGGCAGCCTCCAGAGTCGTATGGCCCCTACTCCTGAGGAGACAAAAACCCAGCTGATTGCATTCATTGAAGGCATCCAGGCTACCATTACGGCCATCGAGCGCTGCCGCAAACCGGTGCTGGCGGCCATCCACGGCGGCTGCATCGGCGGCGGAGTGGACATTATTACCGCCTGCAATATGCGCTATTGTACCGAAGATGCGTACTTCACCGTCAAGGAAATCGATTTCGGTATCGTGGCCGATATCGGTACGCTGCAGCGTCTGCCGCATATTCTGCAACCCGGCCTTGTTGCCGAGCTCGCCTTCACCGGCCGCAAAATGTACGGCCCCGAAGCGCTCGCTTCCGGCATGGTCAACCGCACTTTCCCAAACCGTGATGCACTCATCGCTGGCGTTACCGAAGTAGCAACAGCCATCGCCGCTAAACCAACAAAAGTGGTACAGGGCATAAAAAACAACCTCCTGTACAAGAGAGAACACAGTACCGAAGAAAGTCTGAAATACGTGGCGCGCTTTTCCGCGGATTTGTTGCTCGGTAATAAGTAGGCGCGAACGCAGGTGCCGGGAAGGTTAATAGTCAGGGTAAATCACGGCACAAACAGCAAACTTTTTGTTTTTTAACACCAATCCAGCATCAAATCAAATAAAAAAACATAAAATTTAAAGATTTTAAAAGGAAAAGTTGCGCAACTTGTTTAAAATGTTTTAATTTGCTGTTGATACCAAAAAACACATCACCATGATTACCGAAGATCGACGCGAATTAAACGATCGCTTCAAAGAGGTTTTCCGCATCCTCGAAGAGCGGGGAGAAATCATCAAGAACGATCGTAACGGTCGGGGTCTTGGTGATTTTGCCAAGCGGATTCTCAACAACCGCTCCTACGGACATATTGTCCGGGCATTCCTCAATGACGACGATAAGCGTTGCATCAACTACGAACAGGCCCGCCGGGTCTGCCACGAATACAACGTCAACCTCGGCTACCTCCTCGAGGGCGAAGGCACTCCCTTTGGCATGGAACTGCCCGAGCCTCCCGTTGTCACCGGTACCGATGTGCCGCTTAACATCATGTTCACTTCCAAGGAAGCCTTCGCCGGTGCGAGCATCGATACCGACAGCTTCGTTCAGGAAGACAATACTGACTTTTTCCGCCTTCCCGGCATCATGGGTTCGGGCTACGTTGCCTTCCCCATCACCGGTAATTCTATGGAGCCCGTCATCAATAACGGAGACGTGGTAATCTGTAAAGAAATCGATGGCATCCGCGAAATCCGCGAAAACCGTATCTACGCCGTGCGCTCCAAAGGGAGCATCTGGATCAAGTACGTTCAGAAGGTTCCTGACTCCAAGGGGCGGATCACCGGCCTCAAGCTCATCTCTGCCAATTACCTCGAGCACGATCCGTGGGTAGAGGAAGTAGAAATGAGCACCAAGCTCTACGAGGTCGTTCGTCGGATCTCCGAGCTTTAAGCCGAAGGTTCAGAGTACCCAAGACCAACAAGTATAAGCAGCCCTGAGGGCTGCAACCGATCAAAACGGTAGCTGAATCTTCGGATCGGCCACCGTTTTTTTCGGGCCTTTTCGGCCCGAAAATGAGATAAAAGCGTGTTTTTCAGCGCTTTTCAGAGCAGGTCGGCGGCTTTTAAGGATTCCAACCCGGCTGCCAGACCGTATTCTGCTGTTTTTTGTTTTGTCTCCCGGCCCGGCGTTTCGCTTGCGGCCGGGAGGTTTTTTCCCCACCTTCTCACCTACGTGGTTTACCGCTATTTACGGATGCACCACAACCATAATTCCCCTTCGATGATCAGTCCGGAACGACTTGCCCTGAATAAACGCTTCGTAGAAGCTTTCGAGAACCTGATTGAGCGTAGAATGATCATACCTAACGACCGCAACGGAAGAGGCATCGGAGATGTCGCTGCTGTTGTCCTCAACAATCGGGGCTATGGACACATCATAAGTGCATTTCTAAAAGAAGGTGATAAGCGTTGTATTAACCACGAACAGGCAAAACGATTTTGCCGGAAATACCACGTCAACGAAGATTACGTATTGCACGGCAGAGGCAGTCTGCTGAGCCCTGACCAATCGGATTTCCCTACACTGGGAGACACAAACGTACGCACCAACGTTACCTTGTTTTCGCGGGAAGCATTTGCCAGTGATCAGCTCGACACCGACCCTTCTGTAAGGGAGCAGCAGGAGCATTATCGCCTGCCGGGCCTCGAGGGCAGTAATTATGTCGCTTTTCCGGTAAAGGGCAATTCGATGGAGCCACTTATCAGGGACAAAGAGATCGTTGTTTGTGAACCACTCGAAAGCCCCAAGGACCTGCAAAGCGATAAGATATACGCGGTTGCTTCCGACGGAAAAGTATGGATCAAGTTCGTACAGCAACTGCCCGACACCAAAAACGCACAAAACAGGCTGAACCTCATTTCAGCGAACTACATCGAACACGCTCCGATTCTGCACGAGGCCAACGAAACCACGCGGTTTTATAAGGTCGTTCGTTGCATCAAAGAATTCAATTAAGACCGTCAGGCGGAACCCGCCAGGCGGGGCTAACGCACCCGCAGTGCTACCGCCTGCAAATCTTCCTTCCGCGAACTGGTACCGACCATAATGTCGAAATCGCCCGGTTCAACGATCCACTTCATTTCCGGACCGAGGTATTCCAGTTGTTCAGGCCCCAGGTCGAAGGATACCACTTTGCTTTCTCCCGGCGCGAGTAATATTTTCTCAAAACCTTTCAACTCCTTTACCGGGCGGGTAACTGTACTGAAGCGGTCCCGGATGTACAACTGGATCACCTCAGATCCAGTACGATCACCTGTGTTTGTAACCGTCACGGAGACCTTGCCCGTTTCTTTTGTCCCGATCTCCGGTGCGGCCAGCGTCGGGGCAGAAACCTCAAAAGTGGTATAACTCAGCCCGAAGCCAAAGGGCCATGCTGCGTTGACGTCATCAAAGAGGTATCCACGGCGGGCGGTTGGCTTGTAATTGTAGTAAGCAGGGATGTGGCCTGCGGAACGCGGGATGCTGATGGGGAGCTTACCGCCGGGATAGGATTGCCCCGCGAGGACGTCGGCCACGCTGTGGCCGGTCTCCTGCCCGAGATAAAAGCACTGAAAGACCGCAGCTGATTTTTCGACGACATTACTGATGTTCAGCGGCCGGCCACCAAAAACGAGGCTCACAATCGGCTTACCCAGTTTCGCCAATTCGTCGACCAATTCGTTTTGCAGCCCTACCAGCTCCAGGCTGGGGCGGTCTCCCCAGTGGCCTTCGGCCCATGCCTCGCGGCTGGTAAGTTCGTTGCCACCAAGGGCCAAAACGATTATATCCGCATCCCTTGCGGCCTTGACTGCAGCGGTAATTCGCAAACGATCCTCCTCTTCCCCTACTGCGATAACGGGGTCTTTGTACCAACTCCCCGGCTCTGTCACCCGTACCCCTTCTGAGTATACAACGTTGGTTTGGCTGCCGTCGAAATGGGCTTCGAGCCCCTGCCTCACTGTGATAAAATGCGCTGGTTCGTTGCTGTATCCGCCAAGCAGCACTTTATCGGCGTTCGGGCCAATTACTGCGATCGTTTCGAAGGTAGAACCAAGGGGTAAGATGCTGTCGTTTTTCAGCAAAATCATTCCTTCGGCGCCGGCTTTTCGTACCAACCGATCGTCTTCAGGAGTATTATCGAGGGCTTTCGCCGGGTCGAGGTACGGATTCTCGAAGAGGCCCCGGTCAAACTTCTGTTTCAGGATTCGCCCTACCGCCTGGTCCAGTACCTCTACCGGCAGGGAGCCATCTTTTACCGACGCAACAAGGGAAGGGTAAGCTTCCCGGTCGGGCAACTCGATGTCGACACCCGCAGATATTGCAGTGATAGCCGCGGCTTTCCAGTCGGGAGCGACCGCGTGGCGGTCAGTCAGTTCCTTCACGCCGTAATAATCCGAAACGACGGCGCCTTTATAGCCCCATTCATCGCGCAGCAGGTCGGTCAGCATCCATTTGTTTGCGTGACTGGGGATGCCGTTGACTTCGTTGTAGCTCGCCATGATGTTTCTTACCTCGGTATTCTTCACGATGTAACGAAAAGGTTGCAGGAACACTTCTCTCAGCGTTCTTTCGGAGATATTAGCCGGGGCGATGTTGTTCCCTCCTTCGGGTTCACCGTGGCCGGCCATGTGTTTGAGGGTGGCGAAGACTTCGCCTTCGTCCCATTTATCATCGTCTCCCTGGAAGCCGAGGACGGCTTGTAGTCCTATTTGTCCGGCGAGGTAAGGGTCTTCGCCAAGTGTCTCCTCTACCCTGCCCCAGCGGGGATCGCGGGCTACATCGACTACCGGCGTAAGGACGACGTGGGCGCCCCTGCTTGCAGCCTGGCGGGCGGCCATCGCGTACAACTCGCGGGTGAGCCTGCGGTTGAAGGTGGCCGCAACCGAAATGGGCTGCCCCCAACTGGTCGCATGCTTAGCGGCCAAGCCGTGGAGGCTCTCCTCGTGCATCAGCGCAGGAATGCCAAGACGGGTTTCCTCCACAAGCCACCTTTGGATGGTATTGACGTAGGCCACTTCCTCTGCTCCCGTCCGGCCGGCGTCTGCTCCGCCAGATGTCTCGCTGGGCCGTGTAATGTGGCCGATACCGTGCGGCATCAGGGTTCGGGCACTGTCTGGGTTGAAGCTGAAATCCTCGTTATCCATCCGGCGCTTATCGTTCCAGACTGCGGTGACCTGAGCGACCTTTTCCTCTACGGTCATTCTGGCCAGGAGGTCGTTGATCCGGTTGGTCACCGAAACAGCCGGGTCACGGTAGGAGGCAGACTCGGACGGTTTACCCGTCTTTCCCGACGGGCCTTCGGAGACTTCCGTCGGCGTGGTTTCGGAACCTGGGTTGTCGTCTCCACAGCCATCGATAGCGGCCAGAAAAGGGAGCATCAGGAATAACAGTAGGCGCATGGGAAAAGAAGTTAAGCAGAGGCAATTTAGGGTTTCCGGACCAGATCGTTGTTCTGCAGGGCGCAATCGCAGGTGCAAAGGCGGTTTTTCAACAGGTCAATGCTGCGCAGGTCACTTCCGTTTACCGGGGTTCCGGGTAAACGCCGTAAAGCCCCGTTTGGTGTGTATCACTTAGTGTACTGCTACCACGAACTTATCCTCTGCCATGTCTTCCCAACGATCAACGCATAGGATGCATTAAGTCGTCTACCCCAACCCCTCCTAACGGGAGACGGGCTCGTGTAAACGCTATACGTTTTGGGGTTGCCAGCTGTTAGCGGTAATTATGCTTTCGAGCTAAAAACTTGAAATCGATTCCTGTACGTTAACCCCCCTCACGTCTTCCTTCTGCAGAAGGCCGCTCAGTAAGAGCGGCAGGGAGAGTCGTGCATTTCATTGTACACTCCCCGATTGTGTCCGCAGACTGTGGTAAACCTGCTCTTACGATAGCTCTGGTGATACATCCTCACTCCAACAACGCCTTGCACCTGCGCGCCCGCAAAGGCCCTAAAGCACTGTATATCACAACTTAACCCAATAAAAAAAGCTCCGATCAAAATGAATTGATCGGAGCCTGGTGAGCCCGGCAGGATTGGGCTTTTAGTACAATTTATGGTAAAAAAGCAGCCTGTTTTTACTAAAATTCTGATTTACAGCATTTTAAGTAAAAACAGTTTTTGTTTTTAGTATTAACCCTACTAACTACCTGATACCTCAAGCGATACCTTTACACAAAATAATTACCATGCGTAGAGCACCAACGTTTATTGTTTTAAACAAAATAGAGGATGAATTTAACCCTATCCGAATGTCCGTTTCACTCACAGAGGGTAAAAGAGCACACGTTGCTACCGGAGAATACGTAAAGGTGAAGCATTGGGATAAAAAGAGTTGCCGCATTAGTGATCGGTACGTTGACCTTTATCCTGACTACTCATTTGTAAATCAACGTTTGGATGACTTAACTCATTTTACGGTTTCACTTATTACTGATTATCGGAGACGTAAAGAACTGTATTTACTTACCCCTGAAAAGTTCCGCTTTCTAGTAAAGAAGTTCTTACGGGATGGCGAAGCTCCAGAAGGATCAGCAACGGACGTACTAACCTATTATAAGAGTTACGTTGACCGAAGGCAGAAAGAGGCCCGGTTGAAGGATGGAACCAAAAAGCACGAATTAGCCAGCTACCGTGCATTTGAGCGTTTTGTAAAATCAGTTGGGTATCAAATCGGAATGGATGAAGTAAAGCTAAGCTTATTTGAGGCTTACCGAGACTTCCTAGGTAACGAGCCGTCCGCACCTTTAGATGTAACAATTTCACGCCACATGAAGCGACTAAAGGAGGCACTTTCTAAAGCCTACGTTGAGGGCTTAATACCTCAGTTCAACCCTAATGAGATAAAGTTATCTGCTCAACTTGGCCTAACTAGGCAAGCACGGGAAAACATTGCATTAGACAAAGACCAGCTAAACCGAATTATTGCTTTAGACCTTTCTCACCGGCCCGGTCTACGGAAACTGCGTGACCTGTTTGTTATCAACTGCTACTTAGGACTTCGCTTTAATCGCTGGCAGGAGATCAATGGTAAAAATATAGTTGAGACAGATGGAGTGAAGTTGTTAGAGATCATCACGAAAAAAGGGAAGGGTAAGAAGATTACCATTCCCGTTCACCCTACCGCAGACAAAATAGCCAGCAAATACGGCTGGAATTTTGGCCGGGTAATGACTAACCAAAAAGCAAATAAATATTTGCAGGAAATAGCTCAGATGGCAGGGTTTACAGAAAATTTCAAACGGGTTGCCCGCCGTGGTCAACGAGACACCGTTGAGCAAATCCCCATGTACAAGCTAATAAGCACCCACACGGCCCGCCGCACATTTGTAACAATTCACGCTGCAAACGGTATGCCCCTGACTGACATACAAGGGCTGACGGGACATGGCACCCGCGAAATGGTAGAGCACTATTCTAAAGAAACCCCAACGGCCCGCGCCGTTAGAATTGCAAAAAAATTCTTCAACAATTAAACCCCATTCTATGCAAAACTTAAATCTTAGCACCTCAGAGGAATTAGCCATGATGCAGAAACGAGTCATGATACTAACCGAAATCCTGAAAAGGTTGGAGCAACTTGAAATTGCAGTCAACAAGCGATCAAAGACCAACTAAAATAAAAAACCCCGCACCGATGCAAAAGCCGTGGAAAGCAACATCGGGCGGGGTATTCACTAAACAGTAAACATTGCAAAGATGAGACTTTTAAAGACAACGCCCAAAGACAGGGCGTTCTATAACGAACACGGTACCAACCTAAAAGCCTATTACACCATTGCTAACATCGGACAGTTCCTATCTGCTGCCTCTTTAGCTCTGGCAGTTTACAGCCTACTATCCGACGCAATCGCTGGCAGAGGGCTAAGTGTTGCCAGTACAGGAGTAGTTGCCGCCGCCGTGCTCATCGGTGTTTTCATCGAGCTGGCAAACAGGAAACTAGCAAAGCCATCTATTAGGCCGTGGGTTGTCAAAGATCAGTTTGCCGACGATCCCGATAAAAGGAAGCGTCACAAGTTGGTGACAGGCTTTAGTCGTGGTGGTTTGGTCATGGTTGGTTTGCTTTCGTTAGTGCTTTCCTTCATGGGTAGTATGGATGCCGGTAAACTGATTACCACAGAAGCACCGACTGCCAACCTTGACAGCCTACAACTAGCTTTTGCAGCAGATACCGCCGCCCTACTTACACCCTACACAATCCGGGCTAACGCTGCCCGTCAGCAGTTCAAAGCGACAAAGGCGAGCAATGAAAAGCTTTGGCAAGACTTCGCAAGTTGTGCGAGCAGAGGTAACGGTTATTGTAAGAAGATGCAACGCAAGTATGCACGGTTGATTGATGAAGCTGAGGCAGCATACAACGCCACCACAGCCATTATCGCTACCGAACGCGGGCAAGCCTTAACAGAGGCAATCAGAGGACGGAACGAAGCGACTAGCACGGTGAAGGCTGAAGCAAGCAAAGCAGCCTCGACAACAGCAGCTGAAGCCACGGCAAACGGTTACATCTTCGCCGTCCTGACCTTTGCGGGCCAACTGGTTTTTTATCTGATGTTCTATCTAATTCTTCAGATAGAAGCTGGTAGTGAGATAGCCGAAGAAATCGAGCCCAACGAGTTCCACAACCAACCATCGGTATGGGCTGACCTGAAGGCAGTAGTTAGCCACAGGATAGAACGTGGTGCACGTCGTTTGATAGCTTACATCTTCGGCACCCGTGAACGTCTGGATAGTGGTTTACCTTACGTGTCGCTGTGGACTGACTCTAAGCCAGATCGTGAGGCAACCACCGCACCACCCATAGCAACAGCACACACAAAAAACGAACCGCGATTTTATCAAAAAGCGGATGACCCACACACACAGAAACCGAGTGCGACCTTTAACACGCGAAATACACGCGAAATACACGCTGCACACAAGCCTCACACACACACGAAAAGCACACAGCAGACCCCTGAAGCGGCTAAAGCCTATTCGCGTCTGATGCAGTACCGTAGAAGGCTGGGTGAGCACACTCAGAAGGCTAAAGTGCAACAGCGTAAGACAGGAGAGATAAAGCCCCGGACAGCTGAAGCCATAGCGAACAACCAGCAATGGGTGAAGCACTACGAGCAACTACTAAACGACCTGACCAATGAGTAAGAGCACACAGCAGCCTGACCTGCTGCACGTCTTTGTTAGTGTAGGCATAGCTTTAATGCTGGTAGCCTTACTGGTTGGTGGGCCGTAGACGATGGGTAGGGGGGTAAAAAGTCTATCATCTTTCCGACAAAACATCGCCGCCCAAACCCCGTGTGAGTAAACGCACTTTTTGGACCTTTTTAACTTGGAACCAATTTTCATTATTAACCCAATACCACCATGTTACCACTATTTGAAATACAACAACTGTTTTCCCGGCTACTATCTGAAGCCAACCCAGCCGCTACCCTGTCAGACCTTGACCCTTTGACATTGGAAATGATACGCCGATTGGCTAAAGATCACGAAAGCCAGCTCCATTACTTCCATCACCTGAAGTTCGATAAGGAGGGCAGTCAATCCGGCTCACTCTGGCATCATACCACCTGCGAAGTTTGCGCGTCACGTCTACTTGATGCAATACACGTTATGACCTACGACCGCCCTACTGCAGAGAGGCATTTAAATGAGCTACCTGCAAAAGAGATAGCTCTTTACTATGCTTACTTGCATAATGCAGGTATTTACCACCCGGCAAATGAGTTTGGGGGGGTACTCGCTGCACATAAAGCAATAGGAGAAAAGCACGGTAAATCGGGGGGAACATTTAAAAATGCATGGGACGAAGTATGCACGAGAGGTCGTAGGGAAGGGGCCAATGGGATAAAAGGAATGATAAACAGAATTAGACATTACTTACCTCCTGTTGCTAGGGAAATAGCTGAGGCAGAATTGGCCCAGCTCAATTAGTGCACACGTGTGCACTCCCCTTTACCCCTACATTTGCAGTACAAGACAAAGCAATCAGGTAAACAGAGTCTGCCGGACCCGATGTGCAATTGCCTCACCTTTGCATTACAGTTAGTTAAAAGCTAAAAAGTACAATACCCTTTAACCAGTAAAAAAAAGATAATGAGAAACGAGAAAACAACCATCACGATGAGAGTAAAAGTTGACCACAAGGAAAGTCTGAAAGCTTGGTCCGAACGGCTGGGAATTAGCCTTACTCAACTCTATATGATTTTAGTTGGGCAGGTTGGCCCAGCTGAACTCAACAAACTGGTCTTGACTGAATTTGCCTGTAAACACCTGCAACGGTTGGGGTTGCCTTTAGATGCAATCCCCATTATAAGCACCTCACCCCATGCTCACAATATGTTTTGTTTTCTTCTGTCGTGTAGTGCGAAGATGGAACTGGCTGAGCTGACTGGTGACCTTGAAACAGCCGGAACAATGGCCCGCCAAATGGAAACTGCCGAAGTTGAATTACTCCGGGCCTTTGGTGCTGCCGTGAAAGAATATTACCCACAAGTATCTGAGTAATTAACCCCTTTTAATAACCCTATTAGTAAATACTGAATTATGAGATCAGAGAAAGAATTATTGGAAACACGAGCAAGAGTTTTGCGCGAACAAAAAACCCTGAATGACGATGTAAAAGGTCGTCAGATGACTGGATCGGAGGAACGCCGATGGAACCAACTGCAAGACGAAATCGACGAGCTTACAAGCGAGATCGAGAGCGGGCGCGTCATGAAAAGACGCATGGCAGCTAAAGAGGAGTTCCGGCAGTCCGGGCAACAGCCGGTAGGCACTATTCCAGCAAAAGCCGCCGGTATTCGCTCAATTATTGAGCAGGGAGTCACGAGCATTACTGAGGGTACTATTCATTCAGCAATGAAACGAGCCGTAACAAGCGCAACAGCAGCGAGTACAATTCAGGATCCAGCCGTTACAGGTGAGGTCATTCTAAAGCCGTTGCAAAATGGTGCACCGGGCAAACTGATGGTCGACATTCGAGACGGGGTTGCACAGAATACCTCTATTGCAAAGCTGACTAATTACGCAGGTTTCAACGTTCACGCTGAGACAGCAGAAATAGCAGCAGGGAACCTAACCGTTGCCCCTATTACGTGGAACCTAGTAAACTTTGCCTCCCGTGTAGACATGGCAAACAACGTTACCCGTGACGCTGTGACAGATTGGCCGGATGTCATTAACAACGCCTTCAACGCCGACCTAGAGCACACTATCACTAAACAGATTTTGTCTGGTGCTGGTGGTACAGAAATTACCGGCATTGACGGTTATATCGGCGTTCAAACTGTCGACGCTTCAGACAGTACGCTGACTTGGGACATGATTTTGCAATCAGTCCAAAAAGTACTGGCTAAAAACGTTGATCCGTCTAAAATTGCTGTCATCATGCACCCGGTTGCATGGCTTCAGCTGCAATCGCTGAAGGACACGCTCGGCCAGCAGATCACTAAGCCCGCTGGTTTGAGTGGAGTACCCATTGTTATACATACTGCGGTCGGCGTTGAGTACGGCGAAGACAACGACCAGACGCGGGTGTACGTTGGCGATTTCTCAACCTGTAAACTCGGTGTTGGTGGGAAGTACGAGATCACTTCTGAGAAATCAAAAGCAGATCATGACATGACCCAGTTCATCATGATTTACCGTGCGGATATGCAGTTGTTCCACCCTGAACATATTGTTCGGATTGAAAATGTAGCAACCGCTTAAGAGCCTTTTTTTCATAATGTGTTTTTGGTTAAGGGGGAGCGGCTGCACATACCGCTTCCCTGACCTAAAAGAATTCAATATGAGAGGCCCGGCTAAGGTTTTGAGACTTCCTGATCCGGGCCACTCATCCTAATGCGTGACGGGCTGTTAGCCTCCAATGCTGACGTGCTAACAGCCCACCCACGCTTTCCCCCGTCTGGCCACGCTGTGGCTTAGATGGCCTATAAAAAGTCTCATGTTAGACGGGCTGCAACGTCCGCTCCAACGTCAAAAAACCACAAAGCAGAAATACAGATTCTGCTGCCTCCCCTAATTTTTTAACCACCCTGTGTGGGGCAATAAAAAAGCCCTACCGGATTGCAGTCCTAGCAGGGCTAATAACTAAACTATGCCTGAACATAGCCTAAAAACTAATGCCATAAAGGTACTAAAAATGCCGATGCCGGGCAAGCTATTTAAGCACCCAGATCGGGTTTCAAATGGCGCGACGACCCCCACTAAGTATATCGGGGGTTCTCAGGACACCGGGACGGAATCAAACGCCACCGGAGGCCCAAAGATTGAGCACGGCCCACAGGCTATTGCTTGTGATAAGTTTGTAGCCACATTGAGCAATGCTCTGTTTTTAAGCGATGGGGAAACGCCACCTGACATTTTGAATTTACGCGATGGGATAGTCATTTCTTACGGGTTGGAAGACGCTGACGGATTGAGGACGGGCCGCACTAAAACTAAGTTTTACCGCGAAGCCTACACCGTCCGCATAGACGGGGAACGTGTGGCGAAGTTGCTGCAACGAAGTAACGACGGTTGTGGATATTCTGAATTGACAATGTACAATCATGTTTTGTACCGAAAGGGATGGACAAACTACGTTGTCCGGTTACTTCGCAAGCTGGATGCAGTTGTCCACCAATATACCGGCATTGATGTTGCAATCGACGGGTATAATTATCTTGACAAAGTGCATCGAATCTGGTTAGAGGAAGACGTAAAGAACTTTGGCCGTAGTAGTCTACGACCTTTCTTCGACTCTACTGGAAAAATATTAACCGGGCTAGATATTGGGGCTAAGTCAGCAGATAACAGACTGACGATTTATGATAAGTCTCCTGAGTTTGAAACGAAGCCCTACCAAAAAGAAAATTGTGAGCGGTTTGGACTAGACACGTCCAAACCTATACACAGAAACGAAGTAAAACTTAGGGCTGCTGTTTTGCGTCGCTTCTGTGGCTTTCCTCCTGATGATGTCCGCACGACTTTTATCGCCTCTAAAGAGTACGAGCTTAACAGCAAGGAAGCCATAAAGGAGTTTAGCCGCTCGATAATCGAACGGAGAGATAACGACATAGCACAGGCGAGAAAGGATGCCAGAGACGCTATAAACGCCCTAGATGACTATTACGGCCCCGAAGCTAACAAGATACGTTTAGAGCGCGAGACGGTTGTCTGTTCGATCCGCAGGAAGTACAGAGAAGAAAGGTTGGTGCTGAATGCTGCAAAAGCCGATAGCAAGGTTGAAGACATCGAGTACATCGAATCAGTAGATAATTCTATTGACGACCTGTTGAACGGGAATTTTGACTTTAGACAATTAGAGAATCTATCTGTCTTGGCTGACATTCACAAACGCAGTTCTCGCAGTCTTTTGAAGATCCGCAAAGGGACAAATAAAAGGGCTGACAGAAACGAAAAGATAGAAGTAGTGAATTACGATGCTTTCGGAGCAATGGATGTACAGTTATCCCCATTGACGAAAGAACCTAAACCTATCTGGGGAGTACAGAGGAAAATATCGTTTGACATCCGCGCAAGCTATGCTGAATTAGACTTAATGACTGGAAATGCGCAGTTTGAAAAAGCCATGGCAGATTGTCAGAAAACAGCCCGTAAATACGGGATTGTGGACTGGTTCACCTCACACATCCCTAAATGGAAGGAAGACAAAGAATACCACGATGCTATCAAAAGAGCAGTACAGTCCGCCCCTGCAAGATGGAATACAGCCAGTTTAGGCTTTTGGATGCCACGGCCCGGAACTACTGAAGGCACACTTAACAAATCACAGCACCCCGAAACCGCCGCATAATGACCTTCCAACAACTACCCACAACCCAACGTGGCGACGCTGGAGAGGCGATTGCAGACAGCTATTTTGCCGCGCAAGGTTGGCACGTCTATTCTCCGCCCATCGGCCCCGCCCACCCTATCGACCGAGTACTGATGACCGAGCACGGAGTTTTTGCCGTAGACGTGAAAACTTACCCGCGCCAATACTCCCGACCATGTACCGGAATAGATACCGGCGATCATGAAAAGTACCTGACAATCGAAGCTACCGGTTTACCTGTGGTCCTGTTTTTCATAGATGCTTTTGAGGGTTGCATCTACTCTGGCAGATTGTCCAGACTGAAGGCAGCAGCAAAGCACCATTCAGGGAAGACGTACTACCCGCTTCAGCTGATGACGTTTACCCGCCGCCTAACAGCAAAAGAACTAAGTGACCTTGCACAACCGCAAGACAGCAGATACCAACTAACCAGACCATTTTTCGCAATCAATAAACCCGCCACCGATGCAGATTAGCACTTTAGCCCACATGGGGGAAGATGACTTTCGGCGGATCGTGAGGGAAGAAATGGCAAACCGCCATCCTTATGAGTTCCCAGGTCAAATTTCAGAAGTTGAAATCTTTGAAAGGTTGGAAGCTGTGACAGTAAAGCAGGCCGCAAAGATGTTAAGGGTAAGCCCAGGCACCGTAAGGAACTGTCTTGCAGATGGTAGACTTGAAGCAATAGACGGCGCACACGGCGCATCAGTAGACGTGCGATCAGTCATAAAATTCGCAAAGGTGAGGGCCGCAAATGGTTTGTGACAGGAAAATGACAATGATACCTAAAAACAAAAAATCGGCCATAAATCATTGATTTACAGCCGATTAGTGTGAGCCCGGCAGGATTCGAACCTGCGACCGCCAGATTAGAAGTCAGGTGCTCTATCCCCTGAGCTACGGGCCCGCTCGGGCGGCGAAGGTAATACCTTTTACTTTTACCTTGCCCGCCAAAAACAGGAAAGTTTACCGGGAAGTTGCATTCATACGCCCTGCGATGCGGATAAACACACTAATAGTAGCGTAAGATTCGAGCGCCACCCCGCGTGGTTCCCGGGTTTTTACGGTGAATGGCATCCGCAGATCGATATGCTCATCGGTATAGGCCAGGATGGGATAATGGCCGGCCGGATTGCCATCTTCACCCAGAGTGATGAGGTAATTGCCGTCTGAAGAAAGCCGCCATTTCCGGTTCATCAATAAGCGATCACGAACAACGACGATGAATTCGCCTCCGGGTATGGCGGAAAACTCCAACTCCGAAAGTTCGTCGAACTCAATGCCCTTATAATCATCCTGATAAGCGTAGGAAACCCTGGACGAATCTATCGGAGCGTAGCTGGTGTCGGCCGTTACAATCCCTGAATTGATCCGGTCGGCAAAATCCATTTCAGTAGCATCCGCACTTACTGGACCTCGTAGTACAAGTGGCATATCTACTCTTTCGTAGCGTCCGTTTTCTACTTCAAAATAGGAAGCAATCACTGTTCCGCGCTCGTCTCTGCTGTAAGTGTACTTCTTTGAGCTGTAGCTCCCAGGTGAAGAGATGAAAGAGAACCGGTCATCCCGCATTCCGATTACCCGGTCTCCGCCGAAGCTCATTCCTCCCCGTTTGAGGTATGACCGTTCGTCCCGAAAACCGGATGATTCCTCAACGAAATACTCCATTTTTTCACCTTTCTTCCTCCCATATCTATGAATAGTGACCCCAAAATGCACCTGCATCGTATCACCGCCGGGGAAAGCGCAGCTAAAGGTTTGTCCCGTAAGCTCGCCGAAAGCAATCTCCCGCCTTTCATTCTTTTTGGCCTCGAACACCCATTCTCCTCTGAGGCTGTCGCCATAGTAAGCCGCTACGCTGAGCGTAGTACCCACACCCTGGCTCAACTTTAGCCCCGCTAATGTGTCCGGGTGGTAATTATCCGTGAACATCCGGTACATCCGCGGCATACCGGTTAATGAAGTTTTGGTTTCGTTGTTCACCATCACGGAATCCCCCTTTATCTCCAGGATGTCTCCCGGAGAGAACAACTCCCGGTGCAACCGAAGAGAAAGAGGTAACTTCTCAGGCACTTTCAGGTTTTCATTGATCGGCAAGGGATTGCTCAACGAGAACTCCCACTCCTGTCCGCTGGGATCAAATGCAGTAGCATCTTTCCCGCCGCAGGCGAAAAAGAGAAGAGACAGGGCCACGAGGGCCAGTTGAGGTTTAGGCATGGGTGTAAGTGTTTAAGGCTGGAACGGGTACAAAAGTCGGGGTCACACGGGCAATACCGGGCGTCACTCCTATGAAAATGCAAAAGTCTGTTTAGTTGGTGTGTGGGGTAGAAAATTAACATTTCCTGAGGCCGTCGTCAACCCTTTCCGGGTGGCCACATCAACGGTTCCCAGTGCTGAATATCACACACAACCTCGCCCGGGGTGGCGAATTGAAGCTTCAATTCAATTCTCCCCGTGCGAACACATGAGCCTGCTATTTTGTATCCAACCAAGATGAAACTCTTCAGGAAACCAAGAAAAAGAAACTTTTTCATTCCCCTTCTGGTGCTCGCCATAATTGGCGCGGGCTATGTCTTTAACCGCCTCAGAGAGGTTACCCGCTCGCAATGGGACGACAACCAAATGACCGCTGTTTTCAACAGCGGCGAATACGGAGAGGCTACCCTAGGTTATCTGGAAGGGCCCAGCCGAAAAATTCGCTTCCTGCAGATCGGCGAAGACCCGGACAAGCCGATGGTCGTTTTCATCCACGGTTCTCCGTCCAGCAGTTCATTCTGGGCCAATATGATGAAAGACAGCGCGCTGAGGGCGGAAGCAAACCTACTGGCCATCGACCGGCCCGGATACGGCGGCAGTGGCCTTGGCCAGGCCATGATTTCGGTGAAAGAACAAGCCGAAAACGTAGCAGAAATCATCAGGCGACGACGCCCCGGCAAGGACAAACGACTCGTCCTGCATGGCAGCAGTTACGGCGGCACCGTCAGTGCCCGCATCGCGATGGATTACCCCAAAGAGATTGACGGCGTGTTGCTGCAATCGGCCAGCACCGCCCCTCTGGAGGAATTCACGTACTGGATCTCCTACCCTTCTAACCACTGGAGCCTCCGCTGGCTCATGCCTAAGTCCATCCAAACGGTCAATACCGAAAAGCTGAATCACCAACCCCAACTCGAAGAGATGGCCGACGGCTGGAAGAACATCACCGCGCAGGTCGTAATTGCGCACGGTACGGCCGACTGGCTGATCTATCCGCCCAATGCTTACTACTCCTGCGATCAGCTCGTCAACGCCGAAGAAGTAATCCACCACATGCTTGCCGGTAAGAAGCACAACCTGATCCGGACGGCCCCTGACCTGCTCAAACATTACATCCATTACCTCCTGCAGGAGCCCGTTCAGGACAGCATCCCGCCCGCGGCGGCAGTATTGACCGATTAGCAGCAGCGGTAAATTTCAAACTTTTCATTCTCAGCAACCACCAGTACCTCGTCGAAATAGCGACGAAGGTGCGTGCCGTAGTTGAGGTGGCGGTTGGCCACCACCACCAGATGACCTCCCGGATCGAGCCGGTCGCAGGCAGCCAAAAACAAATCGGTACTTACACTGATGTCGGTCTGAAACTCGTCGTGAAACGGCGGATTGGTAACGATGAGGCTGAAGCTTTTAGGTTCAGAAATTTCGCTCAGCGCTCCCGCAGAAACAACCTTAGAGCGATCAGAATAGCCATGATCGGCGAGGTTCATCCTGGCAGAAGCAGTTGCTACCCGGGAAACATCGTAGGCCGTCAGCTGTGCTTCAGGATAACGGCCCAGCAGGTAATCACCGATGATGCCGTTGCCGCACCCCGCATCAAGAATCTGGGTGGGAGCAGACAGTTCGGCCAGGTGATCATTGGTCGACCATTCTTCGAGCAAAAACTGGGTAGCGTAGTCTATGTGGCTCGCGGAAAAAACACCGGGGTACTGCTGGTATTTAATCCCCTCGAACTCAGACTCAATCAAAGAAATTTCCGGAGGAGTAACGGCAAAAAAATCATCCAGCATGATCAGCCGGGCCTTTTTGTAGGCACGACTTTGGGTGACGGAAGCGGCGTATTTGGCAGCGATCTCCAGTAGTCGGGGGGTGAAGTGACGGGTCTGGAAGGCACACGCCAGTTTGGTTTCCGGAGTAGCCCTCAGGGCTACGTTGCGGAGGTAGAGTTCGAAGAGCTCCAGGGATTTAGGAATCTGCAGAAGATTGATGCTGGTTCCTCTGGCCGGAGTTTCCAGCAGGTTTTCGTTCGCTGGTGCAGTTCCGGTTTTGTTCCGTTCGTAGCTGGCCAGCAGCCGTTGGTGGTGGAGGTAATTGTTGCTGACGAAGCGTTTATTTTGGGCGCCGACGCAGGTGCAGAGAACGCCTTCCCGGTCGTGGTACACCGAGACGGGCTCCGTTGCAAGATCAGCGCATTGCTCTGCCGCCCAGTTGAGGAGCAATTCATCTGCGGGCTTGAGCTTCGGCTCCTTCGGCGAGCCGCCGAGGGCGTTGGCCGGGAAGGTCAGAGATTGGCCATTATGGTTTACGGACAGAAGTTTCGGTTTGCGCATGGCGCGAAGGTAGCGCCTTAGCGTGGCAGTCTGCATTTCTTCCGCCGGGAAGTGTGAATAACAAATTGCACGAACGAAAACACAGGGGCGAGCCCCTGTGCTACAAGAGACGGACCTCCGGACCTGAACAGTCCCGACATTTGCGTGGATTCCTGCAATTTGTAATCACACCCGCCGGAACCCCCGTTATTCCGTAGGCGCGGCTTCAGCCGCTGGCTTTCACCTGGCGCTACCCTGCGTTGCCGGTTACACCTCTTGGAGCCCTACGGGATTATCTCACCTTGAGGAACAAGCGAATAAAGCGGTCTCCTGGCGGCATTGGAGAGATCAATGTGGCGCTCCCCATCTACGTAAAAACCTCCTGTTATAATATGGCCCCGGAGGGAAATACTGTCCATTCTGAACTCGATCACGTCTCTCAACATCAAGGGCTGAAACTCCGTTCCAGGGAATAAATGATCTGGCAAAAAACCACCTTGTTTATCAATCAATATATCGCCACGCTTCCCTGACCTACTGCGAAAAGAGAGGGTATAATACTGAGAAAACGTAGTACTATCTATCGCTTTTATTTTCAGGACGACAACCCGCTGCTGATGATTCCCCAGCAACCAACCGTTTCGCTGGCAGCCAACAAACGACAACAACAGTATGCCGGCAATTACACGCAGTAGATGGTGTCTCATATCAACCCGTTTTTGCACCCGCGTCCGCGCCCATGTTCCGCATCGCTCTCCGGACGAGGTAAACCAGCCAGATGGTGACTACCACGTCGATTCCGGTAGCCCCGTAGTAAACGCCGTCGAGCCCGAGGTAGCGGGGCAAAACAAGCATCACCGGCACAAAAAACACGAGTTGACGGGCCACGCCAACGTAGCTCGCATACTTGGGCCGATTGATGGCCGGCAGCCAGGTCAGCGCATTGAACACAATCGGGAGAACGGGAAGGATGAACATATACAAGCGGAAAAACACTATATCCTGACTGGTAAAAACGAAGTCGGGCAGTACCAGCCGCAGGCTCAGTTCGGGAAAGATGTTCATGAAGATCCAAAAGGGGAACACCAGTAAAAAACCGGTACGGACAAATAGCCAGTAAGCCGATTTGGCCCGGTCCATTTGCCCCGCGCCGTAGTTCACTCCGGCGATGGGCTGCAACGCACGCATGAGACCAAAAAGCGGGGTCATCAGCAGCAGCATGATGCGGTTAGCCGCCGCGAAAAAAGCAAGGTCCCGCTCTCCGTCCGGGCTTACGCCAACGATGGCGTTGAAGACCACCATTGCCTGAATAAGGCCCATCATCCCCAGGATAAAGCCGGGGAACCCCAGCTTGAGTATCCGTTTGAACACTTCCGGGTGATAAGCCAGCGAAACGATGTCGCTCCGGAAGGAAGCCTTCCCCGACCGGAAGTAACGGACTTCCATGATGCAATACAACAGCATTCCTGCGTTAGACGCCCAGGCCGCACCCGCGATGCCCAGATCGAGGTATTTGATGAAAACTGGTGTGAGTACGAGGTTCAGTACCAACCCGTAGGCCATCATCCGGGCCGCTACATTCATCCGGCCTTCGCCGCGGATGATGAAGTTGAGCGACAGCCCGTAGGTCCACAGCGGAGCGGCCCACAGCGTAGCACGGAAATAGGTGACGCCATAGTTCAGTGCTTCGCCTTCGCCCCCCATCATCGTTACCATTTCGGTGGCGAAGAAATAACTCGGCACGGCAAACAACAGGCTTGTCATCAAAACAATCAGGTTACCGTTGGGCAGGATCCGGGCCTGCGTCTCTTCGTCTTCTTCGCCGATGGCGATGCTGAGCAGGTTGGCCGCCCCGGTCCCCGCGAGGTTTGCCAGGCCCATCGTAAGGCCCACCAGCGGATACGCCAAAGCGATACCAGCCAGGGCCGACTCGTTCATGAGCTGCCCCACGTAAACTGTATCCATGAAGGCATTGAGGCCGTACAGCATCATGGCAGCGATGGCCGGCAGTGCGAGTGTCCACATCACTTTAGGCAAAGGGCCGTTCAATAGGAATGGACGTTGGGCGGTCACAAGCTGTTCTTTTGGTCGGTTAGGGCGCAAAAGTACGGCTTACTGGGTCGGCTTACTCCAATTCCAGCAAATACCATTCAATTGATTCCACATCTAAGCCGGCACGCCGGCCAACATCTTCCGGGGCGTAGTTGGTTGCGAGGTACTTTACGATAATCTCCTCGTTCTCTCCCAGATCGTGCAGATTCTGGGTGGCTTGCATCCAGCGGATGATTTCCGTCCAGCCGGCAGCAGTTGCCCGGTTTTGGGTAATCAGTTTGGCGGAGTGGCACGCAGTGCAGTTCCCCCGGACCGCCTCGAAGCCTTCGGCAAAAATCAGGCCCGTGGCGTCGTGAATTCCGTTGGTGACCTTTTCTTCCGGTTCTCCGCCTCCGCCCGTTCCGGGGCGGTAAGCTTTTTGTTCCATTACCGGCCGGGGGCGCAACATTTCGGTTACGGCATCACCAGCCAGCAGCCAGAAAAGGCAACAGAACAGCACACCGGCCACGAAGTTGATCGTGGTCAGCATTGCTCTCAGGGTATCGTAGGCTGGTCTCATTGGTCGGCTACTTTTACCGCAATACGGTGGCAGGCATTGTTGAGGTAGCCCCGGGGGTTCCATCCGGGCAATAGCATCGGCTGGCTGTTACCGCCGGCATCGGTAGCGCGGGCCCAGACTTCGTAGTATCCGCTTTGGGGAAAGTCTACCCGCGCAGAAAACAGTTGCCAGGCGTAGCGGTTGGCCGCATTCTCGAGCTTGCAGGCCTGCCAGCTTGCCCCGAAATCGATGGAGAACTCCATTTTAGTGATGGCAGCGGCGGCCGTCCAGGCTTTGCCACGGATAGGCAGGGTTTTGCCGGCGGCGATCGTTGCTCCGGTTTTCGGGAAAGTGATGAGGGATTTGACCGGCATTTCTTCGATGATGCACATCTCATCGTCAGGAACCACCCTTCCGGGAGGAACGGGTTTGCAGGGTACGCGGTACGACTGCCCCGTCATCTTGGGCCCGTCGTGTACGCGGTCGCGCACGACTATTTTATCCAGCCATTTACCCGAGCAGGACGCCGGGAAGCCGCCGAAGACCAGCCGCAGAGGATAGCCGTTGAGCATTGGCAGCGGCGCTCCGTTCATTTCCCAGGCGATGAGGCTTTCTTCTTCGAGCGCCTTGCGGATCGGGACGCCACGCGAGATGACCACTTTATCGGGGTCTCCGGAGAGGTGGGTGTCTTTGCCGTAATAACCAACGTACACCGCCGCGCTGGTGAGGCCGGCGTCGTTCAGGACATCCTTTAGCCGCACGCCCGTCCACCGGGCGCAACTGACTGCGCCGGTACTCCACTGGTTGCCCTTTGCGGGCGGGTTGAACTCGGAGCGGCCATTGCCGCCGCACTCCAGGGTGAGATCATAGCTCACTACCGGGAACCGGGTTTTCAGTTCCTGCAGGGTGTACGTTTTCTCGTTCCGGACGGCCTCGCCGCCGATGGTTAAGGTCCACGTTGCCGGGTTGGCGTTTTCGGGCGGCAGGCCGTTGCAGCGCACAAAGAACCGGTCGTTGGGGGTTAGGGCATCGTCCAGCATGTGGGCTGGCGTTTCGGCGTTGGGAGGTCGATCGTTCAAAATAACCATGCCCGGGTCTTTGCCGGGCAGACCGATAAGCGACATGCCATCGGGCAGGTTATCGGCAAAGACGACTTTAGTCCCCAGGGCGAGACCTAAAGTGGTCAGAGAAGCGGTACGAAGAAATTCTCGGCGGGAGTTTTGCATGGTTTCAAGACTTGATCGGGGCCGGAAGGTACGTATCCAGGCCTTGCTCTTCAAAAAAGAAGTCTGCATCCTGCGTCCGCGCCCGAAAATTACCCTCGTAGCGCAAGTGTGAACCTGTAAAAGATCGTGCAACAAGTTTTGGGCGCGCACGCAGGTGCGAAGAAAGTTAAGCGGCAAAGCAGTAACGGTAAGCCACAAAACCTCATCTTTGTGCTCCCCAAAAAACAACGAACTAATGCGTGCCACCATCTCCGCTCTCTTGTTGCTCATCCTGACGGCCTGCGGGCCCACCCCCGATCCGGAGCCCGTCGCTCCGCCCCCCACCCCTACCGACAAGCAGGTCACGGGCGATCCCGTCGTCGACAGTATCCGTACGGAGCAGGCCCGGATTGAGGAACTGTTCACCACCGGAATGTTGCAACAACAGAACGTGATGTACAACTGCGACGGCCTGATGGGAATCGCTGAACTCCACAAGAAGGATGGCCAGGTAGTACTCGTCCGTAACCGGTACGACGACGGTGAAAACCGGATCATCACCGACCGGTTTTACTACAAAGACAGCGTTCTTATCCACCAGTTCTCCGAAACCCTCCGTTGGGAGTTCGACGGTACAACCCGCCCCGATCAAAACGGTAATGAAGTGCCGGGGATAACCAATTACCTCGGTCGGTACCGCTATTACATTCAGGACGGCAAGGTGGTGAAATTCCTTAAGCGTAAGTTCGTCTTCTCCTCTTTCGAGCCCGAACCCGCCGAAGAGAGCTTCCCGCTCGAAGAAGCCACTCCTCCTTCAGTTCTGCCCTACCGCTCGCGCCTCGCTCAGTCTGCCATCGACGACAGTAAAGTCGACTGCTCGGTTTTTAAGTAGCAGGAAACAGCTCAATCCCCGGAGCTTATTCTTTAGGGCGTCGTAATACGGCGGAGGCGTGCCTCTGCGCGCTTACGGCTGCGCTGCGAAGAGGCCAGCTTCCCGGTGGGGTCGTTGCCGGACTATTTACAGTTCTATCCTCGGTTTCTCCCGTAGCATGCGCTGCGGGATGCCCCCGCATTCGTCGGGACGAGGCAGTAGGCCCCGGGCTGTCATTTTCGTCGTGTCCTTACAACCAGGAACTGAGGAGTGAGTAAGCCTGCGCTCAGAGGGCGAGCAGTCTGGGATAAACGAAAAAAGGCCATCAACAATGAAGTTGATGACCTTTTAATCGTCGGGGCACCAGGATTCGAACCTGGGGCCTCCTGTTCCCAAAACAGGTACGCTAACCGGACTGCGCTATGCCCCGATGAACGCCGCGAAGGCGTTCAGAAAATAATGGCGGAGACGGCGGGATTCGAACCCGCGGTACCCTGTTAGAGTACGTCGATTTAGCAAACCGGTGGTTTCAGCCACTCACCCACGTCTCCAAATGCTTGTATTGAGTTAACGACTTTTCGTTAACCGGAAGTTGCAGTGTGTTACTGTTCCTCCCTTAAGCGGACGCAAATTTACGCGCACATTTCCACTTACAAAAACTTTTCACAAGAAATTTTGGAAAAGATATTGATGCATTTCTCTTGCTGCTAACAAAGGCCTAATTATCAGCGGCTTGCAAAAGAGAAAAAAACCGAGCAAACAAACTGCGTTTTTCAGATTCCTGAAACGTGATCTGCTCAACCTTCGGGATGAGCAAAAAAACGACTCATGCATTAATCAGGAAACCACCCACGATGCCTCAAAGAGAGCAATCCGTTTGCGTACACGAATGTATGCATCTGACCGTCACTCGTAGCAGGAATTTGATGCGTCAACTCTATAATCCCCGGCCAGGGTTCCTTTTCTTTCAAATCAGTTGGCCACCCGTTCACACGAAGAAAATTCTCAACTATAACTCTTGCTTGAGCTAGCGAAAGGTCGGGCACCTGTAGTTCGTATTCGTCATCTTCATAGTAGGTATGTTTCAGGTATTGAGCGGGCTTACCGTTACCGTATAGCTGAATCCCATGCCCGCTCTTATCAAGCTCATAATCAGCAATGCTGGCCGACATTACCAACCCCAGGGTTCTGAGCGCAAATTCTTTGATCCCTACTGGCTTCTCAAACACCGGCACCGGCGAGACATACGCATCGAAAACCCAGCCCCGCCCGGCATCAGATCCAATGTAGATCCACTTGCCCGCCATGTCATTGATCGTGGCTTCGTTTCCTTCTTCGGCGGAGATGATGCCGAGGCTTTGTCCGTAATCCAGCTTTGCAACGATTGCCGAGTCGAGGCTGGGCGCAGAGCGCACGTTCAGGCCATCCCAGGCATTGGCGAAATGGTAGGGGTGCAGCACCGTTGGGTCGTAGAATTGATCAAGAGCCCGGTACAGTGCTTCGTGGAGGATGGTGTTGTGGTCTTCGTCCATCAGCGGTTCGAAGGTGGTGCGGCTTTTATCTTCCAGCAAACGGGCGAGCTTGCGTGGGCCGTCCACCATGACGGGGTACTCCACTCCTGCGGAAGTAAAGAGGCGGTCGGGGAAGACATTCAGGGCGTTGACCAAAGAATCCATATCGTTGTAGAGCCTTTCTTTGTCCCACCAGAGTGAAGGGCTTACGATGATGTAGTCATTGAAGTGGCCGGGGTATTTCAGCAGTACTTCGGTGGCCAGCAGGCCACCCAGCGACTGACCGACCAGGGTGCGGTGCTTCGTGGTGCGAAAGGTCTTTTCCACGAAGGCCGGTAATTCCCCCTGAAGGAATTCGATGAACTTCGCTGAGCCTCCGGTAGTGGGAAAATCCCGCTGGTCGCGCGGATCGCTGCTGGGGTAGGTAAAGTCGCGTTTACGGTCTACGTTAGCGATGCCAACCAGGATGGTTGGTGGCATCATTTCGTGATCGTCAAAGTAGCGGAGAAGACCGGCAGCGTGGAAAAAATCTTCGTTCACAGCTCCGTCCAGAAGGTAAACAACCGGGTAATCGTGGTGAACCGAGTCTTTATATTCAGTCGGCAGCAGCACGTTGAGTACCCGCTCTTCACAGAGAACCTCTGAGTGTATTTCGTAACGCTGACCGAAGGCGACGGGACTTTGGGCGCGAACGCAGGTGCAAAAAATGGTTAGCAGAAGCAAAGAAAGAAGGGTACGCATCTATCGGATTTTAAACCGGCCTGAGCAACCGGGCCTTCCGCGAAGATAAGGATTGGGGTAAAGGGCCTTCTTTTGCACCTTTGTCCCCTCCGTCACCCTATCAATATATCACGGCAAGCGTTAAAATCCAGTATTCGGGCCAGACCATGCTGAATCTTCAGTTATACACTACGGAACCCAACCTACACCTTATATGAAACAGCTAATGCAACCCTTTACGTCCTTTCTCCTTATCACCGTTCTCTGCACCTGCGGCCCCGCCCAAAATAAGCTCTGCGCCCAACTCCGCCTCACCATTGACGGCGGCGTTGCGGTGGCCAACTTCGACCACAAACCAGTTCTGCCCTCCAGTACTCAACAAATTTTCGGCCTCACCGATGGTCAGTCTGCAACGCTCGAGCCCCTCGAAAGTGGTTACGTCGGAATTGCCATGGCCCATCACCCGCAGGGAAAACCATGGGGCTGGAGCACCCGACTGCAGTTCATGAAGCGTGGCTATCGCTTCGTCATCAGTGGAGACCCATCAAATTCCGACACAAGTCTTGCACATTCTTATACCAGTTTCATTGACGGCATGGCCCAAATAACAACAACCATCAGCGGAAGACTCTCCATCAACGCAGGCCCCTATTTATCGCTTGCGTTACGGGAGGAAAGGCTTTCCGGCCCACCGCGCAACCGTCCGGGTACGGGTACAGATTACGGTCTTAACGCTGGCCTCAGTTACCGCTTCGGACGCATCGGCGTTACCGTAAATTACCAGCAAAGCCTGCGGCAATACCTAACGATCGAAGTCGACGAAGCATTCATCACCGCTTCTGGCCTTTCCGACTATGTAGCCATCCAACGAAAACTACACATCAGCGCGCTGCGCATTGGCCTGGAATATGCCATTTGGGAATAGCTCGTGGTTTTTGCGCCGTCTCTGCTTACCTACCAGCCGGATATTCGACAAAAATGCTCAGGTTCCTGAAAAATTCAGCAGAAGCGTAAAGCCCTGCAGTTCATCAATCATCGATATTGCCATCGGTCTTAATCTGATTTAGTGTTCTTTCCCCTCATCTATACCTAAGTCAGAGTGGTTTGGGTATAAGAAACGGCTTAGTCGTCATAGATTTTCGGTTCCGCCATCTTCAATTCCTGCGACGACGAACAAGCAGTTGTCGCCGATATTGATGGGATTGTTCTCGAGGCTTATCTTTTTGGAGTACAACGAGAAGGAGGCATCAGCGCAAATATTCTTGCCTGCGCCTCCCACCAACCTCAGCCTTTCTACTGCCTCTATTCCGACGCCCCGAACTGAGGATATCACCGACTTGCAGTACCAGAGGCAACCAGCCCCCTTCGGGATGAGCAGGGAGGGAGAGACCGGCACGTATTACTTTGTCGAAAGTACAAACATCGAAACCGACCCCGACCCGATCAACGAACTGTTCGCTGAATCTGAACGGCCGCCGTTGCCTATCCAACGGCTTTGGTGTATTCACCGGACTGACGAGCGTTCGTGACACCTTCTATGTTTACCCTGGTTAGTCGTTTTCGCTACCTCTTCAACAGGTCCGGCTATAGATCCATCAGGCAAGAGCCTACTTCGCCTCGCCGCTCCACCGCAGGTAAGCCTTGAGGAAATCTTCCAGGTCGCCGTCCAGAACGGCGTCGGTTTGGGAGGTTTGCCAGCCGGTGCGGTGGTCTTTCACGCGGCGATCATCGAGTACGTAAGAACGAATCTGGCTGCCCCATTCGTTGGCGGTTTTACCGGCTTCCACTTCGTCGCGCTCAGCTTGTTGCTTCTTCAGCTCAAGCTCATAGATGCGGCTGCGGAGCAGCTTCATAGCCCGGTCGCGGTTTTTGTGCTGGGAGCGTTCATCCTGGCATTCAGCGACAATACCCGTTGGGGCGTGGGTAACGCGGACTGCAGACTCGGTCTTGTTTACGTGCTGTCCGCCCGCGCCTGAGGCGCGGAAGGTATCCCAACTCAGGTCTGCCGGGTTGATCTCCACCTCGATGGTATCATCTACGAGCGGGTGAACGAAGACAGAAGCAAAGCTCGTTTGCCGTTTGCCCTGGGCATTAAACGGACTGATCCTGACCAGACGATGCACTCCGTTCTCTCCCTTCATCATACCGTAGGCGAAGTCTCCCTGAATTTCCATCGTGGCTGATTTGATGCCGGCCGCGTCACCGTCCTGCCGGTTGGCCATGCTCACTTTGTAGCCAGCGTGCTTCTCGCAGTACATTGTGAACATCCGCAGCAACATTTCCGCCCAATCATTGGCTTCGGTGCCTCCGGCACCGGCGTTGATCTCCAGAATACAGCCCAGTTCGTCTTCCGGCCGGTTGAGGGTAGCCCTGAATTCAGCGTCGTCGAGCACGGCTACGGTATCTTCATAACGGCGCTCTACTTCTTCCTCACTCCCCTCCCCTTCCTTCAGGAACTCCTGCAGGATTTCAAGTTCATCTACTTTATCGGCGACTTCCTGATACTGCTTTACCCATCCTTTATGGCTTTGCAGTTGCTTCATCACCACTTCGGCCTGCTTACTGTCATTCCAAAAATCAGGATCAAGGCTTTGCTGCGTCAAATCTTCAATCTGAAAAGAGCGTTTCTCCACGTCCAGGTAGCCACGCAGTAGTGCAAGTCGTTCTTTTAGTTCCTTAAGTTGATCGTTGGTCATTTGGCGGGGAGTAAAATGAGGGGATAAAGAGGGGCGCGAAATTACGAATAAACTAGCTGAGTTAGTGAGTTGCAGCGGCTGTTACCACTTTCGGGTATCACTCGTTCACCAGCCCGAACGGGGGATCTGGTATCGAATGGTAGCTGTGGCGGCAAATAACTACCCGGCTAATCAGTTGGCAACAATTAAGTTTGCAACTTTTTGCTATCACGGGCTTGTTGTTATGCGATCATCGAAGATCAACCACATGAACACCTGGTTTACTGCCGACACCCACTTCGGCCACAAAAACATCATCAAGTACACGAACCGGCCCTTTTCTACAGTCGGGGAAATGGACGAAGCCCTAATCGCCAACTGGAACGCCCGCGTTGCTCCTGATGACGACGTTTACCACCTGGGCGACTTTGCCCTCAACAGCCCCGGGCAGTGCCGGGGTATAATCGCCCGTCTGAACGGTAACATCCACCTGATTCGTGGCAACCACGAAGAAGCTGCCGACGCCTGCAAAGACCTATTCGTTTGGAGCAAGAACTACCACGAACTGCTCATCGACGATCCCGATGCGTACCAGGGCAAGCAAGCCATCATGCTTTTCCACTACGCCATGCGCGTCTGGAACGGCAGCCACCATGGTACCTGGTCGCTCTTCGGCCACAGCCACGGCGTACTGCCGGATGACCCGACGATGCGGGCCATAGATGCAGGAGTAGACGTTCACGGGCTCGCACCCATCAGTTATGCGGAGGTGAAAGCAATAATGGCCAGAAAAACGTGGGTTTCACCTTTCGCAGAAAAGGAAAAATAAGATTCTTCTTTCCTGGCATCGAGCCCGGATAACAGCAACAACATACTTTCGGTTATTCCCAAATGCAAAATTGCCCGGTTCCGCTAAGCGGACCGGGCAATTTTGCGTTCGTTGGAGAAGTAGATCAGTAATGATACTACTCTTTCATGAACTCGTCGACCTTGTCTTTGTGAACCATAACCTCCTTGTAAGAGTACTTACCAGTGTCAGGGTTCTTGATAGACTTGATAACTTTGATGTAGTCACGACCGGAACCTGCGTTAGCAGCACGTTGTCCGGTACGGGCGTTCTTGGATACTTTAGCCATGATGCTATTGTTTTAGTTACCCTGGTACAACGTGCGTTGAGCCGGATAAGTTGTTTTTACTTGATTTCGCGGTGTACAGTCACTTTCCGGAGGATAGGGTTGTACTTCTTAAGCTCCAGACGATCGGGAGAGTTCTTCCGGTTCTTCTGCGTTACGTAACGGCTTGTGCCGGGCATACCTGAGGTCTTGTGCTCGGTGCACTCAAGGATGATGAGGTTGCGGTTACCTTTAGATTTCTTAGCCATGGTAATGGTAGATTGTAATGGTTAGTGGTTCTGAGTCAGCTGAAACCAGCTTACTAGAACTTAACGCCGGTTTCGATGCCTTTGCTTTCCAGCTTCTTTACGTAAGCGTAAACACCAAGCTTGTTGATGGTACGCATTGCGTTGGTTGAAATGCGAAGGGTGACAAATTTACCGGTTTCCGGCACGAAGAACTTCTTCTTCTGGATGTTGGGTACGAAGCGACGCTTCGTCTTCCGGTTGGAGTGCGAAACATTGTTGCCGCTGATCGGCTTTTTACCCGTGAGTTTACAAACTTTGGACATCGTAAAATACGTTAGCGACCTCAATGGGTCAGAATAAAAAAGCAGACCGAAGCCTGCCTTTAAAATGACAATGAAAGTGAACTTTCGCGTCTTTGTGACCGCGTCAGGATTCGAACCTGAAACCTCTTGATTCGTAGTCAAGTGCTCTATCCAGTTGAGCTACGCAGCCATTCTTCTCTCGAAGCGGTCGCAAAGGTAATACTAGTTTTTAACCCGCACAACAGTAAGACCATTTTTTTCTAATTTTTTTGAGCTCTTTTTGCCGCAAAGCCCCAAAAACCGGTCTTTTCACCTGCGATCGCGCCAAAATTATTTCAAATAAATTTCCGGATGCTTTCTTTTTGCTATTCCTGGCCTCTTCCGGAGAGTAACCACTATGTGCCGGATTTACTCGGGCTGATCTTCCAGTTTCCTGGCGGTTAAATCGTAACGACCGACATGCCCACGGGCCAATCCTGGCTCATTACTTCCACCATTCGTTGCAAAACTGCCTCATCTTCGGCAAAATTCAGATCTCCAAGTTCGAGGACCAGAACGGGTACATCTTTCTGGCTGCCGAAGTAATTGAAGTAGGCCTCCTGTACTGATTTGAGGTAATCGTCTTTCATCTCCTGTTCGTATTCCCGTCCCCGCTTTGCAATATTGGCCTGTAATGCTTCGATCGGACGGTGGAGGTAAACGATGAGTTCCGGATTAGGAAAGCCCGCATCCATTACTTTAAAGAGTCGCGAAAACAGCCGAAACTCTTCGGGCGGCAGCGTATTACGGGCAAACAGGAGCGTTTTTACGAAAATATAGTCAGCGATGACACCGTTCGTAAACAGATCGGTTTGGGCCAGTTCTGCCTGCAGTTGTTTGTGGCGCTCGGCCATAAAGAACAGTTCTACGGGGAAAGCGTAACGCTCAGGTTCGCGGTAAAAAGGAGGCAGAAAGGGATTGTCACTGAACTCCTCCAGGATGAGCCGGCGGTTGAAGTCTGCGGCAAGGCGGTTAGCGAGGGTGGTTTTGCCCGCGCCGATATTGCCCTCGATGGCGATAAAATTGGTCAGATTAGTCAAGGATGAAGTTGGTCAAGCAGTCAAAATAGTTGGAGCACAATCATTCTCCGTAACTTTGGCAATGATAAGGCATCCGGCCCACCTCTCCTATTTTTTGGTAGCCGGAGTCTATTAAGCAATTGCGATAATTATAATTTCACTTTGACGGTAACACTAGCTCTGGGTTCGAACCTCGGCGATCGCCACGCCACTCTCATCACCGCCCGCCGGCTCATTCGCCGCCGTATCGGGCTGGTCATCTACGAGTCTGAGTTGCTGGAGACCAAAGCCTGGGGCGTTGAAGACCAACCGGATTTCCTGAACCAGGTTATTACCGTCCGATACAATCCGGGCTCGGCAGCGGGTGCAATGCAGGCTTCTCTGAAAACCCGGCTTCTCCACCTACTGGACCTTACCCAGGGAATAGAAGCCGCGCTCGGCCGGGAACGGAAAGCCCACTGGGGGCCACGCACCTGCGACATCGACATTATCTTCGTCGACAACATCCGCTTCGAGAGCGAACGACTAAGCCTCCCCCACCCCTGGTGGGCCGAACGTCACTTCGTCAGGAACCTTCTGAGTGAGTAAGCAAGTTGATGAGTTAATGAGTTGCTACCACAAGTACCAACTCAGTGCCCCAAAAACTCACTAGGCGACAGTTCCGCCGCAGGAAGAACCTGCACCTGCGGTACACCCGTAACAGTGCTGGTTGAGGACGATATTGCGGTTGCGCAATTCGGTAACGTCGAAGTCGGTGATGTGCCGGCCTTTGGCGGCCACCTTAAGGTCGAGCATCTGGTTGAAGTCGCAATCGTACAGGAAACCTTCCCAACTGACAGAGATGGTATTTCGGCACATCAGCCCGTCCACGGTCATCGGGTTGTAGGCTTCAACGAGCTTGTACATGTACTCTTCGTAGTTCCCCGTTTCAACCAGATAATCGAGGAAGCGGGCTACCGGAAGGTTGGTGATCGCATACAGTTCATTGAAGATGATCCCAAACTTACGGTCCAGCTGGCGTTTGAACTCAGCTTCCAGCTCTTCCTGTTTCCCCGGAAGGTAAGCTCCCGACGGGTTGAAGACCAGGTCGAGTTTAAGACCGGAGCCTTCTACCCCGTAGCCAACTTCGTTGAGCAGCTGAAGGGCCTTGATTGAGTCTTCGAAAACACCGTCTCCGCGCTGGCCATCGGTCCGTTTTTTGCTGAAATAAGGCAGGCTGGAAACAACCTGCACTTTGTTTTTTGCCAGAAATTCCGGTAAATCGCGGTACTTCGGGTTGGCCATAATGATGGTCAGGTTACAGCGGTCGATGACCTGCTTGCCCATTTTGGTACATTCCTCGACAAACCAGCGGAAGTGCGGATTCATTTCCGGAGCTCCTCCGGTAATGTCCACAATCTGGATGGTTGGGATTTCGCGGATCATCGCCAGGCACTGTTCCAGCGTCTGACGGTCCATATTCTCTACCTTTTTGTCCGGTCCTGCATCAACGTGACAGTGGGCGCAGGTTTGGTTGCACAGCTTACCGATATTGAGCTGGAATATCTCGATCTCAGTAGGTTTAAACGGTTGGTGCCCCTGATTGGCCAACTTATCGCTGAACCGGGGAAATTTCGCATCGGATATATCCTTACCGTTCAGTACGTTGAGCTGTACAAAGGTGTCGCTCATGCGGGAACCTTTGGCAGATAGAGATTTTGTTTTTTGCTTGATAGCCATTTTGTAGTCTTTTAGTCTTGTAGTTCTTCAAATTGCCTTTCGGCCAACCTGCCGGACCTACATAGTGACTTTGTCCACCTGCCGTTGCATTTGGCGGGCATAAATTAATGTTGTACCCGCCTTGACGGCTGCGGCTACGTGCACAGCTTCCATCATTTGCTCTTCATCGGCACCAGACTGCAAACTATTCGTGGTGTAAGCATCGATGCAGTAACTGCACTGAATAGCGTGACTGACGGCTAGAGCAATCAGTGCTTTTTCCCGTGCGGTAAGAGCGCTGTCCCCTTCGGTAACGGTGCTGTAATAATCGAAAAACTTTTCGCCCATTTCCTCCTGCCATTCGGCGATTTTACCGAAGCTTTTCAGGTCTTTAGGGTCTGAGTACTGATTCATTTTCTTGAGGTTATTGAGAGGAAGTGCTTGCTTACCGGGGCGTGTACCTTCATGAGGCGCGAACGCGGGGAGCATAGATAAGTTGTAAGTAGCAGGATCCGACTCTGCTTTTAAGGTAGCGGAGTCAAGAGAAAAGCCTTCTCTTTTCTCCTCGGCGGGAGGCATAATTTCGGTATTATCCCATATCCCGGTGGTGAGGGTCGCTGCGTAGGATACGGGCAAGCGCCGGTCGTCGATCATTTTTGCTTTGGCAGCGCGATGGTCGTAGTTGAGGCGGTGGAAGTTAAAGTCCAGGCCGTCTGCGTCGTCCAGAGTGAGGAACCATGTTTGCGGCGTACCGTCGTTGGCGGGCATCCCGATCACTCCGGCGTTCAGCCAGAGAGATTTATTACCGGCACCGGGGCTTAGAAACTCAGCAAACGGCAGGCCGCAATGCCCTCCAACGATCACGTCTGCACCTGCGTCCGCGCACCATTGGGCTTTTTTGTCAGCATCGGTACTGCGCCAGACGAATTCAGACTGATGCTCCGGCGAACCGTGTACCACCATTACTTTTTTACCAGCGTATTCGAAACGGAGCACATCGGGCAGCCCGGCCATGTAACCGAGATTGCGTTCGGAAACATTCTTCGAAGCGTACGTGTACCAGAGTTTTGCGAACATATCACAGCGTGAGCCGTCCCCGAAGCCGCATCCGCAGTCGTCCGTCCCGTTTACCAGATTGGTTTCAACGTTTCCTGCGATTGCCGGACAGCCCCATTCTTCCATCAGGTCGAGGCTCTCTCTGGGCTCAGCGCAATATCCGGGTGTATCACCACAGCAAATAACATTAGTGGCGGGGATGCCCAGCCGGTCGGCTTCGGCCCGCAAAGATTGCAGGGCATCGAAGTTGGAGTAAGCTCCTCCAAAAATCAGTACAGGACCGGTTAAGGTTCCAAGGTTTCGTTCGTTCATCATCCGTAGGATGCATAGATACGACGAAGTAGGGTGGATGGTTTAGTTTTAAGCAGAGTGGATTGAAGCTTGTGTCTTTTGCAGACGGTACCGATATTAATTCTGGCCTACCTACGGGGTAAGCTGTTCGTCGAAATAACAGACCACTGTATCCAGAAGTTTGCGGGTCAGGTGATCGGGTTCGTCAACAAAATCCAGGGTGAGCAAAGAGTGTCCTTTACCCGGCAGGGAATGGAAAATAATTCGTTGGTTCTCGTTGTCATTGAATGCGTCTTCGAGGCTTTCGAACTTTGCCGACGTGCACAATTTATCCTCCGAGAAACGCCCGCAATGCATGGGGCCAAGGGCATCGAGGCGGGTTTTTATTTCCTCAATGTCTCCGGGCGAAAGGTGGAGTCCTTTCTGGTCATGAACCGGCAAAGCCGGTTGACTGGCGTAAGCGGCCAGTACCGATTCATCAGCCATCAACGAGATGGCAAAATTCCCCGTCAGGCACATTCCGATTACGGCAACTCCTTTTACTCCGTATTGCTGCTTGATGGACCTGCAGAGGGCAGCCAGCCAGTCGACGATCGGGCTTGAACCCCCTTTGCGGAAAATCTTCAATTCCCTCGTCATACAAAACACCCGGACCAGATTTCCTACCAGGCTGACCTTACCGATCGGCCCGAATAAATGAGGCATTACTACCCGATAGCCGGTGGCTACGAACCTGTCTGCCAGGGCCAGTGTTTCCTGCCCTATACCGGGCAGTTCCTGAAGGAGCACCAGCACCTTATCTCCTTCTCCGAGTGTATAAACGTTGTGCCTGACCAAATGCCCCCCGGCCACGGCTGCGGTAAAATCACTTTTCTCGTAGGTTTCAATCTGAGTAATCATGAGACAGGATTAGTTGAGCGGTTGCGGAGTGAGCACGAAAAGAAGATACCTGTAAGTCTTGTGCTGCTTACGTCGCTAAATATCCGTAAATTCTCAGGAACCACCAATAATCCGTGTGCCCTTCCCGGCCTGCAGCGCAGGCAGATCGCCGATTATAACTTCCCCCACGCCTGCGGCGACGGCGGCGAAGGCGTTATCGAGCTTAGGGATCATCCCGCCAACAATCGTCCCGGCGGCCTTAAAGGCCGCGTAGCTCGAAGGCTGCAACTCCGGAATCCAGGATTCCGGGTCTTTGATGTCGTGCATCACGCCCGGGAACTCGAAACAGTAGCGTAACGAGACCTGCTCCTCCGGACGGGCGCGGGCGACGGCGATAGCAGTTTCGTTTGCTATGGTATCGGCGTTGGTGTTCAGCAGTTGTCCTTTTCCGTTGTGGGTTATGGGGCACATAACGGGGGTAAGCCCTGCATCCAGCAGTTGCCACAGCAAGGAGCCATCAGCACCGAGCACATCGCCCGCAAAGCCGTAATCGATCGTTTTCACGGGGCGCTTTTCGGCCAGGACGGCGTTGCCATCGGCACCGCTGAGACCGATGGCGTTTCGGCCACGAGCCTGCAGGTCTGCAACGACCTGCTTATTGATCAGCCCTCCGTAGACCATCGTTACAATCTCGAGGGTGGCCGCATCGGTGATTCGCCGGCCGTCGATCATTTTGGGTTCCATACCCATTGCGGCAATCACTTCGCTGGCTTTACGGCCTCCGCCGTGAACGAGGACGGCCGGACCTTCAAGTGCTGCGAAGTAATCCAGTGCGGCGGCAAGTGCGTCTGGTTTATTGAGGATGTTCCCTCCTATTTTGAGGATGATCATGGGTATTTCTTTTTTGCACTTCCGTCAGGCGTAGTCCATTATCAGTGAATACGGTAATCCGGCACGGGATCACACATTGGTGGTGGCGAACAATCTTCTCAGGCGGTACCGGCCCGAAGTATGGGTGGCGGTAATCAACAACCCACCCGTAATTGCGATGTTCTTCATGAAAAGAATACTCTGCAGCCGGAATTCGGCGGTGCCTGCGGTTTCGGTCCAGAAGTTGTGGACTATGAACGTTAAGGGAACCCAGTAAATCATGAGCATGATGGCACCAAGGCGCATCCGGTAACCGAGCAGAATAGAAAGTGCGCCGATAAAAAGGAAGAATATAGCCCCGTAGAGGAAGAAATCCTGGTTCCAGGTGAGGCCATAAATCATCATAGCCTTCTTGTTCAAGCCTTCGTAGGCAAAGTAGTCGTAAGCTTCGAAAAAGAAGATAAAGCTCAACAGGATACGGCCGAGGAGGTCAAAAATGTCTTTCATTGAGGGCAAAGGTACACCTTGCGTATAATCTGCGAGTGCTTCCTGATGGTCCGTTATGCAACTTGCCCCCCCGTCAGGTGTTTGCGTGGCAGAAAGCGGAGCGACAGAACGCACGCTTAACCTTAATCTTCCGAACCGGGAAACCAATACTACCTACCATCTCTATGCGTAACTTCCTCTATCTGCTGGCATTCATCTTTACTGTACTCATCTCAGCCTGCAGCCCAAAGGCTGGAGAAATGATGACGAAGACGGAGACTTCCGAAGCCTCCCCGGCACCTGCTGCCGAGCCCTCACTTGCTCCTTCTGAAGCAGATACTGCACTGCTTTGGCGTATCTCCGGTGCCGGTCTGGCTCAGGAGAGCTACCTCTTCGGGACTATTCATATCATCCCGGAAGACGATTACTTCCTCCCCAACGGGATGGTCTCTGCACTGAATGACGCCGACGAAGTGGTCTTCGAAATCGATCCGCGCCAGATGCAGGACCCCATGGCCATCATGGGCCTGATGAGTAAAATCAATATGCGCGGAGACACCAGCCTCGAAGACCTCCTCTCGCAGGAGCAATACGCAGAAGTGGAAAGCTATTTCGGGCAAATGGGGCTTCCTTTCTTCATTTTCAAGAAGATGAAGCCGCTGTTCTTATCGGCAATGGTTGGCCAGGATATGCAAGCCATGCAACAAGGCGGAGGAATGGACGCCACTGGCAGCAAAAGCTACGAATTGGAAATGACCGAACTCGCCAATGCCGCCGGAAAAGAAATCAGCGGGCTGGAAACGATGGAGTTTCAGCTGAGCCTTTTCGACTCCATCCCCTACCACGGCCAGGCAGAAATGCTCTACGAAGCAGTACGGGCCGATAAAGCCGGAGAAAACGACGGGGGCGAGAGCGAAATGGACAAGATCGTGAGCATGTACAAACGCAAAGCCATCGCCGAAATGGCAAGTTCCGTCAGCGAAGAAGGCAAAGGTGTTTCCCGCTTCGAAGAATTGCTACTGACCCGCCGCAACAACAGCTGGATCCCCTTGATCGAAGAAAAGATCGCTGGGGAAAACGCTAAACTCTTCGCCGTCGGTGCCGCCCACCTCGGAGGAGACAAAGGCGTGATCGCTCTGCTGAGAAAAGAAGGATATACCGTTACGCCGGTATTTTAGTTGGTCGTGGGTAGAATGTGGTGAGTAGTCGCTGCCGCAAGAACCACTCATTTCGCGCAACTCATTCGCTCAAGGTGAGCAAGCGTAGCGAAACGAATGGCCCTTGCGGCAGCGACTCCAAACTCCCGACTCAAAAACTCACTACCTACTTCTTCAGGCTTGCCATGAACATCTCCAGCATCATCTTGAAGCGGGGATCGTTCAGATTTTCTGAAATCTCATCTACCTGAGCGGAGATATCCACGTCTACGCAGGCCAGGAGGTTCTTGCGCTGGTAACGTTTGGTGTTCGCGTAAACGGGAGCGTAGACATTCATCAGTTTGCGGCAGTACTTCTGTGCGCGGGCCAGTACTTCGTCTTTGGGCAAAACTTCGTCGACCAGGCCGACTTCTCTGGCCTGCTCGGCGGTGTACATCGTGGCTTGCTGCACGGCTACCCAGGCACGGTGTTCGCCCAAGTAAGCAGCGTAAATATCGCCGAACATCTGAGGTATCTGGAGCGACATATTGAACTCGTTCATTCCTACCGTATGCTTGGCGCCGGTGGCCATGACGCGGTAATCGGCCGTGAGGGTCAGGATCGTCCCGCCGGCGGGTGCAAAACCGGTTACGGCACAAACAAAAGGCTTGGAGAGCCGGACCATAGCACGGAGGGCACCGAGGTTGGCGTGCCAGAACTTACGGAGCGTCTCATCGGTAAAACCGGCCATGTGCTTGATGTCCAGGCCAGCGCAAAAGCAGCCGGGACGACCGGTGAGTACTACGCCGGTAACCGAATCATCGGTTTCCAGGGCAGTAAAGGCGGCCAACAGGTCTTCGCTAAGCTGGGTGTCGATGGCGTTAACCTTGCCGTTGGTCAGTTCTACTGTGGCGAGGCCGTCTTCTACAACGACCTTTAGAGAGGGAAAATCTTGCATGTTATTCTTGACTTTGCCGCAAGTTAGCGAATTTTCGCTAACCTATCTCACCCGCGTCTGAAACAACTGCTGTTCTCCGTTTTTGGTCATCAGGAAACCGATCAGCTCATCGCCTTTGGCGATGGGGCCTACGCCCTCGGGGGTACCGGTGAAAAGTAAATCTCCCTTTTGGAGGCGGAAAAACTGGCTGACGTAGCAAATCAGGGCGGTGAGGTCAAAGATCATATTCCGGCTGTGGCCGTGCTGTACTTCCTCGCCGTTTTTCTCCATCCGGAATTCGATGTCGTTGAGGTCCTCAAAGTCTTCGGGGGCGAAGAACTCGGTTCCGAGCGGGGCAGAATTATCGAAGCCCTTTGCGATTTCCCAGGGGTGGCCTTTACTTTTCAGTTCGTTCTGCAGGTCGCGGGCCGTAAGGTCCAGCCCCAGGCCGACGCCGCCAATGTAGTCCATCGCAAACTGCGGTTGTACGTGGCGCCCGTTCTTCGCGATCTTGATGACCAGCTCGGTCTCGAAGTGGATATCGTTGCTGTACTCCGGGTAGTAAAAAGGTTTGTTATTGGGCAGGATAGCCGTTGGTGGCTTCATAAAAACCATCGGGTTTCCGGTCGGGGCTTTGTTTCCCAGCTCGGCGGCGTGAGCGGCGTAGTTTCGGCCTATGCAAAATATTTTCACTTATTGAGATTTTGGTCTGTTGGAATTATTAGTTTGTTGGATTGCCGTACTTGACTTCCTTGATTTATACAATTGCCTTTCTTTGGCGCGGACGCGGGTGCAGAGAAAGTTTCCGGAAATCCGTTGTCCCCCTCAACATCAGAACGTAAACGCTAAGTTAGATCAGGAGCGGTAAACAACAGGTAAATGTTGTATCCCGGCACCAACATCCACCACGGGCTCACTCCTGCCGACCGCAAACGGTTAATACAGGCTACGAACAGGACGTAAACAAGAAATGTACCGCAAACCCAATATCCATAATAAGCAAATTCCCGGGTCAATTCAACCGGAACCGGATTGCCGTCGTCGTCTCCCGCCCCGGCTATAAAAAGGGCAGGAACGCCGATGTACACTATAATGACCATCGCCGCAAGCAACAACATCAGGGACGGAAAATACTCCAGGCTGACCTTCCGGCGCGGGTCCACCAGGTCAGCGGCATAAATGGGAGCAGGTTCCGACATCGGTAGAGATATAGTTTGAAGCATCACTTTAGTAGGCGAGCAACGCTTAATGCAGGGAGGGCAAATTCACTGGGGAAATCACCACCCCGTCCCGGCAAGGTTTGCCTTGATCCGTCCCTCGATATCCGACGTATCCGCTGGTTCAAAAGTTTTACCGGTAATGGTTTCGTAGAGTTCGACGTAGCGCTTGGTAACGAGTTCAACGAAGTCATCCGGCATTTCCGGCATAGTTTGTCCTTCAAGGCCCTGGAAGTCGTTCTCCATCAGCCATTCGCGGACGAATTCTTTGGAAAGTTGCTTCTGCCGTTCGCCTTTAGCCTGGCGTTCCTCGTAACCATCGGCGTAGAAATAGCGGCTGGAGTCGGGGGTATGGATCTCATCGATGAGGTATACTTCGCCGTTGAGGAGGCCGAACTCGTACTTGGTATCAACGAGGATGAGGCCGCGTTCGGCGGCCATTGCCTGGCCACGGCTGAAGAGGCGGCGGGTGTAGTCTTCGAGTTTGGCGTAGACCTCGGGGGCGACGATGCCTTTGGCGAGGATGTCTTCGCGGCTGATGTCCTCATCATGCCCTTCCTCGGCTTTGGTGGCGGGAGTGATGATGGGTTCGGGGAAGGCATCGGCTTCCCGCATCCCGGCTGGCATTTCAACCCCACACAGCACCCGCGGCCGCGCCTCCTTCTCCGCTTTCTCGTACGTTCTCCAGGCATGGCCCACGGCGTAGCCGCGGATGACCATCTCTACCGGGATCGCATCGCAGGCCTTACCGATGGCTACGTTAGGATCGGGAGAAAGCTCGAGCCAGTTCGGGCAGATATCGCGCGTAGCCTCCAGAAAGTGGATGGCCGTCTGATTGAGGATCTGGCCCTTGTGCGGAATAGCCTTGGGTAACACGTGGTCGAAGCTGGAAATCCGGTCGCTGGCCACCATGAGCAGTTTGTCGCCACGGCGGTAGACATCACGGACTTTGCCCCGGTAAAATTCGGCGGGCGGATCAAAAGTTAAGTTGGTTTCGCGAAGGGCGGTAGACATAGTGGGCAATTTGCGCCAAAGGTAAATAACTGGCTGCAGGTTTTCAGGTTACGGCCGCTCCAAAACACAAGCGGCCCGCCCCGGATATGGGACAGACCGCTTGTACGATAATTTATTGGCAGGAACGGCCTCGTTTAGAGCTGCTCCTCGGAGAGGAGGATATCCTCCGCTGCCTCGGGATCATCCACCTGTGGGATGTTCGCCGCTTCGGGGCGTGAGCCGTGGTCGTTGTTTTTCTCCTTGTGCTTCTTGATCTGGCGGCGCAGCGCTTCGGCTACGTCGGCAATGGCACGTTTGATGGAGGGGTCGGTGTACTCCGCAAAGAGGTCAGGGCCGGGGATGGAGAGGCGGGCTTCTACCGTGTAGCCGTTGGCGGCGTTTCCGTCGCCTTCTTTGATGTAGACGTCTGCTCTTTCTATGCGATCGTAATAGGTCTCAAGCTTGGTGATTTTTTCGGTAATAACCTGCTTGGTGCTCTCGAGGAGGTCACCGGACTGATGAATGGTAATTTGCATATACAAAGGTTTTGGTCATCGCAGCCGGCCGGAACCCATTCTGATTCCGGGAGCATTTTATGCTCCAATTCGCCGGGCGATTTGGTTAACAATATCGAGACGGATAACTGATCCGCCTCGCTGTTTAGTCTATCTCTAAAACCCCGGGCGATGCTATTTCGTTCACAATTGCAGTGATTCACCGCGAAACACACTGAACTAATCGACGAACGTTTGTAAAATCCCGAAGCGCTGACTAAAGCTACACTTTTTTTCGCAGAATGTCAAGGCCATCGCCTCGCTTACAAAGCCTACATTCACCCTACCTCTGACTTACAGCCAGTTATATGGATTCATGGCCTGACCGGTAGCGTGAATTTCTGGGAAGCCGCGATGTTTCCGGAAATTTACCGCGAAAGATCCTGGTACTCGATCAGCCTTCCACTTCATTTTCCGAGTACTTTTAACGGAACACCCACCAAAGATTCTTTGAGTGAAACCTTACTTGCCGACCTGATCGATGCCGTTGTGCGCAAAATTCCGACCGGCAAGGTGTCTATCGTCGGCTATTCCGTAGGTGCTTTTGCGGCCCTTAACTATGCCGCCAAATACCCAGACCGGGTTGCATCGATTGTATCCGTTGGTGGTTTCCTGACCGGCAAAGCGAAAGGCATCGAAGGAATTGTTCAGTTCCTCGCCAGAGGCACCAGGCTCCGTAAAGCCGCATTTCACCTGGCTTACCGGACGCTGCAGCTACACCCTCTCGTTTTTAAGCTTGCGACTTTCGCTTACGCCCGGAAATGGCGCAGACTGGCGTCTTATCCTCAGCTCGACCCTACGATCAGAAACATCTTTCCTGATGTCCGCCGTCACGACCCCGAAGGCCAGCGCATCTGGTTTTATTACCTGCTGAAAATGAATCTGCTCGACGAGACCTGCGTGATCGACTGCCCCGTGCTCGTTATCGCAGGAGATAAAGACCCCATCATCCCGTTCGAGCATCAGGTCAAGTACGCTTCCCTGCTCCCAAACGCAGAAACTTTGGTGCTACCGGGTGTCGGCCACGTTGCCTTCGGTGAAAGCCCGGACCAGTTCAGGGAGGCCGTTCTGAAGTGGTTTTCCAAACACGCCGGCTAGAGCTCTGTTAACCTTCATCACTGACAACGATTGTACTAAACCCATCGCCTACCGGCTCGAGCCGGATCTGACAATAAATGCGTTCCCTCAGAGATGCGACGTGACTGATGAGGCCGATCGTTTTACCCTGGTCACGGAGTTGCTCCAGCGTCGTCATTGCCTTTTCGAGCGTCTTGCCGTCGAGGGTACCGAAGCCTTCGTCGATGAAGAGGGACTGGATGAGATTCTTTCCGCTCGCCAGATCACTCAGGCCGAGGGCAAGCGCAAGGCTGATCAGGAAAGTCTCTCCGCCGGAGAGCGTTGCCATCGTCCGTTTGTTTTCATCGTGGTAAGTGTCACTGATGATAATTTCGAGGTTTTCACTCCCCCCTGCTTCCGGTGCTGCATACTCCATCCGGTAGCGCGGACTGATGCTGCCAAGGTGACTGTTGCCCACGTCGATCAGCCGCTGCAGGGTGATGGCCTGGGCGTACGAGCGGAATTTCTTGCCATCGGCGGAGCCGATGAGTTTAGACATCACCGTCCAGCGGTCCATCTCCTTGCGGAGGCCTTCGAGTTGCCTGCGTTTTTCGGCGGTAGCGATGATGCGCTCATCGTCTTGCCTGATCTGTAGTTCCAGGGCTCCGATCAGGCGGTCTGCCTCGGAGATTTTGAACTCGCTTTGCGCGCGGCTTTTGTCCAGCGCATCACGATCCGGCAAGTCCGCTACTGCGGCGGTGGCGGCTTCTGTTTCCTGCTTCAGATTTTGGTTGACGGTGTTGGCCGTAGCCAGTTCGCCGGCCAGTTTACTCAGGCGCTCACGCAGGTGCAGGGCTTCTGTTTCGGGGAGCAATGCTTCGCGCGCAGCCGCTGAGGTCAGCTTTCGTTCGGCAAGGCTTGTGGCCAGCCGGGCGCGTACCACCATCAGCTCATTGGTAAGTTTTCCGGTTTGCTCCGCAAGGACTGACTGCCGGGAGGTTAACGCGGAAAGCTGCCCCCGTCGGTCGATCTCGGCTTTTTCAGCTGCGGCGAGCGCGGCTGTCAGTCCGTCTTTTTTCTTACGGGTCATTTCCCGACACTGTTCGGCGGTCAAATCCCCGACTTCAGCTTTGATCCTATCCTTTTTCTGTGTTAGTTGCTTATTGTTTCCCGCTAATGCTCCGGTTACGGCGGCTAGCTCTGCTTCCAGTTCGGTCACCCTGCTGGCGACGGTCACCAGTTCGGTTTCAAAGGCAGTCAGGGCCGGCAGTTTTGTTTGCAAGGCCCGCAGCCGTGCCTGCTCCGTGGAGTATTTCCTGAGCTTTTCAGCGAGTGCTGCCCGCTGTTGCTGCAGTTCTTCCAATGGTTCCGTTACGGCGGGCGTTTCCGGTCCCAGCTGAGTGGTCAGCTCTCCGATCAGTGTGGCGAGGTGTTCATGGCGGCTTCTGATGGCCGCTTCGTTCTGACGCGCCGTTTTCAGGTATTGGCGCTGATTCTCGACCAAGTCGAGTGCCTTGTTCACATCCGCTTTGGTTCTCTCGATTGCAGAGTCCGTCACCGGTGTGAAGTTCTCGAGTGCGGGGTGGTCCGTTGCTCCGCAGACCGGGCAATTCTCCCCCGGCTTCAGGTTTAGTTTGTGTTCGGCGAGGCTGGCGCTGAGGCGCAGATTGTTCAGCACCAGCCGGCGGTCAGCCAGGTTTTCTTCTGCTGCGGCGAACGCCTTTTCGGCTTCGTTCAGGGCGGCAGTGGCTGCCGCCAGGTCTTCTTCTGTTTTACGGAGAACTGTAGTTTCGGCGGCTATCCGGTCGGCCAGTTTACGGCTGACGATGCGCTGATCCAGCGCTTCTATCTTTTTGGTTTCTGCCGGGATTTCCTCGTCGTACTTTGCCAAATGTTCCCTGATCTGTTCGGGCTCCATCCCGGCCAGGTCTTTCCGGAGGCGGGTTACAGACGCGTTCAGTTCCGCCTGTTTCTCTTTGCGCTCTTTCAGGCTACCTGCCGTACTTTCCTGGCGTTTCCCGTCCAGCTCCAAATCACGCGACAGGGCCGCTATTTCGCGTTCCAGATCAGCGACGATCGCGATCTTTTTCTCCCGGGCGGGCAGCTTTTCGTAGTAATCATTCAGCTTGTCCTGCGCAGCGACGATTTCTCTACCGGCTGCGGCAACCGCAGCCTCTAACTCTTCCTGCTTCGCTTTGGTAGTTGCGGTATCGGCAGCAAGTTGCTGTATTTCGGACTCCAGCCGGACCTCCGATTGCAAATCTGAACGCAAAGGTTGCAGGTCTTCGCTTTTGGCCAATCGTTCGCGGTCTTCTTTGGCTTCATCGAAAGCTTTTTCCAGGCGGATGCTTTCTGCTACAGCGGCGGCAGACTTAACCTTCAGTGCCGCAAGGCTGTCGTAAAGCCCCAGTTGTTTTGCCTGAGCCGCAAGAGCTTCTTTCAGTACTTCAAGCTCTGCTTTTCGGGTAATGACCTGATCATCGAGTCGCTGGCGGTCTTCGGATGCCAGCGGTGGCATGGTTGCGAGTGCCTCGGTGGCCCGCTCGTGGGCTTCGCGGGCGAGTTTGGCGCGGGTGAAGGCAGCAACACTCAGGTCGCGGTAGATTTCGGTACCGGTTATTTTCTCCAGAATCTCCGCCTTATTTCCTGTATCGGATTTGAGGAAGCGGGCAAAGTCGCCCTGCGTCAGCATCACGGAGCGCACGAAGCGTTCGTAATCGAGGCCAACAATCTCCTGGGTTTTCTCGGCAACCTCTCGTTTTTTGGTGGCAAGGATTTTCCACGGATTTTCGCTGGGGGCTTGCGGGTCGAACTGGCTGATGGAATGCTTAGAAGCGGTCAGGTTAGCATCGGGTTTCTTGTGGGCGCGCTGGCGGGTCCAGGCACTGCGAAAGCGCTCCGTTTTGCCGCTCACTACGACTTCGTACTCAAGTTCGGCCATGCACTCACCTTCGCCGTAAGTGAGTACAGTGCCCGATCCGTCTTTGCGGTCTACCTCAGATTTGTTGCGCTCGGTCTGCCCGTAAAGCGCGAGGGTGATCGCATCCAGAATCGTCGTTTTCCCGGCCCCGGTGGGGCCGACGATGGCGTAAAGGCTGTGATCGGCCAATGGCGGGGCCGTGAAATCGACCCAGTGGTCTCCCCGCAGGGAGTTCAGGTTACGGATATGGACGCGTAGTATTTTCATTCGGCAGCGTCGTTCATCCAATTACGGAGGTTACGGAAATCAGCCATCAGTTCGGTGGCGCGTTCGGGGGTGTAGCCATCGGCGGTTATGATGCCGGAGAAGACTTCTTCAGGGTCGAGTTCGCCTAGTTGTTTCTTTTCCGCCGGCGCGGCCGCAGGTGCAGGGGTGAGGCGCTCCTGACTTACCCTCAAAATTTCAACTGCCGGACCATCACTTCCTGCTTCGGTTGCATCCGCAATGACTTCAAGCAGGGTTTGCCGGAGGTTGGGGATGTGCTCGTCGGTTTTTATCCTGATTTCGGCCCAGGAAGTTGGGAGGCTGTTGTTGAGAGCTTTGGGGGTATTCCGGTGGGCGACCGCTGCGGTTCGCAGCGCTTGTTTCACTTCGTCGAGTTCGGCGTTGAGGCGCAGGAGGGTTCGGAAGTAGGGCACGTTGACTTGCCGGCTGGTGATCGGCTCTCCCGCCTTGCCGATGTCGACGATGCGGACGGAACGAACTTGCTGCCCCTCCACAAAGGTGAGCGGAATGAGGCTTCCGCAGTAGCGGATGTGCTCAGCACCTCCTACCCGCTGGGCACGGTGGATGTGGCCAAGGGCCACATAATCAAACACCTTCGGAAACTGACCGCCTTCGATGTTGTGCTCGTCGGCCTGGTAGATGTACGACTTCTTCTCCGCGTGGTCGCTCGCTCCGCCGGCAAAAAGGTGGCCCGTAGCGATGATCGGCGTCTCCGGATTTTTGCGGACCGACTCGGCCGCTGCCGCTACTTCCCGGTAATGATTACTGATACCTTCCTGCAGCCCCATCAATCGCTCCTCGGAGGTTTCGCCCGATTTGGCTCGGCGGATGTCCCGTTCACGGAGATACGGTACAGCGGCTACGATCAGATCCACGGCTTCGTTTCCTGGCTTTGCTATTAAAACGACCTCCTCCTGCACCTGCGTCCGCGCCGCCCCTACCACGTGGAGGTTCAGCCATTTCAGGACTTCCTTCGGCGCATCCAGCATCGCCGGAGAGTCGTGGTTGCCGCCAACAATTACCGCCGCCGCGCACTTCGTGCGTGCCAGTTGGCCAAGGAATTCATAGTACAACTCCCGCGCCTGATTGGACGGGTTGGCGACATCGAAGATGTCGCCTGCCACGATCAACACATCTACGTTTTCCTCCTCTATTGTTTCCAACAACCACGCCAGCGCCGCCCGGTGCTCCGGGGTGCGGTCACGGTCGTAAAGGCGGTGGCCAAGGTGCCAGTCTGCGGTGTGGAGGATTCTCAAAAAAACATTAATTTAAATGATGGTTTGCTGTACGGATGGGAGCCAATTCATCGGGCCGAAGGTAGACAATTAGGTGTTTCGCCGGTACATCACATCCGACCGAAGTACATATTTCACACCAGCAATCACCTCTGCACCTTCGTGTAACAACGCGTGCTTAAAGATCAAGAGCATCCCCGCTTCGGGAACGACAGTAACGTCATCAAAGTTAGTAGTACCGCCCTCCATCTCATCGTTGAGGTAGACCATAAAGGTGTATTCACTCCACTCGTTAATGTTGCGAATGTAGGAGCCATCCTTGTGCGGCTTGAAACGATGGCCGGGCTGATATTTGTAAAAACGAAACCGTTCATTCAATCCGATCGCGCTACTGATCTTAAGCTTCCTGGGAACATAATCTTTCACCCGCTCCCACAATTGACGTTCCAAAGCGACGTCATCCAAAATATACCGCTCGTTATTGCGGACAGACTTGGCCATCACCTGCTTACGGCCGACCGTAATTTTAGCATCTTCATATCCGGCAGCTTCGGTACGTTCAATCCAATACTCACATTCGGCGGGCGTAAGAAAACCGCGAACGGTAAAGATGTGGGGAGATAGGGTAATGAATTCCATACGTCAGAGAATTTATTGCGAGGCAATAAGATGAATAGCGCTAAGAGTCGCCATTACTCCCCATTCACGAACCGCCCGTGATCAGCGTTGCCCACGTAATAAGCCGGGTAATCACCCTTGGGTATCAGCTGTTTGCCTTCGGTTTCTCCCATAAAAACGTAGGTTTCGGCCTTGAAGGTTCCTCCACCGCTTACCTGAACAGCAATTTCAACCCTCGAGTATTCGTCCTCCGGCTCACCGGTAACGGATTCATAAGCGTCGAGCATTTCCATCGTCAATGCTTCACTTTCGGGGTTGATGTGGTAGAGTTCCCCCTTTACCAATTCCTCCCCGCCGGGCACGAAACCTGGGTACATTCCGAGATCATACAAGCTTCCGGGAGTAGTAGCTTTACCGATCAGCGTTGCCCGCCGACGCAAAAACTTACTCATGGAACTGGGGATATTGCTTAGAAGTGAACCGTAAACGAATAGATGCATAGTCAGGTTATTTTATCACTATTTGTCTTGAAGAATGAATGTCCGGCTTGAAGAAGCCCCGGCTTGGGGAAAATCTTCCGGTAATTCCTGAGTGACCGATCCCGTTGCAGCCCATTCCACGCCCCGCAAAAAAGAATAGATAAAACCGACACTCTCGAACGACCGTGTATCATGCCCAAGCGTAGAATGAAAAACACGACCTTTTCCGTAATCGAGCACCATCAGTACCGGTTCGTGTCGGTCTGTAGGTGCGGTCTCGGACTGGTCTTTGCCCGTGGCGAGAATTGTCATCTGTTCTGCGGGGCCTCGCAGCTTTGCGTAACACTCATCCGCCGTAGTCATCCAAACAGGAGGCATCCCTTTAGTTATGGGATGCGCGCTATCACGAACCGTTATCGGAAATTCATGACGCTTTCCATGCTGCCCTGCATTTCCGGGGGAAGTATCTCTTCTAAGTTCTCCCTCATTTGTGTAGTAGACGTAGGGGCCCGACTTCTCATTGCGACCTCCCCAACCGCCTAAACCGATCATCCGGTTATAAGCCGGCCAATGGGGGAAGGAATTGTCTGCAGCATGGATAGACACAAAACCACCGCCTTTAGCCACAAATTTCTCGAATTTTTTCCTGGTCGATTTCGGCCAGGGTGCTGCTTTCCACCCGAAGTTAGAAACAACAACATCATAGCGTTTGAACTTAGGTTTGAAGCCGGGGTCACTCACCGGCTCGTTCAAATCTTCGGTTTTCTGACGGGTCGCCAAGGAAAGGTACTCGGCCTGAGTCTTCCCCTTCCAAGTAGTACCTGTTCGTTCCACATCGACGGTAAACAACCCAGTAGACTCCAGGTACTGCTTCATCATCACCGTAGACTTTGGCCAAACAACATGGTTATTCTGACCGTCAATGATCAGTACCTTTATCTGAGCACCTCCCGATAACGGAAAGAACAACAGCGCGCAAAGAAGCAATAAGGTATTTTTCATAGTTATATTTTCTTATTGGGATTAAGGTGTGACTTCGTAAGGAACTGGCTTGAAAGCCAGTAGGATGAAGTTCAGACGTCTCCTTTCCTGGCTTTTATTGGTATCCATATTTTTTCTTCCGAATCCGAAGATAAAGGGTCATACCCCTCCGGCATGGTATCAAAATGAGGTCGATTATCCAACGAATAGCCCGAAGATGGCAACCAATGCTGCAAGATATAACCAAAGACCATGGGGGCATCGGCGGCAGGCCCTTTGTGGTGAAAACAAGCGTACAGTCCGCCGGGAATTGTGATGATTTCAAACCCTTCCTGACCGGGGCAATCATCGCTTACCGCTACCGCAGCCCACTTTAAGAACTCAGTTGCGGGCCCGAACTCGGCAAAGCTGATGTTTTCAGGGTATATCCTCAGGTCGTAGACCCAGGCATCTGTTCTTCCGGGGACATTGTTTCTCACTGGCATAAAGCGCTGAAACAAGGCACTTGTCTGGTCCTGTTCCATTGACATTTTCCGGGAGTGACCAACTAGCTTTTGCGGCCTGAGCGTAAGAATTTCGTGTTTCATGGAGTTTTAGTTTATCCGAAAGAGCAGAGCTTTAAGGATGCTTGTCCCGGGCTGCCACAGCCCTTAACCAAACACTTTTCAGCTTACCGACTCAGCTCTTTTGCGCATCGCCCAAACGAAATGAATCTGTCCGTAATCAAGTGCATCCGGCCCGTGTTTTTCCGTAACCCATTCCAAAACGGCTTTGGCTCCGGTTCCCTCTTCGGGTAGCGCGGCGAGGGCTTCTTCGACCCATCCGGGGGCTTCAGGGCGGAAAAACCGGGTCACGTCCAAATCTGCTCCTTCGCCGTAGCACTTTGCCAGATGACTGGTAACGGTACTTTCTGCAATACCGCGACGCTCCGCGATTTCCCGGATGGATGCTCCGTTCTTAAAGGCCTGCAGGCTCGCTTCGTGACTCGAAAGATCTCCCCGCGATGCTTTATCCTCACGGCGCACGTGCTTTTTAATGACCGCCATAAACTGCTCCCCGAAGCGGTGGAGCTTGCGCTCCCCAACCCCGCTGATGCGGCCCATCTCGGCATCGGTAACCGGTTTTTGGGCGACCATTTCGTTGAGGGTTACATCGTTAAACACGAGATAAGGCGGAATACCGAATTCACGTGCAAGTTCCTTGCGGAGTTCGCGGAGTTCCTCGAACAGACCGAGTTTTTCCCGCTTTGCGGCAGCGCGTTTGGCGGTCTTCTGCTTCTCGACCTCCCGGCGTTTTTTCACCGTCGTCATTTTCACCAATTCCACTTTATCCCCTTCAAAAAGGACGCGGCGGGCGGCGGGGGTAAGCTTCACCTTATTATAGTCTTCGTGGGCGATGTAGAGGTACCCGAGGCTGATGAGCTGGTTGAAGTACTGGGTCCAGTCGAAGGTAGAAATGTCCCGGCCAGCGCCGTAGGTCTTAATTTGATCGTAGCCATTCTTGCGGAGATCCGCCCGGCCGGAGCCGCGCAGAACATCAATCACCATACCTACCCCAACGCTCTGTTTCAGGCGGGCAATGGCAGACAGAGCTTTTTGCGCCAGCACCGTACCGTCAAAGTGCTCCGGCGGGTTGGCGCAGATGTCGCAGTTTCCGCAGTTTTCCGAACTCTCTTCGCTGAAGTAATTGAGAAGTATTCTCCGCCGGCAGGCAAGGCTGTCGGCGTACTCTTTCATCCGGTCCAGTTTGGCCAACTGAAGTTCCGACTGGCCGTTGGAGCCGATCATATCTTTCAGGACGTTGTAATCGTTGTAGGAATAAAACAGCAGCGTGTCTGCCTTCGCTCCGTCCCGCCCGGCACGACCAATTTCCTGGTAATAGTTTTCCAGGTTTTTCGGCATGGAGTAATGGATGACCCAACGGACATTGCTCTTGTCGATTCCCATCCCGAAGGCGATGGTTGCGCAAACGATGAGGGTTTTGTCGTTGATGAAATCCGACTGGACCTCAGCCCGGCGCTCGCTCGGTAAGCCGGCGTGGTACGCCTCGGCGTTGTAGCCCGCTTCCCGGAGTTTTTCGGCCAGGTTCTCGGTTTGCTTACGGCTCAGGCAGTAAACGATGCCGGCCTGATCGGGCCGCTCCCGCAGGAAATTGACAATCTGCTCCCGCCGCTTTTGGCCCGGCCTGACGGAAAGGCTCAGGTTGGGCCGGTTAAAACTGGCAATGTGCTGCTCCGCTTCAGGAATCCCGAGTTGTTCGGCCATATCCCGGCGGGTCAGGCGATCGGCCGTTGCGGTCAGGGCCATGATGGGCACGTCCGGGAAGACCTGTTTCAGGCTTTTCAGCCGCGTGTATTCGGGCCGGAAGTCGTGGCCCCAGGCGGAAATACAGTGGGCTTCGTCGATGGCGAAGAGGCAAACCTTGCGGCGTTTCAGGAAGCTGAAAAAACCAGCGGAAAGGAGTTTTTCCGGGCTTACGTACAACAGGTGAAGTTCTCCGTTTTCGTAGGCATTTTCAACCCGGTGGCTGTCGGTTCCGCTCAGGCTGGAGTTAAGAAAGGCAGCACGGATACCAACGGCATTCAGCCCGTCTACCTGATCTTTCATCAGCGAGATCAACGGACTGACCACGACCACGGTCCCGTTCATCGTTACCGCGGGAATCTGGAAACACATCGACTTTCCGCCCCCGGTTGGCATCAGCACAATGGCGTCTTCGCCTTTATACGTCCGCTCAATGATGTTGAGTTGAAGAGGGCGAAAGTCGTCGTAACCAAAGTATTTTTTGAGCGCCGTGCGGGCTAGTTCGGGTGTCATATCGATTGAAAAACTGCTGTTCTCGCAAATATGGGTAAAATTACCGAATTAATCATCTTTTGTTTTAAACATCCGTTTTCCACCACCATAATTCATAAAAGTAACCGGCATAACCGGTTTCTCCGCGGATTCATTCAGCGGCGCGGACGCAGGTACAAAGAACGGTTTCCAGACGGAGCTCCGCGGCCTCAGGCAGTATGACTTTGCACTTTCAGCATCACTTCGTCGGCCGGATTTTATATCCGTTGAAGGTAGTCGCGGCCTTCTGCTGCGCTGCGTGAATGATGACGGGTAAAGTAGCTGACAAGACGGCAACATACCCTATCTGCCACAAAGCAACGGTAGCCGCTACGCCTACGACCCCACCAACGCCCGTAATTATCCTGTTCGGTTCCGCATGCACGTCATTCACATGAATGGTCTTTCGGTCGTGGCAGTTGCTACAGGCCGCAAGGAAAGTTTCTCCCAAATCGCGCTCCATCTCCACCCGGTCGGTGGCCATGGATCTGACTCTGGTGTTTTCGTGGCAGTTTTTGCAGGTAAAGTATTTCGAGGTCATGGTGCTAAAAATTATGTCCCTGCGAGCCATCGCAGCTCGCAGGGACATAAAGATAAATATCTGGTAGAAAGCAGGATAGTCTACCGCTTAACCACCTCCAGCAGTACGCGGCCGTTGCGGCCCTGCACATCGATGGTGTACATGCCAGCGGGCAGGTTGCCCAGGGAAACGTCGCTGATGCTTACGCCTTCGGGCCAGCGGCTCTCCGACATCCGGCGACCGTTCACGTCGAAAACCCGTACCGTTGCTCCGCTGAGCGGAGCAGCCAGTTCGATCCGCAATACATCAGTAGTTGGGTTCGGGAAGGCGCGCAGCGTCCGGATACCAAAGTCGTTGATGCTGTTTACCACGGCGTTCCCGGTAAGAGGGATCACCAGTTCGTCGGTGATTTCTGCATTCAGCGTCAGCGCAAGCACGAGCGTGTCTTCGTATGCCGTAACGGATTCGGGCGCAAACGTGACGAAGATGGTATCAAACCCTCCGGCTTCAATCTGCGTAGCGTCAAGGTCGTCAGCGGTGAACTGGTCACCAACGCTGAGGCTGGGAACGTACATCAGCGGTCCGTTACCGGTGTTGTTCAGCACTACCGCGATGGTAGAGTCCTGGAAGTTAAGCACTTCGCCGAAATCGACGGTTTCGGAGCCGGTGAGTACTACCTCATTTGCGCTGGCCTCGAGGGCACCAACGAGTGCTTCTGCAGATCCTTTGAGGTAGAAGGTCAGCTCTTCGGGGCCGTTAGCGCCATAGACAGAAACGGTCATACTGTCCAGAAAGTCTCCTCCGGAGGCAGGGCTGAAGCTCACAGCCAGGTTGCGCATGGCAGCGGGAGCGATGCTGTCGAGTCCTGCGGGCAGCGTCAGGGCAAAGGTTCCGTCAAGGGCTTCAGCGTTGGTTACCACTGCGGCCGTTGGGCCGGTGCCGGTACTGGTGAGGGTGATGAGGCCGTTGGCAACTTCACCTTCCAGTACCAAACCAAAGTCGAGCGTATCGCCGCTGCTCAGTGGAGCGGCCGCCGCGTCAGCAAAGCTGTATCCAGCCACATCTGCCGGCAAAGACCATAGTTCGCGGCCAAGGCTATCGGTAGCTTCGAAGACAATGAAGTTGCCCGCCCGGGCCAACTCGTTGGGCGAAGCATTTGCCTCTCCTGCGTTGATGTCCGTTACCCGTTCAGGTACTGAATTTCCGATCAGGCTGAGTTTCCACATCTCGATGCCAAATTCATCGTTCTCCCCCCCGAAGTAGAGGCACGACCCGGTATTGATCATATCGTTACCGCGGGTAACGGAGACTCCGTAGCGGTCCAGGATCGATTCAACGACCGGCTCACCCGCGTCGTTGAAGGTCAGGAAATGGTACTGGTTGGCAACGCTGTCTTCAGCAACGAAGGCCAGCTGATCAGCGCCCGCCAATCCCGGGATGATGACAAAAGCATTCGGACGGCTGTTGCGGGTTCCGATTCCGTTGGTGTTCGGGGTCAGGTTGATGTCGATCAGTTGGTGACCGTCAGGCGTACCGTTACTAACGTAAAGCTCTGTGCCCAGACTATCTGAATTGGCGGAGAACACCAGTTTACCGCCAAAGGAAGTGATGTTGCCCGGAGCTCCGTTAGACTCTGCAGCCCGGAGGTCTGAAATTCGGCGGACAGAATCTCCGTCATAAACGTGGAGTTCCTGACCGAAGAACTCTGTTGCCGCCGAGAAGTACAGCAAACCATTGTGGGAAGTGAACCCGTTCGGCGACAGGATCGGCTCAACCTGATTCGTCACCTGCATTGTCCCTGCTTCAGTACCGTCGCTCTTCCAGAGGTGAGTAGGCGGGCGGAAACCGGGGGTTCCGTCGAGGGCAGCAAAGTAAAGTGTATCGTTATGAACGATTTTCGACAGCGGCTGGCCACCGCTCAGTCCTGGTACGATTTCGGCAGCAAGGATTGTACTGTCTCCAGCGTCGTTCAGCAGGAACAATTCGGCGTTGGTAAAGGTGTCGATGGCCGTAAAGTAAAGGCGATCATTGTACGTAATCGGATCAAGCACGCCTCCCGTTGCACTGCCGGTGTTGAGGTCATACACCAGTTGCGTCCCGGCGGTGGTACCGTCGGTAGACCACAGCTCAGCGCCGTGTATTCCGTCTGTCGCCTGGAAGTAAACACGACCGTTGAAGAGGTGGAAGTTGTCCGGGTTACTCGATCCGCCCGAGACAGAAGTACTGTCGTTGATGTGCTTAAGGACCGACGTTCCGTCGGCGGTTCCGTCGGTGATGAAAAGTTCGGTACCCAGCGAGTCGGTTGTAGCACGGAAGAGTACTTTATCATTGTATTCGAAGAACCTTGTGGGGCTGGAACTCAGGCTCCCGGTTCTTATGTCCTGCAAAAGCGTTGCCTGCGCAGACAGGGTGCCGCAAAGAAGGACCGCGGAAAAAAGTGATAAAAGTAAACGCATTCGAATTGAATTTTAGTGAGCGAATTCCCGGTTCCCGGCGCACTCCCGGCTGAAGGAAGACCTTTGGAAAAAGGGATAGAAAAAAGCGGGCAAGCTGTTTATTTCTGGCGTTGGGCCCGGACGGGGTTTTTCAACCTCTCCTTGCACCTGCGCTGCGGCGCCCTGATGCATCATACTGCCCGTAAATATTTACCGCAGTAAAGTGATACTTCCGGAAACTGAAACCGGAGTCGTTGTCGTGGTTCCTGCCCCGTCTTCGGCACGGTAAGTGAGCACAAAGAGGTAAGTGCCTACGTCTGCCGGCTCCCCGTCGTTTCCACGGCCATCCCACAGGATGTTTTGATCGGAAGAGGTGAATACGACACCACCCCACCGGTTGAAAATGCTGAGTTCGTAATCAGTAACCCGCCCCGCAATGCCGGGCTGAAACTGATCGTTGATGCCATCGAAATTGGGCGAAAAGGCCGTTGGGAGGTACACCTTCGCGTCGGGCAAAACCGTCACTGCCTGGCGGATACTGTCCGAACAACCGGCGGCATCGGTAACTTCCAGAAATACATCATACTCTCCGGCAGATGTAAAATCGTAGCGTGCTTCGGGGCCATCGCTGCTCGTCAGGCCTGCCACGTCCCAGTACCACTCGGTGATCATCCCTTCGGAGCGATCACTGAATACGGCGGAACCTTCCAGATTGGTGAGCCTCGTCGGCGTGGTGAGGAAGTCAGCAACCGGACTTTGGTTCACCCGAATCGCCGCAGGTAGCGTAGCGGTAACTTCACAAACCGGAGAATAAACCAGGGTGGCCGACACTTCGTACTCGCCTCCTTCGTGGAAAGTATAGGCGGTTTCAGCCGTGGTGGAAATGATCGTTGTGTCGCCGAAAGTCCAGCGAAATCCGACTCCTGGCTCGGTGGTGAGTTCCTCGGTTATGTTCACCGTAAGGGGCGTGCAACCTTCCACCAGGTCCACTCTGATTTGTGGCGGAGCAACTTCCCGCACTATTATTTCGTAGCTGCCACTCTCTGCGCAGCCACCTTCTGCCAGGAAGTAAACCGTGTGTACCCCGGAGCCGGCCACCACCGGATCGAAAATCCCTGCAACCTCATCCGTAATTCCGGGTCCTACCCACCGGCCGGGGCCAATGCCTTCATCGACAGCAACCGGAGCTGAATAGTTACAGAGTTCCTGCGGATAAATGCTGCTGACGGGGAAGTTAACCTCCACGGTTACCGAATCCGTTTTGGTACAACCGGTATTCCCCGTTGCGGTAACGTAGTAGGTTGTGGAAACCAGCGGAGTCACCTCAAATGACCGGGTGGTATCGGAAATCTCACCGTCGGTCCAGTTGATGCTGTAATCGGATACGAAGTCGATGGTGGTGGTTTCGCCCGCACAGATGTTGAGGGTTTCGGGAACCTCTACGTCTACGTGGCGAACGTACAATTCGTCGAACCAAACGTAGCAACCCAGCTGAGGGTCATCGTTGTAAAGGCGCTGCGTGGCATCGCTCACATTACCCATAAATCCGAGAAAGAGGTATTCGTAGGCTTGATCTGCTTCGAAGTTGAGTTCCACGAGCGTCCATTCCGAGCCATCAATAACCTGGTCGGAGGCTACCCACTGGTTGGCCACGATGTCGAAGTTGAAAAGATTAGGATTGAACTGGGGCTGCATCGTTTCGGAAAAAAACACACCCCACTGATTGGTCACCAATTCCCTGGCGGGGTCATCTCTTTTATTCTGCACCCAGAAAGAAATTTCGTAACAATCTCCTGGCACCATCGGCTCCGTCAGTTGGGCGCCGGCCCATTCTTTGGAACCATCAGCGCCATTGGCTTTGTAGGCACCCATTACCCCGCTGCCGGCAACCGGGAAGCCGCAGTCGGTTCGTCCGTTGCCCAGCGGGCAGGGGTTGAGCCCCGATAAATTTGTGCCGGGGTTACGGCTGGTGTGGTGTAGGTCTGCCGTGCCGTTGGCGTTGTACCAATCCGTCATTCCGTCCAGTGTATTCCCTCCGTTGTTGGAGCCGGTCCAGCCTTCGAATCCCGGATCAGCGATGATGTTTTGCCCGGCGGCAGTTCCTGCCAGGTATAAGAGGAGGGAAAGAGCGAAACAGACTTTGGTGGCACAGAAATTCATAGACTGAGCGTTGAGTTGTTCCGTTCTCCCACTCAATAGAGCAGGAGAACGGCGTTGAGAGACAATATGAACAACACTAAAAACAATTAGAAGGCAAAAGCCCGAATCCTACAATTTCACGATTCTTTTCACCGCAGTTCCGGTTTCGGTCTGTACGCGTATAACGAGCATTCCGGCAGGAAAATCTCGTAGGGAAACGGTGGTATTAAGAGGCCCGAAGGCAGGTGCAAAGCTGCTCAACAAGCGGCCATTTGCGGTAAAGACTTCGATTTGGAGCGCTTGCAATGAGGGGTCATTGGTACGAAGTACGACTTCATCCAATGCCGGGTTAGGGTATGCTTCGAAGCTTGAAGACAGATCAACAAAGCGGACCGCTACCGGGCTGTCTTCCCCGTTGCAATCTTCATCAATGCCGTTGTTGGCGATATCGAACGCGCCGGGGTTGATCTCGAAGACGAAATCATCGCAATCGTCCACGATGCTGTAGCCGTCGCCGTCGGCGTCGATGAAGTTACCGTAACGAACCAGGGTAAGGTCGTTGCCGGTGGTTTGGGTTGCAGACGCGCCGCCGAGGACGATCTTGCCGTCGGACTGAACGAGGATGGCGTTCGGGAAGGCGAAGAAGTCGGAAGTCATCGTGGTTACAATTCCGTTGTCTCCCCAGGTAGAATCGATCACACCGGTGATGTCCATACGAACAGACAGGAACTGGCGCGGAGGGCCGGAGAATACCGTTCCGCCGGTTTCGCCGCAGACAACAATCATACCATCGGGCTGAATGGCAATGTCCAACCCTGCTTCATTAATGCCAGGGTTTACCGTCACGACGCCAAAAACACCGAAGTCGGGAACGCTGACTCCGTTGCCATCGAAGGCAGCAACGACGAGGTCGTTGCCATCCGTGGTTAGGTTTTGCCCGGTAACCAGGATGGTACCGTTGGGGTGCATCGTGAGGCCGTAGCCGTACCCCTGCAGCGGAGAGAGCAGCTCTCCGTTTACCGCGAAAGAAGAGTCGAGGCCGGAGCCATCGGGCTTAACTTTATAGAGCGATATACGGTCTGTCCCGCTTGGTTTTGTACGTCCTGAGGTGAGCAGATCGCCTTCAGGGGTTATAAGTAACTGACGGAGGCTGCTGGTGGCAGCACCTTCGAGGTGATCGTTCCACATGAACACACCGTTGGTGCCGAAGGTAGAATCAACCAATCCGGCAGCGTTCAGTTTCATGATCACGTTGCGGCTGCGACTGAAGCCAGGCACCTTGCTGTCTCCACCGAGGTAGATTTCTCCGCTGTTGGTAACAGCGATTGCGCGGGCGTAGTCTTCACTGCTGTCGATTTTCATGACCGTGCTTCCGTTGGTACCGAAAGCGGAATCAAGCTCTCCCTGAGGGGTGAGTTTGAACAGATGAAAATCAGTATCCGCCGGATCCGGAGTTGCCCACGAACCTGCGACCAGGAAGCTACCGTCGTCCAGCAACTCGAGATCATAGCCCAGGTCGCTGCCGCTGTCGTTGCGGTAACGGAAGACGCCGTTGTCGGCGAAGGTCGAATCATTGGTTCCGTCAGGGTTGAACCGCACCACTTGAATATCGAATGTCTCCGGATTAGGGTAACGCGAAGACATCACCGCAACCAACTTCTCGTCGGGCTGCTGAACGATGTCGTTGATGGTTTCTGTCCCCTCGGCAAAATCGGCGAGGAGGATGCCATCACCGGCAAACGTAGAATCGAGTTGGCCGTCCTGAGCGAATAATCCGCCGGTGCAACAAAATATTACTAGTATGAGCGGGGTAAACATTTTAAACATCATAAACTGAGTTGATTGTAGCAAAGCGAATTAACAGCAACAAATTTAATTGGAAAACAAAGCAGCTACAAGTACATTTTACGTCATTTTTAGAGTACATTACACCCTTAAGGTCATGCAAAAACCTAAAAACCAGTAGATTAAAAAAAACTCACCGGTACAATTTTAGAGCATGTCGAACCTTAACTCCAGTAAATTGCTGCGAAACCTGAGAAAGCTTTCGGGGCGGGAACAAAACCGGTTTCTGGCTTATGTCGAATCGCCTTTCTTCAACAGCCACCCTGGCACCTGCGTCCTCGCCCGTTTCCTGCTTACCGGCGGCCGGGATTGGGACAAACTCGATAAGCAACAACTGAGCAAGGCCCTGTTCCCCGGTCAACCCGTCAACGAGACTGCAGTAAGCAACGTGATGAGTTACCTGATGAAGCTGCTGGAAGGCTTCCTGGCCCAACTGGGGCTGGAAGCGTCCGACCAGACCGACATTCTGATGCTTCAGGCCGCTCACCAACGACAAATGACCAGGCTGGTAAGCCTGGGACTCAAAAAAGTACGCAAAGCAGAAGCTGAAGCAAAAAAACAGGGAAGTGACCACCTCATGAGGGCGTACCAGATCGATCTTTTGCACCACGACACCCTGCGCCAGGAGGAGCGACATCTTGCTGACAGCAGTATGCAACGGGTTCTCAACTCGCTGGACAACTGGTACCAGGCAGTTCAACTCGAGAAAAACTGTGAGCTACTGGCGATGAAAGGGCAAAGAGGAAGGAAGAGCGAAACTTCGGCTTATTTGCTCAACCAGATCCAACGGCACAGCCCTCAGGAGCCGCCTCTCATCAGTATCTACCGGCAGTGCCTCCTGACCATCATCCAGCCTGAGGAACCAAAACACTACTACGCGCTGAAGGAATTGATGAATGCCCACCGGCATTCCTTACCCGACGAAGACCAGGTAGAAATACTCCGCCACCTGCTGAACTTCTGCGCCAACAAAATCAACCAGAACGAACTGGCTTACCGGCAGGAAATGCTTGACCTCTACAAGCAAACCATAGCAAATGGGATGATCCTTCAGGACGGGATCATCTACCAGATAACCTACAGCAATGTTGTCTCTCTGGCCTGTTCCCTCGGTAATTTCGACTGGGCCATCGACTTTATCGAATCGTACCGTAAACACCTGCTGAAGGAAGCCCGGCAAAATGCCTACCGGTTCAACCTGGCCAAAGTCATCCTGTTCAAAGGCAATTACAGCGAAGCCATCACTATGCTCGGCAACGTAAAGTTCACCAACTCTTTTTATCAGATGCGCAGCCGGCTATATCAAATAATTGCCTGGTACGAGCTCGGCGAATTCATGGTTGTAGACTCCTCGATCGAAAACCTGCGGCTCTACCTGATTCGGGCACGGGAAATGGCGAAGTTCAAGAAATCAGCGAACCTGTTTCTTCGCCTCACTAAATCTCTGGTTTCCGTGCGGAAGCAAAGAGAGGGATTGGGCAAGAACGCGTACTTCCAGCAGCTACGGGAGTTACAGAAGAAAATAGAGGACACGAAAGGCGTGATAACCGAAAGGGAATGGCTTCTGAAAAAGATAAAAGAGGGTCTTAGAGACTGAAACATCCGGCCCATCGGGTCTTCCTTATGTATCAGTCGACACTGATCTCGAAGGGCGTTACGGGAAGTCCTTCCCGGCTGAACAGGTTGGCACGTTCCGGGTTGCTCGCCCAGGCGTAACGCACTCTCCGGACCGTAATCCCCGGCGGTGTAATCAGTACTACACCATTGTCGTCTTCTCCCACGAGCCCTGAGGCGAAGTGCCATTTGCCGTTGGCATCCTCCACGGTAAAGCCTTCGGCCAGGTAAGGGTAACGCTGATCGTTGGCGGCGTTGGGCCGTACGACCAACCCTCCGCCAATACCAGAAAAGCGGACAACTACGCGGTCATTGATCACTTTGGCCGAACTTACCGCAGGGCTGCTGGCCACAACATCTTTGTCGTAGATATCCTTCAGCGCGTGCAACGACAACCGGCGCCCTACTTCCCATTTGTTTTGAGGATGAATTTCTCCCGCTTCGCCGATGTCCGTAATCACGGCCTGGCCGGTGAAGGGCAGCTCGAGAGCTTCCGTTTGGCTCCGACGAAGTACCGCCCAACCGGGCTCGTTGGCAGATGCTGGCGGAGCGGTATAATTAGCAAGTTGTACCCAGTAAAACGGCAGGTCCGGATTAGCGAAGAAATCTCTCCAGTCTTTGATCAGTCCTTTCATGAGCTGCGCGTAGTTCACATTATCGCCAGGGCCGGCGTTCGATTCCCCTTGGTACCACAGTATGCCGGTAAGGGGATATTTTGCCAGCGGAGCAATCATTGCGTTGTACAGGATGACGGGCATTTTATTGAAGTTGCCGCCCACGGAGAACTCCCCGATGTTGAACTTCCAGCCTCCGGCCAGTGGGATGCTCCCCTTCGCAGTTTCCAGTTTCATCCCTTCGGCTTCGGCGGAGAAGCCTCCGCCGCCACCGCCGTCGTTTACGCGGATGGCGATGGTATTCCGGCCGGCCCGCAGGGTACCGGCGGGTACTTCATACCTCCGCTTTGCGGCGTGAGCATCGGGGTGAGTGCCAACAAACTCACCGTTTATGTGGGTAATGTCTCCATCATCGATTGCTCCCAGATAGAGCGTTGCCGCGCCAGCCGCCTGGGCTTCGGTCAGGGAGAAAGACCGGCGGAAATAAAATACGCCATCTACGTTGGGGTAGCCTGCCCTTTCCCAAAACGTGGGCAGTGTCATCGTCGGCCAGCTGGCGGCGTCGAAATCATCGGTAAGCCAGCCTTTGGCCTGGCCGTTGTCTTCGGTGGGGACATTGCGACCGGGAAAGTCCTGAGCGAAGCGTTTGCGGCCGGGAATGCCTGCCTGAGCCATCATATCTTCGGTTTCGTCGAGGTCCGGGTTCATACCGTCTGCCGTTGGCCGCATCCACGGTTCGATCCGGCTGCCACCCCAACTGCTGTGCAGCAACCCGACAGGAACGTCTACTTCTTCGCGCAGGTAATGGGCGAAGTAGCTGCCTACGGCGCTGAAATCCTTAATTCCCGCAGCGGTGCCTACAATCCATTCTTCGCTGAACTTCTCGTCGATGTCCAGGCGGGTCCGTGGGGAGCCATCGTAGGCTCTTTTTACTTTCAGTTCCCGGATGAGGGGATCAGCGATGGCTTTGGCCCGGCTGCCATCGGCGTCTGACTGGCTCAGGCGCCACTCCATATTAGACTGGCCGGAAAGGAGGTAGACATCACCGAAGTAGACGTCTTCCAGTAAAATGCCTTCGTTTTTAGCCTGCACGGAAATCTTATGTGGCCCTCCGGCCGGCATTGGGGGCAGGCTGACTTCCCAGCGTCCGGATTTATCCGTTTTAACGCTCAGCTTTTGCTCTCCGATGAGGACCTTCACTACCGTTCCCGGCTTTGCCCAACCCCACATCGGATGGTCGGTATTGCGTTGCAAAACCGCATGGTTCGTGAAGCTTTCGAATAGTTCGAGCTTCTGGGCGCTGACGCAGGTGCATAGGAAGGATGAAAGGAGAAAGGTCAGGAAATACGGTCTCATCGGAAGGATTTTATTTTTGAGTTGGGAAGATAGGTATAGTACCCTTACTTACCTGACGAATGCACAAAAAGACATTTCCCATCACTGTTCGGCAGCCTTCAGGCTACCGTTCTCCGGGCCTCATCCCGGAGGAGACGTGATTTATTGTTTCCTGAAGCCACCGGCTAAAGCCGGGGCTGCTGTACCAATGTGAGCTGTTAGTTCAAAAACCGCAGCCGACCGGTCAGGAACACGCCTCAACCAACTTTGCACCTGCGACCGCGCCCGTATGCTTACCTTCGCGCCCGTTAACGAAACCACAGGTTAAACGAACTAAAAGATCAACGATGTCTCCATTACGCGCAATTGGCCCGATTGATGGCCGCTACCACGGCAAAACCAAAGAACTGAGCGAATACTATAGTGAATACGCCCTGATCCGCTACCGCGTGCTGGTGGAAGTACGTTACCTGCAGGCACTGCACCAACTCGGCCTGCCGCAGTTGCAACGCTTCTCGGCCGTACAGATGAAGGACCTTGAGCAGATGGTCACCGACTTCAACGTCGCCGACGCCGAAGAGATCAAAACAACCGAGCGCACCACCAACCACGACGTGAAGGCGGTGGAGTATTTCGTAAAAGCACGGATGGAAGAAGCCGGCATGGAAGACATTCTGGAATTCGTTCACTTTGGTCTCACCAGTCAGGACATCAACAACACCGCCATTCCGTTGAGCATCAAAGACAGCCTCAACGAAGTGATCTGCCCGGCTCTGGAAAGCCTCATTAGCCTAATTGACCGCCACGCTATGGAATGGGCCGAAGTACCGATGCTCGCTAAAACCCACGGGCAGCCAGCCTCTCCTACCCTGCTGGGCAAAGAATTCAGCGTGTGGACCCATCGCCTGCGCGAACAGATGCGCCAACTCCAGGAGGTGCCCATGCCCGCCAAATTCGGTGGTGCCACCGGCAATATGAACGCCCACTACGTTACGTTCCCCGATTACGACTGGCACGCCTTTGCCGACCAGTTCGTCGGCAAAAACCTGGGGCTGAAACGTTCTTACCCCACCACCCAGATCGAGCACTACGACAACCTCGGCGCAGTGTTCCACGCACTGACCCGCATCAGTACCATCCTGATCGATCTTTGCCGGGATCTCTGGCAGTACATCAGCATGGAATACTTCCGCCAGAAAACCATCAAGGGAGAGATTGGCTCTTCGGCTATGCCCCACAAAGTCAACCCTATCGACTTCGAAAACGCTGAAGGCAACCTCGGTATCGCCCGCGCCCTGTTTACGCACCTTGCCGACAAACTTCCCATCAGCCGCCTGCAACGGGACCTTACTGACTCTACCGTTCTGCGCAATGTCGGGTTACCTATGGCACACGTTCTGCTGTCGATCAAAGCCATCGAAAAAGGGTTCAGTAAGTTGTTACTAAATGAGGAGAAGCTTTCTGCCGACCTCGAAGCCAACTGGATCGTTTGCGCCGAAGCCATCCAAAATATCCTGCGCAGAGAAGGCTACCCTAAGCCGTACGAAGCCCTCAAGGAGCTTACCCGGGGACGGACACAGTTCAGCGAAGCCATCCTGCACGAGTTTATCGACGGCCTCGACGTTTCAGACTCCATAAAGGCCGAGCTCAAACTGATTCGCCCCGAAACCTACGTGGGAAAATTCTAAACTTTCGCTAAAAAATGCCTTGAGGACAGATCGGCTGACAGCAGACATCTTCAGGCAAAACATCCGTTGTTCCGGCTAGAACCGGGGTTGGTTCAATCTCTCACAGGATTGGTCGACCAATATTGGCGTTTGCCTCAAGGGCGAATATGCCCCTGTCAACCTGCGTCAGAAGTCTCTGAAAGTCAATAATAGAGTGACTAACCGTCTTCATTCCGGATTTAAACGCGTCAAACCCCCAATTGGTCAACCAAAATTTGGTCAACCAATTTTATTCATATATCTTTGGCTCAACGTCGAACTATTGCTTTTCAGATCATGCTAGACAACTTCAGCGAAATTAAGGTGGAAAGCCCTGTAGATATGATCATCCGTCAGATTCGGAATCTTATCTCATCGGGCCAGCTATCTTCCGGAGACCGCCTGCCTGCGGAACGGAAAATGGCCGAGCGATTCGGCGTTAGTCGTAACCACGTCCGTGAGGCCCTCCAGAAACTGGAATTTTATGGCATTCTGCGCACCCTTCCGCAAAGCGGAACGGTTGTTGCCGGAATGGGCATTACGGCACTGGAAGGTTTGATCACGGATGTACTTCAGATCGAGGAGCACGATTTTTCCTCTCTGGTTGAGACCCGCGTTACGTTGGAGGTCAAGGCTGCTCAGCTCGCCGCTCAGCGGCGCACGCCAGAAGACATTATTGCCATTCAGCAAGCCTTACAGTCTTACGAAGTCAAACTCCGAAGTGGCAGCCCTGCGGTTGAGGAGGATCTCCTCTTCCACCTGAAAGTAGCGGAGGCCGGCAAAAACGGGGTACTTAAGTCGTTGATGCTCGTCATCACTCCCGACATTATCAACAGCTACCGCAAATACAACGTATGCGAAGGCGAAGTTGAGCTTAAGACCCTTCACGAACACGAAGAGATACTTCACTACATCCGTACTCAGGACACCGTAGGTGTAGGAGAAGCGATGCAAAGGCATTTGCGGGATGTAACTGATTTCAGTCGCACACTCATATCATAGTGTATGTTCCCGTAAACTACTTCGGGCGCATCATTTACTTATTTAGCTTAATTATCGATCATGTCAATCACTACAGTTATTCATTTATCATCGGGTTAGCTTTTCACGAGCTAGCAGCCAACACCACCCGGGATTCTTTCCGGTATTTAACTTCACTCACGCACTAATTTTTCCGGCTACTGCCTAGCGAACGTAATTGCTTTTTCGCCAGGTCAGAATTTCCCCCCTTGCTACGCCCTGCGACATAGCAAGCAGGCCGATCTATGTCCGTGCTTTATTTATCAACGCCTCTGGCAAATGTTGAACAAATGAAAAACTTCCCCCTTCGTGGCCCACGTGGTCGCACTTTCCTTCTCTTCACCCTGCTGCTTTCCTTCAGCCTGCAACCTTTGTTTGCTGGCTCGACGGACTTCAGGGTTATTACCGGTACCGTGACCTCCGCTGAAGACGGCGAGACCCTTATTGGTGTTTCCGTCATCGTTCAGGGTTCCAACTCAGGTACTGTTACAGACCTCGACGGCAAGTACAGCCTCGACGTTCCGGATGGGGCCACCCTCATCTTTTCTTATACAGGTATGAGCTCTCAGACCATTCCTGTCGGCTCACAAACCGTCATCGATGTTCAGTTGATGCCCGACGCCGAATTACTCGATGAAATTGTAGTAATCGGTTACGGCAGCCAGAAGAAATCACACTTAACCGGTGCTGTTTCTAAGGTAAAAAACGAAAACCTGGATCAGATAGCCGTTTCCAGGGTTGATGATGCGCTGATCGGGCAAGTCTCCGGCGTAAACATACAATCCACCTCGGCGGAAGCCGGCCAGGCCCCAACTATTACCATCAGAGGTGTGGGGTCTATAAACGCAAGTTCCGGTCCCGCAGTAGTTGTTGATGGCATAGTTGTTGACGCATCTTTTCTCGGCAACCTCGACATGAACAGTGTGGAATCCTTCGAAATTCTGAAGGATGCTGCATCCGCTGCTATTTACGGTAGTGAGGGTTCAAACGGTGTTATTCTGATTACCACCAAGAGCGGTAAAGAAGGTAAAACCAAGTTCAACTACGAGACTTTCTTCGGCCGGAAGGAGGCATTTGGCAGCGATGCTTACAGAAAAGACCTCGACTCGTGGGCTGCTCAAGAGCTTGCAGCAACGGGAGAACTTTCCGACGAAACCCTTTACGCTCAGGCAATTGTAGACGTAACCGGCGTAAGCAGGGATTGGCAGGATGTATTCTTCGACGGAGGTAACATTACCAGTCACTCCTTGTCTGCACGCGGCGGAACGGCTAAAACCAAATTCAGCACCAACCTGAGGTACCTGGACGACCAGGGCGTTGTACTTGACGACAACTACACGCTCTACTCGCTTAACCTCAAAATGAGCACAGAGTTAACCAATCGGTTAAAGCTTGGGCTTAGCCTGACGCCGTCTCACTCGAAACTCAGACGGTTACCGACCTCTATCCACAACGTACTCCGGCAGTCACCATGGCTCCCGATCTACCATACGCAGGAGACCATCGATCAGTTTGTGGATCAGGACATCTATCCGAACCTCCAACCGGGAGATTACTTTTACGAGAACCACCTGGTACGTTTAGATTTCGACGGCGACGGTAGTACCGCAAGACCTCGTACTACAGGAGACGCCAACGCATTCGCTCAGCATACCGAAAGACAGCACTACGAATACAAAACTAACCTGCTAAGCTCGGCTTACTTACAGTACAAAATCGCCGATGGCCTTGTTGCCAAGACTTCATTCGGGGTAACCATCGAGCAGCGGAAAAGAACCCGTTACGACGGCGTACTGTACCACGCAGCGGGTACAAGCCGTGCGCTTTACAACCTGCAGAACAGGTTCAGTACCCGACTCATTTCGGACAACACCCTTGATTACAACAAATCTGTCGGCGCTCACGAATTTGGCGCACTCGCGGGTCTTACCATTCAGGAAAGACAGCGTGAGAACAGTGACATCACCGGTATTGGTTACACAAACGACCTGCTCAGGAATCTGCAGGGAGCGACCAGTATCTCCGAGTTTCTGGAAGTTGACATCACACGGCGTAAAGTAGGTTACTTCTTCCGGGCCAACTACGCTTATGATAACCGGTACTTACTCAATGCCACCTTCAGAAGAGACGGAAGTTCTGTCTTCGGCCTTGATTCCAAGTGGGGTAACTTCCCCGCTGTATCCGCCGGCTGGAACGCGCACAATGAGAGTTTTCTCAGCGGAAGCAACCTCGTAAGCCTCCTGAAACTGAGAGTGAGCTATGGTCTTACTGGTAATGAGAACTTCAACGTAGGAGACGACATCGTAAATACCTACCCGTACCTGGCGCTGCTGAACTCCTCTAACGCAATCGTAGACGGAGGCATCGAAAACGGCGTAAGTGCCCTCAACGTAGCAAACGAGTTGCTGCAGTGGGAAGGAAACGAAGAATTCAGCGTTGGTGTTGATTTCGGATTACTGGAAAACCGCGTTAGTGGCTCTATTGATTACTACAAACGTACCAGTGACAACCTGCTACTTGAGAACCCTGTTTCTTACGTTACCGGCTTTAGTGGTGGTATTGTGAATCTGGGTGAAGTTCAGAACCGCGGCTTCGAAGGAGAACTGCGGACAGTAAACATTGCAAAACAGAACTTCAAATGGAGCTCAACCTTCATTGCATCGACCAACAAAAACGAGCTGTTAAACTTCGGCGAATCGAACGGTGCACTTGTTGAGGACAACTTTGGCCGTAACTCACAGTGGATAAACCTCGTGGGGCAACCGATTTCTGCTTTCTACGGCTACGTTGTAGACAGAGAAGTTCCACTCGAGTACATCAACACACCATTCCACCCCATCAACAGTTCTCCCGAAGATGTCATCGTCAAAGATTTGAATGGTGACGGCATCATCACGGATGCGGATAAAACAGTATTGGGTGACCCCTACCCCGAGTTGGTTTGGAGTATTACGAACGAATTCAAACTGGGCAACTTCGACCTTTCCATCATGATCCAGGGAAGTCAGGGAGCAGAAGTAAGAAATATTGGTGACCAGTACTTCTTCAACTGGTTCGGACAGGCTACTCAGGACCCCCAACAACTTGTCGAAGACGGACTAATCTCTGATATATCCTTTATCCAGGAAAAAGTATTGACCAACGAGGTCATTCAGCCCGCAGGGTATTTCTCTCTGAGAAATGTAAACCTGGGATATAATTTCACTAGTAATCAGTTAAGTCGCTTCAAAATTGGTGGATTGAGACTGTACGTATCGGGTCAGAACCTGATCTACAAGACATCCGATCGTTACAATGGCTTTAATCCTGAGTTTATCGAAGATGATAACCCAAGAGCCTACGGTTCGCAGCGCGGCGGTTCCCCATTGTTCAGAACAATGTCCGCCGGACTAAACATCAATTTCTAAATAATAAACAAACCAAATTATGAAAAATATAAAATTCATACTCCTTGCGAGCCTTGGTTTTGCGATCTGCTCTTGTGAGGATTTTCTGAATCCACTACCTGAATCTGCGGTAGTAACGGACACCTTTTATGAGTCAGACGCCGATGTTCTTGCCGGTGTCATAGGTGTCTATGATGCAATACAGGGCGTCAATGAAAACACAGAAACGAACGAATCACGGTCCAACAGGGGCGTACAGTTCGAGTATCTCCTTACTGAGCACCGTACGGATAACACCAGAGGTGCTACAACTGAGGGATCAAAGGCCGATTTCCATCGCTACCTTGTGAACGCTAACAACGTAGAATCGGAAGATTACTACCAGTCAATGTACGAGGTCATTTTCCGGTCTAACAACATCATGGACTTCGTACCGGAAGCTGCTGATGAGGACAACCAAAGCCGGTACATCGCTGAGCTGAAGTTCCTGAGAGCCTATGCATACTTCAATCTGGTAAGACTCTACGGAGATGTTCCACTGGTAACAACGGTGGTTGGACCTTCAGATAACGAAGCCCTTTTCACCCGGGTTCCTACCGTACAGATTTACGACCAGATTGTCGCAGACCTGCAAGAGGCAATCAGCGTTTTAGACAACACCTATAAGGCAAGAGCTTCACGGGCAGCGGCCCAGGGCCTCTTAGCCAAGGTGTACCTGACGAAAGACGACCGTGACTACGCTACGGCGGCTCAACTCTGCCAGGACATTATCAATAGTGGTGACTACTCCCTTGAGGAAGACTTTACGGATGTTTTTTACAACGAGCTGAACGATGAAATCATCTTCGCCATTCAGTATCAGGTAGCCAACACTCTGGAAAGCCAGAGTTTCTCTTCGGAATTCACTTCCGCTGTTCGTCAGGGCAGAGAAGACGGACTTAATATCCTGAATGAAAACCTGATTGCCGACTTTACTGCATTTGGCGGAGACAGAGGAGACAAATCTTATGTCACCATCGGGACTTCAAACGAAGTTGCAAAGTTCCTTCCCGAAGGAACAGACCTTTCTACCAACCCTCCATCCTACGGCATTAACGCCCGAAACGCAGGAAACGACTGGATCATTCTTCGTTATGCCGACGTGCTGCTTATGCACGCTGAGGCAATTATCGGATCTGGCAACTCCACTTCGGATGGAGCAGCAATTGACTCCTACATGGCCGTGAGAGCCCGGGCAGGGTTTGACCCTGTTGCTGACCGGCCGGCTTCAATTTCTAAAAACGACCTGCTTACCGAAAGACGAGTAGAACTCGCTTTCGAGAATCAGCGCTTCTTCGATCTTGTCCGGTTCGGCGTTGCCGACGAGGTACTAAGTGCCCATGCATCGGAAATGGGTTACGGTGCTTATGACGCAAGAAAGCTACTACTTCCAATTCCTGCGAGAGAGATCAACCTAAGTGAAGGTCTCCTCACCCAGAATCCTGGGTACTAAATCGAAGTTCACAATTGTAAAAATAATATAATGAAAAATACAACGATTTTTCTACGCCAAACCAGCAAGCTTATACTATGCCTGGCCATCGCGCTATTTGCTAATAGTTGTGAGGAGGCCTTCGAGTTTGAGCTGCCAGAGGCAAATTCTATAGCAGACCTTATCCCCCCTGCGGCCAGCTTTTCCTATGCTTCCACTCAGGAGGATTTCAAAACCGTTAAATTCACGAACCTTTCTACCGAAGCGACCAACTTCCAATGGGATTTTGGCGGTGGAGACACCTCTACTGAAAAAGACCCGACCTATACTTTTGAGAACGGTGAGGGAACTTATCAGGTATCATTGACCGCCACCGACGCCAGAGGAGCCTCAAACGTTGTAACGCTTGACGTTATAGTTGTAGAAGGCCCTTTCCAGCCAATTATACTGGAGCCAGGTTTTGAGGATAACACCTTGCCGGACGGAACAGGAGACGGAAGAGACTCATGGCGGACCAGCAGCCCCAGCTGGACAACTATTTTCGGTATTTCCGGCAGCCCTGTAACCTACGGTAGCCAGGCCGCAAAGCTTGAAGTCAGTAGTGCCCGGGCTGGTTACCAGGAAATCACGGTGGAGCCAAACTCTAACTACGACCTCCGCTTTTGGTACACCATGAAAAACGATGCTGCTGATCCATGGGCTATTGTGTCTATTATTGGCGTTACTGAAAACGGACCTATTACAAGTCAGCAGGAAGCATTTGATGCTACCATTGCTTCTATTTTGGTCAACGACACTGAAGATCCTTCTACTTACGTTCAGCAGAAACTTTCCTTCAACTCCGGCAACAACACAACCGTTGCGATTTACTTCTACAACGATGCTAACGTTGAAGCCAGGTTTGATGATTTCACCATCGACATCGGACTTCCCGGCGCAGTTCCTCCTTCACCGGCATTTACACCGGCCCAGAGTACGGAGAACTTCCTGGAGTACACTTTCGACAACTCCTCGACCAATGCTGAAAGCTACATCTGGGATTTTGGCGACGGTAATACTTCCGTCGAAGAATCTCCGACGCACGTTTATGCAACCCCCGACGTGTACACCGTCACCCTGGAAGCAACAAGCCCCGACGGTGAAACAGCGACCGTGAGCAGAGATATCGACATCCAGGCTCCGGTTACCGCAGATTTCACTTTTGAAGTTGATCCTCAGGATTACCAAACGTACTCCTTCACGGATGCTTCCGTTGATGCTGAAATGCTCCTCTGGGAATTTGGTGACGGTTACCAGTTCACCGGTATGAACCCTTCTCATACTTACGAAGAAGATGGTATCTACCTCGTTACCCTGACTGCTTACAGCGTTACCGGTCTCATGGATGTAGCAACGGCAGAATTGACCGTTTCGCAAGGCTTCATCGCCGCGATCAATGATCCGGGAATAGAAAACGGTACCGACGCACACCGAAACAGGACCCTGGAAGAAAATGCTGATACATTTTTTGGATTTGATGGTACATGGGTTGTCCAGACCTCCAGTACGTTCAGAAGCGGATCACGCTCAGCGAAACTTCCTACTTTCGAAAGCCAGGGCAACACCAACGAATCGAACAGAAGATGGTACTACCAGGCGATTACAGTCGAAGCCAATACGGACTATGAAATTTCCTTCTACAAACGGGACAAGGATTCAGGTGCAGGAACAACCGTAACCACTCAGATTTATGATGCTCCCTTCGACGACCCAGCGGTTATCGATGACCCATCCAGAATCCTGGCTACTCAAATCCTGGATGCCGCCTCTGGTCACGATACAAATGATTGGGTAGAAGCCAAGATTCAATTTAACTCTGGCTCGAGCACCGAAGTAGTTCTGTTCATTTACAACGACTATACCCTCAATGTCACCGGGGGAGATGATGAATCGGAATCGTACATGGATGACTTTTCAATCATTAAGCTTTAGAAATGATTAATTGCATGATTAGATTTGGAAACCACCCAGGCATTACAAATGTCCTGGGTGGTTTTTCTGCGCTCTTTTTGATTGCCACGCTCATGCTTGGGCCCGTGGCTGCTAATGCTCAGACCGATTCGCCCCCCGATCAAACTGAGAAGAAGAAAAAGAGAAAGAAAAAAAAGAAGCTCAAGTTGCCCGATATTGACCTGAGTCACTGGAAGGTTACGCTGCCCGTGGCGAACGAAAAAGGAAAGCCGTACGAGATTGAGCCACCTGAAATTTTCGACTTTGCGACGAATGAGGTCGCAAAACCTTATATGTACATCGATTCCACCGATGGTTCGATCGTGTTCCATGCCTACCCTACTAATTCGACGACGACCAATACGAAGTATTCCAGGTCTGAGCTCAGAGAACAAATGGTTCCGGGAGACAACAACACCAACTGGACCTTCAAGCAAGGTGGCAGAATGAAAGCCAAGATAGCCGTGGACGCTATTTCACGAAGTGCTTCGGGGAAATACCACAAAACGATTATCCTTCAAATTCACGGCCGCTTAACCAATGAGCAACGTGACCTGATCGGTGCATCGGACAACAATGCGCCCCCTATTTTGAAAATATACTGGCAAGACGGGAAGATCCGGGTGAAGTCCAAAAAACTAAGAACCGAAGGCCTTGCCGATGAACACCTTTTGCACGAAGAAGCATGGGATGATGACGCAGGCTTCAATTTTGAACAAGAGGTGGGTTTCAGAAAATTCACCCTTGAAGTAAAAGTCTCAGAAGGTGAAATGGTAATTGTTCTGAATAACCAGGAGTACAAAGTCTTCAAAGACATCCACATGGAGAAATGGGGAATTTTTGAAAACTACTTCAAAGCAGGCAATTACTTTCAGTCAAGAGATAAAGGGTCTTTTGCCACAGTAAAATTCTACGAGTTAGAAGTTTCTCATTAACCCCCATACGAGCAACTTCAAATCTCAACAGTACAGATAAAGTTCATTTCAAAACCACTTTTCAGGACCCGGACGTGGAAGGTACTTTTACCACCAACGTCCGGGTCATTTAGCTACCGTACCATGTATAAATTAATTTCCAAAATCCCACTGCTCAGCTGTCTGGCTCTCTTGAGTCTCGTTTACAGCTGTGGCGCTCCTGAAGGACTCGTTTCTTCGGCAGAAGAACTGAACGCCGCCATAGAAAACGCAAAACCAGGTGATGTGATCACACTGGCTAATGGTACATATAGCGACTTCGAAATAAAACTTACCGGAACAGGAACCTCTGAACAGCCCATAAAACTCGTAGCGCAGGAAAAAGGTAAAGTATTCCTCGAAGGACAGTCAAACCTCAGAATCTCCGGAGAGTACATTCACGTTGAGGGCCTCGTGTTCAGAAACGGATTTACCCCAACGAGTGAAGTAATCTCTTTCCGGACCAGCAAAGAAGACCTTTGCAACAACTGCCGCATAACTGAGTGTGTAATCGACAACTATAACCCATCGGAACGCTTCGAAAGCGACTACTGGGTAGCGTTGTACGGTAAGCACAACCGGTTCGACCACAATTACCTCACCGGCAAACGCAACCAGGGTGTTGTACTTGCCGTACGCCTCGCCACCGAAGGCAGCAGGGAGAACTTTCACCGAATCGACCATAATTTCTTCGGACACCGCGCTGTCCTTGGCTCCAATGGTGGCGAAACCCTTCGTATCGGAACCAGCCATTACTGCGAGAGCAACTCCAACACGGTGGTAGAGTCGAACTACTTCTACAAATGTAACGGAGAGGTTGAAATCATTTCCAATAAGAGCGGACAGAATGTTTTCAAGGGCAATACCTTCTTTGAAAGTACCGGTACACTGACCATCCGCCACGGTAACGAAGTAACCATCGAGAATAATTTCTTTTTTGGCAACGGCGTGGCCAATACCGGAGGCATTCGAATCATCAATGCGAAGCAAACAGTAGTAAACAACTACCTCGAACAACTACGCGGGTACCGTTTTCGCAGTGCGCTCACTGTGATGAACGGTGTCCCCAACTCCCCGCTGAACCGCTACGTACAGGTTACCGACTCCAAAGCCGAAAACAACGTATTGATCGACTGCGACCACGTACAACTTGGCGTTGGCAACGACGAAGAAAGAAGCGCCAAGCCCGAGCGTTCCTCAATTTCCAACAACGTATTCTACCGCAAAAGCGGAGGCAAACTCTTCTCTGCCTTTGACGACATGAGCGGCATCACCTTCGCGGGTAACATCGTCAACCCTGGCCTGGAGCCCTTCCAGCAGGATGGCTTTGTCAGCAAAGAAATAGAATTTGAGGCACTCGACAGCGGCGTCAAAATACCCCTAAACACTCCCGCCGGCGACAGCATCCGGGCTGGCATCGAATTGATGGCAACCCCCGAAAATACCGGTGTAACCTGGTATCCACGTGTACAGGACGAGCAGTTCTTCGGTGGAGGCAAGGTCATCGAGGTTAAAGCCGGCGAAAACACCCTCTGGGAGGCCGCAAGAAATTCTGCCCCCGGAGACATTATCCGTCTGACCGAAGCAGGAGAATACCTCCAGACCAAAAGTGTAGTACTGACCCACCCCCTGACCTTCGAGGCAGCACAGGGCCTTACCGAGAAACCGGTACTGACCTTCCAGAAAACCAGCCTGTTCAACATCGAGAACGGAGGCGGACTGACCCTGAAAGGTGTTCGCGTCGACGGCAAAGAATGTCGGGACAAGCCCCTGAACGCGGTAATTCAAACCAGCCGGTACTCCATGATCAACAACTACAAACTACTGATCGAAGACTGCGACTTCGCTGACCTCGACATCAACCACAGTTTCAACGTTCTCCGTGTGGCCAAAAACACCATGGCCGACTCCATCGTACTGCGCAACTCCCGTTTCGAAAACATTTCAGGCAGCGTCCTTGCCCTCGACCGGGAGACCGATGACATCGGCATCTATAACGCACAGAATGTAGTGGTCGATAATTGCCTGTTCGATGATATTGGCCAGGAAGCTATCCTCGTTCATCGCGGTGGCCGGGACGAAAGTACCCTGGGCCCCATGGTATCCATTACAAATTCCACTTTCGACGAAATCGGCGGTGATAAGCGCAACGGTACCGGCAGTTCCGTACGCCTGCACGGCACCCAGGTCGTCACTATCAACGACTGTATTTTCGACGACTCCAAGCCTCTCCAGCTCCATCTGGTGGTCGGCGAACCTGTGGTCAACATCATGAATTCAGTGTTCTCCGGCGGCACTACTATTGAAGACAACGGAGAGCCTTACAACACTTCCGGACTCCAACTCAACCTTACCGAACCCATCACAACGGCCGGTGGTCGTACAGTGGGCACAAACCTCAGCGAATGATTATCAGGAACCATATTTTCATCTGTATTATAGCGTTGCTTTTTGCGGCCTGTACTTCCCCCGCGGAGGAAAAGAATACAGACACGCTGTTCGAGCAGGAGCTGGCGCGCACGCAGGTGCGGGTGGACGCTATCATGGAGCAAGGCGTAAACGTGCCCGTCCCTAAAGACATGGCCGGAGGTTACACCCACGAAGAACACAAACGCAATTGGAGCACGCTTTGCGATGCCGGCGCACTCTTCACCCATACGGGAGACAAGCGCTACGCCACGTTCATTCGCGATGTTCTCTTCGAATACGCCGAGCTCTACCCTACCCTGCCCCGTCATCCTACCAACCGCTCTTATGCTACCGGTAAGCTCTTCTGGCAATGCCTGAACGATGCCAACTGGCTGGTCTACGTCAGCCATGCCTATGACGACATCTACGACTGGCTCCCCGAAGAAGAACGCAAACAACTGAACGAGCAACTGTTCCGCCCGATGGCAGACTTCCTCTCCGTCGAAACCCCTCAGTTTTTCAACCGCATCCACAATCACTCTACCTGGGCTTGTGCCGCGGTTGGTATGATCGGGCTGGTAATGGATGACGATGAATTGGTAGATCGCGCACTGAACGGCCTCCCCCCTGAAAGCCTGCCGGATGACCTTCGGGACAACGACAGCGGTCTGATCAAAGACAAGTACGGCCGTGCGGGTTTCTTGCCACAACTCGACCTGAGCTTTTCGCCTGACGGGTACTTCGCCGAAGGCCCCTACTACCTTCGTTATGCCCTTTCCCCCTTCCTCTTCTTCGGAGAGGCGCTCGACGAAAAAAGACCAGGCCTCAACATCCTCGAATACCGCGACGGTATTCTCGGAAAAGCCATCAATGCCCTGGTTCTGCAGGCCGACCCAACCGGTGATTTTTTCCCGATCAACGATTCGCACAAAGGAATGTCTCTGTACTCCGACGAAGTGGTTAAATCTGTAGACTACGGTTACTACCTCTACGGCAACGATCCCAGTCTGCTTACCCTGGCAGAAAAACAGGGAACAGTATCCCTGAACGCTGCCGGCAAAGCCGTGAGCGACGCCGTTGCAGCAGGAAAAGCCGAGCCTTTTCGCCCTACCTCTGTCCTCTTCACCGATGGAGCCGATGGTAAGGAAGGAGGCGTTGCGGTCATCAGGGCTTACGGTGCGGAAGAAGACCATGCCTCAGTATTCCTGTTCAAGTACGCAGCCCAGGGCATGGGCCACGGTCACTTTGATCGCCTCGGCTATTCATTCTACAACGAACGGGGCGAAGTAATTCAGGATTACGGATCAGCCCGCTGGGTCAACATCGATCAGAAAGGCGGAGGACGGTACCTCAAAGAAAACAATACCTGGGCAAAGCAGACCGTCGCCCACAACGCGCTTGTGGTTAACCAGACCTCGCACTTCGATGGAGAAATCAGTAAGGCGGAAAACTTCCACCCCAACCTTTACGCAGCCGACATCAGCAACCCCGATTTTCAACTCGTAAGCGCAACAGAAAACAACGCTTACCCCGGCCGGGAGATGCACCGCAGCATGTGGTTGCTCAAAGACGATGCGTTTCAGGAGCCCTTGCTCATCAGCGTACTTCGCACCAGCGGCAGCGCCTCCGCATCCTTCGATTTGCCGCTATGGTACAAAGGCCAGATGTTGGAAAACAATTGCGACTGTGAGATCAACAACGTAATGAAACCGCTCGGCACCAACCACGGCTACCAGCACCTATGGGCCGAAGCCAACTGCAAACCGAAAGAAGGGCAGTTACAGTTTAACTGGTTTCATAATGGCCGTTTCTTTACCCAAACATCGGTAACCGACGCGGAAGACGAGGTACTTCTGGTTCGCCTGGGGGCAAATGACCCGGAAATGAACCTTCGTCGCGCACCCGGGCTCATCCACCGTAGAAATGGCCGGGCAAATGCTACCTTTATTTCTGTGTTGGAAACACACGGCAGCTATACTCCCCGCAACGAAATACCACACGATCCTTATGGCCACATAACGGACCTAAACCTGGTAGTGGATTCTCCGGAATACACAGGCCTGAGTTTTAACCATCAGGATGGCACACAGTGGATGATCCTTATTTCAAATCAAAATGCTGACCCCTCGGTCAGTCATAACCTCAATATCAACGGACGCGCTTATAATTGGCAAGGCGTTCATCATCTCATTAAAACCAATAACAATGAAAGCAAGTAAAGAATTTCTCTACGGAAACGATATCGAGTGGGAAGAAGTCGGTCCCGGCCTCAAGCGCCAGATCCACGGCTTCGACGACAAAATCATGCTCGTTAAGGTTCACTTCGAACCAGGAGCCGTAGGCCAACTGCACGAACACCACCACAGCCAGGTTACCTACGTCGAGAGTGGAGAGTTTGAGATGACCATCGGTGACCAGGTGAAAACCATCAAAGGTGGCGACTCTTACTACATCCCACCGCACGTAATGCACGGATGCGTATGTACCAAAGCAGGTGTACTCATCGATGTTTTCAGCCCTCACCGCGAGGACTTCATGCCATCAGTTAAGCACTCATGAAAGTATCAGGACTAAGATGGTGGGTAGTTGCGCTGATCGCGCTGGCTACCGTCATTAACTACATCGACCGGCAATCACTTAGCGTGCTTTGGCCAACCATCTCGTTAGAGATGTACCCTGATTACACCCCTGATGAACGCAAGGAAGTATATGCCTTCATTTCGGTGGTGTTCATATTCTCCTACGCTTTTGGCCAGGCGATCTTCGGTAAGATTTTCGACTGGATCGGCACCCGGTTGGGTTTTGTCCTTTCTATCGGCTTTTGGTCTCTCGCCACTGCGGCGCACGCCATTGCTACCGGTCTGGCCACCTTTGCTATCTTCCGGTCTATTCTCGGTATAGCTGAAGCAGGAAACTGGCCCGGTGCAACGAAGGGCAATGCAGAGTGGTTCCCGACCAAGGAACGCGCGCTGGCCCAGGGGATTTTTAACTCTGGCGCAGCCATTGGTGGAATTGTATCTATTCCGATTATTTCCTACTTAGCCGCCGTTTACAGCTGGCAGATGATCTTCATCCTCGTGGGTATGGCCGGCTTACTCTGGCTCGTTCCGTGGTTGATCTTGGTAAAATCACCACCAAAATCCCACCCCTGGATAACGGACGAAGAGCGGGAATACATCCTTACCGGACAAAAAAACCAGGACCTCGACGAGGATGGTGATTTTGACGAAGGGTATAACCCAAGTACTGGCAAACTGCTTTCCCACAAAGAAAGCTGGGGCGTCATTATTGCTTCGGCCGTAATCGATCCGATCTGGTGGCTGTTCGTCATCTGGATTCCCATTTACCTTTTCGAAGCCTACGGAATCGACACCGAGGCAATCAAGGCTTACGGCTGGATTCCCTACGTAGGTGCGATGTTCGGAGCCTGGTTTGGTGGGTTATTGGCTCAAAACCGGATCAAGGCCGGAAAGAGTGTCAACTACACGCGCAAGCTGGTCATCACCCTTGGGTGTGTGATTATGCTTCCCAGCCTGCTGGCACTTTCCAATCCCGGCGGACCACTCGCTGCGTCCCTGATCATGTTTGTTGTCCTCTTCGGATTTCAGACGGCTATCGGTAACGTACAAACACTGCCAAGCGACTTGTTCGGAGGCAAAACGGTCGGCACCCTTTCCGGCTTCTCCGGAACAGCAGCTAAGCTGACAGGTGCCGGGCTGACTGCACTCGTTCCATGGCTAACCGCCGGGGGTAACTACAGCCCGGTTTTCATTCTGGGTGCAGCAATGGCCTTTACTGCCATCGCCAGCATCTGGTTATTGATTCCGAATGTTGAGCCCCTGAAGCCTAATGATTCCTATAACACACTATAGGTTTTCCTGAAAAACCAACATCGTAAGTGGTGGGCCCATGACATCTGTTGTACTCCCATCAATTTACCGATGTTTCTTTCAGGCGCTGACGCAGGTGCAATAAAGCGGATGGAGCAGCAATGTTCCATCCGCTTTTCGTTTGCAGTATACCGAAGAAAAGGCTTCAACTCTTCATGTGCCGCGCCACCCAATCGTTCACTTCCATGTCTATAACCAGATGAACCCGGTCCGGGCCGTCATTAGTGACAGCATGGGGATCGGAAAGCCGCAGGTACCAGCAACTCCCCTCTTCCATTACCACCCTGCTTCCGTTCAGGAGAAAGCGGACACCGGGGTTTGTTGTTACCGGTATGTGGATGCGCGCCGTGCCGGAGTCGGCATCCAGGCCGTAATCCCGGTGTTCCTTGATTTCCGAGCCACGGCCAAGCCGCATAAGCCGTGAGGAGAACAAACGGGTTTTAAAATGAGCGTGTACCTGCTCCAGGTAAGGGCTCTGCGCAAGAAACGGAGTATCTACGTAATCATCCGACGTCGGGTCAGAGTAAATCATCTTCACGGGGTGCTCAGCACCCCGGTTTGCCCGCAGCGGAATGACCGACCACTTGCCCTCATAATTGGAGGTTACAAAATGATTTATCCAGTCTGCCGAGGTCGCCTCCAGTTCTGCTACTTCCCGTTGCATTTGTTTGGCGTCGAATTGGAAATCGAATTTGTAGCGGTCCATAAAATTATGCTTGGGTTTTTCAACCGGGGTTCTCCATCAAATGTAATGTACTGGCACTACTCCTACCAAATATTCAATTCATGCAAAAGCGTACGTTAGGTAAAACGAATTTTGAGGTATCCGAAATCTCCCTTGGCACCTGGCAGGTGGGTGGAAAATGGGGAGATCCATTCAGTAATAAGATTGCCGAAGGTATTCTACACGCTGCCATCGATGCGGGCGTCAACTTCATCGATACGGCCGATGTGTATTCGGCCGGCCTGAGTGAGGAAGCCGTAGGTCGTGTCGTTAAAAGCAGGCCTGAGCGAATTTACGTGGCTACCAAATGTGGTCGCCAAATCACTCCGCACCTGAGCGAAGGCTATACAGAAAAAGCCCTGCGCGGTTACGTGGAAGACAGTCTCCGTCGTACTGGCCTTGAAAGACTCGACCTCATCCAGTTGCACTGCCCCCCTACTGAAGTTTACTACCGGCCTGAAATATTCGGCCTGTTCGAGCGGCTGCGGGAGGAAGGCAAAATCCAGCACCTCGGTATCAGCGTCGAAAAGGTCGAAGAAGCCCTGAAGGGGATGCAGTACGACAACGTGACGACCGTACAGGTCATTTTCAATGTCTTCCGCCAGCGACCATCGGAGCTGTTGTTCCAGGAGGCGAAGCAGCGCAATGTCGGTATTATTGTGCGTGTCCCGCTGGCCTCCGGCCTGCTTACCGGCAAGTTCACCACCGACTCTACCTTCAGCAAGGATGACCACCGCCACTTCAACCGCGACGGCGCGGGCTTCGACAAAGGAGAGACTTTCAGCGGCGTTGACTACGACCTGGGGCTAAAGGCGATGGCACGGATGAAGAGGGTTTTCCCCGGAGAGACAAATCTCGCGCCACGGGCGCTGCAGTGGATCCTTCGTTTCCCTGAAGTGAGTTGTGTGATCCCCGGGGCATCCAAAATCCAGCACCTCAACTCCAATTTATCTGTTCCCGAACTGCCGCCCCTCACCCAGGCCCAGGTAGACGGCATGAACGAAATCTACGAGGAGATGATTAAGGCCGGAGTGCACCAGTTGTGGTAAGAATGTAGGATATTTGATGGAGATTCTGCGTATACTCTCAATCGCACACCGCCCATCGCTAATCAAATATCGAATATCATGCCCCGCCCCTACCTCCTCGCCGAAACCAACTGGAAAGCAGTAAAAGCCACCAACTACGAAGTAGCTGTTCTCCCCTGGGCGGCTACCGAAGCCCACAATTATCACCTGCCTTACGGTACCGACATCATCGAAGGCGAAGCCATTGCCGCTGAAGCCGGACGAATTGCATGGGAAGCCGGAGCAAAAGTCATCATCCTGCCCTGCATTCCGTTCGGCGTCAATACGGGCCAAACAGACATCACGCTCGACATGAACCTGATGCCGAGTACCCAACTGGCCATTCTGCGCGACCTGATCACGGTGCTGGACCGGCAGGGCATAAAAAAACTGGTGGTCTTCAATAGTCATGGCGGCAATAGTTTCCGGACGATGCTGCGCGAACTAGGCGTCGAGTTTCCCGACATGCTCCTCGTTGAGACCAACTGGTTCAAGACCTTTGATCGGTACGACTACGTGGAAGAAGGCGGAGACCATGCCTGTGAGTTGGAAACCAGCCTCGTGCTTCACCTTCGGCCTGAGTTGGTCCTCCCCTTATCCGAAGCTGACGACGGAGCAGAAAAAGAACCGAGGATCAAGGCGTTTACCGAGCCGTGGGTATGGCGGGAGCGGCCGTGGTCTCAGGTAACGGCAAGTACCGGAACCGGAAACCCAGCTAAGTCGACGGCCGAAAAAGGCGCCCGCTTTTTCAAGGACGTAACCGCCAAATTCGGACAGCTCTTTATTGACCTTGCCGAGGTTGACAAGGATGATTTCTATAAATAGCGTTAACAAAGTTTACCGGGCTGATAAATTTCCGTTAAGAATAACGTGAATGTTCTGTTTTAGGATAAGTGGAAATACCTTTCGGCCACGGTTGGGAGATTTTCCCACCATACCCCTAAGGGAGTTCCCCGAAAATCCTTATCAACAGAGTAGGGAGGCCACGCTGAAAACCTTATAGAGTAAGCACCTGATTATTAACCCAGATTTATCATGACACTTAAGAAATTACCCCTGGCCCTGTTGTTCCTGTGCCTCACCGTCACCTCTCTTTCCGCCGCCGTTGTTGCCCCCGCTCCAACGGTTGACCCCGCTGTTTCTCAGGCTTTCCTCGGAGCGGACCAGGAAATCACCACCGAAGACTTCCTGTCCCTTACTCCCCGTAAAATCCGGGAGGCTACCGGCAAAAAGTTGACCCTCAAAGAATCCATCGGCCTTAAGGTTGCGCAGAGAAAAGTAAAGAAAGAGATGAAGCGTGCTGCCAAAGGCAAAGCCCCGGCCGACGGTAGCAAGAGCCAGGTGGTTGCTCTCATTCTGGTCCTTGTGGTCGGGAGCCTCGGCATCCACCGCTTTTACCTCGGGTACACGACCATTGGTATCCTGCAACTACTTACCCTCGGCGGATGCGGCATCTGGGCGCTCATTGACCTGATCCGGATAGCGACCGGTGACCTGGGCCCTGCCGATGGCAGTGCGTACGACCCTACCCTCTAGCCCGATGAAAACCCTGTTCATCTACCTTAAGCTCGCCGCACTCGTGGTTATCCCAGTACTCCTGCTGGTGCTGCCTGCAACCTATTTCGACTCGGGCCAGCCCAAATGCGTTTCGGTATTGCTGCTGGGCCAGGAGTGCTACGGCTGCGGTATGACGAGAGGCCTCATGCATTTGATTCACTTCGATCTCGCCGAGGCCATCTACTATCACCCGTTGAGCGTGGTCGTTTTTCCTCTGCTTGCGTTTCTGTGGGCCCGCTGGTTTTGGCGTGGTATGCAGCAACTGAAGCAAACCGGTACTGCCGGTTAAAACGGTGAAAACATCAAACAGCTTCGGCGAAACTGAGCGGCACCTGAACAGACCCAGGTGCCGCTCTTTTACTTTCTCCGTAGAGCAGCCGGCAGGCAAAAAACCGCTATCCGGCAAAGATGATCATGAGTCTCCTGATGAAAACATCACCCGCCAATCTTATTTATTGGTGAGAGTGAACAAGAGCACCCCTGTTTGGAGTTCAATTCTCAGCAGTATTGCTCTCACACAAAAACCAACATCCGTATGCGTTTTTCTACCCTTTCTCTCATCCTCGCTTTGGTGCTTTCCTTCGCTGCCCCCCTGCAGGCTGCGATCGTTGTTCCTCCCCCCGCTACAACCGAAGCCGACACCCCCACAAAAGCAGAAGTTGCTGCAGCAACCGCTGAGTACAAGGCTAAACTGGCAGCAATGACTGCCAAAGAGCGCCGCGCGTTCAAAAAGGAGCAAAAAAGAGACTTGAAACAAGCCCTGAAGCAGTACAAACAGGACGTAAAGAATGGCGTTCGTGACGCCGACACCAATACGCTTCTGCTCGTGATTCTCGCCATCCTGCTTCCTCCCGTGGCCGTTCTGGTTCACCAGGGAGAACTGAATACCAAGTTTTGGATTGCCCTCATTCTGACGCTTCTCTTTTACCTTCCGGGGTTGATCTACGCACTGCTCGTGATTTTCGGCAACGCTAAGAAGAAGTAACAATCGCCCGGGCTGCACGTTTCGCAGCTCCTCCTGACCCCAGTTTTTCGCGCAAGCGCTGGAGGTCATTCAATTGCTGGTCCCGCACGGGGCCGGCAATTGTTTTTTCCAGGTGGGCGGCCAGGTTTTTCGGGTTGAAATCTGCCTGAATAAGTTCCGGTACTACGGGTGCATCCATGACAAGGTTGACAAGACTGATGTACTTAATCCGGCTCCCTACCATCCAGCGGGCAATTCGGTACGCAAGCCAGTTTCCTTTATAGACAACCACCTGCGGGACACCAAAAAGAGCCGTTTCCAGCGTCGCAGTTCCGCTGGTCACCACCGCGGCGTGGGCGGTTTGGAGAATACCGTAAGTATCGTTCATCACCACCTGCAGGTTTACGGGGGCGCGGCCGCAGGATGCAATGAGCTGTTCGTAAAAAGCAAGGTTTTGGGCCGGTGCTCCGGCAATTACGTAGTCGTGCTCCGGATGCAGGGCTGCAGCTGCGAGCATCAGCGGAAGGCCAACGGATATCTCCTGTTTGCGCGAACCGGGAAGAAGAGCGATTTGGAGTCGGGAAGGTTTGAGTCGGGAGTCTGGAGTCTGGAGTCGGGCGTCTCCAGACTCCCGACTCCAGACTCCCGACTCATTAACCTTCTTTGCACCCTGCGGCCGCGCCTTCTCTTCTGCTTCTTTAACAACATCCAGTAACGGATGACCAACGAAGGTTGCACTGACGCCCCGTTCGGCGTACCACGCTTCTTCAAACGGCAAAATGACGAGCATGCGGTCTACATTAGCCTTGATTTGCTTCACCCTGCCCGACCGCGAAGCCCATACCTGAGGGCTGATGTAATAGCTGATATCGTAGCCCTCCGGGCGCGCCCACTTCGCGATGCGGAGGTTAAAACCGGAATAGTCGATGAGGACCAATCTGTCGGGATTGTAATTCGCAATATCGTCTTTACAAAAGCGCTCGTTCCGAAGGATCGTCGGGAGGTTCTTAACGATCTGGACGACCCCCATGAAGGCGAGGTCGCGGTAGTGCTTCACAATCGTTGCTCCGGCGTTTTCCATCAAATCGCCGCCCCAGGCCCGAAACTCCGCCTCCGGATCCTCCGCACGGATGGCACGGATGAGGTGCGCGCCGTGGAGGTCGCCGCTGGGCTCGCCGGAGATGAGGTAGTAGCGCATGATATTTTGGTTCGTTGGAGTGGTGGTATGCTGGTGCGTTGGTTCGTGGAGGCCAAAATACTAACGATCCAACAGACCAACGAACTATTTACTCCGCCCGATGATAACCACCCCGAGAATAACCAATCCTGCCCCCAGCGCCTGCACCAGGTTGAGGTGTTCCCCGAGGATGAAGAACTCGAGTACGATGGTGGCCACCGGCCCTACCGCTCCGAGGATGGCTGCGTCATTGGCTCCGATTCTGCGGATACCTTCGGTGACCATATATCCGGGAATTACGGTACAAAAAATCGCGAGGATAATCGCATAGCCGTATAAGCCCGAAGGCAGGCCCAACAGCGTATTTCCGCTGGCCAGAACGTGCAGTAACACCACGGCGCAGGCAGCCAGCATTGCCATACTCGTGAAACGGATACTTCCGATGCGGGGGGTGATTTTACCGCTGCCAATCACGTAAAAACTGTAAAGCAGCGCACTGAGGAAGACCAATCCTGCGCCGAGCGAAAAGTTATCGCCAAACGAAAAATCAGAACCACTGAACGCAAGACCTATGCCTGCGTAACACAGAAGAGTAGCCAGCCACTGAACAGGCTTGATCGGCGTTTTGAAGGCTACCCGCTGCAGCAGTAAAACCATCGTCGGATAGCTGAAAAGAATAAGTCTTTCCATCCCCGCACTTAAGTACTGCAACCCGATAAAATCGGTATAACTGGCCAGATAGTAACCAAAAACACCCAATACGACAACGACTCCTAAAATTCCGGGCGTGATGCTTTGCTGATCGCCGGTTCTTTTGCCTTTCAGGTAACCTATCAGCAGGAAAAAAGGGAGCGCAAAAGCCATCCTGAGCCCCAATAACACGATACTGCTTACTTCGTAATCGAGGTAAGACAGTTTGATTACGATCGCCTTACAGCTAAACAGCACAGCTCCTCCCAGGGTGAGCAGGAGGCCGGTGAAGCGATTGCCGTCAGCAACTATTGCTGCTCTGGTTTCGGAGATGGAGCTCATATATTTTTATTGTCCTGACAAAGGTAGATGTAGTGCCTGGTTAGGACAGTTCATACCCGTAATGGTTGAATTAGTATAAATGCTGAGTTACGATTTACAGCTAAGTCAAATTGGTTTGGAGATATTCTCCACTACTGTTGGTAGTGCTGTCTCCGGCTCTCATAAGAATCATACTTCCATCACCTCGCCTTCTACAATCACGAACACCTGATCTCCGGCGCCGGGTGAAATCATCGACAAGCCCGTAAAAGCTCCGAAAGCAGGCAGTACAGCACGTGTTGGTTCAAAAAAATAACAGGGTAACTTCACGGATTGCCGCCCCCGCCCTCCCAGGGTTACTCCCGGGTGGATGTGGCCGTAAAAGTTGTAATAACCAGGCACTTCTTCCTCCAACGGATAATGTGAAAAGACAAACGGCGGCTCGAGCAACGTATCCGGATATATCTGCAGAGCAGAATTTTCGTAGGCCTCAGCCGGCAGTATATCGTGGTTCCCCTTAACCAGAACGAAATCGACTTCGGCATGATCTTCCAGAAATGACGTAAAAACCTCCCATACCTTATTGAGCCTGCTGTGAAACAAGTCGCCCAGGAAAAGTACCCGCTCGGGGCTGTACAGTTCTATCAACTCCCGCAACCGCGTGAGGTTATCCTCCAGTATCTGGGGGGGAACAGCGAGGCCCTTTTTACGGAAGTGGGCAGCTTTTCCCAAATGCAGATCGGCCATAATGAGGCTATGTTGCTCTTCCCAAAAAATGGCTTTATCCGGGCTCAGGTGCAAATTCTGGCCTTTCAGATTGAGCATCATGGTCTGATCAGTTTTAATTTCATCTTTTGTATACGGTCCTTCAGGGTTTCGCTGGACACCCTGGCCCTCAGCCTGCTGACGATTAAAGGAAAAGCAAAAGGAGTAGGACGCTTTGGCTCACGGATTATCAGTTCCTGTCCCTGTATCCGGCGGAGAGCAGCTTGTAAACGTGTTTCCTCCAACTGAAACCGAAGCACTTCTTCGTTAGCCTGCTGCAGCAAGAGATTGTCAGGGTCATGGTCTTTGAAAACCTGATAAATCATTTGGGCGCTGGCCTGTAAATGCCGGTCGCTTTTTCGTGAGCCGGGGAATCCCTGGAATACCAGTCCGGAAATTGAGGCGATGTCCCGGAACTTACGCTTAGCCATTTCTGTCGCGTTGGCACTATGGCGGATGTCCTCCCAAAGACTCTCCGTAGAGAAGATCGCCGGATCAAGCAATGCTGAGGGATCCAGAGGCTGATCGGTCAACAGTTCAAAACCATAATCATTGACCGCGATGGAAAAACTTATGGGCTGTTGCTGGCTAATGCGCCAGGCGATTAAGCTACTCAGACCTTCATGAATGAAACGACCATCGAAGGGGTAGAAAACCAGATGGTACCCCTCTCTGTCCTGAAAGTATTCAACCAGAAGTTCCTGCTCCGTAGGAACATGAGAGCGGTCAGCCTGAATATCAGTCAACGTTTTGACGGCTTCGAGTTCCCTGGTAAGAAACTTTCCTTCCTGCACCAACGTCAACTGAGCACGAATCCCGGAAGACAACTGGTTGGAGAGGGGCATCCTTCCGCCAGACCAGGAGGGAGTGATGAAGTTCTTCTTCTTACTTTTCTTCACCCGCACTTCCATATTGCGGATCATGACAACCTCTAACTTTTTACCACCAAAGACAAAGACATCCCCTTTCTTCAAGCTTGAGATAAAACGTTCTTCGATATTACCGATTTTGGCACCGTTGCGGTACTTAAGCTGCATCATACTGTCACTCACAATCGTACCTATCCCCATTCGGTGGCGGGCAGCTACTGCCTGGTTAACGATGTAGTATTTGCCCTTATACAAACCCACCCGCTGGTATTCATCGTAGGCCCGCAACGAACTGCCCCCGGTACAAATAAAGTCAAGGCACCACTCCCACTCAGCGGGGGTAATATCCGCAAAAGCGAAAGTCTGTCTGACCTCCTCGTAAATCACATCCGCATCGAAGCCCCCTGACACCGAGAGGGTGACGAGGTACTGGACGAGCACATCGAAGGAACGCCGGTAGGGAATACGACTTTCCAGTTTCTCATCGATGATAGCCTGACGTAAGGCAGCAGCTTCGATCAGTTCGAAGGCGTGGGTGGGCACCAGGTGTATCCGGCTCGTGGCGTTGGGTTGGTGACCACTCCGGCCGGCACGTTGCAGAAAACGAGCAACCCCCTTCGGGCTTCCGATCTGAATTACGGTATCCACCGGACGGAAGTCGACGCCCAGATCCAGACCTGAGGTACAGACCACCACCTTGAGCTTTTCGTCATGGATGGCCTGCTCTACCCACAACCGCTGTTTTTGATCGATGGCGCTGTGGTGCATGGCCGTCAGGCCAATCAGCTCCGGATCATGATCGATGATCGTTTGATACCAGCGCTCGCACTGGCGCCGGGTATTCGTAAACAGTAAAGTGGTACGGCTGGCGTTGATAATCTCCAGGACCTGCTCTACCAGTACTGTACCAAGGTTCCCTGCCCAGGGGAACTTTTTTATATCCTTGGGGATGATCGTCTGAACGTCAATTTTCTTTCGGATATCAGCACGGATGAGTTCCCAGTTTCCGGCATCGTACTCCGCGCCGAAGAGTACTGCGGCGGCCTCCTCCATATTGCCGATGGTCGCCGAGATCCCCCAGGTACGTAAGCCCGGAATCAGGTGGCGTAAGTGGGACAATGCCAGCTCCACCTGTACGCCCCGCTTAGAACCGATCAGTTCGTGCCATTCATCCGCCACGAGTACCTTCAATCCGCTGAAGACTTCCTTATAGTTAGGACTCCCCAGCAGCAAGTGCAGACTTTCGGGGGTGGTGATGAGGATTTCGGGTGGGCTTTTTTTCTGTTTCGTGCGTTCACCCGCGGGAGTATCTCCGGTACGGACAGCCACCCGCCAGCCCAGGTTAAGGTCCTTCACGAGGCGCTGAGCAGCTGCCTGTATTTCGACCGTGAGAGCTTTGATCGGTGATATCCAGATCGCCTGCAAACCGTTGTCTGCAGGGTATTCGTCTTTGTGGCGGTGACGGGCCACAAACTCCAGCATAATGGGCATAAGTAAAGCGTAGGTCTTTCCGCTTCCGGTAGCGGCGTTTACCATACCATTTTTGCCCTGCAGGTAAGCCTTCCAGGTTTTCACCTGAAACGGGAAAGGCTTCCATCCTTGTTTTTCAAACCAGGCTGTTCCTAATGCCAGTTGTTCTTTCCGGCCCATCTGCTTACCCATATTGAATCAGCATTTGTTGAAGGTCGGCCAGCGTATTGGCTTCCCCTGCTGGTTTGTCTTTTCGCCAACGTAACATTCGTGGGAAACGCAGGGCAATGCCTGACTTATGCCGGCTCGAGGCATTTATTCCTTCAAAGGCGATTTCGAATACCTGTTCCGGTTTTACGCTGCGCACCGGGCCGAAGCGTTCGCGCGTATTGCGTTTCACCCACGAGGTAATCTCTTTGAACTCCTTGTCCGTTAAGCCGGAGTAGGCTTTGGTGAAGGGCACGAGTTCCTCTCCTTTCCAGACCGCAAAGGTGTAATCGGTAAAAAGGTTAGCCCGGCGCCCGTGCCCTTGCTGAGCGTAGATCATGACGGCATCGACCGTTAGCGGGTCGATTTTCCATTTCCACCAGTCTCCTTTTTTACGTCCCGAACGGTAGGCAGAGTCCATTCTTTTGACCATCAAACCTTCGCTCAGGTTTTCGCGGGATTGTGCCCGTGCGTCTACGGCCTCGCTCCAATCATTGATTTCAAGCACTTCGGATAAATAGAGTATGCCCGGCTCCGTAACACCCGCCACCAGTTGCTCCAGTAAAGCCCTGCGCTCGCCCAGCGGGCGAGCCCTGATGTCTTCCCCGTTGTACTCCAGCAGGTCATAACACATCAGAATAACCGGAGCAGACTCCCTGATCTTCTTGGTTACATTTTTACGGCCGATGCGGGTTTGAAGGACGTTGAAGGACAGCGGTTTTTCGTCTTTGAACGGCAAAATTTCACCGTCGATTACAGTACCATCGGGCAGCAGGGAAGCCAGTGGATGAAACTCAGGGAATTTAGCCGTTACCAACTCCTCGCCCCGTGACCAGACGTATACTTCGCCTTCGCGTACAATGACCTGCCCGCGAATACCGTCCCATTTACGTTCAATCTGCCATAGATCGGGGCTACCCAGTGTAGCAGGTTCTGCTTCCAGTGCATAAGCCAGGTAGAAGGGGTACGGGCGCGAGTCATCATCGGCGGGGTTAGACGATCTGATCAGATTCTCGTAATCTGTAGTATCCGGCGTCCAGTTGCCCATCAGGCGGTGGGCGATAGCATTTTCTTCCTGTTCTTCGAACCGGGCGATGGCTTTGATGATGAGTTTTTGCGATACGCCGACACGGAAGCTTCCCGTGATCAGCTTGTTGAACACAAATCGTTCGGCGGTCGTCATTGATTCCCAGGCGCTCAGGATTACTTCCTGCTTTTCCTCGTCCGTCAGGAGAGCAAGGCCTTTCACCGTGTTGATCCATTCCGTGAGTGAGCGGTTCTGGGTGCGTACGGGAGGACGCAGAACGAGAGCGATGGTTTCCGCCAGGTCACCCACAACGTGGTAACTGTCATCCATGAGCCAATCAGGAATGCCGGCAAGGCTGGCCGCCCACTGGCGTAACAAACTAGATTTCACCGAGCGTTTCGGGCGGCGGCCAGAAAGGATGGCGATCGCCCAAAGGCGATCCTGATCGTTGGCCTGCCCGAAGTAGTCGACCAGTAGTTCTACCTTACGGGTCGTTTTCGTAGTTTGGTCAAGGCGGGTAAATAGCTGCACAAATTCTCTCATGATTCCGTTTTTCCGGATTCAGCACTTTCCTCTTTAACGTCATCCCCCTCGTTGGAGAATTCCGTTTGGGCTGCCTGCGCCAGGATGCCTTTTTCGTTCAGGTACTTGGTGTATATGTTGGTGTAACCGTGGGTTACAATTACACGTTCGGCTCCGGTGGCATCCACCGCGGCATTGAGGTCTTTCCAGTCTACGTGATCAGAGAGAACAAAACCCCGTTCTACGGACCGGCGGCGGCGCGCGCCCCGCAAACTCATCCAGCCCGAAGCTACTGCCCGGGATAAAGGTTTGAATTTTTTAATCCAGCTACTGTTCAGAGCGGAGGGCGGAGCGATCACCAGGTGGCCCGGGTAGTCTTTGGGTGCAATCTCTTGCGTTACCCGGGTTGTAGGAGCCAACGGAACGCCCTGCGCCCTCATCACTTCGTTCATGTTTTCTACGGCTCCGTGAGTGTATATTTTTCCGATGCTGGTGTCGAGGCTCTGAATTATGCGCTGGGCTTTCCCCAGGGAGTAAGCAGTGATAAGGCTCACCTTGCCTTCGGCGGCGTTGGCCCGCCACCAGTCGTTGATGGCGGCGAAGACTTCTTCCTGGGGCTTCCAGTCGTAAATAGGTAAACCAAAGGTTGATTCGGTAATAAAAGTATGGCAGGGAACAGACTCGAACGGTTCGGCCAGGCCGTCGTTCTCTAATTTATAATCGCCGGAAGCAACCCACACTTCTCCTTTGTAGGCTACTCTGATTTGAGCCGAGCCAAGAATGTGCCCTGCCGGATGGAAAGAAAACTCTACACCATTGATAACGGTGCGTTTGCCAAAGTCTACCGTTTGCAGGTTTATATCGCCCAAACGATACTTAATGGCCGGGGCCGCCTGAGTGGTACACAAATAGGAATCGTGTCCGTAGCGGGAGTGATCGGAATGTCCGTGGGTAATCATGGCCCGCTTTACCGGCCGCCAGGGGTCGATGTAGATATCGGCGGGCGGGCACCATATTCCGCGTTCAGTAAATTGTAAAAGGTCATCTTTCTTGAAGCCATCTTGCATAATCTATATAACCAACGTGAGGTTTGCCTTGTTCGTGACCTCAGGTCTAGTGCCTTGTCAAGCAATCACGAATAACCAACAATAGAGCCTTATAAGATACGTCGGGTAAGTCGGCAGTAGTGCCGGGCAGCGGAACATAAAAGATAAGAGCCGACCGTAAAACATCCATTGCACCTGCGTCCGCGCCCATATCATTAAAATGGCAAAAGCCTTCGCATGCGCTTTTCCCGCTACTGCGTGCTGGCCTTCTTACCATAAGTTTTACAATTCCTGGGCTACTACGGGTATAAACGAACTATTCGTATATTTGCAGCCGTTTCGCGAAATCCGGGTCTGGGAGGCTCCGGCTTCGTGAACGCTGGTTTTACATCACTACTGGCCCTCACAAGGGGCTTTTGTTTTGTAAGCCGGCACTTTCAATCACCCTTTTTTAATTGTGGTGGTCCTTAACTCACTTCATAGTAGGTTGGGCCCCGCTAAACCTAAATTTTTTCATTATGCAAGGCAAGGGAATTATCAAATTCTTCCTTGTGGTCATGCTTATTGTTACTGCAGTACAGTACCTCTACATCATTCCTACCTCTAGTAAGGAAGCTGAAGCAGAGGACTTTGCGCAGGAGCAGTCAGGCGAGACCGAAGGTGAGATGTACCGCGCCCAGCGTGCGTACTTTCTCGACAGCATCTCCGATCAGGAGATCCTAAAAGTACCCGGATTCAAATCATTCACGTACCAGGACCTGAAAGCCAAACAGCTTAACCTGGGACTTGACCTCAAGGGCGGCATGTCTGTCGTCCTCCAGGTAGACCTCAAAGAGTTCCTCTTTGCGCTCTCCCGGAAAAACAAGGACGACATCACTCTTAATAAAGCAATTGACCAAGCCTCCCAAGCTCAAGCAAACGCCCAGGACGATTTCATCGCACTTTTCGCCACCGAATGGCAGAAAGTTCGCGGCGACAAGAAACTGGCCAGTCTTTTCAGCAGCAACGACGCACTTCGCGAAGACATCAACATCAACTCTTCCGACGCTGAGGTTGTACGCGTACTCCGCGAAAAAGCCAACGAAACGGTACAGCTGACTTACGATCTGCTTAAGAAGCGTATTGACCAACTCGGTGTTGTTCAGCCTAACGTAAGCCTCGACGCTGACCGTGACCTGATCCTCGTTGAGCTGCCGGGCATCGAAAACCCCGCCCGTGCACGTACCTTCCTGCAGGCTGCCGCCAACCTGGAATTTTTCCACGTTAAGCGTGTCGACAATGCTGCCATCAATGCTCTCGTAACCCTCGATCAGCAACTCGACCGCAAGGCGAAGATCGAAGCGGGCCGCGACAGCAACTACGTTGAAGAGAAGACCGTTCGCTACGATACGATTTACGCTCTGGATGACCTTGGTAACCTTACCAACGAGATCGCCAGCATCGACACGACCGAGGAAGTTCAGCAAACCGCCGGACCGCTCTTCAGCATCTTCAGCCCCAACACCGGCAACCTCGGTGAGTCCGTTCTTGGTATCGCTGCCGAGAAAGACCTGGAGGCTGTATCTGAGCTGCTTGAGTCTCCTGAAGTAGCCCGCCAGTTCCGCGATGTTGTTTTCCGTTGGGAAGAATCGCCACTGCCAGGTGCTGAAGGCGAAGCCGCTACTGACCTCTACGCGCTTTACCAGCTCCAGATGCCCCGCTCCGGTGAGGCACTGCTTACCGGCGAAGCCATTACCAACACCTCTTCCGGCCCTCAGCCCGACGGTCAGATAGCGGTAAACCTCAGTATGAACTCTGAAGGTGCCCGTACCTGGGCCCGTATGACCACGGAGGCTGCCAACGACAACAACCGTCAGGTAGCGATCCTGCTCGACGGCCGCGTTGTTTCTGCCCCACGCGTAAACGGCCCGATCCCCGGTGGTAATACTGCCATCACTGGTAACTTCAACGTACAGGACGCTACCGACCTCGCCAACATCCTGAAGGTTGGTCGTCTGCCCGCACGTACACAGATCATCCAGGAGAGCATCGTTGGCCCCAGCCTCGGTGCTGCCAACATCAACAGTTCCATCATGGCACTGCTGATCGGTTTTGGCCTCGTACTGGTATTCATGTTGTTCTACTACGGTGGTGCTGGTATCGTTTCGATCCTCGCCCTGTTGCTCAACCTGATCTTCATCTTTGGTGCACTGTCCAGCTTCGGTACCGTACTGACCCTTCCTGGTATTGCCGGTATCCTGCTTACCATCGGTATGGCCGTTGATGCCAACGTAATCATTTACGAGCGTATCCGTGAGGAACTGCGCGCCGGCAAGACCGAGCGCAACGCCGTAACCGACGGTTTCAGCAACTCTTACTCTGCGATCATCGATGCTAACGTTACCACGCTGCTCATCGCTGCGGTTCTCGCTTACTTCGGTCTTGGCCCCATCAAGGGTTTTGCCGTAGTTCTTATGGTAGGTGTTGTTTCGTCTGTTTTCACGGCCGTTCTCGTTGGTCGCCTGATCATCGAATGGTGGTTGGACAAAGGCAAGAGCATCAGCTTCTGGACCGCTCCTTCTCAGAACCTCTTCAGCAATGTCAACATCGACTGGATGGGCAAACGCAAGCTTACCTACGCCATCTCCGGTGTTCTCATCATCGCTTCCCTCGCTTCTATCTTCACCAAAGGTTTCGACCTCGGTGTAGACTTCAAGGGTGGTTACAGCTACGTTGTTGAGTTCGACCAGGATGTTAATTCTCAGGACCTGCGCGATGCACTCGCCACACCATTTGGCAGTGAGCCAACCATCAAGGCTGTCGACAGCGACAACACCTTCAACATCGTGACGGACTACCTCGTAGACCAGACCGGCCAGATCGACGGTAAAGAAGCTCAGGACGTTGTTCTCGAGGCACTCTACACCGGTGTGAACTCTGTTGTTGGCGGTAACCTGACGCTGGACGCCTTCGGCGACCTTGGCGCAGATTCCGGTACCCACGTAACCAGCGTGAGCAAAGTAGGCCCGACGATTGCCGACGATATCAAGCGCTCCGCCTTCTGGGCCGGTGGCATTGGTCTCCTTCTGATCTTCCTTTACCTCCTGCTCCGCTTTAACAAATGGCAGTACTCGCTCGGTGCCGTTGCGGCCCTCTTCCACGATAGTATCATCGTACTCGGTATGTTCTCTTTCGGGTGGGGCCTCTTTGGCTTCAACATGGAAATGGACCAGGCGTTCATCGCGGCTGTACTTACCGTAATCGGTTACTCGATCAACGATACGGTAGTAGTTTACGACCGCATCCGTGAGTACCTGAACACTTACGTTAGCCGTGGCAAGACTGAAGTTATCAATGCTGCTGTAAGCAGCACGGTTTCCCGTACCATCATTACATCCCTTACCACCATGATCGTGGTCCTTGTTCTCTTCCTCTTCGGTGGTAGCAGCATCAAAGGCTTCGCGTTCGCTCTGTTGGTTGGTATCCTCGTAGGTACGTACTCTTCGATCTTCATCGCCACTCCGATTGTCCATGACCTCACGGATGACCTGGAAGCGAAGTCTACTACTGACGTTGAGAAAGCAAGTCCTGTTAAGGCCTAACCCGTTCCTCCCAGACGTTTTAGGTTCTGAACACAAACAGAAGCCCCTCCTGCCAACCGGCCGGAGGGGCTTCTTTGTTTTACCGGTCTTCCCTACCCTTTCCGGATCAGGCGCGGCCGCAGGTGCAAAGAGAGTTAACCGGCTCCACCCGGCCACCTTCATCTCCGGTGAATAGCGGGGATGATCGACCGCTGGCCCCGCATCACCTACGCGGAAAAACGCGACCTGAGGTCGCTTCTCAAGGCTATCCGCCGGAGGCGGATGCGGCCGGAAGGAAGCGATCGGGCGGCATTCCGGTAACAAACGATGAGCATCACTTTTCTAAAAAAACAAAAGACTAACAGACTAACCGACTATTTCCTTACCTTGCCAATGTAATAATCCCTACACGAGTAAAATAAGCCGAAGACCGCTCCCGCAAGCCAGCGATCCGGTCTCCTGCATCTGCCTACCTATTTTTTACAGAAAGCTACAATGACATCCCACCGTGTTTTACTAATCGAGGATGATCCTCTCGAAGCGACGCTTGCGAAGCGTACGCTACTCCAGATCGACAAGAAGATCGATGTGGTCAGGCTCCGTGATGGAGCCCACTTCCTTGAATTCTACAAAAAAAACCATCCCGTTAAAGGTATCAGCCTTGCGATTATGGACCTCCACATGCCCCGCATCGATGCCTTTGGTGTCCTCAAAGCACTTCAGGACAGCGGTGTCCGCCCTCCCTTTCCTATCGTAATGTTCTCCTCTTCCGAAGACCAGGAGGAGATCGACCGGGCGTACCAGCTGGGAGCATCGGCCTTTGTAAATAAGCCCACCGCACCCAAGGCCTACCGGGGCGCTATGGAGCATATTGTTAACTTTTGGCTGACGATCAACCGGAGGTAGTACGATAAGCCCACTAACCATTTTCGTATTTTGACCCTATGGAACCAGAATTACGTGAAGAGGCAGAGAAAAGAGTCAAAGCCAAAGTGGCCTTTTACCAAACTGCGCTTATTTTCTCAGGTGTAATTGTAGTACTCCTGATGTTGAGCTTCTATCTGCCCGGTGCGGCCATCTGGCTTAGGCTTCCGATTCCTATCTTGCTAGTAGTTCTGGGCGTCGTTTTCCTTTCGGCCTTCGGCCTACCCGTTAACGGGAAGTTCACTGATAACTGGAGAGAAGATGAAGTAGCAAAGGAAATAGACAAACTCCGACGACGACGGAAAGTCCAACTCCCTCCAATGGAAGACCTCTCTGAAACCGAAATTTTAGAGCTCAAAGAATTGGAACGCCTGCAGAACAAATGGGATGACGGAGAAGGAGGCTACGTATAGCCCAGCGGGCCGTTGGTCCCTTGCTCCCTTATCCATGCATTGCACCTGCGGCCCCGCCCCAGTAAAATCCGGGGTGGAAAATCATCGTCTAATGAAAGCGTTAGGCTAGCACTCCATCACCCCCCCACTGCTTCTAATCATCCGAACCATCCCAGAAGAATGATCCACAATCGACGTTGAGCACCGTGAGGATGAGGTCGTCGGTAACTGGCATACACATCCCCGGCTGATCGGAGGTGAGGGTCAGGGTAACCTCTCCGTTTCGGCCATCATTGGGGCCGGGGTCGTACCCCGCTACATCAGAGAACGCAGTAGCAGGCATACCCATACTGTCCAGAAATTGTCCGTCGCCGCTGGTTGTCCAGTTGCCGTCGGTCACTCCACCGGTGATGGAACCTCCCCGAACGGCGAGGTCAAACACCCTGGTGCCGCAAACGGTGCCATCGGTTCCTGCTTCCACAATTACTTCCGGAAGGATGTCGAAAGTAGTCTCGACCGTTTCACAGATACAGTTGTCGCCAATCGCAGTAATTCTTGCGATCAACTCCTGGCCGGCACAACTGGCGGGTATTGTAGTAGAAATCGCGGTGGGCGTAGCCTGAGCGATCGGGCCTTCAACGACAAAGCTACCAACCGGGGACGCTGGATCATCCGGGCAGAAGAACTCGAAGGTGACAGACTCTCCGGTGTTGATGGGCAACGTATCTACGGTAATCATCCCGTCTACGCGGTACGCACCGTTTTCGGTACAGGCCATGAATTCCGTAAGGCTGACCACCGGCTTTTGGAACCGAATGGTATCAGTAGCCTGCCCGGTAATGATCGTGAAGTTGTCACAAACCATATTTGGATCAGTTGGGCAGGCAATTCCGTCGTTTGAGCTTGTAGCCGTCAGGTTTACAATACCTTCGTCGTTGCAAATACCTCCGGCTACTACCATAGCATCAACATCGATCATGTACGTAACCGGGGCATCGGTATTCGGTGCTATGCTGAAAATTATGGTCTGCGCACCATCTGCTGCGACGTCAACCCTAACAAACGTGGGGCATGTAGCTTGGTCAGCAGGGCTGGAAGAAGTACAGTTGTAGGAGTTGGGTTCATAAATCAATCCCTGAGGGAATTCGATTTGAAGCGAATCGCGGTCAGAAGTCTGTCCCAACGTAATGGAAGTTTCAAGAGATATCATCACGTCTTTGCACCCCTGAATGGTTGCTGGTGTGATCTCGGTGGTAAAGGCCGTTACCGAAGACGGAAGTGCGCCGTTGATGTTGATGCCGTCTGAGGTAGTTCTGGAGCCGTTGCCGATTGCGGGGTCTCCGCAGGGCCGGTCAGCGAAGATAACCGGAGTATAGGTGCTTCCGCCACGGAAGTCGCAGTCGGTAATCCATGAAAGTTGCACACTGATTTCGCGCTCGTCCTGGGTAATTGCATCGTCGGTACCCGGCACGCCCATCTCTCCAATCCCAGTGTGCTCCGTAAGATCTACGTAAAGGGTGTCGTTGCTGACCACAATTGGGAGTACTTCCGCCGGGCCGGTCAGTCTTGGGTAAAAGACTTCTACCAGCGCGTCGCTTTCAGTAAGTCCTCTCGGCAACGGGATAGACAGAATAGCATTGTCGATGAATGCCCTTTCAGCGCTGGTGATTATAACCGTGTCCCGAATGACCGTACAAAGATCATAGGGTCCCTGCGCCTGATTGAGTCTGATCTGAACCCGGGACAAAAGGGGAACGACATCGAGAAATACTTCGTCGAAATCGCAAGGGTAATCGTTCGGACTATCGGGCGGGCCGTCACAGGCGAAGCCCGTAATGGCTCGGACTCCATCGGGTTCACATCCGGTAAGAATGGCTATTACCTCGTAATCGAGGGCCATCTCTGCGGGAAAAGCCGGATTCACTACGGCCCAGTCTCCATCTGCATAAGGAACCAGAGGGATTATGGTATCAGCGGCAATGTCCCTTAATCCAATAATATCGATGTTAGGTGTAGCTTCATCTTCGAAACCTAAAAAGACGAAGCCACCGTTGACGTCTACGATATTCTGAATCTGAACATTCCAACGTACCGTATCATTACTTGCTTCAACCGTTCCCGTCAGGTTCTGAAGAGTCGTTGAGGGCAGGTTGTGGTCTACGAGTACTGTGCCAATGTTGTTTATTGGTTCGTAACAATCCGGGTCGTGAGAATAACCATACTGCTGAGCGTAGAAGCCCATTGAAAGGGTTCCGTCGATACTTTCACAACTGGGAAAGTAATTCGCTAAAAGGCTGTATCCGCCCTGGCTGTTAAAGCGGCCGTTCATGTCTCCGAGGGGCCAGGAGCCATCGTTTATCCAGATATACCGGCGTTCGGCCGTTCCTTCAGCAATGCGGTCAGGGATTCCCAACGGGTAAGAGATGAACGTCGCGGCTCCGTACCCGTCGTCCTCGTTTCCTTCGGCCCGCAGGATTACAGAATTGAAGTCCAGGACATCGCGCGAGGTGAATGCGATTACGATTGAGTCCAGTTTTCGGTTGGGTCTGATTTCGCCCGGATACCAGTCCTGGGAGCCAGAGAAAGGAAAGGTTTTGAAGCCTGTGTAAAAGTTGCAACCTTCTACCTGCCGGTTGGTCAGTCCTCCACCACCACCGTTGACGGCTTCGTGCAGGTACAATTCCAGTGCGTATTCATCACAGGTAACGGTATCCAGTACCATATCGGGTGGAGAGGTAGTATCTACCAGGTTGTAGTGAAAAATCCTGATGTCTTCGAGTTGTGTGGGTACATCGTTATCGAGCACTCCTGTTTTCTCTACAACGACCTTGAGGTTAACGTTGACACTATCTCCCGGACGGAGAAGACTGCCGGGAAGTACTGAGAGACAATCGGTCAGGTTGAAGTCGAGAATGTGCTGGTCATTTCCCGATCCTGCATTGTTGATATTGACTTCCTGAGGAACGGGTATAGGGCATTCAAACACAGTACCGCTGGCCAGTTCAAATATTTCAACTGTGCCCCCGGCATAGGAGAGCGTATTCGAGCCGTTGGAGGCCAACGGGTCATACTCTAAATGAAAGTAGGCGTTGTCCCAGGTAGGGCCGGAAGTCCCGTTGAGTTGGATAGCATTTGCCTGGATGCAAACGGTATCGCAGGGCATTGCACGCTTGAGCTGAAGTGCCGTCAGGCTTGCCGGATCGGCGTATTCTTCACAAGTAAGTGGATTCGCAAAGCCGGTAGTACTACGTACCGCCAGTGTGTTCTGTGTTGTCAGGCCGCCGATGCTACAAACACCACAGTGGATGTTGGGAACGTAAACAGGGCAACTGAAACGTTCGCGGGTACCATCACACGGAGCGCTGGCATCGCATTCGAATTCGAAGAAGAAATCGAAGTCGAGGTCCCGATCCGGGGCTGCCAGGTGCACACTACAATCAAAAGTCAGATTGAGCTTGTAGCAAAATTCCTGAGCGGAGACAAAGTCGGAGGTCACAAAAACACTGTCGTTCCTAAACACAACGTCCGGAGAAACAACGTCGTTGACCGTAGCGAAATTCAAAAAGAAGCCAGGAGGAAGGTTGCCAACCAGACTCAGTTCACTCGTTGGGCAATCGACAAAACTACCACCGAACCGCTGCGTTCCGCAAACCTCGATTTCGATGGTCTCCATGTCATTTATATCCGCAGGGCCGACCAGAGATCCTGCACTGTCTTCGGTAAAGTCCGTCAGTGAGCCTTCGGCGTTCTGCACAAACCGAGCGATATCTTCATCGCACTGATCGGTATAGTCAAGAGCGACTTTATAAGACCCCGTTGATCGGTTAGCGGGGCAGTCGGTATTGGGGATAACCGTATGCGTAACGGTTATGGTAAACGACGCTCCGGCGGGCAGATCATCAAACTGGTTGTCAAGATCAATATCATCTAACCCTCCTGCGTCCGGGTCGGAAGTCAGAGCGCTCAGGTCTGCTTCCAGCCCCCCGTTTGCACCGTTCACGATAAAGGGTACTGAAACACCGTTAACCGATACATCGGTAACGGGCATCCCTCTGGTCCCCGTTGTGGACCCGGCCAGCGAAAGACCGGAAGCGCCAAAACCCGCCAGATACACAATGTCAAAGGCTGCGCCCGTCCCGCGGTTCGTAAAGGTGTGCTCGACGATTACATCACGGCAAAGATCAGTCGGTTGAGACACTACTCCGGATGTGTACCTGACATTAGGTATCGTAAAGGCAATATTGAACTGCTGATTAGCAAAAGACGATGACTGGCAGACCTCGCCAAAACAACCGTACCTGACGGTGTAGCCATCACCCGAAAGATCACAGGAAATTATCGTGACCTGCCTTGTAAAAGACAGCGTTTCGCCACCATCAAAACACCCATCACCTCCGATTACTGCAGAGGTAATCGTGTACACACTCAGGTTCCCTACTGTTGAAGTTGGCATAATGGAAGTTCCCCCTATATCAATTGATGTAGTCATTACACCGGGCGCATCCATAACGGTGAACTCAAACTCAGTAACACAGCCGTTTCCACCATTGGTAATGGTTCCCGTTACGGTCTCCGTACTTCCCACTGAAGTAGTTACCGGGGCAGAAGAAACAACCGAAAGGTTCGCAGCCAGTACATCGTAGTTATTAGAACTCACAGTCCCACCAATTCCTGGTGTTACGGTCACTGCGTCCTGTTGGCCTCCACCGGGTATTGCTTCGCAATTTGCAATACGGGCGAGGCTGATTACAACATAATCTCCAGCGCCAAAGGTCCCGGACACCTCAAATTGAGGCTGGCTTGCGCTCCCGGTGTTCAGTCCGATCACCGGCGCTGTCGCAAGGCTACTGCTTACAACAGTTACGGAGCCATCAACGTAATTCACTCCTGCGGGTAAAGAAACAGAAAAGGATGGGTTTGTACCTCCAGGCGAACCGGTGAGGCGGAAGGATACCCGGAGATCGTTATCTGTACAGGAGACCACATCATCAGCCCTCGGTACCGTACCAGGAGTACCTCCCGGATTAGTTATCACAAATTGTGAGAAAGTCGTGCCAGGTAAAACCAGACCTACCAGAACCATGGTGATGGCCATGGTACTTTTGAAAAACGATTTCATAGTGTTGTTGTGTTGTGAAGCGTTGTCAAATCAAGCCTGAAAAACAAAAAAACGTCTGAGGTCAGAAACTGCAAACAACAGACAGACCAGCAGCCCGTTCAAATTCATTTGCTCCCCGAAAACATTTGAACCTGAATCTATGTACCAAACGCCAACTCTGATTTGAGACAGCACCTGGCTAATGAGAGGATTTACAGAGATAAATCTCTCTTCATCCAAGATGCAAAAGACGAAGGTACTGAATATCACCTGCCCACAGCTAAGAGCTGACGGTCAAAATGTCCTGACGTGAACCGCACAGCGGTTACCTGGCCTCGAGCCTGAGTCTGAAATTCGTGCTCAATCCACTTTATCCGAGAGTAAATCAGTCTTTTCGGGACACAGGAAGTCCCTGCAATCCGTTACAATCTTGCAAAAAAATCCAAAACCGTACTTATTCCTTCTCTGAAAGCGGTCGTTACTACCGGTTAATCACATTCTTGAAGCGCGGCCGCTTAGGCGTAACAGTACCCAACCGCTCCTTCTTAGCCGCCTCGTACTGAGAGTAGTTACCCTCGAAAAACTGGATTTCACCTTCGTCCTCAAAGCTAAGAATGTGCGTTGCCAGGCGGTCAATGAACCAGCGATCGTGAGAAATCACCAGCACACAGCCGGCGAAACTCTCCAGCGCGTCTTCCAGCGCGCGGAGGGTGTTGATGTCGATATCGTTGGTTGGCTCATCGAGGAGGAGGACGTTACCTCCCTCGCGGAGCGTCATGGCTAGCTGAAGGCGGTTGCGCTCTCCTCCGGAGAGCATCCCAATCTTTTTCTGCTGATCACCACCGGCGAAGTTGAAGCGGCTCAGGTAAGCACGGGCGTTGACACTGCTCCCCCCTACGTCGATCATGTCGTGGCCCTGGCTAACGACATCGTAAATCGTTTGTTCTTTATTGGAGAGTTGTTCATGGCTCTGGTCTACGTAGCTGATCTTGACCGTTTCTCCGATCTTGATGTTACCGCCATCGGGCTGGTGCTCATCGGTCAACAGGCGGAAGAAAGTAGATTTTCCAACACCGTTCGGGCCGAGGATACCCACAATGGCGTTCTTCGGGATGTTGAACGTTGCTTTGTCGAACAGGACGCGGTCACCAAAGCCTTTGGTAAGGTTCTCAACCTCAATCACCACATCACCGAGACGAGGCCCCTGCGGAATGAAAATTTCCATGTTAGCTTCCCGCTCTTTGCCTTCCTCGCGAGACATTTTGTCGTAGGCTGCGAGACGGGCTTTACCCTTGCTTTGGCGGGCCTTAGGTGCCATGCGTATCCACTCCAGCTCGCGCTTGAGGGTCTTACGACGCTTGGATTCAGTTTTTTCTTCCTGCTCCAGGCGGTTGGCTTTCTGCTCGAGCCAGCTGGAGTAGTTGCCTTCCCACGGAATGCCTTCGCCCCGGTCAAGTTCGAGAATCCAGCCAGCGACGTTGTCGAGGAAGTAACGATCGTGCGTTACGGCGATGACCGTTCCCTTGAAGCTTTGCAGGTACTGCTCCAGCCAGTGCACAGATTCTGCGTCGAGGTGGTTGGTAGGCTCATCCAGCAGCAGGATATCGGGGTTGGAAAGCAAGAGGCGGGCCAGGGCGACCCGGCGGCGTTCACCCCCGGAGAGAACGCTCACTTTGGCATCATCGGGCGGGCAACGGAGTGCATCCATTGCGGTATTGAGCTTGTTGTCGAGCTCGTAGCCGTTGGCATTTTCGATCGCTTCCATCAACTCGGCCTGACGCTCGATGAGTTTCGTCATCTCATCGTCGCTCATCGGCTCGGCAAACTTCATGTTCACCTCGTCGTACTCCTTCATCAGGTCTACCGTTTCCTGTACGGCTTCCTGCACGACTTCCTTCACCGTTTTGTTTTCATCCAGTTCCGGCTCCTGAGCCAGGTAGCCGATTTTGTAATCGGCGTTGAAAACCACATTACCCTGGAAGTTTTTATCGATGCCGGCAATGATCTTCAGCAAGGTGGACTTACCGGACCCGTTAAGTCCTAACACACCAATTTTGGCGCCGTAGTAGAAACTCAGCCAGATGTTGTTCAGTACTTTTTTGGAGGCTCCGGGGAAGGTTTTGGAGACGCGCTCCATGGAGAAGATAATCTTATGATCGGCCATTATTAATTGATAGTTGGTAGAAATTAGTGGGTAGTTCTGCCCTAAAGAGGCGTATTGGGTGTTTGTTCTATTGCGCGAAAGTACGGAATGATCGGGTTATGGGTTGAACGGCTCCGGCGCGATTGCATGATCGTACCTGAGGTGTTTAACCCACCGTTCTTATTCAACGCCTGTTACTAATAGTTTACTCACTCTTTTTACTCCGCCATTTTGATCCAACCGTCCTTATCGACCCAGCTTTCCAGGTCAGCAAGCAGCTTAGCGAGTTGCTTGGGCGCATCGGCGTAGACTTCAATTTTGCGTTCGGTGCCGTGCACGTCGGCGTAGCGGAGTATGGTTGCCTGAGCGTCGGCGGGGATCATGGTTTTATCCGTTGGGTACACCATTTCCAGTCGTTCGGGCTCGGAGGCTTCCATTGCGCTCAGGAGCTTATTGTATTCGGTAGCGGAGAGCATCCGGCTGTACTTCCCCTTGAGGTCCATGTTTCTCTTTGCGTCGAGGATGAGACGGCGGTCGTTGGTAAGTTCGAGGCCGAACTGGCGGCATTTATCGCCGCCGTAGCACGCTGTTTTGCTGATGGCAAAAATCGCACGGTCGTAATCGAGCGCGGGTTTGCTGCCGGGAGCGGGCATGGAAGCCGGGGTTGTACCAGTGCTTCCTGCCGTAACGGGCTGGTCAGACTTTGTTGCCGGCGAAGGGCTGATTCGCCCCGGGCCCATTCGCTTGGCACGGGCAGCATCTTCGGGGGTTAGCTTAACTATATCTTCACTTCCGTCATCAGCGGCTTCCTGTTCTTTCAGGCCTTCACGGGAGAGGTTCTTGCTATCAACTGAGTTACGCTTCGGCAAATCAGGCGCGGTCGCAGGTGCAAGGAAAGGATCATTACCGGTACTTGCTGCATCTTTGTTGCAGCCAAAGCTGAAAACGAGCAAAAAACTAAGGCTGAGCAATGTAGATAGAATTCGCATTGGTTGATTTCTTTGGTTATAGCTTCTTGATGACTGAACAGCGAAATTTACACAGGAGTTGACACAAATAATCCAGGTCAGGACATTAATTTTCCTACCCTGTCTTTTGGAAAAGACTCACTTTGCATCCTGCGGCCGCGCCCCCTATAATTTAGTATGGTAGCCTTGTGAAACAAGACTACCATACTATCAGACTATTTCTTCTTGTTAGCCTGTTGCTTGGCCTGTTGTGCCTGTTGTTCCTTCAGGGCTTCCTGGAGGCGCTGGCTGAAGCCACCCTTCTTCTTTGGTTTCTTCTTGTTCTCGTCCATCTTCGCCTTCAGCTTATCGTGATCGATCAGGAAGTTCTTCGTGATGATCGTCTGCGCGATATTGAAGGTATTGGAGAAGAGCAGGTAAGCTGTGAGGCCCGATGCGAAGCTGTTGAAGAAGCCGAGGAAAAGGATCGGCATAACGTACTGGAAGTACTTCATCATCGGCTGCGAGCTGTAGTCCATGTGCATACTGTTGTAGTAAGCATAGATAACGGTAGTGAGGGCCCAGAGGATAGCGAAAAGGCTGAGGTGACCGTCGAGGAAAGGAATCCATTCGGGGATTTTCGTGAGCACATCGTAAGTACTCAGGTCATTGGCCCAAAGGAAATTCTCCTGCCGGAAAGCAATAGAAGCCGGGAAGAAGCGGTAAAGCGCAAACCAGATTGGCATTTGCAGCACCATTGGTAAACACCCGCCCAGCGGACTGGCCCCGTATTCCTGGTACATCTTCATTTGCTGCACCTGTTGTGCCTGCTGGTCATCTTTGTACTTCGCCTTCATCTTCTCGAGTTCCGGCTTGAGGAGCTGCATCTTGACGTTGGACACGAGCATCTTGTACGTGAGGGGGTAAACCATCAGTTTCACGATCAGCGTGAGCACAAGAATAGCGATACCCATATTACCGATGAAGCTCGAAAGGAAATCGAACAACGGGCGGATGATCCAGCGGTTGATGGTACCGAAGAAAGACCAACCGAAGCTGATCACATCAGACATCTCGTACCCGATATCCCGGAGTCGGTCAAATTCGTTGGGGCCAACGTAAAGTTGCATTCCTACTATTTCGGAGTTCGATCCTCCGACGGGGATGCTAAGAGATGCAGAGACCTTCTTGAGGTCTTCGCTACTGTCTACATCGTACGCTTCGGTCGTCAGGGTTGCTCCGGGGGCGAAGCCATTATCTGCCAACAGGGCAGAAGTGAAGAACTGCTGCGAGCCCGCTACCCATTTCAGGCGAACGTCTTCGTCAATTTCTTCGGTGTCGGAGCTGGTGCACGAGCAGTAGTCGGTGCCCTCGTCCATTTCGTGGAAGTACATCGTTGAGAGGTTGGCTTCGTAGCTGGAGTTCTTCTCGATTTTATCGAGGTAGTTGTCCCACTGCAGTGAGATCGGGCTTCCGTTGTTCGCCAGGACAGAGTTGAGCCCTTCGAAACGAAGGTCGTAGTCCATCAGGTAGGTTCCGTCGGTGAGGGTGTACCGCTGTTCGAAGAAACCTCCGTTGCCCGTAGGTGCGCGCATCACGAGGGTTTTCCCTTCTACCGTCGGTGTAAAGTAGAGGTCGGAAGTTCTGATCCCTGAGCCACTGACACCGTTGACGGGCAGGGTGTACTCAAAGCGGTTCTTTTCGTCTTCGAGCAGGTAAAGGGGCAGCTTATTTTCACTTCCGTCTTCGTTTTCGGTGATCTTGAAGTAGGTCTTCAGTTCTACCTGCTTGATGAAGCCGCCTTTGGTATCGAAGGTTACCTTCATGAGGTCGTTTTCGAGCAGTACATCTTTACGTTCTCCGGCGGCGGCAGTTGCGAACTCGCCAAAGCTGCTGCTGAAACGCGCCTGCCGTGCGGAATCCGTTAAGCCTGACAGATCAACCGGTGCAGCGGTGGGCGCATCGGCAATTTCGTCTATTCTCAACTGCTCGACCCGGTTCAGCGAGTCAGTAATTTGCTCCTGCCGAGCAATCTCTTCGGGGCTGGGGGCGATCATCACCTGCCAAACCGTGAAAATTACCATGATCAGCACGAGGCCAATGATGGTGTTTCTGTCCATCTCCATAGGATAGTTCTTTCTGCTTTATCTTGCAACGCGCCGTTCGACGTTAAGTATCGCCCGATCACGCTCCGTTCGGGGCGCAAAGGTACATAAGCAAACACTATGCCACACGATTCATCCGACAGGGAAAAGCCATATTTCGACGAAGAGCTGCAGACAGCCTACCTCGCAACCGAATATTTGTGCAAAGATTTCGTCTTAAAAATCGGTGAGTCGCATCCGGATTTCGATGCCTTCATGCTTTCGGGGGGGCATCATGCTTACGCTTTTCTGACCGCCTGGAACCCCAGATCAGACGCATTACCGGCGGCAGAAAATATTGCCCGGGGGCAACAACTCCTCCTGCAACTCGAAGAACGAAACCTGACCTTCATGCCCGCCGTTACTCGTGACCCATCCGGCGAGTGGGGCGTAGAAGAAGGCGTGTTCATCTTCAACGCTCCTCCGGAATCGGTCCTTGAACTGGCCGCTGCCTGGCAGCAGAACGCGGTGGTACTTGGTGCCCGGGGTGCGGTGCCCCGGCTGGTTTGGGCCTAAGGGCCCAGCATGAATGCTGAGGAACAAAAAAGCCCCACTCTCCGAAGAGAGCAGGGCTAGTAACCTGCGGATTAAGGCGGGGTCACCGCAGGTTGATTCTTTACGCCAAAGCGTAAAATATGTGGAGGCGGCGAGAGTCGAACTCGCGTCCAGCGAAAGCGTAAAGCAGCTTTCTACACGCTTATCGGCCAGTCAAAATTTTCGAGTCCGGGGAGAGATTGGTCGCCCTCTCATGTCCGGACCTTATTTCCTGAATTTCGCCTATCGACTCGGATCAGGGTCGGAGACTAGTCCCAAAGGGGGTGAAGGCGGCATGATGTGTATGGAACCTCAACCATGCGGCCTATAGTACTATGGTTCTAATCAGAGATTAGGCTGCCATAGCGTAGCTGGGAGTGCCAACTAGAATTGTAATCGTTATTTTTTACGGAGTAACCAATCATGCTCCGGCGTGCTTACTACAAAACTTACTTCCCTGTCGATTCCGGTACGCCCCCGTTAGGGCTCCGCGGTGGGTAAATGCGGACCTTCATTGTAGTAAACCGCCGACGGGAGGGGTTGGTTGCATCAGCTGACTTATTTTTTATTTCCAGAAGGTGACTTTGCCCCCAAAGAAAGCACAATCATCTGTTGCTCTAGGCTGAACATACCCGCCGTCGGTCCGTAATATATTCTGATGGTAAAACTATTCTCCCGCTTTCTTACTTACCTGCGCCGCGACGAGCGCCTACTGCTGAACGTAGTTATTGCGCTTATCGTCGGCTATGCAGCGATCTCCGCCTTTGTTTTTCTGCTGCCTACTGAGACGGTCGACATCTGGTTCACCCAGGGTGTGCAGCGCTATCAGGCGCCCTGGCTCGATGCGTTCATGAATGGCGTAAGCTGGTTTGCCACCATTCCTGGAGGGCTCATTACCATTGGTACGGTCTCCATCGTATTCATGTGGCAGCGACGCTGGCTGGAAGCCTGCTTTGTGGCCTTATCCCTGTTGGCGGTTCCCATCGTGGCCATCGTAAAACGTCTTTTTGGCCGTGCCCGCCCAACAGAAGACCTGGTCCGGGTAATTAAAGAGTTCCACAACCAGAGCTTCCCGAGTGGACATGTCGTTTTTTACACCGTTCTCTTTGGTTTCATCGCCTTCCTGATGTACCGGAGTACTCACTACAAACTCTGGGTAAGACGACTGGTTGGGTGGTTCTGCATAGCGTTGATTTTGCTGGTGCCTGTTTCAAGAATGTACCTCGGAGCCCACTGGTTTACCGACGTCTCCGCCGGCTTCATCCTGGGCTTACTCCTCCTGATAGGACTGGTGGAGTGGTACAGCCATGCGAAACGCAGGCGTAGTAAGGCTACTGCCTGAACAGTCTCTCCCCAGCAGCTGCTTCGATGAGATTTACCGCATTAGCGGGTCCCCCCTTTGGGGTCAACGTTTAGCCTCATTTTCACCTTTGATCCGCAACCGCAACGGTTAGTCCTACGTTACCCATTTTACTTATGGCCGATCAACTTACCATTTCTCAGGTACATCAATATTTCCCCGATTTTGTAGAGCCCCAGCTACAGGAAGAAATTGCTAAGGCAGGCAGACTACACAGCTTTTTGGAGGGAGAGATCATCATGGACTATGGTGGTTACGTCCGCATGCTTCCGCTCATCATTTCCGGCAGCCTCAAGATCACCCGTCGTGGTCCCGATGGCTCGGAACTCTTCCTCTACTACCTCTCCCGAGGAGAGAGTTGCACGATGACCTTCACCTGCTGCATGTCCGAAAAAACCAGTGAAATCCGTGCCGTAGCCGAGGCGCCCACCATCGTGCTCGGCCTGCCCCGCGAGAAACTGGACGAATGGATGATGAAGTATAAAAGCTGGAAAAATTTCGTACTCCGAGCCTACGACCAGCGACTGATTGAGATGATGAACACCATCGATCAGATTTCTTTCAGCCGCCTCGATCAGCGCCTGATGCAGTACCTCCACAACAGTTCGGTGATCAACGACGAAGCGGTGGTGTACGCGACTCACCAGCACATTGCCGACGATCTCAACGTCAGCCGCGAAGCCATTTCCCGTCTCCTTAAGTCTATGGAGAAACAAGGGTTCGTAAAACTGGGGCGCAACCGCATTAACATCATTAAAACCTTAGTGTGATCATGATCACCAAGTACCGGGCCTGGCTGCATTGACCTTTGCGTCACAGTAACCCGATACAATGCAAGCTTTTCTTTCCAATCTTCTTCCTGTCTGGCTCAGAAACTACCGCCCGGAGTGGTTACGCGGCGACATCGCCGCAGGCATCACCGTTGGCATCATGCTCATCCCTCAGGGCATGGCCTACGCCATGCTGGCCGGCCTGCCTCCAATTCACGGGCTTTACGCCGCAACGTTGCCGCTCATCGCCTACGCGATCCTGGGCACCTCACGGCAGCTGGCGGTTGGGCCGGTAGCGATGGATTCGCTGCTTACCGCAGCCAGCCTCGGGGCCATTACGGTGGTCGGTGCCGACAATTACATTGCCCTGGCGGCCCTGCTTGCGCTCATGGTGGGTGTTGTCCAGCTTGCAGCAGGAGTCATGCGACTGGGCTTTTTGGTGGATCTCCTCTCCCGCCCCATCATCAGTGGTTTCACCTCAGCGGCAGCCATCATCATCGGAGCGAGTCAGTTGAAGCACCTGCTGGGCATCGAGACGGCCAGAAGTAGTTATGTACACGACATCGTCTGGTCGGTAGCGCAGAACTTCAGCAGGATCAACCTCCCTACCCTGTTAATCGGGCTGGGCGGGATGGCCGTCATCATCGGGGTAAAGAAATTAAGCAAAGTTATTCCCGGTCCGCTCGTTGCGGTGGTGGCCGGCATTCTGGTGGTAATGGGCCTGGGCCTTACGGACCAGGGCGTTAAGATTGTAGGAACCATTCCCGGCGGGTTTCCGCCCCTGTCGGTCCCTTCTTTTGGGTGGTCGGATGTATCGCAGCTGTGGTCTGCGGCGCTGACCATCGCGTTGGTCGGTTTCATGGAAAGTATTGCGGTGGCCAAGGCGGTGCGCAACCGGCACCGCGATTACGATCTGGACGCGAACCGCGAATTGCTGGCTCTGGGCGCGGCCAACCTGGCGGCGGGCACCGCCGCCGGCTACCCCGTCACCGGAGGTTTTTCGCGCACTGCAGTAAACGATCAGGCGGGAGCTAAAACGCCACTCGCCGGCATCATCAGCGCCCTTTTGATTGGGCTGACGCTTCTGTTCCTGACGCCGCTGTTCTACTATCTTCCCCAGGCCATCCTGGCGTCGTTGATCATGGTTGCCGTCTTTAAGCTTATTGATTTCGGAGAGGCGAAGAAACTGTGGCACCTCGACCGGGCAGACTTTTGGTTGCTCACCATCACCTTTTTGGGCACGCTGTTTTTGGGTATTCAACTCGGCATAGGGCTGGGCGTCGCCTTATCTCTGGGCGTCCATGTCTACCGCAGCATGCGCCCCCACCTCGCTGTCCTGGGCCGGATTCCCGGTACAGACAATTTCCGTAACATCGACCGGTTCGGCGAAGAAGTCCGGGAAATCCCCGGAGTTTTGATTGTCCGGTTCGACGGAGCGCTCTACTTCGGTAACCTTACCTACTTCCAACAACAGATCAAAGCGATAATTAAAAGCAGGCGGGACGATGTCTCGGTACTCATTCTGAAAGCAGAAGGTATTCACCGCATCGACAGTACCGCATTGTACGACCTGGGGATATTCCTTCAGGATTTAGCGCGCGACGGAATTCAGGTTCGCTTTGCCGGTTTCATCGGCCCGGCCAGGGATGCACTGCACCGCAGCGGCCTGCGGGAGAAGATCGGAGACCAGAACTTCTATCTCGACGTGGCAGCGGCGCTCGCAGCTGATCAGCAGGCTCCGCAGGCGCTGCAAACGAATGCCTCCTTCGTTGCTCATTAATTCAACCCGATTGTGCACCTGCGTGCGCGCCAAAAAGAACATATGGCGCGTACGCAGGTGCAAAAAAAAGTTGAAAAATCAGGGCTTAAGTGACCTCGATCACCGTAGGCCGCCCTGTACCTCTCCCATCTTTGCATCAAACAAAAACATACAATTATGAAAGTCGAACAAATTTATACCGGTTGCCTCGCTCAGGGTGCTTACTACATCGAAAGCGCTGGCGAAGCCATCATCATCGATCCGCTGCGGGAAACCAAGCCTTACCTCGATAAGCTGGAAGAAACAGGCGCTAAGCTGAAGTATATCTTCGAAAGCCACTTCCACGCCGACTTTGTATCCGGCCACCTCGACCTGGCAAAAGCCACCGGAGCCACCATCGTTTACGGCCCAATGGCCGAGCCAGCCTACGATATCTACTCCGCAAAAGACGGCGAAGTACTCAAGCTTGGCGATGTAACCATGACCGTACTTCATACCCCCGGCCACACTATGGAAAGCAGCACTTTTCTGCTTAAAGACGCCAGCGGTAAAGACTACGCAATTTTTACCGGAGACACTTTGTTCCTCGGCGATGTAGGCCGGCCCGATCTTGCCATCAAACAGGGCGAAGTGACCAAAGAAGACCTTGCCGGCCACCTTTTTGACAGTCTGCGCGAAAAGATCATGCCGCTGGCCGACGATGTAATCGTGTATCCCGCTCATGGCGCAGGCTCCGCCTGCGGTAAGAACCTTAGCAAGGAAACCTTCGGGCTGCTGGGAGATCAAAAAAAGCTCAACTACGCCCTGCGCGCAGATATGACCCGCGAGGAGTTCATCAGGGAAGTAACCGCCGGCCTGACCCCGGCGCCACAGTATTTCGCGAAGAACGCCATGATGAACAAAGGCGGCTACGAAAGCTTCAGCGAAGTGCTCAGCCACGGTGATCGTCCGCTCACTCCCGAAGCCTTCGAGGCCATCGCAGAAAGCGAAGAAGCGCTGGTGCTGGATACACGCGACCGCTACGAGTTTGCCAAGATGCACATCCCCAACAGCATCTTTATCGGCATCGACGGCCAGTTCGCCCCCTGGGTCGGAGCACTGATCATCGACATCAAGCAGCCCATTCTCATCGTCGCGCCCGAAGGGCGCGAAGAGGAAGTAGTCACCCGTCTTGCCCGGGTCGGTTACGACAATACCCTCGGATTTCTGGATGGTGGCCTGAAAGCGTGGGCTGATTCCGGCCGTGAAACAGACCGTATCGAGGACATCACCGCCGAAGAATTCGCCGGCCGCGTTAAGAACGAAGAGGTGAACCATATCCTCGACACCCGCACTCCTTCGGAGTTCCTGTCCGAGCACCTCCTTGCCGCTGAAAACTTCCCCCTGGACTACATCAACAACAATTTCGCAAAACTCGACCGCGACGAGACCTACTACCTTCAGTGTGGTAGTGGTTACCGATCGTTGATTGCCGCTTCGATCCTGCGGGCACGGGGTTTCAGCCACCTTGTCAATGTACAGGGAGGATGGGGAGCAGTGAAAGAAACTGATCTCCCCAAATCCGATTTCCTTTGTCCGACCAAGATGTCTCAGGAGATTATTGATGCAGCCGTAGAGGCAGTCGTATAAACTTTTGGTCGGGGTTCCTTGTCCTTTCATACCAGGTACAAGGGACCCTGCACCAATACCCTTACGTAAGGCTCAAAATACTATAAACAACATTACATGTATGATTTAATTTCCGGACCATGGCATTGGTCCGTGAGTGGTTTATTGATCGCTCTGACGATGTTCGCCCTGCTCTACACCGGCAAGACGTTCGGGTTTTCCTCCAACCTGCGCACGATGTGCAGTATTGCAGGAGCAGGAAAGCGGGTGAAATTCTTTGACTTCGACTGGAAGGCCCAACGCTGGAACCTGATGTTTGCCGTTGGTGCTGTTCTGGGTGGTTTCATCGCATATCACATTATTCCGAACCCGGCCCCGGTAGAGCTCTCGGCTGCAACCCTTAGCTATTTAGACGAAGTTGGCGTCAGCCGGCCCGGTTCTACGCCCGGGTTTTCCTCTTTTGCTCCAGCGGAGTTATTTGGAGTTGACAATTTACTATCCCTTAAAAGCCTGATCGTGGTGCTGGTTGGCGGCTTCCTCATTGGCTTCGGCACCCGCTGGGCCGGTGGTTGTACGAGTGGCCACGCAATCACGGGGCTTTCCAACCTCCAGCTTCCATCCCTTATTGCCGTAGTAGGCTTTTTCATCGGTGGGCTCACTATGAGCTGGCTGATTCTTCCCTTTATCCTTCAACTCTAAGCCATGCGTTATTTTGTCTACCTGATTCTCGGTACTTTCTTCGGTATCGTGATGACCAAATCCGAGGCGATCTCCTGGTACCGCATCCAGGAAATGTTCCGCTTCGAAAGCTTTCACATGTACGGCATCATCGGTACGGCAGTAGTTGTAGGGGTGATTGGCGTTGCGCTTTCTAAACGCTTCAACTGGCGGACCAGCGAGGGTAAGGAGTGGAACCTGAAGCCAAAAGACTTCAGCATTCCGCGCTATCTTTTTGGCGGAACTATTTTCGGTCTGGGCTGGGCCCTTACCGGAGCCTGCCCCGGCCCTATGTTTACCCTGCTTGGCCAGGGAATAGTGTCCATCGGGTTACTGATCCTTAGTGCCACCTTCGGTACGTACGTGTACGGGGCCCTTCGGGACCGCCTGCCGCATTGATCTGACTTCTGTGGCTTAGCTTTCATATTCCGTTCTCAATACGAGTCGTATTGAGAACGGTTTTGTTTACCGGGCAGTGCGAGAGAACTCCGACATCAGGAGTACTGGAGATCGAGCAGCGTTATCTCGCCACGGGCGAGATTCAGGACATTATTGCTTTCCAGCCGTTTCAGGATTCGGGAAATGCCGACGCGCGATGCGCCCAGATCGATTGCCAACTCATCGTGCGTGATCGACAGGCAGTCATTTTCACAGATTGAGCTTATCCCTTTCAGGTAAGCCATGACCCGGTCTTCCATCGGCTCGAAGGCCATGCCTTCGTAGGCGGATAGCACCGCATTAAACCTCATCCGAAAAGCCTCGAGCGTAAATTCGTTCCACCCCGAGAACCGGCGTGTATAAAAGTACACCCGTTCGGGAGGTAAAGAGATGATTTCGGTAGGGGCAACGGTTTTCACCTGAACCTTACTCCTCTCACGCTTAGTGCTTGCAACAAGCGAAACGGGACACATTTCCCCCTTGTTGAGGAAGTAAAGAAAAAGGCTCTTGTTGTCTTCCGTGTGCCGTACAACTTTGACTCCCCCCTTGATGATAAGCGGTACAGAGTCAATGTATTGCTGATTCGTGAGGATTGTCACGTCTTTTTCAAAGGAGAAAAATTTACCATGCCTGGCGATATCCTCCAGTAAAGGGTCCTCCTGAATGGTAGGAAAATTTCGCCTCAGGTGCTCAACAGTAATTTTCATTCTATAAATGTAACCCTGGTTACACATATTAACCTAAAATGGTAAGACATTTGTGAAAACATGCATCGTAGCACTCGCGGTGCCACCAAGATATTACAACACTTTATAGTTTTTCGTTCTTTTTTCGACTTATATACTTCTTTACGACAGTTACATTATGAACAACAGCGCTCTCTGATCCTAATGATCAGAGAGCGCTTTATTTTTTTTATTCATATTCAGAGCCAGGGTTTTCCTTCTGATAGAGTGCTGGCCTAACGCTTTCTGCACGGTTCTGCTCACTCCGTTCTTAACCTCACCCCGGCCCCTTTTGCTGCGCAGTACTTCGTGCTCGCTGCGCGGCTTCCTTCGGAGGTCCGTAGGAGAGGGAGCAAAACAACGATCGTAGAAGGCCAAAAACGGTGGTGTACTATCCTCCTCAGGAAGAACAGCCTACATTTTAGAGCGTATCTAAAATCCGGGGTAGTTACACATCCAGTCCCTTCATCATCTTATTCCAGTAGAGATAAGGCAGAATATATTTTTTCAGCATCCACAATCTCCAGTGCTCCTTAGATGAATCACTGATCAGCATCTGCCTGAGTTTCGGGTCTGGTGTGAAATTATTCTCGTAGTCGAATTCAGCGAGCACCATCTTACCATAGTCAGTTACCAAAGGACACGAGGAATAACCGTTGTAGGACTTCGCCCCCATCCGATCATGGTTAATGAGTAAATCGATATTATCCACTACTATCGGTACCTGCTTACGAATCGCCGCTCCCGTTTTTGCCGTCGGCAGCCCGGCAACATCTCCCAGGCCAAAGATATTTTTATAATTGCTGTGCTGCAGGGTGTTTTTATTCACATCCAGCCAGCCTGCCTGATTCACTAAGGTGGAAGTCTGAACAAACTCAGGGGCCACCGATGGTGGCGCCGTGTGGAGCATATCGAAGTGAATCCCCGTCAGATCACCGTCTTTTTCGATTTCCACGTCTTTGTGGTTATGCTCTTTCATATGGTCCGCAAAAGCGTACCAGGCAATCCGGTTCGGTCCGTCTACCTTTTTAAGCTGGTAGCCGAAGCGCAGGTTAATGTCTTTGCGGTTCACTACTTCCATCAGCGTTTCAGCGATGGGTTTAACTCCGAAAATTATAGTGCCTGCGGTAGCGAACACTATATCCGTCTTGGCACTGACCGCACTCTTAGCCCAGTGGCTTTCGGCGAGGTACATGATCTTTTGCGGCGCTCCGCCACACTTGATCGGAGTGGTTGGCTGGGTGAACAGGGCAGTACCGCCTTTAAAATTTTTAATCACTTCCCAGGTATGTCTGGGGTCGGTGTAGTTGCTGCACACAACGCCCTGACCTAAAGCTTCGCCAAGGCCGGGCACCAGATCCAGATCGTAGGCAAGGCCAGGTGCCACCACGAGGTAATCGTAAGTGACCTCACCGCTTTGCGCGGTGAAGACGGTATTGTTGTCCGGGTCGAAACCGGTAGCGCTGTCCTGAATCCAGATCGCTTTTTCCGGCATCACTTCCGCCATCGGGCGGGAAGTTTTGTCGTAATTGTAAGTTCCTGCCCCAACGAGCGTCCAGGCGGGTTGGTAGTAGTGGGTGTCGGCCGGTTCGATGATGGCGACATTGGTTTGCTTTTTCTGTTCGATTAGTTGAGAGGCTACCATTATACCGGCAGATCCGCCGCCGATGATAAGTACCTGATAATGATTGTGCATGATCGGTAAGTTATTGTGAGAATGCCTCAAAGCTATCTCTTCTCTCCCCTGGGTGTCGGTGATCAAGATCACAATAGAGGATTTCTCCTTTCTGTTTGATCCCTTCTATTTTAGTGGTGTAAAACAAAATAAAGGTGCCGAAAGTGATCAACATCACAAACGATGTGCCTGAAAGCGTTGGATATTTGCTCCATCAAAAAACGTTAAGGAAGCCCCAGGCTTCCGTAAAATACCTACCTATGCCACAATGGACCAAAGACGCCGAAGCAATGTTCAGCCACAAATGTGCCGAGTGCCACGAGGGAGATATGTTTCCCACCGGAGCATTCAGTTTCAATAAGCCCTTCGAGATGAACGAGCGTTGCCCGAAGTGTGATGCTAATTTTTATCCGGAACCGGGTTTTTACTACGGTGCAATGTTTATGTCCTACATTTTCTCCGCCTTCATCATCATGGGCTTCGTGATGATCCTGCACTGGGTATTAGACCTCAGCCTTGCGGCTTCCTTCGGGTGGTTGATGTTACTCGTCGGTGTATTTTTCGTTTGGTGGTTTCGCTTTGCGCGTGCGTTCTGGCTCAACCTCATTGTGGGGTTCCGGCCGGAAAAGGCAGCGATGGCTCAGGGGAAATAGTTTTATTGTCCCAACGATCTCTCCAACAATGGTCGCAAACCAGATTGTCGCGATTGCTCCTCCCCAGCGCAGCGGTGTGGGGAGGCTGGGAGGGGGTTGAGCGACAATCTGGTTTGCGCCCCCAACAGTTACTGCACCTGCGTCCGCGCCGGATAATAATTATTCTGCGCGGGCGCAGGAGACACACCAGGTTATCCGGCTATGTTTTAATATCCGGATTGGTTGGATTTAACCAATAGTTTATATTTATCCCGGACAAGTCCTGTCACTTTACCGTGAGTCGTTTTATTGCGTTTTGGAATAATAAAAAGCATAAGAAATGGACGTCGAAATTCTAGCAAGAATCCAATTCGCCTTCACCATAGCTTTCCATTACATATACCCGCCCCTGAGTATCGGGTTGGGCTTACTGATGGTAATTATGGAGGGCCTTTACCTCCGCACAGGTAATAAAGTCTACGAGAATATGACCAGGTTCTGGACGCGTATTTTCGCCCTCACTTTCGGTATCGGCGTCGCTACCGGCATTGTGATGGAGTTCGAGTTCGGTACCAACTGGGCCACTTATTCACGCTACGTCGGTGATATTTTCGGTAGCGCACTGGCTGCCGAGGGCATCTTCGCTTTCGCTCTGGAGAGTGGCTTTCTGGGCATCCTTCTTTTCGGCTGGAACCGGGTCAGCTCTCGGGTTCACTTCATTTCAACGATCGGTGTTTTCCTGGGCTCAATGTTTTCAGCCGTCTGGATCACGGTCGCCAACAGCTGGCAACAAACCCCTACCGGTTATAAGATTGTTGGAGAGGGCATTCAGGCCAAAGCCGAAATCGTGGACTTCTGGGCGATGGTTTTCAACCCCAGCAGTGTAGACCGGCTTACCCACGTCTGGATCGGTGCTTTCCTCGCCGGAGCCTTTCTGGTGCTCAGTGTTCACGCCTATTACTTACTGCGCGGACGCTACGTCGACCTGTCTCGCAAAGCCTTTAAAATAGCCCTGGCCGTTGCGACTGTTTTCTCCCTCAGCCAACTCTTTACCGGTCACCGCAGTGCCGAGTACGTAGCTGAGCACCAACCCGCCAAACTGGCCGCAATGGAAGGCCACTTCGACGCCGAAGGCCCCGCCGATATGTACATCATGGGCTGGGTCGATAAAGAATCGCAAACCACCACGGGCATCAAGGTACCCGGAGGGCTCGGCTTCCTGCTCGAGCAAGACTTCGACGCCCCCGTCACTGGCCTGAACGCCTTCCCCGAAGAAGACCGCCCGGGCCAGGTCAACGCTGTTTTCCAGTTCTACCATCTCATGGTCGCCATCGGGATGACGCTGATCGGTCTTACCCTGCTCGCCTGTTTCTACTGGTGGCGGGGCACCCTCTTTGAGCAACGCTGGTTGCTGTGGGCCTTCGTCTTCGCCGTTGTCCTTCCGCAAATGGCCAACCAGTTCGGCTGGTATGCCGCCGAGATGGGCCGCCAACCCTGGGTGGTGTACGGTTTGCTCCGCACCTCCGATGCCCTCTCCAACGTGGTAACCGCAAACCAGGTCTTGTTCTCGCTGATCGGCTTCACCATCATCTACGTTATTCTGCTGGCCCTGTTCCTGTACCTGCTCAACAAAAAAATAAAGCACGGCCCGTACGATGAGAGCGACATCGACGACCGACCGCTTCAGGAAAACATCGCCCGCGTTGCCGGCGACCAGATTTAGAACACGCTTACCCGTTTTTCATCACATCCCCAATGCTGTCCTTCTCTCAGGAAAGCGATCGTCGGGGAGGAAAAATTGAACATGAAGTACCTGATTTTACTATCATTCCTTCTGCTTACCGCCTGCGGCACAGACCCTGTCTCCGGCCATTCCACCGTTGCCGGTATCGACTACCCTACCCTCTGGTTCATGGTGGTAGGCGCGGTGTTTACGGGCTACGGTATTCTGGACGGGTTCGATCTCGGTGCAGGTGCCTGGCACCTGTTTTTCAGAAAGGAGAAAAGTCGCCGAATTGCCCTCAACGCCGTCGGACCCGTTTGGGACGGCAACGAAGTGTGGCTGGTAATTGGGGGAGGAACCCTCTTTGCCGGTTTCCCGGTCGTGTATGGCAGCCTCTTTTCAGCGATGTACATCCCGCTGATGCTGTTCCTCTTCATGCTCATCTTCCGGGCCATCAGTATCGAGTTCAGAAGTAAAGAACCCATGAAATGGTGGCGGCAAATGTGGGATGTCAGCTACAGCTTCTCCAGCACTATGCTCGCATTTCTTCTGGGTGTTGTCCTCGGCAACGTTCTGCTGGGCATGCCGCTCGACGATAATTACGAGTTTACCGGCAGCTGGTTGAGTTTCCTCAACCCCTTCGCAATTCTGGTCGGCTTCACTACGCTGGCACTGTTTATGATGCACGGCGCGATCTACTTGTCCATGAAAACAGAAGACAAACTGTTCACTAAGGTCAATCACTTGCTCCAAAGGTCAATCATTGCCTTCATCATTCTCTTCATCATCACTACGCTGTATACTCTTTTGTACATCCCGCACATGTCTGACGGAGTGAAGGACAACGTAGCTCTCTTCGGAGTTCCCGTTTTAGCGATCCTGGCCATCGCTAACATTCCCCGGCAAATCAGTAAGCGCAACTACCTAAAAGCGTTCGTCTTCAGCTCAATCACCGTTGGGCTGTTACTGATCACAGTAGCAATAGAGCTCTACCCTACCATCATTCTGGACACCAGCGGAGCGGGTAACAGCATTACGGTGTATAACGGAGTAGCTTCCGATAAGTCCATCAGCATCATGCTCATCTTTGTGGCAATTGGTGGCCCGCTGGCGGTGGGCTACACGGCTTTTGTGTACAAGACCTTTTGGGGTAAGGTCCAGCTGGATGAGCACAGCTATTAATGGTAGCCCGCTTAATTGCTCCTGCCGGTAACGGATTCGGGCGGCTTTGTTCGCTACGCTCGTAACCTCACCCCCAGCCCCTCTCCGAAGGAGAGGGGGGCAACCCTAATGTTGTAAATGTAGAGTGAAGAAGAACCATAAGGCCAACCGGAACACCCTGCTATTAACGGTAGTGTAGCTCTTCTACCCTATTCATTTCCTGCACTGCCGTTAGCGTCTCCGGTTTTGAGCAGGTAGAAATTCACTTCTACCTCCTGCACGGCGCGGTTGTTCAAAGAAATCCCGATGGGTGTTTCAGGATTAACCGGGGTAGGATCAATCGGAAACCCAAAGGGCATTACCAGCCAGTTGGGCCGGCCACGCCAATCATCCACCTCCAGAATCACACGGGTAATGTGGGTAATGTCGGATACTCTGGTGGTTCCCGAATTGTTTGAGTCTGAGGCAAGGCGTTCGGCCGGGCTTAGGGTATCGAGGCCGAGGATATCCCGCCGGATGCTGATCAGGTCGCCTACGTCTACACCGTTGGTGAGGGAACCATCTTCGGCATAAACTCCGCTTATGGCAAAAGTGGCCTCTTCCGCAGGCCGTTCACCGTAGTAACGCCCGTCTGCGTCGGTAGTGTAGGTTACGCTTCCTGTTGCCCACTGGTAGGTTATGTCTACGCCCGCAGCCGGCGCTCCAGCAAGGGAGACGGTGCCTTTGACAAAACGCTTCGTCAGCAGGTTCTCTCCGTCCAGCGTCATGGGGTTTGTCCCCAGAGGGTCCAGCCAGGACTGAAGGCGGGTACTGTCTGCCGTTCCGGTATCCCAGCTCAGGTGGAAACGACCGACGAACGCCTCGCTGTTACCCGGGCAGTTGGAGTTGCCGCCGTTGAGGGTTCCCCGTATCCGGTGATCCTCATCGAAGTAGCAACTTCCGGAGGAGCCTACCTCGAAGGTTCCCGTGGCGTAATCCATCGTAAAGTGGTGGCGGGGAGGCGTCACTACCCCACTGTTCCAGGTGATCTGGTTGTTCAGAATAGGCATACCCTGCGCGTCCGAAACTCCGATTTTCTGGATGTCGCCAAAGGGATGATGAAAATGGGTAATCAGACCGGAGACACCACCGGCAGAGCGGTCCCAGCCCGCGAAGTAATGATCTGCGGCGGTGAAGTCCTCATCCATAATCTCCAGCAGCATGAAATCGGTGGCCTGCAGGCCAGCCCGGAATTCCACCCCGATGTATTTGGTAGGCACGGGCTCTTCGGTCGGGTTGTTGCAGTCCTGGCTGGTGTAGCCGAAGTCTACTGACCAGAGGTCGTAAAGCGGGGTGAACCCGTCCATGCAGTGAAAGCCCGTCAGCAGGTAAGGGCGGCCATCCTGCGCCGTATTATTGATCAGGTTGCCGGAGCAGAAACCTACACCTTCAGCCACAACGAGGTTGATGCGGCCGGTGCCGGATTTTTCATCGTCCCAACCGTCACCCTCCGCACAGTTTGCGTTGACGTGGCAGGAATTAGCATCACCGAAATCTTTGTCGAAAGGATTCTTCCAGCGGTCCGGGCGGTAAACGTGGTCCATTCGCCAGAGGTGGAAAGGAGTAGTCTCTGGCAGCGGGCCGCGGTAGGTCAGGGTAACCTTATCGCCGGGCAGAAAATCGGTAAACAACCGGGCTTTTCTACTGGCATCCGCCTGGGTAAAAGGCCCCTGGCTGCCGTGTTCATTTTCCAGGGTCAGGTGGCCGCCTTCGGGCAGGTTCAGGTGGTCGGCAAACAGGGCGAGTCCGGTAGCGTTGGGTACACTGAAGGTTTGCGACCAGGTCCATTCCCCGTTCTCGAAGGAGTAGGTATCAGGCTCGGCAGCAGGTGCAATGTCGAGGGATAAAGGAGCAGAGAAGCGCGTAGTCCCGCTGCGGTCATCCTCCTTTACGAGGCTGACGATGTCGGGTTCGGCCAACTGCAGGAGCGATTGTTGCGCGTGGAGTGCGCCACTCATCAGCCCGAGGACGATGAGGATGGTTGTTATGTTCTTGGGATACATGCAGACAAAACGGTGTGATAGTCAAAAATAGAAAGCTCTGGGGCAAAGATACGGGTTTGGTGTTGGGTTGAGCGCCTCCGGCGCGATGGAGTGTGTATCACGAGATGCACGGATCCCCCTCTCCCCCGGCCCCTCTCCTCGGGAGAGGGGAGACGTGACAAGCGGCAAGTTCGTGATAGTAGTGCACCTCGTGATACACACCGCGATGGAGGTCGTGCTTGAGGTGTAGTTGGTCGGATGGTTACGTCTCGTCCGTATTTTGCTGCCGCCCAATACCCGCGCTCCACCAGCCAACTTTGTTTATGTGGCCGTCAAATAGTTCGCTGCCTTGCTGCGGCACGGAATACTTATGCACATCAACCGCATTTTGGCTAAAATCAACGGATTCTAGCCTGGATTTTTGACTTACCGGCCTCCTGTTCTTCCCTGTGAACCATGGCTTTGCGCCTCCTTTCTCACGATCCGGACAGGCGGCTTTGGTTCAATGCCCATAGGGTCGGATCGTGGGATGGCGGGTTAGTCCAACAAAAGCGCAACGGCAGGCCCGACTGCGTCAGGGCTGCCTTTGAGCTTTAAGTGTTAGGTGCATTTATTTCAATTATTTCTAAATTTTAAAGAACTAAACATTTTTATTTATGAATCTTGTGAGTTTAATGTTTCTTAAATTTCTTTTTTCAAAATCAAAATCCTTTGATGATTGACCTGTATTAACAAGCTTGTATAAAATTCTACTTTCAATAGTCATTTTGTCTTCTTTTACAACTGGCTATCTGTATTAAAATTACAATGAAAATCTGAAAAAATCGATAAATTGAGTTTCTTCTTCAATGCTGGAATTAAGAATTATTATATTTGAATTTCGATTGTTTTTTGATAATTCAAAACTACTTAGTGAATTCAGTTTGTCAGTTATCATTTAAGAAATTGGAAATGATATTTTTCCAGTAAAATAATATTTTTTTTAAATCTAGTAGATCAATTTTATGGGTTAACTGCAATTTGGAGTCTAATAAGTATTCTAAGTAAAACTCTTTTGTCTCTTTATTTACTACAATATTTGGATGATAATTCCTTAATGTAACCCACCCATAATTCGGGTTCTCTATTAAATTTCCGCCAAATTCAAATTCAATATAATCCCAACGTTTCTCAAAATTATCAAGGTCTAAAATTTCTTCTATTCTGCTTAAATAACTTTCTTCTTTATTTACCAATTCAATAGTATTTACGCCATTGAGGTATCCAACTAGTACATCATTTTTTTTGTATTTTGAATTAATTTGAAAATGAGCTGTTTCTGGATTCATAATTATTTCTCCTAATTCACTAATTGAATTTTTGTTGATCATTCTGAATTTAGTTTAAAGTAATTGCGTTATGTTTAGAATTTTATTAGCATATTTTTCTACTTATATTTTGTTTTTGCTTGGTCTCGAATTTGATTGCACCTAACGAACAAGTACTCACGACGGATTGAAGCGCAGCGAAAATCTGTCCGTGAGTACGATGTTCCGCGACGTTTGCGTTTCGAAGCCAAAAGATTTCTATTTTTTGAAGCGTCAGCTTCTTGTCTTTTGGCGGTTTCCTCCAGATAAGGAAGTATGGACGTGACTACCGGTAGTCCCGCCGTTCTTCCGGAGGAATCGTTACGCTGCGCCGAGGAGAAATGATTCCCTGATCATTTTCCGATGTCCGGCAGACGGACGGTTGAATACTTCTATTCTACCGGCTGCCGGAAACAAATATACCGAATGCAAAGGAGTACTTTCTAATTTAACTGACCGGTGGCCCTAAACTTTTTCCCGACTCGCATCGTTCGCAAGCTCAAGTCTTACAGACCTGTAACGACTGGTAGCCAAGTGCTACAAAAGCTTCTTTTGCCGCTTTGTCTGCCCTGCCGCTAATGATTTGCCTTGAAAATCAGAGCTTGCGAACGATGCGATATTCGGTCCTCCAGGCCACCAGCCCTTTGTAGTGATCCTTTGATCAAACATTCGGACAGGGCGATAGCCCCACAAATATTTGTTGCGCATATGTTGCGGAACGGTTGGGTACACGACGTGCCGGCTACATAAATGTTCAAGATAAAATAATGCTCCTCGTTATATAATGAGTTCAATAGAACTCACATGGCCTCAGCCGGCATGGCCGATGTACCTTTTGTTATGTACAGTCTTTTTTATTTAATCCAATACTAAGAAGTCATCTAACATCTTCATATCTCTATCCCATATTACTGACATCCATCCAATTAATCCTTTCGTATTGTGTGATATTAAAGCTTTTGCTTCAATTGATCCAGATACTTTATTGTCAACATCTAAATAGTAATTGACATTTTTATTCTCAATTGATAAGTTATCTCTTGTTGTATCACTAGGGAATTCATCAATAAGATCCTTGTTCTCTTCATTTTTTTGAAATATCTCGTTTAACCAACTTGTTAAATGTGTGTTTAATTTATTGAATAATTCATCAACATCATATTCTTTAATATTTGATTTCGATTGTTTAACAATCGGTTGGTTTGGCCAAATTATAGTTTCTTCATCTTGAAATTTTGGCCCCCATTGAATTTCAGAAAGTTGGCCGTAATCAAACCATAAATTTAAACTGAGTTCATCGATTGATAATAGTTTATGATCTGGACTTTCTAGGTTGGATAAATCTTCATATTCAAGGTTGTTAATTTCTAACCCTTTCAATATTCGTTCTATTTCATTTATTGATTGTCCTATCTTTATCGAATTAAATAAATGATAATCCTCAGAGCTTATTGATATTACATCTAACATCCAATTATCCTCACCACTAAAACTAATTGAAAATCCATATTTCTCATAATGCCAGCTTTCTGATCTGTCATCTTTGTTCTTTGAATAACAATAAACTTCTATTTCGTTGGGCGCACCAATAAGTTCAAGAATCTCACTTGGATGCATGCCAAATTTAATTACCCCAAGTCCAATTCCTGGATCTATAATTTTCATGTTTTCTCTCATTGTTGAATTTGTAATTGATGGCTTTTTTTGATTGTACATAACGGGCGCAGCCACGCAGGCCGCGACCCGATAGCACCAATCTACGTCAAATATCCGATTAGGCGATTGGGCCGGGAGCGAACATTCAGAAAAAACCTGGAAGGAGGCACGACTGGAAGGAATTTTACTGAATTGAGAGCGACCGGACCAAGCGCCGGATCAGCTGGTTTGCTTTGGCTCAGGTGCTTAAGCTGAAAGCAAGTACCTGAACCAAAGTAAACCAGCGGAATAAATTGCGATCTACTCAAATTAAAAACAGCGGCTTGTCGTGGCTGCTGTGTTCTGTGCATTTATATTATCAAATAGGTAAATAAAAGTAAAAGTTCAGTTGTTTCGAGAGCTAAAGAGGGTCGAAACTTTGAACAGGGTATAATTCAGATTGTAGCTTTGAGAATATTGAGTATATACAAGTCTTTCAGTAGAGATTAAGCATTTACTGAGCTTGTAATTCAAATTAAATATTTGCAAATACGACAATCTGAATTACACCCCTTTGAACATTAATGCAGTTAATTAGTATTCAATAAAAGTCTTAAATAGTAGAGGATAAATCTAAATAATTTTATTGAATTAATAAAATAATTATCCCGGGTTAAAAGTCTAATGAATACTTGACCCAACAATCTGTGAATAAGCATGTACAATTTCCACAGAGATATTATACAGGTAGTAAAACTACTTACAACGTATATCTTAAGCTTAGGCGTATTGAAAGTCGTTGTCGTGAGTGAGCATCTCCTCCAAATCCTCTAGAAGACTGAATTGGGTTAGATGAAAACCTTTGATTAGTTGCAATGACATCGTCAAATATCCAATTCGTATAGCCAGCGACATCAATTCCTGCTATAATATTTTCCTTAATTCTATACCCCATCTCAAAACCAATATAATCCTCTGTCCTTTTATTATTTTCAGATAATCTAAAACTATTATCAGCAGTACTGATTATCTCTCCATAGCTTAAGTTTTCATAAGGTGAGTTCGTATTGATAATCTCGTTACCCAGATGTTCTATCTCGATTTTAGTATAGTTTCCTTTCAATAAATATGACCTACCATAATATATTTTAACATTAATTTTCTTAATTTCAGTTCCTAAACCTACAAACCCACCCCCTCCAATAAAACCAGCTCTTGTGAGATGCGATATTACAGGAAACTCTACACCATTCTGTCGTAAATATCCGCCTCCCTGCATAAAATTAGTATGCTGAAACGATTCTACTGATAATCCAGCTATACCATGAATTTTAGAAATCATGTCTCTTGTTCGATACTCAAATCCGATTACTAAAGAGTGCCCTGCCTTTTCAAAGCGTTCTTGTTTAGGATTTGAAGAAGCGATACCTACTTTAGTAAAAATCTGGATTTCATCCTTTGACTGAGATAGTAAATCAACTGAGAAAAAAATAAAGGATAAAAGTAAGAATAGAGTGTAAATTGTACGTGTCATTTCTAGAAGGGTTTTTTAGAATAGTAATTACTACAGTAGCGTAAATTTAAATAATCAAGTCCGATTAAAAAAATCAGACGATAATAAAAAACTTATGATTGTTGATACAGCCTGATTTTTTTGTTGCACAGAACACAGTTACACACGCATTGCGCATACACCTCATATCTCTGCTGTACACCAGTTGCGCTTTAGCCCTGCCAATATACCGTAAACACGCAACTTTTCACTCCTGACGGATGAAAACCGTAACTGCGTGTTTACTGCCAATATCCCGCAACTCGATACCGATCCAGCGGATGGATGCCGCGCTGACGCTTAGTCGTGGAGATGTGAGGGTAAATTGGGGCAGTGGTGCTGTTGACATGGCCCGACAGCCCCTGAGGGACGCAAATCAGGTCACAAGTCAGCAAAAGCTGCTGCACAGCGAACAATCTCGCCCGCTCGTCCTTTCTTATCCGGCGGAGCGACAGAGGGACTCACCTTGCTGGTCAATGGAGCGTTCAATGCACCCGCGTTCTCGCCTCAAAATCAAACACCCCATGAGCAACTGGTACGAAAACTGGATCGACGTCACCTACCCCATCTTCCCCGGCATGACCGGCTGGCCAGGCCAGCCTGAAACGAAGTTCGACACCCTGAGCTGCATCCACTGCGGAGACCAGGCCAAGGTAACCATGCTGCACTTCAGCGCCCATTCCGGCACCCACATGGATGCACCGAACCACTTTATGGCCGAGGGGATCGACATCAGCCGCTTTCCCGTTCATGTTGGTCTTGGCCCGGTCCGGATTGCCGCCATCGACTGCGAAGGCCCCGTACTCCCCGAGCATCTGGACGCCTACGAAGCGCGCACCCGCCCCCTGGAGCCCGGTGAGCGCCTGCTGCTCCGCACCCCCAACTCAGACAAGGCTTTCTGGCTGCAGGACCCGTTCGATACCGAATACCGCGGCATTGGCCCCGAAGCCGCCAAGTGGATCGGCCAGCGTAAGCTCGCCCTCATTGGTGTCGACTACCTCTCCGTCGGTCCCTTCCACCAGGGCAACCCGCAAACCCACCGCGCACTCATGAGCGCCAACGTCTGGATCATCGAAGGCGTAGACCTGCGTAAAATCGCCGAAGGCGATTACGAGATGATCTGTCTGCCGCTGAAGCTGGCGGGGAGTGATGGGTCGCCGATTCGGATTTTGATTCGGGAGGTGTAGGAGTCGGGAGTCGGGAGTCGGGAGTCGGGAGTCGGGAGTCGGGAGTCGGGAGTCGGGAGTCGGGAGTCGGGAGTCGGGAGTAAGAAAAATTGTATGTGACTGACAACCAAATAAATATGAATCAATCATCCGTATTTAAACGTTTATATACGCAAGTATTCGTATAAAAGACGACTATCTCCGCGTGGTTTCCCGAGGTTTGAGGAAAATCAAGACCATGAACGCATCCTTCCGAAAATGGGCTGCTTATCGCAAAGGAATGATTCTATCTAACAGGATCGACGACCTGACTGCTTCTTTCCCGCCGAACGAAAGATTCAGGCTGACCGATCAGATTTGCCGCTCAGCCAGTAGTGTATGTGCAAACCTCGCCGAGAGTTTTGCAAAACGCCGCTATCCCAAGCATTTCATAGCAAAGATCACCGATAGCTATGGAGAGAACTGTGAGACGCAAATGTGGCTCGATAAAGCCCTCGCTCGTGGCTACATCACCAACAAACAATACAAAGAACACAACGATTTGGCCGACGAAGTTGGGCGGCTATTACACTTCATGGAGCACAACCCCGATCATTACGCAAAGAAATCCAACACGAAGTAGGGACTCTGGGCTTAAAAGCCACGGCGGTAGCGACTCCTGACTCACGACTCAAAACCCTCCCCCTCCTAATCCCTCCAAACAAAAGGAAACAGCACCAACCCTACCGCCAGGCCAAGCAGATCGATGGCTCCGGCCAGCATGAGGTAAGAGGTTTCCTGTCCGGAGGTAAGCCCTACGGCGTAGCCGCCGGCATTGACTAAGAGGTAAAGCAGTGGAATCACGAGCGGAAAACTGAGTACGGCCATCAGCGTTCCGCTGCCACCGGCGCGCGCAGCCAGCGCCGCAACGAAGGTGAGCACCGAACTGAGGCCGAGGCCGCCGAGGAGGAGAGCAGCCAGGAAGTATCCGGGTTCGAGGACATAACTCTGGCCCGAGAAAAATCCCAACAGCCCCCAGGTAAGCAGGCTTATTAACCAGATGATCAGGGTATTGTACAGGAATTTGCTAACCAGCAGTGCCTCCGCCGAAGCGAGCGTATAAAAGTAGTAGTGCCGCCGACCGCCTTCCCGCAGAAAGCTGCGGCCACCAGCTACCGTTGCTCCAAAAAACAATACGACCCAGTAGAGGGCGTTAAATGTCATGGCGCTAAAATTTTGCACCGCAAAATAGATAACGACCGTTGTCGCAACCACATACAATAAGACCGATCCGAGGGCGTAGCGGTTCCGCCATTCGGTTTTAAGCTCCCAACTCAGGAGGTGTAGTATTTGTTGAAGTGTCGACATTTGCCGGGCAAAGATACTGCCCGCCGGGACCTTTACTTATCTTGCAGCCGCTAAAGTCTTTCCTTCCCCTCAATATGACCCTCAACAAACTCTTTCTATTCCTTTTTCTGATTGCTCTCAGTCCGGATTTGTCGTCTGAGCAACTTCTGGTTACAGCTCAGAAAGGAGATGGGATATACGCTATTCTACGCCGTTACCAGCTACTCGACTACACCTGTAACCTCAACGAGTTCTACCGGCTAAACAAGCTGAAGAACAACGCCGCTCTAATGATCGGCTCTACGTACAAGCTGCCCATAGAGGTCCTCAACTTCGACGGCAAGAGTATCAGGTCTTCTACGGGAAACGACAACTACGCCCGTGCCCTGGCTATTCAGCACTACAACGAAGCCCTGTTGGCCGCCGAAGTGCGGCCCGAGGATTTCCGGGAAAACAAAGTCCTTTACCTGCCCTTCCATATCGATAACTGCTTCGAAGAAAAACTGGAAGCAGCGCCCGCTGAAATCATGGATGAGGGCGAAATAGCCAAGACCGGAGGTAAACCCGGTGCCAAACCGCAGGAACTGGAACAGGTAACCACCTCCGCGTTCCGGACTTTCGATATCTTCGGAGAGAAGTACGCTTACGTACCCAAAATCGACAACAAACTCGCCGGACGAATCTTCTACATCGTTTCCGGCCACGGAGGCCCCGACCCCGGAACCATCGGTAAACGCGCCGGACACCACCTGCACGAAGACGAATACGCCTACGACGTCGCCCTACGGATGACCCGCAACATCCTCGCTCACGGAGGAACACCCTATATGATCGTCCGTGACACCGATGGCATCCGCGACGAGAGGTACCTGAAGGGAGACAAGGACGAAACCGTTTGGGGCGGCCAGGCGATCCCCTATCAGCAAAAAGCCCGCCTCCAGCAACGCACCAATATCATCAATACGCTCTACGAAGAGCACCTCGCCAAGGGTATTACCGATCAGACGATGATCTCCATCCACGTAGACAGCCGGGCAAAGAACAAAAAAATCGACCTCTTCTTCTACCATCATGATACTGACCTCGTAGGTGCCCGCCAGGCGGAGAAGATGCAGGCCGTAGTCCGCAAAAAATACGACCAGGTACGGAAGGGCCGCGGTTACGCCGGCACCGTCGGGACCCGCGACCTGCACGTTTTGCGGGAAGCTATGTGCAGCGGCGTTTTCATCGAACTCGGTAACATCACCAATTCCTCAGACCAGGTTCGGATAGTAGAACCCAGCAACCGGCAGCTGATTGCCGATTGGCTGGTGGAAGGGCTCTTTAACTAGTCGGGAGATTTGGAGTCGGGAGTTCGGAGTCTAGAGTCGGGAGTCGGGAGTCCGGAGTCGCTACCGCAAGTACCGTTCGCGGCGCTTCGCTTCTTGAGTCGGGAGATTTGGAGTCGGGAGTCCGGAGTCGCTACCGCAAGTACCGTTCGCGGCGCTTCGCTTGCTTACCTTCTGGAGTTGAGAGTTGCTGCAGTAAGCAGCTTTGGCTTTGCTTCGTCCGTTTGCTTTGGGGATAAATGCGTATTGTTACGGCCTCCAGCCACGGCAATGAATTTAGACTAAAAAGAATAGATTACTTCCAATGTTGAACGCAAAAGTGACCCTCTCCGAAGAAGTAAAAGCCCGCGCCCTCAGGGCCGGCTTCTCCTTCGTTGGTATCGCCAAAGCGGAACGGATGGACGAAGAAGCCCGCAAGCTGGAAGAATGGCTCAACCAGGGTAACCACGGCACTATGCGCTGGATGGAGAACCACTTCGAAAAACGGGTAGACCCCACCAAGCTCGTTCCCGGAGCAAAGAGCGTAGTTTCATTACTCTACAATTACTTCCCCGAAGACGATACGCCCAGCCAGGAAGCACCTAAGATCAGCCGCTACGCCTACGGGCAAGACTACCACAAGGTGATCCGCCATAAGCTTAAGGACCTCGTTGCCGAACTTGAGTTACTCGTAGGGGCCCCGATCGACGGGCGGGTGTTTGTAGATTCAGCTCCGGTGATGGAGCGCGACTGGGCCAAACGCGCAGGAGTAGGCTGGACGGGCAAAAACACCCTGCTCATCAACCCGAAAGCCGGGTCCTACTTCTTCCTCGCAGAAATCATTTCAGACCTTGACCTTACGCCGGATACCCAGATTAAGGATTATTGTGGCTCTTGTACAGCCTGCATCGATGCCTGCCCGACCGAGGCCATCTCTCCACAGGGCTACCTTGTCGATGGCTCGAAGTGTATCAGCTACCTCACCATCGAGCTGCGCGAGGCCATCCCAGAAGAGTTTGCCGGGCGGATGGAAGGCTGGGCTTTCGGTTGCGACATCTGCCAGGAAGTCTGCCCCTGGAACCGCTTCAGCAAACCTCACCACGAACCCGCCTTCAACGCACACCCCGATCTGCCCGCCATGAACCAGCGCGAAATGACGGAGATGACCGAGGAAGTATTCCGGAGGGTCTTTCAAAAGTCAGCCGTGAAACGCACCAAGTACGTTGGCCTGCGGCGCAACATCGATTTCCTTGACCTATGAAAAGACTACGCCTTTTATCGTTGCTCCTCCTACCCTTCCTGGCACCTGCGTGCGCGCCAAATGAGCCCGCGCCACAAAGGAAAATCCCCCGCAATCTGGTTATCCTGACCGACTCTTCCGACTGGAAACCAGGCAAACTGCTCCGCTATACCGACAGTATATCCTCCGCTGGTTATCGCGTTCTGGTTAGCGGCTACCCCGAAGAAAACGCGGCCGCTCTCAGCGCCCGTCTCCCCTGGTTGTTACAGCCGGGCGTAGACCTGTTCATCTACGACGATGCGCTTGCCGGACCCGCTGGCTTAGACAGCCTGAAAAACTATCTGGAAAGAACAGGCCATGGCGCCAAAATTGAGAGAATCGCCCGCTGAGCAATAATTTTGTTTGGCTCATTCTATTTTACCCATCTTTGCCCCATTATGCAGGTACCCAAAATAAAAGCCTATCTCGCTGCCTTTCCGGAGTGGCTGAAGACCGAAGAAGCCCAGGCATTTTTGCCCCTCTGGGAAACCCAACAGAACTGGCAAGATCACTTCAACGTAGAAGCTAAAGATCTCGCCGAAGCCTATGATAATGCGCTCGACTCGAAAACCAATCGCCGGCACTACCGGCGCGGCGGCTACGACCCGAAACGCGCAATGCTGGCAATCATGCGCTGGGAGCCCGACTTTGTCCGGGACGCCTTTCGCGACCTCTTCAGCGAAGACCGTCAGCTCGAAGGCCGAATCCAGCGCTTCGTCTTTTACGTCAACGAACTCTTCAACCGCTTTCGCGACCAGCACCCCAAAGACCGGACGCCCAGCCATAACCACGACGATGACTATAATATGGTCTCGCTCTACCTGATGGGCCAGTACCCTGAAGTCTACGCCCCCTACTCTACTTCTGATTTCATGTTGGTTTGTGCCCGCCTCGGAGCCAAAGAAGTGCCGCCGGCAGCCGACTTCCCCCGGTACACCAAATTGTTGAAAACACTCCGTCACTTCCTCACCTCCGACGAAGCCGTGATGGCCGCCTATAACGAAGCACTCCGCGAACAGGATTATAAAGGAGAAAGCGCCCTCTTGGTCTGGTGGTGGTTCAAAATGATCGCAGCCGGGGAAGAAGGCAAGTAAGGCGGCGCAAACGCAGGTGCAAAAAATGTTGAATTGAGCAAAGAACAAACACTCCCAAGCTCCATCTGCAATCAAATTGCGAATAAAAACACACAACTTGCTGTAAAAAATAAAATAATCACATAAAAGTGAAAAATAATTTGTTTGAAATTTGCAACAAACCACACAACACCCTAGTTTTGTAGTAACAACAGCAAGTTTCAAACAATGGATCTTAACATCCACATCTCAAAGAAAGGTACCCGCGTCGTAAAAGCTTCCGAGCTTCACCGTGCTCTGGGGCTGAACGACAATCATTACCAAACCAACGTTCGCCATTGGTTGAAAGACATCTACCAGTTCTCCGACGGAATACGGCGCCCCGAAGGCATGAAAGACTTTGCCCGCGACCCACGCAGCAAGGGAAACGTCGTCCCTGAATACTATCTCTGTCTGGAATTTGGTAAGCTCATCGCTTTGTCTTCAAAATCGAAGGTGAAGCAATCTGTAGCCACCCGCCTCAGTAAAGAAGAAGACGTTTACCCTGAGCACGTTCAACTATCCGTTACCGAAACCCTGGAACTGTTGGAACAAGTTAAAGCCCTCGCCCGAATCACCTGTCAGAAGGCAGCCGAGAGCCGTCACCTTGCCTACTACACGCGCAAGCGCGGATCAGCTGAATACTGGAACCATTACCGCCGCGAACAAATCGTAGGCTGTACCATGGCTGACCTCCGGGAGCAACTTCGCCTCCGGAACGAAAAGGTAGCCGCTAAAGCTGACCTGCGCGAACTCATCTCCCGCGTCGATGCTCATGACCTCATCAGGATCGGAATCATCGATCATTACGCCGCTATGGGTAATTCCCTGCCTTACTCCCAACAGCTCGGCAACCTCGCGAAAGAGCTCGCCAAGCAGCTTCGCCTCGAGATTGTAGATGACCGCGAAGGGGAACTCCTCTTCGCCCCTCCGGCAGACGTCGATGTCCTCCGGAAGATGCAACGGGCAGCGGCTTAGTCGTTACCAGGCAATCCAGCACTGCTTCGCTCTTTCGTTGCTACTGTAATGCCGAGTAATTTCCGGCACGAAACATCAGACTTCAGCCTGTTTCCATTTTCCGCGCCTGAACATCCACAGGGCCAGGCCGGACAGGATAAACTCTGCCGTCACAACTGCCCAGACGACACCTTCGACTTCGTAGCCCATTTCCAATCCCAGCCAATAGCCCAGCGGAATTTCCAGCAGCCAGAAACAGATGAAGTTTATCAGCATCGGGGTACGGGTGTCCCCCGCCCCATTCAGCGCTTGTACAGGAATCATTCCCAAACCAAAGAAAACGTATCCAATCGCAAAAATGCGTAGAGTCCGGATGCCGTATTCGATGGCATCGGCATCTTCGATAAAACCACGTACCAGTGGCCCTGCTAAAAAGAAGTAGATCAGCGACAGTCCACCGAAGTAAACAACGGTCATCTTTAGCGCAAGCCACACGCCCTTTTCCGCCCGGTCCGGTTTCCGGGCGCCAAGGTTTTGCCCGACGAAGGACGCAGCAGCATTGGCCAGCCCCCAGGCTGGCAGCATCGTGAACAGGATCAGCCGGATAGCAACCGTATAACCCGCTACGGCTGCTTCTCCGAAACCAGCCACAATCCTCATCAGGAATACCCAGCTCGCAGAAGCGATGAGGTACTGAAATGCCCCATTGGCTGCAATATTGATAATCCGCAACTGCATCGCCCAATCAATACGCCAGGCCCTGGCTTTTATTTTAACCACCGATCGATCCCCCGACAGTAGATAAAGCTGATAAGCTACTCCAATACCACGACCGATTGAAGTAGCCACAGCTGCTCCTTCAACTCCCATTGCGGGGATAGGACCCAGCCCAAAAATAAAGATGGGATCAAGGACGATATTGATACCGTTGGCCAGCCACAGTACACGCATTGCTTTAGCGGCTTCTCCCGCCCCCCGGAATATCCCGTTAATCACGAAGAGCATCATGATCACGACATTGGTTCCAAACATGATCCGGGTATAGCCTACTCCTTCAGCAACGACCTCATCCGTAGCCCCCATGAGCTGCAGCAGTTCTTCAGCATAAATGAATCCCGGCAGGGCAATCAGTATACTCACAATAACACCCAGCAGGATGGCCTGACTTGCTACCAACCCTGCTTTTTCGGGCTTTTTTTCGCCAACGAAGCGGGCAACCATCGCCATTGGAGCGGTGCTGACACCGATGGCAACACTGTATACCAGGGTCATCATCACCTCCGTAAGGCCTATCGTGGTCAGCGCCCCATTTCCGATCTGGCCAACGAAGTAAGTATCGACCAGCGCAAAGACAGACTCCATGGCCATCTCCAGCATCATCGGGATCGCAAGCAGGATAATCCCCCGGCGGATAGCTCCTTCGGTGTAATCATAGCCCTTGTCATCAAGCGAAAGGCGTACAACATCAAGAATTCTGTTCAACATCTGCTATGATCTTCTTAGAGTACACAATACTGATGGGCGTATACCTCCCAAACAACAGCGCCCCCTCCGGAAATCCGAAGGGGGCGCCACAGTCAAATCTGTATAACAGATTTAGAAGTCAGCTCCGAGGCTCTGCATACGGCTGTTACCACCGCGGCCTTCAAGGCGACCTTCTTTCACCAGTCCGTCGTACTTGCGCATCAACAGGTAGCTTTCGATCTGCTGGAGAGTGTCGAGAACAACACCTACCATAATGATCAGGGAAGTACCACCGAAGAAGATAGCAAACTGCTGGTTGACACCAAGAGCAGCAACGATGGCTGGCAGAATGGCGATCAGACCGAGGATGATAGATCCTGGAAGAGTAATCCGGCTGGTGATTGCATCGATGTACTCTTCAGTTTCTGCTCCACCGCGAACACCAGGAATGAATGCGTTCTGACGACGCAGGTACTCCGTGTACTGTCCGGGGTTTACCACCAATGCCGTGTAGACATAAGTGAAGATAACCACCATACAGAAGTAAATCACATTGTAGAGAGGAGAAGTAAAGTCGTTGAATTGCTGAACCAGCCAGCTGGTCTGAGCCTCGTTGCTACCAAAGCCAGCAAGGCTTACGGGCAGGATCATCAGTGCCTGAGCGAAGATGATCGGCATTACACCAGAAGCGTTAACCTTCAGTGGAATGTAATCGCGCTCCGTACTTGTTGGGGCAGCAGCGTCACCGCGGCCTACCATACGCTTAGCAAACTGCAGTGGAATCTTCCGGACTCCCGTAACAATCATTACGGTAAGCATAGTAACGAAGAAGAAACCGAACATTTCGAGAGCGAAAAGTAGAAGGCTGTCAGACTTGTCAACGAGTTCGAAGCCGAAAGCAGTTGGCAAACCAACGATGATACCAACTGTAATCAGAAGGGATACACCGTTACCGATTCCCCGGTCCGTGATCCGCTCACCCAGCCACATCGCGAAGATGGTACCGGTGGAGAGGATGATGATACCGGAAAGCCAGAAGATAGATTCGTCTACCTGAGACGACATACCTCCGTTGCTCTTGATATAAGTCAGGTAACCAGCACCCTGAACCAGGGTAATAGCTACGGTAAGAGCGCGGGTGATCTGGCTGAGCTTTTTACGACCGGCCTCACCTTCTTTGCTTTGCAGGCGTTGAAAGTAAGGGACGGCAAAACCGAGCAGCTGGACAATGATACTCGCCGTGATGTACGGCATGATACCAAGGGCCATGATGGAGGCATTGTTAAATGCACCACCAGTGAACAGGTTGATAAGCCCGAGGAGGTCATTTCCACCACCCTGGGCGTCGAGCGACGCCGTGAGTGCATCCACATCCGCACCGGGAAGTACGATGTAGGACCCCAGACGGTAGATGGCGATCAATAACAGCGTAAACAGAATGCGCTTACGCAGCTCATCAATCGACCAGATGTTTTTTAGTGTTTCAAAGAACCTCATCATGGGAATGGTATTTAGGAGATGGTGAGAGAACCGCCCGCCTTCTCGACGGCTTCCTTGGCTTTTGCGGAAGCGGCGTGAGCCGTAACCGTAAGACCAGAGGTGAGCTCACCGTCAGCGAGTACTTTTACCATATCATTCTTCTTGATGATACCGGCAGCGTACAGAGCAGCAGGGGTAATTTCAGTAATTCCGTGCTTCTCGCTGATGGCCTGGAGACGATCAAGATTGAAAGCAACGTATTCCACACGATTCGGGCTGTTGAAGCCACGCTTCGGGAGACGCATCTGAAGTGGCATCTGGCCACCTTCAAAGTTACGCTTACGCTTGTAACCACTACGCGACTTGGCACCTTTATGACCACGGGTGGAAGTTCCACCACGGCCCGAGCCTTGGCCACGTGCAATTCGCTTACCGGACTTAGTAGCGCCGGCGGCTGGTTTGAGATTATTCAGTTCCATTACGGACTTTATTTTTTAGGAGGCTTTTCAGGGCGCTGAACGCAGGTGCAAAGAAAGCAACTATCGTACCAACTATGGTCGTTCTGTCAGAAAAATGTCAGATGGTCAGGCAGATGCTTAACTATTTAACTTTCCGGGCATTCGACTTCCCTTAGGCCTCTTCTACTTTAACAAGGTGGCTGACTGCCTTCACCATTCCCAGAATAACAGGAGAATCCTCCCGCTCAACTGATTGATGCATACGCTTGAGGCCAAGAGCCTGGATCGTTGCCTTCTGCTTCTTCGGGCGGTCGATCACACTTTTAACCTGGGTAATTTTAATCTTAGCCATGTTGACTTAATTTTACTGTTGTTAGGAGTTTGTTCTTCTCCCCTCTCCCTTGGAGAGGGGATTGGGGAGCGTGAACCCTACCCTTCGAACAGTTTTTCCATGGAAATACCCCGTTGCTTGGCAACTTCCATCGGGCTGCGGAGCTTCTTCAGCGCATCGATGGTGGCTTTGATCACGTTGTGTGGGTTGGAAGAACCCTGTGATTTTGCCAGTACGTTGTGGACACCAGCGATGTCGAGAACAGCACGCATCGCACCACCGGCAATTACACCGGTACCTTCAGATGCAGGCTTAAGCAGGACCTTACCGGCACCATACTTACCCAACTGCTCGTGAGGGATAGTCCCTTTGTGCAGTGGCACCTTGATCATGCTCTTACGGGCATTATCGGTTGCCTTCTGGATAGCTTCGGAGATATCACGGGCCTTACCGGAACCGGAACCTACCTTACCTTTTCCGTCACCAACTACCATGATGGCAGCGAAGGTGAACGTACGACCACCTTTGGTCACTTTGGATACCCGGTTGAGGGCAACCATTTTCTCGCGCAGTTCCGGCTCGTTGGAGGCGTTGTTGTCTCCCTTCCGACCCCGGCGGTCATTGTCACGACGGTTACGGCCACCGCCTGAATTTCTGTTATCAGCCATTGTAGTGCTATTTAGAACTTAAGGCCACCCTCACGGGCACCTTCAGCTAGGGCTTTCACCCGTCCGTGAAAAAGATATCCTCCCCGGTCGAAGAGAACTTTAGAGATTCCGGCGGCCTGAGCACGCTCGGCGATGAGCTTACCTACAGCAGTAGACTGCGAGGATTTGTCACCTTCCTGGGCAATTGAAGCTTCGAAACTGGAAGCCTGCGCCAGGGTTACGCCGTTGACGTCATCGATCAACTGAGCGTAGATGTATTTATTAGAACGGAAAACGTTCAGGCGGGGCTGTTCCGGCGTGCCGGAAATGCTCTTACGAACACGGCTGTGAATCCGCTTTCTCCGCTTAAGTTTTGTGAGTTGCATTGCTAATTTTTTTTGAATCCCCAGCATGATCCTCCCTAAAGAGGGCCAGGGGTTAGGGACCTTACTTCTTAGCGGCGGTTTTACCAGCCTTACGACGAAGTTCTTCACCGACAAACTTGATACCTTTTCCTTTGTAAGGCTCAGGTTTACGGAATGCACGGATCTTAGCTGCGATCTGACCTACAAGTTGCTTGTCGGTAGAAGTGAGCTTTACGATCGGAGCCTTACCCTTTGCGCTGATGGTCTCAACGCCAACTTCTGGTGGAACCATGAAGTAGATAGGGTGAGAGTAACCCAGCGTGAGGATCAACAGGTTGCCTTTGTTTTCGGCACGGTAACCTACACCTACTACCTCAAGACTGAGTTCGTAGCCGTTGGTGACACCTTCGATCATATTGGCGATCAGCGAACGGTAAAGACCGTGAAAGCTGCGGTGACGCTTGCTGTTGGAAGGGCGGGTGACGGTAAGAGTACCATCTTCCATTTCGATTCCCAGGTCAGGGTTTACCTGCTGAGTAAGTTCCCCTTTAGGGCCCTTAACGGTCACCAGATTACCTTTGCTTACGTCAATCTTGACGCCGGAAGGTACGCTGATGGGATTTTTGCCAATTCTGGACATATCCTGTTGATTTAATTGTCTTACGAGACTACTCTTCGCTTATCATTCAAAGCCGGAGTACCCCCTGCAGACGTGAAACTGAATTTATTTAGTAGATGTAAGCGAGTACTTCGCCGCCAACGTTGTCTTTCTTTGCCTGCTTGTTGGTCATCAGACCATGTGAGGTAGAAACGATGGCAATACCAAGGCCGTTGATAACCCGTGGGAGAGCATCAGCCTTTACGTACTGACGCAGACCCGGCTTGGATACACGGATAAGTTTACGAATAACCGGACGTTTGCTGTCCTTTTCGTATTTGAGGGCAATAGAGATTTCTCCTTGCTTACCCTTGCCCGCTTCGTCGTCGAACTTGTACTTCAGAATGTAGCCCTGATCGTACAGAATTTCTGTCATGCGCTTCTTCGTTTTTGAAGAAGGAATAACTACGACACGGTGACCTGCGATCTGCGCGTTGCGAATACGGGTCAAATAATCAGCGATTGGGTCCGTTACGGCCATTTTGCTATAGATTGCGCTCCGTGGTTTTCCCGAAACAGGAACTTCCGGAGCTGTTAAAAATTAGACTAATTAGTTGTCGGTGGTTAACTACGTCAGTTGAGGAGGGGATTCTCCGGAAGACCAACGAATTAAACTACCAACTAGCTTTACGAACTCCTGGGATCTTGCCATCGAGTGCCATTTCCCGGAATTTAACCCGGCAAATACCAAACTTGCGCATGTAGCCTTTCGGACGGCCAGTCAGACCACAACGGTTGTGCAGACGGATTGGGTTGGAGTTACGGGGGAGCTTATCCAGTTCATCCCAGTTGCCTTCAGCTTTGAGGGCTGCACGCTTCTCAGCGTACTTAGCAACCATACGTGCGCGCTTATTTTCGCGTGCGATAAGTGATTTACGAGCCATCTTACTGTTCGTTGTTTTGGTTCTTAAATGGAAGGCCAAGTGCCTTCAGCAGTGCCAGGGCTTCCTGGTCTGTCTCTGCGCTGGTAACGAAGGTTACGTCGTAACCAGTGATGTTAGCAACATCATCGAGGCTGATCTCAGGGAAGATGATCTGCTCAGTGATACCCATAGTGTAGTTACCACGGCCATCGAAGCTCTTGTCGTTGATTCCACGGAAGTCACGTACACGAGGCAATGCAGTAGAAACCAGACGGTCGAGGAAGTCATACATCCGCTCACGGCGAAGGGTTACCTTAGCACCGATGCCCATGTTGTCACGGAGGCGGAAGTTAGAGACAGACTTCTTAGACATGGTGATTACAGCCTGCTGGCCTGCCACGAGAGTCATTTCCTTTGAAGCATTCTCAACCAGCTTGCGGTCCTGAGTTGCTTTACCTACACCCTGATTGATGCAGATTTTGAGCAGACGAGGCGTTTGCATAGGGCTCTTGTAGTTAAACTGCTCCTGCAGTTTAGCCTTAATTTCCTCGTCGTACTTTTTCTTGAGTCGGGGAGTGTAGCTCATTACTTAATGATATTACCGTTACGCTTACTGAAACGCGCCAGTTTGCCATTTTCGTCAGCCTTGCGTCCTACGCGGGTTGGCTGATTGTCGGCATCGACGAGCATCAGATTGCTAATGTGAATGGAGGCCGCTTTTTCAACGATGCCACCCTGATCGGTTTCAGTTGGTTTCTGGTGCTTCTTACGAATGTTCACACCGTCAACGACGGCGCGGTTTTCGTTAGGTAGCACCTGGAGTACTTCGCGGGGCTTAGCGCGGTCCTTATCGGCACCAGCGATAACCACGACCATGTCTCCCTTTTTGATTTTAAGCTTCGGCGTGTGACGCTTCTGCTTATCCTTGTAGGTCTTGTTAGCCATTGGATGGTTTAATTTGGTGCCCTAGAGTACTTCCGGGGCAAGTGATACAATCTTCATGTAGTCGCGGTCACGAAGTTCGCGGGCAACGGGGCCGAAGATACGAGTGCCACGTGGCTCCTCACTTGCGTTGAGGAGAACGACAGCATTGTCGTCGAAGCGGATGTAAGAGCCATCCTTACGGCGGATCTCTTTGCGGGTCCGCACTACTACAGCACGGCTAACCGTACCCTTCTTTACATTACCGCCCGGAGAAGATTCCTTAACCGATACGACGATCTGGTCGCCAATGCTGGCGTAACGACGCTTTGAGCCGCCCAGTACGCGAATACAGAGTACCTCTTTGGCACCGCTGTTGTCGGCTACGCGCAGCCGTGATTCCTGTTGGATCATTTTTTAGCTATTTCTTGGTTGCCGTAAACGGTTAATTACTTAGCTTTCTCAAGTACAGATACCAGGCGCCAGCGCTTACGACGGCTCAGCGGACGGGTCTCCATAATTTTCACGAGGTCACCAATCTGGCACTCGTTGTTCTCATCGTGGGCGATGAGTTTGTTACTCTTCTTTACGTACTTGCCGTAAATAGGGTGCTGAAGGCGACGCTCGATCACAACAGAAATGGTCTTGTCCATTTTGTTGCTGGCGACCAAACCGATACGGGTTTTACGCTCGTTACGACCTGTCTCTTCTGCTTCCTCTTCGGGAGCGAAGTAGTTGGTTACCGTTTCAGTAACTGCCTCAACGGCGTTTTCAACGGTTCCGGCAGCTGTGCCTACGGCTTCAGCCACTGATTCCAGCACGGTGGGGGTGGTCTCTTCGACGGTGCCCTCCTGCTCTTTAGTTTCCTCGTTGCTCATGCTAGATTACTTTTTACGGCGACGGATAAGGATGCGGTCACGTTTGGCTATCTCTTCAGGAGACATAGCCGCTAATTCGCGACGACGGATTTCTGTTTTGATCCGCGCAATGTCGCGACGGATTACCCGCAGTTGCAGGGGGTTCTCGATACCGTTCACGGTATGGTCGAACTTCATTTTTTCGAGGCTCCCGGAGGTCTCCGTCAGCTGATCCTGAAGATCGGCGTCAGAGGCGTTCCGCAACTCGACTGATTTATTACTCGCCATCAGTTTCTTAAGGTTGCACCGCATCCCGAAAATTGAAGGGAGCGGATAATTTTAAAATTGGGTGATCTTACCCCTGGTAGTCAACACGGGTTACTACGCGGGTCAATACCGGAAGCTTCTGTGCAGCAAGGCGCAGGGCCTCAACAGCTACTTCGCGGCTAACTCCGTCAAGCTCGAACATGATGCGTCCGGGCTGTACGTTGGCGACCCAGTGGTCAAGGGCACCCTTACCCTTACCCATACGTACCTCCAGTGGCTTACTGGTGATCGGTTTGTCAGGGAAGATGCGGATCCACACTTTACCTTCACGCTTCATATGCCGCGTCATGGTAATACGTGCGGCTTCGATCTGGCGGTTAGTGATCCGTCCGGAGCCCAGGCTCTTAAGGCCGAAGGTTCCGAAGTCCACCTTGTTACCACGCTGCGCCAAGCCCTTATTACGGAGCTTCTGCTGCTTGCGGTATTTAGTTCTTTTCGGCTGTAACATTGCTATAAATTTTTAGGCTAAACGGCTGAAAACACATCGTTTACACCCTTAATTTACCCCAGGTCTCCCTTAGAGCGGGGCAAAGGTAAGATTTTCTCCGGACTTTAGGTAGTTTACATAGGCAAACTTTCCTTTTTTTTCCGAAATAACGAAAGCAAGGCAGCAGTAACGATGATTCGCTACCAGCTGCCCTGCTCTCAGGGGGGTGGAAGACAGCGCAAAACACAGTTTTGATGCTTCCAGGTCAGTTGTTCTCTCGCCTGCGGCGGTTGAGTCTTGATGAGCAGCCTTATCAGCTGCAGTAAACCTGCCCGTAAGCCGGTTTAGTAGTATTACTCCAACCCGAGGGCTGTGAAGTACAGCAGCCTCAGGGGCTGCTAAGCGTTTAGCGACGACCGCCTCGGCGGTCGTTATCGCGTCCGCCACGGCGTCCACCACGGCCACCACGATCGCGGTCACCACCTTTGGTAGACAGGCCAGCGTTCGGGTTCAGGTCCCGCTTACCGAGAACCTCGCCCTTACAGAGCCATACTTTGATGCCGATACGACCGTAAACGGTGTGGGCCTCTTTGTGCGCGTAGTCGATGTCGGCACGGAAGGTGTGAAGCGGTGTACGCCCCTCCTTGAACTCTTCCGTACGGCTCATATCAGAACCGTTGAGACGACCAGAGATGCGAACCTTGATACCTTCAGCACTGGCACGCATAGTGGCAGCAATGGCCATCTTGATGGCACGGCGGTAGTTGATACGCGCTTCGATCTGCTTGGCAACTGATTCTGCAACGATGTTGGCGTCGAGCTCAGGCTTACGGATCTCAATGATATTGATCTGGATGTCTTTCTTCGTCAGGCGACGAAGCTCTTCGCGGAGCTGATTGATTTCGTTACCACCTTTACCGATGATAATACCAGGACGGCTGGTGTGAATCGTCAGCGTTACCCGCTTGAGGGTACGCTCGATGATGACACGTGCAATACCACCCTTCTCGATACGCTTATCGAGGTAAGCGCGGAGCTTCGCGTCTTCAATTACGTTTGCGGCGTATTCTTTGTCAGCATACCAGTTGCTGTCCCAGCCGCGGATGTAACCAAGGCGGTTACCGATTGGATTAGTCTTCTGTCCCATGTTATTCTGCGGTTTCGGTTTCTGCTTCAACAGCACCTTCTACTTCGCTGGGAAGCTGAACGCGGTTAGAAACTTTGATGGTGATGTGGCAACTGTGCTTACGGATACGGTGAGCACGGCCGTGAGGAGCTGGGCGGAAACGCTTGATTTGCGCACCGGCATCAGCAAAAGCTTCAGATACGTACAGGTCGTACTCGTCTGCTGCTTCTGTGCCACCGGTTTTGTATTCCCAGTTGGCGATGGCGCTGAGGAGATCTTTCTTGATCCAGATCGCAGCTTCCTGCTTGCTGAACTCAAGGATTCCGAGAGCCACACCCACTTCCTTACCGCGGATGAGGTCGATGATCAGGCGCATCTTACGCACCGACATCGGAATGCTATTTAAACTTGCTACTGCTTCCATTATTGGAGGTTTTCGAGGGAACGGGTTAGTAAAGAGGACTAAAAAATGCTTAATTCCTTTTTCGGATGTCTTGTACCGGTTTAACGGCAGTCAAACACCCGATTCAGGGACTGAGGATTTCAAGCGAGTCTCTACTCTACCTTCACTCAATTAAAGGGGGCGCGAACGCGGGTGCAAAAGTACGGTTAAAAAGCAATGTGGACAAGTCCAACTCTGCTTTTAAACTTTTCATTGCACCTGCGACCGCGCCAAATGATTATGCTAGTAGTAATTCAGGTCACGATTTCAAGACCAGAAACTGGAATTGAAGCTCGGGAATCAGAAATTACTTACCCTTCTTGCCACCGTGACCACGGAAAGAACGTGTAGGAGCAAACTCACCGAGTTTGTGACCTACCATGTTTTCCGTAACGTAAACGGGAACGTGGGTTTTGCCGTTGTGAACAGCGATGGTGAGGCCTACCATGTCAGGGATGATCATGGAAGAACGAGACCAGGTTTTGATCATGCCCTTGCGACCACCTTCCTGGGCCTTAACTACCTTTTCGTAGAGGCGGTGGAAAACGTAGGGACCTTTCTTTAGAGAACGTGCCATGGATTACTTCTTGTTCTTCGTCTTACGACGGGTGATGATCAATTTGTTGCTTGCCTTGTTGACGTTGCGCGTCTTCTGGCCTTTGGCCATGATACCCGTGCGTGAGCGTGGGTGACCACCTGAAGCGCGACCTTCGCCACCACCCATTGGGTGATCGACAGGGTTCATGGCTACACCACGAACGCGAGGACGGTTGCCTTTCCAGCGGTTACGACCAGCCTTACCTGCAACCGTGAGGCTGTGGTCAGGGTTAGACGTGGTACCGATGGTAGCACGGCAGGTCTTAAGGATACGGCGAACTTCGCCAGATGGGAGCTTGACAGAAACGAACTTGCCTTCTTTACCCATCAGGGTAGCATTCGTTCCGGCAGAGCGGGCCAGTGCGGCACCTTTACCGGGCTGAAGCTCGATGGCGTGAATCTGGTTACCCAGTGGCACGTCGGCCAGGAAAAGACAGTTTCCTACAGTCGGGGCAGCGTTTGCGCCAGAGTGCAGTACATCTCCCACCTTCAGTCCCTGAGGAGCGATGATGTAAGACTTCTTTCCTTCGGGAGTCTCCAGAAGAGCGATGAAAGCGGTTCGGTTCGGATCGTACTCAATGGTTTTAACCGTGCACGGGACACCGTCGTTGTTACGACGGAAGTCTACGATACGGTAACGGCGCTTATGGCCACCACCTTTCTGGCGTACGGTCATTTTACCGGTCCGGTTACGGCCGCCGCTCTTCTTAATGGGAGCGAGCAGGCTCTTTTCCGGTTTGTCACCAGTAAGCTCCTCGAACTTGTTCCCTACGTGGAAGCGGGAACCGGGAGATACCGGCTTAAACTTTTTGATTGGCATTATTGCACAATTTTCTCGCTGAATATCGGAGCAAAAGCATTGGTTCACTGATCGACCACGACCACCAACGGCTCCCCACTCAACGGATGATTAATTAGACTTCATCGGGGCTACTCCTGGGCGGATCAGCTAAGCTGCTCATGTTTAAACAGACCGTAGTCCTGAAAACACCAGCTACCCGGCTTGATTTTAAACCGCCCTAGAGTTGACCGATTATACTTCGTCGTACAGTTCGATGCTGTCTCCTTCGGCGAGCGTTACGATTGCCTTCTTGAAAGAAGACACGCGGCCACGGAGAAGACCGGACTTGGTCGATCTGTTTTTAGTTTTTCCCGGCATGACCATGGTATTCACCCGGTCTACGGTTACTCCGTAGCGCGCTTCGATAGCGTTACGGATTTCGATTTTGTTAGCGGTTTTGTCTACTACGAAAGTGTAGTGACCTTGCGCCTCTGAAAGCAACTCAGCCTTCTCGGACACTACCGGCTTGATTAAGATTGTCTTAGCCATAATGGATTAATTGAGAGTCGCTGCGTGAAAAGGATTTAGCCCGTTTCTGCAGCAACGGCTGGTTATGCGAATTGCTTTTTGAGTACGTCGATGGCACCTTCAGCAACGAGGACCGTGCTGGCCTTCATGATGTCGTAAGTGCTAACCTGGCTGGCACTGAGGACAGCGCTGTTCTGGATGTTACGACCGGAGCGGTAGACATGAGAGTCGTGCTCGGCGGTGATAAGGAGAACTTTGCCCTGATCGACACCGAGGTCGCTGAGCATCTTGATGTAATCCTTGGTTTTCGGAGCATCGAACTTAAGGTCTTCGACCAGTTTGATGGCACCAGAAGAAGCTTTCACCGAGAAAGCAGAGGCGCGGGCGGCCTGAGCAACTTTCTTGTTGAGTTTTACACCATAGGTGCGGGGGCGAGGGCCGAAGATGCGACCACCGGAGCGGAAGATCGGGCTCTTGATGTCACCTTTACGGGATCCACCAGTACCTTTCTGCTTGTGCAGCTTCTTGGTAGAACCGGCGACTTCGCCACGTTCCTTTGCTTTGTGCGTACCTTGACGCTGGGCGGCCAGGTAAGACTTTACCGCGAGGTAAACGGCGTGCTCGTTTGGCTCTACACCGAAAATGTTTTCGGGCAGTTCCACTTCACGACCCGTACCGGAACCTGTTGCGCTGTGAACTTGAAGTTTCATTTTGTATAGTTTACGGTCCGTGCCTTTCAATTACTGTTCCCGGAGGGGTAAAAGAGGCAGCGGGCCCGGCTGGCTTAATTATTTGTGGAGGATTACGACACCGCCTTTGGGTCCGGGAACGGCACCCTTAACGAGGATCAGGTTACGCTCGGGGAACATCTTCAGAACCTTGAGTCCTTTGATGCTTACCCGGCCACCGCCGTCACGGCCACCCATGCGCATGCCCTTGAAGACCTTCGCTGGGTAGGAGGCTGCACCGATGGAACCCGGTGCACGCTGGCGGTTGTGCTGACCGTGAGTAGCATCGTTCACACCTTTGAAGTTGTGACGCTTAACTACACCCTGGAAGCCCTTACCCTTCGAAGTTCCTACGGCAACAATAGAGTCACCTTCGGCAAATACTTCGTCAATGGTTACTGTATCTCCAAGAGCCTTGTTGATTTCCATATCGCGGAACTCAACAACCTCGCGCTTAGGCGTGGTACCGGCAGCCTTGAAGTGACCTACCATTTGTTGGCTGGAGTGCTTCTCCTTACGTTCGCCGTAAGCCAGCTGTACTGCATTATATGTGTCCGTATCGGTGGTCTTCACTTGCGTTACTACGCAGGGACCGGCTTCGATTACGGTACAAGCCATGTTGCGGCCTGTTTCGTCGAAGATGGAAGTCATTCCTACCTTCTTACCAATAATTCCGTTCATTGGTCTTGATTTGGATATTGCCGTCTCACGGTATGTGGAGCGGGCAACGAATATCCCTGAACCGCACTTAGCGGAAAAGGAACAGTTAAAAAATAGTCTCTACCCCACCCCGCCGTTAAACGGGATAAAACAAAGATTTAAGTTTGCGGAAAACGTACCTTTTATTAGGTAAGCTTAACCTGAATGTCTACACCAGAGGGGAGTTCGAGCTTCGAAAGCGCGTCCACCGTTTTTTGGTTGGGGGTGTAGATTTCAATCAGGCGCTTGTGCGTGCGCAATTGAAACTGCTCCCGGGATTTCTTATTCACGTGCGGCGAGCGCAGTACCGTGTAGATATCCTTTTCGGTGGGCAGCGGAATCGGGCCAGTTACGATGGCCCCACTGTTCTTGACGGTTTTTACGATCTTCTCAGTAGACTTGTCTACCAGGTTGTGATCGTAAGACCGCAGTTTGATGCGAATTTTCTGATTCATGCCTTAATGATTTATCTACAGTAAAGTGGCAGTTGAGAGTCGTTGTTAAAGAGAAGCACGCTCTTTGCAGTCGCTCAGCTTCATTTTTCAGCGACCCGCCAATTTTGTGTAGATGGTTAGATTTTCAAATTGTATTAGACAGTTCCGGCTTTCCGGCAGTCGTTTAGAGTTAGAAACTCCCGCTCCCCGACACGCGGCCGGAAAGAGCGGGAGTAATTTTATTCAGTTATTATGCTTCACCGCGTGCTTCAGCGATTACTTCTTTAGCAACACCCTGTGGTGCTTCTGCGAAGCGATCGAAAGTCATGCTGGAGTTAGCACGGCCTGAAGTGATGGTACGGAGGTCAGTTACGTAGCCGAACATGTTCGCCAGAGGTACATCAGCAGTAATGCGGATTGCTCCACCATTCATGGTTTCCTGTCCTTTTGGAAGGCCACGACGACGGTTAAGATCTCCGATTACGTTACCAGTGTACTCCTCAGGAGTTACGATAACCACTTCCATGATTGGCTCGAGCAGTTTCGGGTTACACTGCTTAGCAGCAGCTTTGAAACCTTCTTTGGCACAGAGTTCGAAAGCGAGAGGCTTCGAGTCAACGGAGTGCATACCACCGTCGAATACTTTGACCTTCATACTATCGATGTTGTATCCAGCGAGGATACCATTCTTCATCATAGAGAGGAAACCGTCCTTGATTGGCTTCTGGTAGTTCTTATCGATAGCACCACCAACAATTGCCCATTCGAACTGCATTTTCTCTTTACCGCTCTTGAATTCTTCGCTGTCGAGGAACTCCTGATCTGCAGGGCCGAGGGTGAAGCTCATGTCTGCGAAGAGACCAGAACCACCAGACTGCTTTTTGAGGCGCTCACGGTGCTCAACGGTGGTGAACAGTGCTTCTTTGTATGAAACCTGTGGTGCACCAACGTTCGCTTCTACTTTGAACTCGCGCTTGAGGCGGTCAACAATGATTTCAAGGTGAAGCTCTCCCATACCTGCGATGACGGTCTGGTTGGTCTCCTCGTCGTACCGAACAGTAAAGGTAGGATCCTCTTCTGCGAGTTTAGCAAGTGCCATTCCCAGCTTGTCGAGGTCTTTTTGCGTCTTAGGCTCAACAGCAACGGCGATTACCGGATCAGGGAATACCATTGACTCGAGTACGATAGGATTCTTTTCGTCACAAAGAGTATCACCAGTACGGATATCTTTGAATCCAACTGCAGCAGCAATATCACCAGCTTCTACTTTATCGATAGCCTGCTGTTCGTTAGCGTGCATTTGGTAGAGACGAGAGATACGCTCCTTGTTGCCTGAACGTGTGTTCTTCACGTAAGAACCGGCTTCAAGTACACCCGAGTAAACGCGCATGAATGCCAGACGGCCAACGAAGGGGTCAGTAGCAATTTTAAACGCGAGGGCTGCGAAGGGCTCGTCAACAGAAGGAGCGCGCTCGAGTACTTTCTCCTCATCGTCAGGATCAGTTCCTTTAACGGGGGGAATGTCCAGCGGGCTCGGCAGGTAAGCACAAACTGCATCGAGAACAGCCTGTACACCTTTGTTTTTGAAGGCAGAACCACACATCATCGGAACGAAGGCAGCATCGGTTACTGCATCACGTACAGCTTTGCGTACTTCTTCAACGGTGATGCTGTCTGGGTCTTCGAAGAACTTCTCGAGGAGGCTCTCGTCGTACTCAGCTACAGCTTCGAGTAGTTTCTCGCGCCATTCGTCTACGGTGTCTTTTAGGTCCGCAGGCATATCGATGACCTCGAAGGTCATACCCTGGTCGTGCTCGTTCCACACGATAGCTTGCATGGTAATGAGATCAACAACACCACGGAAGGTTTCTTCGGCACCGATTGGAATCTGCAGTGGAATAGACTTGGAACCAAGCTTTTCCTCAACGTCTTTTACAACGGCGAGGAAGTCAGCACCGGAACGGTCCATTTTGTTTACGAAACCGATACGTGGCACCTTGTAGTTGTCAGCGAGACGCCAGTTGGTCTCAGACTGAGGCTCTACGCCGGATACAGCACAGAAAAGGAAAACGAGACCATCGAGTACACGCAGGGAACGGTTTACCTCTACGGTAAAGTCAACGTGACCGGGAGTATCGATGATGTTGAAAATGTAATCCTGGTTTTTCCACTTCCAGTTAGTGTGGGTTGCAGCAGAAGTGATGGTGATACCACGCTCCTGCTCCTGCTCCATCCAGTCCATGGTAGCGGCACCGTCGTGTACCTCGCCAATCTTGTGGCTGATACCAGTGTAGTAAAGAATGCGCTCAGTAGTAGTGGTCTTACCCGCATCAATGTGCGCGGCAATACCGATATTTCTGGTGAACTTAAGATCCGTTGCCATGGCAGGAGGGATTTGAAAATTAGAAATTTGAATCTAGAAATTTGAGGGCTAGAAACTAGAGGGCTAGCATCTAGAGAACCAGGAGTCAGGCATTACAGGAACCAGGAACTAAAACATAGTTCCTGGTTCCTGAATTACTAACGTCCGTAGTGAGCGAAGGCACGGTTAGACTCGGCCATCTTATGCGTGTCTTCTTTACGCTTCACGGCGAGGCCTTCGTTGCGGCTTGCTGCGAGGAGTTCAGAAGAGAGCTTTTCAGCCATTCCTTTGCCGGAACGCTGGCGGGCAAATTTGATGAGCCACTTCATTCCGATAGACATCTTGCGCTTTGCGCGGATCTCAGTAGGAATCTGGAAGGTAGCACCACCGATACGCTTAGAGCGTACCTCCACCTGGGGCATTGCGTTGTTCAGGGCGCGTTTCCACACTTCGAACTCGTCGATTTCCTCAGAAGCAACTTTCTCCTTGATGATATCCATAGCATCATAGAAGATGCGGAAGGATGTGGATTTTTTGCCTGAGAACATAAGCATGTTCACGAACTGAGTCACCATCGCGTCTCCGTAACGGGGATCGGGAGCAATGACTCGAACTTTTGGTTTTCTTTTACGCATAACTTTTTTCTTCAGATGGCTGCGGATGCACCGCTCACCAAATGGCCTCCTATGCTTAGAAGGCTCATCTTACTTAAGGTTAAAAATCCCTGCACCGGTTAGGGTGTAGGTTACTTCTTAGGACGCTTAGCACCGTACTTGGAACGAGCCTGACGACGATCGGATACACCGGCCGTATCAAGTGCGCCACGAACGATCGTGTAACGTACACCTGGAAGATCCTTTACACGACCTCCGCGAATAAGCACGATAGAGTGCTCCTGCAGGTTGTGTCCCTCTCCCGGGATGTAAGCGATTACCTCGATACCGTTGGTGAGACGAACCTTCGCTACCTTACGGAGAGCTGAGTTCGGCTTCTTAGGCGTCGTAGTGTAAACACGGGTACAAACACCGCGCTTCTGGGGGCAGGAATCAAGTGCACGAGACTTACTCGCTTCTACGATCTGCTTGCGTCCTTTGCGGACTAACTGATTAATTGTAGGCATACGTTTATTTGCTTTAACTGCGCTTTTTTTTATTTACCAGAGGCCTACCTCCTTGAAAAGCGAGCGCAAAGGTAAGCATTCTTCTTTATAGTTCCTAACGAATTCACGACTTGGAGCATTTTTATTCCTCATCCGCTGAATTTGAGATCATTTTAGACCAAAAACCGGTGTTTCCGCATTGTTAACCAGGTGTTTAGGCAAATACTCCTGATTTTAGCCAGGGCCCATGCATCTGCTGTTAGGACGGTCGTTCAGAAGGCGCGGACGCAGGTGCAATGAACAGCTGACCGAAACATGGTACAACCTGAATGCTTATGCTCGTTTCGCAGAAAACCCTTCAAGTTGCCGGAGCAGGAAGGCACAAATGACACCGAAAGGCTCCGAAACCAGAGCCGGACATCGTGTATTCAAACAGCACGGCCCCTGATGTAGGTTACATCAGAGGCCGTACATTCATGATCAGAGAGCGAACAGTTCAACTTTCGTTGCACCTGCGGCCCCGCCCTGACTTAAATTCTGTTGAAACAGATCAATTGATCTAGTTCTTCACGCCCGGGCTGCGCTCGAGAAACTCATCGTAGAGCAGAGAATGGCGACTGTTCATCGGGATTTCCCATCCCTGAATAAATACCTGATCGATTTGTGTTTTGGTTTCGAACGGATCACCATCACAGATGAAGAGGTTAGCCACTTTACCCACTTCAAGCGAGCCCAGTTCATCCCCTAGTCCCATCATACGGGCCGGAACGATGGTGATGGCTTCCAGTGCTGCTTCCCGGCCCATCCCGTAAGTTGCAGCAAAAGCAGCGTGGAACGGCAGATCGCGAACGTTCTCCGTCTGGTCGGTTCTGATGGCAACGGTAACTCCGGCCTTTTTCATTGCGCCAGCGTTTGCGTAGGCGCGGTCATAGCGATCAGATCCTCTGGTAGGAATACTGATAACCGGCCCTGTAACCACGGGTACGCCGGAAGCTGCGATCTCATCGGCAACGCGCCAGCCTTCGGCACAGCCGGTGAGGATAGCTTTGATCTCGTTGTCTTTGATCCACTTCAGAGCGGCAATGATATCGTCTTCGCGGTTCACTTCCACCAATACCGGTTGTTCTCCCTTAATGGTAGGGATCATTGCCTCCAGCACAGGGTCGTACTCCTGGCGAATGCTCGCATCCTTACTCTTAGCCTCTCTGACTTTGGCAAAAAACTCAGCCTCTTCCCACAAGTCATTGATTTGCTTGAGCTTTTTGGCTTCTTCTTTCTTCCGGTCTTCGGGGCTTCGGCGATCACGGCGGCCACGTGCTCCGGAGGAGGGGAAGTTCAGGCGGATGGCCCGGAAGCCGGCGTACATCTCGTCGGGAGAGTAACCGACAAGGTTGATCAGCGAAGCGGTGCCGGGGATGAGCCCACCTCCTGGCTGGGCAATCACTGTAGTTACGCCGCTTACCCGGGTAACGGGGATGGCAACGGAACTCGGGTTGACCGCCGTTAGGGCTTCCATATGAGGCTTGATGTCGCCGAGTTCGTTATCGTCCCGCGTAAGAGAGACGGAGCTAACTTCAACGAGCCCCAGGCTGGTTCCCATATCGATAAAGCCGGGGTAGATGAACTTACCGGTACAGTCGATCACACTTGCTGAAGCCGGAGCTGCAACAGAACTGCCCACCCCGGTGATTTTACCGTCTTCGATGAGCAGGTCGCCCTTAACGGTGCCTTTAGTAATGGTTTCGATGGTAGCGTTTTTCAGCAGAAACGCTCCTTTGGTTGCCTTGCCCACCACCTGAGCGGAGAGCTGTCCGGCCACGAACAGGCAAGCCAGGCAAGCCAGGCAACAAAGAATTATTTTATTGAATCTCATTGATTCTTGATTTTTTTATGGTTAACTCGTCGGTTGAGCGGAGTTTGAAAAGGTTGCGGGGAGAGAACCAAGCGCTGGTTTCCTGCTGCTCGGTTCTTCACCCCCTGACATTAGTGGTGAAACAGCTCTTCGGCTGCTCCTTCCATACACCGGTGATCGTGGTCGTAGTCGAGCATCATAGCGTCTACATCTTCCGGGTCTACGGACATACGCATATCGTTGTTGTCCTCTTTGATGTCGAAGCGAACGATGCCGTCAACGATGGTCATTTGCGGGACTGCATAGACAGACAGCGGATGAGCGTTAAAGATGGCGATATCGCCGTCTTTCCCTTTTTCAAGAGAGCCGACCCTGTCTTCGATCCCCAGTTGAATGGCCGGGTTGAGGGTGATGAGGCGCAGGGCTTCGTTATCGGTCAGTTTACCGTAGCGCTGGGTTTTACCGGCCTGGTGATAGAGGTGACGGATGTAGTCTCCGGAGTCAGAGTTGATTGACGTCACGACACCGTTGCGGGTCAGGATTGCGGCATTGTAAGCGGTGGAGTAGTAAACTTCGAACTTATAAGCCCACCAATCGGCAAAGACCGAAGCCATTGCGCCGAACTCAGCGAGTTCGGGTGCAACTTTAAAGCCTTCGTTTACGTGTTGGTAAACGATCTTCTCGATGCCAAAATCTTTACAGACGTTCATCAGCATGAGGATTTCATCGGCCCGGTAGGAGTGACAGTGAATGATGATATCTCCCCGGAGGATGTCGGCCAGCGCTTCCATACGACGGTCGTACATCGGAGGAACAGCCTGAGGGTCTGAGGTCATCTTTTTGTTGTAATCCTCCTGAGCGGTCATGTAATCCCGGGCTTCGGAGAAAGCTCTGCGAAACACCTGCTCTATCCCCATACGGGTGCGGGCGTGCAGGCGGTTGCCTTCGCCGTGAACGCGGATCGGGTTTTCGCCAAGTGCGAACTTGATGGTGCGGGGGGCTCCCTCCATCTTAAGTTCTTCGGGATCGTAAGTACCGTAGCGAAGTTTGATGGTTTCGCACTGCCCACCAATTGCGTTGGCTGATCCGTGCATGGCGTGGGTGGCGGTTACGCCACCGGCCAGAGCGCGGTAAATCCCTACGTCGAGGGGGTCGAGTACGTCACCTGTTTCCACCTCGGCGGTAACGATATTGGTGGCTTCGTTTACCGCGTCGAGTGCGATGTGAGAGTGGGCATCAATGATGCCGGGCATTACAAACTGTCCGGTGGCATCAACTACTTTGGCTCCCTTAGGCGCCTTGAGTGACTTACCGATTCCGGTGATTTTGCCGTCAGTAATAACAACGTCCGCATTCTCCAAAATCCCGTTGGTGATGGTGATTACGGTTCCGTTCTTGATATGGATGCTGCCTTTCTCTGTCTGGGCCGTCATTGATGTGGCCACTGCGAAAAGCAGAAGGAAAATTATATTATATTTTTTCATGCTGGTATTTCCAAAGCGTGAATGAATGGTGTTTGAGGTACTGGCTCAGGCCAGTGCTAGCGGATTTTATTCCGGGGTCCGTGAACCCTCTACGTCAAAAGAACCAAAGTTGCCCGCTTTAACGGAGCCTTCGATGTTGTTGCCATCGATGATGAGATCGAAGGACAGGTTGATCCGCTGGCCGCCTGCTTCGAACTGGCTGCCGAAGGTGAGGTTGGAACCATCCAACGTAACATCGGAGAGACTCCGCGATTCGCCTTCGGCTGACATTGTTCCGCTCAGGCTTCCTCCGTCATCGGTGATGGTGAGGGTGCTCTCGGTCGATTGTCCGGGAACGTCGATCGTGATTGTCCATTCGCCAGCGGCTTTTACCGTAGCGTTGGGGTCGGACAGTCCGCTCTTTTTCTTCTTTTTGGCTTCGTATTCGTGGGGGGTACCATCTACAATGACGTAGCGGACGTTGGAGCCTTCAGCGAAGTAAGGCTTATCGGTCACGACCAGGTTAGCGATTTTTCCCTTTTCTACGGTACCGGCCACGTCAGCGATACCAAGCATTTTAGCGGGCGTGGTGGTGAGTGCAGCCAGGGCCTGGTCTTCGGTAAGGCCAGCTTTGATCATGCGCCCAAGGTGTGCACGGATTTCACCTGCTTTCACATTCAGGGTTGAGAAGCCAAAATCGACTCCTCCTTTGGCCAACATTGCCGCTTGCTCTTCGAGTTCTTTGCGGGAAGCATCCCGCCGGGCTTCGGCCTGGTCAAGTATCATCTTTTTCTCAGGAGACATTTCTTTGTCTCCTTTCTTCTTGTCCTTTTTTTCATCGGCGTCTTTCTTATCTCCTTTTCCTTTCCCACCTTTTTTCTTGTCCTCTTTCTTCTCTTTTGGAAGGTCCAGGCTAAGGAACACGGGGGTTGAGGTGGCTTTGAGTTTGTCCATCACCAGTTGTCCGCGGGTCATTTCTGCCAGTACCAGGTCGAAGCCAAGTTCTTTTGACAGGCCAATTGCCCGGTGAACTTCTTTTACGTCGTCAACTTCGAAAAAGACGGGCATCTTTTTATCGATAACCGGGAAGAAAGCCTCGAGTACTTCGTCGTACTCCGGCCGGTTCATTCCGCGGGCGTTCGTTGCGTACTTATCTGACTGGCCTTTTACCTGTTCAGCCTGCATGTACAGTTCACGGTACTTAGACATAATGGCCATAGTGGTAGACGGGTAAACCCGGCGCCCACCTTCGAAGGCGGAGTACAGCGAAGTGTTCGTGCGCAGAACCATTTCGCGTTCATCGTCTCCGCCGAGCAGAACGATGGCTCCCTGCCCGGGCAGCATACCACCGTAAGGAACCACATGAGCGGCGGTGAAGCCAAGAGCCCGCATATCGGACACCGACTTATCGTCCGCCTTCATCATATCCGTTACCGAGCGCTCCGGCTGAATACCGGCGACTGAGTTAGGAGGGTTACCCGGATCTTTCACTTCCGGACGGCTGCCGCGTTCCGGCTGCTTTGGTTTCGGCACTCCTGTGTGGGAGAGACCTTCGATAAAGCCCGCGTAAACGTACAGAGAATCACCTTCTAATGTTTTAGCGTCCAGGGGAGCTTTCAGACCTTTACCCACAGCCTCGATGAGGCCGTTGCGGATAACCACCGAACCAAGGTCAATGACCTTGCCGGGTTCTTGCATGATGAAGGCATTGTCAATAAAAAAAGCCCTCGTGACGGGAGGGCGTTCGTCTTGCGCCCAGGATAACACCGGGAGCAGGAGCAGAAATGGTAGAAACCATTTTACGGTTTGCTTTCGCATATTCAGTTGATTGGTTAGTTGATTAAGTTAAAACCTGACCTTACATAAAGTAGAGAGTGGCCAGTCCGCCAACCGACGAAAAATCGGCTTTTAGAGGCGATGAAGGTACATTTAATTTGCATAACAGGATGCATTGGTTCTGACATTTGGGAACTTGCCGGTTTTGGGGCGATAAACGCAGGTGCCGGCTGGGTTGAAGAAAGCGTTGCTTCCACCAAAACGATGGAACAATAAACCAACAACCCTACCCTTCCACCAAAAAGAAGCTCCCCCAGTAAACAACTCCCCGCCGCTCCGGAGGAGCGAGCCGCAAATACTCAAGCGTCGCCAGCCGTAATGCCTCCGCAGGGCTGTGCCCCTGCAGGTGCTGGTGAAAGGCAACCATGAGTTCCTTCCCGGTCTGGTCCTCTACCGGCCAGAGTGCTCCGAGAACACTGCTGGCACCGGCAGAGAAAAAGGCCGACTGCAAACCGTACATATCATCAGCAGCCAGCTCATCAAAGCCCCTCACGGCCTGCGGCCGTGCTCCCGCAAAGCATGCACTCAGCACCACCACCTCAGCGGAGAGGCGCAGCAACGACACGTCGAATCCGTCGATAAAGCCATCCCGGAGGAAAAGGCGGGCATCCATCGGGCTTTCCGCCAAAGGGTCTTCTCCGTGAACCGCCAGGTGAACCACGCGACACGTTTCCAGCTCCTGTACGGCGTCCCGACTAAGAATGTGCTCGCGCCGCGCCGCCTCTCCGTTGAAGTTCAGCACCGGCACACCGATGTCGTTGTAGTACGCTGCGAGTTCATTCACCTCGGCCAGTGCGCCCGGCAAAGAAGTCAGTCCCTGGCCGTTGAAGTCAGCAAAGCAATCGGTACCAATCAGCGCGACACTCCCACCCTCATTTCCGGAGGACGGCGCTAAAGGCAGACAACTCAGGTTGGGAAGGTAGCTAACGGCAAACTGCTCAATCAGGTACCCACCTTCATACGGCAAGGCATGAAACGGCACTGCGTGCAACTCATGATGAGGACAAATCCGTAAATGCCGGCAACCAATGAGCGCCTCCCGGAACTCGTCCGGCAGTAGCCATTCGGCCAGCTCCTTGTGTTTTAACTCCGGGCGGGCGAACGTCCTATCCCTGTATTTCGGTACATATCCGGCCATTGCCCGGCCGCGGTATCCGGCTGGCAACCCGCCGCCGAAGGCGGCAATGTGCTCATGGAGCCACTCTTCATCAACCTGGTATTCCTGCGCCAGCAACCGGTCGCCCGTAATAAGCTGGAAGAACCAGACACCTCCAATCAGCTCGCAGTAGTTGAGGACTGCTTCTCCCTCGCCCAGTCCTTCAGTTACTTTGAAAAAGGAGGCGGCCCGGTAGTCAAAAGGCTCCCGTTGGCTCCGCGCCCGGAGCAAGCGGGTGTCGTACAGGATTTGTCGCCTCCGGGTAACGGAGGCCAATGTTTCAGGATCGGCCTCCATACTTTGCCGGTGCAACGCACCGAGTTCCTCTTTCAGGTCTTCTGCTTCTTCACCCTGGCGCAGCAATGCTTCCTTGTACCCACGGGCTTTCACCAACTCCATCAACCCCAGCATCAGGTCCGTATCATTGTTCTTCCAGCTGATCTTCAAGGAAAGCGCGTAAAATTCGTACTTATCCTGAATAAAAGCACTGCGCTGGTACGGCGTGGTGATGTCTGCCCTTGCAGCCTCGATGAGGTCAATAGCACTCAGGCATGTATCCAGGCGCTGCCCAATATGATCCGGCCCCAGGTAGTTACCGACCATCAGCTTCAGGATGTGCAACTGCTCTTCCAGCCGGTTAGCAGTTGTTGCCAGTTCGTAGGCGGTATTCAGAGCCTTCTCCGAATCTTCCACCTCACCGCGGCAGGTGTGAAACTCTCCGATGAGTTGCCACACCAACATCTCGTTTACGAGATCACTTTTCACCGTATCGTCCTCAAGTTTAGTGTACAGCGCGGTGTGTAATTCATCGGACTGATCGCCTTCCTCGAAGCGGTCATATATCGCAGTCAGCCACTGATTGAAGTTACTTGCCGCATGATCCAGTCTTTGCTCGTTCCAGGCAGTAAAAGCGGGGATCGGCTGACCGGCGATCACGTGCTGATCCACCAGCTCCTGGTAGGCCTGAAGTTCGCGGCACTTTTCGATCATATCGAGACAACGTTCCCGCCTTTCCTGCCAGAACTTCCTGTCTTCGGGCGCAGGAACGGTTATTTCCCGAAGCGTAGCATACTGCCCATGGAGTGTAGCCGCAGCCATAAACCGCTCCAGGGTGTAGTTTGCCCGAGGCTCCCAGGACGGGAGAGTATTCAGCCAGGAGTTAAATACTGCTGCCGTATCGTCTTCATCGAGCCCAAGCCCAATTGCCCGCAGGTCCGCAACTATTTTTTCGAGGAAGTAATTCGTTTCAGTCAGGTCTCCGGTTTGTGCATATCCCTTCGCAAGGGTGTACGCAAGGACCGCCCGATCGAGCGAAGGAGGGCGGTCCTGAACCACCTCCCAGATCGGTAAAACAAGGTTGAGGGCTTCGTCGATATTGCGGGACCCGACAAAGAGAAGTTTTGCGGACCGACACCGGTTTTTCATCGCCCGGCCTCTCCGGCCAAAATCCTCTGCTTTGATTACCGCCATATTTGCGTGAGCCACCGCTTGCAAAAGATCGTTGCGCTGCTCATAATAACTGCTGAGTACTTCGATACAATTCAGCAGCAATGTTGCCAGGTCACCTTTTGTGTCCACATCACCGTAATCCTTTATTGCCTGATGCACCTCCGAGATCAGGTTACTCATCGTTTCCACCGGATCGGGTGTATCGCCGGCGTCGATGAATCGTGGATAAAAAGAGCCAATGAGCTCGTGAAACTCAAGTGTTTTGATGGGGTTGTCATCAGACTCGTCATTCTGGCGACGAACAAACGCCAGCCATTGCTGAATCATTTCAGTTTCTTCGTCGTCCGCCGGCGGGTAATCGAGTAACCTTCCGTGGAGAAACAAACGGTGGTGATCTGCAGATTTATCCCATGTTTCCCGAAACAGAGCCGGCCAGCGATCAGCGGCCGACTTCAGGCTGCTTGCTTCGTCGACCAGCCGGACCGCTCTAGCTTCGGCTCCCTCGAAGCGGGCCAGGAGGCGATTACGGAGGTCGGGAGGCAGGCTCAATGGCATTTGATATGTTTACGGGTAAGAAGCGTAAAATAAGGGATGCTACGGCTTTCGCGCTACCCTGTTTATTTAAAAACCGGCTTTGCACCTGCGGCCGCGCCCGTAAATCAGGCACTGTTGTTATACGGTTAGCGTATCCACTAAGCCACCCTGACAACAACTGAATTGCACATCAGGTATTCCTGATCGCCAGTTGCATAACGATTTCCTTTGACCGTTCAGTTACGAAGATAAAAGAGCATAACCCCACCAATTCCCGAGGGAAAAGGCAGGGTCGCGCTACTCTCTAAAACTTTTGGTTCACACTCAGGGAACCAGCATTACCGGGCGGCAACCACGGTCATGCGTTTCGTAAGGCGGGTCTGTCCCACGGTAATCGTGTAGGTCAGAACGCCGGTATAATTATTCAGGTCGTCGAAGGTCGAAAGGGTGATTGTATTGCGTCCGGCCTGGCCTTCGAGTGACCGCTTCGTAACGATGCGGCCCTGGAGGTCATGCACTTCCAGTTTTACGTCACTGGCGCGGGGCAATTCAAACACGATGTTGGTCTGAGCGGCCACGGGGTTGGGGAAGTTCTGGTGCAGTATAACATCTGCTCCACCCGCGGTGGTCTCGCTGAATTCAAGGCTTAAGGTCGCCGTATTGCCTCCCGTCAGAATCGCCTCGGGGTAGGTCATTCGATCCGTGACGCTAAGATAGTCACTTATCCGGACATCAGGGGCGGCGGCGCGCAGGTGCAAAGTAAGTACAGGGGCATTGTCTTCGAGCTCATCGCCGTTGTAACTTACGGCAAGCAGGCCGTGGCTGAGGTAGCGATCGTTGACGTTTCCGGCGCTGAGCACTTCGGAGCTCCAGCCTTCGATTTCCAGACCCGATGCTGCATCGAAAGTTCCCTGGAAGCCGGCCAGGTCCCGGGCAGTGATGTCAAGATCGATACGTTCTCCGACGGCCAACGTTGCGTCGGATGCGGTGAGTGGTTGACTTTCGCGACCAGTGGACTGAACGAATACGTCGCCAATTTCGATGGCTACAAAATCAGCCTCACGGTTATGTCCCAGTAGTTCTTCCACCCGGTAGGTTGTAGGGAACACATCCGGATCCCACCCTTCGGTCAGTCCCTCCAGGTCGAAGTCGCGGCGGATGAAGCGCCAGGTCGGTCCTTCCGTGAACGTTGCGTCGATGCCGAGGATAACCCGACGAATAGCGATCATATCTCCGATGTCGATGAATCCATCGCCGTTCGCGTCTGCCGCGATCATACGGTAGGGATCTTCGATCAGGATAGCTCCCAGGGCGTGGGCACCGATGATGGTGATGTCACTGGTCTTGATTCTTTCGAGGTTCACCTCGTCGGGCATACTAGGCCGAATCATGTACTCATGGCCTTCCGAAAGTGCGGGGAAGAGGAAACTTCCGTTGGCGTCGGTGTACAGCATATCATCCATGGTGTCCATATCGCTGATGTGTACTTCGATTCCGTCGAGCAACTCATTTCTCGGAGAGGTAATGAACCCCGACAAAGAAGCTACATTCGCTGCGGTACAGCTGACCGTAGAGCTGGGCTCGATTACAGCAGTTGCATTACACAGGCCCGCCTGACCGTTCGGCGTGAATGCGTATACCTGAACGAGGATGTCACCTACGTCGTCACAACTGACCGGGAAGTCGGTTCTGTTGGTGCCGGGAACAAAGTTGGGGTCGTTGTATTCAAAGTCGCGGTAGATAGAATAGTCAACGTCTACGTTATTACAGTTTCCGTTGAGGCTCACGACGAAGTCGTCCGCTTCGACAAGTGCGGAACCGCCACCGGCACCGTCGTTCATCAGAACGAAGGTCAGGCGCCCGATACAAATCGGGGTTACGGTGCTGTTGTCCTGAATATCGAACTGAATGATCCGACCATTGACGTTGCCGCAGCCATCGGTTGCTGCCACCCGGATAGCGTGCTCTCCTACGGGTAATCCTGAGAGGATTACGTTGTAGTTGCCGTTACCGTCGCCGATTACTTCGTCAGACGTTAGTTCACGGGTAGCCGAGAAGCCTCCGCCGGCAACGAAGTTGAGGTCGAGTTCAACGTTCGTACTGAGGTTTGCGCCAACGCAGTCGTCGGTAATGGTGTAATCGATCTGAATACCTCCTCCGTTACAGTCTTCGCTGTTTGCGACATCAGAAGAAATATTCGTGATGGTTGGGGCGATGTTGTCGTACACCTTGATGAACTGAACGTAACGGAAGGCTCCACGGCTTTCGGAATCTGCGTAGCCGGTATCTCCGTCATTATCGCTGTCCGTGCCGAAGGCACCGAAGTTGTCGTCGACATCGAGGAAACCGATGTTGTTGAGGTTATCCCGGTCACTATCCTGGTCCAGTACTGCGACGTCGTCTCCTGCGTCCGTATTACCGTTAGGGATGACGTGCAGGAAGGTGGATTCTTCATAGTTACCGTCATTATCGGCATCGCGGCGGATGGTGTAAAAATCTCCGTTGCCATCGTACTCGCACCAGTTGATAATTTCGATCGTACGCCGGATCTTGAAACATGCATCAGATGCCGCGAAGAAGGTATCGACTTCCACATAGGAGACAACCATATCGCAGCCGAGTGGCGTGTAGACGAAGTCATTCACGTCAGGCATCAACCCACAGGTAGCGGATGCATCTCCCGGGAATTCTACCGTATAATTCCGTACGCCGCGGATGCTGATGATTTGTTCACATCCCGGAGCAGATACGAAGCCCTGCCCGTCGGTTACGGTGAAAGAGCGGTTAATGGTACCCGTTCCGCAGTCGTTGATGTTGGCGACGATGTTCTGAGCCGAGTATTCATTGCCACAGTTATCCAGGGTAGTGACTTCACCGAAGAGTTGGTCGAACATTTGTACTGTTCCTTCCGGATCAGTATTGTAAACAGCGTTTACATCTTCCGGCAGCATGGCGTCGGCTTCGCTACAGGTGAGGTTGAGGTTACCAGGTGCGATACAGATAGGAGCGGTGTTGTCTACAACATTAAGTACAGACATCCGGGTGTTGGTGTTGCCGTTCTCATCCGTTCCGCGGATGATGACGGGGATTCCCGTCACTACCTGATCGAGATCAACACAACTGAGGGTAATGCTTGGTCCGTAGGCACCGATTGGCATCAGGGAGTTGATGTTTGCGAAAGCGATCTCAAGCGTGATATCAGTACAGTCATCGTAAGAGCCTTCGTCAAGGTCGGTAGCGTTCACGGTGGCGAAGCCACTGCTGCTGAGGGCAACATTGAGAGCGTCTTCAACGATCATTACCGGACCGGAGCGATCTTCCACTACAATGTCGAGATCAGAAGTAGTCTGGTTGCCGCACTCATCCTCTGCTACGTAACGAATGATGTGAGGGCCTGCGGGCAGGAAGGGGGTCAGGCGGTCGGTTGCGCTTGAAGCGTAGACGTTGATGGCGCCGCTGATGTTGTCTTCATCGCCATTGATGAGAACGAACGCAGTAACGGTCATTAGAGCGGAACAGCCATCGGTGATGCTTAGTCCGGCCATATTGGTTGTCAGGTAGGCACCACATCCGGGAGCGTTGGTACTGAACACAAGCGGTCCGTCGTCTGGCAGCAGGTCGAAGTCAAGGTCCTGGGTAGGAGCTACGATGGTAGGTGCTCCGGTATCGCCCACCTTTACTAACTGAGTGAAAGTCTGGACATTATCCGTATCGCACCAGTCAATGACGGTATAAGTACGAACATACTTGATGGTGTTATTACAGATTTGGACGGCACCGCTATTGGTGAAAGATGCACCAACGTTACCATAAATCTCATTGAGGTAGACTGGTCCGTTGGGACCATTGAGGAAAGGGTAATCTTCGGGATCGGGATCGGGGAAGTTACCGCCGGCCAGTGCAGGATCGTTACACTCGTAAGTTACGAGATCGATGGGAGCGATGACGTTGGCTGAATTCGGCCGTTCGAGCACTATATCGTAGGTCACCGTAGTTGTTCCGTTATTTCCTGCGGGGTTGGGAGAGATGCAGTCGGCACTGGCGTCGGTAGCCATAAAGCTGCGACGGATGATGATGTCTTCGCAGGCGCCGGTGTTGATGATTTCGTCAGATACGACAACCGTTACATCGGAACATGCATCCGTGAAACGCGGGATGATGCCACCCGCGAGGAGGCGGTTCATCAGTTCTCCGGAGAGGGAGTTCATGAGGGGGAAGCCGGATGCTCCGTCAACCATAAAAGTACGCGAGATACTCGCGGGCAGTGTGTTGATCGTGAGTTCCTGCAATTGAGGAGTAAAGAAAGGCCCGATATTAGGGGTAGCGGTTCCAAATTGCTGAGGAGGCGTTGCGTCACGGGCGGTAATTGTACCGGAGCCGAAGGTGAAGCCAACAACAGAACTATCAGGGTTGGGGCGGATGGTGTAGTTGAACATTCCGCAGCCATCAACTATGGGGCCGTTATCCGGAGAGTTATCGTCTATTTCAATAATGAATGCTTCCTGAGGAGGGACGATACCGTCGCCATCTACATCTGAGTTGCCGGTAAGGAGATTCATATAAATGACATCCCGCGTGCAATCTTCATTTAATTCGAGATTAACAAAGGCAATACTTGCAAAATTAACTTCGTAAGTGGTACCTTGTGCTAAGAGTGAGGCGTTTGCCAATGTCAACATCAGCATTGTTGACAAAAGTAAGCAGTTTACTTTGTACATAAGAGTGTGGATTGTATGTCACAGCTTCCTCCTTCCGTTCACTGAATTAAGGATGCTGAATTAGAGAGTAAAAAAATCTGACTTCAACGAGAATAACCATTGCCGTGGTCCTCGCCGAAGCTTACGAATCACACTAAGAAAACAGGAGCCGATTTCATCTTGCCGGATGTCATCGGCTTCTTTCGTTTGCGCGATTCGGAAGGGTAAACTGCCTCTTTTAAAATATGTGCACGGAATAGCAAAAAAAAATCAAGAAATTTTCATTTCGCTGCCAAACAGGCTATCCACAAAGGCCCGTTTGTTGAATATCTGGAGGTGATCTATGCCCTCTCCCACGCCGATATAACGAATCGGAACGCGGAAAGAATCGGTAATTCCAATCGCCACACCACCCTTTGCTGTACCGTCCAGCTTAGTAAGTGCCAACGCTGTTACGTCAGTCGCTTCAGTAAAAGCCTTAGCTTGCTCAATGGCGTTTTGGCCCGTAGTGGCGTCTAATACCAGCAAGACCTGGTGCGGGGCCGAAGGAAGAGCCTTAGTGATAGACCTTTTAATTTTAGAGAGTTCCTTCATCAGGTTGAACTTCGTGTGCAAGCGTCCTGCCGTATCGATTATCGCTACGTCGCAGTTGTTGTCTACTGCATATTTGGTGGTCTCATACGCTACTGCTGCCGGATCGGTGTACATTCCCTTTGAGTAGAATTCACAACCTACGCGTTCCGACCAGATTTTCAGCTGATCTACCGCAGCGGCCCGGAAGGTGTCGGCTGCGCCGAGCACTACCTTCTTTCCCTGGAGCTGATACTGGTTGGCTATCTTGCCGATAGTAGTAGTTTTACCCACTCCGTTAACGCCCACAACAAGGATGATGGCAGGGCCGTCCCCCTCGGTAGGAGGCAAAACGTAATCTTCGTAATCGACGTCGTTTTGCTCAGCGAGCAGGTTTACGATTTCGCTGCGCAGAATCTCATGGAGTTCTCCGGTGTTTACGTATTTGTCTTCAGCGACGCGTGCCTCGATCCGCTCGATGATTTTAATTGTGGTGTCCAGCCCCACGTCACTTGAGATCAGGATAGACTCCAGTTCATCCAGAACCTCCTCGTCTACAGTGTCCTTACCCGCAACTGCTCTGCTGATCTTGTTGAAGAAGCCGGCCTTGGTTTTTTCCAGGCCTTTATCGAGGTCTTCTTTCTTCTCTTTATTGAAAAACTTCTTGAAAAAGCTCATGTAGTATGGTGTTAGCAGTTTACTGGAGAGCAAAGGTAACACTCTAAGTGCAGGATTTGATGCAAATCGGGTTCGACTAACCGCCTGCGTCCTTATCCATTGCGGACAAAGAGCTGAACAGCCCCCCTCGTAAGAAACCTGCTTACCACATAAAATCAGTTAGGGTCCGCGGGAAGAAGAGTAATGGGAGGCGTGCGTCAGTGTTTACCATCGTGCGGATCGAGGTATTGACCATCGGCAAATTTTCCAGAAGAAAATTAGGGAGTTGGACAGATCCATCAAGTAAAGCATGGTGCGGAGTATCCGCTAACTCGGCGTAGCTACACCGGCCGTTGGTTACGCCAAGATTGAAATGGACTCTACTGAAATGAGCACACTGAAGAAGGCGGGGCGTATCAAGAACCGAAAACGCCAGTTGCCCGTCCGTGAGATTTGCTGCTTCCAGAATATCACGAACCGGATTGAGTTTCTTTTCCTGACTGGTAACAACCAACTGGATCAGCTCCTCCTCCCCTACGCCCCAATTAAGGCGTTCGAGAAGTACGTTAGTATCGGTATAATCGGCATCGCTGATGAGAGCGATGCGAATGTTTCGTTTTCGAAGCCAACGAAAAACGGCTTCTATATCTGATGCTTTTTCAAGAGCGGCGGTACGGAGAAAACCTTCCATCCCGTCCTGGACCCGGACGCAGACATCTTCCAGGCGAAAAATACCTAGCTGAATATATTGATTTAATCGAGAGTAAGACATTTGGTATAGGCTCGAAACTGTAAATAAAAACACCCTTCCGGGTGGATTCGCTGACGCGCTGAGTGGACTCTGTAAATATCATTCCCAGACCAGAAACTAACAAGCAGGCCCCTTCAATATAATAGACTGTATATCAATATTTAATGCGGGGTTAATACATGCGTTATTCTAAGATTATTTAAGGCACATTGGCTTAACAATGGTTTTGAAGTACCTTTCCGGACCAGATTGCCTTCTCCAGGCTGATCCGCCAACCGGCTTCAGGCTTTTGCCATTACTCATGTCGATGGCTCTCATACAGGCCAGGATTTACCCATCACTACCAGACAACTGTAATCCTCGTGTTACATTTGCAACTTAAGCATGCTCATTTGCAAGACCTTCTCCACTATACCACCCATTTAACGGGCAAAGACGATTCTGAATGGATGATTTTCATCCACGGTGCCGGCGGCAGCTCACTCACCTGGAAATTTCAGATCGAGGGTTTCAAGCCTTTTTACAATCTGCTGCTCATCGACATGCGGGACCACGGTTACAGCAAGGACCTTCAGCCAAGCTACCGGGTTTATGATTTTGACATCATCGCCGACGATCTGATCCGCACTATCGATCATACCGGTGTTACGCGTGCTCACTTCATAGCACTTTCTCTGGGCAGTATCATCCTTCAGAAACTCAACGCTCTCCGCCCGGAGATGATGAAGACAATGATTATGTGCGGGGGCGTATTCAAAGCCGACTGGCGGATCAGCACTTTTGCGCACTTCGGAAAGTTCATGAGTTACTTTGTCCCTTTCAGGTGGATATACGACGGTTTCATCCTGATCGTAATGCCAAGGAAGAACCACAAATTCAGCCGGGTCCAGTACCGTAAGCAATCGCTCAAGCTGGCGCCAGGCGAATTCCTCAAATGGCTGGGACTTTATAAGGACTTCTTCAGCGTCGTTGGAAAGTTCTATGACCGAAAGCTAAAAACGCCAAGCCTCCTCGTCAACGGCGATCAGGACCACGTCTTTCTCGATGCCGCCAGGCGTTACAACAAGAAGCATCAGCCTCTGGCCGAATTGGTTGTAATGGAGGGCCGTGGGCACCTTTGCAACCTCGAAGACTGGAGAGGCTTCAACAAAATCGTGCTCAGCTGGCTAAGCCAACTAAGCAAAGCCTGATGAAAATACTACCGTAGAGTATGGCCGGCCGAGTGGCTCATGCTTCTACTCTATCGTAAGCATCCAGGCCGAGGTTCTCGATGATTTTCACCAGTTTATGCCCGTAGTTTTTGTCAGTAGCGTAGCCGCAGGCCTTCAGGCCGTGGGCCCATTTTACGTAATCGGTCCCGTAGGTCTTCAGTTTAGCGTACCGTTTGGTGTTGAGCAGCTTCGAGTGCTCCCGGAAAGACTCTGCTACCGAATTGAAAACGCGGAACATATCATAACGGGTATCGTCTCCGTAATTACGACAGGTACAGCCGAGGCACTTGCTCCTGCATTTGATCCCGAAATGATTGTTGGAATTGACGGCAAGCTTGCTGTCTCCCGCATTCGACTCCAACAAACCCTGAGCAAGCGTGATGCTGGCAGGAATACCAAATTCAGCCATTTCGTTTTGGGCGGCTCCTGCGTAGCGGCGCAAATAGTTCTGAACCCGCTCCTTCTTCGCTTTGATGATCGTTGCGGGCAGGCCTTTCCGCTCTCCGTAATCAGGGCTGAGTACTAAAGTCAGATTACTGATGTGCGGAGCAGGATCATCGGTTCGTGCAACTTCGTTGAAACCATCGTGGGCCGAGGCAATAGCGACCGTCTTTTCGGAAGTTGACGAAGCAGGCTCGGCAGCAGGTGCAATGAAAGAGGCCAGAAGAGCAGAGGCAGAGGCCTCCACTCCGGACAGCCAGCCTTTACCTACCGACGCCTCCGACAGCACCGCAGTTTCGCCGCCCGGCATAGGGTCGTATATATCCACACTGAAACTCAGCCCTCTGCTGATGCAGAAATACAGGATTAGTGCAATCAGGAAAATTTCCACAGCGTAGTAAGCGCCATAACTGAGAGCTTTTGCAGAAAAGCGCTCCACCCTCGTGGATTGGGGAGTAGAAGAAACTGACATATTCTTTTGTTTTTGCAACCAGAAAATAAGAAGGGTCTGTAAATAAATGTTTGAAAAAAAGCGACACCATCACAAATATAAACCTTTTTGTTTTAAAAATAAAACAATTCAAAACTTTTTGTTTTCAAACATCCTTCTGTGGTTCATGACCTTCCGGGGGAGCCTGATAGCCAACCTGACCGAACCTAAAAAGATGCCCGGAAAGAAAAATCAGGTGCGAACATGCTTTAAAACTTTCTCTGCACCTGCGTGCCCGCCCTACTTAGTGTAAAATATACACTACCTTCGCCGGGCTAAAATATCCATCATGTTATTAATTGCGGATTCTGGGTCTACCAAGGCCGATTGGGCCTGGGTTGCCAAAGACGGCGAGACCTCTTACGTACATACCGCGGGGTACAACCCAGTGGTTCATCCCAAAGAATTATTCCATGGGGAAATGGACCGCCTTACCACAGAACTTCTTCCCGGCCTGTCGCCAAAAGAAGTACACTACTATGGTGCCGGTTGTTGGGATTATAAGCGAAAGCAGGTAATTCAGGACCGGATTCAACAAAGCTGGCCGGAGGCAAAAGTTCTGGTTATGCACGATTTGCTGGGTGCTGCCCGCGCGGCCTGCGGCCGTAACCCCGGTATTGCCTGTATCCTGGGAACGGGCTCCAACACTTGTTCTTACGACGGAGACGACGTGACGGACAACGTTACCAACCTCGGCTTCATGCTGGGTGATGAAGGCAGTGGCTCCCACCTCGGAAAAGCCCTCCTGCGCACCTACTTTTACCGGGAGCTGGACGATGAACTGACCGATGCCTTTGAGAAATTTGCGAAAGTCGACAAATCGGACATCCTCGATAAGGTTTACGAGTCTGACATCCCCAACACCTACCTGGCCAGCTTTACCCGGTTTATGGGTGAGCACCAGGACCATCCGTTGATTCAAAAAATAGTATTCACCAGTTTTGCCGAATTCCTGGACCGCCACGTTCGTAAGTACCGGGGTCACCTGGACCTGCCGGTCAGTTTCATCGGTTCAATAGCCTTCCACTTCAAACCCATCTTACTGGCCGCCATGCACGAGCGCGACCTGAAAGTTGGTCGGTTTGTACACAAACCGATTGAAGCCCTTGCCGATTTCCACCGCTCGGTGGCAACCTTCAAGTAAGGCACTATCCGCCGGGTGAGCCCGTTGATCTTGATGGGCCCGGACGGTATCGATCCGGAATGCCCGGGCACAGAATGAGGAGATCTCGCAACTCACTTATTCAACTGGTTATTTGTAATTTTGCGCTGTCGTAATTGCCGCCCCAAGAAAACATACATGAAAAGAGAAAATATCCGAAGAATAGCTGTGTTCACCTCTGGAGGAGACGCTCCGGGCATGAACGCCGCCGTACGCGCCGTGGTCAGAACTGCAGCATGGAACAAACTCCACGTCTACGGAATCGAACGTGGTTACGAGGGCATGATTGACGGGCACTTTAAAAGAATGGAGCGCCGCGACGTAGCCAACATCATCCAACGCGGAGGAACCGTTTTACGGACCGCCCGCTCGATGCGATTCATGACGCCCGAAGGGCGAGCAATGGCCGCTGATCATCTGAAGGCGTACGACATTGACGCCTGTATCGCCATCGGCGGAAACGGCACCTTTACCGGCGCCAAGGTTTTCAGTGAAGAATACGACATTCCCTTCATCGGCGTTCCCGGAACGATCGACAACGACCTCTACGGAACAGACTACACCATTGGTTTCGACACTGCCGTGAATACAGCCATTGAAGCAGTTGATAAGATTCGGGATACAGCCGACAGCCATAACCGCCTTTTCTTCGTTGAGGTGATGGGCCGCCACTCCGGTTACATCGCTTTGCATACGGCAATTGGCTCCGGAGCTAGCTCAGTTCTGATTCCCGAAGCAGAGACCAATATTGAAGACCTCAAGACAGTTCTTCGTAAAAACAAGGCGCGGGGCAAACTCTTCAGTGTCATCGTCGTCGCAGAAGGGCACCACCTGGGTGGTGCTGCGGGAGTATCGGCCCTGATCAAAGACGAACTGGCCAGTATGGAGCCTAAGGTTACGGTGATCGGTCACCTGCAGCGGGGCGGAGCCCCGACGGCCCTGGACCGGGTACTTGCCAGTCGCCTTGGACACCATGCCGTAAACCGTCTTCTGGAGGGCGAGGAAAACGTTGCTATCGGCATCGTAAACGATAACATCTTCACCTGCCCCTTCGAAGAATCCATCACGAAGCAGAAACAACCACGCGAGGCTCTGATCCGGATGGCATCCATTCTGGCGATCTAGCAGGCTGGCTTTTCTCAGTTCGCCAATTGAATGGTTCATAATCAGCGAAGTAAGGGAGATGCAGTATAATCTACCAAGATACAACATGAGTGCAAATCGGGCCCTTTATACCAGCGACTCTTTTCAGACTTAACCCTGAGTTAACCTGGCTTCCGAACAAACGCATCTATCTTGCCGCTAAGTAAGCGAACTACTCAAAAATCGGATTAACAATGGACCCCACTCTTATTATCATGTGGATCGGCTTTATCCTTGCCGGCTATGCCGTTGTAGGCAATGATTCGATTCAGACCCTGGGTACTTTTTTGGCTTCCAACGAAGACAAGCCCTGGTACGTATTGTGGGGCTTTTCCGGCTCTATCCTCGCATTGACACTCGTATACGGCTGGTTCAGTTACACCGGTGACGTCAGCTACGGTCGACTCGAGAAGTACGCTTTCGTAGAAAACATGTCCTGGCCTTATTTACTACCACCGCTGGTGCTCATGTTGCTTACCCGTACGGGAATTCCGGTAAGCACGAGTTTTCTTGTACTGACCTTCTTTAAGCCCAAAGGACTATGGGACATGACCGAAAAGTCAGTTCTCGGTTATGCCCTCGCCTTCTGTGTGGCCATCATTGTATGGCAACTCGTTACCAAACTGCTGGACAAGCGGTTTATCGACAACAAAATTACCGGAAGCCAAAAGCGCAATTGGTCAATTCTTCAGTGGTGTTCCACGGGCTTCCTCTGGGGGCAGTGGCTGATTCAGGACTTTGCCAATATCTACGTCTATCTCCCCCGGGCACTGACCGGGTTTGAGCTCGTCCTTTCCCTCGGCATTCTGCTGGCGATGCTGGCTTTCATCTTCTACAGCAAAGGTGGTAAGATCCAGAAAATCGTTAAAGAAAAGACGAACACAACTGATATTCGTTCGGCTACAATCGTCGACTTCGTATACGGTGTACTTTTACTGTTCTTCAAAGAATTCAGTAATGTTCCAATGTCTACAACCTGGGTATTCCTCGGGCTGCTGGCTGGTCGGGAAATTGCGATCCGTTACACCATTGAGCTGATCAAAGAGCCCAGCGACATCAAGAAAGCACCGATGTGGCACTACGCAGGCATCGCGCTCAATGTGGTTATCCTGCTCCTGATCGGGTACGTGGTCTACCTCAGAGATCAGGCAACCGACATCAACTGGATCATCCCTGCCATGGCTTCCGCTATGATCGGCCGTGCTTTCATAGCGTACATGGAAACCATCCCCGGTCGACTCAACCTCAACGCAGCTTTTAAAGATGTAGGCAAAGACCTCGCTAAGGTTTCCTTCGGCCTTCTGATCAGTGTAGCCCTGGTTTACCTGATGCGCTACCTCGTTCCCGGCCTCGAAGTAGTTGGTTGATAACCTCAAAAGCATAAGCCCTTAAAAACTGGTGCTCTGTCAAGCTCAGATTTTCGGGTTAGCTGCGGTGTCTTTTGGCGGCTGGCTACGTTACTCGAATTCTCACTCAGCTACGGCTAAGCTCCGGTTTAAGCGCCTTGCCAGCCACCAAAACCTACCAGCACCCAACCCGAAAATTGAACATTGACAGAGCACCAGATTGCAGTATTCAGATCGCCAACGATCCGAATACTGCAATTTTCTTTTAGAGCAGTGCCTGCTCCTGGTCCGGGAGTCCTTTCGCCAGGGTAAGAGTACCCTTACAGCCTTCGCCGGCAAACGAAAGTTTCAATGCGAGGCGAATACTACTGCATACGAGCAAACACTATGCGAATCATTCGGAGGAGCTTCAGGAAGCACCAGATCCCATTGCCCGCTTCACCGCTTTACTGCCTGAAGAGAAAAACCAGGCCAGTACAACCGTGAGTACGCATCCGATCAGGTTGAGCCACAGGTAAGCGAGCTCAAACATCTCGAGGTAAGTGGCAATGAAGGTCAACACCACAAAAGTTTCGGCGATCAGAGCGCCACTGAGGACTGACTTACTACCGATCTTCTTGAAAAAGAAAGCGACCACGAACACGCCCAGAATAACACCGTAAAAGAGCGACCCAATGATGTTGACCGCCTGAATCAGGTTATCGAACAGGTTGGCTACCGCAGCGAAGCTGAGCGCGACACAGCCCCACATAATCGTCAGCATTTTGCTGGCCTTCAGGTAATGCTCGTCAGATTTCTCCTTCACCAGGCTGCGCCGGTAGATGTCCACAAGGGTTGTGGTAGCCAGAGCATTAAGCTCCGAGCTGGTGCTCGACATCGCCGCCGAGAAGATGACCGCCAGGAGCAACCCTACCAGCCCGATGGGCAGATAATTGATGATGAAGGTGATGAAGACATAATCACGGTCTTCTGTGATCGCCTCAACGTCGACGCTTTTAATCAGCGCGTCCACCTCTCCCGCAATCTGATTGCGGTTAAAGACAGCATCAGCGAGGGCTAGTTTCGCCTCATCGGACTGTACCTCATCATTCGACCTCAGTGCTTCCACCAGCGCGGTAGAAGCCTCGGAAGTGGCCGAACTTAACTGGTTGTATTCTTCTTCCAGCGCAGTGAGCTCCGTGGCATACTCCGAATTGCGGACCTTCTCGAGGTTGGCGGTATTGAAGTGAACCGGCGGCGTAGCGAAAAGGAAGAAGACAAAAACCATGATACCCACGAAGAGTACCAGAAACTGCATCGGCACCTTAAATATGCCGTTGAACAGCAGCCCGAGCCTGCTCTCGGTAAGGCTTTTGCCCGAGAGATAGCGCTGCACCTGGCTCTGATCGGTGCCGAAATAACTCAGAAAAAGGAAGGTTCCACCCAGCATTGCCGACCAGATATTGTACCGGTCGTTGAGGTCGAATTTGAAGTCGATCACTTCGAGTTTCCCCAGTGACCCGGCCACGTTGAGGGCATCGCTCAGCCCTACCCCTTCGGGCAAACGGTTCACCACGACAAAACCGGCAGCAACCATCCCCAGCAGGATTACGATCATCTGCTGTTTCTGCGTAACCGAAACAGCCTTAGTCCCTCCCATTACCGTGTAAAAGATCACGACAATACCAATCAGAAAGATGGTCAGCCCCAAAGACCACCCCAAAATACTGGACAGAATAATGGCCGGTGCATAAATAGTGATTCCTGCGGCCAGCCCGCGTTGCATGAGGAAAAGCAGCGCAGTCATGGTTCGGACCCGCACGTCGAAGCGGCTTTCCAAATATTCGTAAGCGGTATAGACCTGTAAACGATAATAGATCGGCAGCACAAACACACACAAAATGACCATTGCCACCGGCAGGCCAAAGTAAAACTGTGCAAAACCGAGTCCGCTTTCGTACGCCTGCCCGGGCGTACTCAGAAAAGTGATCGCGCTCGCCTGAGTAGCCATCACCGAGAGGCCGATGGTCCACCACTTCAGGTCGCGGTCGCCCATCAGGTAACTTTTGACGTTGTTTACCGAACGTGTTTTCATTACGCCATAAATGACGATTGCAGCGAGGGTGCCGGTCATTACCAGCCAGTCAATTGTGCTCATGCGTAAGCGTTACTAAAAAGATAAAATAAAATGATGAGCACAACGTGGAGCACGAGCACCACGGCATAGATTCGACGCCAACTACCAAGCACCGGAGGTGTTTCGTCGTTAGGATTAAATTCGTTCGGGTCTGACATGGGCGCAAGTTAGCTTTTCGGGATGAAACTTCATACTACAAACGTAGTTAAACTTTCCAGCAGGCACTTTTTAGGTAGGCGCGGCCGCGGGTGCAGGGAACGTTTCTGGAAAAGGCAACGCCCGGAGCCGTTAAAGTCTGGTGCCCGGGCAAGATATTAACAGCCAGAACGCTGAGTGAAATACACCGTTTTCCGAAATCCCATTATTCCGCCTGATATGAAAGCATTCTACTATTCGATCCTACTTTTGTCTTTCTCCTTCGCTGCAAAAGCCCATACCGACACGCTGTACTTAACCCAGTCCATCTATTTCGCCTCAGCCCTCGACGTGCCCGGCCCTGCCGAAATGGACAAACTGAAAACATTCGCGAACGAACTGAAAGGTTACGCCTCCTATAGCCTTAGCGTTGAGGCCTTCACCGATGAACAAGGAACGGATGCCTACAACGAAGAGCTCGCTCAACGAAGAGCCTTACATTGCACCCGCGCCCTCGCCCAAGTCAATGTGGTGCCAGCTACAACAGCCATTTCCTCCTACGGCGAACAACGCGCTCGCCAAAACACGGCGACCGATACCGAGCGCAAAAAAGACCGCCGTGTCGACTTAGTCGCAACCGTCGTTCGCTGGCGCAACATCGGGGAAGCTATCGCCAGTACTAACCCCAAACAAGTCGTAGCAAACCTGAACCCTACCCTGCCCCAGTCCATCGAAGGCAAAAAGGGAGGTCTTTTTGAGATAGCTCCCAACACTCTGGTCCGGGAAGACGGTAGCCCCGCCGTAGGTCCGGTCAGTATTGAGCTCGCCGAAGCCTACGAGCTCACCGATATTCTCCTGGCTGGCCTCACCACCACCTCCGGTGGGCAACGCCTCGAAACGGGCGGCATGATCAACCTAACCGCGACCGACGCGGAGGGGCATCCTCTGCAACTGAAACCTGGTGCAGAAATCTCTGCGTCTATCCCCACCGATTATTTCAATCCGGATATGAAGATTTTCACCGGCACCGACCTCAACCCAGACGGGGTCCCGACCAATTGGGAACTGACCGCCGGGTCAGTTTCCCTCCCGAAGAAACCCAGTTCGGAGATTCTGACCTTCGAAGAATATCTCGAAAAAATGGGAATATTACTGGATAGATTCATTGACTTTTCTTTGGCCAGAAGGGGAGGCTGTGACTTGGTACCAGATATGCGCCCTAAACCCTGTCTGGATTTTTACGACTGGCTCTACACCTATCCGGGACCAGATACTCCAGCCTACATCAACTTCGCTACCTACCACGTACCGCCCAGGCCCGACCCGGTAGACACCAACGCTATCGTTTACCAACCGGTGGGCTCGGAAAAATTGTTCATGTCGAAAAAGCAAAGGCAAAATATAACGACCCAGCGTCGTCAGCGGGCACTAAAAGTTTATACCCGCAAACTTGAACGGCACGAACGTTCATCAGCCCACAAAGCACAGATTCCGGTCAGAAACGATCGTCTGCGGAAGCAGTACGAAGAGGATATGCTGGTTTGGCGTGAAGAAGCAACCCAAAGAAAGCAAATGGCACTGGCTGGCCTTACCCGTCATGATTATCTGTTATCTGAAGCCGACAGACTGGTCCGCATCGGGAAACTAAAAGCAGCCGAAGAGATAAAGCAGAGAGCGATCGAAGGTATGGAGGCAGAAATATCCGCAGCAGAGGATTTGTCCGGTAAGTCATGGGCGGTTGAGCGATACGTTTTCACGGTTAACCAGCTCGGCTGGGCCAATTGTGACATGTTCACCGGCGAGACCAATTTAGCACCGGTTGCAGTTCGGATCAACTACAGCAGCCCTTCCGCGAAAGTGATGCTACTTCCCGTAGGTCGCCGGTCGGTCATCGCTTACAACCGGAAGAAAAACGGCATCTGGCGCAACCAGGGCATCCCCGAAGCACTCAACTACCACATCATTGCTTTTGAGGTACTCGAGGGGAAGATGGTTCTGGCCCATAAGTTCGTCTCAGAAGCAAACAACGAATTACAAGAGGTAGACTACAAACCGGTCTCAGTCACCGAATTGAAGCGCAAAATGGCGGAATTGATCGAAAGCGAAGCGAAGTAACCGGAACCGCACAATCAATAAGCCAATCCCCCCTCTCAACCAAAAGTTGTTAAAATCTGCATCCGGAGCAATAGGAGACAACACCACCCGATTAACTGTACTGAGGTTGCAACTATGTACAACTTCCTTACCTTTAAGACTATACCCACAACCCACACCTTCATGAGATACCTGTATACTCTTTGCCTTCTCACCCTTCTTTGCACCTGCGCAAGCGCCCAGGGCGAAAATCTCCGCCTGACGGAATCCGTATACTTCTCTTCTGCTGCTCACGAACCCAATGCTGAGCAAACCGAAAAGCTCGTTGCCTTTGCCAATACCCTGAGCAGCTATGCCGACTACAGTCTGAAGATCGAGGCCTTCACCGACGAAAAAGGGACCGAGGCCTTCAATAAGGCCCTTGCCGAACGCCGCGCCAACGCCATCGCCGAGGCCCTGGCCAGCCGAAACGTAGTCTCTTCTGCCGTAGAAGTACTCAGCTACGGCGAACAACGCGCCCGCCAAAACACCACCGACGACACCGAGCGCAGCAATGACCGCCGCGTAGACCTGGTTGCTACCGTTACCCGCTGGGAAAGCGCCGACGCTGCCATTAAAACAGCCCGCGCCGAGCAACTGCAAACGATCACTATCGCCAACCCAACGGTTCGGCAGGCGATCTCCGGCAATAAAGGCGGCGCTTTTCTGATCGAGGCCAACTCTCTCATTTACCCCGACGGGACGCCGGCCACCGGCCCCGTCTCCGTAGAGCTCATCGAAGCTTACGACCTCTCCGATATGCTCATCGCCGGACTCACTACAACCGCCGCAGGTAAGCGTCTCGTTACAGGAGGCATGATCAGCCTCACCGCAAAGGATGCCGAAGGAACTCCGCTCTCCCTCCGGACCGGTGCCTCCATCACCGCCGCCACCCCAACGGACGACTTCAACGAGCAAATGCGCATCTTCTCCGGCGCCAACCACGACGAAAACGGCACGCCCACCGACTGGGCCATCACCACCGGAGGTGTCGCCAATTCCGCCGAAGCGCTGTTCCGCTCCCTGCCGCCTCTTCCCGAACTGATCACCTACCGCCTCGTAGCCGAAGAAAATATTGGGAGTAGAATGTACGCCTGGCGGCAAGCCAACCCGGAACCCCAAAAGCCCACACTCGGCAAGGTTGACCATAATTTTCTCTCCCGTAAGCCAGTCCCTCCGGTACTGGAGGAAATTGTCTATGAGCCCAAAGGACTGGGCGGCGTATTCGAATCCAAAGCTAAGCGGGACGAAAAGACCGCCGAACTGCGCCGTAAAGCCACTGCAGCTTATGAGCGCCATCAGGAACGTTACGACCGCGCGGTAGCTTATCACGAAGGGCTTCCCGCCCGCAACGAGGCACTTAAGGCAGAATATGCTGCAGCAGCAAAAGACTGGCAAGATCGCTTCGACGCCAAGAAAGAAAGCCTCATGTCCGTCGAGATGCGCCGCCTGCGGGCCGAAGAAGCCGCCCGCCGCGAGAAGTACATGGCCGCCCGTGCCGCACGCACAGCCGCTCTGGGAGAACAGCTGGCGGGCCTCAACGACCTGACCGGCCAGCAAAGCAACATATCCCGTTACTTCTTCAGCGTCAATCAACTGGGCTGGACGAACGTAGACATTTACCCCAACGAACAAGGGAACATTCAGCTGTTCGCCCGGGTGGAAAACAGCACCCGCGATGCCACGGTCGTACTGATCCCTACCGATCGGCGTTCCGTAATCGCCTACCAGCCCGGCCTCGAGGAGGGGGTTTGGCAGCGCCGTGGCATCCCGGCGGGCGTAGGCTACCACGTAATCGCCTATCAGGTAATGGAAGGCAAACTGGTTATGGCGCATCGCTTTGTCGACAAAGCCACCAACGTGCCCGCTCAGCTCAGCTACGAGCCAGTCGCGATTACCGACCTAAAAGATCGAATTGCCGGAATCCTGGGGAGCTAACCTACCGAGACATTGTCCGATAATTTGCAAAAAATAGCCCTGGGTGGCGGATGCCACTGGTGTACCGAAGGCGTCTTTGTGTCTTTGCGTGGCGTGGTACGGGTGGAGCAGGGCTGGGTGTCCGCTCCCCCGCCCCACGATGCTTTTTCGGAAGCAGTGATCGTGCATTACGACCCAAAACGAGTTTCTGCCGAGGACCTGATCGGTGTCCATCTGGAAACGCATTCCGCAACCAAAGATCACGGGCTGCGCCACCGTTACCGTTCGGCTGTTTATGCTTTCTCCCCTGAAGATGAACTACGGTTTAAAGCGGTTCTGACCCAGTTGTCAGTAAATTTTACGGAGCCACTGATCACCGGGGTCTACCCTTTCGTTGACTTCAGACCTTCCCTGCCGGAGCATCAGGATTATTACCGGACGGACCCAGAACGGCCGTTTTGTGTACGGTTCATTGCGCCAAAACTGGAAGCTCTGCGTGCTTCGCGGCCCGACTTGCTGCCGTCATCCACGGGTACCACAACCCCACAGAAATAACTAACTACCAACCAGTCTCTCAGGCGCGCACATGCTCCGGCCGGGCTAATCAAGCAGGTATTCCAGCTCCGCCTTATCGAAGTCGAGCCCGCCGCCGGCACCGATGATGTCCTCGGCCAACTGTTTTTTGCGTTGCTGCAGTTTGTTGATTTTCTCCTCGATCGTATCCTTACTCAGGAATTTACGGGCAAAGACGTTCCCGGTGCGCCCGATCCGGTGGGCGCGGGCGATGGCCTGGTCTTCGATGGTCGGGTTCCACCACGGATCGAGGATGAAGACGTAGTCGGCCGCAGTGAGGTTCAGGCCGGTACCGCCCGCTTTGATGGAGATGAAGAAGGTTTGCACCGAGGGGTCTTCCTGGAAGCGCTTAACTTCATGGGCCCGGGTTTTGGCGTTGACCGATCCGGTAATCCAGGCGTGCGGCTCGTTGGCCGCAAGGAGTTTTTCGCGGAAGAGCTCGAGGTGCTTCACCATGCTGGAGAAGATGAGCACTTTGTGGCCCGCCCGGCGAACGGTATCCCACTGTTCGTAGACTTCGCTGAATTTTCCGGAGTCTTTGTCGTAGTGCTCATCCATCATAACCGGATGGTTGGCCAGCTGCCGGAGGCGGGTAAGAGTTTGTACCACCCGGAGCTTGTACTGACCGTCATTCGGAGAAAAGCTGCCAAGCAGGGCGTTGCGGGCGGCAGATTTTTCGAGTTCGTAGGCTTTGCGCTGCGCCTTCGTCATATCGCAGTAGAAGACCTGGACGTCAAGATCCGGCAGGTCGGGTGCAACCTGTTCTTTGGTTCTTCGCAGCAGGTGCGGGGTAACCAGCTTACGGAGCTGCTCTTTCTTCTTCTCGTCATCGTGAACCTCGATGGGCGTAATGAAAGCTTTCTTGAAAAAGGCGAAGTTGCGCAGCAGGCCGGGGTTGATGAACTGCATCTGACTCCAGAGATCAGACAGAGAGTTTTCGATCGGCGTACCGGACAGGCTGACACGGTGCTTTGCGTTGAGTTCGTTGAGGGCCTTGAAGACCTTACTCTGGCGGTTTTTGATTTGTTGGCTTTCGTCGAGGACGATGTATTCCCACTCGATCTGTTCGAGGATGGATTGATCGCGCAGTGCAGTTTGGTAGGTCGTCAGCAGTACATCGAAGCGACGCAGGATGCGGGGGTCTTTGGTCCGGCTTTGCCCGGTGTGTGTTTCTACCGTCAAGCTGGGAGCGAAGCGATCAAGTTCGTTGCGCCAGTTGAAGACGAGTGAGCTTGGAAGCACCACCAGTGCTTTGAGCGGCTGCAGGAATTCTTCGTCGGCGGCAGGCGCGGCGAACAGGTCGAGTTGCGGTGCGGGTTCATTGCTCTTCAATCCTCCCTCTGCACCTGCGGCCGCGCCCAGGCGCTCCTTTGCGTACAGGAGAACGGAGATCGTCTGCAGGGTCTTACCCAGGCCCATATCGTCGGCGAGGCAAGCTCCCAAAAGTTCGTGGTAATGGCGAACCAGCCAGCGCGCTCCTTCGAGCTGGTAAGGGCGCAGGGTTGCCTTGAGTTTAGGGCTTGGCTGAAAAGCTTTTGCCATGGCATCGGCGTGGCCAGCGTCCCCGACTTCGAGTCCCATAGGAGCCAGCAGCGGGGCCTGAGAGCGGGCCATCTTTACCTTTTTGCCTTCCACCTTTGCGAACTGAAGCCCCGGCCGGTACTTCGCGAACCACTCCTCCGGAATCAGGAAAATATCGCCATCCGGCAGCGGGAACTTGCGCTCTTCGCGCTGGATGAAACGCACCAGTTTAGAGAAGGGAATCTCGTGGGGCCCGACGACGACGGTCCCTTTCAGGTCGAGCCAGTCGTTGTCCTCCGCAATTTCCAGGCTCACCGTTCCTTCATGAACGCTGAAGCGGTTACCGGCCTCCTCCGGCGGAACTATCTCGATGCCCGCTGCGCTCAGTTCTCCTTCGCGCTGCAACAACCAGCGGAGGGCCTCGAAGTGGCCATCGGCGGGTGTTTTCAGGGCGTTGTTGCCAGGAATCCGGACCAAGCCCAGTTCAAGCAATGGCCGCAACAATTCGGCCTCTGCTTCCTGGTCGCGTACAATGCGCGTAAGCCGGAAAGGTGGCTTGATGTTGTGGTCTACGGTCGTGAGTCGCGGATCGCCGAGCGGGAAAGATTTGCGTCCGTACACGAATTCGGGGTAGAGATAATACTTTTCTTCGAACGGGTGAGGCCGGGCGGCCAGGCGCAGTTTGTCGGGAGCATGAATCTCGTCGTACTGAAAGCCTTCGGCGACGATGCTGTTGCGTTCAGCCAGGCGGACAACAAATTCCCGCCAGTATTTTTCCATCTTCTCCGGCGGGACCTGCACCCCATCCCGGGTAAGAAAAGGCTTGATCTGGTCGCCGTTGAGTTCACCGATCTGAACCAGTTCTTTGTCCAGACTCAGCCAGCCCGGCGTCGGGTGGTTGGTGATCACGCGGATGTCGTGGAATCGCAACGGGGAGGTCTTTCCGTTCTGATCGATGATGCGGAACTGGTAATTGATGCCGTCTTCGTCGACAATGAATTTGAGCATCGGTTCCGGGCAGTGCGTAGCGAACGGCACCAGGTAGTCGTGCGGTTCTTTGCGGGGCGGCAGGCCAATGGCAACGGCGTAGCCGTTGGCCCGGCAGAGTTCCAGAATCTCTGCAGAGCGGTGGTGAACGTAACGTATGACCGCCGCCCGGTCTTTATTCTTATCGGAGAGCAAGCCCGGCAGGGTGGGCACTTTTTTGGCTCCCTTCCGGTGCGCCTCGGCGATGTTCTTTTCCCGCAGGCTTTCCGCAAGGGTGAGTGCGCGCTCGAGCGCGGGCGTTTTCTCGATGTTGTAAATCCCCAGGCCTGAGGCCTGAGCTGCCTGCTGAACCTTTACTAACCGGCCGGCGGTATTCCGGCCCGCAATGAGGGCTTTGGGCAGAAAAATACCGTTTCGGAATTCGAAATTAAATAGGACTTCGGCTGTTTGAGGCACCGCTTGTTTTTTCTGTGAAAATCAGTTTAAGGAGGCGAAGGTAGCCCATTGGGGCCTTAATCTGTTAGTATTTCGGCGCCTTCGTTCCGACAAATTCGAGGTCGAAAGGTCAGTTTGGGCGCGCTCACGGCTTCTCCTGTCGTTCGTCGGGTACCTTCTGGCGGGCACGCAGGTGCAAGGTGCGTTTTTCGAAGTCCGCTCCTCCGGAAGAGGGTTGAGGGCGTACGGGCAGTTACATCACTCAGGATCAGCCAACATAGCATGATGCGACCAAAGGTCGCTTTTCCCCGCTCTCCGCCGGAGGCGGAGGCGGCCGGGTGACGCGGGGCCGGGGCAACCCTTTGGGTCTTTTACGCTGAGGTAACACTAGCTATCTTTCATCGCACTACCTTCGCCTCATGATTACCAACATCATCCTCATCGCCAAGGCCCTGCACGTAGTGGGCTTCGTGTCCTGGTTTGCCGGGTTATTTTACCTCGGGCGCGTACTCGTCAACCACGCTGACACTGAGAACATCGAGCCCGTTGCCGCAGATGGTGCCGCAGCCACCCGTAACCGTCTGAAAAAAGAAATCCTGCACGAAGAGTACTCCGCTACGGCGGCCCGGGTGTACAACATTATTGTCAACCCGGCGATGATGATAACCTGGCTGGCGGGGTTAACGATGATTGGGTTCAACCCTGCCTATTTGCAGAGCGGCTCTCCGGGCTGGTTGCACGTAAAACTGCTCTTCGTGGTGCTGTTGGTTGTGTATCAGTTGTACACAAAAAAGGTCCTCATGCTGCCGATGGCCGCCGGAGCGCGGCCGTGGTCGGATTGGCAACTTCGCCTGTGGAACGAGGTTCCGACTTTCTTCCTGGTCAGCGTTCCGTTTCTCGCCGTCTTCGGGAAGATGGGATCACTGAACTACCTGTACCTCGCCATCGGGGTTGCGCTGTTTTCCTTCATGGTTTGGCGGGGTGCGGTTGGGTACCGGAAGCGGCGGAAAGAATAACCTCCCGACCTTTTATTTCGGGGTTGTAGCCCAGTCTATTGCAGGAGCACTCACTTCTGTTCGCTCTCCCGTATGCGGGTCCGCAAACCCGAGCCGCACCGCCCGCAGGCAAATGCACTCCGGCAAATAAATCCGTTCCGAGCCGTAGGTGACATCACCGATGATCGGCGCACCTGCGGTGGCGAGCTGTACCCGGATCTGGTGAAAGCGGCCGGTGATGGGCGTGATCTCGTAGAGGTAATCCTCTTCTACTCTTCCCACGAGTTTGTAATGGAGCAAAGATTCTTTTGCCCCCGCAACCGGCCGCTTCGAGGCAACGGCTTTACGCCCTTTGTGGTCGCGGGCGAGGTAATGTTTCAGGCTTCCCTTTTCGGCAGGTAAAGGCGTAGCAGTACGGGCGAGGTAGGTTTTGTCCACCTTCTTTTCCTCGAATGCTTTGTTGAGCAACCGGAGGGTAGAAATGTTCTTCGCCACGATAAGGCAGCCGGAAACCGGCCGGTCGAGCCGGTGAACGATGCCCACGTAGGGAGGTTTCGTGCTCCCTGGTCTTCGCCACTGCACCAGCGCCCGCGCCTCTACGGTATCGTTGTTGAAGTTTCTTTCCACCGCTATTCCGGCGGGTTTATCGATTACCACGTAGCCTTTGCCGGCATGAAGGATAGTAAGTTCCATGGGCGAAAGGTAGGAACCAGGAAACTGAAAACCGGAAGGGCGCAAACCAGAGTCTGTATCACGAGATGCACTACTATCACGAACTTGCCGCTTGTCACGTCTCCCCTCTCCCGAGGAGAGGGGCCGGGGGCAGGGCTAACGCATACTATAAAATTAATCTAGCCGGGATTGTTTTCCGTTATTGAGTCATGCAAAATAAGGAAACGACCAATCTCCCCCTTGATCCATTACCTGGAGTCGATCAGATTCCTGACCCAAGAAACGCTTGTTTGGTTCACCATCCACTT
>NZ_VOXD01000029.1 GCF_008014675.1 Neolewinella aurantiaca | reverse complement strand
GAGTATCAATTTACACGCTGATGGACCCAGTAAAGCTGGTGTTAAGCATAAACGAATGCGAGCGATGTGGTCCGATAAGGCCCGTGATAAAGTTTTTCTAGATAGTATGCGTTAGCCCTGCCCCCGGCCCCTCTCCTCGGGAGAGGGGAGACGCCTCTGCTCGCTGCGCTCGTGCACTGCTCCTTTGTCCTTCCATTGCACCCGCGGCCGCGCCCTCTTTCGCTTTGGGAAAAATTAGGTCCCGCTCCTCGATCACCATCACGAACAGCAGGCGGTAGATCAGTTTGAGGAGGTGGTTGTAGTAGGTGCGGGGGGCGGCCTCTCCCGCTGCTTCCACCCAGTCGCGCAGCGCTGCGTTCTGTTTGTCTTGCAGCAGTCCGGTACCGAGTTGCACGATCCCTTTTTCGACGGCTTCGCTGAGGTTATCACGGATGCGGCTGCCGGATTTGAGGCCTTCCTGGTGGTATTTTTCCAGGATGCTGTCGGTGCCCACGCTGGGTTCCGTGGGCAGGCGGCTCAGGTGCAGGAGGCGGAAGAGGAGAGCAAAATCGGGGAAGAGTTTTTCCTCGAACATGCGCGTGAGATCGAACTCTACGTAACTGAGTTTGGTCAGGTTGGAGCTGTCGCGCAGCAGGCGGAGGAACTTACCGTTGCTGACCAGGGCGTAGAGGTTTTCGTGACGGTTGAGGTACTCCTGTACGAGGGCGTGGGGGCTGAGCTTGCCGTCGGTCCGCTTGTCGAGGCTCTGGCGCGCACCGACGAGGTGGAGCGGAAAGCCGCCATGCTCGCCCGCGGCCAGGGCGTGGCTGATGGCGTAGCGCCGCTCGTCGATCACCTGCGCTTTGCCGGTGACGCGCACGTCGTAGCCGAGCAGGCTCAGGAAGGGAAGCAACCAGCGGCTGCGGGTTTCGCTGACGCCGGTTGCGCCGTCCGCCAGCCGTTCGAGTTGCCGCTGGAAGATGCCGTACTGATCGAGGGCGTCGGCCCAGTTGCGCTGGATTTCCTGGCGCAGGGCCTCCTCGCTGGGGAAACCGTAGTCGCGGGCCGCCTGTTTGGGCATATTGCCGGCGTCTTTGCCGAGCGCGATTTGCTGGAGGGAATCGAAGGTCAGGACGTTACCCTGGATGGTAACGGAGGGGAAATTGGTAGCCATGTCAGGGGTTTAGGTAAGGTCAGGGACAAAGATGTAGACGCCCATCAGGTCCATGGGCAAAATGGGTTCGACGACCTGGAAGCGCTTGCCTTTCACGGCGGCGCGGAAGCGGTCATGGGCTTCCACGAGGTGTTCGGCCTGCTGGCGGCCGAAGGCATCGAGGGTAGCTTTGAGCGGCCCGCCGACGTCGTCGAGGGCGTCTTCGAGGTACTCCGTTTTTTCGCGGTCGGCGACTTCGGCGGTGGCCTCGGCCTGCAGGAGGGCGAGGGCCTCGGTTTCTTCCAGCCAGCGGACGTCGTCGGGCGGGATGCCCCGGTAGGCTTTGAGGAGGAGTTCCTCGGCCACGAGCTGGCGCCTGGTTGCCAGGCTTTCGATCACGTTGCGGACGCGGAGGAGCAGTACCGTGGTGGCCTCCGTCACCGCTTTAGTTCGGATGACGGCGGTGCGGCGCACGCGGTATTCGGCCCGGGTGTCTCCGCCGGTGAGGGCTTCATCCATCAGCAGCTGGCCGAGGGTGTCGACCAGGGGGTGGTTGCGGGCCACGTAGCGGAAGCCTTCGGGGGTGGGCGTGGCGAAGCTGACGGCGAGGTGCTCGTCGTCGCCAAACAGGTGGTGCAACGAGAAGGGCAGGCCCGTTTTTTCGATGCGGAAGCCCGCGCCCTGGGCCGAGTAGTTGCCGCCCAGGTGGCGGATGGCGGCCAGGGTGAACTGCTCTACGCTTTCCATATTACCGATCAGGCGGATGGCCTGATCGAGGTCCTGGTCGATTTCCTGGGCCTTGACGGCGTGCTGGGCGAAGATAGAGCGGGTGGCTTTTTCTACGTCCTCGATCTTGCGGTAAGTCGCCTCCACCTCCGCCGCGCCGGCTTCGACCTCCGGCAGGTTGTCGAACATTCCCAGCTGGCGGGCCGTCGTGGCGGGTGCTTTGCGCAGCAGGACCGCCTGGGTGACGGCCTCCATGATACTCTGGTTGTTTTCGGGGAAAGGCACGCTGACGCCGATGGCTTTTTTGATCTCGCGGGCCTTGCGCAGCAGTACCTTCAGCACGATGCCGTCCATCGGGTTGTCTTTACCGTACAGCAGGGCGGTGCGCACCTCGGGGGCCGACTGGCCGAAGCGGTCTACCCTGCCCTCCCGCTGTTCAAGGCGGTTGGGGTTCCACGGCAGGTCGTAGTGGATTACGGCGGTGAAGTGACGTTGCAGGTTAATGCCCTCGCTCATGCAGTCGGTGGCCACGAGAACGCGCACGGGGCTTTCGCCGAGCTTTTCAACGGCTTCCTCGCGGGCTTCGTCCGCCACTTTGCTGGTCACCGTGGCTACGCCGACCTTTTTCGGCAGGGCTTCCCGCAGCGCTTCCCCGACGTATTCGGCGGTGTGAATGTAGCGGCAGTACACAATGGGGTTGAAGCCCTCTTTGTGCCACTTTTTGATCAGCTTCACCAGCTCTTTTATCTTCAGGTCCAGCCCTTTCCGGACGATGTCAGCCAGCTTCACGGACAGTTCATGCTGGTATGAATTACCGATGACTCCCGACACCAGACTCCCTGCTCCCGACTCATCATCAGGCGCGGCCGCAGGTGCAATGGCAGGACTAAAGAGCAGGGGTTCCTGGTCCTCTCCGTCGGCGAAATCCCGGTCAAAAACGGGGTTATCGCTCTCATCCACGAAGTCTTCCTCGTCGGCTTCGATTTGCCGGGTGGCTCGGTTTTCGAGCATACTGATGCCGGCGGCGGGGGAGCTCATCACGCCCCGCAGCAGGCCGAGGGCCGTCCAGTAATTGAGGGTTTTACGGACCTTCTTTTCCTCGTCCTTTCCGGCAATGACCTGGGCGAGTTGCATCACGTCGTACTGCAGTTCCAGGTATTCCGGGCTCATGGGGTAAGACACCTCGACGTTGGTCTTTTCGGGGAAGTGGGTGGTCTCCTGATACTTGTCGCCGTCCCACTTAATGATATCGGCCCGGCGGCGCTGGACGTAGTGCTGGGCGAGTCTGCGCCGCTGCTTATCCGTTGAGGCGTTGAGCTGGATGTCGCCAAACTCCGGCTTAAGCAGGCCAAGCAGAGACTGGAACTCTTCCGGCTTCCCGGAGTGGGGTGTGGCGGAGAGGAGGACGAGGTGCTGGTCTGCTTTTTCGCTCAGCCGCTTCAGCAGGTGGTTGCGTTGCTGGCGGCCTTTGCCCTGCCCGCCGCTGGCGGTATGGACCTCATCGACGATGACCAGCTCCGGGCAGTCGCTGATGAAGTTGTCGCGCCGCTTATCGGCCTTAATGTAGTCGATACTGACTACCTGGAAGCGATAGTAGGCGAAGGCGCTGGTGTCGCCCGGTGTTTTGCGGTCCAGCGTTGCCGCCGTACTGCTGCGGATGATGACGGCCTCAATACCGAATTTTTCGGCCATTTCCTGCTGCCACTGTTCGCAGAGGTGGGGTGGGCATACGACCGCGAGGTTCCTGATGCGCCCCCGGTCGATGAGCTCGCGGGCCACCATGAGACTTTCGACCGTTTTGCCGATACCGACGTCGTCGGCGATGAACAGCCGCACCGGATCGTCCTGCTTCAGCGCCATGATGAGGGGTACCATCTGGTAGGCGCGGGGGGCGAAGTTGAACTTGGCGATGCTGCGGAACGGCCCAGAGGCGTCCCGAAAACCGAGGCGGACGGCGTCGTAGAGCAGGCGGGCGCTGGCGAGGTCGCCGTGGTCGGTGGCTACGGGGAGGGGAAAGTAGGTTTCCTTAATTTCCTCGTTAGGGAAACCGAAGGGCAGGTAGATACCGGTGGTTTCCTCTTCGGCTCCGCCGAGGGGTTTGATGCGCAGTACTTCGGGGTCGTCGCTGGGCTGGACGACCCAGTCGCGCTGGCGGAGTCGGACTAGTTTTCCGGGTTTGAGTTCGGTGGCGTTGTTCATGATTTATCAGGTGCTTATCTGCCGCAGCAGCGTTTATATTTTTTGTTGCTACCGCAGGGACAGGGAGCGTTACGACTGATTTTTGTGCCCTTTTGCCGGACGGGTTCGGGAGCGACGGCAAGTCCCTTTTTCTTTAGTTCGCTTTTCAGGTAAGAGATATGATCCCGGTAAGCGTCATCTAATAGCCTGACGGCTGGCGGTGTGGCTTCCGGCCAACAATCAATGCAGTTGGAAGCGGGAATTTTGCGGACGCTTTTGATTTGATGATCGATCTTTTTGCGGACGATCTCCTCCGCCAGTAGCTGGACAAACTTTTCCTTTGGCGCAAAGCCCACCAGGCGGCTAAACCGTCGGATGGCCTCCGGCAAACGATCATGTTCCACGAGTGCGGTAATCATCAGTTGTTCGAACAGCAGGAATTCATCTACGCTAAGGGGCCGGTCCGCAGCTAACTTGTCGGCGGCCTCGTTGTACTCCCACTCTTTCAGAATAATATTGCTGAATATGTTGGGTGGTAGATGAGTCAGTAAAAGCAACTCCGCCATCAAATTATCTTTTCCCAGCAAGCTCAATTCCTTGAGCACTGAATTCATGGCCTGACTGCTACCTCCGTCTGGTTTATAAATCTTCAGCAATGCGCCCAGAATAATCGGCTCCTTCGGATACTTAAGGCGCATACGCTCCAGGCGCCTGCGTACATCGTCTATTGTCAGAGAAGATTGGCGCAGTTGCGCAAAATCACTTCTCAGTTGTTCGTTATCCGTCAACAAACCTTCATCGTCGACTATGTGAATGTCATGTTCTTCGCGAATCCAGTCGAAATTAAAAACGCTGCCCTCGTGCTTCAGGTAACTCAGATCAGGGGCCTGGTCGGTCTCTCCTCTGGTAATCAGTACTTCCGCAAAACGAGCGTCCGCCAACCTGGCACCGAGTTGTACGAGTTGCAGGCTCTGGTCTCCCCACTCCGTATAGTGAGATTTCAGGAAAGCTTTGAAGGGAGCTTGCCAATCATTACTTGCGGACGTATCACGACAGCGCAGCAGGTTGCGTTTCACCCAATCCAGGTGTTCCCCGTCAACTTCCATGAGTTCCGTCGTTCCGAACAAATTACCATTCCCCACGACGGTCAGATCCAGAAAAAAGCATTCGTACTTTTTGATGGCCGACAGGAAATCCAGGGTAGCCTTATGGGCGGGGTCCATAGCGAGGTGTAAAGACCGCTTTTTGTTCCGCATCAGGGATAGTGTCCCCACCAAATCGTGGTTCGCGTCTTCAATCATGTTCCACTTATAGTTCGGCTGTAAAAACTGCCCTTCCACAAACCCTATTTTCCGGGCAGTCCGGGTGGATATTTTGGCAAAAACTACCGGTAAAACATACTTCCCGAGCACCACTGTTCCTAAAAAGCTATTATCCGGCTTCATGTTTTCCAGGTGCGACATCACTGGCTCCGGGATGGCAAATTGCTCCTCCCGCTCAATCCGTTTTTCAATATCTTCCAGTATATTCATTTCCCCTTAATTGGTAGTGATTGGCTGTCTTACAGGAGTGAAAATATCAGCGTTTTCCTGAACAATTCTGGCCAGGTCATCCTGATAATGATAGATAATAGCGCGCAGGCCTTTGGCCTTCATGGCGCGGCGTTTTTTGCGGTCCTCCTGCTGCACGGCTTCCGTATCATGCGGCGTTCCGTCACAGAAGACGAAGACATGTTTGTCGTACTGAAAATCGGGCATGACGTAGAGGCCGTGGTCATCGCTGAGGCGGGGCTGGGCGATATCCGGCAGGCGGAGACCATGCTGGTAGAGATACTCCAAGAAACGCAGTTCCGTGCTGGACGATTTGTCGTAGGTGGCGAGGAGGTGCTGATAGTGGGTGTCGTAATCGCCAACGGTATTCCGGCCGGCCAATTCGATGCGGGTGTTCTCGAAGAGGCTCTTCAGCACATCGTGTATCTCGTGGCGGTTAATAACTTCGTGGTGGCGCTGGTTGTAGTAGCTGAGCAAGTCATTATAAGTTGCCGGTGGCAGCTCATTGTAGTCGCCGTCGTAGTCCGGCGGAAAACAGATGTCGAGGGCTTGCTTGACTACCGCGTGAAACTCTCCGGGTTGGCGGGCCAGCTGGCCGAGAATACCCAGGCTTCCTTCGCTCCGTTCGAAGATCATGATATTGGCGACCTCGTCCTGCCCCATCAGTTGTACGCCGATCTCATTACTCTCTACCTGATAACGTTCTTCTATCGCGCGTTTGAGGGCATACTTCAAGGTAACGACCTGCGCTTCGTCGAGCCCCAGTTTTTTTGTGGGCTGGATATAGATCGCATTAGTCGTCATTTTGGAGAAGAGGCTGACCGGAACGATATGCCCCTCGGTATCGTTCTCCTGGTCTTTTTCCTTTTTCCAGTAGCCGTAAACCTTATCGATCAGGAACTGTGTCTGCTTAGTACGCCGCTCACATTTATTGACGTCAATGATCGTTGCGGTCGGCATATAAAAGATCTCCAGTAGGTCGTCGTCACCAGACTTAACGAAGATTCTATCACATCCCGCCAGACCGTTTGGCAGCGAGAAATAGGTTTCGATTTCGTAACCGGTGCGTCGGCGCTCTTCCTCTTCGCAGCTGATGCGCTGGAGGATACGGGTTTCGGACTCGACCATTTCAACGAGATTGGTGAGCAGTTCTCCGCCGCCGGCGTTGAGGTTGACGTTGGGGTTGATGGGGTCCGTTTCCCGGTTCATCTCGTCGCCGGCAAGAAAATAGCCGGAGGCGGTTGCGACTTTAGCCCGCACCTTGTGGTTCTCGATATCGGTCAGGTTGAGGCGGTTAACCTCATAAGCCTGGCCATTGTGGTAGATGATATTACGGGGACCGAACTCCCGCAGAGCCAACAGCCGGGGCCGGCTGAGGAACTGAGAGGACTCGTAGCCGTTGATGGCAACCCGCAGCGGCAAACGGGTGAAGTTATAGCCCGGCAGGTAGCCCTCGCCGGCGAGGTAGCGGAAGGGGTAGAATTCGGAGAAGGCGCTGCTGGTTCCGGTGTCGTTTTTCAGGTCGGTCAGTTGTCGCTCGGCGGAGCGGTAGTTGGCATCGGCCTGCTTTCGCTCATCGGAGCCTTTGTGGTAAAGAGCACCCGTTTTGATCCGGTGGGCGTCGTCCATCAGGGCGATGGCTTTACGGTAGAGCGTGCGCCAGCGGTCGAAGGCAGCGCTGAAGGCGGGTCGGGCTTCATTGATATAGGTCTTCAGGGTAGCTTCTGGCAGCGCCCCGCTCAGGCTGGTATCATCGGCGAGGATGCGCCGGAACAGTTGCAGCACCCGCTCTGCTCGATCGTTGTGTCCGGCATCGATCGGTTCGCGGAACTCCTCCCGGAGCGGGAGCTTCTCCGCGTGCATATCAATGATATTGGGAACGGCACTTCCCAGGTCCAGCCCTGCTTCGAGGAGGTAACTGGCGTTGATGTGCGTTTTGAGCAGTTCATCGTTCTCCAGATTGATGCGGGGCGGAAAGACGGCACCGGCGACCATCTGGTTCTGGTGCTGGAAATAATGGCGGTCGTGGGCACTGAGCTGGGAGCAGTAGGTGATTACGAGCGCGCCCTGGCCACTCCTGCCCGCGCGCCCGCTCCGCTGGGCATAGTTGGCGGGGTTGGGCGGAACGTTGCGCAGGTGGACGACGTTGAGGTTACTGATATCGACCCCGAGTTCCATAGTAGGTGAACAGAACAGGGCCTTCATTTTACCCTTGCGGAATAATTCTTCCCGCTCTACGCGTTCAGCGTGATTGACCTGACCGGTGTGCTCATGGGCGATCAGATGTTCCTTTACCGTAAAATCCTGGCGGTAGAAATCCTGAAAATAGGCGTTAGGGCGGGGGGTGTAGCCGTGGGAGTAAGTTCGGTTACGTACCCGGTCGGGGCGTACGGTTTCCAGGTCTCCACGGCACCATTCGATAGCGTCAGCTTCGAGGATATACGCATTAGTTTCCCCATTCTCTCCGCTGATTCGCTCACTACGAACAAAGCCCTGGCGATCGAGTACGGCCATCAGCTTATCGGCGAAGGTTTCGAACTCCTCCTTGCTCATTTTCCCCAGCCCCTGCACCTGCGATCGCGCCCCTACGTACCGCCCCCAGTTGCTCAACTTTCCGATACTCGCGGTATGCGGCGCCCGGCCTTTGGGCTTGCCTACGCTGGTGACCCGCATGTAATTTGGGGTTTCCAGCCGTTCATTCGGTCCCAGCGTCCACTGTCCCTTCAGCTTGTCCTTGATTCGGTTAGAAACAATGGCTTCCTCGCTAAAGAAAAAACGGTGGTGAATAGCGTTGCTCGTACGGATGAAATCGAGTGTCTGGATCAGAAACTCCCGGCGCTCGTCGATGGTCATACTTTGCAGCAACGGAAGTTCCTCCCAGTTACTTTCGTTGGTAAGCTCTTCTTCGAGGTAACGGTAACGTACGTCGAGCAAAGCGCACTGCTCCAGGTTGGGCATGGTGTACCGCCAGCCCCGCCGCAGGTCCTGCAGGATGCGGATGAGCAGGTAGTCTTTGAGAGCAGCTTCGTTGTCCCGTCGGCGTCCTCCACTCTCCACCGGCTTGATCGCGTATTCGGACTGCGGAATTTGCAGAGCATCGAATACTGCCTGGGCCACGTTGTGCACGGTCAGACCTTCAGTCCGATCTTCAAGTGCGTGCCAGATTGCGGAACGGATGCGGCCGATGCTGACAAAGTCGTTGAAGTGGCCCGCCTGCAGTGCTGCATCCTGGCGGTTATCAGTGAAGCTGAGGAGCTTTTGTTCCTGTGGAATCACGCCCGCTTGGGCGAGCGCATTCGTGGTGGCTAGCGATAGCGTAGTAGTAGCGGTACTTCGCCCTTCATTACCGAGCCGCATCAGCTTGGAAGCTTCGCTTGATTTAGCGTCAAAGAAGGTTCCACTGGTTGGGTCGAACAATAACTTTGCCGGCATAAACCAGCCGAAGCGGGGGCTGGCGATCCGGTCGGGTTCGTCGGCGTACTGTCCCTGCTCGTTGTAGTAAATCGGGTTGGGAACGCGGTGGCGGTACTTCGGGATTACGCCCAGGCGGTTGTTCTGTCGTTTATATACGCGGGTCCAGGCGCTTGGCAGCTCCTCAATCAGTTCTTCGTACCATATAGGGTCTTCTCCCTCCCCTTGGGGGATGATGTACCCGGCTACTTGCTGGTCGTTTTCGTCGTCGTGGAGGTAGTCGTTGAAATCCCGCGCCAGTAGTTTACCGCTCTCCGGGTCTTTACGGACGCAGATGAATTCGTGGCCACTCGTGCGACTGAATACGATTTGATACAACCGCTGATCCTCCCCCCTGTCGTTACGAATGAAATGTCCGGCTTCGAGGGTAATCTCCCGGTCGTCCGGGTGATCCAGCGTTACGTAAACACCGCCGGTTTGTGAGATGAACTGGTGCAACCGGAAGGGGAAGTATGCCCGGCGTTCTCCCTGCTGCTTCAACTCAACGTTGATCCGTTCGGACCAGGTGAGTAGGTCTTCGAATGCCTTTTCCGCCAGCGCGAAGGGGCGCTGAGCATGCTCGGCCAATAGTTGAATTGCCTTGGATTTAGCGAAGGGCTTACGGCGGCGTAGCCAATCGGAACCAATCTGCTCCAGCCCGACCTGATCTTCCAGCCACAGAGCCAGCGGGTGGCAGCGCAGTTGGGCCTCGTCGCCGTCCTGTTCAATCCCTTGGTCCAACACGATGGCGACTTCCTCACGGCCTGGTGTAAGGCCGCGCCAGTCGGTCACCCGCCGCAGGTATTCACTGATGATTTGATCTCTTGCAAATTGTTTACCGAAGATTAACTGCCCAACGTTAGCGACTTCATCCTGCTGCGCTCCAAGGTCGTCTCCACCCGAAGACATTGTTGCCGACGTTCCGATGCACTGGACATCCCGCCCCGTAAAAGCACGTATTCGGCGAATCAGCATGGCAACGTCTGCACCCTGCCGCCCGCGGTAAGTATGCAGTTCGTCGAACACCAGAAAGTCAAGATGCTGACGGAAGGACATGCGAAGGGCTTCCTCCCCCACCCTGGTCATGATGAGTTCCAGCATCATGTAGTTTGTCATCAGAATATCCGGTGGATTATCCTTGATCTCGGCCTTTACCTGACCGGCTTCCTGACCTGTGTATTGGGCGAAGGAGATGGGGAACATTTTGCCGGTTGCTTTTTCCAGCGCGTCGAGTGCTTCTTTATCGGAGAGTTTATCGAGTTCTTCAAGGTCCATTCCCGCTGGCGCATCCTTGCGGAGATAGTTCACGGCGTACTTTCGGAATTCCTCCGTCTGGCTGTTGATCAGGGCGTTCATCGGGTAAACGATGATGGCCTTGATGCCGGGGCGGTAAGAGCCGGCTTGTCGCTGTTTCAGAATACGGTCGAAGATCGTCCCGATGTACGTTAATGATTTTCCCGATCCGGTACCTGAGGTAACGATGAAGTCCTTTCCAGCGGTGCCAAGTTTTAGTGCTTCGACCTGATGGCGGTAGAGTTGGTAGCCGGAAAAGATTTTATTTAGTTCGGGATGGAGCAGATCGTCTTTCGTAAGTTCCGCTAATGATTTGCCGTACTCAAAACTGGGATTGAACTGTATGAGCGGTTCGGGAAATAAAGCTCCATCATTCAATCTTTCCCTGATGGTTTCCGCTACCCGGGCATCCTTCATAAGCATAAAACTTTCAAGGTAGCTTCGGTAATCCTGGATTATTTGGTGGTGGACTTCAAAAATATTCATACGAAAGGGTGTAACGGCCGAAGATAAGACTACTCTTCTTAAAATCTTCAGGTGCTACTGTATTTGTTTTCTGATGTCGTTGATAAGGGTCTCAAAATCTCTACTCGACTCCTTGAGGTGCTTACCATCTACCTTCACCCTCGGATCGCCAATGGTGCTAATGGCCAGCTTTGACACCCCTCCAGGAGCGAGCACCGTCAATCTTAACTACCCAGTCCAGGATGTTGAAAATACGCAGAAAGCGGTCCTTGTCCCGTAGGGTTGGTGGGGCCAGGAAGCCATAGCGTCCTAGTAGCGTTTGGCGCCGAAGGGTGCCGATTTGAGCACAAAGTTCGCTTAGTAAGCTGTTGTCTTTGTACTGCTTTTTAACCAGGTTCATGAGTAAGTGAGTACAGTCGCCCACTTGATCTATAGCTTTGTCAGCCAAAGCTTTGCGCAGATTATTACCACCATCGGTGACTACATAATCTATTTTCATCTCTCGACTTTGAGCAATCGCCCCTTCCAGATAGCGCTCTACACCGTCAGCTTTCCAACTCGGGCTGACTTGCATAGCCAGCACCTCGACATCACGACCCGTAAGTGGTTGTTCTTCCTGACCTCCGTTCGATAAGTTGACGCCTTGAAAGAGTAGTAACTTCTCGCCCCCCAGAGAAATGCTTTCATCCAGAATACCCGCGAAGTGGCCACGGCGATGTTTGGCTGAGGTATTGAGCTGATAGAGTCCTGCGCGCAGTACCCAGCGTAGAACGGTCACATGGCCGGGCGCACTGAAAGGCCAACCCATAAGCTTAGAATAGTAGCCAATCGTCTTAGCTGTCCCACGCAAAGAAACTTGCGCCTGAGTGACCATGAAAACAGCCAGGGCTACCATTTGAGCCGGATAAGTGTGATTGGCTCTAGGGCGGGGCTGACTAATTTGTTCCAGTTCTTGTACTCGTGCTTCCAGCCGATCAATACGGCGGTGACAACGCCGTAACCGCTCCCGATAGAGGCGTTGTTTTTTTGTGGTGCGCAGAGCGGCTGATTTCCACCGCTGTGCCTTAGCTTTGAGGCGTGCTCTCATCTGTGTTTTGTGCTTCGTAACCCAAAACTAACAGTTTGAGAGCACATCTTTTTTGAGCCAGAATCAGCCTCGACGATTTCGTATCAGAGGGAACACCCTACACTTCAACCCTAACCCATCATTGAAATAGGTCAGACTACTGGACATTTTTGATTTTCCACCTCACCCTCGCCCTCTCCGGCAAGGTTTGCTTCGCAGTACTTCGTGCTCGCCTAAGGCTCAGCGGAGAGGGAACCAAACCTCGAAGAAGCGGCGAAGCGAAATGTCCAGTAGTATGGAAACAGGTACTAAAATCAAATTCTGCTTGATCCATCTGGAACTGATCATAGTATTCTTGTGTGAAAAATCAGCAGCATCACCCATTATTTTGAGGTAGTAGTTAACTGTTGGAGAGGGAGATCAGTCTTCGTTTATGCGGAGAGTCCTCCGATGCTTAGACAGTATAGCAAACCAAGGCTCTACCCTACTGTCAGATGAGGCCTGAAGCGCCCCTCCGGAGAACGGTGTTTAGCAGAGACGTCCGCACCACATAAACAAATTTTGCACCTGCGTCCCCGCACCTAAAGCCTTCTGATCTTCAAAAAGAATAAAAAAATCTGCATTTCTGTTCAATCGATTGCAACTAAGCAAGCGCCCCATTCCTGCTGTCGCCGGATGCGATTTATGGGCTTAGATGAGCCTTAAAAGTTGAAAAACTGGAACTCTTTTTCTCTATATTGGCATGGGCTAAAGCCTGATTATTACAAGTTTTGTTTTTCTAAACAACGCAATTACTTAAGTCGAGCATGAAGATTTTTTACTATTTTAGTACGGCCCTGTCGCTGGTACTTATTACTTCTTTATCCGCCATGGCTGCCTCCGGCAGTAGCAGCGTCGAAGAGTCTGTTCGGTCCATCACCGGCACGGTAACCGACGCTGAAACAAATGAGCCTCTGATCGGGGTAAACATCATTGTTAAGGGGACGACGAGTGGTGGTATTACCGACTATGACGGGAACTACGTCATTACTGCTGAAACCGGCGACATTCTCGTGTTCAGCTACCTTAGTTACGAGACCGTCGAATACAAACTGAGCAACCAGGGCGTACTAAACGTGCAGATGGAGCCCGACGCCAAACAACTCGACGAAGTTGTTGTGGTAGGGTACGGCACAACGAAGCGATCGGATGTGACCGGCTCTTTGAGCAGCATCTCCTCCGAATCCCTGCGGGAAGTTCCGGTTACCGGTCTTGACCAGGCAATTCAGGGTCGTGCGGCGGGTGTTCAGGTAACGCAAAACTCCGGAGCACCGGGAGGTTCTGTTTCTATCCGCGTGCGGGGCATCGGGTCTACCCTGACGGCCGAACCACTTTACGTGATCGATGGCATCCCCGTTGTGAACGATAACGGCGTGAGCCGCTCGTCTTACGACGGCATTGAGGGCAACGTGCAGTCCAATAACACCCTTAATACCATCAATCCGAACGATATTGAGTCGATCGAAATCCTTAAGGACGCCTCAGCCACCGCGATTTATGGCGCACGTGGCGCCAACGGTGTCGTGCTGATCACCACCAAGCGGGGCAAAGCGGGACGGAGCAAAGTTTCTTTCGAGAGCTACATCGGCACCCAGAAACTTGCCAAAAAAGTAGAGGTGCTCAACCTGCGTGAATATGCCGAGTACTATAACGGAAGTGCCTTCAACCCCATCGAGGAGTTTCAGGACCTCGACCTTCTCGGCGAGGGGACCGACTGGCAGGACGAGATATTCCGCAGAGCCTACAACCGCAACGCTCAGCTCACCTTGAGCGGAGGTGGAGAGCGAACGCAATTTGCCGTGTCGGGGGGCTTTACCCGCACGGAAGGCATCGTGATCGGGTCGGCATTCAATCGCTTTAGCGCTAAGATTAACCTCGACCATCAAATCAACGACAAAATACGGCTTGGCAACAGCCTATTGGTAGCACGCACCAAGGAAGATATTACCCTACAGGACAACAGCCGCGGTGTGGTTTACACGGCCTTGCTGTATGTACCGGCTGCGCCGGTACGGAACGCTGACGGAACCTTCGCCGCTCCGCAGGACGAGATCGAGCTGAACTTCATAAATCCCGTCAGCAGCGCCCTTGAAACCCAGGATGTGAGCCGGAAAACACGCCTGCTGGCCAACTTCTATTTCGAGGCCGACCTCCTACCCTTCCTGAAGTACCGCACGGAGTTCGGTACCGACCTCCTCTTTGCGGGCCAGAGCACCTTCCAGCCTTCTTACGAGCGCGGACAAATCAGTCAGCGTTCCAGCCTGACCATCAATAAGAACGAAAACCGTTTCTGGATCAATAAACACCTGCTGACCTTCAACAAAACATTTGCCGAGAAGCACAACGTAACCGGGCTGCTCGGTTTCGAAGCTCAGGAGGGCGGCTACGAATTTCTGTTCGCCAGCCGTAATGACCTGCCGAACAATACGAACATCGCGCTGAACCTCGGTGACGCCGGCCAACAACAAACGGGCGGAGGCACCGGAGATTTTGCGCTCCTTTCTTACTTCGGCCGCCTGAACTACTCCTTCAGTGACCGTTACCAGGTAACGGCAACGCTGCGGGCCGATGGCTCCAGCCGGTTCGGTGCAAACAACCGGTATGGCGTCTTCCCCTCCGCCGCCTTTGCGTGGCGACTGAGCAACGAGTCGTTCCTGGCGGATTTTGAGAAGCTCGACAACCTGAAACTACGGATTGGCTACGGTGCCGTGGGCAACCAGGAAATTGGCCTGTACAGTTACTACGCTAACGTAGGCGCGGTGACGGCAGTACAGGGCGATCAGATCGTGACCGCCTTCGCGCCCAACAACATCCCCAACCCCGACGTGCGGTGGGAAAGCTCTTACCAGACCAATTTCGGTATCGACCTTGGCCTGTTCAATAACCGCATCGAGATCATTGCCGATTACTACACCAGGCGGGCCGACGGAAACCTCCTGCCCGCCCTGCTGCCGGCAACCACAGGAGGTCTCAGCGCTCCGATCGTCAACATCGGCGAGATCACCAACAACGGTTTTGAGCTTACGGTGAATACCCAGAACACAACCGGTAAGTTTGACTGGAGCACCTCTTTCAACTTCAGCAAGTCAACCAATGAGGTGACCAATCTCGGCTCGAACGGAAGTTTGATTGCAACCGTAGAGGGACTGCCCGTAACGCGCACCGAAGTGGGCCACCCCATCGGTCAGTTTTACGGTTTTGTGATGGACGGCATCTTTCAGGAACCTGCCGACGTTGACGAAGCCCCCTTCCAGAGCATCGACACCCGCGCGGGAGACATCAAGTTCAAAGACCTCAACGACGACGGGATTATCAACGCCGAAGACCAGACTTTTATCGGTAATCCACTGCCCGACTTTACCGCCAACCTGTCTAACCGCTTTGCCTGGAAGGGGATCGATTGCAGCTTCCTGATTCAGGGCGTTTTCGGAAACGAAATCCTGAATATGGTGCGCCGCAAAACCGAAAGCTTCGAAGGCTTCAACAACCAGTCGGTGGCCATTCTTGACAGCTACACCCCGGCGGAGCCCAGCACAACCATTCCGCGGGCAATTGCCACCGACCCGAACGCAAACACACGGATTTCGGACCGCTTCATCGAGGATGGCACTTTCATTCGCCTCAAAAACGTCAGCCTCGGTTACACTTTCCCCGAGTTGATCACCCGCCGTATCGGGATGGAGAACCTACGCGTGTACGTGAGTGGACAAAACCTCGTCACCCTGACCGATTACTCCGGTTACGACCCCGAAGTGGGCTCGTTCAACCAGAACCCTCTGATCAATAACGTGGATAACGGCCGCTACCCTACTTCCCGCGCATTCACCTTTGGGCTGAACGCTAATTTTTAAAGATACAAAAGTGCAAACCATGAAATTATCCAATCAACTCTTTGCCTTTGCCATCGGAGCGGGCACTCTTTTCGGCTTCACATCCTGCGGAGATGATTTTCTTGATCGCCAACCAATCGACCAGATAGCGGTGGAAGACTTCTACCGGACAGAGTCGGACCTCGAATCCGGGATACTGGCTGCTTATACCGCGCTGCAGGCGCAACAATTTTTCGGAGAGAGCTGGCAGATCGATGAAACACCCAGTGATGATTCGCGCCAGAACTACGCCTCGGCGGTCGATAACTTCAGTGTAAACTCGGGGGCCGCCGAAGTGAGTGGTTATTGGTCTGGCCGCTACCGGCTCATCACCCTGGCCAACGTAATGATCGAAAAGGCTCCTGACGCGGAGGAGGCCAGCCAGGTGGTGAAAGACCGCGTGGTGGCCGAAGGCCGCTTCCTGCGTGCGCTGGCGTATTACGACCTCGTGCGCATCTTCGGCGGCGTTCCTTTGATCACCCAGTCGCCGAGCCTGGACCAGGATTTACTTCTGCCACGTAGCCCGGTCAATGAGGTCTATGACCTCATCAAACAAGACCTCACGTTTGCAGCAGAGACCCTGCCCGCCGAGCGGGCCAACGGCCGCGCCACCAGCGGTGCCGCCCGTGCTTACCTGGCCAGCGTTCACCTTACCCTGCGGGAGTATACCGATGCCCGTGATCGTGCGTTGGAAGTCATCAATTCCGGGCTCTATTCCCTGATGCCCAGTTACGGAGATCTGTGGGTAAGAAGCACCTACGACAACAACGCCGAATCAATATTCGAGGTCCAGTACGCTGGTTGCGAATCCTGGGGAACGGGCAATATGCGCCAGGCCTTTTTTGCTCCCTGGAACGAGGGCATCACTAAAACAACCGATGGTTGGGGCTCATTGATTCCGACGTCTCCCGGCGAGGATGCGCCGGGTACCACGGCGATGGATATTTGGGAAGAAGGCGACGAACGCCGGTACTGGTCGATGATGGAACCCAACAACTACTACCCTACCCTCAACGCCGAAGATGGTGGCTACACCTACCCCGCCGACGGAGCGGGCGGTAACAGCGGCAACATCAAAAAATACGTCATGGGTGGCGGCAGCGACGTCTGCTTCATGAGTACGCCCCAGAACGGAAGTTTGATGCGCTACTCGGAGGTGATCCTGACGTACGCCGAGGCCGTTACGGCGCTCAGCAGTGGCATTTCCCTCAACGAAGAAGTTGTCGGGCTGGTAAACACGCTCCGCGCCCGCGCCGGCGTGGAAGACCTCGAATTCCTTGATTCTCAACTTCTCGACCTCGAGCGCCGGCGAGAATTCATGTTCGAATCGAAGCGCTGGTTCGATATTCTGCGCAAAGGCCCCGACCGGGCCATAGAGCTTATGCGGTTACATGGCCGTACGCTCGATGAAACGAAGCTGCTCTTCCCGATACCCGCCAGCGAGCTGGAGATCAATCCCAATCTGGAGCAAAACCCGGGGTACTAAACAGGAACCGGCATTTCCGCTCACCGCTCTTTTTTCAGGGCGCGGACGCAGGTGCACAGAAAGTTTTCCGAAGACGGACAACACCGCAAAGCGGGCAGGTCCTTCAACCGACTTTGCACCCGCGTTTACCGCCCTCCTCAAACATTAGCACTTTACTACAATTATGTTATTCAACTCAAAGTCCTTATTTCATCCGCTAGTACTCCTTATGGGGCTCGCCCTTGCTTTTTTCAGTGGCTGCGAAAAAGTGGAACCACCCGAATTCGTTTCGCTGGAACCCATGATGGCCCCTCGTGAAACCCTGGTTGTCTTGAAGGGGAATAACCTCGGAGAAATCCGTGAACTGCTGTTCAACGACGAGCCAGTACCGTTCAATACGGCCTACAATTCCGACGTTGCGCTGCTGTTCCGCATTCCCAGCGATATGAGTCTTGGCCAGAAAAGAGTAACCGTCAGGACCGACGGTGGCAGCTTTGACACGGAGTTCGTCGTCACCGAAGATCCTCCGCTGGTTCCCCGCTTTTACCCCCGGACCGCCAACCCCGGCGATCTGGTAACCCTCATTGGCGAAGCCTTCTTCGAACCACTCGAAGTGAGTTTCAAAACCGGAGAATTCATCGATGGCAGCTACGCCGACAGCCTGATCGCCGACATTGTTTATGCCGCCGAAGACAGCCTCATCGTCCGGGTACCCGAAGGCGCTACTACGGGCTTTATCCGGGTGGTGGCCAACGGCGGTACCGCCCAAACCAACGTAACCTTTCAGGTATTCGACAACCTACTCGTGACCGACTTCGACGGCAACGGTCTGATCGCCAACGACCAGTACACCTTCGATGGTTTTACCGACCAACAGAGCGGAGCTCCCCTCATTCGAAGCAGTTTGCCCGCCCCTTTCGACGGGAACTTCATGCAGGTAAGCGGTACCGACGACCTGGGGACCGTCTGGCTCGGCGGCCCAAAAACACCGGGTGGCAACGGCGTTGATTCCTTCGGAATCAGAACGGACGTGAACAGCACCTTCCTCGAGATGGACGTGAACAGCAACGGCCGTACCGATACCTGGCTCCTGCTCGTCTTGCGGGAGCAGAACGGGAGCACCTCGGACTTCACCACCCGCCTGCAGCTAGACGATGCCGGCTGGAACCACATCAGTGTTCCGCTCGTGCGCTTCCGCGATGCCAGTGGCTTCGTCATCGATCCGCAAAAGGTGAACCAGATCAAATTCCACATCGAAGACCGGGAAGGTTCCGGACAAAAAATAGAAGCGAATATCGACAACGTCATATTCGTGGAACGCATATAGAAATCACTTTCGGTTGCACCTCTGCGGCGGCCTGTAACATTCGCTCTACTAAATCAATTTGACATGCAAAAACTACTACTTTTCTGCCTGGCCGTACTCTTCTCCGGAGTGCTCCTGGCTCAACCCATCTTCGTCGACCAGTTTGACGACGGCAACGTGACCATCACCACGGATCAGTTCGACATCACCGAGACCGGTGGCGAAATGGTGGTGGCCGGCAACGGCACCAACGGTGCCTGGAGCGGTGTTTACTTTGGTCTGCCTCAGACCTACGACATCTCGGCCAGCGCCAAATTATTCGTGCGGGTCAAAAGCTCTGTTCTCGGCACCACCCTCCGGATGGACTTAACGGACGTAAACGGTACCGGCACCAACATTGCCCCGATCACACAGACCCTCACGGACAACTACCGTGTACTAGAGTTCGACTTTTCCAGCGTCGACGTTGGGGAAGTAGACCTCAGCCAGATCCAGGCCATCGTCTTTTTCGTTGATCCCGGTGTGGGATCGTTCACCGGCCAGGTGACGTTCGATTACATGGCCCTGGGGGAAGAGCCCGCCGGTGTGATCACCTCCGACATTTACCAAGACCATATGGACAGCGACTCTTCGCTGACCAGCTGGAATGGCTTTGAAGTACCTGGCTTTACCCGTGAGCGCCGCACCGGCCCCAACGGCGACAGTACCGTGGTTACCCTGATCGGAGACGGAACCGCCGGACCCTGGACTCCTCACGCATACGCCCTGCGTCCTGCTCCGGAATACATCCAGACTTCGGTGGATATGTCTGACGACCCCGTAGTCTACATCAAGGTGCGTACTTCCGTTCCCGGAACGACTTTACGGATCGACGTACAGGACGTTGACAATATCAGCTCGACGGCCAACGCCATTACCCGCATCCTGACCGACGAATGGGCTGTTTATGAGTATGAGCTCTCCGGTGCCAGCCAGAACTTCCCCAACGAGTCCTGCCCGACGGCCGACGTTGACCCTTGTATCGTTAACCTTGAAGCGGTGAAAGAACTCATCGTATTCGTTAACGGTGGAACCGGTCAGTTTGCCGGTACGATTGACATAGACTGGATCAGCATTGGCACGAACCTCGACGGCGACGGCCCCGAAGCCACCCTGGAATACGTAGACAACTTCGACAATGAACGCATCGACCGCACCTTCACGGTGGAAGGCATTTCCATTTCCGAAAGTGGCAGCAGCCTCATCCTCGACGGCGACGGTACTTCGGGAGAATACGCGACGGTTTCTTACCTCTTCAACGAGCCTACCGACGAGCAGGACACTCTCCGCCAGGAAATTACGGTAGACTTCTCCGACGATTTCGCTCAGGGCAAGCTCTTCATGCGTGCCCGCACCATTGGTGCGGACCAGCCCATCCGGGTTGACATCGTGGATACGATGGATCTGTCTACCAATATTCTGGCCCTGACCCGGCGCATCACCAGTGAGTGGGCCATCTATTCTTTCGACTTCTCCGGTAACTCCGGCGATGCCGGATACGGCGGAGCCGAAGGCTGTACCCCCGATAACCCCTGCCCGATTGACATGACCGCCATCAAGGGCATCTTCATGTACCCCCGCCCCGGTGAAGGGATGCTGACCGGCCAGATCGAAATAGACTGGATCAGCGTTGGCCAGCCACTCGAAGAGGTCGTGGAAACAGCCGTTGGTGTACTGAACTACAGCGACACCCTCGTGGGAGCCGGTGAATTCTTTACCGGCGAACCTGCCGGTATCTCCTACAGCGTATCTGATGATGGCTACCTGACGATGACCGGAGACGGTACTTCCGGTCTTTACGAGCAGATTCAGTACACGCTGCGCGACGAAGAAGGCAATTCGGGTAAAGCTGACGCTGCGGGTTCTGGTGACAAGCTGTACGTCCGGGCCCGTATCCGAAATGCTGCCTCAGAAGCTTTACGTATTGATCTTATGGACGAAGGAGGTTTCTCCACTACGCTCCAGGGCTACACCAACACCATTTCCGGCGAAGAATTCATGACCTACACTTACGACTTTGCACAGGGCTATACCGACGGAGGCTACGGCGGTACCTCTTGTGTTACGGGCCCATGTGATGTCGATCCTCAGCGGATTACCGGTCTGAACTTTTTCATCGCGCCGGGCGTCGGCGGATTTACGGGTGATATAGATATCAACTGGATCAGCTTTGGCCAGGAAGTCAGCGTAAACGTACAGGACTTCGCCAGCCTGAATCAACTGCATTTGTTCCCTAACCCTGCCACCGATGAAATGGGCGTGGAGTACGACCTCACGGAAGCCAGCCAGGTTAGCGTCAACCTGTTCGACGGCCTTGGCCGCCGGGTATTGGTCCGTGATTTTGGGACCCGCTCAGCGGGTAATAATTTCAACCGCATTGATGTTGAGGCGCTCCCTATGGGTACATACCACCTGCAGCTTATCGTGAATGGTGTTCCTGCACGGGCCCAGACTGTTTTGAAGCGATAGGCTCCAAACCTGTTTTGCCCTGAGGGCAAAGAATGAAACGCACCTTCCGGAAATTCCGGAAGGTGCGTTTTTATGTAGAAAAGAGTAGCGAGCCTGCCAGTTTACACAAACTTAAAGTCGAAAAGCAGGGCTGCTTATACACTTGACTTAGCTTGCCGGCTTAAACTATAAACAACCAATACTATTATTATGGTAAGAATTACTACTCTTTGGCTCCTTGGCTTAAGCGTCTTGCTTATAAGCTGTCAGCGTTCAGCCGTTCCAGCGTCTCCTTCGGCGGGGAAAGCCAAAAACATCATTTTTCTCATCGGCGACGGAATGGGTTTAACCCAGGTGACCACCGCTTACCTGTACGGCGAAGAGACGCCCAGTTTTTCCAGATTCAGGCACATCGGGCTGCAGAGAAACACTCCTGTTGGTGAGAAAATCACCGACTCTGCGGCGGGGGCAACCGCCTTTTCAACCGGTTATAAATCTTACAACGCTGCTATCGGCGTTGACAAGGATACGGTAGCCCGGCAGACGATTCTGGAATGGGCTTATGCAAAAGGGAAGAAAACCGGGCTGGTAGCAACCAGTAGCATTACCCACGCCACCCCGGCGTCGTTTTTTGCTCACGTAAAAAGCCGCAACCTGCACGAAGACATTGCTGCGGATTTTCTGAAAACACCGGTGGATTATACCGCTGCGGGCGGATACACCTACTTTGAAGGCCGGAAAGACGGTGAAAACCTACTCAGCCAACTCTCCGCCAGGGGATATATGGTCGACACCACCGGACTTCCGGATCAGGTCGACGCCGGTAAGCGCCACGCTTACCTTTTAGCTCCTGATGCACTCCCTAAGATGAGCGAGGGCCGGGGCGATTTCCTCCCGCGGGCCACAACACAGGCCATCGATTACCTGGCCAGGGACAAGGACGGTTTTTTCCTGATGGTCGAAGGTTCTCAGATCGATTGGGGCGGCCACAACAATGATTCAGATTACGTGATTACTGAGGTCTTAGACTTCGAGAAAGCAATAGCGAATGCTCTCGATTTTGCGGAGAAAGACGGTAATACCCTCGTGGTTGTAACCGCCGACCACGAAACCGGAGGTCTTGCGCTATCGGCCCTTCCAGTATTCGGACGCCGCGACTACGGTCAGGTCAAACCAACCTTTAGTACCGGAGGCCATACTGCCGCACTGGTCCCTGTTTTCGCCTATGGCCCTGGTGCGGAGGAATTCGCGGGGATTTACAACAACAATGAGATCTACGACAAAATGATGGTCGCATTTCGCGGGCTGCAGGCCAGAAAGTGATGATGTGCCGTTACGGTGCATAGAGTGTACGCACCGTACCGCTAAATAACAAATACCGATGATGAGGTTCACGACACAGCGTCGTGAACCTCATTTTATTGAGGAGTAATCCGGGTTTTAAAACCTTATACTGCACCTGCGTTTGCGCCGGTTAGATCAAAAATCTGCTCCGCCCGAACCCATTTTTCGCCATTCGGGGCGAAGGGCAACCGTTGCTGAAAGGTATCCATCAGGGTTTCCCACTCCCGGACCTTGGGGTTAGCGGCATCCGCCGCTGCTTTTGCTGCAGAGTCGAAATCATCCGTGGTGGTCATAATCATCACCAGGCGGTTACCGGCAAGGAAGATTTCCATACCTGTTATTCCCGCCGAGGTGATGCTTTCCGTTATCTCCGGCCAGGCATTGCCGGCGGCATGGTACTCTTTGTACCGTTCAATGAGGGCAGGATCATTTTTCAGATCGCAAATAAGGATTTGGCGCTTAGCCATGGTGGTTTTTTTTAGTGGTTAGTCTGTGGAAGTGGGCCTGTAACCGGCAACGGACAAGCCGTAGACCGCTACAATTACGAAACAGATGAAGGGTAAAATGAAGGAAAAATTGACTTCCGGAACGCCCATTATCAAAGTGTCGGAGTAGCCACCGCCGCCGATGTCCAGAATTTTACCCTGCATCACCGGCATGAGTGCTCCGCCCACAATGGCCATCACGAGAAAAGCAGCGCCGAACTTAGCGTCTTCCCCCTGCCCTTCAAGGGCAATGCCGTAGATGGTCGGGAACATGATCGACATGAACAACGACACACCCACTAAGCAGTAGAGGCCCACGATGCCCTGGATGAAAATGGTACAGAGCGTCAGGATACCTGCGCCTACAGCAAAGAGGAAGAGCAGACGTCCTCCGGTAAAGTACCGCAGCAGGAAAGTTCCGATCCAGCGGCCAACGAGGAAAATGACCAGGGCAGCAACAGCGTAGTACACCGCATCCGCGTTGGCAATTCCAATAGATTCGGCCAGTTGGTAAACGTATGTCCAGCACATGATCTGCGCACCCACATAGAAAGCCTGCGCAATTACCCCTCCAACAAAGCGGGATTGGGACCACAACCGGCCAAGGGCCGCCATGATACCAAGCCCGTCATCTTTCTCTTCTTTTTCCGGCATTTTGGTGACCAAAAAGAGCATCAGCATAGCGATAACCGCGATCCCTAACACAACGTAGGGGTTACGAATGGTGGCCAGGTCGGAGGTCCTGATCCCCGCCTTTTCGGTAGCATCCAGCGCAGCGTAGGCCTGCGCACCGAGGTCGGCAGCCGTCTGCCCGAGACGCTCTCCTTCAGGCAGGGCAGCGTAGGCAGAGCGCCCCAGTTCTTCGACCCGCAATTTGGCGAGGATGAATTGTTGGGCAACCAGCAAACCACCCAACGCTCCGATCGGGTTGAAGGCCTGGGCAAGGTTCAGGCGCTGCGTCGCAGTTTCCTCCGAGCCAAGCGTCATCACGTAAGGGCTGGCGGTGGTCTCCAGAAACGCCAGTCCGCAGGTAATGACGAAGTAGGACAGCAGGAAGAAGCCGAAGCTCTCCGCGCTTGCGGCCGGGTAGAAAAGCAGGGCACCAACAGCGTAGAGTGCTAAGCCGATAATGATTGACTTCTTGTACGAATACTTTTTCGCAAAAATAGCGGCCGGGAGCGCCATGCAGAAGTAGCCGATGTAAAAGGCAAACTGTACGTAGGACGCCTTGGTGTTGTCCAGTTCAAGTACCTTCTTAAAAGCAGATACCATCGGGTTGGTGATGTCGTTGGCAAAACCCCACAGGGCAAACAGCGAAGTGACGATAATGAAAGGCAGCAGGTACTGCTTGGGAACTAAGGCTTTTGAGTTTTCCATAATAAAGGCTAAATCTGATAGTGCGTGATCGAATAATGGGTAAGGCAGTTCTGACGGTAAAAACGCGCCATGCTCTCGCGTAAGGAAAAGCTTACTCCTGGGTAAGCAAAGACCGGTCTAAATGTACGTAACCTCCGTCGCAAAATACATGCTGCCCCGTGGTGTGCGAAGCACACCCGGAAATCAGGAACATAGCCGTGTTGGCGATTTCCTCCGGAGTAGTCATTCGGTTCTCCAGAGGGATCTTTTCTACGATACCCTTGAGCTTTTCTTTGCCGTTAGGCAGGGAATTGATCCACGTATCGTACGCAGGCGTCCAGCTTTCGGCGATGATGATGGCGTTGGAGCGGCCACCCCACTTGACGAAGTCTACCGCCCACTCGCGGGTTAGCGCCAGTACCCCACCCTTCGCAGCGGCGTAGCCGGAAGTGTTGCCCTGGCCGGTGTACCCGACTTTAGAGCCAATGTTGAGGATGTTGCCCTTCGCGGCTTTAAGCTGCGGCAGGCAGTGCTTCGCCAACAGGAAATAACTCACCATATTCAACTGAAGGCTGTACATGAAGTCTTCGTAGCTTCCCTCGAGCCCTACCCCGTCGTTTACGCCAACGTTGTTGATCAGAACATCGATGCGGCCGTATTTGGCTACCACGCCTTCCACGGCGGCTTTTATCTGCTCGGGCTTGGTTACATCGGTCTGGAAAAACGAGGCATCGACGCCTTCAGCCTGTAGTTCCTCCACGTAGCCGAAGCCACGGGCGTTACGGTCGATAATTGCCGGGATGGCTCCCTCGCGGGCAATGGCCCGCATCATTACCTCCCCAATGCTGCCGCGGTGCCCCGCAGCGCCGGAAATAACAACAACTTTATCTTTCAGTTTCAAATCCATGGTGGTCGTTTTTAAGCTTGATATTTTTGAATTCCCGCACTGAGCGCATCGGTCAGGCCGGGCACCTCGTTGAGGTCCGTACCCCACCAATCCGTTTTGCTGAGCACGTTACGTGCGAGCTGAACCGTTGTTTGCTCGTTGGCAGTAACCCGGCTCCACTCCTGCTGAAGGAAGGTAATGCGGTCTTCAGCATCCCGCAGGGCAATGGGCGCTCCATTGCGGTCACCCCGGTAAAACCGGATCAGGGCAGCGAAGGCGCGGACAATGCCCGCCGGAAGTTCGCCTTTTTTCTTTTGGTAGGCCAGTAATGAAGGCAAGAGTCTGGTCCTGAATTTACTGGTGGAATTCAGGGAGATGTCCATCAGTTTATGATGGATACTTGGGTTACGGAAGCGGTCGAGCACATCGGCCGCGAAGGCTTTAAGTTCAGCTTCCGGATAATCGAGCGAGGGGATGATTTCGTCGTTCAGAACACTGTCCAGGAACGCGCTCATTTCAGCGTCGGCCATCACATCGCCTACGGTTTCGAGGCCGGCAAGGTAGCCTGTAGGTACAATACTGGTATGGGCGCCGTTCAGGATACGGACTTTAATCTCCCGGTACGCGTCGAGGTCATCGGTAAAAGTAACGTTGAGGTCAGTATCGCTAAAAGGCAGTTCTTCAGCCACTTGAGGTGGGCCTGATATTACCCAGCTGTGGTAATATTCTCCGGCTACGAGCAGGGGGTCAGTGTGGCCGGTCTCGGCGGCGATGGCCGCCGCGCGATCCGCAGGATAGCCCGAAACGATACGGTCGACAAGCGTATTACAGAAGTGATTTTCCTCCTGTATCCACTGCCGGAAGGCATCCGACAAGCCCCAGTGCACTGCGTACTTGAGGATGCATTCCCGGAGTTCATCGCCGTTGTTCCCGATGAGTTCCAAAGGCAAAACAATGCACCCGCGGCCGCGCCCTGCTGCCCCGAAATGCTGAAACCGATGATGGAGCCACAAACAGAGTTTAGCCGGAAACTCGGTTGGCATTCCCTCTTCCGGAAGCGGTTCCTCCCGGAAGCGGATACCGGCTTCGGTGGTGTTGGAAATCACGAACCTCATCCCGGGCAGCTCGGCGGTAGCCAGGTAGGCGGCCCGCTCGGTATAAGGCTGAATGACCTGCTGCACGCAGGTTACGACCCGCCGGTCGCTGATCAGTTCTCCCTTACGAATGCCATCGAGCGCCACGGAGAACAAGCCGTGCTGCGCCCGGAGTTCTGTATAGTCTCCACGGCTGGTTGGTTTCACGATGACCACGCCACCGTTGAAGTCCGTTTGTTCGTTTAAAACGTCGATCATCCAGTCGACAAAGGCCCGCAGAAAGTTGCCACCTCCGAACTGAAGGATGCGTAAAGGGCGTTGCGGACGGTCAAAATCCTGAGGATTCAGCATTGTTAATTTTTTAAAGGGAAACGCCTCGTTTCCAGGGAATAAAATCGTCCTGCCCCAGGCGTTGGGCTGCGGTTTGGTATTTTCCGGAGGCTACCTCGATCAGCAGTTCCAGCAGTGCTTCGCCACGTTCGGCGATGGATTCTTCTCCGGTAATGACCGGCCCGGCATCGAAGTCGATAATATCTGCCATGCGCCCGGCAAGTATTGAATTACTGGCCATTTTGACTACCGGAACAATGGGGTTTCCGGTGGGTGTGCCGAGGCCGGTGGTGAAGACGATGAGGTTACAGCCGGAACCGGCCAGGCCGGTGGTGCTTTCCACATCGTTGCCCGGCGTACACAGCAGGTTCAGGCCGGCTTTGGTGACGGGCTCGGCGTAGTCGAGTACATCCGCAACTGGTCCGGAGCCCCCTTTTTTGGCTGCGCCGGCCGATTTCATAGCGTCGGTGATCAAGCCGTCCCTGATGTTTCCCGGAGAGGGATTGTTTTTGAAGCCGGAGCCTACGGCTTCCGCCGCGTCGGAATAGGCCCGCATGAGCGCCGAGAATTTATCGGCCAGTTCAGGGCTTGCGCAGCGGTCGATCATCTCCTGTTCCACCCCGTTCAGTTCGGGGAATTCGGCAAGAACTGTTTTTGCTTTCAGCGCTACCAATAAGTCAGACACGTGGCCCAGAACCGGATTGGCAGACAAGCCGGAGAAACCATCGGAGCCACCACACTCGAGTCCTAAGGTAAGGGCAGATAAGGGCGCCGGAGCGCGGGTGCAAAGATCGGCTTCCATGAGCCCGGCAAAGGTGAACTTCACCGCTTCTGCCACGAACGAGCGTTCGCTGTTGCTCGCCTGCTGTTCGAGATAAAAGACCGTTTTATCACCGGCAGCACCTCGTTTTTTCAGGGCTTCCTGCAGGATGGGAATCTGTGCGTTCTGGCAACCAAGACTTAGCACCGTAGCACCCGCAACGTTGGGGTGACTGATGTAACCCGCCAGTAATTCGCAGAGCACTTCCGCGTCTTGCCGGATGCCACCACAGCCACCGTCGTGGGTCAGGAACTTGATGCCGTCTACGTTAGGGAATACTTTCTCGGGCTGCACTTCGCTTCCTTTCCGCAGCGGGTCGAGTTGCAGGATCGCTTCAACGTCTGCACCGGATCGGTAGGCATCTACGAGCCGGTGCACGTCGACGATCGTATCCGGTTGACGGCCGTACCCCAGTTGATCGATCATTGCGTCGCGGATGGTTTCCACATTGCGGTTTTCGCAGAAAACCAGCGGAATAACCAGCCAGTAATTGGCCGTGCCAACCGCGCCACCGGCGCGGTGATACCCGAGGAACTCCCGACCTTCCCATTTGCTTACATCCGGAGGGCTCCAGGTGTAGCCCTGTTTGCGGGCGCCGTAGGATTGTGCTGCATGAACTACGTTGCCCGTGTGGATCAATCCTCCGGCAGGAATGGCCTCCGTGGCTTCGCCCACCAGTACCCCGTACATAAAAAGTTGCTCACCAACGGCCAGGGAGCGGTCGGTGAACTTATGCTTTGCGCGGACAGCATTCTGCAGACACAACGGTTTTCCCGCAACGTCGATATTGTGTCCCGCGGGGAAGTCACGCAGTGCGACCAATAAGTTATCGGCAGGATCGAGCCTAAGCCATTCGTGAGTCATGTATCAGTATCCGTTTAATTCCGGGGCGACTGTTCTTCAAAGGAAGAGCAATCGCCCCGGATAGGTCGTAGCTGTACTCAATGCAGCGTACTAATCTAAAGAATAATTACTCCAGTTCGAGTTTCACTACGGTTGCCATTTCATTCATCGGGGCGTCCGGAATCACGATGTAGCTCTCGTATTTGTCGATAGCGAATTCCACTTCCGTACCGCTTCCCAAGAGGGTCGCTCTCTTTACCGGGGTAGCCGGTGGGTACTGAATGCTGGAGAGGCTGCTCAGCTTCACCTTTTTGCCCTTTTCGGGAGCCCCGAGGAAGATGACGTAGATGGCACTGTGGTCTTTTGCTTCGGTAAACCGGACATCGCCCGGGCCGTACTTAACGGTAGCAGACTGACCACCGTGGTTGCCGTCTTTCGCCTTTGCGGTTCCGAACCCGTACTCCATCCGTGCGCGGGTGTTGTAAATCGCCTCGCCGTACGTGTCGAGCCAGCTACCGAGTTCTTTCAGTACATCAACCTGCTCCTGGGGGATGCTGCCATCGGCCCGGGGCGAGATATTGAGCAGTACCACACCATTTTTACTGACTACGTCGATGAAATTACGGATAACGACTTTAGGGTCTTTGTACGTTTGCCCTTTTACGTAGCTCCACGACTTGTTGCTGAGCGTAATGTCAGTAAGCCACACGCGCTCGGAGGCATCCTTCTTACCTCCCTGTTCGATATCGAGAATACTGACGTCGAGGGGAAGATCATCCTTTTTGTGAGCGATGACGACCTCTTTACCCTTAGCCTTGGCGTGGTTGAGGTAATAGGCACAGAATTCTTTGCGGTATTCTTCGGGAATCAGATTCAGCCACACGTCGAACCAGATCACGTCGGGATCATACTGGTCGATAACTTCCTCGAGCTGAGCCAGCCAGTAGGGGTACCATTCTTCTTCGGGAACGTTGCCGTACAGCCACTTGAGCTTATCGTCTTCGGTGGAAGTTGCCCAATCGGGGTTGTACGGGTAGTGGCTGTCCCAGCCATCCCAGTATTTTTCGTTGTCGGCGTTGCGCTGCAGGTTGCGGGCGTGGTGGAATGAAGTGATGAGCTTCATGCCTCTTGCTCTGAGGGCTTTTGCCATCTCTCCGGTAATATCACGCTTGGGGCCCATTGCGGCGGTGTTCCATGGGTTGACTTTGCTGTCCCACATTGCAAACCCATCGTGGTGCTGGGCCACGGGCCCTCCCCACTTAGCCCCTGCCATCTTCATGAGGTCAGCGATTTCGTCGGCATTGAACTTATCTGCCGTGAACATAGGGATGAAGTCATGGTAGTTGAACTCCGACTGATCGCCGAAGTTTTCCTGGTGGAATTTGTAGGCTTCCTGCCCGGGCAGGTACATATTCCGGGGGTACCATTCACTGTGTTGCTCGGGCACGACATAAGGCCCCCAGTGAAAGTAAATTCCTAGTTTTGAATCGGCAAACCAATCGGGCGATTCGTTTACTTTAGCCAACGACTCCCAGTCGGCGGTGAAGTCACCGTCCGTGGAGGTTGAGGAAATATCCGCAGCGTTTTTCACTTCGGTCATATGGCATGCCTGAGCGAAAAACAGCAGTGCCAAAAAGGGCAGGCAAAGTCTCATAAGTAGGTAGTTTTTGATGATGTCAATACGTGGTTCGAGGGGACTATTATTTGTCCCAGTTGGCCTCAATGACCTGCTGAAAGCGGGGGTAATTTTCGTCCGTTTCTTTTAGTTCTTCCCGCATTTCCCGAAGGTCATCCTTTAGGCTGGCGATGACGTCGGCGTAGGCCGGGTCATCGTAGCGGTTTACATTTTCCGATGGATCTTTTTTCAGATCATAGAATTCCCACGCTACGGGCGTTGCCGTTATGGGGTAAGAATCCTCTTTCCACCACATACTTCCGGTCCCGATCAACTTTTCTTTATAGGGTTGTGCGTAGTAGAAAATGAGTTTAAAGTCTTTGGTCCGCAGGCCAAAGTTCGCCGGCACATCGTGGTGCGTGAGGTGCATCCAGTAGCGGTAGTAGGTTGATTTCCTCCAGTCGTCCGGTTCACTTCCGTCGAGGTACTCGGCGAAGCTCCGGCCCTGCATATAGTCCGGCGTTTCACCTCCGGCCAGTGAAAGCATGGTTGGCCCAAAATCAGTATTATTGATGAGCAACTCACTTTTCGTACCTGCCTTGATCCCTGCGGGATAGTGCATTATGAACGGCATTCGCATGCTTTCGTCGTACATCCAGCGCTTGTCCATGTAGTCATGCTCTCCGAGCATGAATCCCTGATCTCCGGTATAGATGATAACTGTATTCTCCCAAAGACCTTCGGCTTTCAGGTAGTCAAACAGGCGGCCCAGGTTGTCGTCGACTCCTTTTACGCACCTCAGGTAGCGTTTGAGGTATTCCTGATAGGCCGCGCTGGTGGCAGAATCCCGGGGTGTTTTGGTGATGCCATACTGTTCGGTATAGCTGCGGTACGGATGCCGGTCCGATACGGACGTACCGATGCGATTGCGGAGGTCGTCGTTGACGCCCCGGGTAGCTTCGGAGCCGAAGTCCGGCTGATTTTGATCGTAGAGGTTGGCCGGTTCGGGAATGTGGGTGTTTTCCAGGTAATCCGCGTAGCGGGGAGCAAACTCGAAATCGTCGTGCGGTGCTTTATAATGGTGCATCAGGAAAAACGGCTGATCCTTTTTACGTTTCGTCTTCAGCCAGTCAAGGGTAACGTCGGTAACGATGTCTGTCGAATGCCCTTCGTATTTCACGAAGTTGTCGGGCCAGGTGCCCGCGTCGCTGGCGCGGAATTCGGGGTTGAAGTATTTGCCCTGGCTTTCCAGAACGTGGTAATAGTCGTAAGCTGCAGGCTCCGCCTTAAGGTGCCATTTCCCGATCATGGCGGTTTGGTAGCCCAGCTTGCTCATTTCCATGGGCAGGTATTGCCGTGCCGGAGGCAGGGTGTCGTCCAGAGTCAGGATACCGTTGGTCTGGCTGTACTGCCCGGTCATGATGTTGCCCCGCGAGGGCGTACAAATGGAATTGGTACAGAATACATGGCTGAACAGCGCTCCGTCGGCCGCCAGTGCGTCGATGTTCGGGGTTGGGTTCAAGCTGGCCAGTCTGCTACCGTACGCACCAACGGCCTGGGTGGTATGGTCATCCGACATGATGAAGATGATGTTCGGTCGTGCGGTGTCTTCCCCTTTGGCCGGAGCCAGGGCGGTCTGGTTCCCACAAGCGGAAAACAGGAAGAGTGCAAGGATCAATAGATCTGTTGTCAGGGTTAAGTTCTTCACGGGCGGACGACTTTATGATGGGTTAGTTTGCCTGCAAAATCCAGGCGAAGAATGTAAACCCCGCGCGAAATTCCGGGCAGGGGCAGAGTAATGCTCCGCTGGTCGGCAGAGACCAGTAACTGATCTTTGTAAACGATGCGGCCTGAAGACGTAAGCAACTTCACCTGCAGGTCACCTTCTCCTGTGGGGAGTTGGAGCTGTAGTTCATCGGAACGTAACGGATTGGGGTATACGATGGGTTGGTCGGCAGCCTCATACACACGAATGCGTATGGGTTGCAGTACGGGGCAAAGACCCTGCCCTGCTATTGTATCAACCAGCACTGCATCCTGCGTGCGCGCCAGATCACGGTAAACTTCCCCCGAAGTAAGTTCAACGATCTGCTCTTCGAGCACGGTGAACGGCAGTTTTTCGGTACGTTCGATCAGCAAAATTTCCTGATCCGAGGTGTTCGTCTGCCAGTTGTAGCGAAGTTCGGGTTCTGCAGCCTCCGGGCTGCACTCCGTACGGGAAGTATGGTCGATCAGGTACCAGCTTCCGTCGGAACGGATTCCGGTTAATTGGTTCCAGGCGATACCGGTGTACGTTTGTGCAGTCTGGCTGGTAAAAGTCACCACCACACTATCAATCGGAGCACTGGAGGCAGGCGCTCCGAAGTGAACCGGAACCGCGGAATGAGAGAGGTATCCGGAACCTCCGTCTACCTCGCGCAGCCAGCTTTCTTCGCCGGCAAAAAGGGTTAGTTTAAGTGTATTTCCAGGAGTTTCGAGTGCGAGCCATTTACCCGTTTCTCCGCCTTCGTTGTGCAGCAGGCCGGCGGTAGTCTCATTGCCGCCAGAGCCCGTCTGTACTGAGTTGATGGCTACGTCGGGGTAGCCGTCGAGATCGTAATCCGCCACCGCAAGGCCGCGGGCCATTTTAACTACCGCACCAACGCCTGACGGTGCCGATTGGTCGGCAAAGGAGCCGTCTCCGTTATTGTGGTAATAACGTTGTGCTTCTGGTTCGTTGTTGAGTTCCGCAACCTGTCCGTTGGCAACGATCAGGTCGAGATGACCGTCAAGATCGAAATCGGTGAAGGAGGTTCCCCAGCTGGTGAGTTCGGGCAGGGCAACGCCTGCGAAGTAAGAACTGAAGTTGAAGAAAAGGCCTCCTCCGGTGTTCGTAAAAAGCGGATTCTCCCTGATATTGGTAACGTAGAGGTCGAGGTCGCCATCGTTGTCGTAATCGCCCTTGGCGATGCCCATCGCGTTGATGGTCGCGGCGGTTCCGTTTCTATCCGCTTTTCTGGAGAAAGACGGGAAGTCGTTCTGAAAATATTCGTTGGGTTCAATGGCGTAACCAAAGTCGTTGGCGAGGTAAAGGTCGGGCCGCCCATCATCGTTCAGGTCCGAAAAGGTAACCCCGAGGCCGCAGCCCGGGTCGTCGAGCTGCAGTGCGGTGGCCACTTCCGTAAAGCTGAAGTTACCGTCGTTGCGATACATGAAGTTCAGTTGTCCTCCGTCTGCGGGCACGGTGCCCGCCATGTAGTTGCTCACGTAGATGTCCAGGTCGCCGTCGCCGTCGTAATCGCCGGTAGCCGCTGATGCGCTGTAGGCAACGTCGGTGATGCCGGCCGTAACGGATACGTTGCGAAAGGTGTTGCCGCCGGTGTTTTCAAGTAAAACATTCGGTGTGCCGTCCATCGTTGTGATGAATAAATCGGCGAAGCCATCGTTGTTGAAATCAGCACTGACAGCGCCCATTGTTCCCGTTATGCTTAACACTCCTGTGCTTTCGCTCACGTCGGTAAAACTGCCGTTCCAGTTGTTACGGAACAGCCGCGTCGGTTGCAGACCGTTGAGGAACAAGAGGTCGGGGTACCGGTCGTTGTTGTAGTCGAACCACACTACTCCACCAGACATGAGCACCGGGTCGGTAGCCTGTCCGTCGATCCCGGCAGCTGCGCTAACCTCACTGAAGTTTTGCGCCGGCAAAGCGGACGTTGCCGCCAGCACACCGATCAGAATTACCGTTAGGAATTTGGTCATAAGTTGGAGTTTCACCGGTGGTGAAATGGAGGGAGATGCGAAAAAGAGTGACCCGACCTTCGCCGGGCCACTCCGAAAAATCACTTAATTATCAGTATAATCGATGCTTCGTTTTTTCCGGAAAATCAATTCCTACCGGCCACTGGCCGTTACGTAAATCGTTCCTCCCATAGGAGAGTTATGATTGACTGTCAGGCCACCTTCAGTAATGGTTCCTTCCAGAATGGCGGAAATTCTGACGGCCTGGTTGCGGTTGCCCTGCTTGGTTATGGTAAGGGTGGTTCCGTCGCTGGAAAGAACGCCTTCAGGAATGAAGTCCGGATTACCGAATCCATTTACGAACCTGAGATCGGTGATGGGTTGTGAGAAGGTGTACACGGTACCGATCGGTCCGAGCCAGCCCATCTCGATGCCAACGTCTCCGAGGTCGGAAAGCGTCGCGTTGGCTCCCGGAGTAATTTGCATGCCGTACGTAGAGGCGTTGTTGTGGTAAGTCTGCGTAATTGCTGCCGCACCCGGATTGAAGATATACAGGGCCGTATTCGCTACGTCAGAGAAGGTGACGCCACTCTGGGTGAAGGTGAATTCCTCACCACCGAGGGTAACGGTCCGCGAGTCGTTGCCACCTCCGGTATTGAAGTTGAGCTCAGCCCAGGTCTGCGACTCTCCCAGAAAGGAAACAGCATAAGAGAAAGGCAGAACAATCGAGCCACTGGCTACGGAGAATGATCCGGTTTCGGTGAACGAAAGAGTGTACGTTTCACCAACGTTGAAGTCAGCCGGGTTAACGTTCAGTTGCACGATGTTGCTTGCCCAGGCCGGAGTTTCCACACTGGAAACGGCTACCGTTCCACCACCACTTCCGGTGATCGTGAATTTGTCGGCGAGGTCGGCAGCCAGAGCGCCGGTGTCTTCGTTCAGGGCCAGCAGGATCGCCGATCCATCGCGGTTGAAGCGGGCACTTCTTGATTGCGTAACCGGGTCATCGAACGTTTGGATGAAGTCTTCTTTGGTAATTACGTCCGACGCACCGGTGCTTCTCCGTATTACCTCCAGGGTTACGGAGTAGGTGCCGGTTTCGGGGAATACGATCGAAGGATTGCTTTCGTAAATAGTATCGGTCGTCACGCCAGGAACAAACCAGGCGTAAATGATGGCACTGTCGCCCTCCATCAAAACGGAAGGGATCGCTCCTACCCCGGTAGTCAGGTTCTGGAACTGAACGGCCGAGCCTTTCTGCAACGACGTTGGCGTTGCCGAGAAGTTGGCCACTACGGGAGGAACTACCAGTATCGGTAGCCGGCGACGCTCGGTTGAGCCGTCATCGAAGGTAGTGGTAACGTAGGTGAGAAACTCTCCGGCATCCGGGTAGGTTACCGTCGGGTTGATGTCGGTAGACGTTGCCGGAATACCTCCTTCAAAACTCCATTCACGGCTGACCGCGTCGTTGGATTGATCTTCGTAGGTGATGGTACTTCCGGCGTCGGTTACGAGGCGGTCGGCAGAGATGAAGAAGTCTACCGGACTGAAGTTGTAGAAGTCGTCATCTTCGGGTGTACAGGCGGTGAAGAGTGCCGTAGCGGCGAGGCAAAAAACGAACAGTTTGCCGAGGTAGTTGAAAAAAGATGGTTTCATATTCAAGCAATGAGTTGTAAAGTACTTTAAGTCTTCCGGCACATATTGAATTACCGGTTACTTACATGATCGGTGTAAATATCCAGTCATTCCGCGCCCCACGGGGCAACAGATGTTTAAAAGGAAAGCACATATGGATTTACCCCACGAAAAGTCCGCAGTTTTCCCGCTTTTTAGTGCTTTTGGGGCGCAAACGCAGGTGCAGGCAAGGGTTTTGGCTCCGGTCCTGCAACAATATCACCCCTCTCCGTACCAATGGGTACGTGCTCCGAAACCAACCTTTATGAATGTCTCCATATTACTGGACATTTTTGATTTTCCACCTTACCCTCCGCCCTCTCCAGCAAGGTTTGCTTCGCAGTACTTCGTGCTCGCCTTAAGGCTCAGCGGAGAGGGAACCAAACCTCGAAGAAGCCGCGAAGCAAAAGGTCCAGTAGTATGGAATGTCTCTTACTTCAACCGGCGTGTGCAGCCCTGCTGCAAGGAGTTGACAGCACTTGGATCCGGCACTCAAGCCATACCGGCCTGTTTCGCTCGTAAGACTAAAGTCCCGATTCAAAATTTGAGAAAACACCAGGGTGCGTAGTCTTCCTTTGGCGTCTTTTACGTTTTGTTACTGCTGAAACGCAGGACGTTTCACAGAATACCCCCTCTCCGCTGAGTCCTGGGGCGAAGCTCATCGGAGAGGGGGTTGAGATGAGGCGTATACAGGCAGAGCTGATGTCCCGTTATACACCTCATTACCCTAATACTTCAGCAACCGGAGCGGCCCTTCGTTGATAGCGACCAATAATGCCCGCTGTCCGTTTTCGCCCAACCGGATCGGGTAAGCACCCTTCACGTTTTCCGGCAAAAACACGCCGGATTCCGCCGGGGAAAGAGCCACGAAAGTTTCGTCTCCTTTCCCGCCAAGCAGTACCGTCCCCGTGCCGCCATCAGCACGGGTGGTTTCTATCTCTACTTCGTACTTATTGCCTACCGTTACGAGATCCTCATGGCCGTCACCGTTTACATCCGTTGCAACTATCCCGTTGATTACCGAAAACTGAGCTTCCAGCGGCAGACGGTGAAGCACCAGTTTGCCACCGTCGTTTTCCAGCCAGGAGTTGGCAAATTCACGCACTTCGTACCTGATGGCATCGGGCTTTTCGAGGTCGATGATCTCTGCGAGTTCTGCGGCAGCGAATGCATTATAAGTCGGGAATTTTTCCGCGATACCCGGCACCTGCTGGCTGGAGCATTCCCGTCCTCTGATCGGGACGAGGTCTTTGCCGTTTTCTTTGGCCAGAAAAATATCGTTGCTGCCGTTCTGATCGAAGTCAGACGCGAAGACGTAAAATGGCTTTTCGGCCGAGGCACTGAATTTGTAATTGAGCCCCAGGTTGCCAAGAACAAAGTCTTCATCCCCGTCTCCGTCCAAATCCGCAGCTATTACTTTGTTCCACCAGCCCTGGGTTTCTTCCAAACCTCCGGCGGCGGTAACGTTTTGGTAGGTACTTCCCTCCTTTTTGAACACTGTGATGGGCATCCACTCTCCGACCACGATCAGTTCGGCCACTCCGTCGCCGTCGGTGTCGCTCCATACGGCCGAGGAAACCATTCCGACCCGCTCCAGTTCGGGAGCCCGTTCTGCGGTCACGTCCCGGAATATTCCGCCTTCGTTTTCCAACAGGAAGCTTTGCGGTGCCGCCGGGTAACGGGCTGGCACTACCCTCCCCCCTACGAAAAGGTCGAGATCGCCGTCGCCGTCCATATCAAAAGGAGCGATACAGGAACCACTACTCCGGATATCGGGCAGGCCTTCCGACTTGCTGAAACGTCCGCTTCCATCGTTCAGGTAAAGCCGATCCTGAAAATTCGGCGATTCTTCGGGGAATTCACTTCCTCCGCTGACTACGTAGAGGTCTGGGTCTCCATCTCCGTCTGCATCAAAAAATTCTGCGGCGGTATCCTCGTGTTTGGCGTCCGCTGCTACAAAAGCGGCATCTCCTGCTGTGAATTTGCCGTCTGCTTGCTGCAGGAAGAGTGCTCCGGCGATCTTTTTGGCCCCACCAACGTAGAAATCATCCCGCCCATCGCCGTTCACATCACCAACTGCAACCGCCGGCCCCGATTTGCTGTGGGCGTGGGGCAACAACACCTGGCTGGCGTAATCATCGAACTCATTTTCCCGCTGGATGAAGGTGGTCGCAAAATGCTCGTCGGTAACCTCTGCAAACAAAGGCGCTAACGGAACGGGCGGCGATGAACGCTGCTTCGCATCCTGATGGCTGACGGTCAGTAATTCTGCTGTTGCGGGCCGCTCCACTACCGATTCTTTACCGTCGGGCCATACCACCCGGACCCGCTCAACCGGTCCGAGCTCGCCCAAACCGAAGTGTACGTATGGCTCGACGGAAGAGAGGTACCCCCGAACTGTTTTCATCTGCTGGTACTGTTTCCCTTCCGCCTGCTCCACGGTAACCTTTGCTCCCAGGCCGTAGCTGTTCCCCTTCGGGCCTTGTAACCACAAGCGGAGACTCCCGCCCGGGGTGATGTTGTTCCGGTAAATGAAAGCCTCTTCCTCCAGGTTGTTGATCACCAGGTCGAGGTCGCCGTCGTTGTCAAGGTCGCCGTAGGCGGCACCGTTGGAGAAAGATGCTTCCCCAAGCCCCCATTCCCCGGCGGCGTTCCGGAAGCGTAACGCTCCGGAGTCATCGTACAGGTAATTCTGCAACGGAACCGATTTAAACATATCGATCACGATCCGGGCATTTTCTTCGTCGGTTCGGGCCCTCCTCTCCGGGCTTTTGAGGTATTTCTGGAAGCGGATGTTCCCGTCTTTATCGGCTACGTCGCGCCGGTACCCGTTGGTGATGAAAATCTCTTTTTGCGCGTCGTTGTCGAAGTCGGCGCCAAGTACGGCCCAGCTCCAGTCCGATTTCGCGACTCCGGACAACTGGCTGATTTCGCTGAAAAAGCCATTCCCACGGTTCAATTGCAGGCTGTTGTGCATATACTGGTCATGAAAACCGCTGGCCATTATGCGGCGGTATTCATCTACGTTCATGCTGGCCATCGTCGTCTTGGAGCGGACGTAATCTTCGGGCGACATATCCAGTTGGATCAGGTCTTCGAAGCCGTCGTTGTTCAGGTCCGAAGCATCGATGCCCATCCCGTAGAAACTGGTGTGGTTGGTGTACTTCTCGATGCTTTCCACGAAGGTTCCATCGCCCTGATTTTCGTAGAGGTAATCATTTTCGAGGTAATCGTTGGAAACCAGGATGTCGGTAAAGCCGTCGTTGTTTACGTCGGCGGTAACGAGACCGAGGCCGTAACCGAAGTTCCGGGTGATTCCGGCAGTTTCGGTTACCTGGGTAAACTGATTGTTATCGTTGCGGTACAGCTGATCGCTGAACTTGGGGTCCTGACGCGCCTTGGCTTCCAGCACGCTCCGGTAAGGGATGAAAAACTTATCCGGCCGGTTGGTGACGTAGACGTCCAGGTCGTTATCGTTGTCCATATCGAAGAATACCGCTTGTAGCGAGTAGCCGGTATCCGCCAATCCGAATTCTTTTGCGGCTTCCCTGAATTTACCTTTCCCGTCGTTGAGAAACAGCAGGTTGGCGCGATCTCCGGGGCTGCTGTCGTCAGCAGATCCTCCGCGGCAGAGATATATGTCCAGGTGTCCGTCGCCGTTCACATCGGCCATCACCACGCCGTTGTCCCAGCCGCCGTTTCCGGCTACGCCGGCGGCATCGGTGATGTCCTCGAAGGTCATGTCGCCGGTATTCCGGTAAAGCTTGTTGCCCGTTTCGTTGGCGGTAAAGTAAACGTCCTGCAACCCGTCGCCGTCGATGTCGCCAATCGCCACGCCTCCCCCGTTGTACACGTACTGAAAGCGGGCGAAGAAATTTTTGAAGTTCTCCTCTACGTGGTTCGTGAAGGAGATATTACTGCTGGAGGATGGGACACGCTCAAAAACAGCTTTCCCTTCTTCGGTTAATGGAGTCTGAATGGTCTCCGGTGTTGGCTCATTGGTACACGAGACAAGCAGAAAGATGAATATGACAGAGGTCAGTAAAAAGCGCATGATTCTAAATTTTCGATAAAAATTTACCTGATACTAAGCGGATAAAACAGCGTGTGCTTAGGTAGCGCGGCCGCAGGTGCAAAGCGGGGATTACGGCAGAGCGGAGACCAGCCTGAAAGGTCGTTTCCTTTGCTCGTAAAACTGGCTTTGCACCCGCGTACGCGCCCAAAAAAAGACCCCGGCAAATAACGCGTATTTGCCGGGGTAAGATAAGATTGTTGCTGTAACTGCCCCGGATACCGTAAGTGGTGAGACAGGTACAGGATTAATCTGAAACCACTAATTCTCGTAACCCGGATTCTGCGTCATGCTCTCGTTGAGGTCAAGAACACGCTGCGGAATAGGCCAGTAAATGTGGTGAGGTTTCGGATCGGGCCTACCCGGACAAACCGCCGAGAAAGAACAATCGAAATCGGACATCAGCGGGATCAGTCTGCCGGTACGGATCAGGTCTCCTTTGCGGTGGCCTTCGTAAAGCAGTTCCTTCTGGCGCTCCTTCAGGATGGCGTCGATCAGCGCTTCTGTCCCCATGTCGGCGGTCAGGTCCGGAAGGAATTCATCCGCCGAGGCTTCGCCACGGGCACGAGCCCGGACGCGGTTTGCGGCAGCAACTGCCGCTTCGATGTCTCCACCCGAGCGGATCTCTGCTTCAGCATAACCGAGCAAAACTCCCGCCAGACGAATGTACACGTAATCGAAAGGTGTATCGTTGGCCCACGACTGGCCGTTGGCCACCTGCGGCTTCTGCCATTTCCAGGGAAGGAACTGGTTGGGGCCACGGGTACTATCCTGTACGTTGGGTGCATTGTGGTAGGCAAAAGAAACACGGCGGCGAATATCATCACGGTCGAACTCCATCTCCAGTTCGGAGTTGGCCCATGCAGTACCCCAGCCCGCACCGTCAGGCAGCTGACCACCGGGGCCCATGAAACTACCCAGGTTGGAGGTAGCGGTGTTGTCCAGCGACTGGCCGGGGCCGTCGTGCTCTACGATGTAGATGCCCTCGTCGTTGAGTTCATTCTGGTAACTGAACACAGATTCAAAATCATCGAGCAGGTTGTAGCCCATACCCATTACAGATTCGTACTGGTCGGCAGCGAGTGCGTACTTATCGTTCTGGTTGAGCGGCTCCCCTGCCATCTGAAGGTAAACGTTGCCCAGAAGTGCCTGAGCTGCACCCTGTGTGATCCGGCCGGTATTCATTCCCGGCTCAAGGACGCTGACTGCAAACTCCAGTTCGCTGGTAATGAACTCATAGATAGCAGCGGGGTCGGCCTGGGTGAAATCGAGGTTCGTAAAGTCAGTACGCTCTTCGGTTTCCAGCGGAACGTTACCGTAAATACGAACGAGGTTGAAGTAGAAGCTGGCGCGGATGGTCCGGCCTTCGGCCAGGATACGGGCTTTCTCCTCCGGATCGATCTTATCTTCCGTCATCAGACTGATCTGATTAAGGATGGTATTGGCCCGGGCAATTTCCTGATAGTGGCGCTGGTAGATCGTGTAGAAAGCGTTGATCGTAGGATCGAGTTGAAACAGTGCGATGAGACGGCGATCCGGCGGATTGGTCCATGGTGGCACCACGATGTCGTCCGTTCCGTGCATACCCCAAACGTTGGCTACGCCGGCATCACCTCCGGAGTAACCCTGGATACGTTGTTGGCCGGCATAGATGGCGTTGAGGGCAACCTCCGCATCGCTGGCGTTGCGGAAAAAGTTGGTAGGAGAAAGTCGGTCCGTTGGTTGTTCCACCAGCAGGTCATCGTTACACGAAGTAAAAACAAGCAGCATGGGGACAAATAGCAACCAGAGTGACCTAGTAGTATGTTTTAGCATGATTTTTTTAAAATTGAATCCGTCCTGGACGGATAATTGTTAGACAATCTGTTTTCTATTAGAAAGTTACGCTCAGTCCACCGCGGAAAACGCGCTGACGAGGGTAGCTGTCTAAGTCGACACCCGGGGTTGTAGCGTTATTACTTACACTTACTTCGGGATCGTAACCGGAGTAGTTGGAAATAATCCAGGCGTTGTCGACGGCCAGGAAAACGCGTGCGTTACTGCTCGATATGAAGCCACGCGGAAGATTGTAGTTAAAGGTGACGTTGGACAGGCGCAGGAATGATCCGTCTTCGACGTAATCACTAAGTGCCTCTGAGCTTACACCGCCGTCCGTAAGTCCCCAAATGCCAGGGATGTCAGAATCGGGGTCATCTAGTGTCCAGCGGTCACGGATTTCACCGAGTTTGTTCAGGCCGGTGATTGCCGTGGTTGTACCGAGGTTACGGTTGAGGTTATACACCTCGTTGCCGATGGAGAACTGCCACAGGAAATTCAGGCTGAAAGATTTATAGCGGAAATCGTTGGTGAAACCACCGAAAAGATCAGGTTGTACGGATCCCAGGATGGTCCGGTCAGCAGAGTTGACGATTCCGTCGGGAACCATTACACGGTTACCGTTTTCATCGAAACCGGCAATGTCCTTGATTTTAACCATACCAGGACGGTACTGCGCAACACCAGCGCGGGTAACCACACCTTCATGGAGGGTGTAGAAGTTGTCCCAGTACTGAGGGTTCTCACTGTTCCGGATCACGTCGGCGGCTTCCTGAGTGGAAAGACCATCGAAGATGGGGAAGTCAGAGTAGTTGTACACTCCGTCGGTGATGTAGCCGTAGTAGCTGCCCAGCGGGTCTCCTACCCGGACGATGAAGTCCTGGCTGGTAGGCCCGGGTGCATTGAAGAGAATCTCTTCGGCATCGCCGATGTCTTTAACGGTGTTCTCGTTACGGCTGAGGTTCAGGCGAATGTTCCAGGTAAAGTCTCCCCGGTCGATTGGAGTAGCGTTGAGCGAGAGCTCGATGCCTTTGTTTTCCACTTCGCCCAGGTTCTGCAGAATCACATCAAAACCACTCTCCGGCGGAGAAGGAGTGTTGAGGAGTAGGTCAGAGGTGGTCTTCACGTAGTAGTCGAAGTCGAATGTGATCCGGTTGTTGAACAAACCGAGTTCAAAACCTACATCAGACTGTGCGGTGGTTTCCCAGGTCAAAGCTTCGTTAGCAGGACTGGTCTGGGTGGCACCACCAACGATAGAGCCGTCGATGATGGCACGGGTCGGGCCGAAGGCCGCCAGCGAACGGTACTCACCGATGTTGTTGTTGCCCGATACACCGTAGGTAGCACGAAGTTTCAGGTTACTGATGGTCTTGCTGTTGGTCAGCCAGGGTTCTTCGCTTACGCGCCAGCTGAAGGCAGCAGAGGGGAAGAAGCCCCATTTGTTACCTTCGGCAAAACGGCTCGAACCATCGCTACGGCCACTTACCGTAAAGAGGTATTTATCGTTGAGGGTGTAGTTTACACGCCCCAGGTACGACTTCAGCCCCCAGGTGGATTTACCGGACTGGGTAAGGAGCTGGAGGCGCGAAGACTCCAGTGCATCGATGCTGACCCCCGGAAGCGGGAAGTCCTGGTTGTTCGTGCTGAGGTTGCGGTTAGTAGACTGCTGCTGGGTAAAACCGGCAACAACGTTGAAGCGGTGTATACCGAGGTCTTTATTGTAGTTGACCGTGTTCTCGTTTAACCAGCCGTAGCTGCGGAAAAGGTTCGTGAAGGCTGCACCGCCAATGGCTTCGGACCAGCCGAAGTCACTCGGGTAAGCACCCTCGCTGTTGACGTTGTAGAAGTTACCACCAAAGGTAGATTTAACGGTCAGCTCATCACTGAAAGCGTACTGCAGGTAAGTGTTCGCGAATGCATTGACGGTATTACCGAAGTTGTGGGTGCTTTCTACCTGGCGCTCCGGGTTGAAGGTTGCTCCGTTACGGCCACTAAGGATAAAACCATCCTCATCATAAGTAGCTTCCGCGTCACGGATGCGGCCCTGCACGTTGGGGAACAACAAAATCTGAGTCAGCAAACTGGAACGTGAAGTACTGTTGCCCTCAACAGCAGCCGTAACGGGGCCGCCACGGTCGACAAAACCAGCGTTTACGTTAATGCCCGCGCTCAGGCGGTTAGCAAGTTCCTGATTGATGTTCAGGTTGGTGGAGTAACGCTCGTAGAAAGAGCCGGGCAAAATGCCTTCGTCACGTCCGTACCCGAAGGAAACGTTGTAACGTGTGCGGTCGCTACCTCCGTTCAGGTTGAGGTTATGACGCATATTGAAGGAGTTCTTGAATATACGCTCGGCCCAGTTTCTGGTTTGGATCACGTCTCCGTCAAGCGCGAGGTCGTTGCCGAAATCATCACGGTAGGCACGGTCCTGATCGTTGAAAGTAACGACGCCGAAGGCGTAGTATTCGTTCCAGAAGTCCACGTACTCCTGCGGAGAGAGGATGTCGATGTTTTTAGTGATCGACCCGACGCCGAAAGAGTTGTTGTACGTCAGGCGTGCACGGCCTTCTTTACCCGTCTTGGTGGTAATCAGAATTACCCCGTTGGCACCACGGCTACCGTAGATGGCCGTAGAGGAGGCATCTTTGAGTACCTCGATCGACTCGATATCCTCGGGGTTGATGGTGGAGAGCGGGCTCTCACTCACCGTACCGGGTCCGGCGCTACCGTTTACGTTGGAACCAACCAGCGGGAAACCGTCGATTACGTACAGCGGATCGCTGGTTCCGGTGATACTCGTACCTCCACGGATGCGGATAGTAGAGCCGGAACCGGGGCCACCCTGTGTCCCCGTCACCTGAACTCCCGCAGCCTGGGCCGCAAGGCCCTGCTCGAAGCTCGAAGACTGAACACGCGTCAGATCTTCCGACTTCACGGAAGAAACAGCTCCTGTGAGGTCCTTTTTATCGACGTAACCATAACCAACTACGACAACCTCTTCCAGCGTTTCCGCATCGGTAGCCATAGTAACGTCAATCGAGGAACGGTTGTTAACCGCTATCTCCTGCGTCTTATAGCCGGTGTAAGAAAGCAGCAAAACACTGGAACCACTGGGAACGGTAAGTTCATATTTACCGTCGAAGTCAGTAATCGTACCAGTATTCAGGTCTTCTTTTACCCTAATCGTTACGCCAATCAGAGGATCTCCTTCATCGGAGACAATTGTACCGGAAACAGCCAACTGGCCGTAAACGGTACTGCTCATAGCACATAGCAGTATGGGCAAAATTGCCCCTGCCGCCAGGCGATGAAACATAATTTGAAAAGTGTTTTTTAGCATGATAAACTAGTTGAGTGTGAGGTAAAAGACCATCCGAAATACGGGAGGTCTTCTTCAATTATCCTTGAGGACGGAACAAATGTGGGAATTGAATCAATCCCGCTACGCTACGCATGTTTTATAAGCTAGAACAAATGGTTTAAAGCGATTGAATCCTTGGTTTTTACCGTTTATTCTGGTTTTCAGACCTTTCCGGAGCAGAAATTACAAGCAGCTACAGCCGGAATGAAAGTCAGTTTTTTCGCTTTTATCCTTTTGGTGCCAGGGTTACGTAGTAAGCTCCCCGCTCTGTTCCGCTTTCGTCTTTCACTACGGTGAAAAGCTTTGTGGGGCCGGCAACTAATTCTGCCTCAAATTCGACGTAAGCATCCGCTGATCCCGCCGTGGCCTGTAGTTCCTGATCATCGATGAAGCAACTGACCTCTACCGGGCGGATGCTCAACCCCGGTTTGTAGGCAGTACCGTTGGGAATTTCGTCTCCCGGCGGAGCAACGGACCCGAAAGCAAGCCCTGATTCCGGAGGGTACCGGTACAGTCTGATGCGGTAGGTTCCTGCCCTTGCTGTTTCGAGTGCCCACCAGCCATTGTCCGCCAGGCCAGCACGGATGTAATTTTGGTTCCAGGGCGGCGGATTGGTCGTGTGCCAATCGTGGGCTGTAAGCAGGGTTTCGGGCTCTGCCTCGTCCCCGATGACGATTCGGTGCATCACTTTCAGGTCTTCGGTCATGCTGTCCCACCAGGCATCATAAGCGGCCTGCATGGCCGCTACCCGCTCAGGATGCTGACCAGCCAGGTCTTCCCGCTGGCCAGGATCTGCGGCCAGATTGTACAGGTTTTTCCCGTTGATCAGGCGCCAGTCGGCTTGCATCACACAGCTCTGTTTGCCTCTTACCGGTACCTGTTTGCGCTGCGTATCCACTACCAGGAAACGGTCGTTCAGAAGTTCCTGACTCCCGGATGTGAGCAGTGGCATCAGGCTGGTTCCGTCGAGGCGATCCCGGGAGGCGACCTCTCCTCCGGCGTATTCCACCAGGGTTGGCATGAAATCGGTGTAAGCCGTTAGCTGATTGTACTCTTGCGGCTTAATTTCGCTTTTAGCGGGGAACTTCATGAAGAAGGGAACCCGGTGACCGCCTTCGTATTCTTTGCCTTTGTAACCGCGCATCCCTGCATTAAATCCTCTGGTGACGTGGAACGATTGATCATAGGCGGCACCCGCAGCGGTGCCGTTGTCGGTCATGAAAATAACGAGCGTGTTTTCGTCCAGCCCCGAGGCTTTCAGCATCGACATCAGTTTGCCCACGTTTTCGTCTACGTTGGCGATCATGCCGTAGAAATTAGGATTCACGATAGCATCGTTGTTTCGGTAGGGCGCTACGTATTTTTCCTCGATGTGAAACGGACCGTGCGGAGCGTTCGTAGCGATGTAAGCAAAAAACGGCTGTTTCGCCGCCGCTTTGTCCTTAATGAACTTCATCCCTTCCTCAAACCATACGTCTGTGCAGTAACCGCTGTATTTTTCAGGCTGTCCGTTGTGGAAGTAGGTATCATCGAAGTAATCGTTGTTCCAGGCGTCCGGGGTTTGACCAACGCCACCTCCGCCGTGAATCAGGACTTCATCGAAGCCCCGGTCCTGCGGCCGGAAGGGATAATTATCGCCCAGGTGCCACTTCCCGAAAATGCCGGTGGTATAACCCTCTTCTTTGAGTTCATCAGCCAGGGTAACAAAACGGGTGCCAAGCATCGAGTGCCCACCGATCGTGTGCCATGCTCCGGCACGGTTGCAGTTCACACCGCCCATCAGTCCGGCCCGCGTCGGCGCACACGTAGTCGCGACGTGAAAATTGGTGAAGCGGACGCTCTCGTCGTGCAGCGCATCGAGGTTCGGCGTCTGCAGCCACGGATTTCCGTGTGCGCCCAGGTCTCCGTAGCCCTGGTCGTCGGTCAGGATAAATACTATGTTCGGAGGCTGTTCCTTTGCGTCGGTTTCAGGTTGGACGGCGCGGGCGCAGGTGCAAAGAGTCGTTAACGAAAGAAGGGCAATTAATCGGAGCATGTCGGTTATTCTGATCGAAATTAAGATGGATCAAACCGCTGTACATTTTGCTCCGAAAACAACGAACGTCCCAAAACGCATAGCGTTTCACAAGTCCCTCCCCCGTGGGGAGGGATTTAGAGAGGGGTTTCATGGGCAATGTACAGCCATTTGAAAATGGATGTAAATTTTACTTTTCAGCGCTGGTCAGGGTATAGGTTCTCACCCAGTCCACGTACATCCGGTTGCGGGAGTCATCGGCGAGCTCTTCGTCGGTTGGGGTGTTCCCTTTTTCCACGCGCCAGTCGTGGTCTTCGGTGTCCAGGATGAGGTACATCGGCCGGTCCATATTGTCGACGCTTTTGTCGAGGTAGGTTTTCGTGTAGTTCTGGTCAAAGAGCTTCGCGTCGGCCCACGAGCTGTTCTCCATTTCCTTCCCGTCGATGTAAAAGCTCACTTCGGTAGGGCTCTTCCAAAAAACACCGAAGGTGTGGTAATCCATACGCCATGGGGTGGTATCCGGCAGGTAGTGCCCACTCAGGTCATTGAAGTCGCCGTGAATGCCGGATGCATCTCTTTTGAAGAGATGAAAATTAGTGGTTGCCCGGGTCGGGTGCGGCCAGGCCTCGGTTCCTCCGTACACCTCCAGCACGTCGATCTCCCGCTTAGCGTCTTTGCTCAGCATCCAGAAGTTGCTGCTCAACTCCAGGTTGCTGGCCTTGATGCGCGCCTCGGTGTACACCGGATAGCTGATGGGCTTCTGAGAGGTGATGATGCCCGCCCCTACTTTACCGTCGGATTCCCGCGAGGCCCTGATCACCAGATTTCCGTTTTCAACCTGGCTGTGGTCTTCCCGCCAGCGGGTAAGCCCGGGCCCTTCCCATTTGCTCATGTAAGCAGACCGCCAGCGCTTCGTGAAAGCCTCCGGCTTTCCGCTGTAGTTGAAGTCGTCGGAATAATCCTCCAGCAGGGTCCATTCCATGCCCGGCCCGGCAGGGGCCGGTACGGGCAACGCTTCCCAGTCGGCCGCAACCTTCTTTTCCGGAAAGTCCTTACTCCATACACGTACGTATTTTACTTTCATCTTTCCCTTCAGGCGGTCATCGTCCGGCAAGGCACCGAACCATTTGTTGGACTCACAATTGATGTTGATCTCCAGCGGCTGATGCCAGTGGGTGTTTTCCTGTTCCCGGAACAGGACGCCGTCGAGGTAGAAACGGATAAACTCCGGCGTCCATTCCAGTCCCCAGACGTGGTAATCCTTTTGCAGTTCGAATGGTACGTAGTATTTTTTGTTGAGGGCAAAGTGCTCCGTTACGTTCCCTTTACCGGGCGGAGCCCGGAAGACGTGGACGTTGGAGTTCAGGTCGTGACGGTTCCATTTCACCCCCGGCGCATTTTCGCAAATATCGATCTCTGTCCACCAGTCTTTATCCACGTTGGTCAGCCAAAAACCGCTCACCCAGGGAGCGTCCATCGGCTTGAGTTCCGCTTCGATGTAGCCGTACAGGAATTTCTCCCGGCTCTTGATGAAGCCCGTGGTATGGGTAAAGCCTTCCGGTAAAGCCTCCTTGCCGTGTTGGTTTACGCGCACCACTACTTCGCCACCTTTCTGGCGGATGTTACTACCGTGGAAAAAAGTAGGCGGGCGCCCTTTCCACTTCGGGTTGTTGGGGTACCATTTCGTTTCGTTGAGTTTGCGCCCTTTAAACTCATCACTCAGCGAAGTATTCAACTCCCAACCGCCACTGTTTTTCTGGTCACTGAGGGGCAACTGGTCGGTGCTGCGTTGGGGCGCTGCGGAAAAGTCGAGACTATCGGTATAGTGCTTCAGTGGTTTGGTCTCCTGCGCCTGAAGCCCGGCACCAAGGAGAACCGAAATTGAAAGTAACAGGCAGCGGAGCGTGGTAAAACTCATTTGTTTTTATTTTAATTTGAGGCACCCACCGGGCGGGTGCGATTGTGTTTTTTCGGTAGCCGCACAGATCGTTGATCAGCGGACTTTTTTACGGCACAACAGGGCCGACTACAGCCGGGGAGCTCTGCTTTTTAAGACCCTTTTTTGCACCCGCGGCCGCGCCCCATAAAGAGCGGAGCAACTCAAGAATACCTGCCATCCTTCGGTCAGACGAGCAGTTTCTTCACTACGTGGCCGTGTACATCCGTCAGTCGGTACCTCCGGCCCTGGTGCTTGAAGGTGAGTCGTTCGTGGTCTACCCCAAAGAGGTGCATGATGGTAGCGTGAAAGTCGTGTACGTGCACGGGATCCTTGGTAATGTTATAGCTCAGATCGTCCGTCTCTCCGTAAGATAATCCCGGTTTTACGCCGCCGCCGGCCATCCACATGGTGAAGCACCGCGGGTGATGATCGCGGCCGTAGTTCGTCTTGGTCAGTTTCCCCTGAGAGTACACCGTCCGGCCGAATTCTCCGCCCCAGATCACGAGCGTATTTTCCAGTAATCCCCGCTGTTTGAGGTCTTTAACCAGTGCCGCAGAACCCTGATCGGTGGCTTTGCACTGGTTTTTTATACCGCCGGGCAGGTAAACGTGCTGGTCCCATCCACGGTGGTAGAGGGCGACGTACCGCACGTCTTTTTCCAGGAGTTTCCGGGCCAGCAGACAGTTGGCGGCAAAGGTTCCCGGGTCGCGGCTGTCGGGGCCGTACATATCGAAAACAGAATCCGGTTCATCGCTCATGTCCGCCATTTCCGGCACGGAGCTTTGCATTCGGTAAGCCATTTCGTACTGTGATATACGGGCGTCGATTTCAGGGTCTCCGTAGGCAGATTTCTGCACGCTGTTCAGCCCTTTGAGGTAGCCCAGCATCCGGTGCCGGTCTTTACCATCGTAGCCTTCCGGATCGTTGAGGTACAAAACGGGGTCTTTGCCCGACGAGAACTGTACGCCCTGGTGCTCGGCGGGCAAAAAGCCGTTGCCCCACAAGCGGGCGTAGAGCGGCTGCCCGCCTGCGTTCTTCGATTGGAGCACCACGAAGGTTGGCAGATTGTTGTTCAAAGATCCCAGGCCGTAACTCATCCACGAACCAATGCTCGGCCGGCCGGGCAACTGGTGGCCGGTATGGAAAAAAGTGATGGCCGGGTCGTGGTTGATCTGCTCGGTGTAAAGGGATTTCACAAAGCATAGGTCATCAACGATGCCCGCAGTATGGGGCAGCAATTCACTCACCCACGCCCCTGACTCGCCGTACTGCTTGAAGTCATAGACCGAAGGAGCGATCGGTAAACTCGACTGATTAGCACTCATCCCCGTCAGCCGTTGCCCTTTCCGGAACGAATCGGGCAGGTCCTGCCCGAACATGTCTTTCAGCTTGGGCTTGTAATCGAAAGTTTCCAGCTGTGACGGTCCCCCACTCTGAAAGAGGAAAACGATGCGCTTTGCCCGCGGCGCAAAATGGGGCAGACCGGGAATTGCGGCCATCATTTCTTCCTGAGATTCAGCCTTCATCAGGTTACTGAGCGCAAGCGCGCCAATACCGAGGGTTGCCTTGGTCAGGAAGTTCCGACGGTCCATTTTCTGCTGTACTTTGAATAGCTCGTGCATGATCTTTAGGTTTTTTGGATGACGGTGGCAGGTGCCTTTGGGCGCGGTGCGCAGGTGCCGAAATAGTTAGGGGAAAAAGCGGAGAGATTACCGTTTGGTAATCACCGCGTCGGAATTGATGATGACGCTGGCCAGTACGGCGTCAGCGGCCACCTCGATGGGATCGAGCGTTGGGTCGGCCCGGGTATAACCGGCCGACAACCAACCGTCTGCCTTGGCGGGGTGATCGGAGAAAACATCTACTTCCTGTTTACGCAATTGCCGCAACAGATTGATTTCCTCCTCTCCCGGCGGCCGACCGCTCAGGTAGGTAAATACCTCCCTAATGGCTTCGTCCCGGTTCTGAGCTTTGGTGATCCTGCTGCCCAGAATGCGGGCAGCTTCGACAAAAGCAGGATCGTTCATCAGCACCAATGCCTGCAGCGGCGTATTGGTCTCCTGCCGGCGAACGGTGCATTCGTTGCGGTTCGGTACGTCGAAGGTGGCCAGGGTTGGGTGCGGAACCGTTCGTTTCCAAAACACATAAAGGCTCCTCCGGTAGAGTTCATCTCCTTCGTCCTGCTCGTAAACGGCGTTGTTCATCTTCCACAGCCCTTCGGGTTGGTAAGGCTTCACGCTTTTGCCCCCGATTTTATCGTTCAGCAGCCCGCTTGCAGCCAGGGCATTGTCGCGAATCATTTCCGCGCCCAGCCGGCCCGAAGGGCCGCGCGCGAGCCACACATTGTCCACATCCGCCAGGCGTTGCTCCTCACTTACTGGTTTAGAACTCATGCGGTAGGTCCTGCTCATCACGATGGTCTTCAGCAAAGCTTTGGTGTCCCAGCCGTTGCTGATATATTCTGTGGCCAGCCAGTCCAGTAATTCCGGATGGGTAGGCAGTTCTCCCTGGTTACCGAAGTCTTCGGCGGTTCTCACCAGGCCCCGCCCGAAGAGTTGCAGCCAATAGCGGTTGACGGCTACACGGGCGGTCAGTGGATGCTCCGGCTGGAACAACCACTGCGCCAGCCCCAGGCGGTTGGCCGGGGCCCCTTCGGGCATCGGGGCCAGCCAGTCCGGCGTCCGGGTTTCTACGGGTTCAGTTGGCGAATCGTAAAGCCCGCGGTCCAGGATATGTGATTGCCGGGGAGTTTTCATTTCCCGCATAACCATTATCTCTTTCACCTGCTCCATACTGTCGACCAGGCGGGAGCGCGTTGCCATCAGGTCTTTGTAGGCGATCTGGTAGGCTGGTAGCGTAACCATGAAGTAGTACTGCCGCAATAAATCCTTCTCGGAGGAGGAGAGTTCTGCAGCTCCTTTGGCCAACAGTCGACGGGCTTCTTCCGGGTTTCCGGAGCGCATCACCTCCAGTGCACTGAGTGCACGGCTGTACACTTTGATTTCGTCCACTACGGTTCCCTTCACGCCTTTCCCCCGCCAGCGGGCACCGATTTGCAGCCCGGGTTCGATCACGTCTTTATAAATGACATCGGTCATATTATGAAAGATGATGTCGCGGGTCAGGTCGTCGGTTCTAACGTCGGTAGGCAGTTCTTTACCGTTCATGTACAGGCGGTATCCGCTGGCTTTGCTGGAACCGTCGTACGTAACTGCCAAGTGAATCCATTCATCGCGGGGTACGTCTGTCTCGGCAAACTCGACGATCGAATTGCCGGGGTTGACGTGTGCCATCAGTAGTTCCAGCCCGAAGGTGTCGAGGTAAAGATGGTACCCCCGTTCTCCGTGCAGGCGGGTCCCCTGCCCTTTGTGGAAGAGAAAGCCGGTTTTCAGGTCTTTGGGTATTTTGGTCCACATTTCAATCGAGAATGCTTCGTCCCGCGAGTAAACTCCGACCGGGTAGAGGTCCAGCCAGGCGTCTCCGTCCAGCAGGAGGCCGTTCCCGGAATGACCTTTCGTCATTTCGGGCGATTCGCTTTGAGAAAACTTTCGATCCATTTTACCTTTCTCAGCGGGTCGGGCGGCGTTGATCAGCCGATTGTTATCGAGCGGATAGTGGGCCCGCAGGCTCGCGGTTCGTGGCAGTTTCTTGTAGCCTTCCTGATTGATCCACTCTTCGGCCCTGGCCTTGTTTTCTTCCGTTACCGCCACTAGCCCGGCTTCCTGTTTTTTTTCCATTTCCCGGAGGAAGGTGATGATGCTGTCCTGGCGCTCGGTTGGCAGGTCGAGACGGGGCGGTGGCGTTGCGCCGTCCCAGGGGATGAGCCCGGCTTCGTCGACATTGTTGAAGAAACTGTAGAACTCGTAGTAATTCCGCTGGCTGATGGGATCGAACTTATGGTCGTGGCACTTTGCGCAAGAGAGCGTAAGCCCCAGCAGCCCGGTACCTAATACATCGGCCCGGTCCGCAACGTAAGCGCTGCGGAATTCCTCTTCGATGATTCCTCCCTCCAGGTTTTGCGGGTGCAGGCGGTTGAAGCCCGTGGCCAGGATTTGTTCGCGCGTAGCGTTGGGCAGCAGGTCGCCGGCCAGTTGCCAGGTTACGAATTCATCGTAGGGTTGGTTTTCGTTGAACTTCTCAATCACCCAGTCCCGCCAGGGGCTCATGTCGCGGTAACGATCGACGGTGTAGCCATGGGTATCGGCAAAGCGGGCCAGGTCCATCCACTGGGTGGCCATGCGTTCGCCGTAAGCGGGGCTGGCCAGCAGGCGGTCTACCTGTTTTTCGTAAGCATCAGCGGACCGGTCGCTCTCGAATGCTGCAATTTCGGCTGGGGTTGGGGGCAGGCCGGTTAGGTCGAAGCTCAGCCTGCGGAGTAGCAAGTCGCGGTCGGCCTCCGGGGCGAAGCCGAAGCCCCTGGCTTGCTGTTTGCGGCGGATGAACTTATCGATCGGGTGATCATTCCATTCTGCTTCCGCTACGGTAGGCGGTTCCGGCCTTTCGGGAGGGATGAACGCCCAGTGATCGGCGTAGTCTGCTCCCTGTTCTATCCACTTAGCGATCACGGCTTTTTCGTGGTCGGAGAGCGGAATTTTGGCGGCGGCCTCGGGCATAACGAAGTCGGGATCGTCGCTGAAGATCCGGGCCAGTATTTCGTCTCCGTCAACGAAGCCGGGTACGTCGAGGCGCAGGTCGGCGGCCCGGCGGGCCGCATCGGGCCCGTGGCAAAGGAAGCACTTATCGGACAGTACCGGTTTAACGTGAATGTTATAATCTAACCGTTTGGGTAAAGCGGCATAAGCCTCTTCCACCCCTTCAGGTAAGTTGGGCCCACAGCCACTACAAAGTGCCAGCACGGTCATAACTAACAGACCATAAAGGAGATAACTTTTCATGGTTGCAAGATAACGGCACGCCTAAGGCCTCTGATACAACAAATGATTATTAGACTACTACTGAAAACCATATCCGGACTTTCATGATCCTGATCCTTGAAAATGCTACTTACCTTTTGCCATCGGTACTAAATAACCATTCATTATTAACCCATTTGTCGTCATGTTTTCAACTTTTATTCAGCGTTTTGCGCCCTTGTTTCTGCTGGGGTTTCTGGCTGCAGCCTGCTCCCCTAAAGTAACCACTCCTGATCCGGTTACGAGCTTCCCCTTCGAGTTGCCCGACACCCGCCCCGACCGGCCGCTGAGCAGGGCCATGGAACGCAACTACACTGCCTACCCTGCCCCCCGCCCTGAGGAGAACGAGCTCTTTTCACAATTCCGCTACACCAAGCTCGAAGGCTTCGACTACAACAACGGCGACGGAACCATCTCCCGGCGGGATCCCTCCAAGGTCATATTTGCCAACGGCAAATACTACGTCTGGTACACCTACCGCAACACCCCGACCCCGCCCAAAGGAGCTGATGCTTCCACCGAAACCATTCCGTCCAGCGACTGGGACCTGAGCGAAATCTGGTACGCAACCAGTAAGGACGGATTCACCTGGGAAGAACAAGGTGTCGCCGTAGCCCGCCCGCCCAAGCCTCAGGTGGGCTGGCGCTCCGTAACCACCTGCGACATCCTGGAGTGGAAGGGCAAATACTACCTCTATTACCAGGGTTTCATGGAAGCCAGCGGAAAAAGAGGCGACGACTGCCCGGTGGCGGTGTCTTACGCCGATTCTCCGGACGGGCCCTGGACGCCGGCCAACCAGGTCGTAATCCCCAATGGCCCGGAAGGAGCGTGGGATCAGTATTCCATCCACGATCCTTACCCACTGGTTCACGATGGTAAGATTTACATTTACTACAAATCCGATTTCGGCGGCGCTAACAAAACCCTCGTCCGGATGCAGGGGCTGGCCACCGCCGATGATCCGCTGGGCCCCTTCACGAAGCACCCGCTCAATCCGGTCATCAACTCTGGTCACGAAACCACGCTCTTCCCGTGGCGCGAAGGCATCGCCGCGCTCGTCATCAAGGACGGCAACGAACACTTCACGATACAGTACGCTGAAGACGGTGTCAACTTCGACATCAAGTCGATCGTGAAGCTTATGCCTACCGCAGCGGGGCCTTACCTGCCCGATGCTTTTACCGATACAAAAGATGGCCGGGGAATAACCTGGGGCATTTCTCACATCACCAACGCAACCACCTGGAGCCAGAACCACGCAGTACTGTTACGCTTCGATTGCGACCTCAGCCAGGACGTACACGACCCCGAGATGAAGAAGCACAATACATACTACAAGCCAGACTTTTACTACAAGCACGGCCTCAGCAAGGCCCAGCGGGAACGCATCAGGAAAGCGAATACAAAGCAGTAATTTCCGGGGGGGGGAATAAGCTCTAACTTTCAATGCACCTGCGTGCGCGCCGGATACGATTGTATTTCGGGCGCGCACGCGGGTGCAGGGAGAGGTTTCCGGCGAGGATTTCCCCAGGCACTACGGTAGAATCAAAAAAGATCTCTAGCCGCTAACGTACGGTAACCACCAGCGAATCACTTAGCCCGTCGCGCCGGAAAGTAACGGGCAGATTGGTGGCCAACGGTTTTGCGTCCTCCCAGGAATAGAGCGACACGACCGCCCTACCCTTTTTCACGCCACGAACCATCCCGAACTTGTCCACCTCCGCCACCAGCGGATCGCTGGAATGGTAAATCACGTTGTTTCTCGTAGCGTTGGCCGGCTCCAGCGTATGGTTAAGCTGCTGGGTTTCACCCACCGACATCTCCACATCACGCTGCACCAAACCAACGGATTCGACCGGGATGTATTCGTTGCGGACAATCACATTACGCAGGCGTTGGTAGGCGGCCTCCTGTTCGTCCGTAAGGTGGTTCAGGTCAAGGCCGCTGTAAAGACGTACTTTCCATTTCCGCTCCAGAAACGTGTCACCGGCCTGTTCCAGGCTGTCGCTTCTCAGGTCGAAGAAGCGGCCTTCAGGAAACTCTTCGGTAGGCCCGTAGTACTTAAAATCGTTGTCGAAGGCGTACCGCAGCAGCTTATCCGTTTTCTCTACCGGGTCGTTGCCATTCCACCACGAGTAAACATGATCGCGGTGAGGTTCCGGCTTTCCCATCACCTGCTGCCAGAAACTGACACCATCCAACTCCGAAGCACGGGGTATCTCTATTCCCGTCGCTTCAGCGATGGTAGGAAATATGTCGGTGATATCAACAATGCCCGTGTATTCGCGGTAAGGCCGGCTGCGGGTAGATTGAATGGTTCCGGGCTGGCTGAAAATCAGCGGAACGTGGGTTCCGTTGTCGGCGGTTCCGCCTTTCCTACCGGGATATTCTTCTCCCGCCGGCCACACATGGGTAAAGATTTCCTTGGTGCCGTTGTCGCCCATCACCACGATCAGGGTACGTTCACGCAGCCCGTGTTCTTCGAGTTTGGCGACCACTTTCCCGATGAGCTTGTCCATGTATTCGATCATATCGGGCAGGTACCGGGGGTCGTCACCTGTGTGTCCGTCGCGGTTATGGTTTGCTTCGTCGAAGTTGTCGAACAGGCTTTCGGGTTTTGTATCCGGGGTCGGCTTATGGTCGTCGTGCACCAGTAACATCGGGTAATAGAGGAAGAAGGGTTCGTCTTTATGACGGTCGATAAAGTCGAGGGCGTAGCGGTTGCAGATGTCGGGCCCGTACCAGCGTCGCCCGGTGGCGGGGTCGGTGTCCGTACGACCGTTGTAATCCATTATTTCCCCGTTGATGACCAGGTTGGGATTGATGAAGCGCTGCCCTTCTCCGATGACGTCGAAACAAGCGAACTCATCCCAACCGAACTCGTAGATGTAGTCTTTGCCCGGTATTTCCTTGGTCCCACGGGTCTGCTTCCATTTCCCGAAAATGCCCGTGGCGTAACCTTCGCGCTGAAACACGTCACCAAAGGTTACATCCGAAGCATGTTGCGACTTGACCTTCAGCAAGTTGCGCTGGTTGGTTTTGCCACTCATGAGCGCAATGCGACTGTTTTCGCAGATGGGATAAGCGTGGGAATTGGCACAGACGAGGCCATCGGTCGTTAGTCCGTCCAGGGTTGGGGTACTGAACTTCTGGTTGGTAAACAGGCCCCAATTGGAAGAAAGACGGTCGGCTCCGTAGGCCGAAACACCGAGGTAACTGAGGTCATCGATCAGTACGAGAACCACGTTGGTTTTTTCCTCCTTTGTGAGGACATCGCTCACTTCAGCTGCTTCCGGCGTGCAGCCCGTGGCCAGGGCAAAGTGAAAGATCAGCAGTAGTTGGATAAATCGTGTATTAAGCATGGTCCAAAGCTATCGCCCCGGGCCACCCGGGGCTAACACGATCCGTTTTGAGCGTAATACGAATGATTTAATCCTGAGTTACCGGATCGCCTGACGGCAGACCAACGCTTCCGAGAAACGGAATTAGGGATCAGGGCATGATGCTACGGGGGTGGAGTTCTACTTCGGGATCGGCCAGCTTTTCCGGGGCCGGGCTGCGCCCTTCTTTCAGAATTTTCATGCCCAGCATATACGCGCGGGCATGGTTGACGGCATCCACCGCAACCAGCTGGTCGTCGGTAAAATACCATAGCGAACGTTTGCAGGGCGTGCTGTCCGCTTCGTTGCGAACGATCACCCGGTTGTACCCTGCGGCGATGCCACACATTTGTAGTTTCACTTCGTACTGATCCGACCAAAACCAGGGAATGGCGTCGTAAGCTGTGGAAGAACCGCAGATGTTAGCGGCGGCGACCTTAGCCTGGTCTACCGCGTTCTGAACGGATTCAAGCCGAATCTCGCGGCCGTAGCGGGGGTGGTGAAAGCTTGTGCAGTCTCCGATGGCGTAGATATCAGGGTCGGAGGTAAGCATCCGGCCATCTACCAGAATACCGTTCGAGTTTTTCAATCCTGCGGATCTTGCCAGTTCCGTATTCACCCTTACCCCGACGCCGACGATGACCAGGTCAGCAGAGAACCGCAAACCACCAGCGCAAACCACCGTCAGGCTGTCTCCGTGCTGTTCCACCGACGAAACGTTGTGTTCGGTAGCAATGGCGACGCCTTTTTGGGTGTGCAGATCTGTAAAAAAGGCCGACATCTCCGGCGAGGTGACCCGCGCCAAAACCCGGTTTTCTCTTTCCAGAACGGTCACCTCACCGCCCAGTTTCCGTAAGGACGCAGCGGCTTCCAGCCCGATGTAGCCTCCGCCAATGATGACGACATTCTTGCCACGACTATTCATGAAGGCCGCCCGGATGCCCCGGGCATCCGCAGCGGTTCGCAGCGGAAAGACTTTGTCGCTGCCCTTCAGTCCGGTAATCGGAGGAATAAATGGGCTCGCTCCGGTGGCCAGGATCAGTTTGTCGTAGGCGTGCCTCGTTCCGTCCGCCAGTTCGATCCGCTTCGCGGAGCGTTCGATGGCACGAACCGATACTCCACGGTGCAGGCCGATCTGCTCGGTTTCATAACTGGCTGCAGCCTTAAGCAGGCTTTCTTCTACGGTAGTATCTCCGGACAGGAAGCCCTTAGACAACGGCGGGCGGTGATAAGGCAACTCCTCGTCGCGGTCGAAAATGGAGATTGTCCCCGCCCATCCCGCCCGCCGAAGAGCAAATGCCGCGTTTACGCCCGCGTGGCTGGCGCCTACAATCAGGCAGCTTTGGTTTTGGGTGTCTTCCACGGCTAATTGGCTACTTTGAGGGTAATTCCGTCGAGTTCGTCTGAGATGGACATCTGGCAGCTCAGGCGGCTGAACTCACTGGCGTTGTCGTCGAATTCGAGCATATCTTTTTCCATGTCTCCCGGCGCACCTGTTTGCGCCCAATCTTCGGGGGCTACGTGAACGTGACAGGTAGCGCAGGAGCAAACGCCACCGCAGTCTCCGTCGATGCCGGGTACGCTGTTGTTGACGGCCAGTTCCATTACGGAACCGGAGGCTGCTTCGAGTTGCATTTCTACGCCGGCCTTAGTGATAAAGTTGATTTTAGCCATTTCAGTTAAAAATTTCAGATCGTTTACGAAGAAGTAAACTGTGCCGCTTTGTTCCTTTTTATCAGGGAACCGGTTTGTGCACCAGCTTTGCGGCAACCAGCATACTGTTTGATTAAAATTGTGGACCAGAGAATCAGGAAATTTTCACCTGCAGGCGGTGAAAACCTACTTTGCGGTTGAAATCTCCCCACTGTTCGATGTTGTCTTGGTGGTCGGTGACTTGAATGCTGCTGACCCTTTGGGTCAGGGCGGTGATCAGTACTTTCAGTACCTGGCGGGCGTGGGGCGCCCCGAGGCACTTGTGAATACCGAAGCCGAAGCTGAGGTGAGGATTGGCCTTGCGTTCGATGTCTACTTCATTCGGCTTCTCGAACACCTTCGGATCCCGGTTAGCAGAGGCCCAGCAGAGAGATATCCGGGAGTCGGCCGCAACGGGACAGCCGCTGACTTCAGCGTCAGAGGTCGCAACGCGCCCCATGTGCGTCAACGGCGCGAAGTAGCGGACGAGTTCCTCGACCGCCCGGGCCGACAATTCCGGTTGTTCCCTTATTTTCTGCAGGTCTTCCGGATGCCCGGCGAAGTACGCCAGGGTATTGGTTACGGCGTTGATCACGGTATCCCGCCCTCCGGCGAAAGTCAGAATCATTACGCCCTTGATTTCCTCATGGGTTAGTTTTCGGCCGCGGTACTCCGCCCGGAGGAGGTGGGCGAAGATGTCTTCGCCGTTCTCAACGTCGCGGGAGGCGCGCTCGATCTGCGCGTCGAGGTAATCGTAAAGCTGGTTGGCTTTGTCTCCGTCAAGCGGATCATCGTCGCTGCGGAACACGTGGGTTCCCCAGCCAATCCATTCCTCCGCTTCTTCGAGGGGGCAGTTGAGCAATAGCGTCAGCGCACGCGACTGTAGCGGCAGGGCAAAATCATGTACCACTTCCAGCTCTCCGGAGGAGATTGCCCGGTCCAGTTCCTGATTAATGAGGTTGGTAAGTCCAGCCTCGTAGGATTCGGTCAGCGGCCTCCGGAACCAGCCTTCCACCAAAGCGCGATATTCGGTGTGTTCGGGAGGGTCCGTCTCGAAGGGAATCTGCCGGATGTCGCGGATATTGACCTCAGAAGGCACTACGATCCTGCCGGGTTTCGCTCCCGACTGAAAGGTTCTCCAGTCGTGGGCAGATTTTCTCACGTCGCGGTGGCCAAGAACCATCTTTACGGGGTCCCCCTGGTCATCGATCTCACGGATGCCTTCCGCAGCGCGAGCTGCGGCAAAAGGATCGGGGAATTCACTGAAAGGGCATTTTGCTGAAGACATGATCGGTAAGTATTTAAAGCGTACCTGTGCGGAGACGCTCCTGGCAAAGTTCGACAGACAGCGACTTCAATACATTGCGGATAAACACCAAAAAGTACCTTATTTTGTCACCAACAGCCTGAATTCAGGAAAATGGACAAAAAATAAGCAACTATGCGCGCCATTTTTGAGGACCTTCCCGTGGGTAACCAGCAGTCGATTAATGCTTTCAGCTACGCTGAACCTGCATTCAATACCCCGTGGCACTTCCACCCTCAGCACGAGCTTACGCTGATCGAGGAAAGCAGTGGCACCAAGTTCATCGGGGATTACGTGGGCGCTTATTCTCCCGGAGAACTGGTTTTGCTAAAGGGAAACCTGCCTCATTGCTGGAAAAACCAGCAAAGCCCGGGCCTGAGCCGCTCAACCGTTATTCAGTGGAACCCCGAAACCTTCCCTAAAGTGCCTGAGCTGGAGCCAGTATTCGTACTCCTGCGGGAGGCCGCACGAGGCATCCTCTTCGAGGCTGAAGAGGTCAGGACCTTACTGCCTGAGATCAGGAACTTACCCGGCTTGCCGCCCGCTGAAAAATACCTCCGGCTATTGTCGGTGCTCCAGCGACTATCCGGTTGCCGCCGGGTTTTACTTTCGGCGGCGGGTTTCACGGAGACACTCCCCCGCACGGCGGGTAACAGGATGCAGCGGATCCATCGTTTTGTGGAACAAAACTACCAGCACAAAGTACAGCTGAGTGAGGCGGCCAACCAGGTACACCTGTCGGAGCAGGCATTCAACCGATTCTTCCGGAAGACGATGGGGCGGCCGTTCTTCACTTTCCTGAACGAGTACCGGGTCAACCGGGCCAGTCAGTTGTTGGTGGAAACCGACTGGCCGGTGGCGCAGATTGCACAGGCCTGCGGCTTCGCTTCGCTGCCTTTTTTTCACCGGCAGTTCAAGCGGTTTATGGAGACCACGCCATTGCAGTACCGTAAAAAGCACTGATTACAGCTTAGAATTTCACTACCGCTTTGATTACTCCGGTTTCGGGCTTGAGCCAGCTGTCGAAATTTTCGATCATTTCAGTGTAGGGTACGCTGTGCGTGATGAACTTATCGGTCGGGAAGCGTCCGCCCTCCAGGGTTTCCTTCACCCAGCGGAAGTCGTCGAAAGTAGCGTTGCGGCTACACATCAGGGTAGTTTCCTTGGCGTGAATTTTGGGGTGAGCGAACGTCAGGTCGCCTTTACTCAGCCCCACCAGTACGTAGCGACCGCCGTGGCTCATGTAGTCGACGCCCGACTCCAGTGCGCGCTTGCTGCCCGTTGCGTCGAATACAGCCGTAGCCAGGTCTCCGTTGGTGATTTCCATTACGGCGGAGAGCGGATCTTCGAGCACGTTGACGGCGTGGTCGACGCCAATTTCGTCGCGGACAAAGTCGAGCCGCTGCTGGTTGGTATCGAGGGCGATGATGTTGCAGCCAACGATTTTGGCCAGTGCCATCATTCCGATGCCGATGGGGCCGCAACCAACGATGACGATGGTCTCGCCCGCTTTTACGTCGGCACGCCGCAGGGCGTGGGCGCCGATGGCCAGCGGTTCTACAATCGCGATCTCGTCGTGCGATAGCTTGCCGGCCGGCATGAGCACGTTGGTGGGCAGCGTGATGGTCTCCTGCATACCGCCATCGGTATGGACGCCCAGCACACGAATGTTGGTGCAACAGTTCGTCTTTCCGTTGCGGCAGGCGATGCATTCGCCGCAGCTCAGGTAAGGCATGATGATTACGGAATCGCCTGCGGATAGCCCCTGTTCGTTGTCTCCGATTTCGAGTACTTCGGCGGAGAGTTCGTGGCCCAGAATCCGGGGATAGCTGAAGAAGGCCTGGTTACCGGCGTAAGCGTGAAGGTCGGTTCCGCAGATACCGACCCGGTGGATCTTCAGTAGTGCTTCCCCAACCGAAGCAACGGGCTGGTCTTTTTGTTTCAGTTGAAAATCTCCGGGTTCCTGGCAGACGATGTAGTTCATGATGATGTGGTTATTCCGCAAATAAGCCAAACAAAGCCTACAACTACGTGCACCAACCTGCTTTCTGGCTGATTGTGGTATAAGTTTGATAGATAGTGGTAAAGGCCGTAGTGGAAAACAACCGATGAGTGGATCAGTGGATAGGTTATCGTGCAGATGTTGAGCTTCCCGATACTTCTGCGTTTTTCCGATACTCCCGGACCATCTTTGGTTTTTAACCTCACCCCCTGCCCTCTCCGACACGCATCGCCTAAGGCGATGCGGAGAGGGGGCCAAGCCTCGAAGTGAAACACCCAATATCACCAGACACACTGCCAACCCTATCCGCCCCGCAAAGATTTCTGATGGACTACCGGAGGCAGCCGCTCAGCGAGAGGAGCCAAAAACAAACCCTGCACCTGCGTTCGCGCCCCCAAACAGCGCACTCCTACCGCACAATTAATCATACGTGGCAGCATAATGTCGAAAGATTTCAGCACGTCACCTCCGTGCGCCCCTACCTTGGGCATCCTATCAAAAGCCCAGGATCATGCACGGAAGAAGAACCTTTTTACGCACCGGAATACTTGCCTCCGCCACCGCGATGAGCGCTCCGGCCTTTGCCATTGGAGGTAAACACCGAACTGAAGACAAGGGTATAATCGGGCATGGCGGCTACCGCTATAAAGTCGACAAGGGCTGGGCGGGTACCAACCCTTTCAACACCTTCATCGACAACTGTCACGAGATGGTACAGGACAGCAAAGGCCGCCTGATCATGATCGGAGATGACCCCCGCAATAACATTCTGGTCTTCGATAAATCCGGCAAAATACTGGACAGCTGGGGTACCTACTGGCCCGGCGGACATGGCCTCACCCTCGTGGATGAAGGCGGAGAAGACATGCTGTACGTCAGTGAAAGTGGCTGGGTAAAAAGCCAGAAGGACGGTCGGTCAATGATCCGGCAAAACGGCTACGTTGCCAAAACAACCGTGGACGGCCGCCTCATCTTCACCATCAGCCACCCCATGACCGCAGGAGCCTACACCCCCGATATGGCTTTTCAGCCCACCGAAACCGCGGTAGCTCCCAACGGTGATATTTACGTAGCCGACGGCTACGGCTCCGACTATATTCTGCAGTACGACGAATACGGAAAGTTCATCCGCAAGTTTGGCGGACACAACAACGCAGATAAGAACTACGACCTGCACGGCGCCCACGGCATCGCCCTGGATTACCGCGACGCGACCATGCCGAAACTGATCGTGACCAGCCGCTCCCGGCAGTCGTTCAAATACTTCACCCTCGACGGCAAATGGCTCAAAACGGTAAAACTGGCCAACCTGCAGGTTTGCCGCCCGGTCATCCACGGTAAAAACGTTTACGCGGGTGTTTGCTGGAGCCACGACTTCGGCAAGAGCGACGCTCCCAAACCATGGCTCGTGCAAACAGGATTCACAATGGTGATGGACGAAAACGACAAAGTGATTTCCTGCCCCGGTGGCACAGAACCGATTTACAAAGACGGTACGCTGCAAGCCGTTGCGCAGGATGCCGCCAAGACCTTCTACCATGGCCACGATGTCTGCATCGATGAAGACGAAAGTATGTATGTCTGCCAATGGAACGGAGAGCGAACCCCTCCCGTAAAGCTCTCCCGGGTTTAAAATTTTCCTGATTCACCTTCAAACAGCCCGGGAAGAAAATTGTCCCGGTTTACATCATGTACCATAAAATCTCCACCTTGACTTCACGAACTATCTGCAGTTGCGTCCTCCTGGCCGTTCTGAGTGCTTGTTCGCCCCGTTTTGATACCGCTACGTCGCCGGACTTTAACAAAAACTGGGACTTTTCGCTGAATCAGGGCGAATGGAGCAGCGTCGATCTTCCGCACGACTGGAGTGTTTCCTTCCCCTTCGATTCCATCAAGGGTGAGGGCGCGACGGGCTACTTACTGGGCGGACATGGGAAATACCGCAAAACTTTCGCAACCACGGGTTTGCCGGTCACCTACCTGTACTTCGACGGTGTTTACAACAACGCCACGGTAAGCCTCAACGGAGAAAAGCTCGGTTTTCACCCTTACGGTTACTCACCATTTCATTACGATATTTCGCAGAAAGTCAATGCATCAGGCAAATCGAACGAACTGATGGTAGAAGTGGACCGCAGTCGCTACGCCGACAGCCGGTGGTACACCGGCTCGGGGATTTACCGGGAGGTAAAACTGATCAACGAACCGGCGCTGCACGTTCCACCGTGGGGAATATCGGTAACCACCCCGGAGGTATCGGCGGCGATGGCGACCGTCCGGGTGAAAACGAAACTGGTAAATAAAGGGGCGGGGACGCAGGATGCAACGCTCGTTACCCGGCTTGTGGACGAAAAGGGGAACACCGTTGCCACCCAAACCACGCCGGTCCAACTGAAGGCCGGAGCGGAGCAAACGCTGGAACAGGAAATAACCGTTACTTCCCCCGCACTGTGGGACGTCGATGCTCCAAATCTGTACACCGCCGTCTCCGAACTGAAAACAGGTAAAGAAGCGGTACGGGAATACCGTACCAGTTTCGGGATCAGGAGTTTCCGTTTCGATGCCGCAACAGGTTTTTACCTCAACGGCGTAAACCGGAAGATAAAAGGTGTCTGCCTGCACCACGACGGCGGGTTGGTAGGAGCAGCTGTACCCAAGGCTGTTTGGCGCCGGCGGCTGCAAACCCTCAAAGATGGCGGTTGCAACGCCATCCGCAGTGCCCACAACCCGGCCTCAGAAGAATTCCTGAGCCTGTGCGACGAAATGGGCTTCCTGGTGCAGGACGAGTTCTACGATGAGTGGGACTACCCAAAAGACAAGCGTAAGAACATGGGCGAGTCTTCCTCGACCGACTACATCACCCGCGGCCACCACGAGCACTTTCAGGAATGGTCGAAAACAGACCTCCAGAATACCATCCTGGCGCACCGCAACCATCCGTCCATCATTCAGTGGAGTATCGGCAACGAAATCGAATGGACGTACCCGCGCCAGAAAGAAACCACCGGTTTCTTCGGTGCCGATGCCAACGGCAACTACTTCTGGAACCCGCCCCCCTACTCTACCGAAAAGATCAAAGAGCTGCAGGAGACCATCCCCCGCACCAAATACCAAATAGGGGAAACCGCCCAGAAACTGGCCGACTGGACCCGGGAGATCGACACCACCCGCCCGGTCATCGCCAACTGCATCCTCCCTTCCGCCAGCTACGAATCCGGCTACGCGGATGCGTTGGACATCATCGGATTCAGCTACCGCAGAATCATGTATGACTATGCTAAGGAAAACTACCCCGACCTCCCCGTGATGGGCACCGAGAACCTGGGGCAGTACCACGAATGGAAGGCAGTAATGGAGCGTCCCTGGATATCAGGTACCTTTCTCTGGACCGGCATCGATTACCTGGGCGAAAGCAACGGTAACTGGCCGCAAAAGCATTCCTCTTCCGGCTTACTGGATCTCGCGGGCTTCCCCACGCCGAGCTATTACATGTACAAATCTTTGTGGACAAAAGAGCCGATGGTTTACCTCACCAGCCAAACGCTGGACAAGTCCATCTTCAAAGTAGAAGACAAGAGAGTAGTTGAGCGTAAGCCCGGTGGCTGGAAACACGCCCTCTGGAGCTGGCACGACGTAAACCACCACTGGAATTACGAAGACGGTGAAACGGTTATCATTGAAGCCCTCAGCAACTGCCCCGAAGCAGAGCTTTTCCTGAACGGGAAAAGCCTGGGCCGACAACGCCTTGCCGACAACGAGGACCACATCTATAAATGGGCGGTCCCCTATACCGCCGGAGAGGTAGTGGTGAAAGCTTACGCTGACGGCAAAGTGGTGGAATACACCCTTCGGACCAGCGCTCCTCCGGCTACTGTTCATCTCTCCACCGACGGAAGACTTGAGGGCGGAATAGAACATATCATCGTGGAACTGCGTGACAAGAACGGTAATCCGGTAAGACATGCAGACCGGGAAATCACGTTTACCGCTAGTGGGGCAGAATTGCTCGGCGTAGACAACGGAGCACCGAGCAATACCTATGCCTTTCAGGGCGGTAAAGTAAAGACGAACAACGGCAAGGCCCTTGCGATTCTCCGCCTTAAAGAAGGAACCAGCAAGCTCACCGTAAGTGCGTCCGGGCTTCCGGACAAGACGATTTCCCTGTCTTCCAGACGAGGATACCTGTCTTCAGCACTACCTTCTCCCTCCTCCTCAACAACAACCAACTGAAAAACAAATAAACAATGAATAATAAAGCAACCCAGTACACCGGCAACAAACAGTTTGCCGTAATCGATACCCAACGTGAAGAACCCGGAGCGGGCGAAGTGCGGATCAAAGTCGCTTACTGCGGCGTGTGCGGCACCGACGTACATATTTACCACGGAATGATGGACAAGCGGGTTGATATTCCCGTGACCATAGGTCATGAGATGTCGGGCGTCATCGACGCTATTGGTCCTGATGTCAGCGGATACGCAGTAGGCGACCGTGTAGTTGTCCGTCCGCTGGACAACCGGGCGGAGAAGCCTTCCGACAAAGGTTTCAGCCATATTGCGGCCGGTCTGAAGTTTATCGGTATCGACAGCCCCGGCGCTATGCAGCAGTACTGGAACGTTCCGGCTTTCACCCTGCACAAACTCCCCGCTGATATCGACATGAAACTGGCGGCTCTGACCGAGCCCCTCGCTGTGGCTTGCCACGATGTGCGCCTCTCCGGTCTCACAGCGGGAGAAACTGCGGTTGTCCTTGGTGGTGGCCCCATCGGGATGTTGGTGGCACTCGTTGCCCGCGAAGCGGGCGGCAAAGTCATCATTTCCGAAATGAACCCAACACGTATCGCGCTGGCTGAAGAGATGGGTTTTAATGTAGTCAACCCGGCAAAAACCGATCTGGTGGAATACGTCTCCGAAAAAACCGACGGCGGTTTGGCGGACGTCGTCTTTGAAGTTGCCGGCGTTCAGCCCACCGTTGATGTGATGACCGAGGTTGCCGGTATTCGTGGCCGGATCGTGATGGTGGCCATTCACGGCCAGCCCCGGCCGGTGAACCTGTTCAAGTTCTTCTGGAAAGAACTCAAGCTGATCGGCGCCCGGGTTTACGAACCGGAAGACTACGACAAGGCCATTGCATTGGTATCGGCTGGCGATTTGCAACTAGGTCGGTTGGTTACTTCGGTAGCTCCGCTCTCTGGGGTTCAGTCGGTATTCGAGCAAATCGATGCTAACCCTGACGGTATGAAGGTGCTTCTGGACTGTCAGGCGTGAGTGGAAATCAGCCCAACCCATATGTTGCAGTCTAAAATACGTAGGTGATAGCCGGGAGGTTACCCACGACTGTACTTTGCCGCCGAAGCAAAACTTCCATTGATGAGCAAAGTTTACAATTTCGACCTCTACCGCAACGGAGCTTGGGTAGAAGCACAGACAACAGAGAAAGACACCATTTACAGCCCCACCGACGGATCGGAGGTGGGGACCGTTCCGGTGGCAGGAGCAGCCGACGCCATTGCCGCGCTGGAAGCGGCAACAGCCGCACAGCCGGCGTGGGGTCGGCTGCCCGCCATCCAGCGGGCAAAGGTCCTGCACGCATTTTGTGCTGAGATCCGCGCCAACGCCGAGGAACTCGCACAGCTGATTACCCGAGAACAGGGTAAACTATTGAAGGTGGCCCGCTTCGAGGTGGAAGTGACCTGCTCGTTTATGGAATACGCCGCCGCTCACGCGCGGCACCTCGAGGGCAATATCGTCCCGAGCGATAACCCCGACGAACAGCTGTTGATTCACCGGGTTCCCCGAGGCGTGGTCGTTGCGATCACCGCCTGGAACTTCCCCTTGGCACTGGCGGGAAGGAAGATCGGCCCGGCTCTGGTAACGGGCAATGCAGTTGTACTTAAACCAACTCCCGCTGCTCCATTAGCGACCCTTGCACTCTGCGACCTCGCCAAAAAAGCCGGCGTGCCCGATGGCATCCTGAACATGGTGACCGGCGATGTGGAAGCAGGAAAAATCCTAGTAGAAAGCCCGCTGACCAAAATGGTGACCATGACCGGCAGCACCCCCACCGGCCAGGCTATTGCCCGCTCAGCGGCCCAAAATCTTACTCACGTACAGTTGGAGCTGGGCGGTAAAGCCCCCTGCATCGTCTTCGCCGATGCTGACATCGACCAGGCCGTAGCCGGAGCCCTGCACAGCCGGTTCGACAACTACGGACAGGTCTGTACCTGCAACGAACGGATGTACGTGGAAGAAGAGATTTACGACGCGTTCATGGAAAAATTCCTAGCCGAAGTAGATAAACTGAAGCTTGGATACCCCGAAGAGGAAGACACCGACCTCGGGCCCCTAACCGAAGCGCGCAGCGTTACAAATCTGGAACGACTGGTCGCCATAACCGTAGAACAGGGAGGCCGCATAACCCGTGGCGGAGCACGGCCAAAAGGCGAAAGATTCGCTAAAGGTCACTTCTTCGAAGCTACTGTAATTGAGGACGTTACCCAGGGCATGGATATCGTCCACGACGAGCTGTTCGGTCCGGTACTACCCGTAATAAAATTCAAGGGCTACGACCAGGCGATGGCCTACGCCAACGATTGTGAATACGGACTGGCCGCTATGGTTTTCACCAAAGACCTCAACAAAATTATGCGCCTCCACCAAGATCTGGAGTTCGGCGAAATTTACATCAACCGGGGCCACGGCGAACTGCACCAGGGCTTCCACAACGGCCTGAAACTGAGTGGTACCGGAGGAGAAGACGGCCGCTACGGGCTCGACCAGTACATGGAGAAAAAAACCACCTACCTGAAGTATTAGCAACGGCAAAAGGCAAACGCCAAGGATTTTGCTTTCGAGTAAAAACATAAAAGGAAAATACCGGATGAGTAAAATAAAGAATGTTAAAACCCAACTATTTAAAGTCCCTTTACCGGAGGTATTGTCGGATGCGAAGCATGGCGACCACTTTCATTTCGAGTTGGTAACGGTGACCGTTACCCTGGAGGACGGCACCGAAGGGACCGGCTACACCTACACGGGAGGCAAAGGCGGACAGGCCATCCGGGCGATGGTGGAGTACGATTTTGCTCCGGAGCTGATGGGCAAAGACGGCACTGACATTGCCGGGCTCTACGACTTTATGGAATGGCACATTCACTACGTCGGTCGGGGCGGTATCGCTTCTTTCGCGATCAGTGCCATCGACATTGCGCTGTGGGACATCCGGTGCAAACGAGCCGGAGAGCCGCTGGTACGGGTTGCCGGAGGCGCGGATACCAGCTGTAAAGCTTACTGTGGCGGGATCGACCTCATGTTCCCTCTGGAGAAACTGCTGAACAACATCCGGGGCTACCTGGCACGGGGTTTCACCGCGGTAAAAATAAAGGTTGGCAGACCGGAACTGGCCGAAGACGTTGCCCGGGTGAAAGCCGTACGGGAACTCATCGGCCCCGACGTCACATTTATGGTCGACGCCAATTACAGCCAGACCGTGGAGCAGGCCATCGCAATGTCCAAAGCATTCGAACCGTACGATATTTACTGGTTCGAAGAGCCTACTATTCCGGACGATTACCAAGGCTTCGGGACCATTGCCCGCGCTACGAATATTCCGCTGGCGATGGGTGAAAACCTGCACACCATCCACGAATTCAGCTACGCATTCGAACAGGCAGAACTGTCGTTCATCCAGCCAGACGCGTCAAATTGCGGAGGCATCAGTGGTTGGCTGGCGGTAGCCGAGATGGCCAGAAAATACGACATCCCGGTATGTGCGCACGGGATGCAGGAGCTGCACGTGAGCCTCATTTCCAGTCAGCCGAACGGTGGCTGGCTCGAAGTACACAGTTTCCCGATCGATGAATACACCAAACGGCCACTCGTGGTAGAAAATACCCGCGCCGTAGCACCGGAAGCGCCGGGAACGGGGGTGGTCTTTGACTGGGAGAAACTGGGGCCTTTTGAGGTGAAATAAGGCGGTAAAAGAGCCTTATCAGTAAAATTTCAAACACAAACAACAAAAGTATTAAAACGACGATCATGCCCATTTCAACAACATCCTTTGGCTCGTTTGCCGGCAGGGAGGTTAAGCTCTACACACTGGAAAACGCCAACGGGATGCGCGTAAAAATCACCCCCTACGGTGCGACGGTAACCTCTATCAGCCTTCCTGACGGAGACGAGCGGGCAGAGCTCGCCGCCGGCTTCGACAGCCTGAACGGATACTTCAGCAAAGCGTACCAGGAGAATGCACCCTACTTCGGATGCACCGTCGGCCGCTATGCCTCTCGGATCAAAGACGGGAAGTTCATCATTGACGACAAGGGCTATCAGGTAGACGTAAACGACGGATCGAACCACCTGCACGGAGGCGTGGGGGCTTTCGATAAGCGCCTCTGGGTCGTAGAGCGGGCCGAAGGCCATAACCTGAAACTGAGCCTACACAGTGCGGCTGGCGACGGTGGGTACCCCGGCAACCTCGACGTCAGCGTCACTTATACCCTGACCGACAGCAACGAACTGATCATAGATTACACCGGCACCACCGATCAGGCAACGCCGCTATCTATGACCAACCATACCTACTTCAACCTATCGGGATTTAAAGAAACGATCCATGACCACCAGGCAAGGATCGACGCCGACGCCTTTCTGCAGCCAGATGCTACCAATGTTCCCGTAGGAGAAGAAACAGCCGTCGATGGTCATTTCACCGATCTGAGACAGCCCGTTCGGCTGGGAGACCGGCTCGACCAGACAGAAACGGGGTTCGAGACCTACTACCGTTTTCCGTCCGGCACTGAAACTGCGCGGGAAGTCGCTCTTTTCACGCATCCTGCTTCCGGGCGCGAGCTGAGGGTGCTGACGACGGAACCCGGCGCACTCTTCTACACCGGCTTTTTCACTTCCGACGAGCTCTCCCGGAGCAACGGAGACCAATACGGCAAATACCGGGCCTTCTGCTTTGAAGCCAGCCGGTACCCCAACGGGCCTAACCTCCCGGGAGTAACGGACGCGATCCTCCACCCCGGCGAGGAATACAAAAGCCAGACGATCTACCAACTAAACTTCTAACCATACACACTTACCGATCATGACATTAGGAATACTTACGGCCATTGCGGCTGGCATCATGCTGGGCCTGTACGCCCTGCCCGAGAAATACGCTAAGGACTTCGAGTTCGAGAATACCTGGGGACTGATGTTCTTCATCAATATGCTCATCGTTCCCGTCATCGCCGGCTTCGTGCTGGTCGACGGATTTACCGACATCATCGGGTCTCTCTCCGGAGAAATTCTCCTTAAGATGAGCATCGCGGCCCTCGCCTGGGGAATCGGGGTGATGCTGTGGGGCAAAGCGATAAATTACATCGGTCTTTCCCTTGGCTTCTCCATCTTCATCGGTACGGTGATCCTCGTCGGGTCGCTCCTCCCCTTTCTGGTGGATGGTCTTCCGCCCACCAATGCCTTCCTGACCATTCTCGGTGGCCTGGTGATTGTTCTCATCGGGATCGTTGCCAACGGACGGGCCGGCATGACCCGCCAGAAAGACGAGCAGGATGCACTGGTCACCGCCAACGACCAATCGGCCATGAGTACCGGAATTCTCATTGCCATCGGTGGTGGCTTACTGGCCACGGGCTTCAGTTACGCCAACGCAGCCGGTCGGCCGGCCATTCACGCCGCCAGCCAGGCGGCGGGCAACCCGGAATGGGTAACAGCGGTGGTGGTCATGTTTGTCATCTACGTAGCCGGGGCACTATTCGTGATGCCGTACTTCATCTACCAACTAGGGAAAAAGGAACTCTGGGGTAAATTCAAAACTCCGGCGTTCAGCAAAAACCTCCTGCTTACGGCCGTGATGGCAGTACTGAACTTTGCGGCTTCGGTAACCTTTGCCTACGCTGCCTACCAGCTTGGCAAAGCCGGAAACACCGTTGGTTACGCAGTCTTCAATACCGTTAGCGTTGCGGTTGCTATTCTAACGGGCCTCTCTACCGGAGAATGGGTGAAGGCATCCACCAAAGCGAAGAATTTCCTTTACGTCGGCCTTGCGGCCATGGTATTGGGAGTGGTTGTAATTGCCCTGGGCAACGGAATGGTGTGATACTGGTCCCGCGGACTTAGGCACACAGGACGGGGTGAGTGTACAGCGCTTTAGTATGGCTTTGCTCACTGCGCTCGTAACCTCACCCCCGGCCCCTCTCCGAAGGAGAGGGGAGCGAAACAACGATCGTAGAAAGCCAAAACGGTGGCGCACTATCACCACCAGAAGGAACGGCCTAATCTCAGATGTCATAAAAGCGAGCACAATTCTCGCCGAAAACGGCTTTCTGGTCTGCTGGTGATGAGTCCTGCAGGAGGGTCTCGATGAGACCCTTTACCTGTGCGTAATCTCCGGCAACGCGGCAGACGGGCCAGTCGGAACCGAACATACAGCGGTCCGGACCGAAGACTTCCAGCGCGTGCCGCAGGTACGGCAGGAGTTCATCGGTGGTCCAGTTATGGTAGTCGGCTTCGGTGATCAGGCCGGAGAGTTTGCAGCAGACGTTGGGGAACTCAGCGATGGCGGCCATGGCGGCGGCCCATCCGGTGAAGTACCCCGCTTTGGCGTAAGGTTTGGCCAGGTGGTCGATCACAAATTTGTATTCGGGAAACTGCTTCACCAGTTCCAGGGCGCTGACCAACTGGTGGGGGAAGATCAGGATGTCGTAGGTGTATCCTTTTTGCCCGATCAGGTCGATGCCGCGCAGGAAGTTGGGTTGCAGCAGGAAGAGCGGATCGGGTTCGCCCTGCACCACGTGGCGAAAACCTTTTAATAAAGGCTGACCGGCATACCGTTCAAGCTGTTCTGCGAGGTCATCGGCACGGAGGTCGATCCAACCGACGACGCCTTTGACGAAGTCGTGTTTGGCGGCGATGTCGAGCAGGAAGTCGGTTTCGGCGAGGGTTTGGTCGGCCTGCACGGCGATGCAGCCGTCGACGCCGTTGGCGGCAAGGATGGGTTGCAGATCGGCCGGCATGAAATTGCGGCGGATGGCGGCCATCTCATCGTCGATCCAATCGTGTTTCGGCAATTCGTATTTCCAGAAGTGCTGGTGACTATCCAGGGTCATGGGGTACATATTTAATGATCGAAAGGTAAAACTTTGCTCTTTAAAAAACTTGTCTGCACCTGCGTCTGCGCCCCGGGAAAAGCCTGATAAGTGCTTCTTCTCCGCGAAATATCCATATGTAGTAGAGTGTAAACGGTGTGTGCTAGAGACCGAGCGGCGGCGGTGTAATCTTTGCTTCCGTTCCGTACGCCAATTCAACGAAAACCATCAGGCGCGGACGCAGGATGCAATGATCAGTTGATTGAACATTGCGATCACCCTTAAAGCAAAAACATGATCTTAGACAACTTCAGTTTATCCGGAAAAACAGCCCTCGTCACCGGTTGTAAACGCGGCATCGGCTTCGCAATGGCCGTCGGCCTCGCCGAGGCCGGAGCCGACATCATCGGTGTATCCGCCAGCCTCGAAACCAGCGGATCGAAAATTGAACAAGCCGTTACTTCTCTCGGGCGGTCTTTCAAAGCCTACCAGTGTGACTTCAGTGACCGCGCAGCACTGAAAGCCTTCATCCAGGAAGTAAAATCCGACAACGGAACGCCCGACATTCTGGTGAACAACGCGGGGACCATCCTGCGCGAGCCCGCTGCTACCCACTCCGACGAGTACTGGGACAAAGTCATTGAAGTCAACCAGTCGGCGCAGTTCATTCTGGCGCGCGAGTTTGGTCGCGACATGGTGGAACGCGGCAGTGGTAAGATCATCTTCACCGCCTCGCTGCTCACCTTCCAGGGCGGAATTACCGTACCCGGCTACGCCGCCTCTAAGGGCGCCATCGGCCAATTGACGATGGCCCTCTCCAACGAATGGGCCGGCAAGGGCGTACAGGTCAACGCCATTGCACCCGGTTACATAGCCACCGACAACACCCAGGCCCTGCAGGACAACCCCGAGCGGAGTGCGTCCATCCTCGGCCGCATCCCGGCCGGGCGCTGGGGCGAGCCCGAGGACTTCAAAGGCCCGACCGTATTCCTGGCCAGCGCCGCGGCCGACTACGTCAGCGGAGCCGTATTGCTCGTAGACGGAGGCTGGATGGGGAGATAGCACCATCATCCCTGCCTACCCTCCCCAACACTTCTTCGACCTCAACTTAAAGTACATCTTCATGCTTACCCGACTATTCCTACCCTGTTGCTTAATGGCGGCCCTGGCTGCCTGCTCCGAACCGGCGCAAACAGAAAACGCAGTGGCAAACACCCCGGATTACACCAACATCGACCCGGAAATTATCGATTACCTCGGCATCACCGACCCCGAACACCTGAGCGCCGCGAGCAAACGCGCCCTGGCCTGGCCGGAGGGCAGCCGCAGCAATAAATGGTTTCTGCAGTACGAAACGTTTGACCTCAAGGGTGATTTCGCCTACGAAGAAGGCGTGGTACGGCGCGACCCTTCGGCCGTCATCAAAGTCGGCGATACCTACTACACCTGGTACAGCCGCAGCGTGGGCCCGAGCCAGGGCTTCGGCGGCGACATCGAGAACGACAAGGTTTTCCCCTGGGACCGCTGCGACATCTGGTACGCGACCAGCAAAGACGGATGGACCTGGGAGGAACAGGGCGTAGCCGTAGCCCGAGGCGAAAAAGGCACCTTCGATGACCGCTCCGTATTCACCGTCGAGTGTTTGCCCCACGACGGCAAGTACTACCTGACCTACCAGACCGTCGGTGGCCCGTACGAAGTACGGGTGAAAAACCAGGTCGGTATGGCCTGGTCGGAAAGCCCCGACGGCCCCTGGACCAAACTCGACGAGCCGATCCTCAGCCCGGCCGATAACGGTGTATGGAAAGGAACGGCGCAGGACCGTTTCGCCGTTGAGAAAAAAGGAGACTTCGACAGCCACAAAGTGCACGACCCCTGTCTGATGTTCTTCAACGACAAGTTCTACCTCTACTACAAAGGCGAACAGATGGGCGAAGAGATCACCTTCGGCGGCCGGCAGATTCGCCACGGCGTGGCGATTGCGGACAACCCGCTCGGCCCGTACGTGAAGTCTAAGTACAACCCCATCAGCAACAGCGGCCACGAGATCTGCGTATGGCACCACGACGGCGGCATCGCGGCCCTCGTTACCACTGATGGCCCGGAGAAAAACACCATTCAGTGGGCGCCAGACGGGATCAACTTCGAGATCAAAAGTTACATCCCCGGTGCGCCGCACGCGATCGGACTCGTCCGGGAAAATGACAATACCGACGATCCGCTGAAGATTATGGAATGGGGGTTGACGCACCAATACGTTTCATCGGATTATCAGATCATACGACGCTTCGAGGGTGCGCGCAAAGAGCGGCATAAAGCAAAGGGCGTCAAATAGTAGAAAGCGAACACCTAAAACCCTTTTACTCCTTTTTCGCGGCCATATACCTATCTAATCCATCAGTCATCATGCGAATTCTTCCCGTTTTCCTCCTACTCCTGCTTTGCACCTGCGTCCGCGCCCAAATGAACGCCCAGAACCCCGTCAAAATAGACGTCAACCTCGACCTGCGCCACTCGGTCAACGGTACGGACAGTTTTGCCCGGGAGCGTTTCATCGTGATGCACGAGAACCTGTTCAGTAATGACTGGGACAGCGACGAACAACGCAATTCGTTCCTGAACGATTACGATGTTTACCTGGGGCGCGACAACGGCTCTCTGGTATGGCAGTACAACCAGTCGTTCGAAGACCCGGCCCGGCCGGGCTACCCCTTACTTGCCAATCTTGCCACCAAAGGGGTGAACGACAAAGCACGGTACGCCGGCTCTCCGTCAGCCCGGGCCATCGAGCACCGTACCCGCTCGATGATGGTGGGCGGACAGATGTCGATCTTCCCCACCTCCGGCCCCACCAACCCGAACGCCTGCTGTGGCCCCGACGAAGGGTGGACCTACGCCAACGGCTCCGCTTTGGGAGAGTTCATGGCCACTACCGTGAAGGAGTTTTACGGAGAGGGAGGAGCCAGCGGCCAGGTACGCCCCACCATGGTAGAAGTGGTAAACGAGCCTTTCTACCAGGCGGGTGACTGGGGGACAACCCCGCTGGAAATTGCCCGCTGGCACAACGATATTGCCGAGCAGTTCGATCAGATCCTGCCGGAAGTACTGGTGGGCGGCTACACCGCCGCCTTCCCCGAACTGGAGCGGAACGACTTCGATCAATGGCGCGACAACTGGAAGATGTTCATGGACGAAGCCGGCGACAATATGGATTTCTACAGTGTTCACCTCTACGACTACGGCGTACCCGCCAACCCCGAACAGGTAGTGCGGCGCAGCGGCTCCAACATCGAAGCGGTGCTGGATATGATCGAGCACTACAGCGTACTGACCTCCGGCAAGGTAAAGCCATGGAACATCTCGGAATACGGCTACTGGAGCCCTGGCATCAACGGCACGACCTACACCAAGGAGCGCGACTGGCATAACCTCCGCTCGTTCAGCACCATGATGATGCAACTGATGGAACGGCCCGATGTGATGCTGAAAACCGTTCCCTTCATCCTCAACAAAGCCACATGGTGGAGTGACCCCAGCGGAAACAAATATCCCTACCGCCTGATGCGGCAACAGCACGAACTGGCCGGCGAAACCGGCGACGAATGGGTGTACACCGAGCTGCTCGGGTTCTTCGAACTATGGAAAGACGTGCGCGGGAAGAGAGTCGACAGCTGGTCGCCAGACCCCGACATTCAGGCCGATGCTTACGTGAACGGCAATAAGGTTTACGTGATCCTGAACAGCCTGGAGTTTTCACCGCAGGACATCGACCTGAGCGTTGTGCACCCGCAGGGCGCAGCCCCAACTAACATCCGGGTCAAGCATCTTTACCGCCAGTCGGACCTGGTGCCGGTTCTGGAAGAAACGACCCCGAGCACCCTGCCCTCCTTCACCCTAGGGCAGGAAGCCACCGCCGTGATCGAGTACACGTTCGCCGAAGCGTTGACCCCAAATGAGCGCAGCGAAGAACGAAAAACCTACGCTACCGATATGCTCCGCCCGATCCTGGCCAACCAGCCGCTCACCTTTCGGGTGGAAGGTCTTGCGACCGGTGCATACGGAGAAGCGACCCTCCGGCTGGGCATTGGCAGAGACCGGGTCAGCAACCGTCGCCCTACCCTGTCGATCAACGGTACACCGGTGAACGTACCCGAAGACTATCGTGGTTACGATCAGAACAACCGCGACCGGTTCTTCGGCATGCTGGAAATACCGGTTCCCTATTCCCTGCTGCAGGAGAGCAATGAAATTGTTGTGACTTTCCCCGACAACGGCGGTCACGTCAGTTCGGTAGCCCTGCAGACCTTCGCCTTCAGCCGCGAAGTGCAACGGAGTTCAGGAGCAGTGGGTACTACTGCCCCCCGGCTTGCGGAAGCCCAGGTGCTGGTTTACCCCAACCCGGTCCACCGTGAACTGACAGTAACGCTCGATGCCGGGTTGCCGGAGGCAACCTTAATCCTGATCGACAGTGCTGGCCGCATTATCGCCAGACGCGACAACCAAAGAGGAACCGTTCGGTTGAATGTCGCCGACTTTGCGACTGGCGTTTACGTACTCCGTGTAAGCACCAACGCAGGAAACGCCGAGCGGAAGGTCATAATCCGATAAATTCGGGACAAAACCAGACCCCAGGCGGGTTCTCTTTTTGCCGGGGAACGTGTGTATCATGGGAGGTATGGATCTCCCTCTCCCCGCTCCTCGGGAGAGGGGGGACGTGACAGGCGGCAAATTCGTGATAGCAGTGCATTTGGTGATACGCGCTCGCGGTGTGTAAATAACAAATTGCACGAACGAAAACACAGGGGCGAATCCCTGTGCTACGTAAGACGGACCTCCGGTCCTGGACATTTTTAAAAGGGAGATCGGACGCTCGCAGGGTACACCCACCATCAACCTAAGACGAAGACGATGTCATACGACTTACTGAAAGAGAACCTCCGCAATCACCTCCCGCTACCGGATGAGGACCTGAACACCATCAGCAATTACTTCAACTTCAGCGAAGTAAAGAAAAAAACCTTTTTACTGAGAGGAGGTAAAACCTGCCGTTTTGAAGGCTTTGTACTGAGCGGGTGTTTCCGGATATTCACCATTGACCAAAAAGGCAACGAAATTAACCTCTACTTCGCGGTGAGCGGCTGGTGGCTGATGGACATCGACAGTTTTACCAACCAGACGCCCTCAGATTTATACATTCAGGCGCTGGAAGACAGTGAAGTGCTGCTGATCAGCCGGGAAAACAAAAGCAAATTGTACGACGCTCTTCCGGTAGTTGAGAAGTTGTTCCGGATCATCTTCCAAAAAGCACTGGTCTCCTGGCAAAGACGGTTGGTCCGGAATCACTGCCTGACGGCTAAAGAAAGGTACCTCTATTTCATTGAGACCTACCCTGACATCAGCAAAAGGCTGAGCAACAAACACCTGGCCAGCTACCTCGGAATACGCCATGAGTTCCTGAGCAAAATCAAGAATGCCGATAAAGCCCGGTAACGACAAATATGTGTATCACGAGATGCACGGATCTCCCTCTCCCCCGGCCCGGCTCCTCGGGAGAAGGGAGCCGTGACAGGCACCAATTGAGTACAGCTACGCTCTGCAACTGAGAAGGAAAAATCACCGGCGAAGATGACATTCAACCGAGAGTCGGTCAGGCATCGGGGTCGATTTTCGGTGCGTAGAGTATAATAATTTGCACGATGACCGCCATGATAATCAGGGCCGCGATCTCCAACTGAGTGAACAGATAGGCCGACCCCAGGGCTTTTTTACTCTCGTAGAGTTCCCTTTTCCCTTCCTGAACCTGAATGTCTGCCAACTCGTCCAGTTGTTCGCGAACGGTCATGAGATTGGCTTTCATCTTTTCGGCAGATTCCTCATCCGCCGCAGCGGACGCTGCAGTTGACTTGAGGTCCTTCAGGCTCTCTTTCAACCGATCGAAGAACATCTTCTCCTTTGCCGTCAGCTTCGTAGCGGCAAACAACCTGATGTATTCCTCGATGCTATCGTTGTTAGAGCTGAGATTTACGTTTAGCTGATCAGAGCCGGATTTGGCGTAGTCTACCTCAATTTGTGCGACTTCATTGGAGATGTCGTAAATGATGTCCTGCGCGATTATCCGATCCGCGTAGATCGTTTCGATCGACGCCTCAATGATCATGAAGTTCTGCCGATCGACCAGATTGGTAGTGATTACGAGCAGGAAGACGACGGCGATACCGAGAATCCACTTTATTTTATTGAAGAGCGTCATAATTAGAGCATCTGGTTATGAAGAAATGATGATGATGTGAGGCTGGACAACCCGAAGAGTGGAGGCGTTGAACTTTTGGGTAGCTGAACCCGGTCATCGATCCTGAAAGACGGCAGTTGGCCAGACGTAAGGATGCCCCCCGGCTTTGCCGGGGGGCAGTGAATTCCTTAGCTCCGGTCTATCGGCGCAGCCGAACAGACAACTGATTGTTCTTATCTGTGGCGCATGTATACTTACAGCGAGCGACGGGATTTGGCGCTCCGGTTCTTGTAGTGCGGGCTGATCAGTTTGCGGCGGATATAGGTGGGCGCAGCCGTGGTATCCGCTGCAACCGGAGTCCGCTTTCTGTTCTTATAGGCCGGTCCGGTTAGCGTTTCCTGTTTGCTGGCTGTTGCGGCGGGCGCGTTGCGCCTGAGAACCTCAACTCGGCCAGCGGCGTTACGATTCTTGTAGTGAGGGCTGTGGGTCAGCATCTTCTCGATTTGCTCAAGCTTCGCCTGGTCAGCGCCAGCAGGAAGGGAATCGTTAACGATGGTAGCTGCGGACGTTCCTGCCAAAAGGCTAACCGATGACAGCATGAATACGAATAAGGCAATGATTGACTTCAGATTAAACATGGATTCTATTTTTTAAAAGTAAAACTATCATCAAAACACAGGAAGACCTCTCTTTGTTGATAGCTTTACTTTTAAAATGTAATATTACTGTCAAGCCCTTCTGGTTTCCGGCGCAACCATATCTCTTACTGTCCCTTCTTACGATTTCTGGAGAAAATCTCCGCTAGCCTTTGCAGCGCAACAAGGCTGCAGACATCCCAACTATTCCAGCATTCCCAACCGGGTTATATTCAAGGTATCACGGGCGCGGCCGCAGGTGCAAGGGTGGGTTATAATAGGTTGTCGCGTCTACTCTTTCTTTCCAACTGGCCTTCGGTGTAAATGTAGAACGGACCAACGCGCGCAAACTAAAGGCGCCTTCTCCGTTCCATGATAGGGGCCACAAAAAAAACATCAGGAAGCCGGGGACACACCGGAAACGCCACCCAATAGTCACTAGTCGACAAGTGCTGAGGTCTCTGCGGGTAGCTATTCAGTGGGTGGAGTTTACTAGGTAGGTAGCTCTAAGTCTCTGAAAGCATACTCTTATATGCTTCTATTTTTTTACAGTTTAAGTCATTGTTCCCATACTCTATTCCGACTGACACCAAAGCGTCTAATAATTCTTTATCCTGAGTCGAAAGATTTAAAAACATCTCGTAGATATCTTCATCTTTTAGCCGACACATTAATTGAATTAATACAATGCCATGATCATAGTTGGTTGCTCCTCCAGGTAGATGTGTAGCTAGCTTATAAAAACTAGATTTGTTGCCATCTAACGCATTTTCTAATTCGGTACAATAATCGATTTTAGATGCATTCGCTGATGTTTTTAGAGCCTGGCCAACATAAATTCCATCGATATTGCATCCGTTTTCCGAACTGCAACAAAGCATTAGAATCGACAGGAATAGTGTGATGTAGTATTTACCTACTTTCATTACTGCATCTTTACTTTAGAGTTATCCGGAAGATTCCCAGAAACATTTATCTCTCCGTATTTGGTAAGCCATGAAAAAGGGTTATACCCTTGCCTGCCTCTTTTATCCTTTACCGTAGAAGTACTAGTAGTAGGGTGTTCCGTCTGTTAGCTCCTGCCCACGCCTGATTCTGTCCTTTGTAAAAGTGTGCTCGCAATCCAGTAGCTTTGAGTTGCGAGACAAAAAACACGGATGCGAGCACGACTCAAAGCTA
>NZ_VOXD01000028.1:74180-88207 GCF_008014675.1 Neolewinella aurantiaca | reverse complement strand
ATGCCATCCTGGACAGGATCATCCCGAAGGCTCATCGGGTCGAACTCAAAGGAAAAAGTCTGAGGAAACGATCTGAAAACTTATCTTCGTAACCCTAACAAGCGCGAGTTATCCACATGGGGGTCAATACTCCGGAATGAGGGGGTCAGTAACTCCGGAATACGCACATAGCCAACCTAAGGTGCTATCGATGCAGCAAGGCATGGGAAATGGTGAAAAAAATCGTGCAGGCTGCTTAAGCCATGCATCTCGTGATACACACGTTTTGGTGGGGAGCTCCACTTTCTGCTTGCTCTGAATATGGGGTAATAAAAGCCAGCAGTCAAAGATATCTATCAGGGCACCGACCGGATCGCTGTCGAGATAACAGTTGTTGGTATTAGAAATAAGGCCCCCAACCCACTCTTTCAATTCAATTGGTGTTAGCAAGGGTCCGCTAATGCACCATCAACTTAGCCACTTTAACCTCGAATTCCGTTTGTACTTCCAGCACGTAGATGCCAGGAGTGAGTCCATCCAGTGACACGTTCTTATTGTTTACTACCGACCTGACTACTCGGCCATTTTGATCAAACAAGCGTATGATAATATTTTCGGTATCCCCCACCCCAGCAATAGTAATATTTGCAGTTGCTGGGTTAGGATAAACTAGCAGGTCAGAAGCATTTCCGGTTCGTTGGTAGACAGAGCGTATAGGCGATGAATTCATAGTACCATCATAATCCTGCTGAAGAAGGCGATAGAAGTTATTCCCTGGGCTAGGGTTTTCATTACTCCAGGCGTAAACACCCTCATTTTCGCCACCGTCAGCGAAAGCGAGTTTCACCCATCGAACTCCATCGGTGCTGTGCTCAATGTGAAAGCCGTAGTTATTCAGTTCGTAAGTAGTTTCCCATTCGAGAAGGTGGCTCTTACCCTCTGGGCGGACTGTGAAGTAGGAGTAAATTGCGGGTAGAGCAGTGCAGGCTGCTTCCACAGTTTGGCGGGAGGCACATGTCACAGCATTACCTGTTATTGATGCTAATCGACTGGGGACAGAAAGATAGTTACAGACTAATGGAATTTCGCATATTTCTAAGGAGACATTATCTTCAATTATTAGATTTGCGATAGTGGCCACGTCTATATTCTCCAATCCCCCGATGTTGCTCAACATCATGTTGTCGATTATTGAAAGCGTGGTGTTTCCTACTTTAGAAACCCCTCGAACCCCGTCAAGGCTCTGAAGCATAGGGTTGTTTTCAATCTCTAATCTTCCACCGATGGTAAGTGAACTGTTTAGTCCGTGTAACTGAGTAATATTATCATTATTATCGATGGAGAGGAAACTGCTGATATCCGTCACACCCCCGAGTCCCGCAAGGTCACTCAGGCCATCACACTTACTGATTCTTACGCTGGAAGTAACCTCAGTAATATTGTCTAACCCGGTCAGAGAGGCAAGTGAGCTGTTGTCGAAGACAAGTAACCGTCCTTCGATGCGCGTGAGTTGAGCTAAAGGTGATAAATCTGTAATCGATCCGGTTGTATTTTCTGTGATTGTAAGCCCACCTAACACGACGGAGCATCCTGGATAATCATTGGGAAAATTATTAATTTGCTGTTGTGAAGAAAGAGTTAGCCCACCTCCCAGACAGTTTTGAGCAAAGCTGCTACAGCTCCCTACAATCAAGAAAGAGAGCATTAATAAGTTGCGACTTGTGTATATGTTGAATATCATCGAAGAAGATTGAAAGATTGAGAAAGAGTATACGGAGTCCCATCAGATAATCGGAAAGTTACAATCGCGACATAGGCGCCTGGAGGAGACGATTTGCCATTGTGAATTCCATTCCATCCTTCAGGATAAAATCCACGCTGAGTTGAGAAGCGGTAACATTCTTTACCCCAGCGATCGTAAATGAGAAATTCTGTTATTTTCTCTACTTGGGGCCCGTACAAAGGGATCAAGTTATCATTAATTCCATCTCCATTAGGGCTAAATGCCGTTGGCAGATAAATATCAGGGCGGCGATCGACGATATAGCCCCCACTAAGGACCTGGGAACAACCGTCAGACCGAAAAATGTTAACGGTAAAGTCATCTGTCTGCTGAGGATTCAGCGAGAAAGTTTCACACCCTGTACAGGTTGTATCACTTGTCATCCAATCGATAGTGTAGGTAAAATCTGGATTAAAGCCACCAGACAGGCTCATTTCGATAGTTTCTCCTAAAGCTACAGTTTGGTTATTTCCAATTATTGAGAATTGTAACTCCTCGGCTGGTTCAAGAACAAGAACGGTGTCTTTGGAACAGTTCCCACTATCATTTATAGTCAGCTCGTAGCTACCAGGAGCTAAGTCTTCGATAATTTGAAAAGGTAGGTAGTTTTGTCCTTCAAAAGTATAGGTATATGGCCCTGTTCCACCTCTACCCTCTCCCAGCATAAGAGAGGCATCCATTGTCGAATTGCAAGAACCCGGGTCAATAATTAATCCAGAAAACGCAAGTTGGTCACTGGCGGAGTTTATCACAATAGTATCTGATCGCTGGCATCCAGTTAGGTTATCCGTTGTTTTCAGTATAAGTCTCCCCGGTAAGACTACCAAGAACGAGTCGGACGTTACTGCTGCGACAGTGCCTCCGTTTAAGTGGCTCCATTCGTAAGATGATGTATTGCTACCCATAATTTCAACGAAAGCAGTTCCTAGATTACAGTTGAAAGTAACAGGGGCAACTATGTTAACCGCTGGAGGTTGAGTTTCAGCAATTACAGATAGGCGAGTAGAATCTTTGCATCCGTTATCATTATTGGTGACAATTAAAAGCACTTCTCCGGGAGCTGTGATTAAAATCGAGTCGTTGGTTGCGGTGATTGTTCCCGGCTCATCGGACCAGGCGATGGAGTAATCTCCCTCATAGTCTACAGAAATTGTTTCTTCTGTTTGCCGGCAATTAAGAATGACCTGCCCTTGTTCACTTACCGAGTAAGCGGGGGGAGTTTGATTTCTTCGTACCAGAACGGAGTCTAGAATCGTACATCCGTTAATTGGGTTAGTTATGATTACACTATAAACTCCCGGGTTTTGAGCTGTTGGAGTAGGTAGAGGCACACCGCCATTTGTTCTCCATGTGCTTAGTAAATTAGGAGTAGCAGAACTGAAAGCTAAGGGCACCGATAGTTGCGAGCAGGTAATTTCTCCAGTCATCAATTCAATTTCCGGAGGTATTGTATCAATGTCGACGGTGATAAAAGAGGTATCTCTACATCCATTATCAGTATTAATTGAAACAAGGTTATATAAGCCAGGTTCGGTAACTGAATGGGTTGGACCATTCGATAAAACATTGCTTGTGTTTCTCCAGGAATAGCTGTAGTTTACCTGAAGATCTATTGCATTGAGTTGTACTGAATCTACTCTACAGGTTATAACTCCACCCTGCACCTGCGGCTGCGCCATAATAGTGTCTATTGACACCTCAACCTGGGATTCGGATTGACAAGCCGCCTCGTTTTCAGCTACAACATTGAACACTCCGCTGTCATTCGTCAGAAATTCGGCTCCTTCGGCTACTAACGCTCCATTTTGGTACCAGGTAAAGGTTGTACCTTGGTTCTCCGAGACAGCTAACAGTTCGGCCTGCGGATGCTCGCAACTGATGGTATCAGGTTGTACAGTGAAGTTGATAACCTCACTGTTGAGGGTTACCGTTCCCGGATTGATTGTAATATCCAGTTCTTCTAACTCTCCCATACTTTCGTACAAAATTAGATTAAAGAGTCCAGGCGTAAATGTACTCTGCACCGTTTGTGAAGTTGTTTCCGCCAAGACCTCGAATCTTAGGCAGAGGAGAGTGTCTCCATTTCTCAGAGTAGTAGTATCGTTGATTGGACTATTGATGAGATCGGTAGAGGCAAACAGATATTTTCCTAGTTGATCATTTACCTGATAATTTATAGGCAGGTTATCTCCTTGTGGGTAGTCTACTTCTATAAATTTGAGAGAATCGGCGTTCCAATCAAGAGAAAAAATCATATCAATAACCCGGGCAAAGTTATCTACCGTTACTGGAATTTTTATGGTGTCCCCTTTACAAGCAGCCACACTTCCGATGTATAAGTTTGGCTCAGATTGATGTTCAGGCTCACAGCTAGTCTCTATTGAGACTACCCCAGGAACGATTGTGATATCGGTCTCTGCCAAAGTACCAGAATCGTTGAAGAGCATTAAACTAAAGAGGGCGGAAAAAAATGTGCTTTGAATTACTTGTTCTGCGGAACGTGCCCTAACGTTGAAATGGAGTATAAGTAAGGTGTCTCCGTCCATTAACGTGGTTGTATCACTAAGAGGGCTAGAAATTAAGTCTGTTGAAGAAAAAGAGAATTTGTTGATCGCTTCGTTATACTGATAGCCAAGTGGAAGGTCGTCCTGTTGGGGGTAAATCACATCAATAAGTTCTAGAGAGTCCGTGTTCCAATCTAAATTGAAGACTATATCAATCACGTTAACAAAGCCCTCAGTCGTCACGGCTACGGATACTGTATTCGTACTACAAGCAATTGCATCATTGACTACAAGACGCGGATCATCTTGCGCAATGAGGTTTACGCTTCCAATAAATAACATTATCAGTACTTGTTTCAGAAATGACATGGGCCTTTGTTCTTTTTTACTCGTTGGGTGTTTTCTTAAGGACTATCGTCTGATAACTTTTCTACTTCGAACAACGCCTTTACTTTCTACTGTTATCAGGTAAATTCCACGAGGCCAATTGTTTTCGTTGACTTCAAAAGTATATTTTTCAGTTCCTCTCAATAGCGGTTTATGCACAAGTGTTCTACCAGAGAAATCGTAGACCTTTAGTAAAGTCTCAGTCTGCAGCGGTTGCTCAAATCGGATTGACAACTGATTGTTGAAGGGGTTGGGGGAAACTGTGAACCCCGTTATAGCAACATCAGCCCTGTGTCTCCCCCATTGCATATCGATTCTGTGGTGATTTCGATCAGCATCGACAACCCGACTTCCATTCTGCAAAAAAAGTGTTTCCGACAACCGACCATCTCGGAGTGCAACGAAAGTCAATTCGTCCTTACCTAAAACATCGACCAAAACCTGTTCTACCTGCCCTTTCTTTTTGCTGATACTTGAGCGGAATGAATGGTTTTCAATCTGACTGTAGGTTGGTAAATACTGTAAAGCTTCAAGATCGTAGCGATATTTCAGATAAGCCGCTAAATCACCAGGGGTTAATGACGTAGAAACGTGAACCGTATCACCCTGCAGGTAAAACTGATCGTCTATGCTGATCTCGGACTCCCCTGTCAATTCGGGTGAAGGTGCATTTAAGCTTAAATCCCCCGTTTTTATACCAATAAAATTTCCGGAGAGTTCGTCTTCCAAGAGGGGGTTGTAAGTAATTGACTCTGGGAATACGGGGTCGCAAAGCTCATAGTCTTCCGGGAATTCAAAGGCTTCAGGAACAAACCTCCAAGGAGTATTTCCTGGGAAGGAATCAATTCCGCCAAGCATCATTTGTACTTCAAAGGTGAGATCGATAAAATCTACCTTACAATCTGGAAAAACATCGGCAGCGATGAGTTGGTACGGCGTGCTGATGGTAACGGGGTTATCATACTCAAGCCAAATATCACGCAACAGAATCACGTCTAGCAGGTCTATGCCTGTCTGGAAATTATCCTCAAGGGAAGGTGTGATTTCGTATGACAGGTCTACTCCCAGGGCAGAAAAGTTGTACCGTCCATCTTCTGTTGAAGTATCTGATAAATCCCCATCTTCTGATGAAAGTAGCAGGTCCACATTAGCCAGCGGGACGAGTGACAGGTCGGTTTCAAGTCGGGAAATGTTTCCGCCTATATTAGCGGTTAGTGGAAGGCAGGCTGTCCCATCAACCGTAGACAGGTATATCTGCTGCCCTTCCATCAAAGCGGTTGCCACATCTTCCAGCGTAGCTCCGAAGTGAAGGTCAACACAGTCACCTGGGTTTCCGGTGACGACCATCGGGATCTCGAGTAGTTTGAAGTCAGATTGTACATCCAGTTCTCCGATATTCGATGCCCATGTAACGCTGATTCTGGTCGGAGAGAGTAATTCAATTCCGATGCCATCCACGAAGGCAGGATTAGGAGCCAGAGCTACGGGAACAAGCACTCCGCCAGCGGTTTGATCAGTCGCTTCTAGATCGAAAGTAAACGACTCCACGTTGCTCCAGTTTCGGATAGCAATAGGAATCATTAGCGTATCTATTCCACGACGGTAAATATTGGGCTCGTCCACGTAGATAGTCGTGGTATCCGTAGTTACAACGTTAATAGTGCGTTCACAACTTCCTCCCTGACCGTTGGCACTTTGGTAGTCCCAACTATAAATTTCCGTTTCCACAAGTTCCAGGTCTTCTGCAGAAGTAATAGTAATGTCACCACAAGGAGAAAAAATCACCTCTGGAACTCCCGACGGTACAATAATGGAAGTGTATTGGCCCGTGTTAAGTAGTACAGTCGTATCTTCTGGACAAACTACTTCTGGCGTCCTCTGATCGGGTATAATTGTCACAAACGAATCAATAGCACAGCCTGTAATCGTATCAAAGATTGAGAAGCGGTATACACCCGCAGAAGATACGTCAAGTACTGGCTCCGTACCAAGCGTTATTGCATCTGGATCTGACCTCCATTCAACGATTTGATCATCTTCTAGTACGAGGGTAAGTTCTGTAGACCCTGACGGGCATAAGAGATAGCTGTCGCTTGGCGACAGCGATATTACGGGCACTGCCTCCAGGATGAGTTCTAATTGAATTATGCTGTCACATCCTATAAATGAAGTTAAGGTATCTATATATATTCCTGGCTCATCAAGAAATGTTCCATTCCAGAAAAAATCGCTGCCTTGACAAATAACATCCGTAAACTGTTCTTCAATTGATGGAAACACCTCCAGAATCAATATGGATGTACTATCACATCCTGATGAAGAAGTTGTAGTTAGTTCGTAAACACCAGAGATATACCGAGCCGTATCATTAAACATAATGCTGTCGTTAGCGCATATGCTCTCCGTCATTTGTGTAATAATCATATCCGTACATGGGTCTGGATCAGCTAAAATTTCAAACGAACAGACTTCCTGACAGCCATTATTATCGGTAAGTAATAGTTCGTAGACGCCTGGCGTAAGGTCCGTGAACTCATATCCAGCGCCAGAAGAGTCAGTCACTACACTATCAATTCCCCCTGATAAGGCTAGGGATACTGGAAGTAGAGCACCTGAGAAGTTTACCAAGGCAGAACCGATACTTTCCTCGTTATCCACGATGCACTGCACCTGAATGCTATCAGGGGATTGAAGCCAGAAGCCTGCAGTAACGGCACATTCTGTTTCTACATCAAAGACATCTAAAACATAGACCCCAGGAGTTAAACCTTGAAGATCTTCAACCGTATCGCCAGAAGACCACTGAAGGCTGTAGTTTCCAGAACCGCCTTCCACATCCACGTTGATCAGGCCCGTACTATCTCCATAACAGGCGGCAGACTGGGCTTCGAGAGAGAAGATTAGCAGGTCGGAGCAGTCGACTGTTGATTGATCGATAGTTACCATGTATGAACAAGTGTCAGTATTGGAGGCAAAGGAGATCACATTAACGCCCAGGTTTAGGGTTAAGGCCTGAGGAACCCCTATACCGGAGAGAGCAGTTGCTCCGGAGATTTGGTAGGTAATTCCAGTATCGGCACAATCCCCCAGCTCCGGTGATACAACTTCGAAGAGCAAACTATCTGCATTGCTATCTATAGTAAAGAACAAGTCTTCAGGACAGATGGGGACCAAAGGAGCACCAGCCTCAATTCGAAAAGGATTACCTGGGTTCGTCGCGACACAGCCAAGAGCATCGGTAACCGTTACGGTATAATCTCCTGCTGGTAGATCAGTAGCAACGCTGGTCGTGTCGCCGTTAGACCAGTTATAAGTATAAGGTGGCAATCCTCCCATATGTAATGCTGTAGCCGTACCGTTGGCTACACCACATGATGCGGGGGTAACCGGTCCGTTTAAAATCACCAGATCACACTCGCACGGCGCGCAGTTTTCCCCACCACAGTCTACACCTGTTTCCGACCCGTTCTGGACACCATCCGAGCAGCAATCGCTGCCTGCATTAACTATGCCCGTATCCGTAAGGTTGAGGGGAGGAGTTGAGTCGTTTCCCTTAAGGAATATAGTAGGCCTTATCGGGTGACCAATATTTATCCGGGTTGTGCAGGTATCCAATACGATGAAAGAGACGGAAAGAACTTCAACGTTACTACCGGTGACGCCATCTATGCCGGATGGCGCCCATAGCGTATAAATCTCTCCGTCCACTAAATCATTGATGTTCACTTCATGGTCCGCAAACTCGTCGGATACATCAACAACCTCCAACATATTTAGATCATATGTAAACCCGAACTGAAAACTTATAATATCCTCAAGGGTATCAGCAGTGAAAGTTACTTCAATGGTATCTCCAATTGATCCATCAGGATCGGAAACGGTAAACGTAATTGATGTAGGGAGTTCACCCTCACAACCACATTCCTCGGTGATGACATCGTTCTCCGTCAAAATGCTCCCGTCGTCACAGGAACTCCCGATCTGCTCTTCACCAGCGCAGAATGCTGCATAGCTTCCCTCCAGTGGAAGATTGGCGTTATTCCGGAAATTATAACCAGGTTGGTTGTAAAAGCGGTAAACCTCTCCGTCCTGGATAGAACTCCCACCAAAGGTGACAATTTCGTCCATCGAGCAAAGTGAAGCATTGGGTTCATAGCAACCTGTAAGACTGTTGTTGTCCAGATAAAGCGCGTTTATTCCATTAACACGAGATGTTATTTCTCCAATGTCACCTGTTAGTTCATTACCGTATAGATATAGGAACTCTAGATTCGGCATATCAAATAGAGTTAGTGGAATATCACCCTCTAGAAGATTCCTGCTCAAGGCGATTTCTACTAACGAAGAAATCTGAGTAATTTCGGGGGGAATTGAACCTTCAATTTTGTTGTCTTGAGCAAATAACGTCGTCAAAGAGTCAAGCAGTCCGAGTTCAGTGGGTATTTCACCACTCAGATTATTACCCGGCAGGAAAATTTGCTTCAGCCTCTCCAGTTCGCTCAGCCAGGACGGAATGGGTCCTGATACATCACTAAATGTTATAAAAATGCCCTCTAAGTCCTGCATTTCCCGCAGACCGTCAGGGAAGGGACCAGAAAAATCACCATCTTCCAGATAGAAATTACGCACCTTCGTCATGCTATTGATTCCAGGTGGAATTACTCCATTCAGGTCCGTATTGTTGATAGAGAAGCACCTTACAGCTGGAACCCCTGTGTAGTCACTAGGAAGCTGACCAGTAATACCTTGTCCAGCCAGTGATATACACTGAACGGAATCCAAGGCGAAGAACTCCTGAGGGATTGGCCCAGCAAGCCCATTACCTCCGTAATTATTGGGAGAGCAATCCGGGGCTCCGTCCAAATCAACACAGACGACCCTTTCCTGAAAACAGGTAATTCCATACCATGGGCTTCCGTTGAAATTACAAGGATCACAGGCTTCCCCAGCAGCAGCTTGTTCCCATCCTTCTTTATTACTCCATTCTGCGCCATTGGTGTTGTCGTAGAGAGCCATTAAGGCCGGGAAGTCAGGATGATTACACTCGCACGGCGCGCAGTTTTCCCCACCACAGTCTACACCAGTTTCTGTCCCGTTCTGAACACCATCGGAGCATTCATTAATTGGTGCAATACAGCTAGAGTTGGAGTTTACTCCAAGACAACCATATTCGTTTATGGACAACAGAGAATAAGATACTTCCTCTTCGGACATAATGTTTCCTACGGTTAAACTCTGAACTGTGGCAGGAACAATCGTATCAATCGAATTATTTATGGAGTTGAGCCTCACCCGATAATTTTCGGCGAACACATTTGGTGAAATGTTTATCGTTAATTCACCATCTATAGAAAAATCACAACTGCCAAAAGTAAAGCCAGGGTAGTCTGGTGCAATAGCAATCGATGGAGGAGGAAGGTTATCTGGATCAGATACACATCCCTCAGCGTCTGTCACCCTGAGAATTTCTATCGCAAAGCTACTAAAGATGCCAAACCCACCATTTCCTCCAAAATTAGTAAGGGTATCTCCCCCGTAGACATAGGTTATTTCGTACGGCGCCACTCCTCCCGTGCCCTGAATCGTCCATGCTACAATATCACCACGACACAATGTACTGTCAGAAGTAAATGGTGGAAGAGCTGATACGTTTTCACAACTCACAATTGGCTGACCCACACAATTACAGTTCCCGTCAATAGTATCATTTGAAGTATTGAAATCACCGTCATTACATGGTAATCCTATTTGCTCGGAAGTGGTTCCGTTGGTCGAACAGAATTGCGAAAACTGTCCACCAAAAGCTAATCCAAAGTTGAATCGGAAGTCGACATTCTCACTACACAAATTATAAATATCTGCTGGAATACAACCGCTCAGGTTATTATTAGCGAGCCAAAACTGTTCTAATGAGGGTAAATTTCCGAATCCACCAGGAATAGCACCTGAGAGGTTATTGGCTGATAGAACTAAGTTTTCCAAAGTTTGAATGTTGCTTATACCTACTGGAATTTCCCCTGACAACTCATTGTTAAGTAAAAACAATTGCTCAAGACGAGTCAGGTTTTCAAAGCTTTCTGGAATAGATCCTGTAAGTTGATTTTGATTCAACCAAATTGCCCTTAATTCAGATAGCTCACCTAAAGCAAAAGGAATCTCTCCTGATAGTTCGTTGTTGTCCAGATACAGTAACTCTAAATTCAACAATTGAGATAAACTGGAAGGAATTGTATCCACAAGATTATTTCCCGTAAGCCGGAGTTCGACAAGACTGTCAATCAAGCCTAGTTCTGATGGGATACTACCCTCCAAACGATTCGCCCACAGACTTAAAACTCTCAATTGGCTGAGCTCCCCCAGAGAAGTGGGAAGTTCCCCTCCAATCTGGTTTATACCGAGATAAATTTCCTCCAGTTGGGTCAAGCCGTCTATTTCTTCAGGTAACTCCCCACTTATTGAATTTCCTTCCAAAGCAATTCTCCGCACGCGCCCTTCACTATTACAAGACACTCCGTAGTAAGAACAGGGGTCGCAGTTGTTTCCAGCAGCAGCTTGTTCCCATCCTTCTTTATTACTCCATTCTGCGCCATTGGTGTTGTCGTAGAGAGCCATTAAGGCCGGGAAGTCAGGATGATTACAGGCTCCGTTCAATACAGTTCTGGCCCCAAATTGTGCTACAAATGCATCGTTCTCGGACTGACACTGATTGGATTTATTCCCAGTCACCGCTTGCGGCTGACTAACAAACTCCAGGCTGGTTTCAGGCTGCAATGGAACCTGAGTAGCCTGTAGGCAAATTTCAAACAGCGCCGAAGCATCAGACAACGTAAGGCCCGGCGCCTGAGTACAATCGTCTTGAGGACCGAAGGAAGCCCAATAGAAAGAAACCTGTCCATCCCCAGATGCGCTGACGTTGATGGCTGTTTCATTTTCCTCGTACGGCGTATTAACCACCGGCAGGGTTCCCAGTTCAGGATGTACGTTGCGAATTTCTCCGAAAGAGAAAATGTCTGGATTCCACTGAAGGGTAAAGCCGAGGTCTACAAAACCCGACAGATCCGCGACCAGAATTGGAATACAAATGGTTTCCCCTACGTCGACAAAAGTATCAATCATGACAAGACTGGCCGACTGCCCGTTTTGGGGAATACAGTCAATGATTCGATCGCAACCAGCGCAGGGCTCTACGATCACCGTTTCAGTTTCCGGATCCCCTGCGCAACCATCAACAATGCGTTGTGCCGTAACGGTGGCACTCCCTGCTTCGGCGAAAAAGAAAGTAGCGGTACTGCCTTCAGTAATGATACTTACCGGTTCAGGTACCGCGCTCCATTCAACCTCCATTGCACCCGCGTCAGCGCCCAGAATAGTAGCCACTAATCCTGAGTCAAAACAAATGGTATCCGAGGACAATGAAAAATTCAGTTCCGAAGGCTCCGTAATAATTATTTCATGCTCAAAATTGGTGAGACATTCTTCAGCGGCAAAGTCCGATTCAAAGGAAAGTAGAATCGTAGTATTTCCATATAAAGTTGGATTAATGGAGGTTACGGTACCCTCTCCGCTCAAGGTCCATACGCCAGTTGTTCCGTCGCTTGGTTGAGGCAACTGATAAACCGGATCGTTTGAGCAAAGCATCGTTGGAAGAGTCACGAATGGCGGTGCCTGAGCGTCTGTTCGACCTAGTGTAACTTCCGCAACCGCCGAAGAGCAATTGATATTGACTACACGGACATACACAGTAAAAGGCGCGGCCACAGGTGCAAAGTTTTGTGGATCAATAATAGGTTCTTCACCAGCGGCATCGTTAAACCATTCCACACTAGCCTCTTGCCCTAATAATATTTCGCTTTCCAGCATTAAAAGATCAACTCTTCCTTCAATGCCGCAAAGCTCTGTCGTAACAATAGTGTTTACTACTGGCGGGTCGTCGGCACACGGGTCTGACAAAGTCCGGCAACTAAGAATGCTAAAGGGTTCGAGGCAGATGGAAGAAGAAACCAAGAAAAGTTCAAAATTTATGTCCTCATCAGGCGGCAGGTCATTTACGGTGAACATGCCACCCTCCACTATTTGGGGCCCGTCTCCATCCACATAAAGCTCGTAACGTTCTGCGTCATCATTCACATCCCAACTGATGGTGATCGAATTTGAGGTGGTCGTCGCGCAGGTGAGTATTGGGTCGGGGATTGGGTCGACAACATTTATTGTTGCTATTGCTGGAGCGTTGTATGTACAGGATGCGGCATCAGTCAACTCTTCAATCCGGTAAGCCCCCGGAGCTAAAGGAAAGGAGCTAAAAGTTACTACCGTACCATCTCCAGGATGGTCATAGATCGTTTGTAAACCGTCTGGGTCAGTAACCAACATCTCGTAAGGAGGGTTCCCGTTGTCAGCGCTTAGGAAGAGGCTGAAAATCACTTCCGTACCACTGCATATTTCTTCTTCCGATGCTTCAATAAAGTAGGTATACCCTGTTTCATTACAAGGTACAGAACAAGGCACGCAATCAGGACCACCACAATCAATGCCTTCTTCGTTACCGTTTTGAATACCGTCGTCGCAGGTTGGAGCAAGTGTACGGCAGGTTATGGTCGTACTTTGGTCGGGACAGGCGAATTCGCCAATGGCCGTAACCGTGAAGTTAACGTCGGTGTCTTCTGGCAGACCTGTGGCCGTAAAGTTGGCTCCAGATATGGATACTGGCGCCCCTCCGTTCACAGAAACTGTATAACCATCCGCCGCAGGATCTTCAACGAAAGAGATAGAAGAAGATGAAAGGGTAGATCCGGAGCAGCTAAGGTTTGGTGCACTGACTGGACCTCCCACAAAGACGAACTCTTCCCAAGTAGGATTGCTTCCACATCCCTCCGCATCCTGAACGTTGCTTATTGTATAAGACGACGTTGCCGTCGGAGTAAAGGTGTAAGAAACTGGCGTACCGTCGCCAGGCATATCGTTGATAATGCTAACCGGAAGCCCATTACCTGAGACCAAGGCAGAGTACGGCGGATTCCCCGTAGCATTTAGGGTAAAGGTTGCGGTAACCTCGTCTCCGAGGCAAATTTCTTCTGCACTCATAGAAACCTGATAGGAGAAATTGGTTTCGTTGCAGGGGATCGTACACGGCACGCAATCAGGACCACCACAATCAATACCTTCTTCGTTACCGTTTTGGATGCCATCGTTACAGGTGGAGCAAGCGGGAAGTGAGATCGTATTTGAGGTGTACTCCACGTCGCAAAGGCGATCATTCAGCACAATGTAAATTTCCTCCGGTGGGCACTCCCCTTCTGCTACTGCGAACCAGATATTGGATAGACTCGACGATTGATCCAGGGCGCAGAAACCATAAATATAACCATTGTTTGAAG
>NZ_VOXD01000028.1:0-74082 GCF_008014675.1 Neolewinella aurantiaca | reverse complement strand
ATCATTCAGCACAATGTAAATTTCCTCCGGTGGGCACTCCCCTTCTGCTACTGCGAACCAGATATTGGATAGACTCGACGATTGATCCAGGGCGCAGAAACCATAAATATAACCATTGTTTGAAGCATCATAGATATTCACCCAGGTACGGGAAGCATTAGTGTTGTTTCCGCAAGCGGGTAAATCCGGCGAAGCGACAAAGAGCATGTCGGGGTAGATGCCATTATTTGCAACATCTAAATTGTACCGGATAAAGTTACCACTTCCGGTACTGTAAGCTTCAGTATCCTCGAACACAAGTATTGGATCATCGTAGCTCTCGTTACAGGTAGCGCTTCCTCCCAGGTTGATAAAGGAAGTGTTGTTCGTTTCATCGCATTCTGAAAAGGTTCCATTCCGGTCGACGATAATATTCAGGTATTGGTTCGCCAAAGGGCCATTTGCCGCATTCAAACCAAAAGTGACCGACGCCCCGGGAAGTAACTCGGAAGTGACTGCTGCGAGGTCAAAACCGCTGGCGGGAAGATCCATTCCTGTTGGCGTACTACTCCAGTATGCTTGTACCGCAATGGGGTTAGTAAACGTTGCTGTACCGTCCCCCACATTTGTAATCGTGACGCTCCAACGGTTGGTAGCAGCATTGTAAGTGAAATCTGTAATCGTTAAATCTGCACACTGACTTACACAAGGCGCACAGTTACTCCCACCACAATCAATACCTTCTTCGTTACCGTTCTGAATGCCATCGTTACAGGTGGAGCAAGCGGGAAGTGAGATCGTATTTGAGGTGTATTCCACGTCGCAAAGGCGGTCATTCAGCACAATGTAAATTTCCTCCGGTGGGCACTCCCCTTCTGCTACTGCGAACCAGATATTGGATAGACTCGACGATTGATCCAGGGCGCAGAAACCATAAATATAACCATTGTTTGAAGCATCATAGATATTCACCCAGGTACGGGAAGCATTAGTGTTGTTTCCGCAAGCGGGTAAATCCGGCGAAGCGACAAAGAGCATGTCGGGGTAGATGCCATTATTTGCAACATCTAAATTGTACCGGATAAAGTTACCACTTCCGGTACTGTAAGCTTCAGTATCCTCGAACACAAGTATTGGATCATCGTAGCTCTCGTTACAGGTAGCGCTTCCTCCCAGGTTGATAAAGGAAGTGTTGTTCGTTTCATCGCATTCTGAAAAGGTTCCATTCCGGTCGACGATAATATTCAGGTATTGGTTCGCCAAAGGGCCATTTGCCGCATTCAAACCAAAAGTGACCGACGCCCCGGGAAGTAACTCGGAAGTGACTGCTGCGAGGTCAAAACCGCTGGCGGGAAGATCCATTCCCGTTGGCGTACTACTCCAGTATGCTTGTACCGCCATGGGGTTAGTAAACGTTGCTGTACCGTCCCCCACATTTGTAATCGTGACGCTCCAACGGTTGGTAGCAGCATTGTAAGTGAAATCCGTAATCGTTAAATCTGCACACTGACTTACACAAGGCGCACAGTTACTCCCACCGCAATCAATACCTTCTTCGTCTCCGTTTTGAATGCCGTCGTCGCAGGTAACAGCGGCCCCAACAACCTCAAACTCATAATCCACCGTTACACCTTGATAAGTAGCTTCTAAACGGTAATTTCCTGTTTCGGCGCTAGCAGGAATTGAAAAAATTGACCCTCTTATCGTTTCGAAGGCGTCTGAGTTAAAAGCCGTGTTTAAGGCAAAAAGAATAGAACCGTCTGGCGCGGTCAATTGGTAATCCACCGACGTGCCAGACAAAACACCGCTAAAAAATAAGCGATAGTGGATCAATTCTCCTGCATCAACCTCATCAAGATAGTTCGGGGTTTCAATGCTATTGCAATCAGGTCCATACTCAGCGGGACCGGACTGGACGGTTACTCGGTTAATACCAGCATGGTAGTAACCCGGTTGGTTTTGCCAAAAAGAAGTATTAGAGTTCAACCCATTGCATGTGCCAGCATAAGGATCCACCAAGTTGTCATCCGCATCGTAGATCTCAATATGCAGGTGAGGCCCTGTAGACATTCCTGAAGAGGCCATTACCCCGAGGTACTCTCCTGAAACAACAGACTGGCCAACCGATTTCGTTGTCAAACTATTCTCCTTAAAATGACCGTACCAAGCCGTGCTACCGTCACTGTGTTGCACCCCGATACCGTTCCAGTCTGGCTGGCTGAAATCACAACTGTAACTGTCGTTCCCATCCATTTTCCAGAGGATCGTTCCGCTGGCCATTGAGACAATATGAGCCTCCTCATTTTCCACCATATACCAAGGGTACGGAGTACTACAGATGTCTGTCCCCCGATGACCATTATAGGTCCGATTACCACAGTTCCAGTCCAAAAGGCCATTAGTAGCATCATGGTCTACGAACTGGCAGATAGAAGAAACACCTGCAGCGTTGGTGGTTGGAGAAGGAGCTACTGGCCAGATATAGGTATTCGGTAATGATTTTTGCTCACCTACTTTACGAATTCCGTACTTAATTCTATTCGTGGTGATCATATCCCTAATAATCTGACGCTGCTCAATCGGCAGACACTCATCAGCTTGAGCCGCGCCAATAGATGAGTAGCCGAGTAATACATACAGGAGGAAGAAAGTAATTTTCATCGTGCGGTGTTTTTACAAAAAATACAGATATGGAGGCGCGATCGCAGGTGCAGAGAAAGATTAAAGAGCAATGGAGAAGGCTAATTACTGAAGTTTACATTTCCCTTCTTGAGAAATACAAAGTCAATCTCTTGGTCAGCGGGTATTCCGTTTTCGAAGCTAACGGTCTCTTTTGGTTCTTCTTCCTGGGTTAAAAAACGGAAGTGTGGCGAGCCAGGGAACGCATCAATTTTAAGGAAGGTATATTCACGAATGAGTTCCGCATCGAGTGCGTCGATGTTGCTATCCTCATTTACGTCGGCGGTAATTAGTGCTGAAGCATTTGAAAGCAGAAGCGTTCCTGCTGCATGACGATAGATTAGGTCGATGTCCACTACGTTGATACCAGAAATCCGCTCAGTACGACTATAAAGCTCATTAGGCCCCACAACCGTCAACTGAAAACTACCTGGTGCAGCGGGAACGGAAAATTCATATAGACCTTCTGTGTCCGTAGTGTCGTAAAGCAGAGAATCTGGTGTCTGTAGGCTGAGTATGATATTCGGGACCGGTGCTCCGCCGATTTCCTGTACCACACCAGTCAGTTCACGTTGTGGATCATACATAACAGATTCTACATCAATCCCTTTTACTGGAAGTACCGGCGGATTAGAAATTACTGTTATAGCCGTTTGGCTAACAAATTCAATCGATATAGAGCCGTTGAGTAAATCTGCCTGAACTTCCAAATAACCCAGAGGCGTATCGTTGGGCCAACTGAATGCAGGTGCTTGAGAGTTGAAGTTATTCGCGACTCGGGTACTATCTTCAGAGAATACATTGAAGTCGCCTGCGGACTCTATCGATTCATCAATGTTTAAATCCAAAATTTTGAGATTTCCATCTCCAGCGATACGGATGTCAGTAATCAATCCAGAAACTTCTACAAGGTTACTCGCGTACATCGGGATCCGGTAAACCGATGGCTCAACCGAGACCTGCTCTACATTTATAGTGTCAAAATAAATACATATCGTATCCTGTGCGTAAGAGAGGCCAGAGAAATAAGTCAATAAAGTTACAATAAGTAAAAACCGATTAAGTGTGTACATGGATGTATATTTAAGTATAAACATCGCTCGCCAGCAGCTATCGCTAGCTGACTGGGAGCAATGAATTAATAGGGATTATTACTGTTTTACGAAACTGGTCACTTTCGTCTGGTTTCCAACTTGGAGATGCAAATAATAAGTTCCCACTTTCAGGTTATGAAGCTCAGGAATGTTTACCTGGCGTGTCTGGCGACCAGTTTCAACATCTTTTACAACCTTAAGTGTACGACCGTGCACATCGAGCAAGCTCAGTTCCCATGGACCTTCAGTAGGAAGGAATATTGTTGTAGTTGCCTGTCCCTTAACCGGATTCGGATTGATGGTAACATCCGGTGTTTCTAAACGGTCCTTCCTAATGAAATCAACCGCTACGTTTACTTCCCTTGGGTGCTGCCCAACTGCTGCTAAAGAGGGCATTTCGCCGTTAGGAATTAGTTTCAACACCTCCGACAACCAGCCAGACTGCTGTACGGCAAAAGTCATCTTCAAAGATTGTGTCGATTTCTCTTTAACGAGTTCACCTGTATCAAGGGGAGTATAATCTAAGTACAAAGCGCGTATCGTGCCGTTTTTAGCATCATTGACAGTCATGAGATCCTTGGGGCTTCCACCTGTAACTGTAGCACTGAGGAAGGATAGTGCCCTGTTATTGTAGGACCATGTCTGCTGGTAACCTAGTAGCGTTGGTTGTCCTGCGATGTACTCAACGGAGATTTCTATTTCTTCTCCTGTGGTCAGATATCGGTCAGCAACCAAAAAGCTGACCGACTCATCTTCACCAGATCCCTCCCAGAGGCTGAGTTGAGAGTCGTTGAGGTCACCAATTTTTACGCCATAGAAATCAACAACTTCGTCCTGGTCCAAACTGGATACTACTACGGACTCCTCATACTCATTTATCGGAGCCATGGGGTCAATAACATAATTAACCGGCAAGAAACGCCAAGACTTGTTTTGAGGAAATTCACCAATAGACCCAAGAATAAGCTGTCGGACCGGGTTAATATCCAATAAACTGATCCGGTCGTCGTCATTTGTGTTGGCCGCGATGATGAGGTAAGGATCAGTGAGGAACTCAATCCCCCTGATATGAAAGATCATCCTGGCCATATCAAGGACAGATAACATACCTGGCCCTGTATGCTCAAAGTCTCGTTCAGGGGTAAGCCTGTGAGTAACGCTACCGTCCAGGTCTTCAAAATCGTAGCGGCCGGCGAGGTCGGTAATATCGAAGTCATCTGTTCCATCACTAGATTGTAGTTCGACATCGGTAGCATCAATTGGAGTCTGCTCATCATTCGGACGGTAAGTGCGTCCCATAACAGCAAAACTGTTAGGAATACAGACCTCCCCCGGAATAAGTGTCGGAACAGTTTCTCCAATACCGAGTTGAAGCGCCTCAATTCCGATGAGGTCAAGCACAGTCCCTATTTCAAAGCAGTCGCCAGGATTACCGGGAATAGTCGCTTTTATTGTGAAGACTAAAGCTTCATTTGGCAAGCTTAACCCGGAACCTTCAGCATTCAGGTAGGTAATCGCGACTTGATTCTGGTTGTTATTCTGAGCAGCGAAGAAACCCTCACCTGCAGTTGCAGAGACTTCCGGACTGGGAATAGTAGCGATGTATTCTACTCCCGGAAGGTCAGGCATGGAGAATGCAGCACCGAATGTTACAACTTGCGTAAAGTCTCTTGTCCGAACAGGTATACAAACGACCCCATTTTCTACTGTAGCACCGTCTCCGTCCACGTAAAAAGTAAGGTCATCACTTTGGCGTACCGTCACGGTAAAGGAACAACTGCTTGAATTCCCGGCCTCGTCTACGGCCTCGTAACTGATGTTGGATACTCCCTCGGTAAAAAAATCTCCACCCTCCCCTCCTATCGGTCCGTTTAAAGTAACTTCACCGCATATATCCTCTGCGAAAGGTTCGTTCCAGTTGACTGCGATTTCTGTTTGACCGAAGTTCAGTACGCCCCTGCGGTCTGACGGGCATGCCAGAATGACAGGAGGAGTAGTATCGCCTATCACAGTGATGTTTGCTGACTCACTACAGCCATTCTCATTTGTAACCGTTACGCTGTAGTCTCCTTCGGGAGCGACAATGGATGCCGTTGTTGCTCCCGTTGACCATTGGTAAATATTACCACCAATAGCCGTTAGAACAGCACCTCCATCTTGAGGGCATGTATTTGGGTCCCCAAGTATTTGGACAATTGGAAGCGGAACCTCCGTGATTGTTATTTCGGCGACATTTTCACAACCGTTGTCATCTGTAGCAGTGACGGTGTAGATTCCTGCTTCAAGAGTAACAGTGGCAGTTAGTGCACCATTGGACCAAACGTAATTTTCCCCTCCAGTTGCAGTTACTGTTGCGCCCGGTTCATCGGCACAGTAAAAAGCAGCTCCCTGAATGTTGACTTCTGGGAGCGGCAATTCTACTACGGTAGTTTCTGCGATAGAGCTACAACCATTCTCATCGGTTACAGTCACTATATATGTTCCTGCGAAGACGGTGTTCATCTCACCTTCGGTACCGTTATCCCATTCATACGAGGTTCCTCCGGAAGCGGTTAGAACAACTCCTTCACCACCCGCACAGTAGCTCATCTCCCCGTCTATGTTCGCCTCTGGCAGAGGAAGCTCTATTACAGTAAAGTCCAGTATTGTGGAACACCCGTCATTGCTGGTACCAATCACTGAATATTCTCCTTCCAGCAACAGAGCTCTTGCCCCCTCTGTTCCATTGCTGAAGACATATGACTGTCCACCGCTGACAACCACCTCAGCTCCTTCGTCACCGGCGCAGTAACTCAAATTTCCTTCTAAGGTAAGAACAGGTAGCGGAAGAGTTTCAATGGTAACTTCGGCCGTTGTCTCACACCCATTTTCATCCGTTCCCGTTACCGTATATGTACCTTCGGAAAGAAAAACGGTTGCAGTGGTATCTCCGTTGCTCCATAAGTACGACGCCGCACCCTCTGCTGTAACAGATGTCCCTTCTTCGTTTTCGCAGTATTCACGTTCTCCGGAAACAGTAACCGCTATTGGAGAAAATTCAAAAACGTTTACTTCTTGTATGCTTACACAACCACTAGCAACCTCACGAATCTTGACCATGCTTCTTCCCAGGGGAAGAACTAAGTTAGCTGCAAGCATATCATCGTCGGTTGAAGCCAGCCCGATCATTACCGAGTCCGGACCGCTAACAATTCTTTGTTCCTGTGGACAAAATCCGATATTATCCGGAAATGAAAATTCAACCTCGTTTATCGCAACATTTAATATTGTCGTGGAATCACATCCTTCTACCGTTGCTACAGTTTGAGTGTAAGTTCCGGATGCTCCGATACTAGTATCATCAAATGTTACCGTTTGCCCTAAGCAAATGAGCGTGTCGATTATTATTGTGGTATCTGAGCAAAGAATTACATCTACGCTTCCGCTATTTCCTTCATATTCGCTTTCACTGAAGTCGCTGTACAAAACAACCGTACTACCCAAAATAGTGTCCGTAACAGTAATTGGTGCTAAGCCTCCTGAAAGACCGGTGAAGCAAGCTTGAAACAACAACGCTCCATCGTCCAGCGTCAGGGATTCCCCGGTTAAATGGTTGTAATTAAAGGTAATGATGCCTTCATCGGCAAACTGTAACCCAAAGTTATCCTCAACTGTAAGTCCTGGCAACTGATCAGACAGTACGATATCAGTGTATTCAATCCGATCAGCATCGAACTCGATTGCAAACTGAAAAGCAATAATATCTACGAAGTTATTTGCCGTGACATCTATGCAAGCAGTCCCGCCAACGTTTGTTTCCTCCTGGCTTAGGCAAAAAGGATTGGATTCCGGTAAACAGTCAAACCCCGTCTGATCAGGGTTATCCCCACCGCAGGCTGCGTCATCTTCCGAGAGTACCGTGATAGCTACATTGATAATAGAGTCACAGCCTGTACTCGCCCCCCCGGTTAGAGTTATAATTTCCGGGAGTTCTTCTTCATCATACGATACCCCATCAATTATTACACCTTCACCAGGACATACGCTTGCTTCGAATACGCTCTCTGCTGGGGGGAAGAACATCACGTTTACGGATAAAGTACTGTCTCCTCCATCAGCGGCTTGCCCCTCAAGGATGACATTATCGGTTGGATTGTCTGCGTTGAACTCAATACCGGCGATCATAAACGACGTTCCACTGCATATCGTTGTATCCAATAAACCGTCGGCCATGCTATCACCCGAATCTGTGGGAATTGTACCGTCGCTCATTCGGATTACTACCACATCGTCGTTCCCAGCATTGGTAAAGGGAGGTTCTTCACTTCGTGTAGCACCGACAACCAGCCAGGTACCATCTGGGTAATTAACGACCTGATTGACGCTGATGTCCTCATCACTGTCAAAATAGTGGGAGTACATGACCGTCCCATCAGGATTGAGACTTCCTATCCAATTCTCAGAAGAGGAACTACCCGATGGATGAGGAGGCACAATGGAAGGAACATCACCAAACCTTCCCCTGCCGTACGCTAGAATAGAGCCATCAAGTTTGACGTTGATCCCGTTACAAAAGCCTACAGCTAAGACGGTGTTCCAGATGATATCACCGCTGTCTTTATCCACTTTTACGACCCAAAAGTTGTCCCGGTTATTATCATCATCGGGGAAGGTAACATCGCCATTAACTGACTGAGTTGATGCACCAAAGACTAAGTTCCCGTCTGGGAGGGACATGATGTTTGGACCAGGATCGTTTCCAATATCAACATACTCAAGCCGAGTCCCACCGTAAATCCTCGACCACACCAACTGGCCCTGCCCGTCCGTTTTTACCACGGCAACATCTCCACCGTTTCCATTGACAGCGCAGAGTAGCGCGTAGCCACCGTCTTCAGTAGCTACAACGGAGACAGCGTCTCGAATAAAGTCCAGATCGATTTCGTTCTCCCAGATTAAATCAAGTGAGTCCGTGTACGCCTTGATGACGGTTCGTCCACTTCTTTCTCCGCAAGCAATTGTCTCTCCGTTATGGCCGGTGGTTATATCCCACAAGTTGTAGGTTTCATCATAGTTAGATTTTAGAATAGTTCCTTCTTCGTTTACCAAAAGAACGAATGCGTCCCCGCCAAACTGTGTGCCTATTACCATGGTACCATCCTCGTTCACCTCTAAGCCATAGCCGACAAGGTGGTTGTTACCATCCCTGAGTAAATGAGAAAAGATCACATCACCAGTAGCGGAAAATTTGGTCAGAGATAAACTCTCTTTCCCCGTTTCATCGTCATCAACTGAAGCGATAACAATCGCGGTACCGTCGGCATTCGCTACTGCATCTGTTCCGTAGTCCTTAGCCGACTGTCCGTAGGTATGCACCCACTGGCGAACCACCTGTGCGGAAAGAGTACTAATAGAAAAGGACAATAGAAAAATTAATAGAGAGAGTGAATTACTTTTGAGAAATATCATTTTGTTGAAATTATGGGTGTAAAAGTGTACGTGAAACAGAATAGTAAACGCAGTTTCCTTACGCTGAACGCTTACCTAGAATCACTCCAGTACCACTAAGAGAAATCGGTGTGTAGTATGCTTAGTGCTTATTTTTCATGAATCAGTTTTTTTATCGTTAAGCAAACAAAAGATCTCACTGTCCAACCAAGCGAACAGAGAAAAGCTATTGCTTCATAGAGTTCAGAGGTTAATGTTTGATCAACATCAGACATTCTAGCGTTTCAGTTACCAGTACACTGGCCTGAAATATTACCAATGCTCAGGCATATACTGAGCAGTGCCATCCAAATACGCATATCTCTCATTTTCTGGTCGTCAAACAATCACCTTCCGGCGCTAAACTCGACCAAAACTACTCTACACCAGCACGTTATAACAATCAAAATGTATTAAGTAAGCAGTTCGAAGTGCACCCTTCGCTACGGTTTTCCGGCCAAGTGCAGCCTTACAGCCTCCAAACGACACTTTTTTTCCCCTGAATGAAGAATGACATTGTGGAAAAAAAGTTAAAAGATATTTTTCGCGAATCGCAACAGTCACCCTGACCTTATTTTATGAGCTTTAGCTATGGGTTTCTTCAAAAACTACCTCGTGTCTATCTTTTGACATGTTTAAACATTGTTTTAGATTTACCGTTGCTCACGTGTCGGTCCAGCAGCAAGCTCCTCGCTCGTGCAATGTTACATCGGCCCTTCCCATTACATTTTGCATACCGATCCTTCTCTTTTATTGGTACCATTAAAACACCTTCATCGCCGTGTATAGACTCTTTCTCTTGATGACGTGCCTTCTCGGCATTTCATATAACGTTTCCGCTCAGGTATTTCCTCTTACTGCTGTCGATTCTCTAAATGGAGTTGTCGATACCACGTCATCTGATTCACTAAGGGTAATGATCCTTCACGAAATCAGTTGGGTCTTTGTCAATAAAGACAACGAGAAAGCAAAAACGTACGCGGACTCCGCCTATACCCTGGGGCACACCATCCAGTTTGAAGACGGTATCAGGCGGGCTGCCCACATCCTGGCCAACCTGTACTACCTGAGGAGTGACTACGAGACTGCTGGCTGCTATGCGGAAGAAGCACGGGCCATTGCCAAAAAGTACGGTCAGACCAACAACGTCGTCCGTCATACGAGTATTCTCGCCAACGTATACAACCAGACCGGGAAACCCGAGGAAGCCCTTCGGCTTAATAAGGAATCCATGGACCTCGCAATAGAACTGAAGGATACTGTGCTCATCATCCCGTTACAGTACAACTACTCGTTGAAACTCAAAGCAAGAAACCAAACGGAAGAAGCCGCCCGCTTGCTGGTTCGCTTACTGGATTATCCGCTAAGCTACTATCAGGCAACTATGATTGTCCAGTCTGTGTGCGATGCATACCTCGACCTCGACCTGGCCGACCAAGGCCTCCCTTACTGCTACCAGGCGGTTGACTTCGCGGACTATGAAAAGAACAAGCAGGGCTTTTTTCAGATCAATCACCGGCTCGGCAAGCACTTTTATGAAGCAAGACAGCTAGATTCGGCCCGAAAGTATTTTCAAATAATTCTCGATACCCGCTCCAATGATGCTGACTATGCTGAAGCGTTGGTTAATATTGGTAATGTGGACATGGAAGAAGGAAAGCTTACCGAAGCGCTTACTAAAGCAAATAAGGCAATCAGCACCTACCAAAAGGAAGAGCGTATGGACCGCGCATTCGGAGCTTACCACCTTCGGGCAGATGTTCAGGCAAAAATGAAAGATTTCAGGCCTTCCGTAGATGATTATGACGTAGCGCTGAGCTATGACGCCATCCCCGAAGACCGGATGAAGGTGCTCAACAACAGCATTCAAATCAGGATGAGGGCCGGTTTGCCAGTTCCGGAAGAGCACTTTGTAGAGTACAGTAAAATAAAAGACAGCCTCCATACTCAGCAGTTGAGCGATAACTCCATCGCCGTACTGGAAGAGTTTGAAAATGACCGGCTCCGCGCACAGGAAGAAATCACCCGGGAGAGAGCCCGGGTAAGTGAGTTAACCGTAAGCCGGCAACGCTACGGCCTGCTCGCTTTGGGTTTTGGAGCCCTGGCCCTTATCGGAGGGTATTTTGTCCAGCGGCGGAACTCACGGCGCGAGGCCGCCCTCAACGCAGACCTCCTGGCGAAGAACGCGGAAATTACGCGCCAGAAAAATTCCATCTCCCGCCTTAACACCCATATCTCTCATACAACGGGCAACTATCTCAAGCGCATCATCAATATTCTGCGCAACGAACAGAAGAGGGGCCTTCAGGAAGAGCGGGACGTTTCCCTGACCAACGCCCTGGCCCGCCAAACCACCGCCTTCCGCCGGCTACAGACCCAGCCCCGCCGCGAGAACTACTTCATTGACCTCGGTAAATACCTGGAAGCCTACGCCGGTGACCTGATGGAATCCTTTTCTGCCGAGGGCACCCCGCTGGAACTTAACTGTAACATCGACAGCATGGAGGTGCCTGTCGGTCTGGCCAGTGACTTGGGTCTTATTCTTCAGGAACTAACCACAAACTCCGTAAAATACGCCCGCAAAGAAGGAGGCTATGTGGTTACTTACTTGGACATCCTTACGGAGGACGACGGGGAAATACGGGTCATTTATCGCGATGGCGGACCCGACGACGGAGAGGTTAACCCAGATCATTATTCATCCGCACTCGGCATGGCATTGATTAAGGACCTCACCGCCGATCAGGAAGGACAAATCATTCGCTTCGGGGAAAACGGGAATTTCGATTACGAAGCTCTTTTCTCCGCCTAGACATTACTCGACAGAACACCATGCCAAACCAAAAGCCCAGAATTCTCATTGTTGAAGATCGTGAATCAGATTATCGGACGCTCAGCTCAGACCTTACTGATCTGGGATTCATCCCATCTCCACAAATAAAATGCTTAACCGAATTTCTTCGCTACCAGTCGCCCTATGATCTTGCCATCATAGACATGGAGCTTAAGGGGTCTCGAAATAACCGGGATGGCATTGCAGTCATCAAGGCTCTAAAAGGGAAGGTTCCCATAATCATACACACCATCTTTGGGGAAGAGATAATCTACAACCAAATTGAACCTCATCATCATGTTACCGAGATAATGAAACCAGGAAACCGGATGGGGTGGCACGCCAGGATTCCAAGAATGTTGATTCGCTTTCACGGATCCGCGGCATATAAACAATTTGCACTCAACCTAACCCCAACGAACGCAATCCGGATCCAGCAGAGCCTTTTCAGGGGTTTTGCTGTTCCCAGGGGGCCAGGTAAGGGGAAAGCCGTTCTCCCTCCAGATTCAATATCATACATCGAGACACGAGCGCAAAACGCCAAAGGAAAAGTTTTCTTTATCTCGGACCATGGTGCATTTTCTCGTACCGGCACGCTTACCAACATCATGAACAACTCAAGGGCAGCGGCAAACCTCCTTCAAATCAACAACAGCTGTGTCATCAACCATAACAGGATTATTGGTTTCTCTAAGGAAACAATTGAGGTCAGTATAGATAAGAACAGATATGGGGTAGGATGGAAAAAACTCAGGGTCGGCCGAAGTTTTCTGGATGACGTACGGGACCTTATTAGGGGCTTAGGGTGATTGTCATCTGAAGAAGGTTTGCTAACTCCGCAACACTATGGTGTCAGGGAGATTCACTTAACCGCAGTGTCATGGAAACCCCGAGCCGTAGCGTTTACCTGGCTCACAAGCCTGTATCGACCCACTGAATTTGCCTATTTGCTCTGCCTTTTATTTGTATTGAACTTCATTCGCCCCTGCACCTTGCACCTTGCCTGAACAAGGGGGGCACGGACAGATATTTGAACCTTGAGTAAACAAAGAAACTACTATCAATAAACGACCACCTCCCGAGCAATGCATCCCGAAAACAACTTGCTAAAGAGAAAAGACAGGCGCAAACCACTCTGACTTGGGCATATATATCAAGATCAGAAAAAACCTGGTTCCAAACAGCAAACGAGCAATTCGCCTCCTACCCTGCTGAAGACGGACAACTCTATTGTTCATACACCGCCATCGCTTTCTTCAACCGCTCAAACATTCGCTGACGAAGGCTTACTGGCTCAACTACTTCCACCGCGTCACCAAAACTCAGTAACTGCATTTCCAATTCAGGATTCGGAATAACCTGAAGGGTAAACTCCGGGTATAAAGCCTTAGCCTGGGAGACTTCAGCCTGGGTACGGTGCAGAGGTTTTGTGCGGAGGTAGCAAGCCTGTAATTGAGTAGTTCTTAGTCTGACATTTACTGGCTCCTTCTCCGGTGGTCTGATGACACCTATAATCGGGTCTAACCAACTAAGTGGCTTTAGGGATGAAGCATCGTAAAATGGAGTCAGAAAGAGTTCTGTTACGCTCGTGATTCTGTCAAGCGGAAAGGTCCAGAGTTGGCGCGCATCATGATCGTACGCCAACACAAACCACCTTCGGTTATACTCTTTAAGCAAATACGGGCTCAATATATTCTCCCTGGGCTCAGCCAGATACTCCTGATAAGTGATCCTGATCGCTTTGCGTGACAGAATTGCCTTATGGAGTGGAGGCATGTTTTCGCGGCCATCGAGTCCTCCCGGCCGGTCAAGTTGCACACCTGAGTAATGAGCGGACGATGGTGTGTGAAGACGTTCAATAAGACGATGAATGGTGTCGGAGAACCCAGCGGGCAGTTGGCCGTAAGTGAGTTGCCTGGCCCAATCCTCGAGACTTAGCAGAGTTGCTAAATCCTCAGGTTCAAGAGAGACTTTTTGAAACACATAGCCTTTATCAGAGTAGCTATAGCCATACCCTTTGCGGTATTCAATCGGTGCTGGTTCCCCAAGTGCACCGCTGCGTAATGTACGAATGTCCTCCAAAACAGTACGCCTGCTGGGAGGGTCATGATCTTCAAGTCCACATTTAAGATAAATTTCATAACATGCGGTCGCTAATTGCTGCCACGATAAACCATCGGGATTTTTCCGTAGCGCGCGATCAATAGCTCTGTATCGTATTTGGGCAGTTTTGCTCATAATTTATTTTAAGAGTGCAGTGAATTTGCACGCTAATGTATTACCTTGGAGCCGAAACGTGATAATGATGTTTCTACTTCTTAAAAAACAACCCATTAAACATTGAAACCCATCCGTTACCTATCGGTACAATTTGACAAGCGAATCCACCCTGATGAAGTACGTTTTTTTCGTTCCGCCGTCATCGAAAAGACGGAGCGAAAAAGTGACTTATTTCACAATCACAAGGATAACGATACAAAAGTCATCTATCGCTACCCACTAATCCAGTACAAGCTTCTGGAAGAGGGACATGCCGGCATTGTTTGCCTGGAGGACGGCACAAATGATATTCACCAACTATTTCAGGCACAGAATCTCGACCTGCGAATAGGCCGCAAACAGCAAACATTTAAGGTAATGGATATGCAACTCCGTTACTGTGATGTCTCATTGACCGCCTCCCCTATTGAGTACCGGATTTCAAACTACCTGCCTTTCAATCAGCAGCGGTACACCCGCTGGCAATCGTTGGAAGGTCAGGATGAAGTTCGTGCCGAGTTGCTTACCGCAACATTACGAGGCAATATCCTGGCTTTTGCAAAAGGAATCAATTGGTGGGTCGACGGCAAGGTCCATGTTTCTCTCGAAAAGCTCAGTCTTCCCCGGATAGTCCGATTTAAGGGCCAGCAACTGCTGGCTTTTGATCTGAACTTCTCCACCAACGTAAATCTCCCCACCTGGATCGGACTCGGCAAAGGCGTAAGCATTGGCCATGGCATCGTCGAACCCCTAAACAGCTAATACACTATGACCCAATATCTCTACGGAGCGAAAGTGCAGGGCATTCAGTCGTATGTCCGCTTTAAGACAAACGCTGAGGCCTTCTCTGATATTTATCATTTTCCTAACTACAAATGCAGACTCTTTGCACTGTAGAACGCTACCTTACGACTATTCAGGTAGTGAGTCTCTCATGTGATAATACAAATCTCCTTATCCAAGCATAAATGAAAAAAATAAAAACCCTGTTCATTCAATTGGCGACCCCTCTCGCTCCGGATGAGATTAGTCAATTCCGTGCAGCCGTTATTGAAGCTACTGACCGGGAACACAATATCTTCCACAACCATCGTAGCGACAATACCTATTATTATCGCTACCCTCTAATCCAATACAAAAGTGTCAATCGACAGGCTGCTCTTTTTTGCCTGGAAGAAGGCACTGATCTAATTCATCATTTTCTGGGAAAACAAGAAATATCGTTACGGATTGGGAAAAGACAAGAAGCGCTTTCGGTAGATCGAGTAAACTTACAGCAGGTGTTATTACAGACATGGTCTAGTGACATAGAGTATCGTCTATTCGACTGGCAGGCACTCAATCAGAAAAACTACGCACAGTGGCAAAAACTCGAAAAAGAGAGTTTGAGTAAGCAGGTAGCCTTTTTAGAAAAAATTCTTACAGGCAATATTTTATCAGCATGTAAAGGAATGGGATTTCGAGTTGAGGAACGCCTTACTGTGAAAATAAGAAAGCTAGGTAGAGTTAGCTGGCGTTCTTTCAAAGGACAATCCATTCGTACCTTTAATATTGACTTTTCGGTCAATTTAAGCCTGCCTGAATATATTGGTTTAGGCAAGGGGGCCAGTATGGGTTTTGGTGTTTTGCGCACTGCTCGTAAACCGAAAGCTAAACAATCACCCGACATCTTAGCAACTGAGCTAAGCAACAGTAAAACCTAACGAGAAACAACCTATTGAGCCTTTCCCCTGTACCCAATAAATTTTCACGATAAAAATCTGATGCCCACAACTACTTCTACCGAAAAACAGCAACTGATACTAGCAGCTTTACTACATGGTATTGGCAAATTCTGGCAGCGTAGTGATAGTCCCTTGTTCGAGGGCTCTGCGATTAAGAATTTGGACGAAACTCATCTTCGTTCATTTGCACCTGTTGATCATAATGGTATCCCCGCCTTTCAACATGTGCTCTGGACTTACCAATTTCTGGAAGACTTCTCAGATAAGTTCAAGAAACTAAGACTTTGGGAAACTAGTCTGGGAAAGTTATCAGAATTAGCAGCTCGTTATAATCTACCAAGCACAGAGCCTGAAAAAATGCTACAACTTGCTAGTACTTGGTGTTCTGGCAATGAATCAGTAGAAGCCGAACTTTCTGTTCCCAATGGGAGTACTGAATCAAAAAGGCTCCTCTTGCAATCAATATTTAGTCGTGCAAAAATAAGTGGGCAGAAGGCAACCGATAGAACTTTACCAGTGCGTTCATTGTCGATTGAGGGCACCAAGCCATTTCTGATTAATGAAGAGTTTACCGCTTCGGAAGTAGAAAAGGTTCACAAATCTTATCGTAAACTTTGGAGCGATTTCAGGGATGATTTTGCACGTATCCCTACTGAATCTGCTGAAGATTTTCTTTTTACTCTACAGCAGGTACTACGTAAGTATTGCTCGTGTATTCCTATGAACACTGGTAAGGTACGCACGATTAATCTTTACGAGCATCTAAAGACAACTGCCGCATTAGTAACGTGTCTACACGACTTCAGTACTGAAAAGCAGATAAATACTGCATCTATTAAGGAGCATGATCATCTTCTTATTAAGATGATTTGTTTAGACCTGAGCGGTATCCAGTCATTTATCTACGACATATCCAGCAGTAAAGCTTACAAAAGCCTGAAAGGACGTTCATTTTTTCTTACCGCTCTCATTGAGCAAATGACGACCGTACTGCTACGGGAAACCAATCAACACTACCCAAACATACTGTATGCTTCCGGAGGCAAAGCCTATTATCTGTTACCTAATACGGAAGCGGTAACTAAAGGCTTGGCTCGAGCACGTCATCTTATTGAAGACCAGGCTTACTATGAAGAAGGCGGCAGTATTTTCCCAGCCATGGGAGAAGTTGTGTTTGGCTTTCGGGGAACGCAGGTTGTTTCAGACGATGGCTTGGAAAGTCTTGGTGCGCTGTGGAAGGCCGTAAGTGATCGCGCTAGTCAGCAAAAAAACCGCCGCTACGAACGAATACTACAATCATCCTTTGAGGATATTTTTAGTGAAAAGGGTGAGCCAGCCTTACTTTCTGGTAGTACCGATCAGCTTTGTGCAGTGACGGGAGTTCCCATTCCAAAAGGGAAAGGCAACCGACTTAATGAGGGAGATAAGGACAGCCCATTAATTACTCAAAGGGTAAACGACCACATTTCCGCAGGCAAAAAACTCAAAAATGCCAACTATCTGCTTTATGCAAATCAGGCTAGCCATGATCTGAGCTTTTCCAAGTTAGACCGAGTACTTGGTCTGCGAGCCGAATCAGGGGAAGCCCGATCCGGAGAACAACGTCTGCGATTGAATAGCACCAACTTTTTACCCCCTGCGGCTCAACAGGGAGGCTATGGCTTTTGCTTTTATGGAGGTAACAGTCAGCCGGACGCCCGCGGAAGAAAGGAAGTTGCTGAGTTTGAAGACTTATGCTGGTATAAAGATTCCAAAAGCGGAGACCCGCAGTACGCTTTGCTAGGTGTGTTACGGATGGATGTGGATAGTCTCGGGCAGCTTTTCATCAAAGGTTTCGCGGATAAAGACAAGAGTTTTGCCGCCTACGCTACGCTCTCCGCTCAATTAGATTTCTTCTTCAGCGGCTATATCAACATAATCCGGGAAGAGGCAGATTTTAAAAATCAGGTTTCCATAGTTTATTCAGGCGGTGACGACGTTTTTGCCCTCGGCCGCTGGGACCGTATCATCGATTTCGGGAAACGCATTCGAGAAGAGTTTCGGGATTTTGTTGGTCGTGATGACCTAACGATTTCAGCAGGTATTAGTATAGTGAATCATAAATATCCTATCTATCGGGCGGCTGAGATGGCCGGAGATGAGGAAGATCGGGCAAAATCCCACCGCTTCAAGGCCAAAAATTCTGATGAGCAACCTAAAAATGCACTCGCAATCTTCGGAATAGCGTTAAATTGGGATGAAGAATTTCCCGCAGTCGAGAAGCTTAAAACAGAGCTATTAGAACACGAAGCCAATGGACTTAATCGTGCAATTTTACACACGATTCAGGAAGCTTACGTACAGAGCCTACCAGATCCTAAAACTAATGCTGTGGACTTCAGCTATAAGTGGAGGACCGCCTACACCCTGAAACGGATGGCTGATCGGTACAATAAAAACCAAAAAGCCATCGGGGATTTCATCGAAAAACTAAACCAGGAATTATTGCACAACGACGCATTCGGTGCCGATCACTATCTCAAACTCGCCGCAGTGGCGTCGCGCTGGGCCGAGTTGGAACTTAAACTTAAAACCACTGCCAATGCCTGACCATAACAGAAACCGGAACAGAGATCGTGAAGCTAATCGTAAGCCGCCGCCGCGAAAAATTGATACCAAGTGGATAACTGATGCACATGCTATTGATAATGCTGCTGTAGACTGGGCGGAAGAGGCGGGAAAGTACCTCGTAGAGAAAAAATTAACTGCCTCCAGCCTTCGCCGATTCTTCGGAGAGATACGTAGAATAGAAGGTGATTTTGAAAAGTATAATAATGACGTTCCGATGCTCCGCGCACGGCTAGCGTATGATACAGGACGTAAAGGAAAGCCAGGAGTTAAGGAATTCAAAGACCTTGTAATGCCTGGCCTATTAGCAGTTGAACAGGATAAAAGCAAATTCCTTCGCTTTATCAAAATGATTGAGGCCATAGTCGCCTTTCACAAAGCAAATAATGGTGCACAATAATTTATCAAATGAGTAAAAAACTAATCAAAAAAATCGCCTTCAAAGGCTCCCTACACTTGCTATCTGGCTTGTACATCGGTGACAGTAACGAACAGGTTGATATTGGCGGAATTGACCGTACGGTAGTGCGTCGCCCAGATAACAACCAACCCTACATTCCCGGAAGTTCCCTCAAAGGAAAAATTCGGAGTCTGTTAGAACAGACTCGAGGGGCTGCTAATGTCGGTGATAGCGAAGAGGTAAATAAACTCTTTGGGAACATCGAAAATAAGAAGTCTGATAACCGTGCCAGTCGTCTTATCGTTCGGGATAGCTATTTGACCGAAGAGAGTGAAAAAGCCCTAAGTGAATCAATTTATACCGATTATCCTTACACGGAAGTAAAGTTTGAAAACTCGATTGACCGGGTGAAGGGAATAGCGGGTAATCCTCGTAAAACAGAGCGAGTACCAGTCGGTTCCATTTTCAGCATAGAGCTTATCGTCAATATCTGGTCTGGCGAAGACGAGGCCAGCGAAGCTGAACAGATCGCCTTGCTAAAAGAGGGCATTCAACTACTGGAGGCGGACTATCTGGGAGGTAGCGGTTCACGGGGCTACGGGCAGGTACAGATCGATATGGACTTTGAAAAGCCCCAGATATTATATCCGGGCGAGTACGCAGGTGCCAAGTAAGTTGAACATGAGCAAAGTATCTACTTCCTACCAACTATACCGACTCACCTTCACTGGTCCGGTCCATCTAGGAGACGACCGACCGGATGATTACGCAAAGAGTGCCGACTTTTTGCACTCAGACAGCCTTCACGCTGCGCTCTTGGCCACTATGGCTAAAATGGGCGAGCCAGTACCAGGTTTAGAAGGACCGGGCTATACACTCAGTTCCTGCTTCCCTTTTGGGCAGGATACTTCAGGTAAGACTATTTACTTCTTTCCGAAGCCGCTTCTAAACTTTGACCTCGGCAAAGACGAGATCGACTACGCCAAAAAGCTCAAGCGGGTACGCTGGGTGGACACTGAATATCTTGGACATTTACTGAATGGCACCCCGGTTGATTTCGGTGGTTCAGGACAACCTAATTTGCAAGGGATATATCTGACTTCTTCCACACTGCCGGAGAAAAATCCCGTTGCGACGGCCACAACTGGACAACGGGTGACGGTTTCTCGTGAAGAAAAAGATGCTATTCCCTTTATCAGCCAGCGACTCTTCTTCAGTTCCAAGGCGGGGCTTTTCTTCCTTTTTGATGGCGACGATGCGGCAAAACAACGCCTCGAAAGTGCCTTGCATTTGTTACAAAATGAAGGACTGGGTACTGACCGGAGCGTTGGCAATGGCCTTTTTGAATTTAAGCACGATAACATCACGTTGGAACACCCTAAGGATGCTTCTCATGCTGTAAACCTTTCTTTGTTCTGCCCCGAGAACGCTGCTCAACTCAGCAGTATGCTCGATACAGAAGGGGCTAAAACTACTTACCGCGTTGTGCGGCGCGGAGGATGGGTGACGGGGGCAGATGGCCGCACGTTGCGTAAACGGTCAATCGGGATGCTAGCGGAGGGGAGCGTACTAAAGACCTCAGACAAACAAGCCGGGAGAAAAGCTATCAACCTTGGGCCGTTAGATGAAAACGGCCAGCCTTTACTACCCCATCCGGTTTGGCGTAACGGACAAGCCATTTTTCTACCCTGCAAACCTGTTAACTAATGACGAACAATACTTACGAACTCTACGTGCTCACCCAAACGCCACTGCACATTGGGGGAGAACAGGAAAAGCATTGGGATAAGGGCTTTGACTACTTTGAAGAAGGAATAGACAATGGTCCTACCACTATCTGGAAAGTGAACGAGCGCAAGGTTATCGAACGTATCGGTTTAGATTACTATGTACAGGCCCTGGAAAAAGGTCCAGCTGGCTTTAAGGAAGTATTGCGACAGCGGGGACTACGTAAGTATCCCGACTATTGTGGCAAGGTTGGAGAAATTGAGGGAAGCGGAATGCAACTACATCGCATGATCGCGGAAGGCAAAACCGGCTTTCCTTACCTGCCCGGCACATCTCTTAAAGGAGGTATCCGGTCCGCACTGTTCAAAGCCTTTGGTGGTAGCATTGCTCAGAATAACGATCGAGACGTATTCGGACAGTTTGCCAACTCGATTATGCGCTTCGTTCAGGTGAGTGATGTTTATTTTGACCATCCTGGAAAATTGTATAACTCCCGGGTCTATAACGGTCATTTAGATAGGAGGAGCGAGCGTTGGGAAGGGAGATGGAAATACCGATCAGGTAGCGGTAACAACGAAAATGATTTCCAGAATGATGGTTTCGCCACCACTCTACAAACTGTTCCTCCGGGACAAGTTGGTAAACTTCGCTTGAGGCTTCGGTCCAGTGATTTAGCGCAATACCGACAAGCTGCTAAAGAAGAGCAACGTAAGATAGACCAAGGGATTTCAAGACAAAATAAGCGAACAATCAGGAGCGTTCCTGCAAAGGCCACTCAACTACTTACGACTCCCTCTCCCTTGGAATATTTCTTCACTGCCCTCTATGAATACACCAGTGAATATCTCCAACGAGAAATCGATTTCTTCACGGAGCTAGAGGGTGATAAGTCTGACCTTATTCTTAAGGAACTAAAAAGGCTTCAAGCGGTTAATTCGGCTAACAGTCCACTCCTCAGGCTTGGATATGGTTCCGGCTTTCATGCAGTCACCGGAGACTATCAAGTTGAAAATCATCTTTCTACTCTGTCAATACCCCTTAAGTTCAAAAAAAAGAGAAGAGGAGAAGAAATAATCGAAGAGAAAAGAATGAAATCCCGCCGCCTAGCCTTTGACTGGGATGAGCAAAAAGAGGATTACCGCTTTTATCTGCTTGGATTCATCCAGCTGCTGACTCCAGAAGCCGCAGCACCTCACCTCAAGCGCCAGCAAAAGGAAAGGCAACAAAAACAAGCAACTATCATAAATAAGCCCGTAACGCAAGAAGTGTCCTCTGCTAAACTTCCGGCAGGTACGTCAACACCTGATGCTAAGCCTAAGCTGGTGCAGAAAACTGTGAAGCAGCTAAAACGTGGTGTAAAGGTTTTAGCCATAGTTAAGAATACCCGAGGAAATAAAGTAATTGTCGCACCCCAGTTAGAAGGTCACAACAACACCAATCTTGAAATTTCTTACCCTGCCGGGGTCGCTACGGGCAAAATTGTAGAAATTACAGTAATGCTCCAAGGGAAAAAAATAATAGCACAACGTGGGCTAAAAATCATCAAATAATGAATAACAAAGATATACTTATCGTGACATTGGGTACTAGAGATGTTCAGCTACCCAAATCAACTGCCGAAGAATGGTTTGGTGAAAAATCGAAGAAATTATATCGCCCCAATATAGATAGACTTGTAATTCCACGAGTTTTCGGGCAAGCTGTACTGAAGCATACTAAGGGATACGAGAACAATTCTGGAAAGCAAAAACAATTGCTTGAATTGGAATTCCCAATCTTGAAGCCCGCACTTGATTTTTTGAGAATGGAGAGCGAGGAAGAGAAGCCAGGTCTGAATAGGATTGGTAAAATTATCTTTATAGTAACAGATCAATCCACCGAGATCGATGAGCGGTATCGTGCAAACGATAGCATCCACTTTGCTGAGCTACTCAAACGTATTGTACCCCTACATTTTGATGAATTGAGTGAAACTGATTTTCAGGTTAAGCGTGTAACAGACAGCGTACAGGACTATGTAGAAAACAGCTTGCGTTTCTTTACTTACGTTAAGTCAGATCAACTTTTTAATAATTTTAACTCAAGCAGGCAAAACCTCTACTTGCTAAACCTTGGCGGGATAGACGCCATCAACCAAAGTCTATCGCTTGCACTTCTTAACCGATTTGGTGAAAAAGTTCGCCAATTAAGTGTCTCTGAAGAATTTGGTGTTGCTTCGCTCACCAATTTCCCAATCCACTATCAGAGAGAACGTGAAAGTTACCAAGCCAAACGACTAATCGAAAATTATAACTATTCTGCGATAAAAACCTTGAACAGTTTACCTGAGGATGTGATTAAGGCTACCGAATCTCTCGATGCAAGACTAGGTTTTGATTTTGATCGCGCTAAACATAAAGCTAATGCTATTCGTGACACAAAGCTCAAGCGAACTATACTCAAGTCAATACAATACGCGGAGCGAAACAAGGTGAAAGAACTCTACCGTAACGCAAGAATTAAGCTCGAAAACGAAAACTATGTAGACTTTCTTCTACGACTATACAGACTTACTGAGGAATATGTGAGAACACAAGTCGGTCGTTTATTGCCAGGTATAGAGGTTAATGTCAACAAAAAGCGGTGGGAATCGCAGATTAAGGCCATGCGGCAGGACGCTAATTATAGCAATTTATTTGAAGCAACTGAGAAAATGAATGCCCCAGGAGGCAATGGGAAGATAGATATTTCATTTCAAGGAGTGCCAGCTTACCTTGCCATCTGGAAATACTATGAACCAACAGAAGCAAAGAACTTCAACCTTATCATTTCACTTAATGATCTTCGTAATAAAAGTATTGGCGCACACGATTTTGAACCTGTTAGTCGGCCTATTATCGAGAAAGAGCTGAAGAAGAACAGTGCATCTCTTGAACAATTAATTGCAAGTTTGGACGATATTTTTCTTTCTTCGCAAGACATTTCTGGATTTGATCGAATTAATCAGGAAATTTTCGAGGCACTAGGTCGTATGCAGTTAAATCCAATGTAAATTCATGTTTAGAGTTCTCTGCAGTAGGGTTGTAGTCAAAATACTCATTTGGCCACTATAGCCGCGCCTACAAAAGAAGGATTATGACACTTGGCTTTTGGTATTCTTCCTGTAAATTAACGGCCCCATCCATCAAAAGAAGGATTAAGGCCGATCAGGACTCGGGTATCGGCGATACTCTTCTTAACTTCGGAGCCTCATCCACCACAAGAGGGATTAAGACTTGTTCTCGTTGGGCTCAATCTCGAAGAAGGCCCAGTCCTCCGAAACTTTACCCATTACAAGAAGGATTAAGACGCTTGGCGTTTGGTATGCTTCCAGTAAATGGACACCAACCCATCCCCCAAAACAAGGATCTCCCCTCCCCTCACGCCTTGAAGTGAGTGCGCAGGGCCCCGTCCCTTACAAGAAGGATTGATTTGTTCGCCCGTACGCGGGCTCGTACCCCATAGGGCCTCTTGTGCCCTACAGGACAATCGCACAGTGCCCGTTGGCGGCCTGCTCAATTACGTAATCCATCACCCCATGTCTTCCCTCCAACTCACCCCTCACCAACAGCAAATCTTCACCCGTCTGCAGGCCTTCGTGGCGGGCAATGATCACCAGGTATTCCTCCTCAAAGGTTACGCCGGCACGGGCAAGACCACCCTGGTCAGTTTCCTGCTGCGGCACCTCGAAGCAAGCAAAGCCGGCGTCACGCCGGTGCTGATGGCCAGCACCGGCCGGGCGGCCAAGGTGCTGAGCCGAAAAACCGGCGTGGCGGCCACCACCGTCCACAGCTATATTTACCGCTTTGAGGGAGTGGACGACGGGCAGGCCGCCGAGGACGAAGACTACGACGAAAAGACCGGTCAGCTGATGCTCACTTTCGGGCTGCGCGAACCGGAACAGGACGCGAAAGACAACTACCTGTTCATCATCGACGAGGCCAGTATGCTCTCTCACCTGGAGGGCTCGGGCGAAAGCGCCACCCGCTTTGGCTCGGGCAGTATGCTGGCCGACTTCTTCCACTTCGTGGGTAAGCATAAAGTGCTCTTCATCGGCGACCCCGTACAGCTGCCGCCGCCGGTAGGCAAAGAGCCCTTTTCCAGCGCGCTGGATGCGGAATTTCTGCGCGCCACCTACGGCCTCGGGGTAACGGAGCGGGAGCTCCGCCACGTCATCCGGCAGAAGGAAGACAACCCCGTACTCGCCCTGGCCACCGAACTGCGGGGCTACGTGGACCGGGGAGAAACCAGAAAGAACTGGCAGCCGGTGCTGAAAAAGCCCGACTCGCCCTTCTTCACCCCCTACACCCAGGCGCTGATGGCCGACCGCTACCTGGCCGCCACGAAAGACGACTTTGCCGCGGCGCTCATCATTACCCACTCCAACAAGCAAACCCATTACCTCAACAACATCGTCCGGGCCAAGCGGTACCCACCCAAACAACTTCACCGATTGCAGCGCAACGAGCTGCTGCAGGTTGTCCAGAATAATCACCTGGTACCGCTGGCCAACGGCGATCAGGTACTGGTGCGCGATGCGCGCCCGCTGGGGAAATCGGGGGGCTTCTTCTTCCTGACCATCAAAGCGGAAGACGTCAATACCGGAGAGGTCCACGAAGTACCGCTGCTCTACGATTTCCTGTTCGACCAGCGGGCCAACTTCAGCGGGGATGATTTTCGTAAGCTGCTCATCGATTTCGACAAGCGGGCCCGCAAGCGGGGGCTGAAGCGAAAATCGGAAGCCTACCTCGAGGCCATGCGCGAAGATAAGTTCCTCAACGCCCTACGCGCTAAGTTCGGCTACGCAGTCACCTGCCACAAAGCCCAGGGCGGCGAGTGGGACACCATCTTCCTCAACCTCAGCGAAACGATCAACATGCTGCCCCCGGAGAGCCGGTACCGCTGGCTGTACACCGCCGTGACGCGGGCCAGCAAGCAACTGGAACTGAAACACATCCGGAAAGGCGGCAAGCCGGTCAGGAAAGTCAAAATACACTGACAAAGGCAGAGAAAAGGGCGCGGCCGCTGGTGCAAAGGGAAGGACAAAGGCAATGTGACCTGGCTCCTTATCCCTCCACCCTGCACCCGCGGCCGCGCATAAAAAATTCATCGGTTCCGTATAATCAATTTCCCAAACGTGTATGCACATCATCCTGAATAGTTACGGTGCTTCGTTGCAACGAGACCACGGTAATTTCCTGATTAAAACCGCCCAGGCAGAACAGCGGCTCAACCCAAGCCAAATCCGTAGTATCAACGTAGGCAAAGGCGCGAAGATGACATCAGACGCCGTGCTGCTGGCCATCGAGAACCAGATCGACGTTGTTTTTGTCGACCACAGCGGCAACCCGCAGGGGCGGGTCTGGAGCGTAAAATTCGGTTCCATCAGTGACATCCGCCGCAAGCAACTCGATTTCTTCTATGGCCCCGAGGCGCTGGAGTGGGTCAAAGAACTGGTGCGGGAAAAGATCGACAATCAGGTCGCTCTTCTGCTAACGCTGCAGATTGACAGCGAAGACCCGCTGCGGCGGCGCATCAACCGGGGCATCCGGGCGATGGAAGACTACCGCAGTAAAGTAAAGGCCCTGAATGACAGCCGGCTGGAGGACGCCGCCCCCACGCTGCGGGGATGGGAAGGAGCCGCCTCCCGCAAATACTTTCAGCTCATCAGTGCCTACCTCCCGGAGGGCTATCGGTTTGAACGCCGAAGCCAACACCCTGCTGCCGATGACTTCAACGCAATGCTCAACTATGGCTACGGAATGCTGTACGGAAAAATTGAAGGCGCTCTGATCCGTGCCGGAGTAGACCCATACCTCGGAATTTTTCACCGTGATGGCTACAACCGACCTGCTTTAGTTTACGACATCATCGAGCGCTACCGCATTTGGGTGGATTATGTTGTTCTGCAGTTGTGCCGGCAGGAAGCCATGACGGAGGAGTGTTTCCGCTGGGAAGGACAGGCCCGGATGCTGGACGGCCTGGGCAAACGGATCGTCATCCAATCGGTAAACGACTACCTCGCCGAAGTTATTCAGCGTGGCGCACTCCGCAGATCCCGGCAGGAACACCTGCAAAGGGAAGCACACGCTCTCGCTAAATTCTTTCTGGAATACTCGCCCGTCAAGCTCCCTTCGGAGCACTAAACAGGGCCTCACCGCACTACAACATTCCGCACTGATTCAATATTTGCCGCTATGTCTCAACCCGCCACTTATGACCTTCCTCCACTAATGCTGGGCCGAAAGCTTACTGCTCCGTCTGATCCTCTGGAGCGGGTTCACGTTGAACGTATTTTTCAGGGCCTGACGCGCCCGAAACCAGCTTTCCGGGATATGATCAGCCGTTTGCGAACCATTGCCTCGGTGGATACCGCAAAGTATCGTCAGTTGAAAAAAACACTACCGTACATCGTATGCGGCATCTTCCACCCTTCTATTCGCCGCAAGCAGCACTTCGCTACTATTCATTATTTCATTCTTGACCTGGACCACCTGGCGGACGGAAACCTGACGGCGGCAGAGGTACGGGATAAACTGTCGGGGCTGCCCCGGCCGCTGCTTGGTTTTACCAGCCCTGGTGGCGATGGCTACAAAGTGCTCTTCCGGCTTGCCACGCCCTGCAGTGATGCGGCGCGTTTTCATGCCTTTTATCAGGCTTTCGCCCGCAAATTCGCAAGAGAGCACGGCTGGGAACACGTGGTTGACTACCAGACCTGTGATGTTACCCGTGCCTGTTTTATGAGCTACGACCCCGAAGCGTTTTATCATCCGAATGCTGCTCCGGTAGAACTGAACAACTACCTGACCGAGCCACTCGCCCTGCCATCAGGTACGGAACAGGAAAGAGCACCACGGTTACCGCAGCCGGCGGCAAAAAACAAAAAGGCGATTGCCGGCCCGGACGAAGAGACCCTCGGGAACATCCGCCAGAAGCTAAACCCCAAACGCCGAAAATCAAGTAAGGAAAGAACGATAGTGCAGCCCGAAGAAATCAGTAGCGCTATTGACTACTTTAAAGAGAACCTTTCGGAATACGACCTCCGGCTAACGGATAACGAAGCCATCAGTTACGGCCGGCGGCTGCGCATCATGGCAAACAAAGGAATCTGGTGCGAGCTGAACCTTTTCTACGGCAAAAGAGGCTTTACGATAGTCAAAACAACCAAAAGCGGCAGTCACGCAGAACTGGCGGAATTGGCAGCCAAAGTACTCCGGGAACTACTCCATGATCGTTTTGATCAGCTCAATTAAAACGATGTGGCGAAAAGACAACGGCGTAGCCTCAAAGAAAGGCTGGAACACATTACGCAAGCAGGTATCCAGCCACCGCCCGGCCGAATTCCTCCGGACGATCAACTACCTGACCTTAACGAACGCGTGGCTCAAATTCTTGGTATCATCCAGGCCGCCCCTATCAAAGCAGATGCGATGGTTTACCTGATAATGTACGATATTACCGACAATAAGGTTCGGCGAGAAATCGCGAACTACCTCATTACTGCGGGCTGTACCCGCATCCAGAAAAGTGTTTACCTGATCAAGACCGCAAACGCACGATTTGAAGAAATCCACGACACGTTGCGTGAAGTTAACGAGTTGTACGCCAACGATGACAGTATCATCCTTGTTCCCGTAAACAGCAGTGACGTACGGGGGATGAAACTTATCGGGCAAAATGTGGACATACAATTGATAACGGACCCTCCGAATACACTCTTTTTTTAATATATTCGTGTCGTAATCCCTACCGGCTATGCAGCAAGAGATTAAAGAAAAGTCACTTTTGGCGGTGAAAGCCAAGCCTACCCTTCTCCGGAACAGGCATAACAAGCTGAAAACAAATATATTAGAAAAAGAACTCCTCCGGAGCATCATCCATCACAAGAAGGATTAAGACCCTCCCATCAATTTTTAAAGTATCTTCAAACGTGCCTCCGGAGCATCATCCATCACAAGAAGGATTAAGACTAGTTAGGGCAAAATCGTAAACAGCCGAAGGTCCAACCTCCGGAGCATCATCCATCACAAGAAGGATTAAGACTTTGCCCAAAAACTCCAACTCGTAGTTTTCTCCAATTCCTCCGGAGCATCATCCATCACAAGAAGGATTAAGACTGTCTTTTGGTTGTTATAGCAATTAGGTCGTTTAGCCTCCGGAGCATCATCCATCACAAGAAGGATTAAGACTCTTTGAAATTCAGCCTTGTGCTTATTGGGCTTCTTGCCTCCGGAGCATCATCCATCACAAGAAGGATTAAGACTACCTTTACAAAGTCGGAAAACTCCGACTTTATCCTCCGGAGCATCATCCATCACAAGAAGGATTAAGACTCTGTGTTTTATTTTATTCCATTCCTGAGCTATTGCCTCCGGAGCATCATCCATCACAAGAAGGATTAAGACAGCAGCTTCAATGTAAGAAAACAGAGCAGCACCCTCCGGAGCATCATCCATCACAAGAAGGATTAAGACTTTGTTGTTCATCCCAAGAATTGATTTCTTCATTCCTCCGGAGCATCATCCATCACAAGAAGGATTAAGACCTGATAATATTGATCTTATGTGCATTTCTCTGCGTTCCTCCGGAGCATCATCCATCACAAGAAGGATTAAGACTCTTCCACGAAGATAGCGTTATTTACTTTGTACGCCCTCCGGAGCATCATCCATCACAAGAAGGATTAAGACCGGGTTGCCCGCAACATTTACATCCGCGAAACAGCCTCCGGAGCATCATCCATCACAAGAAGGATTAAGACCAGTTCTTCTGCATGATTACATGTCTTCATAACACCTCCGGAGCATCATCCATCACAAGAAGGATTAAGACTTGAAACGGTCAGGGTGGGAAGCTGAGCTTGCGGGACCTCCGGAGCATCATCCATCACAAGAAGGATTAAGACCGCCGGTTTCGACCCGGACCAAGCTGCTGTACTGGCCTCCGGAGCATCATCCATCACAAGAAGGATTAAGACTTACAGCTTCGTTGTGGGCTTCATTGATTTCTTTGCCTCCGGAGCATCATCCATCACAAGAAGGATTAAGACGATTAAATCTAAACCAGTCATCGCAAAAGGATAAACCTCCGGAGCATCATCCATCACAAGAAGGATTAAGACTTACGGGCTCAGGTGTGAGCGGCACTAAATTAGTACCTCCGGAGCATCATCCATCACAAGAAGGATTAAGACATTTTGTAATTTCCCCCTACAAACCTTTGTAGGGGCCTCCGGAGCATCATCCATCACAAGAAGGATTAAGACAACCCGATAATCGCCGAAGCGGTCTTCGGGTTCACCTCCGGAGCATCATCCATCACAAGAAGGATTAAGACTCACCGTCTCATTTCCACGGCGATCTACGCTGGTACCTCCGGAGCATCATCCATCACAAGAAGGATTAAGACAATTGGTTCAGGAGATGACGGTAATTACCAGCCCAACCTCCGGAGCATCATCCATCACAAGAAGGATTAAGACTTGTTTTCTAATGTTTACTGCCAACTGACGAAACCGCCTCCGGAGCATCATCCATCACAAGAAGGATTAAGACTCCCACCCATGTTACATGGGAGACGATAAAGGAACCTCCGGAGCATCATCCATCACAAGAAGGATTAAGACCTTGCACCGTCTCAAGGTACGGAGGCTCTTTAGGTCCTCCGGAGCATCATCCATCACAAGAAGGATTAAGACTTAATGAGTTCTTCGGCAAGAACTTTAACGTTTTCCTCCAGAGCATCATCCATCACAAGAAGGATTAAGACCGCATTCACGCCCAAAACCGGGCCGCTGGATGGCCTCCGGAGCATCATCCATCACAAGAAGGATTAAGACTGTGTTGAGCAGGTTTGCAAACTCCTGAACGCTGCCCCTCCGGAGCATCATCCATCACAAGAAGGATTAAGACTCTTCATCCAGCCCGATTGGCTCCCCGTCGAAAACCTCCGGAGCATCATCCATCACAAGAAGGATTAAGACTTCGTTGCCCCAACGTATTGCAGGGCCGCCAATTCCTCCGGAGCATCATCCATCACAAGAAGGATTAAGACTTCCGAACTCCCCCACCGGTAAAAACTATTATTCCCTCCGGAGCATCATCCATCACAAGAAGGATTAAGACAGATTAAGGACCATATTAAAGATTAAATTGTAACTCCTCCGGAGCATCATCCATCACAAGAAGGATTAAGACGAACGTTGTACACTCTTGCGAGGTCAAACGCGAACCTCCGGAGCATCATCCATCACAAGAAGGATTAAGACAAGGTGAATTTTAACCTTGACTCCGGCTTTTCAGCCCTCCGGAGCATCATCCATCACAAGAAGGATTAAGACAGAATGTTCTGCGTAAAAGCACATAGATCCTTCCCTCCGGAGCATCATCCATCACAAGAAGGATTAAGACCTTAGTTCTGAGTCGAAAGGACATCGGCATCAGCCTCCGGAGCATCATCCATCACAAGAAGGATTAAGACCTTAGTTCTGAGTCGAAAGGACATCGGCATCAGCAGTAGCGCCTCCGGAGCATCATCCATCACAAGAAGGATTAAGACGAATTTAAGAGTGTTTAATAAGATGGTGAAGGGTTCCTCCGGAGCATCATCCATCACAAGAAGGATTAAGACATTTGCTCCGGCGACTTCGGCGCCGGTGGTAAGTCCTCCGGAGCATCATCCATCACAAGAAGGATTAAGACTATCTACATTTGTTCCAAAGAATAGAAATCCATTCCCTCCGGAGCATCATCCATCACAAGAAGGATTAAGACCTTAATGAGCTTCTCATAGTTCATAGATTCTGACCCCTCCGGAGCATCATCCATCACAAGAAGGATTAAGACTCGTATAAGTCATCCTTAATAGACCGTAGTTCTCCCACCTCCGGAGCATCATCCATCACAAGAAGGATTAAGACTATGATCCCAACGTTTACGTCGTGGGTGTCTTTGCACCTCCGGAGCATCATCCATCACAAGAAGGATTAAGACAGGAAGTATTTCTCCCATTGTTAAACGAAATCCGTCCTCCGGAGCATCATCCATCACAAGAAGGATTAAGACTAGTGCTACCTCATTCTTCTTAAGTATTTTGTACTCCTCCGGAGCATCATCCATCACAAGAAGGATTAAGACCAGGAGTCTCACTGTGTATATAACACCTTCTTTCGCCTCCGGAGCATCATCCATCACAAGAAGGATTAAGACAATGAATAATGTTGCTAGAGCTAGTAATATAAGCCTCCGGAGCATCATCCATCACAAGAAGGATTAAGACTTCCTTGCACGTTTGCAAAAATTGTTTGCGGGTCCTCCGGAGCATCATCCATCACAAGAAGGATTAAGACCACGGATGGGGTGTTATGATTCAACCAATACTACTCTACATTTTGATTTTCCCCCTCTCCCCCCGCCCTCTCCAACAAGCTTCGCCTAAGGCTCAGCGGAGAGGGAGCCAAAAATGTAGAGTAATGTGGTTTCAACCACATCAAACCTCCGGAGCATCATCCATCACAAGAAGGATCAAGACCGAAGTAATTGGTATTGCCCAGGTAAGGCATCACCTCCGGAGCATCATCCATCACAAGAAGGATTAAGACTAACCGTAAAGTATCCATTTAAAAAGAATGTAGTCCTCCGGAGCATCATCCATCACAAGAAGGATTAAGACATCTCCGCGTCTGGCCGACATACCTCTTCGGCAAACCTCCGGAGCATCATCCATCACAAGAAGGATTAAGACACATCATAGGGTGCGCAATGGGTGACCGTGCCGGCGCCTCCGGAGCATCATCCATCACAAGAAGGATTAAGACAAATTATGCGTACCTAAAGATACAGCAGTAGTTCCTCCGGAGCATCATCCATCACAAGAAGGATTAAGACAGTAGTTGGTGTTACCCAGGAACGGCATCAAGATACCTCCGGAGCATCATCCATCACAAGAAGGATTAAGACCACCAACAGATGGTGTGTTATGGTTCAGCCACATGCCTCCGGAGCATCATCCATCACAAGAAGGATTAAGACCGTTAACCTGCCCGTTGTAGGCAGACGTGAGGTAAGACCTCCGGAGCATCATCCATCACAAGAAGGATTAAGACAGATCTTCGGTGGTTAGCTCAATAACGTCTTCCTCCGGAGCATCATCCATCACAAGAAGGATTAAGACTTCGGCAATGATTGCCGAACTGCTTTTAATTGTAACCTCCGGAGCATCATCCATCACAAGAAGGATTAAGACTGTAATTTCATCTACGGAGAGTGCTCCGAAAGAACCCCTCCGGAGCATCATCCATCACAAGAAGGATTAAGACTGTATCCGCTAGGATGTGCCAGGGTGAGCGGGTCCTCCGGAGCATCATCCATCACAAGAAGGATTAAGACCTGCGTAGGAATGCGGGTAATTGCCTGGGGCCTAACCTCCGGAGCATCATCCATCACAAGAAGGATTAAGACCCCGTCAGTTCGAGGGCGTATGCAAGGTCTTCGACCTCCGGAGCATCATCCATCACAAGAAGGATTAAGACCCCATATCCTGAACCATATTGCTCAGTGCCTTCACCTCCGGAGCATCATCCATCACAAGAAGGATTAAGACTCCTAGATACTTTCCCTCTTTGTTTTTGGCAACCCACCTCCGGAGCATCATCCATCACAAGAAGGATTAAGACTGCCCGTTGTACGCCGATGTGAGGTAAGAAACTATCCTCCGGAGCATCATCCATCACAAGAAGGATTAAGACCATAACTAACATAATAAAAGTAATGAACCAGCATTCCTCCGGAGCATCATCCATCACAAGAAGGATTAAGACTTCAGAAGAAAGTTCAATGTATTTCAAATAAATTGCCTCCGGAGCATCATCCATCACAAGAAGGATTAAGACCGTTCAGAAAACGGCAGCCTGAAGGCTGCCGAACAGGTCTTCACAGCCGCCCTGAATGCAGCCGGCCGAACTCCTCCACTTTTGCCTTTCCGTCCGGTGCAAGGGCTTGGTTGCTCAGAAACCAGTACACGCCCCTGGCGATGATGAAGTCATCGGCCGCCAGCAGGTTGAGCAGAAGTTCGTTCAGGGTGTCGTCGCTGATATTTCTGCGCGACAAATAACTGAGCAACAGGTTCACTTCCTCGTACGAGTTCAGCAGCGGAACGTAATATGGCAATTCTGAGAGGATCTCTTCCGGGGGGTGCTTATCATCGTGCAATACCGATTTCAGGAACAGGACACGTTGCCGGGGACCGGCACCAGAAAAAATTCGCCTGACGGCAGAGCGCATAGTTTCCTTCGGGCCTCCGTTCAGGTAATTGATGGCAAGTTTAGTATTGTTGGTCTCCCACTCCCGGGTGGCGGCGACTACAGCGGCAATGGTAGCTTCGTCGTATAGACTTCGTTTCTCGAGTTGCACCAGGGCCATCCTTACCGACGAAGAATCGAGGGGCAGCAAACTGAGCAGTTCCCGGTCTGAATAGGAGTGCCCGGCAATTTCGAACATGGTATCTCTGATTTCGGAATTTGCCCAGTGCCACAGGGTATAACACGTCCAGGCAGCTCCTTCTACGGTTGCAGCTTTGTCGGTTAGTATCGTGGCCCCGGAGATACCGTCTATCCCGGAGCTATCAACGTTCAAGTCAACGATTTGTCCCAACTCGAAGGCCTGAAACACCGAATTTTTGTCTTTAAGAATCCGATGAAGTTTGTCATAGTCGGCGGTATCAAAGGGAGTTCCGTCCTTTTTCTCCAGCTCAACTCCTTTCGCAAGCTCAAGGCTGTGATAGTTGCCGAACTTATCCCAGATCAGGCCAACGTCCACCACTTTGCACAATCCGTTAAGGCAAATGACCGACTCCACCTCCATCCTGAAATCGAGCGTGTGTCCGGAGTCTGCTTTTCTTTCTACCAGCAGGCATTCCTTCGCCTGCTTCATCCCGGGGTGAAAAACGGTAAGGTGGTGTACGACCTCCTGCCCGTAGGAGCTAAAACTACAAATCCCAGGCAGAAAACAACTGCTCAGGAATCCCAGAATACAAGAAAAAATGATGCCCTTAAAGGCTCCTAAGTATAGCATCGTATTTCAAACAGTTTTGCGTTCTTCTCACCGTAAGTCTCCTTCAGTTTCAGCCGGACAGCCGTGGTTCTGACCTCATCAAAGTCGAATTTGATCAGCCGGGTACGGTTTTTTTCGATGGCCCCCAGGCTCACCCACTTTCCGTTCACCCGGGCTTCCAGGTCCAGAGATTTCATCAGCTCAGAAGGAACATCGTTGCGGTAAATCCCCTTATTCGCACTGTCGTTGCGCATCATGATGAGCCGCTTCAGATTGGTATCGCATTTTACCTGAACGGAAGACAAGTTCACCGGCGCCTCCCACTCGAGTTGAAGCTCTGCCGGCAGCCCGTCCGACTGCCAATGGTGAATTTCATTCCCCACATCCCGGGAAACCCCGTCGGTCAGCAAAGCGGCATCGCCTGAGCGCGTGCTTGAGGCAACGATAACCGAGGCTTTTCGGGCCAGGTCTTTTGCGTCCCTGGCGGGCCGCTTGGGGATGTAGGCATCATCCCGCATCAATTGTTCCTGCAGTTCATCAATATACTCTTCGCCCAGGGCTCTTGGCAGCACGTCTTTTTTCACACACAGCGCCGCTGCGGTTCCTACTGCCTGCCCTTCCAAAGCGCAGGTAGCCATAATTCGGGAGGACGACAGAGCCATGTGCGTCTGACTGATGTTACGGCCGGCGAATAAAAGGTTGGGGATGTTTTTCGAATACAAAGACCTGAAAGGTATCTGGTACACCTCGTCAAACCGCTCATGAAAGTAAGACGGCGGCTCACTGAGGTTCTCGATGCCTCCGGGATTGTGCTCATCCAATGACCAGCCGCCATAAGCAACCGCATCCCTGAAGTCGCGCGCTCCCAGCATATCCGGTTCGCACAGAATGTAATCGCCGATAAACCTGCGCGACTCGCGCTTACCGGGCAAAGAACAAACCCAATCGAGGGCGAAATTCTCCGTTTCCGGGTGCTTGCCGGAATTTTTCAGGTAGTCCCAAACCCCGTAGGCGTATCCCATCAGCTTGTGCTTGGTGTCTTCAAACTCACCGATGATGTCATTTTCACTGCCCAGTTCTACCCACCAGAACCCTGCGGTAAAGGGCGATAGTTTCCGGCCCTTTACTGATTTCTCTGCTTCGTACTTCAACGTGAAGGAAGGTGCTTCAAAAGGCATTGGCTTTCCCATGTCTTTTGAGGCAAGCAATACCGTTGACCCCATCTGCCAGCCATCCGCCACTGCGGGGGCGTACTTTTCATTGAACTCCGAGGATGCTTCCCGCCCCGTACGGTACAATGCTCCGGCGGTTGCTCCCAGCAATCCGTCTCCGGAGCAGTCGATGAATAACTCTGCATGAATGGTGAACCGGGTTTCGGTTGTCATCTGCCAGCAGTCTGCAGCTACTATCTTTCCGCCCGATACTTCCGCTTTCATGGCCGAAGTATTCAGCATCAGGCTGATGTTCGGCTCCCTGGTAACGAAGTCGTAAAGAACGTGGTCCCAAACCGGATAAGACTCCTGCTGATTATGGAAGCGGTTGTGCAGTAAAATTTCTTCGATGATGCCGGTTTCCCGCTCTGGCTTTCCATCTTTGAGGTGATTGGCTCCGTTGAGGTGAACCCTGATTTCGCTGGAAGCATTGCCCCCCAAAACCGGGCGGTCCTGGACCAAAACAACCTGCGCCCCGTTACGGGCGGCTGCCACAGCGGCACAAATTCCGGCTGCGCCGCCACCAATTACTGCTACTTCGCACTGAATCGTTTTATGGCGGCTTTCGTAGGCCCGCTTCCCCGCCCCCATATGCTGCCATTGCTCGGGATCCGTTCCTGTATGGGTTTCTTCAGCGGCCGAAGGCAGCACTTGCTTGTTCGGGGTAGCACACGACTGACCAAAGAGTGGCAACACACTGGCGGCAATCGCCCCTTTTAATCCTCTCGCAAAGAATTTTCTCCTCTTCATAATTTCGGTTTAAACTTTGGGTAAGTTCCCTTTCCAGCCTGCCTCGAACTGTTTCATCAGTTCCTTTACCAATTCTGGGGCGTCTGCGGCTATATTTATTGTTTCCGACGGGTCGGCCTGGTGGTCGAACAGCTCGATGTAGAGTGGCGCTTTTTCTTTGTCTCTGCGGTCTTTCCAGACCGTAAACCGGTACCGGTCTGTCCGCATCGAATAGCCCATCAGGTGGTTTTCGAACAACTCACGGTCCCAGTTGCCCTGCTGCTGCTTCAGGATGCGTCCTTCCACCTCCTCGATGAGCGGGCCGAAATAGGTTTCACGCATCCCGGGCGATAAGGGATTGGCCGCCCACTCCCGCAAAGCCGGGTTAGGGTACTGGCTGAAGGCGGCCTCCTTCCAGGCCATATCCGGGTTTTGTAGCAGCGGAGCGAAGCTGTAGCCCTCCAGGTGTTCGGGCTGTTTGATACCGGCCAGTTCGCAGAGGGTCGGGTACATGTCGACCAGTTCGACCAAGGCGTCAGAAGACCGGCCTTGTGTCTGTTCCGGCATGTCGGGGGCACTTATTATCATCGGCACCCGGGTGGCAATTTCGTAGTTCGTGGCCTTGCCCCATACTCCCATATCGCCGAGGTGCCAGCCGTGGTCGGTCCAGAGGATGATGACCGTATTCTCCCGTTCACCGGATTCCTCCAGCGCAGCCAGCACCTTGCCGATCTGCGCGTCTACGTAGCTTACGCTGGCCAGGTAAGCGTGCTTCAGCGTCCGGGCCAGTTCTCCTTCAATCGGGCCGGATTTCGGGATGCCAGCCCGTACCCGCAGCTCAAAGGAGGCGTGCAGGCCCATTGCCGCACCGTTGACCGGAGCTTCGTCCTGTTCCGACATCGGGATGGCCTCCCGGTCGTACATATCCCAGTACTTTTTCGGGGCGACCCAGTCGAGGTGAGGCAGCTTATAGCCCATTCCCAGGAAGAAGGGCTTGTTCTTATCCGCCGCCATCTCCTTCAGGGTAGCAATGCCTACGGCGGTGTTGTAGCCGTCTGCGTACGTAATGTCCGGCACGTCGGCAGCTTCGTAGGCCGGGCCCCGGCCCAGCGCGTAGTGCTCGGTATTGCCGTACTTTTTCCTGATTTCTTCCTGTGCCTGCTTAAAGATCGCTACATTTTCGGGCAGCGCATAGCCGCCGGGCAGTTTTGGTCTGGGTGTACTTATTCGGGCCGGTTTCCGGCTCCAGGATTTCTCTTTGTCGGTAAACTTGCCGTGGTAAATTTTACCGCTGTATGCTGTTTCGTAACCATTGGCCCAAAAGTGTTGCGGCAGGGTAACGATGTCCGGATTTTCGTCCCGGAAGTACGTATAGTTTTCGATCACATTAATCGTCTCCGGCCGGGCGCCGGTCATCAGGCTTGCCCGCGAGGGACTGCAGATCGCCTGCTGACAGTAGGCCCGGTTGAAGCGTAAACCCTGCGCGGCAAGCGCATCGATGTTGGGCGTATTGGCAATGGGAGAGCCGTAACACCCCAGCTCCGGCCGCAGATCGTCTACCGCGATGAACAAGACGTTCAGCGGTTTCCGGATAATCTCCCCGGGTGCATCCTGCGCGCCGCAACTCACCAGAACAAAGCAGAAAAGTACAGTCAGGATTCTCATGTTGTAGTTTGGTTTTGGGGGAGGAGTTGAAGAATTAGCGGGCGCGGTCGCAGGTGCAGGGGGAAGTTGGAAGGAGCAAGCTACCCTACCCTGTTTTCCATCCTTTCTCTGCACCCGCGGCCGCGCCCCGGATCCGCTGCCGGATCAAGGAAAATTTACTGTCGCTCCTCACTGAAAAGCTTTACCTGGTCGCGGTATTTGATCCTGCGCTCCACGTCTTTCAACTCGTACTCCCGTTTAAGCAGCCAACGCGGACGCTCCAGCGTCATTTCCCATTCAAACAGCAAGTTGAAGAGTTCACGCACCCGCGCCGGCTGCGCGGCGGCAAGGTTGTTCAGTTCACTTTCGTCGTCGGGCAGGTAGTAGAGTTCTGCCGGCCGGTCACCGAAGCGGATCAGCTTCCAATCGCCGTCCCGCACTACGGCCCGGACATCTCTCTTCCAGAACAACCGCTGATGTGGCCTCCCGAAGTTCTCGCCGGTCAGGTAAGGGATCAGGTTTACTCCGTCCGTATCCGTCACCTTCCCCGGTTCGCCGCCTCCGGCGGCGAAGAAAGTCGGCAGCAGGTCAAGGGTGCTGATGGGATGATCGTACTCCGTGCCCGCCTTGATGCGGCTCGGCCAGCTCAGCAGGAAAGGAACCCGGATTCCCCCTTCGAGGTAGGTCGACTTCACCCCGCTCAGCGGGTAATTACTGGAAGCATTCACGTTGGAGGGGCCTCCGTTGTCGTTGCTGAAGACCACGATGGTATTCTCCGCCAGGCCCAGCTCTTCGAGTTTGTCCAACACGACCCCGCAGGCCCGGTCCATCGCCAGGGTCATGGCCGCCACTTTTTTGCGGTTGCCCTCTAACTGGGGGAATTGGGCCATGTCGTCCGGGTTTGCATCCATCGGCGAATGAACCGCGTTGAAGGCCAGGAAGGCGAAGAAGGGTTGATTTTTATGGCGCTCGATGAAACGGGCCGTTTCATCGCCCAGCACGTCGGTCAGGTAGCCTTCGTGTTCTTTGAATTCCCCGAAGTTTCGTTCCAGCCTGTTCTGGGCTTCCCGTGGGGTTCTCTCGTAGGGGTAGTACGCCCGTGCGCCGCCCCGGAAACCGTAAAATTCGTCGAAGCCCCGTTTGGTGGGGTGAAACCGATCTGCCCCACCCTGGTGCCATTTGCCGAAGTAGCCCGTCCGGTATCCGATTGATTTGAGGTAGTCGCCCACCGTCTTTTCCTCCAGCGGAAGCCCCATTTCATCGCCGTCACTTGCCGAGACTTCACTCATAAAACCGGGGACGTTGTTTTCCTCGAACCCGAAGCGCTGCTGGTACTTTCCGGTCAGTATGCCCGCCCGCGAAGGGCCGCAGGTCGGATGAGAAACGTAGGCCTGCCGGAACAGGACGCCGCGCTTGGCCAGCTTGTCCAGGTTAGGCGTCTTCATCGTGCTGCTGCCCTGAAAACCGAAGTCGGCGTATCCGGCATCGTCAGCGAAGAGAAAAACGATGTTCGGCCGTTCCTGCTGCGCGTACAGCAGCGTACTTCCAACCAGGAGGCAGCAGAGAATCAGTAGGTTTTTCATATTGGTTCGATTCAGGTTTTACTTGGTTTGCCAGATCATGGGGAGCCAGACCGTCATTTCCGCTTCGCCCCGGTTAGACCAGGCGAAGTAAGGCACGAGCGAGGTCTTACGGCGCTCGAACTCCGGTTTTTCGAGGACGTTGTACATCCCTTCTTTCTTGTCTTTACGCAGCAGCAAGTCACCCCGTATTTCGGTGATTCCACCGAGCATTTCTGGCTTATAAGTTGCTTTCAGGCCGGCGTCGGCGGGCAGGTAGGCGTCCAGAATGCTGCGGCCCGCCGGGAGGTCGGGCGTTTCGAGACAGTACACTACGGGGCCGCGTTTTACGGCCACCTGATTACGTACTTCTTCGATCAGGTTGTGCCCCTCCACCAGGTGGATGTCCATCGGTAGTTCCAGGGTAACTACGTCGCCTTTCTTCCAGGCGCGGTTGATGGTGGCGAAGGTTCCCGGCTCAGCGGCTACCCCTGCACTTTTACCGTTCACCTGCACCTGCGCGCCCGCCGCCCACTCGGGGATGCGTAGCATCAGATCAAAGGCTTCCGCCTTTGCCTCATCGATGGTGAGGCTGATGCTGCCTTCCCACGGGTAATTGGTTTTCTGCGTCAGCTTCAGCACCGATCCGTCAGTAAGTTTAGTGTTGAGTTCGTTGCCGCCGTACAGGTTGACGGAAACACCGTTTTCGGAGAGGCTGTACGCCCACCCGGAAACTTTCGCGATGGTCCGCACCAGGTTGGGCGGGCAGCAAAAGCACTCGATGTATGGTTCGCGGTCGCGCGATTCTGTTGAGGAGTAGTCGCGGTTCGCGGCGTTGGTCATCCGGAGCGGGTTGGCGTAGAAGTAGTCTTTACCTTCGATGCTGATCCCCGAAAGGGCGCTGTTGAACAGCACCAGTTCCATCAGGTCTGCGTGCTTTGCTTCTCCCTTTACGCCCAGCATCCGGTAGCTGAACATTGCGTTGCAGATGTTGGCGCAGGTTTCGTTGTATGCCGTTGCGTTGGGCATCATGTAATCGTTGATGAAGGCTTCGTGAACCATATCGTTGTGGGAGGAAACACCGTGGTGGGTTTGCCCTACGGCGCCGGTCACGTACATTTTCTTGTTGGCTACGTTGTCCCACAGCCGGTCGAGAGCATCCACGAGGGCCTGTTCGCCGGTTTCGGCGTAAACGTCGGCTGCGCCGGCGTAGAAGTAGAGTGCCAGCACTGCGTGGCCCACCGCTTCGGTTTCTTCACGCAGCGGCGTCCGCTCCTGCACCATATCGCCGATGTGGCCGTAGCGGGTGGTTTCATCAACCACCACTTTGGATTTGCCCCGGGCGTTGATGAACTGCTCGGCGAGAGCGAGGTAGCGCTTGTCACCCGTTTCGCGGTACATCTCCACGAGGCCCATAATCTGGGTTTGGTTGAAACCGAAACGGGCCAGCTCTTTGGGCTGAGGGCTGAAGGTTTTCACGAGGTGGTCAGCGTGCTTCACGGCGATGTCGAGGAAATTGGTCTGGCCGGTTACGCGGTGGTGAATGACGGCGCTGGTCATCAGGTGACCGCTGTTGTACATCTCGTGGAACTTCCGGTTTTCGTAGCGCCCCACATTATCCCGGGTAGTGACCTGGGTTTGCAGGTAGCCGTCGGGTTCCTGTGCCTTGCCGATGATGTCGATGTATTCGTCCAGCTCGTCCAGGATTTTCTGGTCGCGGTTGATGGCGTAGACGTACATGGCGGCCTCCATCCATTTGTAGAAGTCGCCGTCGTGCCAGAACATGCCCTTATGCTTGCCCTCTTTCAGGCCGGCTGCGATCTTGAAATTGTTGAGTGAGTGGCCGATGTCTCCGGTCAGCAGGCTGCCCATGTGGGGAACCATCACTTTCTCCGCGACTTCAAATTTATCGGCCCAGAAGCCTTCCGTCCAGCGGCAGTCGCCGATCGGGATACTCTTGAGTTTTACGTGGGGGCTGTTGGTGTTGCCTACGATGGCCCGTGAGAGGTTCGTATTTTTGGCAGCAGCCCGTATTTCGCTGTTGAGGTCTTTGGTTGGAGTAATTGCTTCGCTGCCCGTAGCCACTGGTTGCTCGCAGGAGGTAAGGCCCAGGAATACAAACCCAAGAAGGGGGAGGATTAATTTATGCATGATTTATTTTATTCGACTCTGATCAATCAGGCAGCAAAACGGAAATACGAGGATACCCATTTTTTCTGCCTGAGACAAAGGTATCTGACCGAATTAACCAATAGTAGTATAAGTTTGACCGGTAGTGACCGCATTTTAACCCTAAGTGACTCCGATCGCAGCTATCAGCCTTAAACACGAGCCACCCGAATCCAGAACACGTTGCCGCTTCGGCCCTGAAAAAGAAGCTGTGTGACGCGGTTTGGGGCGCGGTCGCGGGTGCAGCGCGTGGTGGAAGGCATTGGTACAACCCTGCTCTTGTTGTTCCTTGCCCGGCACCTGCGGCCCCGCCCACAAAGAAGGGCACGGTGGATAATTCCACCGCGCCCGTAACACAACTCACTAGATGTTAATTAATTACGATCAGTATCCAAAGTTTTGCTCTAAGCCTGCTTTCTCTACCTCCGCGAAGGGAATAGGCAGGTAGTAGAAAGTGGGCGCAAACATCCGGTCTTCGATGAGCAGCGGGCCGAGACGGGTCAGCGTACCGTCCGGATCGAGTTCGCCGGCGGCGTTGCGCTTTTCCCACTGTACGCCCATGATGTCTTCGTTCATTTTGTCGGCCATCATCCAGCGGCGGGTATCGAAGAAGCGGTGGCCTTCCAGGAAGAGTTCCATCTGGCGCTCATAGCGGATATCTTCCAAAAGGGCTTCTCCGGTGGTGGTGATAGCGGGCAGGCCAACGCGGCCCGCAACCAGGTTCACGTAGGTTCGTGCTTCGTCTTCCCGGCCCAGGTGGTAAAGTGCCTCGGCGTAGTTGAGGTAAATCTCCGGCAGGCGCGCCAGCGGGTAAGGCCGGTTGGCCGACTGCTCCTGATCGATCACGATCGACTCGTCCAGGAATTTCCGCTGGTTGTAGCCCGTTGCCGCGTAGTGGTTGGGGCCCGGGGCCTCACGGCTCTCCGTTCCTCCGGGAGACCAGTATTCCAGTTCCGCTCCCTTGAACGAAGCACCCTGGTAAAGGATGTTGGCGTAGAAGCGCAGTTCGCGGTTGGCGTAGAGGTCATCGTCGTCGTAGCCGCTTCCGGCATCGTCGATTCGCAGACCATTGGCCATTTTGAAATCCTGTACGAAGTTGTGCGTGGGGTTACTGAGCCCCCACCCTCCGGCACCGACGGGCGACTGCGCTTTATCGGGCAAGGTATTGAAATCGTTGGGAGTGTTGGGGAAGTCCGGGCTGAACGGCCGGGCAAAGATCAGTTCGCTGTTCGGAGACAGAAACATTTGCTGGTAGTCTTCGGCGGTTTCCACCGGTACGAGACTGTACTGGTCCAGGTCAATCAAAGCCTTTGCGGCATCGGCGGCATCCTGCCATTTGTCCGGCTTGTTGTAGTCGTACAGCGGGCCGTTGGGTACCGTAGACGGATCATGAAGCTCGCTGGCGGCGTAAAGCAGCACACGCGATTTCATCGCAAGGCAGGCTCCCCGCGACACACGTCCGAATTCGACGCCGTTGCGAGGTCCTTCGGGCAGGAGAGTTACTGCTTCGTCGAGTTCCCGGACGATGAAGTCTACACATTCCTGGTAGGACGCCCGCGGCACGTTGAAATCGTCGGTCAGTTCAAAGGGCGTATCGAACAGGGGAACACCTCCAAAAAGGTTGATGAGGCGGGCGTAGGCGTTGGCCCGCAGGTACTTCATCTCGCCCTTCAGGGTAGCTACGCGCTCCGGATCGGACTGCGCAACCGGGCTCTGATCGATTTTACTGAGAAAATCGTTGGCCGTACCGATGTAGCGGTAGTACTGTCTCCATTTCTGGGTCCAGAACCCCATGTTGTTGGGCTGAATCTGGCCGCGCGTAATCCGGTAATTCTGAGGAACGAAATGGAACCACGCTTCGTCTGAGGCATTTTCGATCCCTATCCTGCGCGTCCACCATACGTCAACGTTGAGGCCCCAGTTTTCGGTAACGTTGTACGTGTAATCGACCAGGCTCTGGGTCAGGTCCACGTTGGAGTAAATGTCTGCTTCGGAGTAAGTATTCCCCGGTCGGGTGTCCAGAATGTCTTTGTCGCACCCAAAGGAAGCGGTCAGGACCAGCGCAAGGAGAAAAGCTTTTATTTTGAATTGTTGCATGATGTGGAAGGTTGAGGGTCACCTTGGGAAGCCCGCCGCTCCGGGCGGAGCGCCGGACTTCCGAAAGCGTCTTTATAATTGAATGGTGGCACCGAAGGAGTAAGACTTCAGCGGCGCGTAAAGACCAGATGTGAAGTTGTAGTACCGTGATTGCTCAGGGTCAACGTCCTTGATTTTATCAATGGTAACAAGGTTGGTTCCCCGCACGAAGAGACGAATCGCCGCGAAGGAGATGGTCTCGGCAGGAATGCTGTACGCAACTTCGAGTTGTTTGAGGCGGATGAAATCCGCGTCCCGGATCCAGACGTCGCTGAGGCGGGCGTTGTAGGTATCGTCGAGGCCGAAGGCCCGGGGGTAGGTTCCGTCAGGAGTTTCCGGCGTCCAGCGATCGGCCAGGAAGGCGGGGCGGTTGCCTTCGTTGTCGTAGCGGACTTCGATGTCCGCTCCACCCTGGCCCTGCAGCAGGAAATTGACGTCGAAGTTCTTGAAGGAGAAACCTCCGAAGAAGCCGTAGGTAAGGGTTGGGGTGGGCGAAGTATAGCGACGCACCTGATCGTTTCCGGTGATTTGGCCGTCGCCATCGGTATCGATGTAGCGCACGTCACCGGGCAGTGTTCCGGGTAATTTCACTTCCGCTGCGTCGACCTCTTCCTGGGTACGGAAGATGCCGTCGCTGGGGTAGAGCACAAAGGAGTTAATCGGGTAGCCTTCCCGCTGTCGCCAGGCCGGAACATCGCCTGGCTCATCCAGGTAGACGACCTCGTTGCTGGTTTTCGTCAGGTTACCACCAAAGTTGTAAGTAAGGCCACCAGCGGTGCTGTTGCGGTAAGCCAGTTCCAGCTCAAAGCCCCGGCTGTCTACCTCTCCAAGGTTTTCCTGCGGCAATTCGAGTGCAGTAAAATCAGGGACGGAAGCATTACGGCTGATCAGAATATCGGTCCGGCTTTGCGTGAAGTAGTTGGCGTTACCCGTCAGTTTGTACTCGAATAAAGCGAAGTTGATACCGAAGTTACGGTTGTCTGCTTTTTCCCAGGTAATATCCGGGTTAGGTGTGTTGGAATTGAAGAAAGAGTTGTACTGCGTCGGGTTTTCTCCGAAGATGTAGTAATTCCGGTTGCCCGCCGTACCACCGCCGTAGATGTACTGGGTAAGGAACTGGAAACCGGCAATACGGTCGTTGCCGAGTTGTGCCCACGAGGTCCGCAGTTTCAGGCTGGAAAGCCAGTTGCCCTTGACGCCGGCCATGAAGGGTTCTTCCGAGATCGCCCAACCGAGGGACACTCCGGGGAAGGTACCGAAGCGGTTGCCCTGAGCAAAGTTACTGGAGCCGTCACGACGCAAGGTAAAGTCGACCAAGTACCGGCGGTCGTAGTTGTAAGAAACGGAGCCGAAGTAATTGAGACGGGCAGACTCGGTGGAAACACCGGTGCTCCGCTGTCCCTCGTCCGCTCCCGCAAAGAGGGAGGGCTGATCGGCCGAAATCAGGTCTCGCTTGTACGCCTCGAAGGAGGTTGAACGGTTTGTGATGCGTTCCGTCGCAATAAAACCTGTGATGGTGTTCTTGCCAATCTCCTTACGGTAGTTCAACTGAGCACTGTAGTACTCTTCGTTGAACTTGAAGAAGGAATCCTCCAAGCTGAGGAAGTTACCCGCATTGAAATCGAAACCGTTGATCGGATCGTACTCGCCGGTGGTTTCGTTCAGGTTGTAGACCGTCCAGGTATCACGGAAGAGCTTGGTGTCGTATGACCGTTGCAAAAAGGTGGCGTTGCCCGCCAGGCTAAGCCCGTCGGTGATAAAACCCAGATCGATGCTGGTCGTAAAACGGGCACGCAGTTCGGTGTTCCGGCGGTCCTGAAACCCGCTGGCGTTACTCGCCAGAAGCGCCGGGTTGGTACCGTTCTCTCCCGCAACCCCGAACAGTCCGTTGGGGTACTGCCCCACCCTGGTCGGCTCGGTTACCTGCAGGGCTTTATGAATCACGTTAGACGGCGCTCCCGGTTCGTTTCGTTGCCCCTGAATGCCGGAAAGGTCTACGCCAATTTTAATGTGATCATTAAGCGTAACATCGATGTTGGAGCGCAGCTGATACTGCTCGAAGCCCAAAGCATCGGATTTGTACAGGCCCTCCTGATTGAAGTAATTGCCACTGACGAAGTACTTGACGCCTTCTCCTCCCCCGGATACAGAGAGGCTGTTCCTGGTTTCAAAAGAAAGGTCTTTCATCGTCAGATCAAACCAGTCGGTGTTCGGGTAGTTGATCGGGTCATTGCCCGAACGGTAGTTCTCGATGTCTTCCTCAGAAAATTCGAGCGGATTTCCCTCCCGCGCGTCGATATCGTTCTGGTACTCGGCAAATTGTGCCGAATTCATCATATCCGGGACCCGCGTGAAGCCGGAAAAGGTATTGGTTGTGCTGAAGTTCAGCCGTGGTCTTCCCTCCTTACCGCGCTTGGTTGTAATCAGAATTACACCATTGGCGGCGCGGGCTCCGTAAATGGCCGCAGCGGCATCTTTCAGCACCGTGAAGGTTTCGATATCACCGGGAGCCAGAAAGGAGAAACTGTTGGTCGGTACGCCGTCCACCACGATCAACGGAGAGTTATTACCCAGCGTTGCCTGGCCACGAATGAGAATGCTGACTGCGTTATTGCTGTCATCGCCAGGGTACCCTCCCCGGTCGTTGATAATCAGACCAGAAACGCGCCCTGCCATCCCTTTCGTGATGTTGCCCGTTGAAATCGTCTCGATTTCCTCGGAACTGATGGAGCTCACCGAACCGGTAAGTTCTCCTTTTTTACGCGTGGTGTAGCCAATCACCACCACCTCGTCGAGCACTTCACTGTTGGAGCTCAGAACGAGGTCAATGACCGACCGGCCATCTACCGGAATTTCCTGAGTGTCGTATCCGGTATAGGTAAAAACGAGCACGGCATCGCCATTGGGTACTTCGATGCTGTAGTTACCGTCGAAGTCGGTAACGGTTCCTACCAGTCCGCCCGCCTCGGCGGAGCCCTTTACGATGATGTTTACCCCGATGAGCGGCCCATCAGCGTCCGTTACCGTTCCGGTAACGGTTGCGGGAAGATCCCCGGTGCCGGCCGTCAACACCGGAAAGTATAAGAAGAGAAGTAAAAGAAGTAATCCTGCTCGTGCTAATGGACGGGTTTCCGCCGTAAGAGCGATGGCCGGAAGCCCTGGCTTCCAACTCGGTTTTTGCATGTTTTTCATCGACTAGTTATTAATAAGTGAGTACACAGGAGGCCATATTACCCGCCCGGCCTTCGTTTCAGCCGAACCATATCTGGCACTCCGGACACCAGTTTTATCGCTGATGCCGCATTACATCACAAAGCAACGACCCTTTTCGACTGGGATATAGCCGTATTTTAACATCACACCATCTTCCTTTACCCTATTGCCCCGTTCGCTTTACGGCTACCACAAATGATTAAATCGGTCAATTACCACTTTCGTTTCGTCCGGGTTCCAGGCCAGCGGGTTGGAAGGCTGCCCTTCTTCCCCGGGAGATGGGGGATTCAATAGCTGACACGATTAATCTTTTCAGGTATTTTGCGCGGCCGCAGGTGCAAGGCGGGGTTGAGCCTCGTTGCAGCCGGTTGTTATCTTTACCGCATGAAGCACTTATTGATTATCCTGCTGGCACTCAGCAGCTGCCAGTCACCAGTCTCCACTGAATCCTCTGCACCTCTCACCGAAGCAGAAGAAGCAGCTGCAAAAGGATTGATTCAGGGAGCATTCGACGACCTCTGGGGCGGCGTCGACAGTACAAAAATCAGCCAGTACCATACCGCCGATTTTGTCATCCTAGAGCAGGGCGAAGTCTGGGATAACGACCGCATCAAGCAGTATATGCGGGGCCAACTGGCCCGCCCCGACCGACCCAAAAGGATCAACCGGATGGACTACATCTCTCTCGACAAATACGGCAACTCCATCCAGATTGCTTACTACAACTACGCCGAATTTCTGCAAGCCGACACCATCGTTGGCAAGGCCAGTTGGTTGGAAAGCGCGCTGGCCGTCTCTACACCCGACGGCTGGAGGCTGAAATCTATGCACTCCACGAGAATGAAGAATTAGCGCGCCGCGCTTTCCATTTCCTTTTTCATCGCCAGGAAGTGCGCCCGCAGGCCAGCGTAGTCTTCCGCCGCAATCAGCTTCTTATCGAGCAGCGAACTCCCCATGCCCACGCCAGCAACGCCGGCTGCGAAAAAACTACCGATATTCTCCAGCGAAACACCACCCGTAGGCACCAGCTTGATCTGTGGTAACGGTCCGCCCAGGTCTTTGATGTACTTCACGCCCAGTTGGCTGGCCGGAAAAACCTTCACCGCCGAAGCCCCTAGGCTCCACGCCCGGTAAATTTCGGTTGGGGTATATCCTCCCGGGAACACCGGAATTCCCCGCTTCACACAGGTCGTGATTACTTCTTCGTCGATGATCGGTGTTACGATGAAACTGGCGCCAGCCCCGAGGGCAACTTCCAGGTCTTCGGGCGTGCAGACCGTGCCCGCCCCAACGTTCAAGTCCGGGAAGCGTGCGCTCAACTCACTAATGATACCGGCCACGCCGGGCGTGTTCATGGTCACCTCCAGGGTGCCGTATCCTGCGGATTGCAAGGTTTCCGCAATCCGGATGCAGGTAGCAAGCGGCTGGCCGCGCAGGATGGCGACGATCGGCGTGGCGTTGAAAACATCCCAGGAAAATGTTGAGTGATTCATGGTGGCGGGAAGATTAAAAAGGGGTACTTAAATAATTACCTGGTCTGAAGGCACGGTAAAGCCATCCGTAGTTCCGGGTCGGTTCATTGTTTGCGCAGCAGGATTTCCCGCTGCCCGGCCAGTAAGGCTGCTTCAAGCGCCTCGTCAGCATAGACCGTCAGCCGCTCGCCGAAGCCCAGTATTTCGAGCGCGTAGCGGTACAGGCGCAGTAGCGGCCCCGACCCCGCCAGGTAGATCTTTCCCTTTGTGTTGTTGGGAAGATGCGACAGTTCGTCGCCAATCAGCAGCCCGCTCAGGCGGTAGAAGTTATCGGTAGGGTCGGTCTCCCGCAGTACGTGCCCGGCCCGTACGGCAAACAGATGGGAGGAGAAACCATCTTTGCAGCCCGTAAGTACTGCTTGCCGGAAACACGCGCCGGTACGCTCGTTCCACGCGCCGGAAGCAACCGAGTTGGCCAGGATGCTCCTCCGGGAAATGATCTCGAAAAGCTCTCCCGTCATGTAGGAGGCAAAACCGGTGAACGCGTCACCGACGAAGGAGAGGTGCTTGCTGTGCGTCCCGGGCAACAGCAGCGTTCCGTCCCCTTCTCCGGCCATGAGCGGCAGCAGGCCAAGGGCCTGCGTTTCTTCACCCCGCATCATCCCGTTCTCGCTTTGGACGCCGGAGATCAGGCGCAGGTGCTGACACGGATGCAGGGTGAGGCCTTTCGTCACGAAGTTCCGTGCGGTTGCCGTAATCGGGAGCGTGGCGTAGGGCAGTTCATACATTCCGATGTTAGCCGAGGCCATACCGCTGATCACAACCGGGAGTTGTGCGTTCAGTTCCTTTTCTGCTCCACCGGTGCTTCGCCCCGGAGGAGTGGTTTCGCGGGTAGTATTCGCTCCGGTCCCGCCAGCGGTGGGAGGAGCTGAACAAGTAGTCCTGGCCGGTGTATCGGGAACCACACTTAAAGACCGCAGTTCGGCCAGTTGGGTCTGAAGATATGCGGAGTAAAAAGCAAGGCGGTTGCCTTCTCCACTCTGCTCAAACCGCTCGTTAAGCTCCCGAATACCAAGCCCGGAGGTGTGTTCTGCCACGATCTCCAGCGTATTGGTCACGACTACCCTCAAGCGGAAATTGCTTGTTCCCCAGTCGCTACTGATGAAGTGTTTTGGTGTGTTCATACCCCCTGGCTTATTGCCCGGCTTACCCGCTTTCGGATCAGGTAATCATCGAGCGCAAGCTCTGAGCAATCTACCCCGAAACCGCTATTCTTGATACCGCCGTGAGGCAGGTAAATGTCGTATTTGACGCCGTTTATTTGCACTTCACCGAATTCCAGTTTATCGGCGAAGAAGGCCATTGCGTCGGGGTTGGTGGTGAAGACGTAGGAGGCCAACCCTCCGTCGGTGTCGTTGGCGATCGCGAGTGCTTCCCCGCGGGTAGCAAACGGAACGATGATGGCCACCGGACCAAAGATTTCCCGTTGCAGCACCGGCGCATGAGCGTCGTCGAGGCGTAGGATTGTCGGCTCGTAGTAATACCCCGCCCGGTCCAACGCCTTGCCTCCAAAAACCAGTTTTGCACCCTGCGCCCGCGCCTGCTGAACTATGCCGTTCACTTTGTCCACCGAACCACGGTTCGTCAGCGGCCCCATGTCTGGCTGCTCCGCTTCGCCGAAGCCAAGCTTCGTTGCCGCAAATTTTTGCCGCATTCCTTCGGTAAATTCATCGATCACCGACTCGTGGACCAGAAAGCGGTTAGGCGCTACGCAAATCTGACCGGAATTGCCGGTTTTCAGCCCCGCACCAAGACTGATCGCCGCTTCCAGATCGGCATCTTCCAACACCACGAAGGGCGCGTTGCCGCCGCACTCCATACTAAATCGCTTCAACGAAGTTGCGCTGCTCTGGCGGATCAACGCCTGCGCGGTTTCGGTTGAACCGATCATAGTGATCAACCTGGGTATCTTGCTCTCGCAGAGTGGAATACCTACCTCCTGAACGTCGCCGCAGAGCACCGTTACCACCCCGGCGGGAAACCCGATTTCGTGGCACAGTTCACCGATGATGTAGGCCGACAGCGGCGAAAACTCCGATGGCTTGATGATGATGGAGCACCCCGCAGCCAGAGCCGGACCAAGCTTAAAACCAAGGTTGAGCAACGGAAAGTTATACGCCAGAAAAGCAACCGCTACACCAAGGGGCTGAGAAACGATCCGGTGCTTATGGGTGCCTTCGCGGTCTTCGATTTCCACGTCTCCGCGCTTCCGGATTTCGTCGGCGTAGTACTTCAGCGAATCGGTGATGCTGGTCAGATCTTCGTCCGTACCGGCCCAAACTTTGCCCATTTCGTGGCTGATGGCGTGGCGCAGATGATCGCGGCGTTCCAGAATCTTCGTACGTAGCTTGTCCATCCATTCCAGGCGGGTCGCCTGCGGCAACGCCGACCAGTTTTCGAAGCCTTTCTGCGCCGACACCAGTGCCCGTTCGGTATCCGCCCTGCCCGCCCAGGCGATGGTGGCAACGATCGATTCGTCGCCCGGACAGATGACGTCGAATGTCTTCCCGTCTGCTGCGTCGCACAGCTTACCGTCGATGTATAATTGTTTGTGACCGAATTTCATATTTGGATAATTGGATTGGGAAAATATTTACGGGCGGGGTCGCAGGTGCAGGGAGTTGGGGGAGTCAGGAGTCGGGAGTCGGGAGTCGGGCAGGGCTAACGCATAGGGTCGTTAAGCCGTGTTAAACCTCCACCCCAGCCCGTGAGCTTCGCTGCTGCATTCGGCGGCCCCACGAGGGATGGGGTTTGAAAAGTCGGAATAAAGCTCCCTCTAAACCCCATTTGAGTACCCGAGCACTACCGTGGCGATGATCAGCACCAGCAGCCCGCCGAGCAGAATCGTGAACGGTCTGCGGGCACCTTCCCATTCCTTATTGAAGTAAGCCCAGACGTTGCTCACAATGAGCGAAACGCCCAGGAGAATGGGCCAGCCGATGACCGGACCAATGTCGCCGAGCAGCGTAGCACCCTGTCCGTACACCCCAAGGGCGCCGAACCAAAGAAGACCTGCCACGACAGACCAGGTGTAAGCTTTACCTGAGCCCGCTACGGAGAAAGAGCTGAAACTCTTGTTTTTGAACAGCAGGAAGAGCGCGTAGCCCGCATTCATCACAAAGGCTCCCAGGAGCACAACCACCCATACCGCCAGGCTGGTATTGCGCGTTATCACGCCGGCGTCAGCCGCAATCTCTCCTACGGGTTGTGCACTCACGAAACCCACGTTCAGCAGGGCCGAAAGCACTCCACTCACGAAGGCGATGATTAGCCCCGTACGGAGCTTGGCCGCACCGCCTTCTACTTCCTGGTTCAGCAGTTTGTCTTTTTGGATGCCCGCGTAGGCCGTGATGGCTACCCCGATGAGCATCAGCATCACACCCGCCATCACGTAGGGGAACGCGGGCAGGCTCGTTGCGTCCTCCAGGCTGAAAAACGGAATCAGGCTGCCCACGGCGGAGCAAACGCCCATCACAATACCGTAAGTCAGCGAAATGCCGATGAACGGAATACTCTTACCGAACATGATGCCGCCGATGCCCCACAGAAAACCGAAAAACATGCCGAGCAGAATGGCGCCTGACGGCGCCTGCCCGATGATGCCGAAAAGGTCAGGGACCACCAGAAGCGCCCAGGTGAGCGGAAAGATGACCATGGCTACCGTAGCGTGTACGAGCCACCAGGCTTCCCACTTCAAAGGATCCATATGTTTCATTCCTACACCAAAACTGCCCTGAAAGACGCTGGCGATGAGGACTAAGATAAAGGGGAACATCGTTGTATTATTTAATGGTAAATCAGCAGGATTCGGGCAATTTCCTTCCGGGGAGCAGCGGTTGCTGACTCCGGAAAACTTCACCGTAGTGTCGTGTTTATCAGCCTACCTTCAGGCCGTTCTGGTTCTTACCGGCGTAAAAAGCCAGCGCATCCTCGTTTACTTCGATCCCCAGCCCCGGGGCTTTGGGTACGTTGATACAACCGTCTTCCATTTCAATGGACGGGCAGGTGAGCCGTTCTCTGATTCCATTGCTGGTGCGGTCGTATTCTATGTAAAATTCAGGGTTATAGAGTCTTCCTGGAACCGGTTCAAGGTTAGCGATAAAATGCAGCGCGGCGTGAAAAGCAATGCCAGTTCCCCAGGTATGGGGAATGATCTCCACGCCGTAGGTACTCGCCAGCGCAGCAATTCGCTTCGCCTCCGTAAGACCGCCGGCCGAACAGATGTCGACCTGCAAAATATCGACGCTTTCGTTTTTAAGCAATTGGTGGTGGCCGTAGCGAAGGTATTCGCACTCTCCTCCGGAAATGGGAATCGTGGTCTTCTGGCGCAACGACGTATAATGGTGGTAGAACTCCGGCGAAACGGGTTCCTCGAACCAGCCAATGTCGTATTGCTCGATTTTCCGGGCCAGTTCAGTTGCTTCGCGGAGGGAGTAAGCATGGTTGGCATCGACCATCAGTTTTACTTTGTCGCCGATGGCTGCGCGCACAGCGCGCACGTTCTCCAGGTCCCGCTCGATGGTGAGCCCCACCTTCATCTTTATTGCTTTGAAGCCTTGCTTTACGTAGTTCACCGCTTCGAGGGCCAGACGGTTGGCCAGTCCTTCCCCTTCCGAGAAATACAAACCGGTGGCGTACGGCGTTACGCGCTCGCGGTGGCGTCCGCCCAGCAGCACACTTACCGGCTGTCCGAAGTGCTTGCCTTTAATGTCCCACAGCGCAAGATCGATGGCGCTGATGGAAGCAACCAGAATTCCCCGGCGGGCGAAGTCGAGCGACTTGCGGTACAGGTCGAACCAGATGCTCTCCTGCTCCAACGGGTTTTTACCGATAAGCAGGGGTTGCAAAAATTCGATGCCCGCTTCCAGAACGTCGGCAGGGCCGTAGCCTTCTCCCCAACCGACAATGCCGCAGGCAGTGGTTACTTTGACGACACAAATACGCCGCTCAGCGTAAGTCCACTGAGAAAAGAAAAAGCTTTCCTCCAGTTTATCCGACAATAAATACGTTTCTACGTTCGCAATTTTCACTGATTCGACTTTAAGGTTATCTATGCCTGAAAGCAGGTCAATACAGGGTGACTGTTTTCAGGTCCAGCAAAAATATGGGGGCTTCAGCCCCGGAAATGGCCCCGATTTACCCATGAATGACCGCTTTTTACCATAGACTCTCCTAAAGCTGTTGCTGCAACCGGACGGAATTCGTTCTATAACTCCCCGGCGTTACGTTCTTTATTTTCTTGAAGGTCCGGTTGAAGTTGGTGAGCGACCGGAACCCCACATCGTAGCATATTTCCTTGATGGGCAATTCTCCGTCTATCAGCAACTGGCACGCCTTGTTTACCCGAAACTCGTTCAGGAAACTGAAGAAGGTCTTATTCGTACGCCCTTTGAAAAAGCGACAGAAGGCGGGAGAGGTCATACACGCCAGTTCCGATATTTCGTCGAGGCTTATTTCGCGGCTGTAGTTGGTAAAGATGTAATTGATGACCTTCTGCAAACGGTTTTCGTTGGTCACTTCGTTGGGCAACGTAAAGCCCGGACTGCTCAGGAACACATAGTCCCGGTCGGCGGCGAGTATTTCCATCACCTGCAAAAACAGAATCAGGCGCTCAGCGCCTGAGCTGCTGTGCAGCCGGGTCAGCAACGGATGAATCGCCATACCCGCAGCCAGCGAGTACTGAATTCCCCTGATGGATTTAGACAGCATTGCCTTCACGGAACTCAGTTCGGGCAGCGCAAACAGGTCGATCCCTTTCAGCAGCCGCGAGAACTTCACCACAATGAAATCCGCTCCTTCTACCGGATGATCGTTTGCTTCGGCGTTGCGCCACAGGTGCGGCAACCACTGGCCCACCAGCACCAGTTCCCCTGCCTGAAAATTGGAGATATGGTCGCCCACAATCCGCATTCCACTTCCTTTCAGGAAATAGATCAGCTCAAACTCTTCGTGAAAGTGCCAGTTTTCGCCCAGGTAGGGCTGGTGAATACGCTTTACGTAAACGGAACTTAACGGATTCTTATCCGTCGGCTTGTAGTGTAGTTTCATGATCAATCTTTACCTCCTTCAGGTAAAGGTAAGTTGTCAGCGCGGTTTTACCCCGCTACCGACTTACCTTCTGCTAACCAACAATGACCGCATTTTAACCTGTTTGCGAATTCAGCCTCTCATTTTCGGGTAATTATCATTACTATGTCACGGCCGGAGTGATTTAGCTTCGCCGTTAACTATGACTTAGGTCGGTCGTCAAAAAGCAAGAATGTTGCAGCTTATTGTTCTGTTGGTGGTTTTGCTTCTCCTGGTCCTGGCGGTATCGCGCTGGCGGTGGCATCCTTTCATCGCCTTATTGCTTGCGGCGCTGGCGTTGGGGCTCTGTTCCGGTCAGGGCGGCGAAGAGACCGTTCGCTTGCTCGGCGAAGGTTTCGGCAATACCCTCAAGTGGATAGCCATCGTGGTAATCCTGGGAGCGTTCATCGGCGAGGTGCTGCGGGAAACCGGCGGAGCCCTCCGCATTGCCAACACAGTGGTAAAACGCTTTGGCGAGCAACGACTGACATGGGCGATGGGGTTTACGGGCTACCTCGTCTCTATTCCGGTCTTTGTCGATGTGGCCTACATCGTCCTCCAACCCGTTACCGAGGCCATCGCCGTTCGGGCCAGGAAACCGGTGCTGGTGATTGGTCTGGCCCTCACGGCCGGTCTGACCGTTTCTCATACCTTGCTTCCGCCCACCCCGGGGCCGTTGGCCGTGGCGTCACTGCTTGGTGCGGATATCGGCCGACTTCTGGTCATCAACGCCTTCGTAGGGCTTTTCGCGCTGGCCGGCGGGGTACTCTGGGCCAGGTATTTCTGCAAAGACAGTTGGATCGATTACGACCAGAAGCTTGCCGGGAAATTCCGCTCAACCCCGGCTCCCGCCGGGGAGGATTTCACGATACCCGAGTCTCCGCTGCTGGACCTCCTCCCCATCCTCATTCCTATTCTGCTTATGGGCGCCGGAGCTTTCCTTCAGACCGAAGAGGCAAGCCTCTTTCAGGAAATCATCGGTTTCTTCAGCACACCGATGGTAGCCGTTATGGTTGGTGCCGGAGTAGCGGCGCTACAGTACCGTAGGAAGACTGCTGGCGGAACCCTTGGTAAGCTCGTCGAGCAGGCCATCACGAAATCTGCGCTCGTCATCATGATCACCGGCGCTGGCGGTGCATTCGGTTTTCTGATCAAGGAATCCGGCGTACAATCATTGCTGACCGCATTCTTCGCAGAGCTGCCTTTTCTAGGTTTCTTCCTGCCCTTCCTGCTGGCGGCGGTGCTTACCACCGCCACGGGTTCCATCACCGTTTCCCTCATCGGGGCGGCTTCCATGGTGGGTCCGCTTGTCGAGCAACTCCCCTACTCTCCCGAACTGTTGGCGGCCATTACCGGCTGCGGCGCATTCTGTGTTTTCCACGCCAATTCCAGCTTCTTCTGGTTACTCAACCGGCTGCACCGGGTACCGGTGCCTGTCCTGTACCGGACCTATACGCTGCAGTCCCTCGTCATGGGACTGAGCGGTTTGGCGGGGGTTGGTTTGCTTTATTTATTGGGGGTGGGTTAGGGATAGCGCGGCCGCAGGTGCATAGACAGGGATTCCTGAAACCGTCGCCTTGCACCCGCGTTCGCGCCTGCCGGAAACACTACTAAAACACGCTCTCCGTCACGGTTTACACGCACAGCAACCCACCATTGACGGAGAGACACAAGACAACAACGGATAAATCGGTAGTTGCGGACAGCTTAAGTTAAACGTCGAATGCAAAAATCATTTTTCACCCTTCTCGTCCTTTTGTGCGGTACCGCTGCGGTGGTCGGCCAGGAGCAGCCTAATATTGTTCTCTTGTTCGTCGACGATCTGGGCTGGGCGGATCTGGGCTACCAGAACCAGGCACTCCACACGCCCAATATCGACCGGCTAAAGGCCTCAGGCCTTTACTTCGAGCGGGCCTACATCCCTACGCCTACGTGCAGCCCCAGCCGGGCCTCGTTGCTTACGGGTAAGGAAGCCGCCCGGATGCAGTTTTACCGTCACATCCCCAACTCGGTGAAGCACGGCTTCACCCCCGAAGGACGAACCGACGAGCCCTTCAGCCAGTGGGCCAAAGACCCCGTACAACTCCCCACCCGCAACTGGCTGCCCCTCGAGGAAGTCACCTACGCCGAAAAGCTGAAAGAACAGGGCTACTACAATATGTTCGTCGGCAAATGGCACCTGGGCCACGAGGATTACCATCCCGTACAACAGGGTTTCGACGCACAGTTCGGTACCGGAAACCACGGGCACCCCGGCAGCTACATCGCTCCGTTTTTTCGTAAAGCCAGCCCACTCCCGGACGCTCCCGAAGGCGCCTACCTGACGGATGTGTTGACGGATGAAAGCGTCCGTTTCATCGAAGACTACGACCGCCCCGCCCCCTTCATGCTTTCCCACTGGTACTACACCGTTCACGGCCCGCACATCGGCCGGCCGGACCTGGTGGAACGGTACACCAAAGAGGGGCTCTCCGGCAAATACGCGCAGTACGCCGCGATGGTGACTGCGCTCGACGAATCCGTAAGTCGCATCCTCGAAGCCGTAGACAAGAAAGGGATGACCGATAATACCGTCATCGTTTTTATCTCCGATCAGGGCGGCTACTTCGACAATGCGCCACTGAGTGGCGGCAAAACCGGCGGAAACACGCTCGGTGAAGGCGGCGCCCGCGTTCCGCTCCTCATCAGCTATCCCGGCCTTACCCGACCCGGTAGTTCCACCAGCGTACCAGTACAATCCATCGACCTCTTCCCTACCTTTCTGGAGCTGGCAAGCGGTAAGAAGTATAAGGACGACAAAATCCAGGGCAAAAGCCTCCTTCCGCTACTGCGGGGCAAAAAAATGAAGCGCCGCGACCTCTACTTCTTCCGCAGCTACGAAGATCAGCGCTCAGCGGTGATCTCCGGCCACTGGAAGTTGAAACGGTACCACAGCGGAAAATTCGAACTCTACAACCTGAACGAGGATCTCGCGGAAGAGAACGACCTGATCGCCACCGCGCCCAAAATGGCGCGCAAACTGAAGAAGAAGCTCGCGGCCTGGGAGGAGGCTGTTGGGGTCCGCTAGCGGGCAATAATGTTGCACTTTCAGGTATTTCCCTTGTTCGTTGCTTTAAATCGATGGCTGATTGAGTTTTGTATTCAATCTTCACGCAAAATGATCCTCAATTGAAATACATCATGCAAACTGTTTCCCCCTCCGGCCCACTGTACGTACATCGCCTTCGTTTCACCAGACTGACCACGGTACTGGCCTTCGTACTGGCGTGTATTTTTGTCCTCTCTGGCTGCACCTCCTCCGCAGAGGTGGTTGATAAAGACAAAGGCATCGCTGCTGAACAGCCCAACATCATCTGGCTGATGTCGGAAGACATCAGCACCGATCTGGGGTGCTACGGCTTCCCCGATGTTCGCACGCCCAACCTCGATGCCCTTGCTGCGCAGGGCGTCCGTTTCGAGAACGCCTTCGTTACCAACCCGATCTGTTCGCCGAGCCGCTCGGCGATGATGGTGGGCGCGCATCAGGTAAAGACCAACACCCACCACCACCGCAGCAACCGCGAGGTGCCGCTTTCGGCGCCTTACGTTCCCTTCACGAAGCTGCTCCGCGATGTGGGCTACACCACGGTCCTGGGGCACCACGGCGTCAGGGGAAAAGGCCGCAAAACGGACGTCAATTTCAAGCATAAACCCATCGGCCCCTGGGACGGGACGACGGAGTTCGGCCTTTTCGACAAGTTCGACACCTTCACGGCGGCCGATCAGCCGTTTTTCGCGCAGATCCAACTCAACGTGACCCACCGGGGCGACTGGTGGGAGGAAGTCAGCCAGCAAGCGGCCGACCGCCACGACCCCGCAGAAGTCACCCTGCCCGAGTACATGGCCGACGATCCCGTAGTACGCAAAGACTGGGCCCGCTACCTCGATCAGCTGGAGTACATGGACGGTGAAGTGGCGATGATCCGTCAGGAGCTCGAAGAGAAAGGCCTTGCCGACAATACGATCATCATCTTCATCGGCGACAACGGCCGCTGCAACATCCGGGGCAAGGGCTACCTCAACGATCCCGGCCTGCACATTCCGCTCATCATCTACGATCCGCGGAGTTCGGGGGCGCGGGCGCAGGTGCGAAGTGAGGTTGTAAGTGCCACCGACATCACCGCCAGCGTCCTCCAGTACGCGGGGGCGGAGCTCCCCGCCTTCCTGACCGGCCAACCGCTGCAGAGTGAAGGTTTCGACCGCGAATACGTCTACGCCGCCCGCGATCTGTGGGATGAGATCGATGAGAAGTCCCGGGCGATTGTATCTAAAGACTGGAAGTACATCCGCAACGACATGCCGGATGTGCCCTACGATGCCCACCAGGCCTACCTCGAGTTCTACCGCCCCGCTGTTCAAGCCATGCGCAAGCTCAACGAAGCAGGCAAGCTCACGCCGGTCCAGGCCCTGTTCTTCCAGCCCAACAAACCCGCCGAAGAATTCTACGACCTCGCGAACGACCCCGACGAACTAAACAACCTGGCCAATCAGCCCGAATACGCAGAGCAGCTCGACCAGTTCCGCCGTCGCGCTGAGCGGTACGACCGTGAAATGGCTCCCGTAAGCGACGTCTACAACCCCGTTCACGCCAGTGCCGTCGATGTGCTCAACCACATTAAGACAAAGCACCCCGACCTGCACCAACAAATGCTCGACGGGGAAGAAATAGGCTATAAGAAAGCCGCTAACCTCTACAAAGAATACAAGAAAAAAAGCGATGACTAACAGATCCCTCCAACTGCTTCCCTTACTGCTGCTGCTCTCCGTTTGCAACCTCAACAGTCTGGCTGCCGCCGTAATTAACCTCTCCCCTACACAAAGCGACATGACGCCCGTGGTAAGGGAAGCACTTGAAGGAATCGACGATAAAGAACTAACCATCGTTCTGGCACCCGGCACCTATCGTTTCCACAACGATTATGCCTTCAATGAATACCGCTTCATCACCAACCACGACAACGGGATGAAGAACATCATCTTCCCGCTCAAAGGCTTCGATGCCGTAACGATTGAAGGCAACGGAGCCGAACTGATCTTTCACGGTCAGTCGCAGCCCTTTCTGTTCGAGGACTGCCGCAAGGTGACCATGAAGGCCGTAACGGTGGACTGGGACATCCCCTTCCTCTTTCAGGGAAAAGTGACCGCCGTTAACGCCGGAGAAGGCTGGTGGGAGATGAAGCCCGACACCGAAGGCTTCTCCTGGGAGCTCAACCGAAGAGGCGTACAGTTTCCCGGCGTTGAGGGCTTCAACTTCTCCAGCCTGGGCAGCACGCTCACCTTCGATCCCGAAACCCGGCAGGTAGCCCACGGCGCGTGGGATGCCTCCATCGACCCCGAACGCGTCGAAAAGAAGGAGAACGGAGTGCTCCGTTTCTACGAAGACCTCCGTCATTTCCCCGCCGTGGGCACCATCATCAGTTCTAAAGGAACAAAGGGAGAAAACCGCTACGCTCCCGCAGTGGAGGTGGCCGGTTCGGAGAACATCCTGTTCGAGGGAATCGTGATCCACCATGCCCTGGGCATGGGTTTCCTGTTTGGTCGTACGGATGGCATCACCATCCGCAACAGCGGAGTGTACTGCCGCGAAGATTCTCCGCGGATGGTGTCCATCATTGCCGATGCCACCCACTTCGCCAACTGCAAGGGCGAAATCCTCATCGAAGGCTGCCGCTTCGAGAATATGCTCGACGACGGTACGAACGTTCACGGAACCTACGTCTCGGTCGATCAAGTGATCAGCAAACGAAAAGTCCGCGTGAAGCTGGAGCACTTCCAGCAGTTGGGCTTTGAGTTCGCCGGCGCAGACGACGAAGTCTGGTTCATCCACCAGCCGGACCCCGCACGCAAAGAGACCAACCGCGTAGTTGCCGTTGAGCGCATCAATGATCGTTACTCCGACCTTGTTTTTCAGGAAGATATCCCCTCCGCCTTAAAGCGGGGAGACATTCTGGAAAACAAAACCTGGAACCCCACCTTCACGATGCGCGGCTGCACCATCCGCAACCACCGGGCAAGGAACGTGGTGCTGAAGACACCGCTCAAAATTGTGATCGAGGACAATGACTTTTCCTCAATGATGTCCGCCATCCTCTTCCGGGGGGAGACGTACTACTGGTTTGAGTCGGGCGGCGTGGAAGACGTCACCATCCGGAACAACCGTTTCGATCATTGCGCGTACAGCGGGTCGGAGCACGCTGTGCTCTACATCACGCCCCGCCTGGGAAAAGGCTTCGACCCTACCGCGCCCTACGACCGCAACATCCGTTTTGAAGACAACGTGATCACCACCTTCGACAACCGCATCGTCTGGGCCGACCGGGTTGACGGGCTCTCCATCAGCGGCAACAAAATCACCAAAACGAAGGCCGCCGCCCAGCTCTACCCCGATGCTCCGCTCTTTGAGCTGATGAATTGCCGAAACGTAAGCATCGAAAACAACCGGTACAACGGCGACTACAAATACGCACTCGAAGCCGACGAGCGCTCCCGCCAGACGCTCAATATCGGCCGGAACAAAGGCATAAAATTCAGGGTGAAGTAAGCCGGCAGGCGGAAAAGCGTGGTGTTCGCCCACCTTTGCCCGCAAACCTTCCCTGCACCTGCGGCCGCGCCCGGATTATTGTCGTACAGAACCTAAAAAATCTTAAAAAAGGCCAATCGTTTAGCAGACAAGCCTAAAAGCCCGAACTTTAGCGTAACCCCCAAACAGCGTCATGACAAAGCCCATAATTCTACACATTTCTCTTCTGATCCTTCTGATTGCCGCCTCCTTTTCGGGAGTGTACGGACAGGGCGTTCCGGTCTCCGGGCAGGTATTTGACGGCAACGAAGAATACCCCCTGATTGGCGGCTACGTCATCCTGCAGCAAGACGGAGTAGCTACGCAGTGGAAAACCACGACGGACTACGACGGCAATTTTGCCCTGGCCGAAGTAGCGCCGGGAACCTACGACTTGCTGGTGAGTTACCTCGGCTACTCCGACCTGAAACAGGTACTGACCGTAGGGCAAGACACGGTCCGGCTCGGCCAGCTCAGGATGATGCAAGGCGTCGAGTTGGCCCAGGTAGAAGTAGTGGAAAAAGTTCTGGCCGTCCGGCAAAAAGGCGATACTACCCTCCTGAACGCAGCCGCCTACAAAACACTCCCGGATGCCTCGGCGGAGGAACTTCTGCAGAAAATGCCGACCCTGGCCATCAGCAACGGCGAGGTGCAGGCCCAGGGTGAAGAAGTGAAGCAAGTCATCGTGGACGGCAAGCCTTTCTTTGGCGACGATGCCCTCGCGACGCTGCGCAACCTGCCCGCCGAAATCATTGAAAGCATCGAAATTTTCGATGAGCAGAGCGAGGAATCCCGCGCTTCGGGTTTCGACGACGGAAATACCGCCAAAACCATCAACATCATCACCAAGAAAGGCATGCGCAACGGCGTCTTCGGCCGGCTTTCAGCCGGCTACGGCACCGACAATCGCTATGATACCGGTGGCAATCTGAATTCGTTTCAGGGCGCAAGAAGGCTCTCGGTAGTCAGCATGGCCAACAACATCAACCGCCAGAACTTCGCGCCGGAAGACCTGGACGCCGACGCGGCCAACAACACCGGCTCTTCGTCCAGCGACTTCGTGGTGAAACCACAAAGCGGCATCGTAACCACCCGGGCCATCGGGATCAACCTGGTGGATGAGTGGGGCGAGGACGTGGAAGTCTCCGCCAGTTATTTCCATAACAACGCGCAGGGGCTAAGCCTGCGCACCCTCGACCGCCAGTACTACGACGCCGAAGGCGACGGTGAGCGCTACCGGGAAACCGGCGTGAAAGAAAGCGAAAACGGAAACCATCGTTTCGACGGCCGGCTGAGATGGCGGATCGACGAAAAAAACCGGTTGGTATGGCGTCCCCGGCTGAGCGTACAAAACAGTGAGGGCCAAAATAACAGCCTGGGATCGACGGTCCTGAATGGCGTTCCGGTCGACTCCAGCCAGAACTACTACTCCGGCAATTACCGCTCGCTGAACCTGAACAACTACCTCTTCTGGCAGCACCGTTTCGATAAGTCGCGACGGACCTTCTCCGTAAGCCTCAACCACTACACCATTCCGCAAACCAACCAGAGCACTACCGGATTTATCGAAACTGCCGACGGTGAAGTACAGCGGGAGGTTAACCAGCAGAACCAGACGGAACGGGCCCGCGACATGGGCAGCATAAGCCTGCAGTACACCGAACCGGTGAGCAAACGCTCCTCGTTACTGCTGGTCAGCAAAACCAGCGTCCGCGAAGAGCTCAGCGAGCAACTCGCCTACGACTACGACCCGGTAACGGCCGGTTACACAGACCTGGATACCGACCAGAGCGGACGCCTCACCAACGATTACCTGAGCCAGGAAGTCGGTACGGGCCTGAACTATTACATGAAGGGCGTTCGCCTGACGGCAAAAGCCAACCTTCAGTACGCAAGACTGATCAACGACCAGGAAATTCCGCCGCTGCCCACCAACGAGCGCTCTTTCCTGAGCGTGCTCCCTACCCTTTCGTTGCAGTGGAAAAAGTCGGGCTCGGGCAACCTCAACCTGGTTTACCGCAGCAATACGCGGCTGCCATCCGCAACGCAGCTGCAGGAGCTGGTCAACCGTTCCAATCCCCGCTTTATCCGTACGGGGAACCCGAACCTGCGGCAGGAGATCCGCCACAATATGCACCTGCGCTTCAACAGCACCAACGCTACGGCGGGCACGGTTTTCTACACCCTCATCGGAGGAGGGGTAACGCAGCACGACATTACGAACGGGATTTTTACCGCAGAAAGCGAAGTAGGCCAGTCGTTTGACCTTCCGGTAGGAACCAGGGTTTCGCAACCGGTGAACCTGGACGAAAGCTGGAATTTACGGGTGCTCACCACCATCGGCTTCCCGGTGGAACTGATCGGCTCGAATCTCAACCTCGACATTTCGGCAACCACCAACCGTCAGCCCGGGCTCATCAACGGCGAAACGAACGAGATCCAGAACTCGACGGGAGGCCTGGGGCTTACCTTCTCGAGCAACGTCAGCAACAGGATCGATTTCTCGATGGCCTCCAAAGGAAAATACAACTGGGTCAGCAACGCGTTGCAACCCGCCAACAACAACCAGTATTTCCAGCAGACTTCGCGGCTGAACCTGAACTGGATCATCGGTCCGGGCATCGTTTTCCGCAGCGACCTTACTCACCGTTTTTACCGGGGGCTCTCCGAAGAACTCAACCAGGATTTCCTGCTGTGGAACCTCAGCCTCGGCAAGAAGATGATGAAGAACGACCGGGGTGAAGTCAGCCTTTCGGTTTTCGATCTTTTGGGGCAGAACCTCAGCCTGCAGCGCCACGTCGCCTCGAACTACACCCAGGACGTCGAGACCGACGTACTCAGCAGCTACGTGAAACTCGGTTTCCGTTACGATTTGCGGAAGTTCGGCTCTTAGATTCTGGCTTGATTTTGGCGCGGACGCAGGTGCAAAGGACGTTTATCAGAGCGCGCTCCCTGCTTTGAGGAGGAGTTGGCGCGTCAGCCGGATTCCTTCGGGTTCCGGCAGGCGGCGGCCTTCGTATTCGATGCCGATGAACCCCCGGTAGCCGACCTCTTTTACCATCCGTAGTATCCGGGGATAATCGAGCGTGGTCTCGTTGCCTTGTTCATCGAAATCGTACGATTTCGCGCTTACGCCGATGGCGTAAGGGAGTAATTCCTTCATCCCCTGGTACCGGTCGTATTCCTCCAGGCAGTTTCGCTGTTTGTCTTTCTCGATGCAGAAGTTCCCGAAGTCGGGCAGGGTGCCGTGGTTTTTGGGTTTCACGCGCTTCATCACTCCGGCGAGCCACGCTCCGTCGGAAGAAAAGCCGCCGTGGTTTTCTACGAGGATGTTGACGTTGGCGTCACTGGCGTACTCCGCCAGGCGGGTAAGCGACTCAACACTCGCCTCGGCGGCCTCGGCTTTGTGCTCCCCTCCCCTCAGGTCTACCCGGACGGAATGGCACCCGAGCGTATGCGCCGCGTCGATCCACTTTTTATGCTTGTCGATCGATTCCATCCGCTTCTTCGAATCGGGCGAAGCCAGCGGTCCTTCTCCGCCGATCATGATCAGGAGGTTCTGTACGCCCTCGTCGGCTGCGCGCTGTCCCATCTGTTGTACGTACCCCTTCTGCCCGATCGTTTTGCGGTAAAAGTTGCTGACGTACTCCAGGCCTTCACATTCGTGCCTGCGGGCAGCAGCTGCGAACTCAAGCGCGTCCATCTCTCCCGCTTGTAGCGCCCGGTGATACGACCACTGCGCCAGGGATATTTTGAAGAAGAGTTCGCCACTTCCATCAGTCATCGCTGCTTTCGGGGTACAACTACTGAGGGCTGCTCCGCCAAGCGAGAGTATTGCGGTGGCCTGAACAGACTGACGGATAAAATTTCTACGATTCATGATCTTTGGTTTTAAAGGCGCAAGTTGCGCGGATCTGCAACGCCCGGAAAGCAGACTTGATTAAGTATAGCTGAACGTAAGCCCGGGCAACTGCAATAATACGCTGCCGACGGTCTGTTTTCCGTTGAATACCCCGATAAACCGGGGCGTATTTGTGTTGCTCCGTAAGCATACCGTGCGTGGAGGTAAAGACCGGTAAACGGAGCGGCACAAGCTACGAAAAACAGCGTTTTTTGGGACAGGTTACTCTTAAGCGTTACAAAAATCCATCATGCAAAAAGCAATTATCCTTCTTTACTCACTCCTGTTCACCTACTCGTGCGCGGGGCCGCAGCCCGACGCATCTACCGCCACTGAGACCTCCGAACGCCCGCCCAATATTCTGTTGCTGCTGGCCGACGACCTTGGTTACGGTGAGCTCGGCTGCTACGGCCAGGAGGTGATCAAAACTCCGGTTCTGGACAGCCTCGCGGGTCAGGGCATGCTCTTTACCGATTTCTACGCCGGCAACCCCGTCTGCGCGGCTTCGCGCGCAGTGTTACTGTCGGGCCGCAGCTCGGGACACAACGCCGTGCGGGGCAATAAAGGGTTGGCCGAAGACGGTTCGTGGCGTCGCGTCGCCCTGCCGCCGGATCACGTAACCATCGCCGAGATGCTGCGTCCCCGCGGTTACCAGACCGCGATGATCGGGAAGTGGCACCTCGATGTCTCCTACGACCTCGATACCTGGGCGCACAGCCGTGGCTTCGATTACTCCGTGCAGGAGCAATGGTCGGACAAACGCGACCCCGGGCCGCGCTACGACAGCCCGATGGAGTACATCAACGGTTTGCAGGATTCCGTAAACTACGACCTGAACCAGTACGACTGCCAGGATGAGTTCCGTACCGATCTCGCCCTCGATTATCTGGATAATAAGCGTGAAGCCGACAAGCCGTTCTTCCTGTTCATGTCTTACCGGGCGCCCCACGGCCACGAATACGAGATTGGCAACAAGACGCTCTACGCCGAACACGGTTGGGCGGAGCCGGAACGGCTCCACGCCGCCCAGATCACGCTGCTCGACCGCGAAGTCGGTCGCCTGCTCAACAAACTCCGTGAACTGGGAGAACTCGAAAATACGCTCGTCCTGTTTACGAGCGACAACGGTCCGCACACCGAATCGGGTCATCACCCCGAATTCTTTGCCAGCAACGGCCAAACGCAGGGCTACAAACGCGACGTTTACGAAGGCGGCATCCGGGTGCCCATGCTGGCGTACTGGGCGGGCCGTGTTCCGCAGGGAGTGGTCACCGACCGCGTGGCTTCGGGACAGGATGTTTTACCGACAATTGCCGCGGCCGCAGGTGCAAAGGTGCCGGATGGAGTTGACGGGATCTCCTTCCTGCCCGTGCTCCTGGGAGAAGAACAACCCCTGCGTGACACCCTGAACTGGGAGTTTCATAAACCCGGCGACAATCCCCGGAACTTCCGGCAAGCCGCCCGGATGGGAGATTTCAAGGCCGTCCGTTATGGCACCAACGTAGCCATCGAGGTTTACGACCTGAGCAAAGACATCGCAGAAGCTTACGACATCGCCGCCGAGCGCCCCGATCTCGTTGCCCGCGCCGAACGCATCTTCCGCGAGGAGCGAACGGCAACTTCGGCCTTCCCCTACGGTCGCGAAGTGCGGTAAACATGCTGAAGCAAGATTAAACGCAGCCTGAAGGCTGCCGAACGGGTTCGTACCTACCCAATCACCGCATTTGCCGGTTATTTACGCTCGGGCACACAGAGCAAACGCTCAGGCACCCCGGTCAGGGGAAGGAGGTGCTTATTGCGGTTAGAAATTCAATAAGTCGACATTCAAAACAACATTCCTGATTGCGAGACACCAAAAACGGTCTCCGGGTATACCACCCCCGGAGACGAAGAGCGCAAACCAGGAATGAAACATACATTACGATGATGCGAACCTGCCTGTTATTTGCTTCCGTTCTTTTCTTGGCAACGGGGTGCAACCTGGCCCGCCCAACCACCACGGCACCTGCGGCCGCGCCTGCGGAAAAGCCCAACGTATTGCTCCTTATAGTAGACGATATGAACGACTGGGTTAGGGCCTTTGGTGGTAATAACCAGGCGGTCACACCAAACCTCGACCGTTTCGCGGCCCGCGCCGTACGCTTTGACAATGCCTATTGCTCCGCTCCGCTGTGTAATCCATCGCGGACGAGTTTGCTTACCGGGCTGTCTCCGCTCCGGACCGGAGTTCATGGCAACAAGGAAAACTTCAGGGACCAGAGGGGGTTTGCCGACGTGGTAACGCTGCCCCAGCATTTTGCGGCCAACGGCTACGCCACTTTTGCCTCCGGCAAAATATTTCACAGCCCGCACGGCCCGAAGGAACAGCCCCGGCCGGGCAGCGACCCTGGATCCTTTCAGGAAGAATGGCGTGGTGGTCTGGGGGTAAAATTCCCGCCCGCAGAAGAACGGTTTTCCGCCCTGGGCAAAGGCACCGTGAAGGGCAAAGTTCCCGGCCCAAAGAACTTCGACTGGCAACCCATCGACATTGCCGATGAAGCAACCGCCGACTGGCAAATTGCCAATTACGGTGCCCAGGTGCTGAGCCGGCAGCACGAAAAGCCATTCTTTCTCGCCGTCGGTATCTTCCGGCCACACCTGCCGTGGTACGCCCCAAAGAAATACTTTGATCTTTACGATCCGCAGGAGCTCCGGCTGCCGGACGTACAACCGGACGATCTGGCCGACGTTGGCCGCAACGGCAACAATTATGCCACCAACAAACTCCACGACCTGATGGTGGAAAAGGGGAAATGGCAGGAAGCCATGCAGGGGTATCTGGCTTCACTATCCTTCGCTGATGCCTGTGCCGGACACCTCCTCGGTGCACTGGAAAAAAGTGCTTTTGCCGACAACACAATTGTAGTCGTTATGGGCGACCACGGCTGGAACCTGGGCGAAAAACAGCATTGGGGCAAAAATGTACTTTGGGAGGAATCGGCCAAGACCCCGCTGATGATTTTTGACCCGCGCCGTCCGTCACCCGTCGTTACCGACCGGGTAGTCTCACTCCTTGATGTCTACCCCACTCTGGTAGAGCTTTGCGGACTCACTCCCCGGTCAGGCCTCGACGGCGAGAGCATCGCCGGATGGCTGCGAAACCCCGCCCTGAGCACCAAAAACTACGCCGTGACCGTAAAGAACGACGACAACCTCTCGCTGAGAACCCAGGCTTACCGCTATACACGCTACTCGGACGGAACAGAAGAATTATACAATCACATGGAAGATCCGCTGGAATGGAATAACTTGGCAACTGATCCCGGAGCAGCAAAAATCATTACCGGTCTCCGCCGACAACTTAAAGTCTACGAGGATAAAATGTCCTCCAAATAACCCAGCTATGAGATTTAAAAATTTGCTTTTACTTGCGCTTTGCGCATTGTTTTACACCTGCGGCAGCACTCCTGAGGGCGAAGCGTCCGAAGAGGAGAACAACGCGGCGGAAAAGCCTAACGTCGTCGTCATCTACCTCGACGATCTTGGCTACGGCGATGTGAGCGCCTACGGGCAGGTTTCCCTAAAAACCCCGAACATCGATGCCCTGGCCAACGGTGGTGTCCGCTTCACCAACGGTTACGCCTCTTCGGCCACCTGTACGCCCAGCCGCTACGCTTTGCTGACGGGCATGTATCCCTGGAAGAACAAAGACGCCGCAATTCTGCCCGGCACTGCCCCGCTCATCATCAGTACGAGCCAGCCGACGCTCCCGAAGATGATGGCCGCCGAAGGCTACCACACCGGCGTGGTCGGTAAATGGCACCTCGGTCTCGGCTCGGGCAACGTGAACTGGAACGAGCACGTAAGCCCCGGCCCCAACGAGATTGGCTTCAAGCACAGCTACATCATGGCCGCCACCCAGGACCGCGTGCCAACCGTTTACCTCGAAAACGGAATGGTGGAAGGCCTCGACCCCAACGACCCCATCGAGATCGACTATAAAAACAACTTCGACGACCAGCCGACGGGCAAAGACAACCCGGAACTCGTGGAAATGAAATGGCATCACGGCCACAACAACACCATCGTGAACGGCATCCCCCGGATCGGATACATGAAAGGCGGAGAAAAAGCAAAATGGAGTGACGTGGACATGGCCGACCATTTCCTCGTCCGTGCTCAGCAGTACGTGAAAGACCACAAAGACGAGCCGTTCTTTCTTTACTACGCCATGCAACAGCCACACGTGCCGCGCACGCCGCATCCACGGTTTGTGGGCAAATCAGGAATGGGCCCACGCGGCGACGTAATCATCGAAGCCGACTGGTGCATCGGTGAGTTCATGAAAACGCTGCGCGAAGAAGGTCTGCTGGAGAACACCCTGATTGTCCTGTCATCCGACAACGGCCCCGTACTCAACGACGGGTACTACGACGATGCAGTAGAGAAAATTGGCGATCATAAACCCGCCGGACCGCTGCGCGGCGGCAAATACAGCCTTTTTGAGGCAGGCACCCGCGTACCTTTCATCGCTTACTGGGAGGGCAAAATCAAACCACAGGTATCTGACGCTTTGGTTTGCCAGATGGACCTTCTGCCTTCCATCGCAGCACTCGTGGGCGGTGACGCAGGTGCAGTGGACGGTAAAAACCTGCTCCCTGCCTTCATGGGAGAATCTGCAACCGGCCGCGAGGAACTCGTTCTGGAAGCCACCTCCCGTACAGCGCTCCGCAAAGGAGACTGGATTATGATTCCCCCCTACAAAGGCCCGGCGGTGATGAAGCAGGTGCAAATCGAACCGGGCAACAGCCTCGAATACCAACTGTATAACCTCAGTGAAGACATCGGGCAGCAAAACAACCTTGCCGCGGAAAACCCCGAAAAACTGGCAGAAATGGTGGCTGCTTTCGAAGAGATTCGGGGGGAGACCTACGGGGATACCAAACAGATTAAGCTGGAGTAACCCCACGTGAGCCCGGCCCCACGTGAAAGGGCCTTTTGAAAACGCTTTACATTTTTGAATTATCCCCTTAGTGTTCCCCCCACAGAACACAGGCCATGCTATGCCTTTCCGGGACCATTCATATCAATTAATACGACATGCTAAAACTGAGAACATACTTTTCAGGATTTCTGGCGCTGCTGCTGGTCTCCTGCTCCCCTAAAAGCGCTGCCACGGTAGCGAAAAGCGATGGAGGTACCACCCTGGAAGAAGTAGCACAACCTAACCTGATCATCATCCATACCGACGAGCACAACTTCCGGACCCTGGGTTGCTACCGCGACCTGATGGCCGCCAACGATGCCTTAGTCTGGGGACCGGAAGTGAAAGTAGGAACCCCCAACATAGACCGGATCGCCCACGAAGGCGCAATCTGCGATGCTTACTACGCTCCCTCTCCGGTGTGTGCGCCCTCCCGCGCATCCATGATGACGGGCCTCTACCCCATCGCTACGGATGTGCGTCAGAACAACATCCCGATGAACGCCTCCATGCGGACTTTTGCACAGGTTTTGAAGGAGCAGGGCTATGCCACCTCCTACGTCGGGAAATGGCACCTGGAGGGCGAAGGGAAATACACCAGGGTAAACAACTCCTTTGGTTGGGAAGACCACAGTATGATGTTCAACGGTGGCCACGCTCCTTACTTCAGGCTCAAGGATGGCTGGATTGAAGCGATTAATGCGAAGGCATTTGTCAGGCTGAAAGAGAAAGGAGAAACCGAAAACATCCATTACGTGACGGACTACCTCACCGACCGCTCCCTGGCTATTCTCGAAAGAGACAAAGACAAGCCTTTCTGCCTGATGCTTTCCATCCCCGATCCGCATACGCCAAACATTGCCCGCCCACCCTACGATACGATGTTCAGTAACCTGAACTACCAGCCACCAGCTACCATGACGATAATCCCGGAAGAAGACCGGCCTGGCTGGGCTACGGGAAAAGACAAAAACTATCACCGTGATTTCGACCCAGGATACGTAGAGGGATACCTTGGTATGGTTAAGTGCATCGACGATAATGTTGGTCGCATCCTCGACTTCCTCGACCGGGAAAAGCTGGCGCAGAAAACCATTATCATCTTCACCTCCGACCACGGCGACATGATCTTCGAGCATGATCGCAACAATAAGGGCGTTCCGTACGAAGCTTCGGCCCGGGTCCCGTTCCTGATCCGGTTTCCCGGCCATATACCTGCCGGTAAGCAGATCGGGACGCCCTATACCATGGTGGATTTTGCCCCAACCGTACTTGGCCTTTTAGGAGCTCCTGCGCTGACCAATATTCATGGCACGGATGCTTCTGCGACTTTCCTCAGTCCAAAGAAAGCCCCCAGCCCCGGGCGGATCACCTACATCGGCACCACCGGTGGCAACTGGGTAGCTGCTGTTGACGGTCATCACAAACTCATTCTATCCAAGAACGATCCTCCTTACTTGTTCGATCTGGAGCTTGATCCGCAGGAGATCATTAACCGCTACGAGGACCCTGCGTACGCGGCGGTCATCAAGCGCCTGCAACCGGAATTACTCCGCCAGGTCAGACTATACAAGGATCCATCCACCCTGAGCAAGGGCGAACTAATCACCTCCCACTAACCACTAACCCGTTATGAGATATCACAGACTAGCCCCTCTTTCGCTCCTCTTACTGCTCGGCCTGTTAAATGGGTGTGGAGGAAACGGAGCAGAAACACCGGCTTCCGCAACTACGGACCGCCCGAACATTCTCTTCGCCATCGCCGACGATGCCTCCTGGAAACACTTCGGGGCCTACGGATGCGACTGGGTAAAAACGCCGGCCTTCGACCGGGTCGCAGCCGAGGGCTTGTTGTTCAACAACGCCTACGTGCCCAACGCCAAGTGTTCGCCCTCCCGTTCCTGCATCCTGACGGGCCGCAACAGCTGGCAACTGGAAGAAGCCGTGAGCCACCTCCCCTTCTTCCCTGAGAAATTCGGCACTTACGCCGAGGCCCTCGACAGCAGCGGCTACTTCGTCGGCGCAACCGGGAAGCCATGGGCACCGGGTAATCAGGGGACCCGGGACGGAGTTCCACGTGAGCTGGCCGGCCAGAAGTTCGATGAGTTCAAACTGAAACCGCCGGCGAAATTCATCAGTACGGTCGACTACGCCCGTAATTTCGAAGACTTCCTCGAAAAACGAACGGAAGGCGAGCCCTTCTGCTTCTGGTACGGAGGCTCCGAACCACACCGGGCCTACGAATACGGCGCCGCGCTGAGACTCACGGATAAAAAACGCTCCGATATCGACGAAGTACCGCCCTTCTGGCCGGACGTAGACAGCGTCCGGACGGACATGCTCGACTACGCCTACGAAATCGAGCACTTCGACGGCCACCTCGGCCGGATGATCGATGCCCTGGAAAAATCCGGAGAGCTGGACAACACCATCATCGTCGTCACCGCCGACAACGGGATGCCCTTTCCCCGCATCAAAGGCCAGGTGTACGAATACTCCAACCACCTTCCGCTGGCGATTCGCTGGCCAAAAGGCATCACAAAACCGGGGCGTAAAATCGAAGATTTCGTCAACTTCATCGATCTCGCCCCCACCTTTATGGAAGCTGCAGGTGTAGACCCCGAACAAACTGGTATGCAGCCGATTACCGGCCGCAGTCTTACGGATATTTTTAACTCAGACAAGGACGGCATGGTTACCGACTACCGGGACTACGTGCTGGTGGGTAAAGAGCGGCACGACGTTGGCCGACCCAACGATGAGGGTTACCCCGTGCGCGGCATATTTAAGGGCGACTACCTCTACCTGAAAAACTTCCACCCTGAGCGCTGGCCGGTAGGCAACCCCGAAACCGGCTACCTGAATACGGACGGAAGCCCAACGAAATCCTACATCCTCAACACCCGGCGGGTGAGCGGAGAACAGGAATGGTGGCGGCTCAACTTCGGCAAAAGGGTTCAGGAAGAAGTCTACAACGTCAAGACCGATCCCTTCTGCCTCAACAACCTCGCTGATTCACCCGAGATACAGGAACAGAAAAAGGCTATGATCGCCTTTATGACCGAACAGCTTATGGCACAGAATGATCCGCGCATGACCGGCAACGCACAGGTCTTCGATACCTACCTCTATTCCAGCGAGAAGTCGCGCGACTTCTACAACCGGTATATGAGTGGCGAGGATATGAAAGCAGGTTGGGTGAATAAGAGTGATTTTGAGACGGGGCCCGTTGAGTAAGCCCCGTGGAGGAACTGTCCCCTGCCTTTTTGCAAACTCACCCTGCACCTGCGATTGCTATGAGATAACCAAAGAAGCTTGCAACTTTCTTTCATACATAACTTTGTTTTCGTGGCAAGCGTAGATCGCTCTACATAGTTTGTTCCGGATAGCATTTAGTACCTGCAAGTGTGTCTTGTTCTCTGCTCGTTTACGATCATAGTATTCTCTGAGATATTTAGTCTTGATAGCCGCAAAAGCAGCGATGTGAAAAGCTGTTTTCAGCGCAACATTAACTTGCTTAGGCGTT
>NZ_VOXD01000027.1 GCF_008014675.1 Neolewinella aurantiaca | reverse complement strand
CCGTAGTAAGTCTTGCCATTCTTGACTATCTTACCACTTGTGCAGCTGGGGCAGATGAGCATGTTTTGAGAGTTTTGTCACTATCAAGATAGTGATTTTGCTCCACTGCATTTTTTAGGTTTATCCATCCTTACATTTGATACACCGCCGTTTTTTTGCTTTAGCTCTCCTATTTTAGTGTTTTTTGACCTTACAATAGTCTCTAGGTTCATACGATGTCTTCTTTCATCTAGCACTTTTATTTGGCCAGAGATGTCAGAAGCCCATAGCTCCTTAGAATTTTCAAAAGTCTTGTAAGCATCACGCAGCTCATGCTTAAGATTCTGTGCTTCTAGTGCATACGTGCTACTATAGTCTTCAATCTGGTCAATACCATCAGTTACCCTGTTATCTATCTCTAATATTTTCTCTCGAAAATCTAAGAAACGAGACTGTATATTGTTTCCATACCCTTCAAGTCGATTATCATACTCGTCAAGCGTAGTACGAACACCACTTTCTAGTGCTTGCATCTTCTGATAGTTGTCTTTTAACTCGTAAGTGACATCTCTTTGGAATGAGTCTATCAGCCCTGCATACTCTTGTAGCTCCCTTGAGACATCTAATGCGTGCTGTTGCTGTTGATAGTCCAATTCCATTACGCTACTCTTAAGAAGCATCATCTGATTCTGTACACCATACATTTGCTCTTGAACAGTGTTTCTAACATCCAGTACGGATTGTTGTATTCCGATGATGTTTTCTCTCATTTGATGTATCTGCTGATACATGTGCTGTGTGTAACTGGCAATGGTTTGCTGTGTCCACGCCATCATCTTCATTTGCCATGCCTCTAACTCACGCTTCTCTACATCACGCTTTCTACGCTCTTCTTCGTTCTCTTTCCTTAGCTCTTTTCTGAGTTCTTCTAGCTTCTTTTCCTGTTTCTCTTGAAACTCACTGATACTATAGTTCTTTGGTGGCTTCTTGTCTTTACTCATCACTTAAATTCTAGAGGTTCAGGCATTGGTGGAAGGTCGAAGTCGGGTATCTCTTCCATGCCCTTTGACTTCATCTCTCTTATAAGATTGATTGCCATCTGGTAGCGTTGTGCATCTGCTATCCGTAGCTGTCTCTCAGTGTAGTACTGATTTTCAGCTTTAATCTTTGCTTCTAGAAGCTTTTCCCTAGGGTCTTTCTTATTAGAAATACCTCCTAGAGTTTCTATGATTTTATTTTGCCTTTTTATGATGCTATTTAGCTCGCTGTATATTTCAAACGCTACTTTAACCTGAGAATCGACACGAGCAATTTCGAGATTAATGGACTCATCTAACTTTTCATCATGCAAAGTGTCGGATAGAGATTCCCATGCGTCATATAGTTGACTACTATTCATAATCTAATTTTTAAAGTCTAAGTCTGGCATAGGAGGAAAGTCTGGCACTTTCTTCTCTTTGTGTTGCATGAAACGTTCGTACATATCTACTTTAGTCTCTAATAGCTTTATTTCTATTTCTAGGCTTTTTATCTTTTCCAGTTGTTCTTCCTCCCTCACAGAAGATTCTAAACTCTTACCTTTACGTAAATCCCTAAGATATGCCTCTAACTTCTTGAGGGTGGCTTCTACATCATCGTTAGCGTACTCTTCGGAGTCGATCCAATCTTTTACATCATTAATGATTAATGTCTCATCAAGGTAGTATTTTTTTTCCTTGGATAACCATCCTATGATTTCTCCCAATACGGATATTAAAACGCTTATATCTTTTTTAGTCATGAAAATAAAATTAGGTTATAAGGAAGGTTATGGCCTCATAGAATCAATGAATGATTGGTGCTATAAAATAGATCAAGGTAAACTAGAAGCAGATAGAGGATTTACCTATCGAGAGTTCTTCGACTTATTTAACGACAAGATACAAGAAGAAAATTTTAATCGCTACATTATCTTCTGGTTTTTGAAAATAGAAACAGCTACACAAAGAGCTTTCTATAGAGACCTCTATAGTTACAATACAGAAAGTTACGAGAAATGCCTTTTAGATACTAATCATGGTGAATTGCTTAGGTACTTACGACAATCTAGGAGACTTAAACACAAAATTCCTCTGCATCAGTACGACTCTCATTGTCATATTTTAGGAGCAACAAATTCGGGAAAGTCTACTCTGTTGAGGCATAAAATTTACCGAATTAGAGAAAAGTTACCACGATCAACTCATATTGTACTTGACCCTCATGGCCTTTTGGCGAAGGAAATTTACAAATCTGATCAAACCAATAGTAAAAACACCATTTACTTAGACCTTGATTTTAAGAAAGGCTGGACATACAAACTTAACATCTTAGACATCCCTGACCGTGAAGATAAAACAATCCGCTTTGCATCAGAAAATGTTACAGGAGTAATGAAGGCTGTACTCGAATCTAATGGAGTATCAGACATTCAGATAAGTGTTCTTCAAATGTGTGTGAATTACGTTTATAGTAAAGAGAATCCACATTTTGATCTTTTCTTAGACTTACTCTCTCTTAAGCCAGAGACATTAACAGATGCAGCGAGGTTTGACCCGAGATTTGCTAATAAAGAGTTTACAAACTCAAATACTCGAAAGGCTTTAGAGGCTAGATTCAACCTACTTTTAGAAAACGTAGCATTGAGGAATATTCTTAGGGGGAAAGGAACTGTAAATCTAGGTAAGGCTATCAAGAAAGGAGGAAACACTATTTTGTTCGATTTAAGTGGTTTGCCTGAAGAAATGAGTAAGCCAGCTTTCGCAAAACTCCTCCTAGCATCTATCAAAAACATGGTTCAACAAAGAGGACTTCACGAGAAACCAGCACCATTGTTTCTTTGGATTGATGAATGCCAAGTCTTTGTGACAGGAGCCTATGAGAAATTCATCTCTGAGATGAGAAAATTTGGAGTAAAACTTATTCTTGCTAATCAATTTATCGAACAGATAAGAGATGATTACAGTAGACTTGCCATTAAAAAACAGGTGGGCGTAAAAATTGGGAGAGCTAAAAGAACGTCGGACCTCAGTACTATGATTGTCCCCGAGAGATACTTAAAGGAAGGGCAACTTAATCTAAAAAAATATGAATGGATCATTGAGACGCATGATAGGACAACAAGCTTCATTGCGCCTAATTTTTTACTTTCAGGAAAGCATGATGTGGCGGAAGAAGTGAAGGAACGGCTTAACCAATCCATGATTGACAAGTACTATGTCAAAATAGATTCAAAGCCAAGGAATGTGAATTCTGATAAGCCTTCAGACTTTAGTACAGATGTGTTCATTGACGATGCAGAATAAGGTTACAAGAATGAGAATCTGGGAAAAAGTAATAGAAGGGCTAAAGAGATACCATTTTTTAACCTACAGGCAGCTTATAAATTTAGGTGTCGGAACCACAAACTCTAACCTCTCTCCCATATTGAGAGGCTTAATAAAGGACGGCTATGTACATGAATGGAGAAGACCGACTTATGAATCGTTTTTTCATCTAAGCCACAAGGGAGCTAAGCGTTTCGGTGGTTGTGGGAGGAAGAAATATAAAAAGAGGCCTTTAGAAATTGATCATAGATTACGCACAGTAGATGTAGAAATTTTGCTTAGTGAGCACAATTTGAAGTTTTGTAGTAAATACTATGATCCAGGGAAGAAAACGAATATCCCCCTAATTGGCAAGAGTTTTGAACCTGATCTAATAGGGATAATAAAAACATCCAAGCAGGAGGAACTTTACCTCGTTGAGGTAGAGCAGGGAGTCGACCTAAAGAAGATTACTCAGAAGATTGAACTTCATGTACTAGCACTAAAAGTAGGTGCTATTCCGAACCACTTGGAGTTTAAGAGAGGATATAGGGTACTGCTTGTTGTAGAGCATAAAAACATCTTAGAAAGAGTTTTAAAAAAGGTTCAGGAAGACACAAAGTCTAACTTTAGAGAGAATTTTTTGATTTCTAACGACCTTCAAAACTGGTATAATCTAGTAGGTAAAGAACGTAAGCTTTACTACACATAGACTTTTTACGCAATTGACAAATAGATTCGTTTTAAGTAAAATAAGTCAAACTAGGTTTTATTCTCAGCCAACTCAATGCCTAATCCTAATGCAGAACCCATTCTTGATTCTGAAGAGTTTATCGAAAGTGTTAAGCTAGAACTTGATGAGTTGGACTCTTTATGATTTGATAGTAAAGAAGCCATATCAAGTTTCGTTTCACTAACGAGTAAGAGGTTTCCAAGTTATTCCATCTTATCAGACGAAGAAAAGGCAATTATCCAGGTGATCCGATGGCAGGCTATGGTAGCTAACGCAAGGCTCTGAACAGGAGACGAATTTCTCAATGCACTCCCTGAGATGATTGATAAAAGACAAAAGCTTGTCACTCGTATCGAAGAAAATTTACTTCGTGGCTTACTGCGGGGAAACGACTCAACAACCTCTTACAAACCACCAAAGGAGAACTAGAAGAAAGCTTCAAAGAGGATAGCTATCATCCAAATTGATCAAAGAGATCACACAGGAAAGTATTTACGTTTGCCACACCGAACTCCTCGAAGTGTTAGAAACGGATCACCATAGGTTGATGGTCCGCATCATTTCCAGGCTTTCGATTCTAAACTTTCTTAGTCCTTGAACGACAGAAGCCCCTCAACCTTTTCAGATCAAGGGGCTTTTTTGCCACTTTTTGCCACTTTCTTTTGCCACTTTTTGTAAATTGTGGAAAGAAATCGGCCAAAAGCCTTGTGGAGAATACCAGAGTCGAACTGGTGACCTCTTGCATGCCATGCAAGCGCTCTAGCCAACTGAGCTAATCCCCCATTTGGAGTGTCTTAAAGCGGCTAACTTCTTTAAGCGGACGCAAATATATGCGGTGATTCTTTAACATCAAAGCCTTTCGTAAAAGTTTCTGATTTTTCATTGCCGCTCTGGTATCCTTGGTCGTTGTACCTGCCTAAGCAACAGAGCGTTGTCGCTTCTTTTGAAGCTTTCGGGCTTTTTTTGCGGCCTTCTTTTCCGCGGCAGCTCTTTCTTTTTCGTTCATCTGGTACCCGATGATGTGCAAATCACTTTTCTCGCGCAGCACGATAGCAGCCGTTACCGAAGTTACCAGTGGGCCCAGTACAGTGCCGAAGAACGGGACCTTCATCATTAGCAGAAGCGGCAACCCAAGGCCGAAACAGATACCGATATAGCCGCGGTACAAGTGTCTGCGGCTTTGATCGATGGATAGTCCGAATTGTTCGTTGTAGTTATCAGCGATCACGTACCCCAGCATCGTAGAGCGGATGAAGAGTGAGAACAGCCAGAAAACCGGGCCATCAGTAATCATTTCCCCAGCGTTGAGGATGAGTGCCTCGCCTACCAAAGCTACGGTAGACACCATAATCATACGAATCTGGGCATTTACGAAAGGCTTGAAAGTGTGAGCATTCTCGACGTTCTTCTTAAGGACAATCTGCAGCGTCCTGCGCATGAAATGGTAGATTACCACCTCAAGTAATATGAGGGTTACCCAGTTGAGCAGCCCTTCCGAGAAGGAGCCCGTAAGTTCGTTGAACCATTGCAGAAAGAGGCTTTCCCCGCTCATCATGGCTGAAAGCGGCGCATCAGCATGATGATCGTACCAGTCTACCGCTTCGAAGATCACATAAGCAGCTCCGAAAACACCGATTCCAACCAGCGAACGGGCTACCCAGCCGTATTCACGCAGTCCCTCCCAAAGGCGATGATTGCGCATGAAGCGCCAGGCGCGGGGAAACGCCAGAAGGGTATAGAAAAACTCGTGTATGGATAGTTTGAGACGATGCATTTGAAAGCTGTAGCGAGTGCAGGGCCTGAAGAGCAGGAGACCGACAAAGCCCCCTGCTCCTCACCCGACTTGTAGTATTGTTTTCTATTCCACGTTATCGGCCTGACACCGGGCAAGTTTTTCTTTCGTAACTGCCAGGTCTACCTTGAGCTCGGTGATCTCATCGCGGAGGTCTTGTACGTTTTCAAAAGTGGCAGGCTTATTGTCGGAACTGTTAGAGGTAGTACTGCCCGAAGGTTGCTCTGTACGAGGGCTATCGTTCATCCCGAGTGCATTCTTGATGTTGGCAACCGGATCTTCACCGTTGTAATAGCTAGCTCCAAAATAAGCAAGGGGAAGGAATACCAGCAGAAAAAGGAGCAATCGGCTGAAGGGGGTCATCCGTGTTTTGGCCATGATTAGGTACATTTTGATTATGTGACAAATAAAGTTAATCCTGAGTTACGCACAAAGAACAATCTACGAAGTCAGGGGCTTTGTCGACAGAAGTTCCGGGGCGCAGCCAACCCAACAATCCCAGATGGATACTCCCCTCGGTCACATGAGGTGAGTATAAGTATTCAACCGATCCGGAACAGGATGTATTTGCTCTCCTGATTGATAATTTTACATAGCGAAGATTTTAAAGAAGCACGAAGCACTACCTTTGCGCCACAAAACTATCCTGATCATGGCTACCACCACAAGCACCCCTGAAAACACTTCTGTTCCTCCCACCAACATCCAGATGGTAGACCTGAAGGCCCAATATACAGCCATGCAGGAAGAAGTGGATCAGGCAATTCTCGATGTAGTGCGTAGCGGAGCCTTCATAAATGGCCCTGCAGTAAAACAGTTCCAGGCCGGACTGGAGGATTTCCTGGGTGTTCAGCACGTGATTCCCTGTGCCAACGGCACAGATGCACTGCAGATCGCACTGATGGCCCTGGGCCTTGAGCCGGGAGACGAAGTCATCGTTCCTGCCTTTACTTATGTCGCCTCCGCTGAAATCATCGCTCTTCTCCGCCTGAGCCCGGTCATGGTAGATGTAGATCCGCGTACGTTCAACATTCGTGCCGAAGATATTGAAGCTGCCATTACCCCGCGGACCAAGGCCATCATTCCCGTCCATATGTTCGGGCAGAGCTGCGATATGGAGCCCATTATCGCACTGGCCAACGAGCACAGCCTCCACATTGTGGAAGACAACGCACAGTCTATTGGCGCGGTGTACACTTTTTCCGACGGCCGCCGTGTTCGTACTGGCGCTATCGGAGATATCGGTTGCACGAGTTTCTACCCAAGCAAAAACCTTGGTGCTTACGGAGACGGAGGTGCCATCAATACCAATAGCAAAGAACTAGCGGATGAGCTGCGCAAGGTGGCCAACCACGGGCAGAGCCGTCGTTACTACCACGATGTAGTAGGATGTAACAGTCGCCTGGATTCTATTCAGGCTGCAGTTTTAAACTGCAAACTCCCCCGCCTAGAGGGCTACTGCGATCGCCGCCGCCAGGCTGCCGATTACTACGATGCTCACCTTCAGGGGCTGGAAGGTTTGCTGACGCCCGCCCGCCAGGAGAACAGCACCCATGTCTTCCACCAGTACACCTTGCGTATCGATGGAGGTCGTCGGGATGCGCTGCAGGAACACCTGAAAGCAGCTGGAATTCCGAGTATGATCTACTACCCCGTTCCCCTCTACGACCAGGAAGCTTTCCGTGGAACAGCGGCCAACGATATTGATTTTCTGCCCGTTACAGATTTGCTATGCAAAGAGGTCATCTCTCTGCCTATGCACTCTGAATTCGACGAGGCCACTCTCGCTTATATCGTTGATAAGGTGCGCAGTTTCTTTTAAGCGATTCTTTTACTGCCGTACTACCCTTTCCCAGCGGTACGAGCCATCGGCAAAGCCGATGCGGACGAGTAATAAACCCGCCGGCAGTCCGGCGAGGGATATGCTTGCGTCGGTCGCGCCCGTAACGGGCGCCTCCCGAAGCAGGTCTCCGGCATAGTTATAAATCGCGCCCCTAAGCATGGCTTTGGTTGCAGAGACCCGGATCTCTTCAGCTGCGGGGTTGGGAAATACCCTAAGGGTCGAAACATCGACCCGGTTTTCAATTGTCGTAGTACAGGACAGCGCGTTGATTCTGGACCAGATAGAATCGTTGTAGAATGTCGGCACTAATGAATCATCACTTGGGCTCCCTCCCATGCGGACCATTACCAGCCCTTGCGATGGAACCACGTTGATGATTTGCCCGTTCTTCCCGATCGCGGCAATCGTTTCGGCGGGGGCTTCGGTCATAATGGGGCCCGGAAAATCAGTTTGCAAGCTCGGCAACCGGTAATTGTCTTTTCCGTTAAGCCACCAAAGGTAGCCGTAAGAGGGGTTGATGTCCTGCGAGCTATTGATCATAGCCCGAAAATATTCCGGATCATTGATAACGGGAGTGCCGTCCCAAGTCCCTTCGTTCGCAACCAGAAGCCCGAACCGGGCCATTGCCCTTGCATTGCTCAGGTAGATTCTGTTGTCGCCAAGGTAAGAGAAGCTTCCCGTTATCCCCGTCAGGGCCTGAATACGATCGTCGATGAAATCGTTCAAGTCTTGTTCAACGGCAGATTCAATCACTTCGCCCAGCAAAGTGTAGGGGCCGTTATGATAGGCCCATCGCTCTCCGGGCGTCGCCAGACATACCAGGCATTCGGGGTCGGTACAGAACAGTTCGATTGTTTGATCAGACAGTCCGCTGGTCATCGTAAGTTGGTGAATCACCCGGATGGCGGCTTCGGTTTCCGGGCAATTGGTCCAGCCGGTCCCAAGGTAGTCGGCAACCGGGTCTTCTACGTTAAGAGAATCCAGCCCGACTGCAATGCCGGCCGTAAACGCCATCAATGATTTTCCGGCGGAATTCCATAGATGAGACGAGAAGCGGGTGAAGTTGCCGAAGTATTGCTCCATCACAATCTTTCCGTCCTTGAGCAAGAGGAAAGCATCGGTGTTGGTCTCCTCAAGGTAATCGTAGAGCGCTTGCTCGTTGTCGGCGCAAAAACCGGCTTCTTCCAGGGAGATGGTATCCCAGTTGAACGAATTGGTGGGTGGGAAATAGCTTGCTTGCGCGCAGAGCGCGCACGGCAGCAGCATAAGCGCAAAGAGGTACTTGGCTTTTGTCATAACGTACAGGTTTATCGGGGTACAATCCTAATCCAATTCCAATTCTAACCAGCGTTCCAGGCAAGCAACGAAGCGCTCATATTCGGCTTCCGTCATTCCCTTTATCCTGGCGTTGCCGTGGTGCTTCCCCGGCAGTACGAACCATTCGGCATCTACCTTGTCGTTTTCTGGGACTGCACTGCCCGTCCAAGTATCAACGCCTCCGTAAATATAAGCCATTTGATTGGCCTGATTGCCAGCCAACCATTCGTTAACCTTTTTCAGCAATTCACCATTAAAAGCATCCGTCATAGGCTTCGGGAAGAAAAGCGCCATCGGATTTTGACCAGTCGGCAGGGTTTCGATGAGGTCTTCGAACGGTTTTGTCCGGTAGCCGTAGTATCCCATTTCGGTGGCCGACTGGTAATAATGAGAAACATACTGGTCTACCGATGCGTCGCTGAAAAAATCGATACCGGATACTTCCAAAAGGTAAATAAGCGCCTCGTGAAGAGGCGTATCTACGGTAGGAATCTTACTGCAATCCTGGCCATACTGCCAGAAAGAAAAAGGATATTCCAGTACAGCGTATTCAAAGGCTTGCTCCAGGTTAAGATAAGTATAACTGGTCCGGGCACCAAGGCTGTAAAACTTCAACAAAGGCAATATTTCTTCTCTGTTCCTCAGCATCCGGCGCTGGAAAGCATCAATATCCATCCGGCAGGCCTCACTCCCTATGGTATCCAGAAAAGTGTACAAACGCGTCTCTTCGTAAGCGCGGTTGATGGGAGCAACGTAAGGAACGCTGACTGCGACATCGTCGGGGTAAAAGTAGCGGTAAAAGATGGTGGTTGCTCCGCCCTTACTGATGCCGGTGCTGATCCATTTTTGCTCGTAAACCTCCCCCAGTAGCTGGCGGATATGGTGTAAATCAGCAGTTGCCTGTTTGAGGTTCAGGAAACGATAATCCATAGAATCCGGTACGCTCTTACCAAAAAAGCGGTGTTCCACCTGAATCTGGTTCGCGTTCAGCAACCTGGTCAGTTCGTAGGTTCGGGGCCGGTCGCGGTTATACCCTTCAGTAACGATGACCGCCGGACGATCATAGCCGACATGATTGAGGTAAACTTTCTGGTAGAAAAAACCCTTCAGGCTATCCTCATGATCGATCATCTGACGGACCATCAGCTCGTAGATATCTCCGTCTCCTTTGCCAGGCGTTATCATTTCGATGCTTACGCCTGGCATATTCAGCAGGCGCACCCGCAGGTCCGCAGTTTGCGCTTGCAGAAAAGCAATGTGAGCAAATAGGATCAGCAGGGAGAAAAGCGTTCGTTGCATATTCCGGAATGTTTAAGTGTGGAAGTTGGCAAAAGAAAAACCCTTTCTACGAAGAAAAAAGTATCCTGCCCTAAGACAGACCGCTGATACAGCTCCGGAAAATCTTCACGTTTTACTCTCTGCTGGCCTTGCCCTTCAACTCCAGACGATAAACATCCGTCCGCCGGTCGCGCAGATTATGTACGGAACCATGCTCGTGCAGTTCCTTAAGCAGGTCTAAATCCACATCAGCAACGAGGATCATCTCCGTATTCGGTGTCGCTTCCGCTTTTACACCGTTACTGGGGAAGGCAAAATCACACGGCGTGAACACCATCGACTGGGCGTACTGTATGTCCATATTGTGCACTTTCGGTAAATTTCCGACCGATCCTGCGATGGCGACGTAACATTCGTTTTCGATGGCTCGTGCCTGGGCACAGTGACGCACGCGACTGTAAGCGTTCTGGGTGTCGGTCAGGAACGGCACGAACAGGATATTCATACCGTCTTCCGCCATGATACGGGGCAACTCCGGGAATTCCACGTCGTAGCAGACTACAATACCGATTTTGCCGCAGTCGGTATCAAATGTTCTTACCAGGTTTCCGCCGGTCATACCCCATACTTTGGCTTCGTCCGGGGTAACGTGTAGTTTATAAAATTTCTCGATGGTACCGTCACGCTTGCACAGGTATCCAACGTTGTAGAGCGCACCATTTTCGACCGAAGGCATAGACCCCGTGATGATGTTGATGTTGTACTGGATCGAAAATTCACTGAATTTACGCATAATCGGCTCCGTAAATTCAGCCAGCTTCCGAATTGCATCCGGTTCCGAAAGGTCGTTGTATTCCGCCATCAGCGGAGCATTAAAAAACTCAGGAAACAGAGCAAAATCAGACCGGTAGTTGCTCACCGTCTGGACGAAATACTCCATCTGTTCTATCAGAACATCCAGGGTTCTGTAGGGTCTCATTTGCCACTGCACCAAGCCAAGCCGGACCACGCTTTTTTCTGTTTTCAACTCCTTGGTAGGGGCGGTATACAGTACGTTGTTCCACATCAGCAGCGCAGCGTATTCCATGCTGTGGGCGTCCCCTTCCAGGTAACCTTTGATTACCTTTTTTACGTAGAAGTCGTTAGCAAACTGAAAATTAAGGACAGGGTCGTGAATTTCCCGCGCCTTCACTTTTTCGATGTAGCCACGCGGTCCCATCTCTTCGGCGTAGAGGTGGTACTGCGGCAGACGACCACCAAAGAGAATGCCTTCGAGGTTGAGTTTTTCGCACAATTCTTTACGGTAGTCGTACATGCGCCGACCGAGACGAAGTCCGCGGAACTCAGGCGCAACGAATACATCGATTCCGTAGAGCAGGTTTCCTTCTTCAGTATGTGTGCTGAAGGTATAGTTACCGGTAATTTCCCCGTACGTGTGATTGTCGGAAAACTTCGAGTAATCGATGATGATGCTGAGGGCACAACCAGCGAGTTGCCCGTCGATGAGAATAGCAATTTGCCCGTCGGGGAAGCAATCGATGAGCCGTTGAATCTCTTCGCGCTCCCAGGCTGAATCGGGCAAAACGGCGTAGGCCTCCTCCATCAGTTCACGGAGTTGCTGGTACTCCTGAATGCTCAGGTACTTAAGTTCGATCTTTTCGATTTCAGGGCTTTCGCCGGGTATATTGGTTACTTGCGTGGGGGTTTGCATTCGCTGACACTTAGTTGAAACAATTAAACGGCAGCGCCAGGCATTTGTGCGGGTTCCGAAAAGTATTTGTGGCTGGTTACGAATAGCAGGGCGGGGCCGCAGGTGCAAAGAGAGTTTACGGTCTGCCTTCCTCCTCCATTGGTCGAATGAATTGGCGCAATACCCGATTTTTCGTTAAATTACGTAGACTATAATTACCCAACCATACCGTCATGGAAACCCGGATTCAGCAGTACCGTTTCTCCGACAGCAAAGCCGGAATAGTAACCGCCGCCGCGGTTCATCTGATGTGCGGAACCATCTTTTACATGCTGTCCGACGAACCATTACTCTCGTCAGGCCGACCACAATTGCTCTGGGCCATTGGCCTCATCCTTCTGGTCCTGTTCCGTTACTACTCCTGGAAAAACACAAGCATGAACCTGCTGATCGTAGCGGGATATATTGCTGGCCTGATCTTCGAATGGCTCACCTTCGGTATTCCCGAAGCGGCGATGACGCTCAACATGACGGGTTACAATAAAGGTTTCATCACAACGGCAATTGTGCAAACGCTGCCCTGGCTTTACGCAGGGCTGAGGGTGTGCTGCACCCTCCTCCTGGTTCACGTAGCCCGCGAAGGGGCAAGACTTTGAGCAAAGCGCGTCCACGGCCGGTTATCGGTTTTGCAGCTGGCGTCGGAGTGGCTTGCTTATACACGGGACCACCGCCAGCTGGTGATCCCGTGGTACATTAACCGTCTTTGCACCCGCGGCCGCGCCCAAAAGCACTGCCGCCTGCCTACTGCTTAAGGAATTTTGCCGAAGCCCCTACCCCATCGGATATCAGGTACATCCCCGGAGTCAGACCGCTGATATCGACCCCGTCATTGTATTCGGAAGAGCGGATCGAGGTGCGGACCACCCGCCCGTTGAAGTCGTAAATGCGGAGTACCGCCGTAGGATTGAGGTCCTTGAAGTGAAGCCTCTCAGACGCCGGATTAGGGAAGATTTCCAAGCCGGAATTGCCGGAAAAAGGGTTTCCCGTAGCTACCGGAAACCTGCTGCATTCACCCTCTCCCGGCAGGTAGTAACAGGTCTCATTTGGCCCCCGCTCTATTTCCCAATCGATACCGGCAACCCAGCGATCGGCACCTGATTCATAGGCACCGGCATCAGGTGCAGCTCCCATGAATCCATCGGTAAACCCGGGAATTTCGCGGCCAAAATCAACAGCAGAAGCCCCGGAAACTAACGTAAAATCCAGAGCAGCCTCGTTGGTGAAAGGCTCAGCGCTATCCTGCAGTACTTTATTGTTTTGCTTGTCGGCCTGAGGCTCGAGTGAGTTCATATTGGTCAGGGTGTTCCAGATTTTGACGTTGCTGAAGGCCGTTCCCGCCAGGTGCCAGGCCCCGAAGGCCGCTTCGCCGTCCCACAGGGTATTATTGTAGATTTCAATGTTGGTGGCGTTCCAGTTCATCTGAATGCTCGACCATTCGGTGTTGTAAACAACGTTGTGGTGCACCTTCACGTTACCGGGGTCATTGTCCAGGTAAATCCCGGCCGCTTTTTTCAGGGTTCCCCTGCTCTGAGCGTCGTGAAACCAGTTGTGATCGATTTCCATATTGAGGTCAAGGCCGATGGTGTAGAGCAAAGCACAGTCGTCGGCAATCAGGTTACTCTCCGAGACATCGTTGTAAGATACACGTGAATTTTTGCTGATGATCTGGATCGCGTCGCGTCCACCTCTTCGGATGGTGTTGCGGGTCACGAGAGCATCACGCTGGCCTCTGACCATCAGCGGCGCATCGTAGTCGCCCAGGAAATTAAAGTCATGGATGTAGTTGTTTTCGATCCTTGTTCCCGATCCGCTGTCCCAAACCCCGGAACCTGCCCCGAAGGCGATTTCGCACTGCTCGATGACGGTGTTGACAGCGTTCCATTTCACGTCAACAGCACGACTTTCGGCGTGGAAATTACGGGTTACTCCGCGGGTGTAGCTTCCGTAAAAGCTCGACATTTTGAACAGGCGGTTGCCTTCTCCTTCAATGTCGATACCGCCGCCAAAAACGGCGAAGCCTTCCAGATTGATGTAGCTGCGGCCATTGAGGTCTACGGCAAGTTCGCGGCGGCGCATCTGAACCTGGCCGTCGGCGGGGGCTTCGCCCCCGGGCAGTTGCACGTACAGGGTTCGGGTTTGCTCATCAAACCACCATTCGTTTTCATAGTCCAACGCATCTTTGATTCCCTCCAGGAAGTAGTCTCCGCCGTCGGCGGGAGGATGGAAAGTTCTGATCCATTCCTGATCCTTGATCAGGTCGAAATTGACACGGCCGGTGGAGCTGGATTTGATGAATGCTTTCCAGGTAGTCCAGCCTGATCCCGGCCGGTCGCCGTAGAACAGAAGCGAGCCCCCCGTCCAGTCAAAATCAGGGATATCGCTGTCGGTTAAGAATGCGTTTATTTCGGTTTCCCCCGGGCTACCGCCGTCGTTGCGCAGGTGATTAAGGGTGAATGGGTCTCCGTCGGTATTGTTTGGCCAGCGGGCGAGGTCCATCGCAGCGGAGCCATTCATCACAAAGTTTTGCTGTCCCAGGTCCCAGTCTACCGCAACTTTGTAGATACCACCTGCGTCCGGAGTGAAACCATTCAGCGCCTCCATTGCGGTGAGGATGACGCGCTCCCCCTCCACCGCCCGAAACGTAATGGGGCTCCCCGGAGTGCCAGAATTGGCGGGCCGCAGGGTTTCTTCGTAGCTGCCCGAAAAGATGTAAACCACATCTCCCGCCTGCGCTACTTCAGCAGCTTTCCCGATGGTAAGAAACGGCCTTTGTCCGGAGCCGTCATTGGCATCGTTTCCGGTTTTCGCCACGAAATAGTCGGCGGCCGAAAGCTCCCCCGAACAGAGGATGAAAAGACAAAAAAAGGAGAAAAAGAACAATTTTTGCATGATCGAGTTATTAGCAGAGATGAATAAAGTCGCCCGGTACTGCAACCGGGCCGTAAGCCAAACTAATAAGCTCCTACCGACTTTGTACGCGGAAAAACCAGTAGCAGCCAGCCTTTACACGTTTGTGGTAGACTTTTAAATCCCGACGCAACCAATCTCCCCCGATGCATCGTTTTTAAAAGCGCAACCCAAGCCACACATATGCCCCGTTACGCTATTTCCGACATCCACGGCTGCCCGGCCACCTTTAGAACACTGCTCCACGAAATCAATTTCAGCAGAGAAGACGAACTCTTTCTGCTCGGTGATTATATCGACAAGGGGCCGGATGGTATGGGAGTGATCGAGCACATCTGGGAGTTGCAGGCAGAAGGCTACAAAGTGAAATGCCTGCGTGGCAACCACGAGCAAATGTTCATCAATGAGGTGGGCCGGGGCGAGCACTCCGGTGTTGTCCCCATTAGCCGGCACCAGGAGGTCTGCCGCTGGATGCTGAGTCTCGATTATTACCACGAAACGCCGGGGTACATCCTTGTTCATGCCGGCCTGAATTTCCGGGCAGAAGACCCACTGGACGCGACCTACGATATGCTCTGGATCCGGTATTGGTACGAAGAGACAGACCGCGACTGGCTCGGCGACCGCATCATCGTTCATGGCCATACGCCGGAACCGGTGAACTCCGTCAAATTCGGAATCGAGAATATGCAGACGGCCCAACGGGTCTGCATCGATTCGGGGTGTGCACACTCCTACAAAGGAATGGGCTACCTGACCGCTCTGAACCTCGATACAGGTAAGGGAGCATTCGTTAAATTCTGTGAGGGTTCAGCCCTGGCTGAACACAAAAAAAGCGTTTAGCCCCGGGCAGCCATTGACTGACGCCCGGGACTAAACGCTTACGGATCATCTCAGAAACGACTTTTTAGATTGCCTGCAGGATGTCGTACTGTGCCACCAGAATCTTCTTACCGGAACGATCGGTAGTGATTACAGCCGGGTTTTCTTTGGTGATGTGCTTGCCGAGTTCAGACAGTGACATATCCGTACTCACCTCCGGGAAAGGCTTACGCATAATCTCAGAGACCGGCTTCTCCGCATTCTCCATTGGATTGGCCAGCAGGAAGTTAAGCACATCGGTCTCAATAATTGATCCAACCGATTCATCGCCATTTACGACCGGCATCTGGCTGAACTCGTGCTCCTTCATCATCTTCAGGGCCTCACGAACCGTGGCGCTTTGCTCGATCCCGGCAAAGGCGGCGTCTTTCTTTAGTGCGACAAGGTCACGGACCCGGAGTTCGGTATCCAGGAACCCGCGCTCCCGCATCCAGTTATCGTTGTACAGTTTCCCGACGTAGCGACTTCCGTGGTCGTGGATAACCACGACGACCAGGTCGTCGGGCCTGAGTTCGTCCTTCATTTGCAGCAGACCGGCGACGGCGCTTCCCGCCGAGTAGCCCAGCAGCAGACCTTCCTCGCGGGCGAGGCGACGGGCCATTACGGCACCGTCCTTGTCCGTTACTTTCTCGAAGTGGTCGATAACGTCGAAATCGACGTTTTTGGGCAGGATGTCTTCGCCGATTCCTTCGGTGATATAAGGGTAGATTTCTTTTTCGTCGAATTCACCCGTTTCGTGGTACTTTTTGAAGACGGAGCCGTAGGTGTCTACGCCCCAGATTTTGACGTCGGGGTTCTGTTCTTTGAGGTATTTCCCGGTGCCGGAGATGGTTCCACCGGTTCCTACGCCCACGATCATGTGGGTGATTTTGCCGTCGGTTTGTTTCCAGATTTCCGGGCCGGTGCTTTCGTAGTGGGCCTTGCGGTTGCTCAGGTTATCGTACTGATTGAACCAGTAGCTGTTCGGAATTTCTTTGCTCAGGCGCTCAGCTACGGAGTAGTAGCTGCGGGGATCGTCCGGGGTAACGTTGGTGGGACAAACGATCACTTCGGCGCCCATGGCGCGGAGGATGTCGAATTTTTCTTTACTCTGCTTGTCGGAGGTAGTAAAGATGCACCGGTAGCCCTTCACACAGCCGGCGAGGGCGAGGCCCATACCGGTGTTACCAGAGGTACACTCAATGATGGTGCCGCCGGGTTTCAGGCGGCCATCTGCTTCGGCGTCTTCCACCATTTTCAGGCCCATGCGGTCCTTGATGGAATGGCCGGGGTTGAAGGTTTCCACCTTCATCAGCACGCGGCAGGGCAACTCACTGGTTACTTTATTGAGCTGTACCATAGGCGTGTTGCCGATGGTTTCGAGAATATTATTTTTAACGTCCATTTGGTTCTTTAGGTTAGGGAGAGCAAAGGTAGGCAGATAGAACGGTAGTTGGTAGTAACACCGGTTGCCTCCCGGAATAATACCGAATCAGGAGAATCAGGGGCAGCACAAGGCGCGGCCGCAGGTGCAACAAACGTCTCAAAAAAGGCCAGCATTGTCCAGCGGCCCGGCTCCTTCGGGGGCAAAGTCTTATGTTGTGTCTTTTACTCAATCATGCTTTTCATAATGAGAAACCTTGCACCTGCGTTCAGCGCCCTGGTCTTCCTCGCTCTGCTTAGTGGCTGTAGCGATAAAAACCAGCCCGGCAATCGGCCTGAACGCCCCAATATCCTGTTCATTTTCACAGATGACCAAACATATACGGCCCTCCACGCTTTGGGCAACGACGAAATCATCACCCCTAACCTGGACCGGTTGGTGAACACCGGCACCACCTTCACCCACGCCTACAACATGGGCGCGTGGAACGGGGCGGTATGCGCGGCCAGCCGGGCTATGCTGAATTCGGGCCGGTCCGTCTGGCGCGCCAGAGAACTGGACAAAACCTGGCAAAAGGGCGATAGATCCACCGTCTCCCAACTCTGGGGCAACCTCATGAACGAAGCTGGCTACGGAACCTACATGGCGGGGAAATGGCACGTGAGCGTCAACCCCGCACTAAGCTTCGAGCACGTCGGTCACGTACGCAAAGGGATGCCTTCCGATGGGTTCAACGGTCGCAAACTCCATCAGTTGTTCAAGCGTCATGACGGTCATCCGCCCAGAGATTCCGTTGCGGCCGTTCTCCCGCCGGGTTACAACCGCCCGCTAAGTGAAACGGACGACAGCTACGACCCCAGCGACCCTAAATTCGGAGGCTATTGGGAAGGCGGAAAACACTGGAGTGAAGTGGTTGCCGACGAAGGCGAAGCCTTCCTGAAAAAAGCAGCGACCGACGAGCGACCATTCTTTATGTACCTCGCCTTCAACGCGCCCCACGACCCGAAGCAGGCCCCGGCGGAGTACCTCGCTAAATACACCCCCGGAGAACTGACCATCCCCGTTAACTTCCAACCCGTTCACCCCGATAAAGAAGCTATCGGTAACGGCGCAACCCTGCGCGACGAAGCTTTGGCTCCTTATCCACGTACCGAGTTTGCCGTCCGTACCCACAAAGCCGAATACTACGCCCTGATTACCCACCTCGACACGCAGGTAGGCCGCATCCTCTCAGCTCTGGAAAAATCAGGCAAAGCCGACAATACCGTTATCATGTTCACATCGGACCACGGGCTGGCCATGGGCCGCCACGGGCTGATGGGAAAACAAAGCCTGTATGAGCACAGCGTCCGGGTCCCCCTCATAATCTGTGGCCCCGGCATCCCTGCAGGAGCCACAAACGATCAGGACGTGTACCTGCAGGATGTGATGGCCACCGCGCTCGACCTCGCCGGTATCGAAAAACCCGACTACGTAGATTTCAACTCACTTCTGCCGCTCATCAACGGCGAAGAGAAGGGCCTCGACGCAGTTTACGGAAGCTATATCTTCGTTCAGCGCAGCATCCGGAAAGATGGTTTCAAACTCATCTTGTACCCCCGGGTACCCAGACTCGCCCTCTACGACCTGAACGCAGACCCCGCAGAAATGAATGACCTCGCAGCAGCACACCCCGAACGCGTGGCTGAGCTCTTCGCTGGTCTGCAACAACTACAACGGGAAGTGAGCGATACCCTTACCTTACACCTGCAGGATTACCAGTAAAAAACGACATGTTCCACTCCCTCAAACATTACGATGCCACCCACAAGATACTGATGGGTTATATGGACTACTATTACCGGTTCAAGCTCATCACTAAAAGAGCCCGCATCCGTTTTGAACAACGCGACTGGCACGGTATTCAGGACGATGCCAAAAGCCGCATTGATCTTTACCGCGAAGACGTAGACGAAACGACCAAAGAAGTAGCAAGCCTGCTAAAGGACTTTCCCGCAGATGCGTCTTTCTGGGCCGAAGTCAAGGCTTCATTCGCCGAAGAGATTGCTCACTTCAACACCCGCAACATTGCCGAAACCTTCTACAATTCCGTCTATCGTCACTTTCATAAAGTTGGCGCCAGTAAGGAGCTGATGTTCGTTTCCCGCACCGGCTCTTACCGCGAATACCAGGGGCACGCCACCATCAGTTACGACTACAACCTGGGCTCGCGTGACCTCAACGACATCCTCGCGGAAATGCTCGACCACTTCCGCTTCAATGCAGAATGGGACGATCAAAAAGCCGACCTCAGGCTTGTAGCTGACCGGTGGCAGCACCACATCGATTTACTCGGCGGCCGGTCTCCTGACGACAGGCTCGAAATACTCACTTCGCTTTTTTACCGCAACAAATCGGCCTATATCGTAGGTCGGTTCCTCAAGGATGGATCCGTTCACCCCTTCATTCTTCCACTTTTGCACCCCGACGGCCGGGGCATTCTCATCGATGCACTCCTGCTGGAATCCGATCAGGTTACATCCATTTTCAGCTATCACCGGTCGTACTTCCTCGCCGACATTACCGTTCCAAGCGATATGGTGGACTTCCTGAAAACCTTCATGCCCACCAAGGCGATGAGTGAGCTTTACAACGCGATCGGTTTCGAGAAGCACGGCAAAACCGTCTTTTACCGCGAGCTGACCCGTCACTTCAGGCTCACAGACAAAAAGCATCATGCTGCGCCCCCCGGCCTGGCCAATGCTCCGGTCGAGCGGTTCGTTACTGCGCCGGGTATTGCCGGAATGGTTATGTACGTATTCACCATGCCGAGCCTCAACATGGTATTCAAAATCATCAGAGATAAGTTTGCTCCACCAAAGCAGGTAACCCCCCAGGTGGTAAAAGAGAAGTACGACCTCGTAAAGCGCCACGATCGGGTAGGACGGATGGCAGATAGCTACCTCTTCGAAAAACTAAGCCTGCCACTAAACCGCTTTGATCCCGATTGCCTTGCCGAACTCAGAGAAACCGCAGCCTCGAAAGTTGAAATTATTGACGGCTCCGTACTGATCGACCACGTCTACGTGGAGAAAAAGATGACGCCGTTGAATATTTACATAGAAGAATCAGGAGAAGCTGACGCTCAGAAAGCACTGCGCGACTACGGCAGGGCCATCAAACAACTGGCAGCCGCCAACATCTTCCCCGGAGACCTTTTGCTGAAAAACTTTGGGGTTACACGCGTGAAACGCGTGGTTTTTTACGACTACGATGAGATAGAACTGGTTACCGATTGCAACTTCCGCCACATTCCCGAAGCAAAAACGTACGAACAGGAAATGGCGAGTCAGCCCTGGTACAGCGTCCGGCCCAACGATATTTTCCCCGAAGAGTTCCCCGGTTTTCTGATGCGGGCCGGCCCCAACCTGAACTACCTGCGGGACAAGCACGGTGAGATCTTCGATGCAGACTTCTGGAATGACCTGAAGCGCCGCATCCAGGCGGGTGAGATCATGGATGTATTTCCATATCGTACGGGGTTCCGCTTTCTGCGGGAATAGAGCCCTTAGACCTAGAGGCAACTTATTGCTGCACTAACAACAACCATCCATATTGAAAGAGTTGAACATTCCGTTGAGGAGGCCCTGAACTTCCCGCCAACGGCCGGGATCGATGCAGTAGCTCACCGAAGTGCCCTCAATCGTGCCTGAGATCAGTCCGGCGGCTTTCAGTTCTTTGAGGTGACGACTTATAGTCGGCTGAGACAGGTCGATCTCGTCCGTGAAATCACGGCAGATACAACACTCGGCAGAGAGTAATTTCTGCAAAATAGCGATCCTGGCCGGATGGCCGAGCGCGCGGCAAAGGTCAGCTAATCGGTTTTGCTCTTCGGTATAAGCATCGGTCTTGGTTAGTCCCATTGTTCGGCGGTAGTGCTCCAACCCGGAGGTTGAAAGGTTAATCAAATTGCGGTATTCCTGTCTTCAGGCTGAAAGATAAGGTTTCGGCCTGAAGACAGTTAACCAGAGAGAAGCGAAGGCCACTAACAACAACCGCCGCCGGGGGTGCAGCCACCTCCGGTTGCAACCAGGTTGGAAAGGTCTACCGATTTCTTTTCGGGGATGCCGCAGGCATCCATTGCCAGGCAAGCGGTTGCTTTACCAACGAGATGAAGTTCTCCGTCGCGGGCTTCGAGGTCGTATTTAACGATCGAGTCTTCGCCCTGGTATTCTACTTCGATTTCCAGATCGCCCAGGCCGAGTTTGTTTTCGGCCAGTTCAATGATAGAGATCAATTTTCCGGGGTGCAGACGGTGGTCGTAATCGTTAGCGCTCCACAACTGGAAGTTGGCCACACTCTCGTCGCGCAGCGTTCCACCGCAGTCAATGAAGTTCTTCGTCACCTTCCCTACCTCCGTAACGTGGAAATGGGCGGGAACGCGGGTTCCGTCCGGTAAATTAATGAGCAGCGTATCGAGGGGAGCAAGGAAAGATTTGATTTCTGTAAGTCGCATGGTGAAGGATTTAATTGGTTTTGACACGCAATATAGCAATATTGCTATTAAAGTGCAAGTCTTTGCGGTTAAAACTTGTGTTCCACCTTGTTTTATGACACTAAAAGGTGCGCGGCAGCGGGTGCATAGCGGGCTGAGGTGCCAGGGAGCGCCGCTCTGTAAACGTTCATTGCACCTGCGGCCGCGCCCCAGAATGTCATTCCGATCCGCACCCCGTGGTATGCTTCCGGTTCACCCCGTTAGCCAGGATTGCTAACGGTACCTCCTCAGGTGTTAAAAAGACAACTCTTGTACCCGGCTCATTTTGCTTGATTATCTTGCCCCGGTGAAAGAAATCCGACAAATCATCCAACTTTACGACCGGCTGAAAGCCGATGATACTTCTGCGGCCCTTGCGGTGGTAGTGGAGGTTGAGCAATCGAGTTACCGCCGGGTAGGCGCCCGATTATTGGTCGCGTCCGACGGCAGGTACATCGGTGGCATCAGCGGAGGCTGCCTCGAAGGTGATGCCCTCCGGCGGGCACGCACCGCAATTTTGTCCGATACTCCCTCCTTCCACATTTACGACACCCTTGACGGCGAAGATGAAGTGATCGGGATCGGCCTGGGTTGTAACGGACGGATCAAAATCATGTTTTTACCACTCGATTTCAGTGACCCGAGCAATGAGATCGAACGCCTGCGTACAGTCGTCCACACGAGAGAGCCAGTGCTCCTGGCCCGTTTGCTGGAAGGGAAAGACGATGTACCTCCTCCTCCCAGCGTTTACAGCACCGGAGACCTCGCTCCGCTGGCCGAACAGCTCGGGGTACCAACCGCTGCGCTGGAAACAGAAGCCGCCCGCCACCTCGCCGGCGGCAGAAGCAAAGTTGCCAGAATCAGCGATGAACAAGGCCAGGTCCGGCCTGTCCTTTTTGAAATCGTGCAGCCCGAAATACACCTGGTTATCTCCGGGACTAATTACGACATCCCCCCTACCCTTCGTGCCGCCAGGCATCTCGGATGGCGAACGACCGTGATCGGAGCGCGCCGGAAATTCACCCGGGAGATGGAAACCCTCGCCGATCAGTTGCTGGACTACAGCGAAGCCGGTACGATCCGGCCAGACGCAGCGACCGCCATCGCGCTGATGTCTCATGATTACGACTGGGACCGCCGGATGGTGGAGGTTTTTCTTCCCCGCCAACCACGCTACCTTGGTATGCTCGGACCGCGCAAAAGGGTTGAAAGCATGGCAAAAGAGCTTCCCGGGTTCGACCTGCTCAGCTTCCCTAATCTCTACTCCCCGGTTGGCCTCGACATTGGCGCTGAATCTCCTGAGGAGATTGCCGCCAGCCTTGTCTCGGAGATAATCATGGTTTTCCGAGACCGAAACGGAGGCCCGCTGCGGCAGCGTTCCGGGTCAATACATACTTAACACAAGGTAACTTCGGTGATAGGCCTCCCCCCCCCAGGGCTAACGCATAGGCTAGTTAAGCCGTGTTTAAATCCCCACCCCAACCCGTGAGCTTCGCTGCTGCCTTCGGCGGTCCCACGGGGGATGGGCAAGTAAAAACGCTACGCGTTTTGGGTTGCAAGCTCTTAGGCGGTGACTATAATTTCGAGCTAAAAGCTTGAAATCGAATCCTATGCGTTAGCCCTGCCTGCCCCCCTTAACTTTGCCGCTCGATTCCCGGAAAAGATAGAGTTGTGGGCTTACATTTACCAACAGAAAGCTTTCTTTCAGCCATCGCTCTATTGGGTCTCACAAAACATTGTGTCGTTTCCCGCCAGATCAATAGCGAAGCCCCTTTTTAACATGACGAGAACAACAAGAGCAGGTGAAATAGGCCTATATTTGCCGATCACTTGAACACATTTTGCTAAATTCTTGCGGGCTTATCGTTATTACTGTTCAGCGATCATGACTTTTCCGTTCTTTTGCCGTCTTACTCCCCGACCCGCCGGACCAAGCCCCAGGACATGAAGTATTTGTTTTTTACGATTATCGCAATCTTTTCGCACGCCCAACTCCCCCTGTGCGCGCAAGCCATTGAATTGCCTGTTTTTGACCATCCCACCCGGCACGACCTCAATCTGCAGGGAAAGGATGAGTTGATAATTCGCCTCAAGGGCCTCAGCCCCGGGGAAGAGTACACGGTATATTTACCGCAGGACCACAGCTATCCAATACTTACCCCGGGCAACTTGCCCGCCGACATCGTCAGCCACGACGCCCTGATGCTGAGTGGCATCGCCAAAACAGGCACCGTCGAGTTTTGCCTCGACGTAGCCGTAAAATCCGTCCCTGAGTTCCGCATCTTCGTCGAGAAGGGTGAGCGGTTCCAACCGGGAGGACTTAAGATCGCAGGGGACACCATTGAAACAGAAGGGACACGCGATCTTGACTACATGCTGAACACCATTTTCCGTAAAGACAGCTGCTTCGCGCTGACCCCGACGGACCTGATCAGCGTACAACGGCCCGTTATCGGAGGAGAGGTCCTGCATCAAACTGGTGTTTTCCGGAACGGTCTGCCAACCGTTGGTATTGACTCCGGGCTGATTGTGAGCACCGGTTGGGTTGAGAGCGCTCCGGGGCCGAACTTCTTCTCCTCTTCGCAGTCCGGATTGATTGACATTTTCGATATGAATGGCATTGACCCAGACGCAGCCTCTCTGGTTCCTCCGGGCGTGGATGTCTACGACATAGCGATGATCGAATTTGAGTTCATCCCCACCACCGACACCATTACGTTCAACTACGTATTCTTCTCAGAGCAATACTGCGCCAGCGGTGCTGGCGTAACGAACGACGCCTTCGGCTTTCTGCTTACTGGTCCCGACGGAGTCACCCGTAACATCGCCCGCTTGCCCGTCAGCGGAGACGTCGTGTCTCCTGCTACCCTCAACCCCGGGACCGTCGACGCAGCCTCTTTTCTGAACAACACGACGGCCAACTTCGATGACCCGTGTATGGATACACCTCCGCCACCGGAACGCCTGGCGGGTATTGCCTACGATGGTTTCAGTACCGTATTGCAGGCAAAAGGAGCTGTGGTACCGTGTGCTCCGCACACGCTCAAGATCATCGTTGTCGATGCGGGGGATTTTATCCTCGACAGCGGCGTGATGCTCGAAGCCGGCTCTTTTCTGGCGGGGCTTGTCAATAAGCCGGAACCAAACACCACCGCACAAATCGACGTACTCCAACCCGTTGAAGGCTGCGATACGGCCACAATCCGTTTTACGCGCAGAACACTCGATGAGCCATTCATCAATACACCGCTGCCCGTCAAGTACAACATCATTCCCTATTTCGGAACAGCTACCGAGGCCGTTCGCGCAACCGACCCTGCGGTAACCGCGGGTGCCGATTACATTCTCCCTCCGTCCCCCTTCATCATTCCGGCCGGCGACACTTCGGCGGTACTGTCTATTCCGATCCTTGCCGACACCGACTTTACCGAAGGGTTAGAAGCCTTCGTTATCCGCTACGATGGAACGTGTGACTGTTCCGAAAACGCCGACACCTTCTGGCTTCAGGACAACGTCCCGTTTGAAGTCGAATTGGGCCCGGACCTCACCTCCTGTGCCGGCGAGGAGATAGAACTCACGGCCAACCCGCTGGGCGGAAACGGCGATTACACTTACTCCTGGCCAGATCCGGCCCTGACCAGCCAAACCATCACGTACACCGCCAGCGGCAGAGACACCTCTATCATTGTAAACGTGATGGACGGCTGTGGCCTTCCGGGAACAGATACTGTCTTCATCGGCGCACCCGCTATATCTGCCTCTACTGCAGACATGTTATATTCACTTTGCAGCAACCCAACAGCCACCGTCGCCATCGATCTTGAGGGCAGCAGCATTTACGACCTGACCATCGAGCTCAACTCAAACGGCGTACGGGATACCATCACCTACCGGGTAACCGGAGATACCACCCTTGAATACGATTTCACCGCAGATGTATCGATCATCGGGGTGGCAGACCCTTCAGGCTGCGGAGGAGCAGCCAGTGGAACGGCCACGATTCGGGGGGCGGAAGTCAGCGTGATGGCCGACATCAGTCCGGCTACCTGCGGGCAATCGATCGGAACGATCGATCTTACCACCGCTGCGGGTAACAATGAATTTACCTTCGAATGGCTTGACGATCCGGCCGAGACGACCGCCAGCCGCTCTGGCTTATCACCAGGCTCCTATTCAGTTGTAATTGCCCCACTCATTGACGCGAGTTGTACCGATACCGTCACCTACGAACTCGCCTCACCTTCTTCGGTCCAGATAGATTCTTTCGATTACAGCCGGCCTTCCTGTGCGGGCGAGACCATCGTGTTGGCACCAGTTGTTTCCGGAGGCACGCCTCCGTATGCGTTCAGTTGGCCAGACAGCTCCGCCACCGACAGCCTGCTTACCATCGTAACGCGTAACGGTCAGACGATCTACCCCTTCATGGTCACCGACTCCTGTGGTTTCACCGCTCTGGATACCGTTAGCATCGATTTACCCGCATTCGATATCGAACTGAGTGGGCGTTACTCCCTATGCAACCAGAGTGTAGTGAACCTGCCGCTGTTTATCAATGGCCCGGTAGATATGTACACTGTTTCCTTTACCGTTGATTCGGCGGGAACGCAGGTGCAAAGAACGTTGACAACATCGGGTGGTGGCGCCATCCTCCCCGTTGATTTTGCGGCTACCATTACCATCACGGCCTTCACCAACAGCGCGGGATGTGACGGAGACATCACCGGTGGCACCGCCACCATCGTTGATCCAATGATCGGCTTTGAAGCCACAATAGAGCAAATTCGCTGTGAAGGAGAAAGCTCCGGCAGTATCAGTTTGCTTAATCCTGGCACAGTTCCCCTGACTTTCTCCTGGGGAGACATCCCGGACAACACCTCCAGCCGCACCAATCTGGCTGCCGGCACTTACAACCTGACGATCACGGATGCTGCAGATCCATCCTGTTTCCGGGACACCAGCTTTGTTATTGCCGAACCTGCAGCACTTACGCTTAGCGTAAGCAATACCCCTGTCTCCTGCCGGGGAGAGATGGCAACCCTCATCCCGGAAGTGACCGGCGGAACTCCACCCTACACTTACGACTGGGACAACGGCTCAGAAACTGACAGTCTTTACCAGGTCACAACAATGGGAGGAACTACGGCCTACCCCCTCGCCCTTACAGATGCTTGTGGGATTATCCTTCTGGACACCGTGTTCCTCGACTTAAGCGACACCCGCGCCGAAGTAAGTGGCAACTACTCTGTCTGTAACGCTCCCTTCAACGTCGATGTACCTATTCTGCTGACCGGCACCGGGCCTTTTACCTTTACCATCCGTGAAAACGGTATCGACCGAATGCTTACAGCAACCACCGACACATTACTGAACTATACCGAGGCTACAACCATTCAGCTTATTTCCGTAGTTGGCGGAGACGGCTGCACGGGTACGGCGGGAGGAATCGCAACGGTAACCGACGGCAACTTCAGCCTTGAGGTAGATCAGACAGACGTATTGTGTAACGGAAGCCAGACCGGATCCATCAGCATCATAACCAACGCAGACAACTCTCAGTACGACTTCACCTGGAGCGAAGCGGGACTTACCGGCCCCAGTGTATCCGGCCTCGCAGCCGGTGCTTACAGCCTTACCATCACGGACCGCACGCCTTCGGCGTGCACCTTCGATACTACCTTCAATATCCTTGAGCCGGTAACAGCTATTACCCTGGTTAGCGATAGTTTACGGGACGAAACCTGCCGCAGCCTTGCTTTCGCGAGTGCCAACTATACGGGAGGAACCGGACAGCTCACATACCGCTGGAGTAACGGTACTACCGGCAACTCACTGGGAGAAGTCAGCGCCGGCCTCTACACCCTGTCCGTCACGGACGAGAACAACTGTGAAACCACAAGGGTATTCAACCTGCAGGACCAAACCACGACCGTACTGGCATCAATCTCCGCCAGTGCAACGGAGCTCAGTTGTTCGTTGCAGTCGCTCGACCTTTCGGCTGCCCAGAACACCCAGGTAGTTGACTATGAATGGTCAGACAGCAACGGAATTACCCTGGGAACCACCCGCGGCATTTCAGTTTCTTCACCCGGGCGTTACTTTGTGCTGATTACCAACCCTGGTAACGGTTGTACCGCAACAGACTCGATCGACATCGACGAAAGCGATGATGTGATCAACCTGGAGTTCCCCGTAGAATACGCGATCAATTGCAACGCCAATACGGTAGACCTGACAGTAAGCCACCCTGACTTTACCGGCTCCGTTACTTACGAGTGGACCTTCAACGGCAACGATATTGGCAGCAACGCAACCCTCGCTGGCATATCAACTCCCGGCGTTTATGAGGTAGCGGTTACACGGGTTGACAACGGGTGCCAGTCGGTTGCTTCCACGGAAGTAATAATTGACCGGACACCACCTACCGTGATGGTACCGGAGCGAACCGTCACCTCGAACTGTCTTGCCCCGGAGGTCACGATCGGCGTTTCGGCCAACGGACCGAATACCTTCGCCTGGAGCACTGCTAACGGAAACATCACCGGATCCACCAACCAGGCAATTACCACTGCCGATCAGGCCGGCCGGTATACCGTTGTGGTTACCGATACGACCAACGGATGTACTACTACAGAAAACGTCGACATCGTACTCGACGGAGAAACCCTGACGGCAAATGCAGGAACGGACCAAACCCTGGTGTGTACCGGTCTCGGTACCGTCCTCAACGGAAGCTTCTCCCCCAACCTGGGCCGTACGGATATGATCTGGTACGACCCGCAGGGTAACGAGATCGGTGCGGGTACCCAGGTATTCACCACGGTAGCTGGCCCGCATGTTCTGGAAGTCATCCATCCGCTATCCGGATGCAGCAGCTTCGACACCGTCATGGTGATCGACAACGCGCCGACGGCGGTGACTTACAGCCTTCAGCAGCCACCCTGCCCTGAGGTTGGCGGCCGGCTCTTCGTAACCAGTGTTACCGGGCTGAACGGACCGTTTGACTTCAGTAGCCCAACCGGTGAAACAGAGCCTTTCATCGACGGGCTGCGCGGACTCGAACCGGGCTCCAATGTGCTCATCGTAACCGATCAGTTGGGTTGCGAACTCCGTGACACCTTCCTGATGTTTGAGGGCGAGGATTTTACCGGCAATGCCCCTGACGTGACGATCAACCTTGGCGAAGAGGCGACGCTTGGGGTTTTAACCAACCGCGAGGATGGCCAACTTGCCTCCTGGAGCTGGGGCAACATCAACGACTCACTCGCCTGCCTTGACTGTCCTGACCCCACAACCTCCCCTCTGGAGTCCTTCATTGCCACCGTTACGGTACTGGACACCAACGGCTGCGAGCTCATGCTGCGCCAGAATGTGATTGTGGATGAAGGAGACCTCATTTACATGCCAACGGCATTCAGCCCGGCCAACGGAGACGGAGTCAATGATATTTATACTGTATTCGGCAATCCGGAGTTTGTAGAAATTATCAATTACCTGCACATTTTCGACCGTTGGGGCAACCGCGTTTATGGCCTTGAGAACTTCCCGGTCAATGATCCGAATGCTGGTTGGAACGGAACTGCACCGAACGGGCAGTTATCTCCCGGTGGTGTCTACGCTTACGTGGTCTCCTACGAGCGTTTTGACGGGATAACCGAGATCGTAAAGGGGGGGGTTACGCTGGTGAGGTAACTACTCTGCTCCGTTCAACCTCCGTTGCACCTGCGTTCGCGCCGGAATCTGCTTCTCCTTCCGGGCATAATATTACCTTTGCCCCAAAGTAAAACCTAACTATGCGAGCGACCCTTCGTATTCCGATCTTCCTTATCCCTTTTCTGCTTCTTTTTGCCTGCGGCAAAAGCGGGGAGGTAAAAGAAGTAATTTCGACTGCCACTGAAGGCGGTGACACAAGCGTACAATCCCTGCAGCTTGAATACCTTGACCTGGAACTTCCCGAGCGCCACTACCTCGTCTTTCGTCAGGAGCTTTCCCTGCTGGACGTAAACGGCTTTTTCGGAATGGAGACCGAGGCCCTTTCGGTTGCGGCGAGCAAGGCCGGCGTAATCGCAACCGGCCCCATGAACGCTTTCACCTACGCGTGGGATACGGAACGCGGCTGGGCCGATGTCGCCGTAGCACTACCCGTTGAAGCCGGAACCAAGCTCCCTCCCTACGTTACCGTTACCCTCCCCGCCACCAGCGCCATCGCGCTGGACATGAACGGGTCTTACAGCGCCCTCTCGGCTATGCACGTTGCGCTCGGGAAGGAATTAAACCTCCGGGGACTGAAACAGCTGCGTCCCAGCATCGAAGAATACCCCGTTGGGCCCCAACAAACGGCCGACGAAAATGAATTCGTCACCCGCATTATTTACCAATACGAATCTCCTACGGAATGAACCGAGAAGCGCTATTTGAACAGATCCAACGCAAACAAAGCTTTCTCTGTGTCGGCCTTGACGCCGATCCGGCCAAGATGCCCGCTCACCTGAACGGCGATGTGCTCGCTTTCAACAAAGCAATCATTGACGCTACCCGCGACCTCTGCGTCGCGTACAAACCGAATACTGCCTTCTACGAGGCACTCGGGCTCGACGGAATGCGCATCCTGAAAGAAACCATCGACTACATTGGTGATGAGCACTTTACAATTGTGGACGCAAAACGCGGCGACATCGGTAACACCAGCCGCTATTACGCCAGCTTCGCGTTCAACACCTTGGGCGCGGACTCCATCACGGTAGCGCCTTACATGGGTTCCGACTCCGTCAAACCCTTCCTCGAGTACGATGGGAAGTGGACTATTCTCCTTGCGCTGACCAGCAATAAAGGCAGCCAGGATTTTCAGCACGCAAGTCAGGACGGCGAGCAGCCGCTCTACGCTAAAGTGATGACCCGTGCCGCAGAATGGGGTACGGCCGACCAGCTGATGTTTGTATGCGGCGCCACCCAGGCAGAGAAGTTTGCGGAGTTGCGGGCACTTACTCCAGACTACTTTTTCCTTGTTCCCGGCATTGGGGCGCAGGGAGGCGACCTCGAAGGCGTGTGTAAATTCGGGATGAATGATCATTGCGGCCTGCTCGTAAATAGCAGCCGAGGTATTCTCTACGCCGGTGATGGTGAGGACTTTGCGGATAAATCCAGAGCAGCGGCACAGGATCTCCAGACAAAAATGGCAAGTGCTTTAAAAAAATACCTTCCATAAAGTTTTATCCTTACGAGGGAACTTTTTATCTTTGCGGCGCTTTAATACTAAGCAGCCAAGAAAACTGAGTCCAGCCCATTCAAATGGTGATTGTAGCTCAGTTGGTTAGAGCGCCGGATTGTGATTCCGGAGGTCGCCGGTTCGAGACCGGTCTTTCACCCTAACTGACTCAGTTGAATAACCCCGGTAAGCATCGCTTGCCGGGGTTTCTTGTTTTACACCTGATCCGAAGTGATTCAGGTATAATCAACTGAACGTCCCGGCGGGTGACCTTGACGACAAGCCTTACCTCTTTCCTCCGAAATCGACTTTCGGCTGCACCTTAGCTTCAGCGAAGGTGAGTTTCTTGATGCAGATATCCTGAAAGTTGGTTTTGCGGCCGGTGGCCGCAGTCACTCCCCAAAAAACGGTAGAGTTACCACCAAATAGTTCAGCGACGATGTTGGCGCTCAGTTTGGCGCGTTCTTTGCCGTCGAGCATGACGGACAGTTGTTTTTCGATGGGGTCCCAATTGATCCAAAGGAGGTGTTTGCTGCCGTCTTCAAGGTTGCCCACCGGCGTTGGGCCGGTAATACTGCTGGCATGATGGGTTCGCCCGTTAATGTTGATGGCAACGTGGTCTTCGGCAGGGTCTCCGAGGTGATAATTCTGGTAGGTATCGAACTCAATGCCAAGCGAGGGCACCAGACCGGCGAAGCCCATTCCTTCTCCCCGGTAGCCAGTGCGCATGGTTGGGTGAAAGATAAAACCGATGCCATCAGCACCATCTTCGTCGTTCTTGCCCAGAACCAGGCAGACGGTGATTTCGAAGGGTTCGTTGAGGTCAATCGCTTTCTCGTACCAGGCTGATCCGCTCGCGAACTGCACGTCTGGTGTAAGCCGGATGCACTCATCATCGAGGATGCGGGCGGTACCGCCAAGTCTGAATTCCTCGACACTGCTTTGGGCGCGGACGCTGGTGCAGAGGAGAGTTAAAAAGAGCAGGGGAAGGAGGGTACGTTGGAGCATAAGCGGGGAGTCTTATGGCTATCAACGTAATTTTTCACCAATCGTTGTCCTATTCGGCAGCCTGCAGGCTGCCCTTCTGTGGCCGTCAGGCCCTTCAGCATCAGCTCGTTCTCTGCCTGAAGGCAAAAAGAACAGCAGCCTGAAGGCTGCCGGGCGGCTAGTTTTGCGGCTTCAGTCCCAACCGCAACGAAACAATGTGGCTGTAGGTGCTCCGCCCGTCATCATCGCCGAGGTCAGTGTAGGCGTAGTCTACGTTGAGTTGGCCAACTTTGAGGCCGAGCCCGAGGCTCGGGCGGGAATTCAGCCGTTCTATATCGTCAAAATCCTGAATACGCTGGAGCTGGGAAACGCCGGCGCGCACGAAGATGAAATCGGAATAGGCCCCTTCGAGGCCGAAGGCCGGATCCAGCGAAACCGGATCACCGGAGATCAGGGTATTACGTTCGCCATCGGTGGTAGCGATGAGGTCGAGTTCGGCCGTGAGGTTGATTTTATCGGTGAGGGTGAACTTCCGGTTAGCGGCCAGGATTATGGTCGGGTTGGTAGTTTCCACGCTGTTGATTGGAACGGCGTTATTGGTCAGCTCCAGGGTTTCCTTGTCCTGGTCGGAGAAGGAGAACGACCACGCATTGAAGGTGGTGGTGATGTCGCGGGCCAGGAGGGCGAAAGTCCAGTTTTTCTTTTCGAGCTGTGCCCCGAGATCAAGGCCGAAGCCCCAACTGTTGGCGAACTCGCCGATGGTGCGGCGCACCACCTTCACGTTACCACCTAGGCGCAGGGCACCGTTCGGTTTGGGGTAAGCCCTGGCGTAGGTACCGATGAACGCGTAATCGGCGGCGGAGAACTCAGTAATGTTGTCGAAGTTGATCGTTCCGTCCGCCTCGTAGAGGGACAGCGTATTCGGGATGTTATCGATCCCGAACCGGATGAGGCTGAAACCAAGACGTTGGTTGTTGCCCGAGAGAGGGAGGGTAAAACCGAGGTAATCGTAATTGCCTACGCCGCCGAACCATTCGGCGTGCATGGCTCCGATCTCCAGGCCGTCGTCGGACGACAGGCCGGCCAGGCCGGCCGGGTTCCAGGCAGAAGCGTACACATCTTGCTGTCCGGCAACAACGGCCGTCCCCATGCCGTGGGCGCGGGCACCGACGCCGATGGATAAGAATTCATTGCTGTACTTCTGAGCGTACATTGCATCCTGCGTTCCCGCCCAAAAAGCGGTAATAAGTACAATCGTTAGTAGTTCTTTCAACATTGGGGGAATTAGTGAGTTGGTGAGTTCGGGCGAAGCCGGGTTGCTGCGGCAAAGGCCATTCGCTACGTTGCGCTCGCTCGCCAAAGGTAATAAGCGGAAAAGGCGAAAAGTGATTTCATTGGTCATCTACTAACTGATTTGTCGGATTAGTTATTGAGTTGCGGCCTGGTTGAATCCCGGAAGACGAACCAGCAGAGTACAGAGACCAGTATGGGCAGCAATTAATTCAATAAACCACAAAACTGCTAACTCAGTTACTTTTTAGATACCTTGAAGCCGCAAAACGTTGAGAGCGGACACAAATCATACCAAATGACCGAGGCGATAGTTGAACTACGCGGTGTAAATATCCGACAAGGAAACCGCAACATCCTGGAAAATGTAGACTTACGTATTGCCCGCGGCGAATTCGTTTACCTCGTTGGCAAAACGGGCTCCGGCAAGTCGAGCCTGCTGAAAACCCTTTACGCTGCTCTTCCGCTCGCCTCCGGCTCGGCAACGGTATCCGGTTTTGATCTCCGGAAAACGGGCCGGCGAAAAATCCCGAAACTGCGCCGCCAACTCGGCATCGTTTTTCAGGACTTCAACTTACTCATGGACCGGTCCGTCGAAGACAACCTCCGCTTCGCCCTCGAAGCAACCGGGTGGAAAAAAGGTACCGGCGCAGAAGAGCGCATCGATCAGGTGCTCCAGGAAGTAGGGCTGGCCGATCGTCGGCGCAGTATGCCCCACACCCTCAGCGGAGGAGAACAACAACGGGTGGCTTTTGCCCGTGCGCTGCTCAACGCCCCTACCCTGTTGATCGCCGACGAAGTAACCGGCAACCTGGATCCCGAAACCAGCAAAGACATTCTGGAACTGATGCGCAACCTCGGCCGCGAACACGGCACGGCCGTGCTTTTTGCCACCCACGACTATCGCTTGCTGGACACCTTCCATGCCCGCGTAGTGCGGTGCGAAGGAGGAAAGGTGTTTAACTCGGAAGGGTAACGATTTCCGTTTCCTGTGGCATAACCTTGCTGGCACTTTTGTAGCGTTCCGGGGCGCGCACAGCGCAACCATCGGGTTACAGCGGGGTACCAACACCATTCTCATCGAATCCGACGGAGCCGCTATGCTTATTGATCGACGAAACCATCATCAGGTAGTCGGCTCTGTTTCGGATAACGAAGACTTGTGCTGCTCAGCGTACTCCGAAGGTGAACAACCGAAAGCTTTCTGGAAGCACCTGGTGAAGTATTTACGACTACTGAAACCACACATGTAGGCTACTTCAGAAACGTAAAACTTATTCATCTTCAGAATTTTACGGGCGCGATCCAACCTGATCTTCTTGATGAAAGACACGGGCGTATCGTTCACGATGCTTTTGAGCTTACGGTACAGATTGGCGCGGCTCATACCTATTTCGTGGGCCAGAAACTGTACGCTCAGTTCGGGGTTTTCGATGTTGTCTTCCACCAGTTTGATCAAATCCTGAATCAGGTATTCATCCGGCGATTCCAGTTCTATTTCGGACGATTGCACGCTGATCGTCTTGCTGAACTTATCGCGCATAGACTTTTGCTGATCCATGCTGTTGTGGATTTTCCACCGCAGAAATTCCATACTGAAAGGCTTTTCGATAAAATCCGAAGCGCCGGCCTCGAGGCATTCTTTGCGTGCCTCATCCGATGACTTTGCGGTCAGGACAAAAACGGGAAGGTGACGGGTTGCTTCGTCGCTGCGGACATTTTTGATCAGAGAAAGCCCGTCACCGACGGGCATAACGAGGTCAGTAATGATGACCCTTGGGGTGTGTTGCTTAGCCTGTTCGAATCCTTCTCTTCCGTTGGCGGCCTCTAGCACATTGAAATCGTCGGACAGTATATCCACGATCGTTTGCCTGAGTTCTTCGTTATCCTCTACTACCAACACGCTACCTTTTTTCCCTCCGGAGGGTTGTTCCGTTCGTGGGGTATAAGCGGGATGTTCTACCGGTGGAGCGATCAGGTTTTCCGGCGCGGACGCAGGTTCAGGGCTGGTTTTCAGCACCGTTGCTTCCGGGTATAATTCGGCTTCGACGGGCAGGTAGACGATGAACCGGGTGAAAAGGCCTAGTTCGCTTTCAGCTATGATAGCTCCCTGGTGCAGGCGGGTCAGCTTGTACACCAACTCCATACCAATGCCAGACCCTGACTGATGAGCGGGTGTTTGGTTTTTGGCCTGGTAGTAGCGATCAAAAACGTGGAGCAAATCCTGTTCATCCATCCCTATGCCGTTGTCTTCCACCACTACTGATAGGTATTCTCCCGGAGTGATTTCGAGGGAAGCAGCTTCTTTCTTCTTCAGGGTTTGCTGACTCAGGCTTACGTTGATGGTACCGCCGGAGGTGGTATACTTGATAGCGTTAGAAACGAGGTTGCCGATAATTTTATCCGTGATGGAAAGGTCGAGGAACGCCTGCAGGTTGGCACCGTCGGAACTGAAGCCGAGGTTCAGTTGGTTCATTGCAGCATGGTCCGTAAACGTAGAAACCACCTGACGGAAGTGCCGCGCGGCGTTTACCGGTCTGACTTTGAGTTCGAACTCACCGGCATTGTGTTTATGAACGTCGAGCAGCTGGTTGATGAGCTGCTTCATCTTTATACTGTTGGCGTATACCCGCTGGATCGAAGTAACGGGCAGGTTTTCTCCTCCCCGCTTCTTCCAGTTTTCGATCGTCCCCAGAATAAGCGTCAGCGGAGTCCGGAGTTCGTGAGAAATATCGGTGAAGAAAACCAGGCGCATCTGGTGGTACTCCTGGCTCTTTTCGCGGGATATTTTCTCTTCCAGCAGATTTTTCCGCAGCTGATACCACTGCCGGTAGAGCCGGTACAATAAATAAGCGATGAATACCGCAATTATGCCATACCCCCAATAAGCCCATACCGTAAGGTAGTATGGCGGGAGGATCGTGAGTTCGAGGGAGGCAGCCTCCTCGTTCCAGACACCATCACTATTGGTACTCTTTACAGCAAAATGGTATTTGCCGTGCGGGAGGTCAAAGTAAATTGCTTCGCGGGCATCGTTGTCAGGGTAAATCCAGTAATCATTGATCCCGGTCAGTCGGTAGGCATACCTTGTTTTATTTGGCGCGGTCAGATCCAGCGAAGAAAAGCCGATCGAAAGGTTATTCCGGTAGTACGGCAAGCTGATCTGACGGGGCGTACTGAACAGTTCGGCTGCCACAAAGCTGGTGTCGTGTGCCAGTGCGTTTGCCCCGTAGGTTCGCAAATTGGTAATGACCGTCGGAGCCTGAAGTTGCCGGGGTTTAAAGTCGCCGCCCCTGATGGTATAATAGCCCCCGGTAGTTCCAAAATAGAGGCGTTGCCGGTCGGGGCTACTCCCCGCAGAGTTGTACTGAAAGTTATTTTCGTAGATCCCGTCATCTGTTGTCAGCGTATAGAAAGTCTGCTCGTGGGGTCTGAACACGGCTATCCCTTCGGGGGTACTGAGCCAGAGGTTGTTCTCGAGGTCTATCAGCATTGCTGAGATAGTATTTGAGGGGAGCCCTTCCCCGGTGGTATAAGGCGTGAAGGTATCGGTGCTTTCGTTATACAGCAGCACGCCTCCTCCTCTGGTACCAAACCATATATTACCGTTACTGTCGTTTACGACAGAGATGAACGCATTGGAAGTGACTCCTTTTTCGCGGGAAGGAAGATAGTGCCAGACTTTACCTTCCTGAAGTGATACCCGGTACAGCCCGTTTCCCCGTGTCCCGATCCAGACGTACTTATTACGCCCAACCACCATTAGGGAGATGAAATCATGTTTTGTTTGCTCGACGAGTTCCTGCTTCCAGATCGGAAGCTCACGGTCATCGTTGAAAATTTTCAGTCCGTCGCCCCAGGTGCCGACCCATTGTTCGGTTTCCGAGACTTCCACCTCCGCCATTACAGCTTTGGACAATGAGTATTTAATGCTTGCCACCGGTCGGTCGAGACTTGTATCGACCTCGTACAAATGATTACCACCCGCTACAAAGAGTCCTTCCCCGAATCTCCGCTGGGCGATATTAGCGACGGATTGTGCAGCCAGGGGAATTCTGTTGACCGCGTTGCTTCCCGCCGGCTGATGGTACAGTCCGCTTTCTTCCGTTCCGATCCAGGTGTCTCCTTTTCCATCCTCAAACACTGCTTTTACCCGGTTATCGGACATTGAGGCCGACAATTGGCGCAGATCAGTATAGCTGAGCATACTTGCTCTCGCCAGAATTTTCACTACCCCGTGGGTAGAGCCAACCCATACATTATTATACTTATCGGTAGTGATCGCATTGATTTTCCCCTGCAGTGCGCTGCGGGTAAATTGGGTTGGATCCTCTACGCGCACAGGAACGGGGTTTGCCTCGAGGGTATTTAAACGGTACAAACCATCTTCGGTACCGATCCAGAGTTGGTTGTCTTTGCCGTTGCGCAAAGAGACAATCCGGTTGAGCTGTTCAGGCCTTTCATGAAGCGGTGGGAGTTCGCAAACTGCGGTTACTTCCAGGCGATTTTCTTCCTTGAAGTACATAACCCGGCGCAATGTAGCCCCGGAGGCGACCCAAAAACCCTGGTCCTTGCCTTTTTCCAGCTGGTTGACCGGGAAACCGAAGCCGGTTGCGGGTTTATTTGCTGTTCCATTTTCAACCTGCGTTAGTCCATCTTGAGCGCCTATCCACACCCGGCCAAACTCATCGCCAATAAGCGTGTTGCCGCCTGAGGCGGCGGTCTTGACGGAATCGAAAGTTATCTGGCCACTGGATTCATCACGCGATACTTTCAGTAATCCCTTACCATTTACCATTGCCCAGATCGATCCCTTTTTGCCGGCATACAAATAAGAGGTACGCTGACCTTTGAAGAAGTTCTGAAAAACTTCTTTCCTCCGATCGAAGAAAGACAGGTAGCTGTCGCTGGCTATCCAAAGATTTTGCTGATCATCCTCGACTATGAAATGGATGGTGTTGTTGGCCAGTGAGACTGAATCGAAAGGATTATGATAATAACCTTTCATTCGGTTTCCGTCGTAGCGGTACAATCCGTTATTGGTACCGATCCATAGAAACCCAAAACTGTCTTCGTACAGGGTGCGGGCTTCCTGCTTAAACCGGTTGCCTTTAACCTCCAGATGGGAAAACGATGACTGCTGCTGTTGTGCAGTAGCAAAGTGGGCAAAAAACAGTGAAATGACCAGCAATCCGATAATCCTTTCAGAGTACAGAGAGAGGTTGTTCAGGAAGCAGGTAATCTTCATTTGTCGTGTCATTATTGAAAGTACTCGACCAATGAGTGAGCGAGGTTGAGACGGAATATGAGACAAATATGTTGCAATCAGAGCCAACATAAGAGACTCTGGCAACCCATGCAACATTTTTACCCCTTATTTGAAACAGACACAAATTAGGCAACCCATACATTGAGCAAAATTAACACCGGCAACAAGCCGAATTTCGTGTTGATTGTTTTACGACACTAGTTAAAAAGTTTAATCATGCAAAAAACGTTTTTTCTCATTCTTGCGCTAACTATCTGTGGCTGCCTGCACGCCCAGCAACAGATAAGCGGAACAGTTTCCGGACAAGACCAGCTCGGTCTCATTGGCGTGTATGTGATCGTCAGCCCCGGCGGCGGGGGAACTGCTACAGATTTCGATGGTAGTTATACCGTTACAGCCTCACCGGGCGATACGCTCGTCTTTTCCTTTACTGGTTATACCACCCAACGAATCCCCGTCGGTAATAAGACCCAGATCGACGTCACCCTCTCCGAGAATGTCAATATGATCGATGAGGTAGTGGTGATAGGATACGGCGTTGCCAAAAAGGAAGACCTCGTCTCCTCGGTGGCATCCGTAAAAGGAGAAGCGTTGGCTAATCAGCCGGTTTCCCGTATCGACCAGGCACTTCAGGGCCGTGCGACCGGTGTTTCAGTAACATCCAACAACGGTGCTCCCGGCAGCGGTGGCACTACTATTCGTATTCGTGGAACGAACTCAGTCAATGGCAACAACAACCCATTGTTTGTAGTAGACGGTTTCATTGCCGGTACAGATTTCGACCTCAATTCACTTAACGTCAATGACGTCGAATCAATCGAAGTCCTCAAAGATGCAACCGCACTCTCCATCTATGGAACCAGAGGTGCATCCGGGGTGATCCTCATCACCACTAAAACTGGTAAAGACGTTAAGGAGCAAAAGCCCGTAGTCTCGTTTAATCAATACTACACTACCCAAAGCGTAGCTAATCAGGTCGAACTCCTGGGGGGAGAAGAATACGCCAATTACGTGAACGAAGCTGGTCAATTCGTCCCGGGTCCTGATGGTACTGGTGCTACCGACCCTACCCTTCCGCTCATTTTTGACGATCCTGCTAACGTGGCAAATACGAACTGGTTGGACCTCGTTACCCAGAATGGACAAATCTTCAACACCGACCTGTCTATCCGCGGCAACAGCAAGTCTGCCAACTACTATGTTTCCCTTAACCGTTTCGATCAGGAAGGCGTTGTCAAGGGTTCCGGTTTTCAACGCCACGCGCTGCGGACGAACATGGACTTCAAAATCAGTGATGTGTTCACTACTGGTGTTCGCCTTAACCTTTCCCGGAATACACGGGAAAACAATAAAGTGAACTACGGTCAGATCATAAGCAGCGTTCTTCCCACCCGGACAGTGTTCGACGAAGACGGCCTGTACACAGCAGTAAACCCCGTTAGTGGTACCGCGCAGCGGAACCCGGTAGCGGATTATAACCTCCGCGTAGACAATCGTCTGGACAACAACCTAATCAGCAACATCTACGTACAGGTTGAGCCGTTGGCAGGCCTCGTCATCAAAAGTACCCTTGGGGCAGAACTCTCTTCGTTTAAAACGAATGTTTACCAACCGGGAGCTCTTCCGGAGCGGCAGCTCGATAATGCCGGCGGGTACGCAAGTCTTGCCACCAACCAGAAGAACGACCTGCTGAACGAGAACACGATCAACTACACCAGGAACTTCAATAAAAACAGAGTTAGCTTATTGGGAGGTTTCTCAGTACAGCGCACCGAGATTGAATCGTTCAGTGCGCAGGCCGAACGCTACCCCAATGATGTGGTACAGTTCAACAACCTGTCTTTCGGCTCCGACCCCGACACCTACCAGATAGGCTCTGGGTACCAACTGCGCACCTTCGCCTCTTACTTCGCTCGTCTTGACTATGGCTTCGACAGCAAGTACCTCCTTACCGTTACCGGCCGGAGAGATGGCTCCAGTGTATTTGAAACAGGCAACAAGTACGCTTTCTTCCCATCCGTAGGAGCGGCCTGGAACGCCCACCGTGAGCCTTTCCTCGTTAATTCCCGCCTTGTCTCCCGTCTTAAGCTGAAGGCAAGTCTTGGTGAAGTCGGAGAACAGGGCGTCAACCCCTACAACTCAGTTGCCAGCTTCAATAACCAGAACGCTTACTTCAACGAAACCCTGCTGAATGCAGTCATCATTGGCAGCCTTCCCAGCCGGGACCTCACTTGGGAGACAACCCGTCAGCTGGACCTTGGCCTCGAATTAGGCCTTTGGCAGGACCGGATATTCTTCGAATTCGATTACTACCGCAAAACAACCGAAGATCTTCTACTGGCAAGAGACCTCCCCGGTACTGCAGGTGGAAGCCAGTTGCAAAATGTAGGCTCTATCCGTAACGAAGGTATAGAGATTGCACTGCGCAGCTTCAACGTATCTAAGTCGAACTTTACCTGGGAAACCCAGCTCACCCTTTCTACCAACCAAAACGAAGTGCTCGAACTGGGCGGCGATGATTTCATTGACCTGCGTCAGCCAACCAATCAGGGTGGATCAGGTGTGCGCCTCATTCCTGGTCAGCCGGCACCGGTATTCGTCGGTGCTGTTTACCTGGGCACCTATCGCTCCGCAGAAGAAATTGAAGCAGACGGCCAGACCGGACGAGCCTTCATTGGTAGCCCTCGTTACGAAGACATGGACGGTAACGGTGTAATTAACGAAGAAGACTTTGTCGTTATCGGAAGCCCTCAGCCTGACCTGTACGGTGGCATCCGCAACACCTTCACCATGGGTAACTTCAACCTCGACATCTTCTTCCAGGGCTCACTTGGCAACGATGTTTACAACGGCGTAATCCAAACCGGCTTATTTGGCCGCGGAGATCAAACCCTGCTTCCTGCTGTAGTAGACCGTTACATTCCTGGTGTAAACGAAGACTCCGACATCCCACGTGCTGGTACATCCACCAGCCTGTTCAACCCTAACAGTACTGCAGGTATTGAGGACGGATCTTTTATCCGGCTTAAAAACCTCTCTCTTCGCTACAACCTCCCCGTCGGTAATATGGGAATCGACAATGTATTCCGCTCGCTGAGCGTCTACGCAACCGGGAACAACCTGCTTCTCTTTACCGACTTCTCCTTCGGAGATCCTGAGGTAAGCAATTATGGCAGCGGCCTCGAGCAGGGCGTTGCTACCGGCCAGTACCCCTACGCACGCTCCTTCACGCTGGGCCTCGACGTAACCTTTTAATCACCGACAACCGAAGATAAAATGAAAAACAATATATATTCTCTACTGACCATAGTGGTCGCCCTCTTCACGGTGCTTTCATTCTCCGCGTGTGAAGACTTTCTCGAAGAAGATTTCCGCAGTGGTATTACTACAGATAACTTCTTCAACAACGACGCCGAGGCTCTTCTGGCAGTCAATGGAACCTACCGGATCCTGCACCGTGCCAGCCTCTACAAGACCCGTGGCCTTGACAACTACTATGTGAACGGAACCGATGAAGTAGGCCCGAACCGTAATGTGAACGGGCAGATCCACAACTACCTCATTGGCGAAGGGGTTTCCGACGGCGCAGACACCTGGAACTCCTGCTATGAACTGGCCCGGAACGCTGCACTGTTCCTCGCCAGCGTAGAAGGCAACGAGAAACTTTCTGAGTCCATTCGTAACCAGGTTACCGGCGAGCTTCTCTTCATGCGGGCACTTGCCTATTTCCACCTCACCAACCTGTGGGGAGACGTGCCTTATTTCAGAGAACTGCCTTCGACGGAAGAACTCTCCGTAATCGAACGAACCGACAAAGTGCTGATCCGCAGCGAAATGAAAGAAGACCTCGACCGCGCTTTCGACCTGCTGCCATCAGAATACGGCAGCAGTGAACTGGGCAGGGTCTCTAAGTGGGCCGCCGCAGCCCTCAAGGCAAAGTTCCACCTGCTGGACAGTGAGTGGCAGGACTGCCTGACTGAATGCCAGGAAATCATCGACAACTCTCCTCACCGCCTGCTGGACAACTTCGCCGACGTTTTCGATCAAAACCCATTGACCGATCAGTACAACGACGAGCACATCTTTGTAGTAGACTTCACCAAAGACCCCGTTGGCAGCGATGGCAACACCCAGCGTACCGATGACTACAACCCCCGTATCCGTGATGAACCAGCGAACCGCAACGTTCGCCCCGGAGGAGACGGAACGCCAACCAACGTGGAACTGCTCTCGGCTGCGCTTGCTGAACAGGGAGAAGACATGACCGGCTACGGTTGGGCGATTCCTCTGCCCGAAATTGCAGACCCCGCAAACTGGGAAGATGGTGACCTCCGTTACGACGCATCCATTGTTACCGAATACCTCGGCTTCCAGCTTGCATTTCCCTACTACCGCAAAAACTGGAACCTCAATCAGGAGAACTCTCCGCGTGGCAACCACCCGGAGAACTACATCGTATTCCGGTTGGCCGACATCTACCTGATGGCAGCCGAAGCAGAAAACGAGCTGAATGGCCCCGCCAATGCTTACACCTACGTGAACACCGTTCGTGCCCGTGCTTTCGAGCCCGACCGCCCGTGGTCCGGCATGTCACAGCAAGAATTCCGGGAAGCGATGTACGACGAGCGCAAGTTCGAACTGGCTACCGAAGGCCACCGCAAGATGGACCTCATCCGTTGGGGTATCCTGCTCGAGACAGTGATGAACACCGAGCATCGCTCATTCAACAACCCTGCGGCCAACATCCAGCCAAAGCACGTACTCCTGCCGATTCCGCTGGCCGAAATTCTTCTTAATCCGAACCTTCTTAATAGCGACCCTTCTAATAACGGTTACCGCTAATGGACCGTCGTCCGGGCAACTCCTATTGGAGCCCGCCCGGGCGACCTCCATTTTATCCAGACCTCCTTAACAACTGAATTTATGACATTCTACTACCAGGCGCTGTGTGCGGGTGCGGGGCTCTGCCTGCTACTGCTCTCGGGCTGTTTTAATTCTGCTGAACCAATCAATGAGGCCGCATCGGAGTCTTCAACCGTTAAGCCAAACATCATCTACATTCTGGCCGACGACCTGGGATATGGTGACCTGAGCTGCTACGGCCAAACAAGATTCAGCACCCCGAACATCGACCGGCTTGCGGCCAACGGAATGTTATTCACACAGCATTATTCGGGTGCCACAGTTTGTGCACCTTCCCGTTCTGCGCTGCTTACCGGGCAACACACCGGGCACACTTTCATCCGGGGCAACTACGAGATTCAACCCGAGGGTCAGTACCCGATCCCCGACGAAACAAACACCATGGCTGAGGCGCTGAAAGATGCCGGTTATGTCACCGGAGCCTTTGGCAAATGGGGCTTGGGTTATCCTGGTTCTGAGGGAGACCCCAACAAACAGGGTTTCGACACCTTCTACGGCTTCAACTGCCAGCGCCTGGGCCATCACTACTATCCCGATCACCTGTGGTCTAACCAAGACTCCATCGTGCTGGAGGGCAACAGCGGGCTCAACAAAGAATCCTACGCTCCGGACATGATCCATGACCAAACCATGGCCTTTTTGGAGGAGCATAAAGACACTTCTTTTTTCCTCTACGTTCCTTCTATAATTCCGCATGCTGAGTTGATCGCCCCGGATTCTATCCTTGCCGAATATGAAGGCAATTTTCAGCCCGAAAAGCCCTATGAAGGAGTAGACAGCGGCCCTGAGTACAGAAAAGGCAAGTACGGCTCGCAGCCAACGCCCCACGCGGCCTTCGTTGCGATGATCCGTATTCTCGACCGTCAGGTCGGAGAGATCGTTCAGCGGGTCGAAGAGCTGGGTATTGCGGACAATACCCTGATCATCTTCACCTCCGACAACGGGCCCCACCGCGAAGGCGGAGCCGACCCCGACTATTTCGACAGCAACGGAATCTACCGTGGCACAAAACGCGACCTCTACGAAGGAGGCATCCACGTGCCCATGATCGCGAGCTGGCCCGGTAAGATTGAGGCCGGCTCCCGGACCGATCACGTTTCCGCGTTTTGGGACGTCTTTCCTACCCTGGCCAATCTTGCGGGAGCCGAGCCTCCATCCGCAACGGACGGCATCTCTATGGTTCCGACCTTGCTAGGACAAGGTGAACAGGAACAGCACGAATACCTTTACTGGGAATTCCACGAAAAAGGAGGCCGCCAGGCCGTGAGGAAGGGCGACTGGAAAGCAGTACGCTACAACGTAAAAAAGAACCCCGACTCCAACGTACAGCTCTACAACCTGAAAAACGATCCGGGGGAAAAGACCGACATCGCCCTCGAACACCCCGCAGTAGAGCAGGAACTCCGCCTGATAATGGACAATGCCCGCACGCCATCCGAGGTCTTCTCCTTTGGCCAGGAAGCATATAAGGGTGATTAGATCTCCATCCTGTTTTTTGCACCTGCGTCTGCGCCCACTTCTACGGCGTCTCTCTGTAAGCACCTTTTCAGGCGCGGCCGCAGGTGCAATAATAGGTTATTCAGCAGCCAGAAATAGTTTACCCTTTCATCCTGAAAGGCGTGGTTAAACCCATTTTTCTTCCTGTCCGGCAGCAGCTGCAGGTAAGAGAAACTCCGTTTTGTCTTCACCAAAAAATTAAATCATGCAAAAACTGTTTTCCTCCCTCCTGCTGACCGCTTCACTGGCCACACTAAGTGCTCAAGTGACGCAACTCACCAATTATACGGGCGGACAACTGATGGCAAGGGTACTGACATAATTCAGTTATACCGACGGGCAGGCGGACCAAAATGGTACTTTCTACTATATCGTCAAAACGGAGAACGACACCGGAGAGAGCTAACGCACCGACGGTGGAGAGCTGAAAAACCCGGTGCGCGAAGTAGCGGAGACTCATCATTCCCGCTGTCCACCCCCAATGCAACTTATGAGGTGTATGATCCTGTGGGGCGCAAGGTCCTGGCCTAAAATATAGCCGGCACCAGCACCCGGGAGGTTCCTATGGAAGTACCAGCCGGCACCTTTTCCTTCGGATAAGCACCGGGCAGGGAAGACAACAAGTATTTAAAATCATCAAACAGTAACTACTAGTGATTTGGCCGGGGCGGAGCAGAAATAACGACAATTACGTGTTATCGGCTACCGCCCCTTTTTACTGTTCAGAAAATATAAGTGTATGTGCCAGTTCCGATCTGCGACCGTCCTTCTTTGCCTGCTCCTGGGCAGCCTGCTTTGCACCTGCGGCCCCGCCCCGGAAAGCGCTCAGGGTCACCTGGAGGAAAGCGAGAAAAGACCCCCAAACATCCTGTGGCTGTCGGTAGAAGACCTGAGCCCCAACATCGGAGTCTACGGCCATCCCCTGGCCCGCACCCCGAACATTGATGCACTGGCAGGCAAAGGCACCTTGTACAAGCGCGCCTACAGCAACGGTGTGCAGTGCAGCCCGGCGCGCTCCACCCTGATCTCGGGAATGTACGCCCCGATGCTGGGCACCGATATGCACCGCGAAGCCCGGGCCGTGCCGTCAGAATTTTATTTCCCGCGCCTGCTGCGCCAGGCGGGCTACTTCACGACCAACAACGCAAAAAGAGACTACAACGACAGCGACATCCCAACCGATGTATGGGATATATCGAAGAACAAAGCACACTACAACAAACGCCCCAACCCCGGGCAACCTTTCTTCGCCGTTTTCAACCTGGGTACAACCCACATGAGCCGTCTGACCAAGACTCCCATCGGGAAACGCGCGGGACGGATCACCGACCCGGCAAAGGTCTCGGTTCCGCCCTACATTACCGACCTCCCCGAAGTGCGCGACGACATCGCCTGGCACCTCGACGCCGTCGCTGAGATGGACACCTGGGTCGGGGAGCAACTCGCTGAACTGGAGGCATCCGGACAAGCAGACAGCACCATCGTTTTTTTCTTCAGCGATCATGGCGGCTGCATCCCGCGCGGGAAAGCGTACACCTACGAAACCGGCGGACGCGTGCCGTTGATCGTTTACGTGCCGCCAGCCTACCGGGAACTGGCCTACCCCGACGGGCAGCCGGAAACGACGGGCCGGCTGGTTGCCTTTGCCGACTTCGGCCCTACCCTGCTCAACCTGATTGGTGTACCGGCTCCGCCCGCTATGGTTGGCCGGCCCTTTCTTGGGCCGGAAAGCAATGCGGCCAGCAATATCGCTGAAGATGTTTTCCTGTTCCGGGCCAACCAGGCGGAGACCTACGCCCCCTCCCGCGCCCTCGTAGAAGAACGCTACAAGATCATCGCCAACTACCAATCAGCTTATCCCGACGGTACGCCGCAAGCGTTCCAGTGGCAAATGCCGGGTCAAAGGGCCTGGCAAAAGTCATGGATGACCGGCGGAGGCAACGAGCGCAGTAATCGTTTCTGGCGGCTCAACCCACCCTACGAACTGTACGACGTACAGGCAGACCCGAACGAAGTCAACAACCTCATTGACGTACTGGAGTTTACTCAAGTCGCCGACCGGATGAAAGCGAAGCTATCGGCTCACCTGCGGGAAATCAATGACCTCGGATTTTTACCCCCCGGCATGAGAGAACCCCAAAACCCTCAGCCGCTGTACGAGCGGGTGCGGGGGACAGACCGGGACATCGGTGCCATCATCGCAGCCGCAGAACTGGCCATGGATGCCGATCCAGAATCAGCTTCTCAGTTGATCGGCTTCTTATCCGCCGCAGACCCCGCCATCAGGTACTGGGGCGCCTCCGGCCTGGCTGGTTTGGCGCGCCGCAGCGGCGGCGTTGTTCCCGGCGCAGACCTGATCGAATACATCGCGAAAGAGACGGCGCCCGAAGTACGGGCGCTGCTGGCCGAAGCAGCAGTATACGCTGGCCACAGCCCGGGCTACGATGCCTTGCTGGCCGAATTAATAAACGACAACACTGCCGCCTTTGCCAGCTTGCAAAACCTGGGCAAAATCGCAGCGCCGCTGAACGCCAAACTCATCACTATCTACCCTCAGGTGAAACCGGCCTTGCGTTTTCATCTTCGTTCAGCGCTCATTAATACTGGTCGCCTTCCCTACGAAAACCTCCTGCGGGAAGAGCCAGACTTCACCAGGTAAATTCATTTCTCACGCCGGCATTCTTTGCGGCGCGGACGCAGGATGCAATGACCGTTGATACATCCGTATGCCCACTACTAAATCATGTTCCATGCTCAAAATTCGCCATTTACTTTCTCTGCTGATCTTCACGCTTGTAGTCGCTGCGTGTGCTACGAGCAACAGGACCACTGCGGCTCCTCCCGCCCTGAAGGAAGATGCTCCCAATATTGTCCTGATTGTAGCCGACGACATGGGCTGGGCAGACCCCGTTTACATGGGCAACACCGTCTACCACACCCCAAACCTCGACCGATTGAGTGAAAGGAGCGTCAACTTTACGCAGGCCTACTCCAGTGCATCAAACTGCGCACCGAGCAGGGCGGCAATGATGAGTGGCCTGTGGCCCCAGCGAACGGGCGTTTACACCGTCAGCCCCTCTGCGCGGGGCAACGATAAACACCGCCGACTGATCCCGACAGACAACGCACACTTCCCTCCCGCTGATGTTGAGCTCCTCCCACAATTCCTGCAACGGCAGGGATACCGGACGGGGAACTTCGGCAAGTTCCATATCGGCGAAGACCCACTGACAAGAGGCTTTGACAAAAACGTAGCCGGCAGCAAATACGGGAACCCCAAGGGGTCCTACTTCAGTCCGTACAACATCCCGAACATTGAGAACGGGCCACAGGGCGAATACCTGACAAACCGGTTGGGAGATGAAGCCGTCAAATTCATTCAGGATTCAGGGGATGATCCTTTCTTTCTCTATCTGCCGTTCTATTCCGTACACACTCCCATCCAGGCACCGGATACGATGGTACAGCGCTACCTCGGCCGTCCCGGTATCAAAGACAAGAGGCACGCCACCTACGCAGCGATGGTAGAAGTGCTCGACCGCAACGTCGGAAAAGTCATCGCTCAACTCGAAGAAAGCAACCTGGCCGAAAACACCATCATCGTTTTCACCTCAGATAACGGTGGAGTAGACAAAATTTCTGATCAGAAGCCTCTTCGTGCGGGTAAAGGTGCTTACTACGAAGGAGGAGTCCGGGTTCCGCTGTTAATCAGCTGGCAGGGCAAAATTGCGTCCCGCGAAGACCCAACCCCCGTCACCAACCTCGACATCTACCCCACTCTGGCCGACCTGGCCGGGCTGGAGACACCCGCCCGTTCGCTGGACGGTGCCAACCTGAGTTCGCTGCTCCTAAGCGGACAAAGCCTTGCGGCCCGAAACCTGTACTGGCACTTCCCCATCTACCTCGAAGCCTACCAGAAGACCGGAGCGGAAAGCCGCGATCCGCTCTTCCGCACCCGGCCCGGCAGCAGCCTGCTCGCCGGAGAATGGAAGCTACACGAATACTTCGAAGACGGGAGCCTGGAGTTGTACAACCTAACCACCGACCCCGGCGAACGCAATAACCTGGCCGCGACCCTACCCGCCGTACGTGACTCGCTCCACCGTCAGCTCATTACCTGGCGGGAACGGACGAATGCACCGGTTCCCACGGAGGCCAACCCCGCTTTCGACGCGATGGCCATGAAAGCAGCGGTCAAAGAGGCAAGCGTTGTCGGTATTAACATCAACACCTCCGACGGGCACCCCCTGGAGGTGGGCAGCAGCGGCTTCAACGTCCGCATTGCGGACAAAGTCTGGAGTTATACCCATCCCGATTTCCGGGAAGCCGTGGCCCAAACCCGGCCGGGCTGGCTGCGCTTCTTCAGCGGAACCATGGGCGACGCTTTCAACGCTGCGACCGGCCTCTACGATAAAGATTACTACCTGATGATGGACAAGCAAAACCAGTACATCAAAGGGTATGAATTTACGGCCGCGAAGGGGCCGCACCTCATCAGCGACCTGAACGACTTACTGGGCTCCTTCGGTTCCAAGTTGATCGTTACGATCAATGGCTTCACGGAAACACCGGAGACCACGCTGGAACTTGCCCGTTTCTGCAAAAACAACAACATCGAAGTGGTGGCCTGGCAGTTTTGCAACGAGCCTTACTTCTACATCCCCGCCCGGAAGCGCTACTGGTGGAACGACGGCTACGACTACGCCCGCAAGATGAAGCCCCACGCCGAGGCCATCCGGCAGGTTTTCCCCGACGCGCAAATGGCGCTGAACTTTACATGGGACGGGATCTGGGACTTCGCCAAAGAGATCAACCGCTACCAAAAAGAACACGGCGCTTACTGGAACGTATTCAGCAAACACTCCTACGCTACGCACGTAGGACACCGCGAAACCTTCCCCGAGGCATTCCGCCGGGCGAATACGCGCTTGCCCCAGGTAACCTCTCCCGCAGCAATGGCAGAAATCGAAGAATACACAGCCAAAGACATTCCACTCATGATCACCGAATTCGGGGTATGGAACCTGGGCCTGGGTGACATACAATCTGCCATCTACAACGCCGAGTACACCCTGCGCCAACTGGCCCATACCAATGCCTGGTACATCGGCAGCCACGAGGTGAGTAATAAAGGCGTCCCTGTACGGAACCGGAATAAAGAGATGCTCGAAGCCTACGCCGCAGGGACTTTGGGGGAATCGGACTCATTACGCACCGGGGTACGGCTCACTCCCGAAGGCAAGGCTATGCACATTGTTCACGAAGCAACGAACAACGCCAACCACTCGTGGGCCGCTGAGATTGACAATATGATCTACCTGCCCGGCCTGAAGGGGAAAGCGGAAGAAGGGCTTTACGCCCGGGCGTTTCGGGGAACCGGGAAAGAAGATTATCTGCTGGTAACCAACCGCAGTAGTGAGCGCCGCCCGCTTTCCGTCAGTATTGATGGCAAAGCACTTTCCGGTTCCGTCCGCATCCATTACTTCTCGGACACCGACCAGGTGGCGAAAGATTTTGAACTGCGGAAAGAAGAAATCGCTGCTGAAGCGCTTGAACTGCTTCCGAATTCCGTTGCACTGATTTCGTGGACAGCAGAAAACGAAGAGCGCCTTGCGGGTACCCGGATTTACCGCCTGGAAACGGGCAAAGGTTCCGCAACCCTGCACTGGTCTCCGGTAACCGGAGCTGATCGTTACCTGATCGACTACAGCACGGCTGGTGGCCCGACCTCCACCATCGAAGCCAAAGGTGACAAAACGAAGCTGACCGTTGACGGGTTGGCTCCGGGCAAGGAGTACTCTTTCACCGTCCGCCCTGCCAGACGAGCGGTAATTGCACCCGCGTCCGCGCCCGTACCCTCAGTACAGGCAGCACCGGCAAAGCCCTCTTTCTACCAGACCGCTACCCGAGACAATACCATCACCGTGCAGTGGCGCAGCGTCCCCTACGCCGACGGGTACCGCCTGCAAATACGCAACGACAAAACCGGCAAGACTGAAACCGTTGAGGCCGGCAGGGCCTTCGGGTACCGGTTTGAAAACAAGGCGTTTGCCATTCCGTACACCATCACCGTACAGGCATGGAACGGCTACGGAACCAGCCCGGCTTCGACGGCAGTAACCATCACTCCAGACGAAAACCTACCGCTGCCGGCCCGCAACGTATCTGCCGTCGCAGCTGAAGACGGGTCCGTTGAAATCAATTGGCTAAGCCAGGACAGCTCCGCCAATTTCCGTGTTTACCGCGGCGAAAAGCTCCACGAGTTTGACCTGCTTGCCGACAACGTAAAGGGCACCAGTTTTACCGACCGGACCCGCCCGGAAGGAAAGGAATATTTCTACACCGTGACGGCTATTAACGCCAGCGGCGAGTCGAATCACTATCCCAACGTAGCCACTATAATTGAACTCAGTGACCGGGTCGAGGTCAAGATCACATCACTGGAGCAACTGCCCTCCGGCGATTTTGTAGCCAGGGGGACCATCAATGGCATTCCGCTATCGGAGGAATCCGAAGTGGGGCTGGCCATAAGCGACGTAACCTACCTTAACGTTGAAGAAACGAATTTTACGGGCGCGTTCGCAGGTGCAAAATCGGGTAAATTCACCGTGTCAATTCCTGCCGGGTCGGTTACAAGCGGTAAGACTTACGCCGTGCGGGCATTCGTAAAATCAGCCGGAACGGTGGTTTACAGCCAGGCACCTTACCGGAACATCAAGCCGTAGTTTTATGCCTTCGGCGGCAGCGCAGACTTCTGTGATTTGCTACCAAATCATTGCTCTCCGGAAGGGCCTTAACCATGCGGGGCCGTTGATTCACGATAGAATCAACGGCCCCGCATTTTGAAGTAAGCCAATAAGCCCAGAAAAGCCGGTTATTCTGTTGGACTCCAACGGAAAGTGAAAGAGTACGCCTTTGCCGCTATCCGGTAAGCCTCGATCGGTGCAGCGTTCATATCCCAGCTGTTGTTCCCACCAACTCCGGCGTGCCGGTGATCGAGGCTTAAGTGAGTGCGGCCGTCCTTTTGAAGATCGTAGGGATGTTTGGCGGCCTCCAGGTTTTCGCGGGAATACGGCAACGCGCTAAAATGAAACAGGTCTGGAGCGGTGATGCTGATACCACGCCCCGCCTCGTTGCGGAGCGTAAGGCGGTGGTTATCCGTTCGCAGGCCAGCTTCCTGAGGAACCGGGTATTCTTCGAAAGCATCAGCGACGGCGACTTCGTAGTAGCCGGGGTGAGTGGCCGCGTTGCGGTCGGGGTAGTTATCGAAGGGGCCACGGCCGTGCCACTGTACGGTACCGAACGTTGCCGGCAGCGTGGTACGTAAACCCAAACGGGGTAGTTCCGGCAACTGGGTTAGAGGGTTGAAATCGGTAGTGACGGAGACGGTGCCATCGGCTGAGATGGTATAGTTCATGCGGAGGGCAAGGTCTCCGTCGAGCAGGCGGTAATCGGCGGTAACGGTGGTCGTTTTCACGCCGATGTCGTGGGAGAAGGAGATGAGCTCCGCTGTTTTCTCCGCGTTGGTATAGTTGCGGATGCCGGGCCGGCGGGGGAAGTAGCCCCGCACGTCGTTGTCGGTGGGTGCCCGCCAGAGATTGGGCTGCAGCGGAGCGTTGAGGACAGTGTCTCCGGCAACAAGGTAATGGGTCAGCCAACCCGTTTGTACATCGAAGCCAAGCGACCAGTCTTTGCCGGACAGGTTCAAAGCGCCCGGATTAACGGTTCCGGTTATAGACCCGGCGACAGCCTCAGCTACGGGGCGGGGTTGGTAGACGGGCAGTTCGAACTGATCGGCGGCAACGATGTGTCCCGCTGGTGCCCAAGCGGTTTTTGCTGGCAGTTCCCCGCTGATGCGCAGGTAGTACCGGACGCCGGCCCGGGGATCAGCTACCAGCGGTGCGGGCAATTTCAGGGTGAAGACGAAGCCCGGCTCACCCTTTGCCTCAAACGTCCCGCTTTGCACCTGCGCGCCGTCGCCCACTACTTCCCACTTCCACTTCAGCTGGTCGAGATTGGTAAACTGAAAACGGTTTTTGATGGTATAGTTCTCCTCGTCCTGTTGTTCAAAAACTACCGGCTGAAACTGATATTTCACTTCCTTGAGAGCAGCTTTGGGCTTTTGATCGGACGTAAGCAGGCCGTTCATGCAAAAGTTGTTCGAGTTGGGCTTGTCTCCGTAATCACCACCGTAGGCGAAGTAGACCTCACCCGCCGCCGTGGTGTCCTGCAAACCCTGGTCCCGCCAGTCCCAGATATAGCCACCGGCAACGCGGGGGTATTTGCGGATCACCTCCCATAACTCCGGGAAGTTACCCAGTGAATTACCCATCACGTGGGCGTACTCGGTCAGGACGATTGGTCGGGTATCTCCGTTGTCTTCCCGTGCCAGGATATCGAGCTGACGTGGCGTTGGGTAAAAGCGCCCCAGCATGTCTACCGCATCAGGATCGCGGCCGTTGGAGAGCTTGTTCTGAAATACGTCTGCCTTAAAATTCGGTGCATTGGTGTTGATGTAACCCGGTGCCGTAGGGTCGCCTTGCGCCCCTTCGTAGTGAATGGGGCGCGTAGGATCAAAGTCGCGTACCCAGGCGCCCATTGCAGCGTGAGATGGGCCGTAGCCACTCTCGTTGCCCAAAGACCAGAAGACGATACTGGGGTGGTTTTTGTCGCGTTCAATCATCCGGATCATCCGGTCCATGAAGGCGTAGGTCCAGGTAGGATCGTTAGAGAGGGCTCCGCCAAGGCCATGGGTTTCCAGGTTGGTTTCGTCCATTACGTACATTCCCAGCTCGTCGCAGAGATCATAGAAATAGGGATCGTTGGGATAGTGGCTGGTACGGACCGAGTTGATGTTGTGTTGCTTCATCAGTTCGATATCGCGGCGCATCGATGCCCGGCTGACGGCTTTGCCAGTCAGGTGATCATGATCATGGCGGTTGACGCCCATGATGAACGTTGGTTCTCCGTTGACCACCCACTCTCCGGCAGCGTTAAAAGCTGCGTGCCGGAAGCCGACCCGACTGCTTTTAGCCTGCAGGAAATTTCCGCTTTCATCGTGCAGGGAAAGCACCAGTGTGTAAAGGTTCGGATGTTCAGCAGACCAAAGTTTCGGCTTCTGGATGGTATCGGAAATCAGGGCAAAGGGAACGTTGTCACGCTGGGGGTAATTCTCCTTCAGGGCTTTTCTGAGCGGCATTTCGCGGGCGGTACCAACCTGCTCTCCCGCCGGACCATAGAGTTGGGTCCTGAGCATAAAGCCTTCGGCTTTTTTACGGTCAGCGACGGTAAATTCCGGCCGCAGATCGAGGTAACCGGTTTGGAAGTCTGAACTGAGGCGTGGGCGGGCATCCCAATCGTTGAGCCGATTGGATAGCTCTCCGAGCAAAAGGACTTCGCGGTGGATACCACTGAGTCGCCACATATCCTGATCTTCGAGGTAAGAGCCATCGCTCCAGCGATAGACCTTGAGGGTTAAGGTATTATCGCCTGCTTGCAGCAGGCTCGTAATGTCGAATTCTGCCGGCAAACGGCTGCCCTGACTGTACCCTGCTTCCCTCCCGTTGATCCACAGGCTGAAAGCCGAACTAACTCCGCCGAAATGGAGAATCACATCGCGGCCCGACCAATCGGCCGGCACCGTAAAGGAGCGCTGGTAAAAACCGACCGGATTGGTACGACTGATGAACGGAGGGTTCTTTTTGAACGGGTAGGCGATGTTGGTATAGATCGGCTGTCCGTGGCCCTGGGTTTCCCAGTTGCCCGGCACCGCGATGTTGCCCCAGCGGACTTTTTCTACCGAAGCAGGAGTTTGTGGCGCTTCATTTGCGTCGGGGTAAAATGCAAATGACCACTGGCCGTTCAGCGACTGCATTGCGGCGCGGTCGCGGTCCATGCTCAGCGCGTCGGCCTGGCTGCCGTAGCTGTACTGGGTGGTTCTGGCCGGTAGTTTGTTCTTGCTGATCACCAACTGGTTTTGCCAGTCGGGTTGATCCTGTGCGGAGAGAGAAATGCTGCTGATTATAAAAAGGAGCAGGCAGGAAAAGGAATTAGTAAATAAAGAAGTGTGCATTGATCGACAAAATTAATTAGTCGCGCAAGGTCTGAACTGGCCGTTGAACCAGTGTCTCAAATCAGGGGGGCATTGGTATCAAATCAGGATAAAGTGCAATTCACAGATAGAGATCAGTATCTTGGGCGCAAACCAGATTGTCGCTCAACCCCCTCCCAGCCTCCCCACACCGCTGCGCTGGGGAGGAGCAATCGCGACAATCTGGTTTGCGCCCAGTATCTTTAGGTAACCTATCAACGCTCCTTTCGAAGAAAAACACACCAAAAAATGATACGTTTCCTATTGTTACTAGCCCTCGTAGTCCCTACTGCTTTCAACCTTTCCGCCCAGTGCGAAGACCTGACTACAAACTGCCCCGAAGACCTTTCTTTTAACCTGAAAGCAGGCGAATCCGACACCACATTCGTCGTCTCTCCGCCGGACACAAATCAGTGCGGAACTGCAAACCTCTACTACACCATCAACGGCCCCGTCGGGGCCGCCGGGCGTGGTGTACCAGGTGAATTCGGGTTTGAGACCGGGACATCAGAACTCACCTATCAATACTCAGAAAGCCGTTCCGGGGAATTCACTCAGGATGCAGCCCTACTGCCCGACGGAAACGGCTCGGAATACGAAGTGTCCTTCGAGGTTATCGGTACGGGAGGAAGCGATCAGACTGTCGGTGAAGCTGGTGGTTTGGCTCGAATCTGTGCCGTGATGGAGCACAGCTACCTCGGAGACCTGGACATCTGGATCACTTGCTCTGATGGAACAGCCGTTAACATCCATACATATGACCCTGCGAGCGATGTAGGCCGCCAGTTGCTCGGACAAGGCGATGAGAGCACGGTTACTCCTGACCCGCCCGGTCTGTACTGCTGGTCTGTCGGTGCACCCAACACAATGTCAGAGCACGTAACGATTTTCAACGTCGGCTCTAATCAAACTATGCCAGACATTGATTACAAACCTGAACAGCCACTCAGCCGGTTCGATTCTTCCCTTATTGCTGGCGAATGGAATTTGCACTTTCGGGATAATCTGGCCCGAGACAACGGCTCTGTTGCCAGTGTATTTGTTGATTTTGGCACCAACCTGGCACCTCCCTGCGTTCAGGAAGTAAAGATCAACCAGGGAACTGTTTCCAATACCGAGCCCGGGCTTGTGATACCGGAGTTGCGGGCCTACCCCAACCCCGTCACTGATCAGCTTACCATTCAGGCCAACTCAACATCCGGAAGTCAGGCTACACTCGAAATTTACTCCCCTAACGGGCAATTGCTGGAGACGAGGTCGGCATACCTTTCTGCGGGAGAGAATACTTTCCAGCTATCCGCCAAAGACTGGCCGGTTGGCGTTTATTCCGTCCGGGTTACCGATGGTAGTTCTGAGCGGTGGACAAAGGTGGTTAAGACCCAATAGTGTTTATTAAGCTTAATTAACCGGCACCCTGTTTACGATTGCTTACTTTTGTGAACATCAGGAACTGGCAGCAATACGTTGTCCGGTTCCGTTTCATCAAAATATTAACGTACCAACTAAACCTCCCGTGCCCGCTCCCCGCCCCAATCAGTTATACGTCATCATCAGCCTGGCGCTGGTCTTGTTCCTGCTGGGGCTGGTTGGCCTATGGACGTTTCAGGCCAACTATCTGACAAAACAACTGCAGGAGAGCCTGGACATAATTGTGGAGCTCAACGACGATCACACCGAGATTCAACGTATGGAGCTCATTGCCGACATCACAGCCGCCCGGTTCAACAAGCCCGGCAGCCAGCCCGAGTACGTCAGTAAGCAAGCCGCTCTCGAAGAAATGGGTGATGACTTGCAAAGAGACCTAAATGACCTGGGGCTCAACAACCCCCTGCTCGACGTTGTGACCTTCAACGTTCCGGTTGCTTACCTACAGTCTGACAGCCTCGCGGCCATCGCTACGGAGATACAAACGCAGCCCGGTGTAGCAGCCGTGTTCTATCAGGAGAACTTCGTGGACCGTATTGCCGAGAATGCCCGCCGGATGGGTTACATCCTCCTTGGCCTGGCGGGGCTTTTCGCACTGGTGGCCGCCCTGCTTATTCACAATACTGTGCGGTTGTCGCTTTACGCCAACCGCTTCACCATCAAAACCCAGGAACTGGTAGGCGCAAGCTGGGGCTTCATCAGCAAGCCTTACCTCTGGCGTGCTGTTGGCCAGGGGATTGTTTCCGGGCTCATCGCCATTGGCGGTGTTGCAGGATTACAGTACTGGCTGCAGTCCGTTTTACCCGAACTTAACCTATTTGCGGAGCCGCTGCCGTTGGTTTGCCTTTACGGAGGAATCCTGCTGCTTGGCTTATTGATCAACTTCGTCAGTCATTATGTCGTCGTTCGTCGCTACCTTCGCCTCCGCTTAGACGATTTATACTGATTTTTCGGTCGTCCGCTGTGGTAACGTAATGCTGCCACCAACCGACAACCGGCAACCACCAACCGACAAAACATGAGTAAGCAACATAATAAAAAGTCAGATCGCCGCGAAGCCCAACGCGCCGCAGCCAATACTCCCAGAGCGGCAGCGACCCCTAAACCCGCAACGCCCCGTACTTCCTCCCGCACCGCTGCCGCCAAGCCAGCGAACGATCGTCCGCTGACCTTCGGCCGCGACACTTACATCTGGATGGGTATCGGGTTTGGTCTGGTGGTGCTCAGCCTGCTGCTCATGAGTGGTGGCCGGGGAGAAGACCCTGCCGTTTTTGATGAAAATGTTATTTATTCCTTCCGTAAAATCACACTGGCCCCCATCGTTATGCTGGCAGGCCTGGGTACGGTTATTTACGCTATTCTGAAGAAATAGTAAGATGGACGTTAGCAGTGGGAGTTCCACAGGCTAACGCTCCGCGATCCAACGATCCAAATGATAGAACTATTAAAGGCCCTCGTCCTTGGCATCGTCCAGGGGCTAACCGAATTTTTGCCGGTTTCCAGCAGCGGCCACCTCGAGCTGGCCAAATGGATTATGCAGGACGACAGCCTCGCGGCCGAGTCTATGCTCATGACCGTTACCCTGCATGCTGCTACCGCGCTGGCAACGCTGGTCGTATTCCGTAAAGATGTGCTGGAAATCATCTCCGACCTTTTCAAATTTAAGTGGAACGACGGAACAAAATTCTCCGCCCTGATCATCCTGAGTATGGTACCCGCCGCTGTGGTTGGGGTACTGTTCGATGATCTTCTGGAGGCACTCTTCGATAAGCAAATTGTGCTGGTTGCCTGCATGCTCATCCTTACCGGGCTCCTGCTTTTTCTGGCGGACCGGGCAAGGAATACGAACAAAGATGTCGGATTTAAAGACGCCGTCATCATCGGTCTGGCGCAAGCCGTGGCGATTCTGCCTGGCATCAGCCGGTCCGGGGCGACCATTTCCACCAGCGTTTTGCTGGGCATCGATCGCGAAAAGTCTGCCCGGTTCAGCTTTCTGATGGTGGTCCCGCTCATCTTGGGTAAAATGGCCAAAGACCTCCTCGACGGCGATTTTTCCGGAACCGTCTCTATACCGGAACTGAGCATCGGCTTCATCGCCGCTTTTCTGACCGGTATCGCTGCCTGCGTCTGGATGATCAAATTGGTCAAAAAAGCCGAACTGAAGTGGTTTGCCTACTACTGTTTTGCGGTAGCAGCTATCGTTTTGCTAATCAAAGCAGTGGGTTAAGCATCAGGGCGCGGCCGCAGGTGCAAAGCCGGTTTTCCGGAAACGCTTCCATAACCTGCCTGCTCTTCTTTTTTCTGTTGTGTGAGCCACATTACAGAACCCCCGGTTTTGTGGTAATAGATTTGTTGCGCAGCGGTGAAGGTCTTGCCTCACCCGTACTTCAGCACCAATTCTAAACATCACCACAATGAAGAATCTGCTCGCAGCACTACTGGCGATCCTGATCACCTCTTGCAACAGCCCCACCCCACCCGATACAAACCATGACCTGCCGGACGACCCGGCGGTACTGGCACAAATACAAGCGGGGAAGTCGTTGCTGGAGGCAAACTGTCAGTCTTGCCACAGCCCTGAAGCTCAGCTTACGGGCCGGTTAGCCCCTTCGATGCTGATGGTAAAGAACCACTATCTCAATGATTCAACCACACTGTCCGGTTTCACCGCAGACATCGTTCGCTTCGTCGGACGCCCATCAAAAGGTTACTCGAAGATGCCTGGCGCCGTTGGCCGCTTCGGTCTGATGCCCCAGCTCCAATACCCCGAAGAAGACCTGAAGGCCATTGCCGCCTTCGTTTACCACGCAGACCTGGAGGATCCTGAGTGGTTAGAAAAACAACGCCTCGGGGAGAGACGCTCCGATCAGGATAGCCCGGACGCAGCAGAGAGCTTCGCTGACCGGGGGCGGCGGTTTGCGATGCAAACCAAATCAGTACTCGGTTCAAATCTCCTGAAAGCCATTCAGGCCGGCGGGCCTGAACACGCCGTCAGCTTCTGTAACGTCCGTGCAGAAACGCTGACCGACAGCTCCGGAACAGCGCAAAATATCAGCATACGCAGGGTCAGTGACCGCCCCCGTAATCCGGACAATGCCGCCGACAGCTTGCAACTGTTTCAGATTGCGGCGCTGCGCGAAGACCTGGCCCGAGGCAAAACACAGCCGTACCGTCTCTACGAAGAAAAAGAAATCATTACGGGTTACTACCCGATCATAACCAACGATATGTGCCTGAAGTGCCACGGAGATACAACGGATGATCTCAGCCCCGCTACCTTGTCTGCCCTCCGGGAGCTGTACCCCGCAGATCAGGCTACAGGTTACGCCGCCAATCAATTGCGCGGGATCTGGGTAGTTGAGATGCCCCGAAAGAAATAGCCGGGCGATGGTATAGTTCCGGAAAAGTGATAAAGCTGCCAGCTGCCTGCGGCAGATAAGCTACTGGTTTTCAGAAGCAAGGCAACTCTTGCAACACATTGCCTTCTAAATAACGTTCTTTGCACCTGCGGCCGCGCCAGAGTCGTACATCTAACATTACTAATCAAATACCGCATACTTTAATGCTTCCTCCTACCACTACCCCTCCCTTTACCTTTCAGGAAGGTTGTTTACTGCTGGTTGACAAACCCAAGGGCTGGACCAGTTTCGACGTTGTAAACAAGGTTCGCTGGGCCATCAGGAAGCACCTCGGCATCAAGAAAATTAAAGTAGGCCACGCCGGTACGCTGGACCCGATGGCCACCGGGATGCTGAACATCTGTACCGGCAAATGGACCAAACGCCTCGCCGAATTACAGGGCATGGACAAGACCTACACCGGCACCATCACCCTGGGGGCCACCACCGCGAGCTACGACGCGGAAGAACCCATCAACGCCACCTTCCCGACCGACCATATTACCGATGAGATGATCCGCCAAGCCGCGCTCGGCCTCACCGGTGACCTGGAGCAACTGCCCCCGATTTTTTCCGCCATCAAAGTCGATGGCCAACCGCTGTATAAGAAAGCCCGCAAAGGCGTACAGGTAGAAGTGAAACCGCGCCCGGTAACCGTGCACGAGTTTAAAATCACCCGCATCGAGATGCCGGAAGTCGACTTCGAGATTACCTGCTCTAAAGGAACTTACATCCGCTCACTCGCCTACGATCTGGGTAAAAACCTCGACTCGGGCGGTTACCTCACCGCACTACGACGGTCTTCGGTAGGCCCGTTCGCAGAAGCAAGTATGTGGGACCTCGAAGATCTTCTCGGGCAAATCCCTCCAATGGACGCCGGGGAATAAACCGCCCGGTGCAGTGGTTCCTGCAATCCAATCGGTTACGCCAGCACTTCTTCCTTTTGCCCCATTTTCTTCAAAATCCGGTAATGAGAACAGAGTGCGTCGTAAAACGTAGCGTTATCGTGGTAAGGAATGCCGTGTTTATGGGCTACACGCTCCACGATACCGGAGATGGCAGGATAGTGAATATGGCAGATGTTGGCAAAAAGATGATGCTCGATCTGGTAGTTCAACCCTCCGCATAAAAAAGCAGCCGTTTTGCTGTTGCGGGAGAAATTTGCCGTGGTATGCATCTGGTGTACAGCCCATGATTCTTCCATAGACCCTTCCTCATCGGGTTCCGGAAAATCGGTTTCCTCAACGGCGTGAGCAAGCTGGAAAACCAGGCCGAGTACCAGGCCTTCGGCCAGGTGCATAGCAACAAAACCGATCACGAATTGCCACCAGGTAATGTCCATAACGATGAGGGGCACAACGATGAACAAGGTATAGTACACCGCCTTGAAGAAGAATAGTTTGTAATACTCGTTCCTGGGATGATCGGTATTATCGGTGTGGCCGATTTTCGACTGAAAGAACTTCACAAAATCCTTACGAAACACCCACGAGAGCGAAGCCAGACCGTAGAGCAGGAATGCGTAGATATGCTGGTACTGCATTATCGGTTTTTTCTCTTCCAGCCGCGACAGCCGCAGTAAACCGGGAGCTACGTCCAGGTCCTCATCGTGGCCGGGGATGTTGGTGTAGGTATGGTGAACCACGTTGTGGGTAATTTTCCATACGTAAGCATTGGCACCGATGACGTTGAAGCTGTAGCTAAGCAGTTTGTTGACCCTTTGGTTTGAAGAGTAGCTGCCGTGAATAGCATCGTGCGCAACGTTGAAGCCGATAAATGCCTGGCACATACCGATCAGTATCGTCAGGCCAAACGTTACGCCCAGGCTGAACTGCCCAAAAACGATAAGGCAATAAAGAATGGGGAGCCCCCCAAGAAAAAGTACCGTTTTTAGCACCATACTGGTGTTGGCATTCCTGCTTATGCTATTTGAGGTGAAGTAGTCTTCGACTTCTCTCTTGACCTCTGCGTAGAACCCAGACGGGCTCTTTCTATTAAACTTCAAGTGCATGCAAATGTATTTGGCCCGGTATGGAGGACGCGATTTAGAAGCCTCGAAGGTAGTGCTCTAATGCTTAGAGACGACAAAAGAATCACTTTTAGCTGATTACAGCCCGTTAAAGGGCGCTCAAAGCCCTTCTTTCAGCTCAGGCAGAAGGCCTCCCCGTCAGTTCAGGTTACCCTGCTGCCAGGTTCGGGCAATCACGGGTCGGCTAGCCAGTACGATTACCTGCAGGATGATGGCGATACAGATAAGGATAACGAGTTCAAGGCTGGTGATCAGCGAGGAGCCTTTCACTATTTGCTGAGACCGGTCGTTGAGAATTTTACCTTCCTTTATCTGAATATCGGAAAGCTGGCGGAGGTTGGCTGCAGCAAGGTGGAATTGATGGTTGAGCGATTCCCGGATCGCGACAAGCTCTGGCTCTCCGTCAGAAAAGCGGAGGTATTCTACTTCGAGTTCGTGCAGGGCAAGGATGTTGGCCTTGAAGTCCTGGAGGAAAGCGGCTTCGTCTTCGGTAAGCACCGTTTTATCGTAATTAGATAACAGCTCGTTGATGGCCGTGTTGTGCGCCCCCAGATCTGTCCGAAAGTCGGCATCGGCAAACTCAGTGCAATGGTCAAGCGCTGCCTTCTTTTGGTACAAATGATCGGAGATCATATAGATATAGCTCTCCACAACGAGCCGGTCTTCGTATACCGAAGAGAAAGAATCACTAAGACTATCCATATGGGACCTTCCCAGAAAACTGGTTCCGATCACCAGAAAACAGATAGCGGCAAGCAAACCTGCCGCCTTGATTTTTTGCTGAATACTGTATGCCCATTTCATGATCGATAAATTTTAAATGACAAAAAGCCTGTAGCCCGCGGCGCATCAAAAGCCAACAAGCATGGAACAAAATAAATAGCTGAAAAACAAAACTATACACCCTGAAACGCCCTCTGTCCGGGTGTAATACCGGCAAATTCCGGTTGGTAGGCCGGAAACCTGCTTCTACCTGGTCTTTGCCTAAGACAATATAGGGTAAATAAACGGACCGGTGTGTGTATCGCCGGCTAGTCGTTAAAATTGCCACGTAGAGCTTCAATCGGAGTAAGACTCCTCCTCCGGTGCCCGAGGACTGCGCTTCTTCCCGTTTTGCCCGTTCATTTTTTCTTGATAAAAAACGAACCAAAAAATCAAGGCTGTGCCACCGGCTGATCGTGGAATCCAATTTCTGAAGCCTAAAATGGAAAAACTCGCGTCGGCGTTGGTTGGGTTGTTTCCTGGCTTGTTGGTCCGTCGAAATCTTTGGGGCTGATCCTGGGGATTCGGGAACGCTCAGACAGTTTCCATTTTTAAACGGCTTCAAAAATCGGATTCCACTGCCGGTGCCAAGGCCGAAGGCGGAGGGACTGAACTCTGCGCGTCGCTTTCAATTACGGAAGTTGGAGCATCAAGTATAAGCTTTAGTTCGGCCGCCTTCACCTCGGGTGAATAGCGGAGAAAAGCGACTTCTGGTCGCATAATTTTCCTGTTGGGTTCAGTTGGAGTAGAACTTATCTACCGGTGCCTCTGACTATTTTCATTGCGCAGCTACTTCGGCCTTGGCCCCGGCCACTAATGCGGTTGCTGGTGGCCGTTAAGAAAAGCAAGTTGTATGAGCCAACACAGAGTTGCTGCATTTCCGAAGGGCTTCGACTCCCGACAGTTCCAGACTTCGAAGGATCAGTTTGATGGCGAGTTTTTGCTTTTTAGGCCAGCAGTGACCGCATTAGTGATCAGCCGGGGACACAGCCTGAGGGGTTTGCTTCTTTGCCCTGACAAAGAAGGCCGCCGGCAGGCAAGGTGAGACGGGCGGTGACGTGTGTTCAATCGGAGTGAAACTCCTCCACCGGTTCCCCAGGACTGCGCTTTTTCCCGTTTTGCCCGTTCATTTTTTCTTGATAAAAAACGAACCAAAAAATCAAGGCTGTGCCACCGGCTGATCGTGGAATCCAATTGTTGAAGCCTAAAATGGAAAAACTCGCGTCGGCATTGGTCGGGTTGTTTCCTGGCTTGTCAGTCCGTCGAAGTGTTTGGTGCTGATCCTGGGACTTCGGGAACGCTCAGACAGTTTCCATTTTTAAACGGCTCCAAAAACCGGATTCCACTGCCGGTGCCAAGGCCGAAGCCGGAGTGTCGGAACTCTGTGCGTTGCTTTCAATTACGAAAGTTGGAGCATCAAGTATAAGCTTTGGTTCGGCGGCCCTTACCTCTGGTGAATAGCGGGGATTAGCGACTTACGGTCGCGTAATTGGTACGTAGAGGTTTAATCAGAGTAAAACTCCTCCATCGATGCATTCGACTATCTTCATTGCGCAGCTACTTCGGCCTTGGCCCCGGCCACTAATGCGGTTGCTGGTGGCCGTTAAGAAAAGCAAGTTGTATGAGCCAACACAGAGTTGCTGCATTTCCGAAGGGCTTCGACTCCCGACAGTTCCAGACTTCGAAGGATCAGTTTAAGGCGAGTTTTTGCTTTTTAGGCCAGCAGTGACCGTATTAGTGAGCAGCCGGGGACACAGCCTGAGGGGTTTGCTTCTTTGCCCCGTCACCTCGCAGAAGCCGCGCAGCGAAAGAAGGCCGCCGGCAGGCAAGGTTAGACGGGATGTAGCGCGGGCTCAATCGGAGTAGGACTCCTCCACCGAGGCCCGAGGGCTGCGTTCCCTCCCGTTTTGCCCGTTCATTTTTTCTTGATAAAAAACGAACCAAAAAATCAAGGCTGTGCCACCGGCTGATCGTGGAATCCAATTCTTGAAGCCTAAAATGGAAAAACTCGCGTCGGCGTTTGTCGGGTTGCTTCTGAACCCATCGGTCCGTTGAGGTCTGGGTGGCTACTTCCTGGGCTTTGGGAACGCTCAGACAGTTTCCATTTTTTAACGGCTTCAAAAACCGGATTCCACTGCCGGTGCCAAGGCCGAAGCAGGAGGGACTGAACTCTGTACTCTGCGTAGCTATTTCACCCTCAGTTCGGCCGCCTTCACCTCGGGTGAATAGCGGGGATTAGCGACTTCTGGTCGCATAATTTTCCTGTTGGGTTCAGTCGGAGTAGAACTTATCTACCGGTGCCTCTGACTATTTTCATTGCGCAGCTACTTCGGCCTTGGCCCCGGCCACTAATGCGGTTGCTGGTGGCCGTTAAGAAAAGCAAGTTGTATGAGCCAACACAGAGTTGCTGCATTTCCGAAGGGCTTCGACTCCCGACAGTTCCAGACTTCGAAGGATCAGTTTGAGGCGAGTTTTTGCTTTTTAGGCCAGCAGTGACCGTATTAGTGATCAGCCGGGGACACAGCCTGAGGGGTTTGCTTCTTTGCCCCGTCACCTCGCAGAAGCCGCGCAGCGAAAGAAGGCCCCCGGCAGGCAAGGTTAGACGGGATGTAGTGCGGGCTCAATCGGAGTCGAACTCCTCCACCGAGGCCCGAGGGCTGCGTTCCCTCCCGTTTTGCGCGTTCATTTTTTCTTGATAAAAAACGAACCAAAAAATCAAGGCTGTGCCACCGGCTGATCGTGGAATCCGATTGTTGAAGCCTAAAATGGAAAAACTCGCGTCGGCGTTTGTCGGGTTGCTTCCTGGCTTGTTGGTCCGTCGAAGTCTTTGGTGCTTATCCTGGGACTTCGGGAACGCTCAGACAGTTTCCATTTTTTAACGGCTTCAAAAACCGGATTCCACTGCCGGTGCCAAGGCCGAAGCAGTAGGGACTGAACTCTGCGTTCTGCACTTTGATTGCTGAGCGAATATTTAGAATCCCGATCCGGTCTGACTCTCCTGAAAACTGAAATTTGTCAATGAGGGCCGCCGGCAGACAAGGTTAGACGGGATGTAGCGCGGGCTCAATCGGAATAGAACTCCTCCACCGGTGCCCCAGGACTTCGCTTCTTCCCGTTTTGCCCGTTCATTTTTTCTTGATAAAAAACGAACCAAAAAATCAAAGCTGTGCCACCGGCTGATCGTGGAATCCAGTTTCTGAAGCCTAAAATGGAAAAACTCGCGTCGGCGTTTGTCGGGTTGTTTCCTGGCTTGTTAGTCCGTCGAAATCTGTGGTGCTGATCTTGGGGCTTCGGGAACGCTCAGACAGTTTCCATTTTTAAACGGCTTCAAAAACCGGATTCCACTGCCGGTGCCAAGGCCGAAGCAGGAGGGACTGAACCCTGCGCTCTGCACTCTATACTTTGATTGCTGAGCGAATATTTAGAATCCCGATCCGGTCCGACTCTCCTGAAAAACTGAAGTTGGGCAAAGAAGACCCCCGGCAGGCAAGGTTAGACGGGATGTAGCGCGCGCTCAATCGGAGTAGGACTCCTCCACCGAGGCCTTCGACTATTTTCATTGCGAAGCATGAGGGATTGCACTTTGTACTTTGGGTAGTTATTTCACTCCTCAGCCCGGCCGCTTTCATCCTTGGTGAATAGCGACCTCAGATCGTATAAATAATACGCAACCGTTTAATTGAAGTTAAGAATCCTTCACCATCGGAGCACAGTTTTTAACCATCCTTGCACCCGCGCCCGCGCCCTTAATGCAATATTGTTGCATTGACAACAATAGTCGTTATTCCGGGAAACGATGCATAACTTTACAGCTATGAAAAAAATAACATTCTTTTTGCTCTTGGTGATAAGCAGCCTAACCACCGCTTTTGCTCAGGAGATCGACAAAACTCTTCCGGAATTCTCCTTCAACGAACTTGAACTTGCCGGCCAGATGCATTTCCTTGCTTCCGATTACCTGGAAGGTCGCCGGACCGGTAACCGCGGCAATGAAATTGCCGGACAGTACATCGCCGCCCAATTGCGTGCCTTCGGCTACGCGCCCATCAACGGTGAAAGCTACCTGCAACCCGTACCACTGATGAAAACAGCTGCGCCTAAAACCGGTAAGCTGATGGTCGATGACATGAGCTTCACCCAAATGGGTGATCTGCTGATTATGCGCGGCCCCGAAGCGACTGCGGATGCCTCTGTTGTATTCGCCAACTATGGCTGGGTCGATGGTGAGACAGACCATAACGACTATGCCGACATCGACGTAAAAGGCAAAATTGTTGTTACCCGCGCCGGCATCCCCGGCGATGTGAGTCAGGCAGGTGTGTTCAAGGGAATCCGCGAGAAAGCCAAAATGGCAGCTGACGCAGGCGCGGTCGGTATCTTCGAGATTTACTCCTTGCCCTTTCCCTGGGGTGCCTTCAAGGGCTACCTCGGTGGCGAACGCATGGGCCTCGACAACGGAGCAGAGTCTGCAACTATTCCTTACGGTTTCGTAAAGGTGCAGGACGATTTCGTTGACCGGCTGACTAAAAAGAAAAAAGGTCTCAAAGGCAGCATGGCCAGTTCCGGAATGATGGTTGAACGTACCTCGAGCTTCAACGTTGGTGGCATACTGGAAGGTACCGACCCTGACCTGAAGGACGAATACATGATCGTAACGGCTCATTTCGACCACGTTGGTGTAGGCAAGCAGGGTGGTGGAGCGTTCACCGAGCAGGACAGCATCTTCAACGGTGCGCGCGACAATGCTTTCGGTACCATCTCGCTGCTCGCAAGTGCCCGCGCGTTCGCCGAGCGTCCAACCCGTCGTTCGATCATCATGCTGGCCGTGACCGGTGAAGAAATGGGACTGCTCGGCAGCCAGTGGTACGCAGAACACCCACTCGTTCCGCTCGAGAAAACGATCTTTAATTTCAATACCGACGGTGCCGGTTACGATGACATCTCCGGCATTAGCCTGATCGGTGCCAACCGTACCGGTATCGACCCCCAGGTAGCCGCTGCAGCCGAAGCATTCGGTAAGAAAGTTATCGAAGACCCAGCTCCCGAACAGGGCCTTTTTGATCGTTCAGACAACGTAAGCTTTGCCGCCAAAGGCGTACCTGCTCTCAGTTTCAGCCCTGGTATTACGGGCTTCTCCGACGAACTATTCAAGTACTACCACCAGGTAACGGACAACCCCGAAACCATCAACATGGCTTACCTGAAAGAATACTGTCAGGCATTTACCCTGGCTGCCCGCCTGATCGCCAACCGGGACACCCGTCCTTACTGGGTAGATGGAGATAAGTACCGCGAGGCCGGAGACAAGCTCTACAAGAAAAAGTAAGCGTAGGTACAAGGCGAAAAGAGCAGAATGCAGCGTACGGAATGCCCCCTGAGGTCCGTGCTCTGTATTCTGCTCTCTTCGTACAAACCTGTCGTATACTGACCGCCGGGACCATTGATGAACGGTACGGAGAGCATTTTACCTTAGCTTTGCCGTATGAACCGTCTGCTTTTTAAGTTTAGCGCCATCATTCTGGGGATTTTACTGATCGTAGGGACTGCCTACGTAAAGATATCTTCCTACACCAACGGAGAGTACCAGGCCGAAATGAGCCAACGACTCAACGGAGGTATTGCCGAATACACGGTAAAACAGATGGAAGGAAGTCATGCCGTGATGGACACGAGCATGATCAAAGACATCATCAAGTCGTTGATGGATATCAACCCGAGCGTTGAGGTGTACCTGCTGAACGCCAAAGGAGACATCCTCGCTTATGACGCCCCGAAGGGCAGGGTGATGCTGGACCGGGTTGATCTGGCGCCAGTGAAACAGTTCGTTGCCGCCGAACCTAAAAGCCGGCCCTTCATCAGAGGCGACGATCCCCGGCACCCGGATGAGCCTAATATATTTTCGGCCGCTGAAATCCTCGATGAATCCGGAAATCTGGATTGCTACGTTTACATCATTCTGAGTGGAGACGAGCAGGCCTCGGTAGCGGCGATGCTGAACTCCAACTATAACTTCAAACTGGGCAGAAATTTGTTTTTCCTCAGCTTGCTGGCAGCGTTTTTAATGAGCCTCCTGGCCATCCGGTACCTCACGCGTAACCTCCGACACATCGAGAACACCGTTCATCGTTTTCAGGAAGGAGACTACGCCGCGAGAGTGGACACGGATCAGGGGGGAGAATTCGCCTTTGTAGCGGCTACTTTTAACGAGATGGCCGACCGGATCAACGCCAATATTGACGAACTGAAGTCCGTTGACGGGCTCCGGCGGGAACTAGTGGCGAACATAAGCCATGACCTTAGAACCCCGCTGGCCATTGTACAGGGATTTGTGGAAACACTCATCATGAAGTCCGACACAATGCCGCTGGAAGAGCGCAAGCGTCACCTGAATACGATAATGAAAGGTACCGAACGGCTGAATGTATTGATCAGCCAGCTTTTCGAATATTCAAAGCTGGAAGCGAGCCAGGTTCAGCTCGATAAAGAATCATTTTGTGTTTGCGAACTGGCCTTTGATGTAGCCCGGAAGTACAGTGTTCTGGCCAAGTCTCAGGGGATCAAAATAAAGGTAGATCAGCCGGAGGACCTTCCGTTTGTTACCGCTGATCTTGGACTGATAGAACGAGTAATGCAGAACCTGATCGATAACGCCCTCAAATTCACCCCCGAAGGAGGTGCGATAAATATAGATTTCTCGGTTTTTCCGCACAGCGTGCAGGTGTCAGTAACGGATACCGGACCGGGGATTCCTGAAGATGAGCTTCCTTTCATTTTTGACCGTTACAGTCAGGGCAGCAGAGCTGGTAATGGCGAGAACGCAGGTGCAGGGCTGGGTTTAGCGATCGTTAAAAAAATACTTGATCTCCACGGGCAGGAAGTTGGGATCAAAAGCCGGCTAAATGAAGGTACAAGTTTTATATTTGAGTTGCCCAGAACGTGATTTTGGGGTAAACCCTTTCTATGTCCGAGCAGCATAAGTTTTTTCCCAGCGGTGTTTGGGAGGGTATTTATAAATACCCTTCGGATCACGACGGGTCTCGCCACGAAATGCACTTCACCCTCGATTTCAAAGACGGAGTAGTTACCGGAACGGGCACTGACGATGTTGGAGGCTTCAGTTGGCGTGGCACTTACGACACTGATTCCTTTGCGGTAATAATGACCAAAAGCTACGCCACCCATAACGTTTACTACAAAGGCATGGCGGATGAAATCGGAATCTATGGCCGCTGGGATTTACTGAGCGCACAGCAAACGAATTATCTGAGGAGCGCCCTGGGAGATTCTTTTGGCGACTTTACGGCGAGATCACACGGCGGGTTTCACCTTTGGCCACGCAAAGGAGGCGAAGAGGCGATCGCTCAGGAAGTAGCCGTCAAAAAGAAAAAGAAGGCGGCTGCAAAGAAACCGGTAACCTCTGGGGGGTAGTGGGTGTGTTAAGAGAGGCATGGATCTCCCTCTCCCCCTGCTCCCAAGGCTGACGCATAGGATTCGATTTTAAGCTTTTAGCTGGAGATCATAGCCGTCGCTAACAGATTACAACCCAAAACGCGTAGCGTTTTCACTAGCCAATCCTCCGTGGGGAGGGATTGGGGTGGGGGTTTAACACGGCTTAACTGGCCTATGCGTTAGCCCTGCCACCGGCTCCTCTCCCCGGGAGAGGGGAGACGTGATAAGCGGCAAGTTCGCAAGAGTATTGCATCTGGTGATACGGACAGGGTAGAGCGAATTTCCTGACTTTACGGATTTAGACTTATTTTCGCAGTCATGCCCTCCAACCTACTTGACGATCACCGGATACCGACGGATCTTGCTGTTTACCAGCGCTTCAACAGATCGGAAGACCTGCGGGCTGTGGTAACGGTCCTGAGAGAGAACGATATACTGGTGAAGACTTCCGGCGAAGATGTTGGAGAATGGCGTGAGGCAACAATCATCGGAGCCCCTCTGCAGCCCAAATTCTGGATCGAAATCCCTGCCGTTCAGTTTGAAAAGGCGAACTACGTCCTACAGGAGGAAGCAGAAAAGAACCTTGCCGAAGAAGACCTCGCTGCGCATCCTTTTGCAGATTATTCGATAGAAGAGCTGGAAGAAGTCTTGTTGGAAGAAACGGAATGGGATGCAGAGGCGGTAGTGGTTGCTCGTAGGTTACTGCTTCGGCAGGGCCGTGATGTCGACCTCAAAGCCCTCCGCCAGAAATCCCGTGAGCGCCTGGCCAGGGAGTACATCCCCCGTTCCGGTACCCGCTGGGTGATGGCCTTTTTTACCCTCTACGGAGGCTTTGCCGGCCTTGCGGTCTGGATTGTCAGCCTACTGATTTCGCTGGGGATACTGCTGTATTATGTTGCTGGCTCCCGGCGCGATCCGAACGGCGTAAAGCATTGGGCGTATGATGTTGCCACGCGTCAGCTTGGCCGGGTAGCGGTTGGGATAGTATTTGCTTGCCTTGTTTTTGGCCTGGTCAACTTCTTCTACCTGGGCTGGGTCCGGTTTCCGCCCATCGACGTTTGGTACTGGTTGTGGTTTTGAAAAGGATGAATTTTACATCCGCAATAAATTAAGCCCAGCAAATGAAATATATGGAAGTCAAAACGGACCCACCAGTTGCATCCAAGTTTGATTCTTACCCCAAAAACGTAAGGGCAAAGCTGAAAGCATTGAGAAGCCTGATCCTGGAAGTTGCTGCTAAAATTGAGCATATTGAGGAGGTCGAAGAAACGCTGAAGTGGGGAGAACCTAGCTATATCGTCAAAAAAGGCAGTACTGTCAGAATAGACTGGAAGTCTAAGAATCCAGATCAGTATGCTATGTACTTCAGCTGTAGCACGAGCCTGGTAGAGACATTCAGAATGGTTTATGGAGATTTATTCAAATACGAGAAAAACAGAGCTATCCTTTTTGATCTGGACGAAGATATTCCCCAAACAGAGCTCAGGGAGTGTGTCGAAATGGCACTGCAGTATCACCTGTTAAAAGACAAGCCACTGCTGGGAAGGTAAGCCCGGGAGACTGTTCATCTAAGCGTATCTACATTACTTTAGAGTTAAACACACTCAGATGAGCAGTCTCGCAGCCTCGTTTTTCAACAACCCTGCCTGACTCCTCACTAAGCCCAACCAAAAGCGGAAACCCAACTAAAACCAGCGCAAGCGCACCAACAACGATGACAGTACAAGGTCCATCGAGTATACAGGTAGACCAGAACCATCTCCCGCTGTATATTTAAGCCGTAATTTTTTACGTCGATTCACCCAACCATACGATTCATGCGCTACTTGTTTTCCCTGCTCCTTATCCCTTTACTGTGCACCTGCGGCAGCGCCCCGGAAAAAGACACCTCACCGCCAACCCGGCCAAACATCCTCTTCATCATGTCCGACGATCACGCGCAACGCGCCATCTCGGCCTATACGGATGAATTAGTGAGTACGCCGGGCCTGGACCGGATTGCAGAGGAAGGAATGCTCTTTCGCAACAGCTTCGTTACCAATTCGATATGCGCGCCGAGCCGCGCGGCCATCCTGACCGGAAAGTACAGCCACCTCAACGGTAAGATCGACAACCTGAGCCCCTTTAACCCCAATCAGTGGACATTCACGGAAGCACTTCATGATGCTGGCTACCGTACTTCTCTCATCGGGAAGCACCACCTTAAGGCCGTACCACGTGGCATCGATGAATTCCGGGGACTCATCGGTCAGGGAAGCTATTACGCTCCCCGGTTCGTACATAACGGTGACACCCTTGACGCCGAACCGGGCTACACCAGCACCCTGATAACCGATTACGCCATCGAGGAACTGAAACGAAGTGCAGGCGGAGATCAACCTTTCTGCATGCTTTACTGGCACAAAGCTCCCCACCGCAACTGGATGCCCGACACCAGCGACCTACCCGGCCTGCTCGACCGCCGCTTTCCCGTCCCCGCTAACCTGCGCGACGACTACGAGGGCCGGCCCGCCGCTCAGCACGCCGATATGCGAATCGCCGATATGTTTACCAGCCACGACCTGAAGGTGACTGGCCAATACCAAAACCCAGACCCCGGAACCGGCGGAGCAACTTTCATCAAGAACCCCGACTTTGACCAGGTGAAGAACACTGACCGTCAGTTGAGCCGGCTCACGCCGGCCCAACAAAAAGCCTGGGCCCCTTTCCTGAAAAGGGTAGGCGAGGAGTGGCTGCAGGTCAAGGGTACGTCCGACGAGCTGGAGTGGCGCTACCAGCGCTATATGCAGGACTATATCGCAAGCGTCGAATCAGTTGACCGCAACGTTGCCCGCGTGCTCGATTACCTCGACGAAGCAGGGCTGGCCGAAAATACCATCGTTATTTATACCTCCGATCAGGGATTTTACCTCGGTGAGCACGGTTGGTACGACAAACGGTTCATGTACGAAGAGAGCCACCGAACGCCACTCATGATCCGCTACCCGGCCGCCGTAAAGGCCGGCTCGGAGACCGAGGATCTCGTACTCAACATCGACCTGGGGTCTACTTTATTGGATTACGCCGGAGTTACGCCGCCAGCGGAAGTCCAGGGCGTATCTCTGCGGCCAATTCTGGAGGGCAACTCGCCCGACGACTGGCGCGAAGACATCTACTACCGTTACTACCAACAGATGGACAGCTACCACCGCGTTGCGCGCCACGAAGGTGTGCGCGGAGAGCGCTACAAACTTATCCACTTCACCGAGCCCGGCTTCGAAGGTTACGAACTCTATGACCTCGAGAAAGACCCCAACGAAATGGACAACCGAATTGATGACCCTGAACTGGAAGGTGTGAAGACGGAACTGATGGAACGGATTAAAGAGCAGCGCGTTGCGCTCAAGGTGGATTGACCGTTCAGTCCCTCCTGCTTCGGCCTTGGCACCGGCAGTGGAATCCGGTTTTTGAAGCCGTAAAAAATGGAAACTGTCTGAGCGTTCCCGAAGCCCCAGGATCAGCACCACAGATTTCGACGGACTAAAAAGCCAGGAAACAACCCAACCAACGCCGACGCGAGTTTTTCCATTTTAGGCTTCAACAATCGGATTCCACGATCAGCCGGTGGCACAGCCTTGATTTTTTGGTTCGTTTTTTATCAAGAAAAAATGAACGGGCAAAACGGGAAGAAGTGCAGTCTTGGGGCACCGGTGGAGGAGTTTCATTCCGATTGAGCCCGCGCTACATCCCGTCTAACCTTGCCTGCCGGCGGCCTTCTTTGACGGGGCAAAGAAGCAAACCCCTCAGGCTGTGTCCCCGGCTGATCACTAATACGGTCACTGCTGGCCTAAAAAGCAAAAACTCGCCTCAAACTGATCCTTCGAAGTCTGGAATTGTCGGGAGTCGAAGCCCTTCGGAAATGCAGCAACTCTGTGTTGGCTCATACAACTTGCTTTTCTTAACGGCCACCAGCAACCGCATTAGTGGCCGGGGCCAAGGCCGAAGTAGCTGCGCAATGAAAATAGTCGAAGGCATCGATGGAGGAGTTTTACTCCGATTAAATCCAACCCGTCAATCAAGCAACCTGAAGTAGCTAATCCCTGCTATTCACCGGAGGTGAAGGCAGCCGGACCAAAGCTTATCCTTGATTCTCTAAACACCGTAATTGAAAGCAAAGCACAAAGCTGCGACGTTCCGCCTTCGGCCTTGGCACCGGCAGTGGAATCCGGTTTTTGAAGCCGTTTAAAAATGGAAACTGTCTGAGCGTTCTCAAAGCCCAGGAAATAGCCACCCAGACTTCAACGGACCGATAGGTTTAGAAGCAACCCGACCAACGCCGACGCGAGTTTTTCCATTTTAGGCTTCTAAAATTGGATTCCACGATCAGCCGGTGGCGCAGCCTTGATTTTTTTGGTTCGTTTTTTATCAAGAAAAAATGAACGTGCAAAACGGGAGGGAACGTAGTCCTCGGGCACCGATAGATAGGTTCTACTCCGATTGACCCCGCGCTACATCCCGTCGCACCTTGCCTGCCGGCGGCCTTCTTTGTCAGGGCAAAGAAGCAAACCCTTCAGGCTGTGTCCCCGGCTGGTCACTAATACGGTCACTGCTGGCCTAAAAAGCAAAAACTCACCATCAAACTTGCCCTTCGAAGTCTGAAACTGTCGGGAGTCGAAGTCCTTCGGAAATGCAGCAACTCTGTGTTGGCTCATACAACTTGCTTTTCTTAACGGCCACCAGCAACCGCATTAGTGGCCGGGGCCAAGGCCGAAGTAGCTGCGCAATGAAAATAGTCGAAGGCATCGGTAGATAAGTTCTACCCCGACTGAATCCAACAGGAAAATTATGCGACCGTAAGTCGCTAATCCCTGCTGTTCACCAGAAGTGAAGGTGGCCGGGCAAAGCTTTACTTCAATGCTCCAACTTTCGTAATTGAAAACAAAGCACAGAGCTCTGACACTCCGCCTTCGGCCTTGGCACCGGCAGTGGAATCCGGTTTTTGAAGCCGTTAAAAAATGGAAACTGTCTGAGCGTTCTCAAAGCCCAAAAATCAACATCAAAGATTTCGACGGACTAACAAGCCAGGAAACACCCCGACCAACGCCGACGCGAGTTTTTCCATTTTAGGCTTCAACAATTGGATTCCACGATCAGCCGGTGGCGCAGCCTTGATTTTTTTGGTTCGTTTTTTATCAAGAAAAAATGAACGTGCAAAACGGGAGGGAACGTAGTCCTCGGGCACCGATAGATAGGTTCTACTCCGATTGAGCCTTCGCTACATCTCGTCTCACCTTGCCTGCCGGCGGCCCTCATTGACAAATTTCAGTTTTTCAGGAGAGTCGGACCGGATCGGAATTCTGAATATTCGTTCAGCAATCAAAGTGTAGAGTGCAGAACGCAGAGTTCAGTCCCTACTGCTTCGGCCTTGACACCGGCAGTGGAATCCGGTTTTTGAAGCCGTTAAAAAATGGAAACTGTCTGAGCGTTCTCAAAGCCCCAGGATCAGCACCAAAGATTTCGACGGACTAACAAGTTAGGAAACAACCCAACCAACGCCGACGCGAGTTTTTCCATTTTAGGCTTCAAGAACTGGATTCCACGATCAGCCGGTGGCACAGCCTTGATTTTTTGGTTCGTTTTTTATCAAGAAAAAATGAACGTGCAAAACGGGAGGGAACGTAGTCCTCGGGCACCGATAGATAGGTTCTACTCCGATTGAGCCCAATAGGAAAATTATGCGACCTGAAGTCGCTAATCCCTGCTATTCACCGGAGGTGAAGGCAGCCGGACTGAATCAGGCAGTCATAACCTGGCAGGTGAGCCGACCAACGCACGTCACCTTGCCCTCTTCGTTGGTAATCTCGACCGACCAAACCTGTACCCGTTTCCCTAAACGTACAGCGGTTACTTTACCGAATACCTTTCCGCCTTCACCTACTCCGCGTAAGTGACTGGCGTTGATTTCGGTGCCAACGATATAATCACTTCCCGGGTTCGGGACACAGAGCATTCCCGCAACACTACCCAATGTTTCGATCAGAACGCAGGACACCCCACCGTGCAGCAGGCGCATGGGCTGCACCGTACGATGATCGACGGGCATTTCGGCGAGCAGGTAATCTTCGCCGACTTCGGTGAAAACAATGCCGAGGTGCTCTACTGCGGTATTCTGGCCGGAAGTATTCAGGCCTTCAAGGGTAGGGAGTATTTTCCAGATCATGCGGCGAAGTTAGTGTTCATGCTCCAGTTCTCCCGCTTGCTGCCGCGCACAAACGAACTAAGCCCTCTACCTGACAATTCGCTGGTTGAAAGCAGTAGACGCGCTCCCAAATTAGGTTCTAAACAGTCCCAAAGGGACTTCATTCACTCCAGACAGCAATTTCAGTTATCGTAAGGCAGATTTCCTCTGGCAAGACACACATTAACTCAAAAGGCGTAAAACAGCACGCGGTTGTCGGTAGCGCTTCGTGTTTTTTTGGGCGCGGCCGCAGGTGCCGGGAAAGGATTAAAGGAGCAAAGTCATAAAAGCATGCATCTTAGCGTTGGCTTTATTCGGTAGCCGTTCGGTTCAGGCGAACCCTTTTGTGTGACCTCGTAACTATCGCCAATTGCCATATGCACAACAATCCAGGGCCGGTTCATCCTATGCGGATGATATTTGTCGTAGTTACGGCGTTCCCAGCGTTTTTCTCCTTGTAGGGTCGGGCAGTGCGTACGCCATCTTAAATTTAACTCAGTGAAGTATTTCCCCTTTTTCATCATTCTCCCGGTATTCTTCGTTTCACTGCAAAGCTGCGGCAGCACAGGAAACTCAGGTACTGAAACCGAAGCTGTGACTGTGGCGGAGCCATCGCCCCGCCAGGCGATGCGCCAGGCGAGTCGTTCGGAGGTTTGGCGCTTCGTTTACTGCGTTGAGGAAGGCACTGATGATGCCGGGCTGAAAGACCTCCTGACCGAAATGGCCGGTAAAGAACCGATGGGCAAACGCATCGAAGTTGTTAACTGCGACGCCGTCGGAGCTGACGACATGAGCACAACCCCCGTAGCGATTTTTGGCAACCGCCTGCCCAAAGGTGCCGACAGCCTGCCCGTAAGCAGGCACGAATCCGGATGGCAACTCGCCCCCGGCAAACGTTTTGGCGGAGAAGACGTCCTGTTTCTGCCCTACATGCGCAACCCGTGGTCGGCAACGCCCGGCGTTGCGGGCCTGTTTGTATCAGCCAACCTCCCCGCATTGGTGAGCCGGTTGAAGGTTGAGTACGGTAAGCAGCCCGAACAGATGTTCTGGCCCAACTGGGCGTACGAACTGCATCGGGAGAACGGAGACCTGGTCTACGGTTCATTTGCCGGTTCCAGCTGGAAATTTGACCCGGAAGCGGAGATTTCGTTGAAAGCCCCGGGAGAAGCAGTCTCGGAAGACGGTGGAATAAAGATATTTGCCTACGACGGCCAGGTGAGCGAAAGCGAAGTCGGCAAGGTCCGGAAAAATCTGACGCTGATCCGGCTGCTCGCAAATACTACCCTCAACGTAGCGTCCGACTTCTACCCGGAGGTTCATCTGTACCCAAGCCTGGAGCGCATTGGTTTGCGGACGGGAAGCATGGCCGCCATCCAGTACAACGAGCAGGAAAAGGTATTGCACCTGGTGCCGTCGTTCGTCAGTGCCGAAGACCTGCGCTTGTCCTTCGAGACCTGGCGACCGTTTGTCGACTGGGAAGGCAAACCGGGCAGTTGGGACGCAGCGATAGCGCTCGTGCAGCGGCAAGCGGGTTCGGCCCTGAATGGCTACGCTGAGCGCCTGGCCGAAGCGCAAAGACTTGAGGCCGCCGGACTGACGGATATGCGGATTCAGGAAAACCCCAGCCGATACCTCGAAGAGGCCCGGCTGAGGCTACAGGCTGGTGCCGTTCGGTCTAAAGCAGAAGGCCACCTGGCCGACGACCTCCGGACGCTTGCCACCAGCGGAGACCTGAATGCCCTGCCTTCCACCGGAACCATTGCACCTGCGACCGCGCCCGTATTGAAATTACTCCCCCCGACCCAAACGCTGGCAGGGATGACCTTTGCCCACGAGGGCTACCGCATTCACAACGGATATGGAGGCGAAAAGATAAAACCATCGTTGGACAGCCTGGGCAAACTGCACGTAAATGCGCTGGCCATTGTGCCCTATACTTTTATGCGAAACCCAAACGCGCCCACCACGCTTTCCATCCCCAACGATGCCGGCCAGGAGAACGACTGGGCCACCATGTGCTCGGCCCGCGAAGCCCACCAACGGGGATGGTTCACGATGCTGAAACCTCAAATCTGGATCGGGGGCGGACACTGGCCGGGCGACGTAGACTTCGCCACCGACGAAGAATGGGACACCTTCTTCGCTAACTACACCTACTGGATTATGCACTACGCCATGCTGGCCGAAAGAGAACAGATCGGAGCGCTCTGCCTGGGAACGGAACTGGTACAAACTACCCTGAAGCACCCCGCCCGCTGGAAAGAGATCATCCGCAAAGTTCGCCTGGTCTACGGCGGCCAGCTCACCTACGCTGCCAACTGGGGAGAAGAATTTGAAGGCTTCACGTTTTGGGAGGAGTTCGATGCTATCGGCCTCAATTCTTACTATCCCCTAAGCGAAAAAGACGACCCCACCGACGAAGAACTCCTCAACGGCGCCCGCCGCTGGATGAGCATGGCGGCCGGGGTAAGCCGTGCCGTCGACCGCCCGCTGTGGCTCACCGAGGTGGGCTTCCGTTCGGTAGACAACGCCTGGGTAAATCCCCACGCCGACGGAGGTGACCGCAACGTCAACGGCCAGGCCCAGGCGCGCTGCTTCGCAGCCCTGACTACCGCTGCCACCGAGACCCCGGAACTCAAAGGAATGTTTATCTGGAAGTGGCCCAGCTACCTGGGCCGTACAAGCAGACGAGGCACCGGAAAGGAGTTCTCGCCCGGCGGTAAACCCGCCGCTAAAGTGCTGGAAATCTTCAACCATGCATGGGCCAAACGATGAGTTTTGCCGCACAAAATACCGAAGGCTGAAACGCAGGGTGAACATTGAAGCCTCCGCGCGGCATATATGCAATGAACCGGTTTCGGTACGCTCTAAAAACCATTCAGCATGGAGCGACCGGTTTTTCATTCCTCAGCAGTAACTACCAAAATTCCTGTCTTATGCGTTATCTACTTTCGTTCATTTGCAGCCTGTCCGTTCTGCTCTGTTTCGCTCAACCCGCGGTAGAAATTGAACTCCTGGCCGACGGCTTCAACCGTCCGGTAGACATCTCGGGTGCAGGAGACAACAGCGACCGGCTCTTTGTGGTAGAGCAGGCTGGTCGGATCAGGGTAATCGACCAAACAACCAGCGTGGTCCAACCGGATGACTTTCTGGACATCACCCCGATCGTGCTGAACGGGGGCAACGAGCAGGGGCTGCTCGGCCTGGCGTTTCATCCCGACTTTGCGGCCAACGGATACTTCTACGTCAACTTCACCTCCAACGAATACGGAGGCAGTACCAACAACGGGCAAACCGTAATTGCCCGGTATACAGCCACGGGTGAAAGCCTGGAAACGGCAGACCCTGGCAGCCAGAAAATAATCCTCCGGATCGATCAACCTTACTCCAATCACAACGCCGGAGGGCTCGCTTTTGGTCCTGACGGGTACCTGTACATCGGCACGGGAGACGGCGGCAGCGGGGGAGACCCCGATGGAAACGGCCAGAACCCTCAGGCACTGCTGGGTAAAATGCTCCGCCTCGATGTAGACGTTGAAGACGATGAAGTTCCCTACGAAATCCCGGCCAACAACCCTTTTGTGGGTAACGACGGGGTGAGAGACGAAATCTGGGCACTGGGGCTCCGTAATCCGTGGCGGATATCTTTTGACCGGACAACCGGAGACCTCTGGATCGCGGATGTAGGGCAGGTTGCAAGAGAGGAAATCAACCTGCAACCCGCGGGTAGTGAGGGTGGTGAAAACTATGGCTGGGATTGCCGGGAAGGCGAGATTGAATACAGCGGCAACAGTTCGTCGCTTTGTGGTAACGGAAGTGTATATACCGATCCGGTCTTCGATTATCCGCGTGATCCCGAGACCGGTGGCTTTTCGGTGTCAGGAGGGTATGTGTACCGTGGGCCTGCGGCAAACGACCTCAGTGGACACTACATCTGCGCTGATTACGTATCGGGCAATTTTTTCATCCTTTCACCAGACACGGGGGAGGGGCGTAGCCTCACAGTGCAGGGAGACCTGTCCATTCGTTCCGTTTCTACTTTCGGCGAAGACGATGAAGGGAACCTTTACGTCGCGAATTTATCGGACGGAGAAATTTACAGCGTTTCTGGTGGAGGCAATCCGGTAAACACGACTGATGTACAAAGCGTAAACTCAGGTCCGCATATCATTCCGAACCCTGCTGATCGAGATTTTGCGATCCGTATTCCTGAGTTGCAGCAGGCAGGTCCGGTGAGCGTACGGGTGTTTGCGGGAGACGGAACGCTGGTGTACCAAAAGATACACGTTGAAAATGGCGGACCGGTGCGGGGAACTTACGTTTTGCCCGACGTTCCTGCGGGCGTTTACCAGGTCTTGATTACCTACGACCAAGGGAAATTCATCAGAAGACTGGTGGTGAAGTAGTGCTCAAAAGCAACCAAATAGCCCGAAAGTATCGGAAGTGATACGGACGGGCTACAGAAAAACAGGTAATAAGGGTAGTTGATAAATCCCTTATTGCTATAGCAGATTCGGCGGGGGAATAGTTCTCTTATGGTCTGAATTCGTGCATTTACGTATGCGGCTTGTTGAAAAATGCGGGCGCGGACGCAGGTGCCTGAGATGGTTTTTTAAAATCCGTTCGTTGCGTCCGCCCTCTCCCGGATGCTAGCCAATTGGTTTTACCCGTTCTCCTCTCTGCAGACCTGCAGCGGTGAAGCTGGTATTACAGGGGACACAATTCGGTTTGTTCTCAGCAAACACCAGTCCCTGAAATACTGTTAAGCCCAGTGAACTTAAGCCAACAACATTGTCGCACTTTTTAGCCTTGTGTCTCAGACGTACACTGTCCTTCTTCGTATTTGTTCTTTTGGCGGGCTGCGCCAGCTACCAGGTGCAACTCGACGAAGCTGAGAAAAACTGGGCTGAAATCAACGGACCAGGCACCCGCGTCCTCGCCCATAAAACCTACCTGATCGGCGATGCCGGCAATGCGCGTTCGGGGGAAGTGCCGCCCGTACTTTCCTACCTGAAAACTGAGCTCTCCGCAGCACCCGCAAACAGTACGGCAATTTTTCTGGGCGACAATATCTACCCGGGCGGCTTCCCACCGCCCGATCATCCCGAACGGGAAATTGCCGAGCACCGCCTGATCGTACAGACAAACGCGGTTGCAAACTACCCCGGCCGGGTGCTCTGGGTTCCCGGAAACCACGATTGGTACAGGTTCGGCCTTGAGGGGCTGAAGGAGCAAAGGCGTTTCCTGAGAGCTCAAACCGGACGTAAAAACATCTGGCTCCCTAAAGTAAATTGTGGTGGGCCAGAAGTCGTGGAAGCACACGAAAACCTGGTATACATCATTATCGATACCCAGTGGTACCTGGCCAACTGGAAAAAACATCCTGGTGTGAACGAGGGCTGCGCGGCCAGCAATCGCACAGAGTTTATCCGCTTGTTCCGGGAAGCCGTAAAGAAGAATAAAGAGAAGCAAATTGTGGTGGTAATGCACCACCCCATGGAAACCTACGGCCGGCACGGCGGGCATTTCACCCTGAAGGATCACCTTTCTCCGCTTCCCGTAATTGGCTCTGTGGTTCCCTTCGTACGCGGCAACATCGGGACTTCCCAGGACAACCTGAACGCCCGTTTTCAGGAACTGCGCAAAAAAATGCTTAGCGCTGTAAAACTGAACGGGAACGCAACCTTCGTCTCCGGGCACGACCACAACCTGCAGTACATCGAAAAAGACCGGCAGCGGTACATCGTGAGTGGAGCAGCCTCAAAAACGGCTCCTTCGGGCATGGGAGACGGCAGCCGCTTTGCCTACGGCGGACGCGGCTACGGAGAGTTAGACCTTTACGAAGATGGCTCCTTGTGGCTGTCGTTCTTCACCGTCAACGATGCCGGTACCGCTAAAGAATTGCTTTACCGTAAGGAAATTGCCGCCCCCAGGGCGGCTGACCTTTACGAGCCCCCGGCGAGCTATACCGACTATCCCATCACCAGGCCTACGCTGAAAGCACAACTCGTTCGGGAAGATTATAACGTCGGCAAGTTTGGCCGTTTCTTCCTGGGCGATCACTATCGTGACGCTTATGATATGGCCGTCGATATTCCGCTGCTCGATCTTAGTACATTCAAAGGAGGCCTGGAACCCGTAAAAGTCGGAAGTGGAACACAGACGGTCTCCCTGCGGCTTGTTGCCGAAGATGGCAGAGAATACACAATGAGATCGTTAGAAAAAGATCCGACGTCTACACTCGGGTTACGGCTTTCGCGTTCCAGAATTGTACAGGCCCTCGTGGCTGATGGATTCACCGCTGCGCACCCGATCGGTGCGCTACCTGTTATCGGGATGGCAAAAGCTGTAGGAATCAACCATACCAATCCGGGGATTTACTATGTTCCCGCTCAACCGGCATTAGGGAAATACAACCCGGCGTACGGCGAAAAAGTTTACCTCCTGGAAGAGCGCCCGGACGATGAAGACTGGAGGTCTTACGCTGATTTCGGGAAGCCACAGGATATACGGAGTACGGATCAAGCCCTGAAATCGATACGTACTCATCCCGATCACCTGATCGACTTCCGGGCGGTGGCCCGGGCCCGGGCTTTTGACCTTTTGCTAGGTGACTGGGACCGGCAGGATGATCAGTGGCGCTGGAAAGTAGAGAAGAGGGAAGACGGGCGCACGTACTACGTCCCCATCCCGCGCGACCGCGATCAGGTTTTTTCCAACTACGACGGCCTTTTGTTGGGCATTGCGCGAAGAATAGTGCCCGACGTAGCTCCCTTGCGGCCGTTTGTCGCTAACCCCCAAAAAGTGGGTATATCTACCCGCGGAGCACGCTTTTTCGACGCCACATTTATGGCTGGCGTCAACAGAGACATGCTCATGGAGGAAACGAAACACCTGCAGGAAAAACTCACCGACCGGGTAATAGACATGTCCTTTCAGAAAGTATGGCCCGATGAGATGATGGAACTAGACGGAAACAAAATAGTATCGATCCTGAAACTCCGTCGTAATAACCTTCGCCGGATTGTAGAAGACTACTATGACTTTCGTGCCCGGGAAGTTGAAATTACTGGTTCAGACACTACTGACCTTTTTCAGATCGACGTCCTCTCCGGAGGCGATGTACGCGTTCAGGTGTTTGGTCCGGCCATAAATAGCCTTCAGGAAGGGAGGGCCTGCTACGACCGTACTTTTCTTGCCGACGAAACCCGGGAGCTCATTTTGTATGGTCTGCGGGATCAGGACAAATTTGTTTTTAACGGCGCGGGCAAGCCGGGTATGATTATCCGAATCGTTGGCGGACCAGACGAAGATACCGTTGCCTACGGCCCTGGTGGAGATAAAGTTAAACTGGGAAAAGTATTCTATTACGACTATAAAGCTCGGACTGAAGCCAGTTTGATTGCGGGGGTGCGTGGTATGCGCGACAAAAGAGCTTCGGCGGCCAGGTATAACATCTACAGCCGTTTATCGGAGAACAAGGACTACGACTTTTTTTCCCTGCTGCCCATCCTGGGCAGCAACCCTGACAATGGACTGCTGCTGGGGGCAATAGCTACTAAAACGACTTACGGGTTCAAGAAAGAGCCTTTTGCCAGCCGGCAGGTTCTCAACGGCCGCTATGCTGCAGCCACTAACGGATTCCGTTTTGCCTACCGGGGCGAGTTTACGGATGTATTCGGAGACCGTGAATTGCTGATAGAGTCGAAAGCCTCCACTTCCCTTTTTGGAGTAAACTTTTACGGCTTCGGCAATGAGACGGTAAACAACGAGGAGACTGAGCCGCTGGGCAGAGATTACAACCGGGTGCGGCAGCAATACGTCCAGTTCTCTCCGCAGGTACTGCGCCGGCTGAACCCTGCGGCGAGCTATTCGTACGGCCCATCTTATTCAGTCGTCGAAACTGACCGCATTCCGGGAAGGTTTCTGGCTGAAAATTCCGATGATCAGTCTGACGAAGGAATCTTCAGCAATTACCATTATCTCGGACTGAATGGCAGGTTTACCTTCGATAACCGCATCCCGTCTTACCTCCCCGGCCGGGGAATACGTTTTTTGATAGAGGGCGGGTACCAGCTTTCGCTGTACGGGCCGGGCGAGGATTTCTTCACCTTCAGAACTAACCTCACCTTTAACCAGCAAGTGGACGATTACGGCGACTTGATTATTGCCAACAGGGTGGGGTACCACCACGTCTTCGCCGATGACCTCGCGTATTTTCAGGCTGCGACCTTGGGCGGATCGGGAGAGCTTCCTAATTTTCGCGGTTTTCGCCGGGAGCGGTTTTCGGGCAATCAGGCCTTTTATTTCAATTCCGATATCCGATACCGAATACTGAGTTCACGAAACAGCAGGTTGCCATTTTCGTTGGGGGTGATTGCCGGGTATGATCTGGGGCGGGTGTGGCTCGAAGGTGAAAGATCCAACAAATGGCATTATAGTTATGGAGGCGGTTTTTTTATCAGCCCGCTTGATTACGCTACGGTCAGTTTTTCCTACTTCATCGGTGACGGTGAGATCGGGCGTTTCTCGTTTGGGACCGGCTTTTTTTTCTAAGGATACCGCTTAACAGGGTGGCTAAGGGTTAATTCTACGGTTTTCTCCCCCCCTAGTGGACCAGAAGTATAGAAGCGGAGACTGCAATGAACCTCTCAGAGAACAAAAAGAGTAAAATCTGACATAGAAAGAGATACGCTTGCTTATTTGATTGCGATATTGCTATATTTGCATACGTTGATTTGCTCATTGCGCTCTTCCTGGTCTTTTTCAGTGATCCGAATAAAGGAGTCTATAATTCGCTAAGCGGTTTTAAGCCAGTCACTGAGCCTTCGTCATCTTAAAAAGCTGGATAATGTCCCTACAATTTTTTCCTCAACTGGATGCCTACATAAAGGAACTGACCGATGAGGAAACCTTGATTCCGCAGGAGCGCAAAGAGTTATTGCTTAAGCTCAGCGGATATATCCAGAAAAAGAAAGGCGGGCCAGTTCAGTTGAATTTCATTTGCACGCACAACTCACGTCGCAGCCATTTGGCTCAGATCTGGGCCAGTGTTGCTGCCGCCTGGTTCGGGCTGGAGCAGGTTACTACCTTTTCTGGCGGTACAGAAGCTACGGCATTCAATCCCCGTGCGGTGGCTGCTCTCCAAAGAGCCGGTTTCGATATCGTAAACCCGGGAGGCGAAAATCCTCATTACCGCGTAAAGTTCGGGGAAGCTGCCGAACCTCTTGAGTGTTGGTCTAAAACGTTTGATGATCCTGCGAACCCCGAGGGTGACTTCGCCGCCATTATGACTTGCTCGGACGCTGACGAAAACTGCCCTTTCATTCCCGGTGTGGACCTCCGTTTGCCACTCACCTACGAAGACCCCAAGGTCGCTGACGATACGCCTCAGGAGGCGGAACGTTACGACGAGCGGGTCCGACAGATCGGGCGTGAGATTTTCTTTGCGCTAAGCAACGCCCGCTAAGAACCACTAAGTTTAATTCTACGGCTGGATAATCCAGCTTTTTTGCACTATTTAATGCGATACCGACGACAGGATAGCAATTGTTCTACTATTGTATTCACCGTTGTTCAAGTCGGTATCGCTTTTTTGGCCTTAGGGGCTTAGGCTTCAGAAGGTGATTTCGGGTACTTCACCATCAACGACGAGGCGGGCAGCGGTTGCGTTCCGGATGTCTTCCACGCTTACACCGGGTGCACGTTCCAGAAGACGGAAGCCATCGCCGAGGACTTCGAGAACGGCCATGTTGGTGACTACCTTTTTTACGCAGCCAACGCCGGTGAGGGGTAGGGTACACTGCTCCAGAATTTTGGAATCCCCCTTTCGGTTGGTGTGCATCATCGCTACGATGATGTTTTCGGCGGAGGCAACAAGGTCCATCGCACCACCCATTCCTTTCACGAGTTTTCCGGGGATTTTCCAGTTGGCGATGTCGCCGTTCTGGGCTACTTCCATCGCCCCCAGAACTGTAAGGTTGATGTGCTGCCCTCTGATCATAGCGAAGCTTGTGGCGGAGTCAAAGATCGCAGCGCCGGGGCGGGCGGTAATGGTTTGTTTACCGGCATTGATAAGGTCGGCGTCTTCTTCGCCTTCAAAGGGGAAAGGGCCCATGCCCAGTATGCCGTTCTCCGACTGAAATTCGACGCTGATATCTTCGGGGACGTAGTTAGCGATCAGCGTCGGGATGCCGATGCCGAGGTTCACGTACCAGCCATCTTGTACTTCCTGGGCGATTCTTTGGGCTATTTGGTTGCGGTCTAACATTGGTAAGGGGGAGTAATAAGTCTGGAGTTTGGAGTCGGGAGTCAGGAGTCGGGAACTACCGACTGCGTTCTGCCTGCTATTTACTACGAACGGTACGTTGCTCAATGCGCTTCTCGAAGGATTTGCCCTGGAAGATGCGTTGGACAAAAACACCGGGGGTGTGGATGTGATTTGGGTCAAGTTCTCCTGGTTCAACGAGTTCTTCCACTTCAGCGATGGTGATTTTACCGGCCATGGCCATTACGGGGTTGAAGTTGCGGGCCGTTCCTTTATACACCAGGTTGCCGAGGGTGTCTCCTTTCCAGGCTTTAACGATAGCGAAGTCGGCAGTGAGAGCAGATTCGAGAATGTGCGGCTTACCGTTGAATTCGCGAACCTCTTTTCCTTCAGCTACCTCGGTGCCGTAGCCCGCAGGGGTGAAGAAGGCCGGGATCCCTGCACCTCCGGCACGGCAGCGTTCGGCAAGCGAACCCTGAGGGATGAGGTCTACCTCAAGCTCGCCCGAGAGCATCTGGCGTTCAAATTCTGCGTTCTCGCCTACGTAGCTCGCAATCATTTTTTTGATCTGACGGCTCTGCAGCATAAGCCCGAGGCCGAAGTCGTCCACACCAGCATTATTGCTGATACAGGTAAGTCCGGTAACGCCGCTTTTCGCCAGAGCAGCGATGCAGTTTTCCGGGATACCACAGAGGCCGAAGCCACCGAGCATAAGTGTCATGTCATTGCTGATTCCAACTATCGCCGCACCTGCGTTCGCGCATACTTTGTTCATGATCTTAAATTTTGGGTAAGGTACGTAAATTGGACTGTTGTTCCGACAACTTTATTTTTTTTATTGATGCTCCAGGAGGGAAACGGACGTGAACCTGCGCCGCAGATCAGGCGGGGCCGCAGGTGCAAAGTAAGTTCAACGGCAGGGTAGAGGAGCGGTTTTAATCCTGAATCCAAAAGCCGTTGTAGAGCGTTCCGTCTTGCCGCATTATGCGTACATCATGCCCTGCGGGCCTGATCATCAGTTCATCGAAGTAAAACGGATGGTCGTAATTAGCCGTGAGCACCAGCCGGGCTGCGCCGGCTTTTGCGGAAAAGCTAAAATCCAGGCGTTGCCAACCGTTCTGGGTTTGGTACACGGTGTTGATCCACTTGTTCTGAATTTCAATTCTTTCTCCTTCCGGGTCGATCAGTTTCAGATCGAATTTTGGTCCTCCGAATCTGCGTTTGTCAGCAAAGACCCATGCGCTAAGTTGCCATTCGTTCGCGCCCGGTAGACTGTCTAAGGATAGGTTCAGCAAGTCGGTCCATCCTTTCTCTACCCTCCGGCTACCAATACCCGTAAACGCGGTTTCCTGATTCGTTTCGTAGTCGTACCGCAGGTATTCATTGGTAATTGTGGTATCGGCCAATGCCTGTACGATGGCCCTGCGGTTCGCGGCTTTGAAGTCTGAGGGCGAGAGTCTAAGCAGTTCTACCTCTTCATTCCTGTAAATGGTGGTTCCCAGTTTCTTGACGCCCAGTTCTTCCGGGTCAAGCACGTCGTCTTTCACCGCTAAAATAAGGATGTCTCTTCCGTCATCTATCTCATCCAGCAGGGGCTTTTCGACCAACGGATCGGAAGTAATCTGGAGGCTTTGCAGCGAACGACTCAACGAAACACGCGATAGTTTCCCATTGAGCAAGGGGATTCCGGTAGCTAAGGCGAGTTGGTATCCATCGTGGTTGCTTCGCCAGGTTCCGTTGTGGTGGATCTTGTCGGACCAGCCCAGTTCTGTTGGCAGCAAAAAAATACTTGAATAGTTTTCTTTGCTGATGTCGTTCTCCGAAGCAATGACCCGGTAACGGTCGAGCAGGTCTTTACCGAGAGCATTTTCTTTGTGCATACCGTCAAGCTTTTGCGCCAGGTATTGCCCCGCTTCTACAGTCCACACCAGGAGGGCTGCTCCGATGAATACCACAGCCGAAATTTTCAGTTTCGGCCCTTCGTATAACCTGTCGAGGAAATAAACAGCCGAGAGGCTCAGTAAATAATAGAATGGCCAGCCGAAACGCGCCGGTGCTCTAAACTGGAGTACGGAGCCCAGGTGGTCGTAACTCCAGTATTCGAACCACTTAAAGGGCAATCCGAAGGCAAACACCAGCCCGGCAAGCGAACCGAGCAAGGCGAGCAGAAGCACGGGCTGGCTGCTGAATTCAGCACGCCAGCGCCTGAATGCCAACAGGACAGGAACAGCCACGGCGAGGGCCATTGGTATCAGCCCCAGGTAAATCTGGTTTTCGTGGCGTGGCTTGCCCAGCTCTGGCAACAGGCCGTGAAAGAAGTCGTACGCGAACAACCCGGTGCTGGAAAGCAAACCACCCCAGTTGGCCATGTTATGGAAAAAGCCGAAGGGAACTTCAACCCTGTCGGTTACGGTGTCGAAGTAGCTAACCGTAGCGTACAGCGCAATAGTAGAAGCCACAAAGACCAGTAGCCAGTAACCGGTTTGTTTCCACTCTGGCAGGCGTAGCCCCAGTAATTTGGCAATTGCTGCGAACCCCGTTGTAGCCAGGATCAACGTAGCTGCAATGGCGTACATGTACGGGTTATTGAGGCCCAGAAAGTAAATTACGAGCGCTACACCCAGGCTTTTTAACCAGTAAAGCTTTCCTTTGTTCCATGCCAGCAAGTACCAGATAACCAGTGGTATAAGCCAGGCGAACCCCAGTGTGAACTGACCGGCCATTTGCCGGTGAATCTGCGGAGAAAGCATCGCAATAAGGATGCCCCCGACCATGGCCAGCGGCCAGCGTACTTTCAGTTGGCGCAGAACAAGGAACAGCAGCAGCGCCGCCAGAGGATTACTCCAGAAAACCAGAAAATTGCTTATTCCGATGGCGTGTTCCCCAATGCCGGGGAAAACAGGTCTCAGTGCTGAAAGAACAACCGCAAGGAGCGCATGACCGTCGGTCATGAATATGTTTTCGGCGTACGGATGGTACTGGCTCTTCAGCAATGCCCCGTTCCCGTAAGTTGTATGGTAGGCAAGGTTGTAGTGTATGGTAAGGCCATCTCCCGAAACGACCGGAGAGCTCTCGCCCGGTTTAAGCATCAGGTCCTGAAAGAACAGACCAAAAACTAAACTGGCAACGATAAAAACGATCAGGTGCTGGTACGGCGGTGAAATGGGTAACTTCGACATCTGCGGCCAAAATAAGGGTAATTGGGGAGTTGATCGCCCCTGTCCCCAAAATGCAGCCCCGGAGATGCGAAGCAGCGGAGAAGAAGTTAATTTTACTCATCCGTAATAATCTAAAAATAAATTTTAACCTGAATCCTCTTTGCAACCACCCGGTTGTGCGTCTGTGTAGTGCTATGATTGCCCATCTTCTGCATTTCCGCTCATTACTGTTTGGTGGAATCCCGGGTACTTCGGCGGAGGCAGCTAAATAAAGCATCATGGGGCGCTGACGCAGGAGCAGTGCTCGTTTTTGGGGAATCCATAAACGGGTAGCTAATTTCTCGAAAGGACGCGTTTATCCTGCCACGTCCTCAACGGTAAGTTCTCGTCCTAATTTATCAGAGAGCCGGGCGGTGAGCTTCAGCCACAAAACGGCAGTGATGTAAGCGTCGCCCAGAGCAGTGTGACGGTCGGAGAGCGGAATCCTGTACCGGCGCGCAAGGTTGTCGAGGCTGAATTTCTCCGGCGGAGTCCAGTAACCGGCTGGTTGCAGCCGTTCGGCCAGACCGCCGGTATCCACGACTTTATTGAGCAGAGGCCCCGCTCCCTGACGACCCAATGCCATATTGATCATGGCCACATCGAACCCGATGTGGTGGCCCACTATTATTCCCTGCGGCCCCAGGAACAGCAGTAGCCGGCGCAGTAGCTCGGCTTCGGTATCGTAGACGTACCTGCTGGAGTTGGGAACAATGCCATGAATAGAAACTGCGCTTTCAGCGCTCAGCTCCGTTGGGGTAGGGAGGTAAGCTTCAAAGTGATCTGCTACGTAAATGGTAGATCCGCTCAGTCGCAATCCCCCCAAGCTGATGAGCCGGTCTTTGCGGTAATCGAGACCGGTGGTCTCGGCGTCGATGACGAGGATTCTTGCGCTGCTCAGTAACGATTTTCCTGGGGGGCGATCCGCAGCTGAAGCATCAGCATAAGACGTGTACCACTCCGGCCATTCTGCCCGGTCAGGGGTATATCTTCCGGGCAGGTACCCCCATATTTTGTTCAACCAGCTTTCCTTTTTCATCAGCGCAAAAAGGTTAACTGAAACCTAAGCTCGAGCAGGCTCTGTATTTCTTTAACGGGCGTAAAACTGTTGCGCAGCAACAGGCGCTGAGTGGAGGACAATTCCTTTGGTTTGAGGTAGCGCCCCGAGTCGTTGCGTTGCAGACCAATGGTCGCCCGCAGGCGAATGAGTAGTTCATAAGCTTGTGCGGCTTCCCGGTAAAGTTCAGCGTTTTGGGGCTCCAGCTTTGCCAGTGCCTCGTAACGCCGGAAGGTATTGTTGACCGACCCTATTTGCGCCTTTAGGGTCAGTACCCTTGCCGCGTCGGTCAGGGGGCGCATAACTCTTCTTTTAAGATCGAACTGGTCTTTGTTCTCTCCGGAACGCTCCACAACAAAGTTCCGGAAAAAGGTGAGCGGACTTGGGTTATCCAGGGCAGATTGTGCCAGCGATGCCAAAAAGCGGTCACGGCCTCCTTCCAACTCCTGGAAGATATGCTTAGTGAGTTTAGCGGGCAAACTACCATCTCCCCATACTCCGCGGAAGTCGAAGAAGATACTGATGTTGAGCAGGTTTTCAGCGGTGTTTTCGGCCATCCAGTGGCTAAACTGTTGTTTCCACTGGCTTACGGGCATGCACCATTTCGGGTTGCTGGCCATCATATCGGCCGGGCAATACTTAAACCCTACCTGGTGGAGGAACTCGGTGACGTAGCCCGCCAGTTGGAGGAAGTAGTCTTTTACGGCGTTGTAGCGGGCGGGCGCTACATCTTCAAAAATGAGGGCATTGTCCTGATCGGTGCGCAGCAGTTGTTCGCCCCGGCCCTGGCTGCCCAGCGCCAGCCAGTCGAAAGGAGCGGGCGGGTTGCCTTTGCCTTCGGCCTGCATCCGGGCCAGGCTAAGTTTCATGCACGTTCGTATTATCTCGTCGTTGAGTTGGGTCATCACGGTGGTGATGAAGGATATGCTTATTTCCTGCCCCAGGTAAGTAGCCAGCATCTTCTCGGCACGCTCCCGTAGGGTGCGCAGGTAACCCGCCGATTTAGCCCGCCCGATTTCCCGGATCAGGACCGCAGGGTTGTTGCCCTGAATGACCAATAAGTCGTGCTTACTGACAACACCGGTGATGCGGCTCTTATCCGTCCCGTCCTCAGTTTGCACCAGGTGATTCACTTTCTTACGAACCATCATGATTTGTACGTCGGCAGCTGTTTTATCCCGGCTGATGCAAACCACCGGTTTGCCCATAATGGTTCCAACCTTGTCTTTAGGGCTGCGAACACCGGTAGCAACCTTCTGCCGGAAGTCCCGGTCTGTGATAATCCCAACAGGATGCCCGGCCGGATCCACCACTACGATAGACCCCACATTGTGCTCCGTCATAAGTTTGGCGGCATCGATGATCCGGGCGGTCGTCTGGCAGGTGATCGGCAGGCGCGAACGCTCGAGGCGTTGCGACTCCAGCAGGCTGGTAACCAATGGCACCTCCGCGGTAGTGCTTGTGGTTGGCGCCGGAGGCGCCATCGTGTAGCGGTTGCTGCCCGCCATGCTCACCGCAAGGTATTGGGTCAACGCCGGGAAGTTGTTGAGCAGATTTTTGAAGCCTTCGGTATTGATGGCATAAACGAGACTCTCTTCTGCAGACCGCGCCAAAAACAAGTGGTTGTCTTCGGCAAGTAAAGGCCTCAACCCAAAGCTCTCTCCTTCGCCGCAGCGCTCGACGAGTTGTTCCTCGGTACCGACCAAGCGAAGCAGGTCAATCGCGCCCTCTTTTACGATGTAAAAGCGATCGAGCGGCGGATCGCCCGGCCTGAAAATCACTGTGCCTGGTGGCAGATACTCCACCTCTGCTCTTTCCGCAATTTTCATCAGTGCTTCTTCACTATCCACAAAAGTGAAAGGTGGTATGTCCTTCAGGAAATCGAATATGCGGCGGGTTACCTGGTTTGGCATCAGACTGAAAAAGTTGGTTGAACTGGCGCTTAGCGCAGTTTGCGGGGCTTAAGGTAGGAATTCATTAGCGGACATCCCATATGGCTCCCCAAAAGGTGTATATCACGAGATGCACGGATCCCCCTCTCCCCCGGCCCCTCTCCTCGGGAGAGGGGAGACGTGACAAGCGGCAAGTTCGTGATAGTAGTGCATCTCGTGATACAATGGTCCGCTACGATTTTAGGCCGCTCGGGCCCCAAAGACTTTAAGCTCTGCAATTACCGCTTGCATTTTGGGCGTGTGTGGGTCGACACCACACTTGTCCAAAAGGTGATACGCTATGCGTTCGTTGCGATAGGCCGTCACGATATCAGACATC
>NZ_VOXD01000026.1 GCF_008014675.1 Neolewinella aurantiaca | reverse complement strand
CCCAAGCGGGAAATCTAGTCTGTGATAAATTACGCCATTGAACTCCGGTTCGGGTAACATAGAGAATGGCATTAAATACTACTCGTAAGTTTAGTTTGCGTTTTCTCTTCCAGTTCAGAAATTTTTTTTATAACTTTCCATTGGTTGTTAGTCAGCGGGGTGTATCGCCTTTGCCTGTTTTAGTTTGTTTGATCACTTTTTAAAACAGGCTAACAACCACTTTTGGTCGCTCACGAAATTCCCCAACAAGCTCTTAATCATCATTAACCATGAAATATTTTATCCTATTACTCTTAGTACTTTGCGCAGCAATATCAGGTTTACATGCGCAGGACGCTCCTTACCTCCCCACCGCCGTAGAAGGAGCGAATTGGGTAATTGAAGATAGTGAAACACCACACTTCCCATATCTATCCTTCGTTCGAAGAATTGAAGGGGATACTACGGTGGATGGACGTGATTACAAGAAGCTTTACCAACAGGTGATTGATCACATTATGGATGAACACACCGATCCACCGCTGGCACGGCCGTACAACGTGTTTCCCGAACGGGAATTGATTGCCCTTCTACGGGACGATATTGCAGAGCGGAGGGTGTACGGGAAGGTGAGAAGTACTTTCAGTGGCGCGGCTGAATTTTCGGAGGATGTACTGCTGCATGACTACAAACTGGAAGTAGGTGATACGCTGCGGGGAGCGGGTTTTGACCCCAATGCAGGTGCTCCGGTCATCTACGAAGTAGGTGAAGAGTTCAGTTTCGGTCAGGTGCGCCGCGTCCAGAGAGCGGATGACGGCAGCTACATCGAAGGAATCGGCTCGAAGTATGGTCCGACCTCAGGTGGGTCAGCTCTTCTCATTGGCTGCTGTATAAATAGCATCGTTGAATACTGTGTAGGCGATTTGTCTGACTGTAATATCTGGCTTACCCCTGTGACTGAACTGCACCGAGACCTCACCATCAAATCCCACCCCAACCCCTTCAAAACCCAACTGAATTTCACGCCGTCAGAAAACCACCCTGGTGAGACCATAACGGTCAGCCTGCGCGACCTGGCCGGGCGCTTGCTCAAAGAGGACGATCTGGGAAATGGCTTGCAATGGACAACAGGTGACCTCGCGCCAGGAGTTTACCTGGCAACGTTTACCAGCGGGATGCGCAGCAGTACGGTAAAGCTGGTAAAACAGTAGGTCGAGAGTTACGCCAGCCAGTATCGGTTATCGCCGTACTATCCTGAAGTGTTCAGACCGGCTTCCTTGGGCAACCACCACGAGATACACTCCGGCAACCCAATCGGAAGTTGGTATCGAAACATTTGCTCCGGCCGAGTAATTGCGCTGAGACACTCGCTGGCCATCTACCGAATAAACCGTTACGATGAACGGTTGGTCCGGGTTACTCTGTTCAACAAACAATCGATCATCCACCGGATTAGGGAAGACCCTGGTTGCGCCAGGATCGGTAGCGTTCAGTACTACCACCGAAGACAGTACCTCGCTTCCATCCAGGTCTACCTGCCGAAGGCGGAAGTAATGTACGCCGACCTGGTCAGCACTGTAGGAGTACCGGTAATTAGCCCCGGCGGTCTCACTACCCGTACCCGGAATGTTTGCCAGTTCTGAAAAGTCATCTGAGGCAGACATCTCCAAGGAAAAGTGACTGAAGTCTTCCTCCCGAGCGGTTGCCCACTCCAAAACCAGGTTTTTGCCGGAGACAGAACCTGTGAAACGGATAAGCTCAACGGGGAGTACGGTACAGGATTCTGATCCAGGATCAGAACCGGTCCCGTCAGGACAAGTGATACACTGTCCGTTGGCCTGATAGGTGCCGGCAGGACAAAGTTCACAAGCTGATTGGTCTGCGTTAGGGACGGAGCCCGGTCCGCAGGAGGTGCATTCTGTGGCACCCTCTATTGAAGAAACGGTTCCGGCGGGGCAGGATACGCAGCCTTGTCCGTTGTCGTAGGTTCCAACGGGACATCGTATGCAGTCGGTTTGGCTACCGTTAGGTATCGATCCCGGTCCGCACGAAGTACATTCAGTTGCTCCTGGGCCGGTGGATACGGTTCCCGGGGAGCAGGGGATGCAACTCTGACCACTTTGATAAGTTCCTGCGGGGCATTGCTCACAGGCGGTTTGGTTTGCGTTAGGGATTGATCCTGCTGGGCAGGAAGTACAGACCTCGGCGCCGTTTCCGGGAGAAATGGTTCCCGGCGGACAAGTGAAGCATTCCGGGCCACTTTGGTAGGTGCCGGCAGGACAAAGTTCACAAGCTGATTGGTCTGCGTTAGGGACGGAGCCCGGACCGCAGGAGGTGCATTCTGTGGCACCCTCTATTGAAGAAACGGTTCCGGCGGGGCAGGATACGCAGCCTTGTCCGTTGTCATAGGTTCCAACGGGACATAGTATGCAGTCGGTTTGGCTACCGTTAGGTATCGATCCCGGTCCGCACGAAGTACATTCAGTTGCTCCGGGGCCGGTGGATACTGTTCCTGGGGAGCAGGGTACGCAACCTTGCCCGTTGTCGTAGGTGCCGGCGGGACATAATATGCAGTCGGTTTGGCTACCGTTAGGTATCGAGCCTGGTCCGCACGAAGTACACTCAGTTGCTCCGGGCCCGGGCGAAATCATTCCGGCTGGGCAGGAGACGCATGTTTGTCCGTTGCTGTATGTTCCGGCGTGGCATAACACACAAGCGGTTTTAGCGGAGTTGGGTACACTCCCCGCAGCGCAACTGAAGCAACTGGATTGGCCATCGTTAGGCTGAACGGTGCCGGGAGGGCACGTCTGGCAACCGGTATCACCTAAGAAAGTCCCCGGCGGACAAGACTGGGCGGCCAGAAACTGACAGCAAAATAGAAAAAGGAGGGTAGCGAATAGTGTCTTCCGTGTCATGTAGGGTGTGCTTGTGTGAAATAGTACTTACCCATAGATTACACTGAATGTGAGTTCGTTACGGTATGGTAAGATAAGTAGAAAAATCTTTCAAACAAATTGCACCGAACCGAATACTGCGTTGCAGTTGGCGAAGAAGTTAAGGTGTTCGAACAGCCAGCTCTCTGTGGCCGTTACAGTAGCCTAACCAAATATTAAGATTATGTCTGACTTCAAATCAAATCCATCCGAAACAGTGTGGTTCATAACCGGTGCTTCTTCAGGCTTCGGCGAAGAACAAGCCAAGCTCCTTCTGGAAAAAGGCTACAAAGTGGTAGCTACCAGTCGTAACGTCGACGACGTGAAGCATTTCGAAAAAGATTATCCTGAAACCGCACTGTCATTGCCACTCGACGTCCTCGAAGAGGATCAGATTGTTAGCGCAGTGAAGCAGGCAACGGATAAATTCGGCCGCATCGACGTGCTGCACAACAACGCTGGTTACGGCACTTTCGGCGCACTGGAGGAATTTTCCACTAAAGAAATAATGGCGCAATTCAACGTCAATATCTTTGGGTTGATCCGTCTCACGCAGGAGGTACTCCCGATCATGCGCGAGCAGCAATCTGGTACTATCCTGAACATGTCGTCCGTAGCAGGACGCATATCTTTCCCCGCTTTCGGCCTCTATTCCTCCACTAAGCACGCACTGGAAGGACTAAGTAAAGGACTTGCGCAGGAAGTCGCTCCGTTCGGCATCAAAGTAATCCTGGTCGAACCGGGCGTGTTCCGTACCGACTTCGGTGGCCGCTCCCTGGCTGAAGCGAAGAACAAGATCGAAGCCTATAAGCCCATCCGTGAAAAAGTGATGGAAAACCTCGGCGGACAGTACGAAGAGTTCGACGATGAACAGGGCGACCCGGCCAAAGCCGCCAAAGCCATGCTCAAAATCACCGAAGTGGAAAATCCGCCGCTCTTCCTCGCCCTCGGCTTGGATGCTTACGACAACATCGACAAACAAATGCAGCGCGAGCGCAAGCAACTCGAAACCTGGGAAGAACTCACCAAAGCAACCGCTTACCAAAGCAATGTCGAAATTTTAAAAGAGGACCTGACAACCGTCTAATCATTGGCGCGTTTCCGATAATGAATATGACCACGGCCTCCCGGAATATCCGGGAGGCTTTTTTTGTTCCGCCAGGACGCCTGGCGCAGCGATGGGCGGTAAATTATCGATATTTATCGGTGGGGTCCATTTATATCCAATAGTGCCTCGCCAGACCGTAGCATTTGCAACCGGGGTAATTTCCGGACATTTTGATTTGACCAAGCTAAAATATACCGATCATGACACCAACAGATTATTTGGGCTTTGCCGGCGTTTCCCTGATTTTGCTGGCCTACTTCTTCAACCTCCGCAAGTGGCTCGACACCGATGACCTGACCTACGTGCTGCTCAACTTCACCGGGGCGTTCCTGGCATGCCTCGCGTCGGTGCTCATGGAGTACCTGCCTTTCGTTTTATTGGAAGGAGTGTGGTTTTTGGTGTCGGCCGCAGCCCTTTGGCGGCGGTGGACAAACAGGAATAAGCGGATAGCTTAACCCTTTTTGCAACGAGCTGTGCCGGTCAACTTTCCTTGCATCCTGCGCTCGCGCCAAATGGCTTTTTGGCGCGAACGCAGGATGCAAAAAACGCTTTTGAAGAGCAGGGTGGGAGCCGGGTAAAACCATAACTTTAGCCCATGAACAATTCGATTAACCCCGATATCCGGAAAGCCGAGACTCTGCCTGCTGATTTTTATACCAACCCTGCGCCCTGGGAGGCTGCGAAGGAAAAAATCTTCGCCCGCAGCTGGCAGTTCCTGGGCGACGAACAACGCCTCTTCGCCGGGCCAGAAAACATTCACCCCGTCTGGCTGCTGGAGAATTACCTCGACGAACCGCTGCTGCTGTCTAAAACCGATGATGGGGTGAAGTGCCTCTCCAACGTCTGCACCCACCGGGGGATGCTGCTGGCCCAGCACCCAACGCAGGCGCGCAAAATCACCTGCAAGTACCACGGTCGCCGCTTCTCGCTCGACGGAAAGTTCGAGTACATGCCCGAGTTCAAAGAAGCCGAAGACTTCCCCCGCCCCTGCGATCACCTCCACGAATTACCCCTCAGGAAATGGCGGCAATTCCTCTTCACGAGCCCCGACCCGCGCATTGATTTTGACGCCATCACCCGCCGGCTGGACGAACGGCTTTACTTCCTCGACATCGAATCCTTCACCTTCCGCCCCGAGCTGACGAAGGTGTACAACGTAAGCGCCCACTGGGCTTTGTACATCGATAATTACATGGAAGGTTTCCACGTCCCTTTCGTCCACAACGACCTTGGCGCGCTTCTCGATTACGGCAGTTATACCACCGAATGCTACGAACAGGTCGTGACGCAGATCGGCTACGCCAGCGGGACCGACTTTACCTTCGACCTACCCGAAGGACATCCTGATTACGGCCGCGACGTTACGGCTTACTATATTTGGGCTTATCCGAACTTCATGCTCAACGTTTACCCCTGGGGCATCCAGTTCAACGTTGTGCGGCCGGTAACTTCCACGTTCACCAAGGTAGAGTTCCTTTACTATATCCACGATATGGAAACTTTCGGTCTCATGAACGGAGCACAACTTGCCGAGAAGACGGAACGGGAGGATGAGTTTGTGGTGGAAGCCGTACAGCGCGGCCTCAAATCCCGCTTCTACGATACAGGGCGCTTCTCGCCGACGCGGGAAACGGGCGTACACCGCTTCCACGAGCTGGTGTCGCAGGCGCTGTCTTAGCGTCCGTCCTGAAGCTCTTTCAGTGAGCGGACTGACAACGAACTCCCTGCGTACGAAACCCAAACGAACCAAAATTCCAACCAACCAAAGAACCAATATGCAAACCGCACTAGTAACCGGCGCGAACCGGGGCCTCGGCAAAGAAACCGCCCGCCAACTCGCCAAAAAAAGCTTCAAAGTGATCCTGACCAGCCGCTCGGAAGCAGGCCGATCCGTAGCCGAAGAATTTCGTGCTGAAGGCCTCGACGTCGACTTTCACCAACTCGACGTCGCCGACGGCCAAAGCATAGCCGAATTAACCGAATACCTTCTGGAGAAATACGATCACCTGGATGTTCTCGTCAATAACGCCGGCATTCATTACGATACCTACCAGAATACCCTGAACGCTGATTTCAGCATCGTCGAAGAAGCCTTCCGCGTTAACACCCTCGGGCCCTGGCGGGTGAGCAAAGCACTGATGCCGCTGCTGGAAAAGAGTGACGCAGGACGAATCGTCAATGTTTCCAGCAGCTCGGGGTCGTTCAAGGATTCATGGCCCGGTACGCCGGCGTACTCCATGTCGAAATGTGCCCTCAACATGGTAACCCTGAAGATGGCCGCTGACCTTGAAGGCACAAAAGTGAAGGTGAACTCCGTTTGCCCCGGCTGGGTGCGTACAGCGATGGGCGGGCAGGATGCCCCCCGCGATGTTTCCGAAGGCGCTGCTTCCATCGTTTGGGCTGCGCTCATCCCCAAAGATGGCCCCAACGGTGGCTTCTTCCGCGACGGCGAAGCGGTGAGTTGGTAAAGCAACCTCTGCGTTGTTCAGCGGTATCAGCCAGGGAACATCGCAGTGATTTAACCAGAGGTCAACCTGGCTATCGCTTGAGTTGCTTGTACATCACTTCCAGGTTTACATCCCGGAGTTTTTCTCCGAATTTCCACTCGGGAGCTCCGGGGATGATAGTGGTTTTCTTCTTCAATTCTTCAAGGCTGGTACCTCTTTTCGTTTCCTTCTTCACGTATCTGCGCAGCGATTTCAGGTACAGCTCAAAAGCCTTGATGTCGGCAGAGGTACCTACTACCGGGTAGTCATCGGCGGCATGGCCAAAAATGAAGAGGGTGTCTTTGTTATAGGCTTTACGAATGTCTTTAAGTACGTTGGGCCAGTTCACGATGTTGCCGCCCGCCTCCGGATCAATGTAGGGGAAGCGCCGGTTGAAGAGCAGATCGCCCAGGTGAGCAACGTTTGCGTTTTCGAAATGTACCACCGCGTCGCCACCGGTGTGGGCTTTACCGAAGTAATTGAGACTGATGGATTCTTTGCCGTCGGGCAGGTTGGTACTCCAGCTGCCATCGAAAGTGGTGGAGGGCAGCGCAACAGACCCTTCTTCTCCTTTTTGGGCGAGGCTGTCGATCAGGTTTTGTTTAGCCCGCTCGTGGCTGACGTGCGTTCCGGCGAGGCCCGCAAAAACGGTATTGCCAGAAGTATGGTCTCCGTGGTGGTGGGTGTTGGCCAATACACCGAATTGAGTGAGTTTGCCTTTTTCCTTCAGCATTGCCAAAAGTGTATTGGCAGCATCCGGAAACTGGGTGTCGACAATAACTCCACCCTCAGGCATACCACCGGGAAGGTACACACCGATGGTGCCACCCCGGTTGGTGTAGTATCCAACGTTGCCACGCAGCATCGTGAGTTTTGGATCGGCCGCAGGCCGGTACCCCCTGGTGAACAGGCGGGTCATTGGCGCGGCGGACAGAGCAGTAATGGCAGTGGTGGTGAGGAAGTTACGGCGATTCATGGGCAAATAGAGGTTGTAAGAATAGAAGGTCAGGTCGCAGCCATTTGTTGTACAGCAAACCAGATAAAAACCAAAGGATTACGAGTTGTAAACGCGTGGAATTCATTTTTACTCATCCGGAATTTTCCCAAAATGTTATAATTGTTCAGGGCTTAACATAGTTGCCAGAGGTTGTTAACCTCCCAGCTCTATCCGGATTACCTCATCCAATGGCAGTTCGTGAAATTTAACGCTGAGACCTCCTTTCAACCGCAGCCGCAGGTCTGCGTTCAGGGGCTTGTTTACGCCTGAGCGGTCGATATCGGTCTCCTGAATGCCCAGATGTTCTGTGATCCAGTCGGAGAACGCTGCCAGTGGCCGGTCGGTAACAAACTCAACGTGTTCCCAACCTTCCGGGTAGGGGCTGCCTGGCTTGGGTTCCGGCAATTCTAACAGCCAGATATCTCTGCCCCGAAACTGAAAGGGCTCCGCCATACGGAAGGTGGAAATCTGACGGCCTTTGATTGGGGATTCGACTAACAGCTCGTTGTCTTGCAGCAGCGCGGATTTGAGTTCTTCGTAGCGCTCTGTGGTTTCCACGCGGTAGCACAGGTGATCGAGTTGAAGGTGGTCCAGAAGGCCTGGGGATCGTTCCAATTCATTGAAGAGGGCCGTAAGAAAGTCTGAAGGAGAAGGAAGGTACAGCGTATCGATAGTTGGAGAATTGTTTGGTTTGTTCAAACTCAAATGCCTCTGACTCAGGTGTAGTCAGCGGGGCAATGGTGGGCGTAAAATAGAGAGGTTTTTGTGACCGGCCGGCAAGGAGTATAAGACTAAAATGAGAATGAGGGAGTTGAGAACGTGTTTTGTGTAATCAAATAAGTTTCATTGCAAATAAAATGCACATTTAAGTTTCATTTTTGTTTGTAATGTTGTATCTTTGAGTAAACACCAAACACTTTGCTGGAATGCCTCTTTTACCCATTAGTACACTTTCCTCTGACCGTTTTTCCGCAGTCTTTTCTGCTTTCCTGGCCCGGCGGGTCGACCGCCTTTCAAGGCGGGTTGATCGGTTCACTTTCTGGCGCCAACCGCAGGTTGGCTATACGTTTGCCATCAATACGGATGCAGTCGGATTGCGCCTCTGCCACCGGCTGTTTTCTGCTTACACCGGGCGGTTCAACAGTCGTTTTACCCGTTGCCGCATTGAGGATGTACCGGAGCTGGCCCTGGCCCTTGAGCATCTGCCCCGGACTGAGATCCACAACTTTACGATGTTCGTAATTGGTCAGCTGAGCCAGGAACGTGACCGGTTCGACTTCGATTTTTACGAGGTGGTGTCGGACCTTCTGCGCCAGTTGCTGGAGCGCCGTCCCTACGCAAATGAGACCGATATTTTACGGATGGGGGAGGCTCTTTTCTTTCTTTCTCCCAATGGGTACGATGGCATCCTCTACTGGCCGCTGTCCGCCTATTTGCGCAGCGTTCGGGCTTCTTACGGCGGGCGCCGGCCTGCGGAGAGCCTGTGTGAAATTCTTGAGGTAATGACCGCAGAACTCAGTGATCATTTTACGTTCGGCTACGCTGCCGAGGCAAGGTGCTGTCAGGCATTGATTACTGAATTGCTGGAGGGCAATACTGCGCCCATTCGTACGCTACCGCCGTCAGGTGACCTTGCCGGAGCAGAAGAGTTATATGCGTCTTACCAGGAACTTGAGTTTGGGGAGTAACTTCCTGAGTTCTGCCCGATGTTCCTACCTTGCCGGCCAAAAAACGACCTATGCAATCTGTAGCTATATTTTGTGGTTCCTCGTCTGGTGCCGATCCCGTTTATGCCGAAGCCGCTAAGGCCATGGCTGCCGCCATTGTTGAGCGGAATTTACGCCTGGTTTACGGGGCCGGCTCCGTCGGCCTGATGGGAACGGTAGCCGACGAAGTGCTGCGCCTGGGCGGCACCGTACTCGGCGTGATTCCTCAGTTTCTTGTCGATATGGAAGTAGGCCACACCGGCCTGACGGAATTGATCGTCACCGAGACGATGCACGAACGCAAACTGGCGATGGCCGAGGCATCCGACGCTTTCATCGCGATGCCCGGCGGCATCGGAACTCTGGAAGAGATCATCGAGGTCTTTACCTGGACGCAGCTTGGTATCCATCAAAAACACTGCGGGCTTTACAACGTAAATGGCTACTATGATCACCTTTCCGCTTTACTCGGCCACATGGTCGCGGAGAGATTCCTCAAGGATGCCCACGCGGAACTGATGCATACGGGCGCGGACGCAGGTGCATTGCTCGACGTCGTGATGAGCAAAGAAGGAGCGGAGTTTCAGGGTAAATGGCTCGGTTAAGTTGATCAGTCCGGTCACAGCACGCTCCGGGTACCAACATTCAAGCTTTCGGTAGGAGAACGTGAATGTTTTGTTCGTACCCGAAACGCACTGCAACCTGCTTCAATTAAACTACCCAATGGCTTGCTCCAGGTCCGCAATTATATCCGCCACGGCTTCAACACCGACGGACAGGCGCACCAACCCGTCCGGGATACCGTGCGCTGCGCGCACGGCGGGGTCTACACCCCGGTGGCTCATGGTGGCGGGGTGGAGAACCAGCGTGTCCACATCGCCGAGGGTCGGCGTGAGGGTACAGAATTTGATCCGGTTCATGAAGGCCATCCCGGCTTCGGTACCGCCGGAGAGCTCAAAGCTGAGCATACCGCCGCACTGGACCATTTGCTTTTTGACGGTCGCCTCGTCCGGGTGGCCCGGCAAACCGGGATAGTTGACGCGGGTGACTTTTGGGTGGGCCACCAGCCATTCCGCAACGGCCTGTGCGTTCTGGCTGTGACGTTCCATCCGCAGGGGCAGGGTTTTGAGTCCGTTCAGCACCAGCCAGGCGTCCCAGGGGTTGCCGCTGCCGCCGTAGAGCCGGTAAACGGGAATGAGTTTTTCGGCCATCAGTTCTGCGTCGCGGCAAACAATCGCCCCCGCAATACCCGTTCCGTGCCCGTTCAGGAATTTGGTGGTGGAGTGTACCACGATGTCGGCCCCGAATGAAAGCGGACGTTGCACGAAGGGCGTCGCAAATGTATTGTCGGCTACCAGCAGTGCACCATGGGCGTGAGCAAGTTCTGCCAGTTTGGTCAGGTCCGTTACCCGCAGGGTAGGGTTGGAGGGCGTTTCGACATAAACGATGCGAATGGCGGGGTTGGCCTTGAGAGCTGCCTCTACTGCTGCTGCGTCGCGCAAATCCACCGTTTCCATCCCGATGCCGCGCTTGCCGAGTTGCTGCAGCAGACCGGTGGTGCCGCCGTAGAGGTCGGCTTGGGTAAGCACCACCTCGTCTGCTTCGCAGACGCCGAGAAAAACAGTAGCGATGGCACTCATGCCGCTGGAGCAGAACATTCCTGCGGCTTGTTCGTCCAGGCCGAACCCTTCCAGTGCGGCAATTTTATTGGCTGCGGCATCAATAGTGGGGTTGCCGAACCGGCCGTAAACGTGGCCTGGCTGCTCGCCAGAGAAAATAGCCATGCCTTCTTCAATAGTATCGAAAACAAAACTGGAGGCCGCTACCAGCGGAACCTGATGCGGAGGATTGAAACTGGGTACCTGGGGGTCGCGGATGGCGATAGAATCTAAGGTCAAGGGACTTGAGTTTTTGGATGGGGGAATTTTGCTTCGCAATGTCGGTAGAAAAAACTTATTGTCGCAACATGTACCTGCTTTGGCGCTCTTTGCTTTTCTAACTTTCCCTGCACCTGCGGCAGCGCCCTGCTGACGAATATGGCTCTGGTGTTTGCATTGAGGTTCAGGCCTGAGTACCTTTGCTGCCCAAATAATTAAACTATGCGCAATCTCATCATCGTTTTCCTCTTTTGCCTTACTTGTTGTGTGGTTACCAGCTGTAAAAGCGATGGCTCCGGGCCAGCCCCCGTATCCAGTATAAGTGAACCTGCGGGAGGAGGTGAATATGTACCCGACGGCTACAAACTGGTTTGGGCCGATGAGTTTGAAACGCCCGGTCTGCCGGACACCACGCGCTGGGGATACCAGACGGGAGGACACGGATGGACAGCCAAAGAACGCCAGCTTTACACCGAGGCAAACCCCGACAACGTACGGGTACAGGACGGTATGCTAAGCATTACGGCCCAACTGACGGCGGAAAACCGCAGAAACCCTTTCTCCAGCACGCGCCTGGTTACGAAGTACAAGGCTACTTTTGAAGAAGGCTACTTCGAAATCCGCGCAAAGTTCCCCGAAGGCGACGGTCTGCGTTCCGCATTCTGGATGGTTGGCGACACAGTAAGCAAAATTGGCTGGCCAAAAGCCGGAGAAATCGACCTGGTTGAGCATTACGGTAAGTTCCCGACGGTAGTCGGTGCAGCGGTGCAAACTCCCGACTTTTTCTGGAGCGGTAAAGGACAAAAGGGAGGCTCCCGAATCGTAAAGTCCGCCACTACGGAGTTCCACGTTTACAGTTGTGAATGGACGAAAGAACGATTAACTTTTGCCGTAGACGGAGAGGAGTACTGGACTTACGAACCGCTTCCCGGCCGTGCTCAGATGGGGTACCCGTTCGCGTGGCCTTTCTACCTCGTAGCTAATGTTTCGGTCGGTGGGCTTCGCGGTCCGGAAACCGCACAAATCAACACCGGAATATTCCCGGCAAGCATGTACCTCGATTACGTCCGCGTTTACCAGAAGTAATGGGGTATAACTGTCAGGCTATAAATTGATTAGCGGGCTATGCTGTCCCACGTAAGATCGCGTTCAGCGACCACCAGTTCTGCATCTACTTTCGGCCATTCAATACCGATGGCCGGGTCGTCGTACCGGACGCCTCCCTCCGCATGCTTGGCGTAAAAGTTGTCGCATTTATACGCGAAAACGGCGGATTCAGACAAGACAAGGTAACCGTGAGCAAATCCTCTGGGGACGAACAATTGCTTTTGGTTCTCTCCGCTGAGGCGGATACCGAACCATTCGTGCAGGGTGGGGGAGCCTGGGCGCATATCTACTGCGACATCGAAGACCTCTCCCTCGATGACCCGTACAAGTTTAGCCTGTGCGTGCTCACCGGTCTGGAAGTGCAGGCCCCGTAAAACGCCACGGGAGCTGCGGGCCTGATTGTCCTGAACGAACCTGGTGTCGATACCGGCAGCGGCAAAGGTCTGTTCGTTCCACGACTCGAAAAAGTATCCCCTTTCGTCGCCGAAGATGCGAGGGGTGAAGACCTGAAGTCCTGCTATTGGGGTGGGGGTAAACAAAGGCTTGTTTTTAACTGGTTTATGGGAATGTCCTGTTGTCGCTGACTCCCGGAGGAGCAGGCTAATTACGTTTGGTATTTACCAGCCCCGGTAGCGGGGTGGAGTGAGTTCGAGCAGTCTCATGTAGATGAGCAACTGTGCCCGGTGATGTGTGGCGTGATCCTGCAGCAGGTAAATGACCACTCTCCGGCTTTTAGGGCCGGCAAAGAAATTGCTTACTGGTTCGTTCCACCGCTCCTCGGGGAGGTTCTGCACGGCAGCTGCGCCGAAGGCGTAAGCATCGCTGAGCAGGTTGGTTAATTCCTTGCGGTTCAGGGTTTGAGCAGATAGTTTTGCTCCGAGTTTTTCCTCATCGAAACCCGGAGGCTGATGATCAAGAAAACGACGGCTGAGGCCGTAAATATTTCCTGCAATGTGTTGAATCTGCTCCTGAACACTCATTTGATTCTCCGTTGGCCGGTAGCTGAGTTTATCGTCGGGGATCGTAGCGAGAGCTTCCATAGTATACGCCTTGGAGTTGCTCCACTTCTCCAGCCACTCGGAGTGGGCAGAGACGGTTTTGACCTCCTGAGCGGAAAGGTTAAGCGAAACGGTAACAAAGAGAAGGAGTGGGAGAAGAAATCGTAGCATGCCGCGAAGGTAGAAGTTAGGAACTAAGAAGACATAATTTTATCTGCCGGAATTTAGCCAGCTGCCGGTAAATGCGGAACTTTGCCCTTATCCGGCAGGTTGATGACCGGTGAACTAAACTGCAAGCAATCGAACAGTCCAGATTATTTACTCCCACCAATGCTTCCTCCCTTGTTTTTCTGCGCATCGCGTTGGGGCTTCTCGGGGGGGGCGATATTTTGGGTAATGGTATTTATTACCATTGGTACCTCGATGAATTCAGCGGGTTCACCTTCAGTTATTACGGCTTTGAGTGGGTAGGCCCGTTGCCGGAGCCTTTTCTTTCGCTCTTCTTCGTCGGTGGTTTTCTGTTGGGCATAGCGGTGGCCCTGGGGTGGCGTTTCCGGGTGACTGCGCCACTTTTTGCTTTGGCGTTCACCTACCTTTTTCTGTTAGAAAAAGCCCACTACCTTAACCATGCTTACCTTTTTACGTGGCTGGCCTGGCTGCTGGCGCTCACGCCGGCCTGGCGGGAGTTTTCGCTCGATGTACGGCGCAATCCGCAGGATTGGTCACCTCAGGTTCCAGCCTGGTCGGTCTGGATTTTCCCGGCTTTGATGGGCATCGTTTATTTTTTCGGGGGAATTGCCAAGATGAACTACGATTGGCTCATAGCGGCAATGCCGATGAAAATGTGGTTGCAGGCCCGTTCGGAAATGCCGGTGCTCGGCCCGCTCTGGGCGCAGGAGTTCACGGCTTATTTCATGTCATGGGCCGGGATGTTGCTCGATTTTAGTGTACCGTTTTTGCTCCTGCACAAGCGCCTGCGGTGGGTCGCGCTGGCGTTATTGTTCGGTTTTCATGCTACCAATCACCTGTTGTTCAATATCGGTATTTTTCCCTACCTGTCCATGGTGCTCACCAGCATGTTTTTTGCACCCGACTGGCCAAAGAGGTTCGTGAGGTGGATCGCAGGATCAAGGGACAATTCAGGAGGTCGGAGCGGCCTTCTGGCGGGGGCGCGGTCGCAGGTGCAGCGTTGGGTTGAAGGGTGGCAAAGCGTGGTGTCTCGCTCCTCCGGTGGTACCAACGCTTACTGGCAGTACCAGGCTCGGATGATGAAGCCGATTCTTGCCGGCATTGTCCTCATCATTGGTGTACACATATTGCTTCCGCTTCGACACTGGGGTTTTAACTCCGATGTAGCCTGGAGCGAAGAGGGGCACCGTTACAGCTGGCGAATGATGCTGCGCAGTAAGCAGGGCTCCGGTAATTACCGGCTTGTCGACAACGCTACTGGCGAAGACGAAGTGATCAACCTGCGCGACAGTCTCTCATCCCGGCAGTATCGAAAAATGGTAACTCATCCTGATATGATCCTCCAGTACGCGCACTACCTGCACGAACTCCGGTTACGGGAAGGCAAAGACGTTGCGGTTTATGGCCGCTTCCGCGTCCGCCTCAACGGACGAAAACTACAGCCGTTCATTGACCCGGAAACAGACCTCGCTTCGGTGCAGTGGCAATGGTTCGGTAGTAAACAATGGGTGCTTCCTGAAGTAATGCCTACCGAAAATCCGGTAGGGGAATAATCATTTTTCAGGCTTAATAGATACTGTCGCCTACTTCAGAAGTAAAGCCCTCTAAAAAGGCCATCCCGAAGTGAGAGTTTCCTTTATAGTTCAGGGGAGGACTCCAAACCGCTACGCAGTAATCCCGGGGGCGCAGCGCAACTATACCACCTCCAACACCGCTTTTACCGGGCAGGCCTACCCGGAAAGCAAACTCTCCGGCTTCGTCGTACAAACCGCAGAGTTGCATGATCGCATTTAGGCGCTTTGTCATGCTGGTGCTGACGATCCGTTCTCCTGTGAACGGGCTTACGCCCTGATTGGCAAGAAAGAGGAAGGTACGTGATAACTGGCTGCAGGTCATTTCTATCGCGCAAAGCGAGCAGTAAAAGTCTAGGATGCGTTCGGTATCGTTGCGAATGTTTCCGAAGGAGCGCATGAACTCGATCAGGGCACGGTTGCGGGCGCTGGTTTCCCGCTCCGAGGCGGCTACGCGCTCGTTTACCCCGATGGAATCATCGCCACTCAGCGAGTGTACGAAGGCAAGGAGGTCCTTTCTAGGCTCCGCCAGGTAGTCTAACAACACATCGCAAACCACAAGTGCTCCCGCGTTTATCATAGGGTTACGGGGGATGCCTTTGTCTTGTTCCAACTGAATAAGGGAGTTGAATGGGGTGCCGGAAGGCTCTACATCGACGCGTTTCCAAAGCTTTTGGTTCTCCCGCTGATAGGCCATCGTCAGACTTAAGACCTTGGCGATACTCTGAATGCTGAAGCCTTCGTCCGAATCTCCGAAACAGAATTCGCGTTGGTCAACCGTTACGGCATGGACGCCGAATTTGGTTGGGTCGACATGCGCCAATTCCGGAATGTAACTGGCCACTACGCCCGTGTTCTCTGCCGGAAGGTTAGCGTGTAGTTTCGCTAACAGATCGTTTACGTTCATTCTAAATGTTGGTTTGGAGTGCTGAAGGTAAATAGTATCATCTGATCGTGACTGCCGCAGCAGTATCTGCGAAGCAAAGAAGGGGCAGAAAATGTGCATTTACCCTAAAATGTGTGTTGCACTATGACAAAAACGGAGGGTAAATATTTCCTGGAGGATGGCAGCCAATCCCTTATCGCTTTTCCCTTATCCGCCCTCCGGTAGGCCCGAGCTTTAGCCGGAGCCTTGAACAATTAAGATCACGGCTGAAGCCGTGTCTACTGTGAACGGGCTCTTAGCAGCGGCAGCCAATCGCTTATCGCTTTTCCCTTATCCGCCCTCCGGCAGGCCCGCGCTTTAGCCGGAGCCTTGAACAATTAAGATCACGGCTGAAGCCGTGTCTACTGTGAATGGGCTCTTAGCAGCGGCAGCCAATCGCTTATCGCTTTTCCCTTATCCGCTCTCCGATAGGCCCGCGCTTTAGCCGGAGCCTTGAACAATTAAGATCACGGCTGAAGCTGTGTCTACTGTGAACGGGCTCTTAGCAGCGGCAGCCAATCCCTTATCGCTTTTCCCTTATCCGCCCTCCGGCAGGCCCGCGCTTTAGCCGGAGCCTTGAACAATTAAGATCACGGCTGAAGCCGTGTCTACTGTGGACAGGCTCCTGGTAGCGGCAGCCAATCCCTTCGCTTTTCCCTTATCCGCTCTCCGGTAGGCCCGCGCTTTAGCCGGAGCCTTGAACAATTAAGATCACGGCTGAAGCCGTGTCTACTGTGAATGGGCTCTTAGCAGCGGCAGCTAAGTCGAAAATCAAGAGCGCAAAGTGTTACGCTACAAACTAAGTTTTATGTTGTTGGAAGAGGCATAAAAAAAGCGATGATTAAATCATGTGATCTAATCATCGCTCAGGTTGAAAAGCTGTCAGGCTTGAAGGTTATTCGCTCTTAGCGGGTACCGTGATTTTCAGGTTCAACTCTTTGCACTGGGTCTCGTCGATAGAAGCGGGGGCATCGATCATTACGTCGCGGCCCTGGTTGTTCTTCGGGAAAGCGATGAAGTCGCGGATGGAAGACTGTCCGTTCATTACTGCGCAGAGACGGTCGAAACCGAAAGCGATACCGGCGTGGGGTGGGGCGCCGTACTCGAAGGCACCCATCAGGAAACCGAACTGCTCTTCGGCTTCTTCTTCGGTGAAGCCGAGGAGTTTGAAGTTTTTCTCCTGGAGGGCCCTGTCGTAGATACGAACGGAGCCACCGCCAATCTCAGCGCCGTTGATGACGAGGTCGTAAGCATCGGCTTTGAGCGATTTCATGGTCTCGTGATCGCCGGTCAGCATCCGTTCCACTTCTTCGCGCTTAGGGCTGGTGAAGGGGTGGTGCATGGCGTGGAAACGCTCGGAGTCTTCGTCCCATTCAAGCAGGGGGAAGTCGACGACCCACAGCGGAGCGAAGGCTCCTTCGGGGATCATATCGTACTCTTTGGCTACGTGCAGGCGGAGGTTACCGAGTTGCGCGCGGCTTTTCTCGTCTTCGCCGGAGATGACGAGCATCAGATCGCCCGGCTTTGCACCTGCGGCCTCGCCCCATGCTGCTAAAGCTTCCTGATCAAAGAATTTATCTACGGAGCTCTTGAAGGTGCCGTCTTCGTTGCACTTCACATACACCAAACCTTTGGCTCCAATTTGCGGACGCTTAACCCATTTGGTCAGGTTATCGAGGTTTTTGCGGGTGAGGTCTGCTTTGCCGGGTACGCAGATGCCGACGACGAGCTCGGCGCTGTCGAAAACACCAAAGCCTTTATTTTGGGCCACGTCGTTGAGTTCAACGAGGGGCATGCCAAACCGCAGGTCTGGCTTGTCGGAGCCGTAGAGACGCATTGCGTCGTCGTACTGCATCCGGGGGAATTCGGGCAGTTCAACGTCCTTCAGCTTTTTGAAAACGTGGCGGGTAAGCCCTTCGAAGGTGTTGAGGATCTGCTCTTGGGTAACGAAGGCCATTTCGCAGTCGATCTGCGTGAATTCCGGTTGACGGTCAGCGCGGAGGTCTTCGTCGCGGAAGCACTTCACGATCTGGAAGTAGCGGTCGTAACCGGCTACCATCAGCAATTGCTTAAAGGTCTGGGGGCTCTGTGGCAGGGCGTAGAACTGACCTTCGTTGAGGCGACTGGGGACCACGAAGTCACGCGCTCCTTCGGGCGTAGACTTGATGAGGAAGGGAGTTTCCACTTCCACAAAGTCCTGATCGCCGAGGTAGGCGCGAACCGCCAGCGCAAGCTTGGAGCGGAACATGATGTTTTTCTGTAGCGGACCACGACGGAGATCGAGGTAGCGGTATTGCATCCGTAGGTCATCTCCTCCGTCCGACTCGTCTTCGATGGTGAAGGGAGGCGTTTTGGCGCTGTTGAGGACGATCATCTCGTCGGCAACGATCTCTACGTCTCCGGTAGAACGGTTGGGGTTTTTATTGGTACGCTCACGTACAGTTCCGTTTACCTGGATTACCCACTCACGGCCGAGTTTACGGGCTTTTTCGGCCAGTTCGGCGTTGTCGTCCTGGTCAAAAACAACCTGGGTGATGCCGTAGCGGTCACGGAGGTCAACGAAAGTAAGGCCGCCGAAATCACGGCCGATCTGGACCCAGCCAGAGATTGAAACTTTTTTGCCGGCGTCGGAAAGGCGGAGTTCGCCGCAGTTGTGGGTGCGAAACATGAAGTTCTTATTTTGGACGGGCAAAGATAGAACGCGGGACAGATAGAATCACGGATTTTGACGGATTCCCCGGATTGATCCCTATTAAGTAGGATGCCGAAGGCCAAATGCTTTTCCATTTCTGGAGAAACGCCAGGTTTATTGCGGTCGATTCCTGCAAAATCCCCGGCCGGGTAAACCAGCGCTGTCCCCCATGTTAAATCTTTTGCAGCAGACATAATTAGTTTGATCGTACCCGAACCCCGGTACTTTGTACCGGTTCAATAACAAAATACACCCCAAACGCCATGGCCAATAAAATATATCAGGAAAAGCAACGGTTTCACGACTGGTTCATTCTCGTTTTGCTCGTTCTGGCAACTGCCGGACTGCTCTACGGGGCGTCCTCCTATTTCTGGAGGCCCGAAACTGATATTGTATACAGCATCGCCAGTTTGTTGCTGGCTCTTGGCTTGGGATATGCTATTTACTGGCTCACCAGCCTGAGGTACAAACTGACGATTACCGACGAGAAAATTAAACTCAAGATCAAAGGACCAATCGCTTCCTCCAAGAAAATTGCCTGGGACGATATCGAATCCTGTACCATTGTCAAGACGCCATCTCTGACCAAATTCGACCGTCCTAAAGTGACAATGACCGACGAAAAATTCTACTCTCTGGATGGCCGCAACGGGCTAATGATCAAAACCAAAGACGGTAGCCATTACTTCATTGGCGTTCAGGATGTGGACGAGCTCAAAGCTGCTCTGAACAGTGAGGAGGAAATCTGGGAAGTGATCGCCAACGATTAAAACGGCAGGAAATCTTTCCTCGGAGGAAGAGCCGGGCCTTAAGCGCAGCCAAAGAACCGGCTGGTGGTGTGTCACCACCGTTGCCCTGATTTCAGGCATACATTCCTTATCTTTTGTTTGACTAACAGCATAGCGAAAAGAAAATATTACCCTTATTCGGGCTTTGAAGAAGCAGCATCTCTGCTTTTCTTCAGGGCTTCATATTATAGTTTCAGAAGTTCTTTAGACTCTATTCATTTTTTAATTTTTCAGATCATGCAAACCAAAAGCTTTTGCTTTTTCATCTTGTTTCTACTACCCGTGTTAAGCGCAACAGCGAATGATGCGGAGCTCTCTTCCGTCGACTCTATACCATGGAGTAAGAGGATCGAGCGGTTACAGCGTATGGAAAAGCTTTCAACCATCTCCCCCCATTATAAGAACCCCAATGCCGCCGGCCGCTTCACGGTTACCCGGAAACCAGCTGCTCCAGCTGCAAAGGCAGAAGCGCGTTCTTCGCCTGCTGGGCCTGCTTACAAAAACAGCCGGGAACGATCCTTCAGAAGCAGTAAGAGAGTCGCGCCCGTACGGTCACACCGGTGGGTAGCGGGACCTCGTTACAAAAACCGACGGATCAAAAAGCGGTCTACCCGGCTTATTTCCAGATGGAAATAGCCGATATTGCCGATGATTCCGTTTGTTATAAGCGGTATTTCCCTCATAAAACCAAAAGCCAATGCGTGATTTTTCATTTACCGGACCAATTATGCTGTTACTAGCGCTTTTGGTGGTCAGCTGTGACCCTTCGCCGCCCGCCCGTGAGATTACTTCCATCCCCGCGGAAGATTGGACGAGGCGGCAGGCCGAAGTTTTTGCGACTGATTCTATGGAAACGGGGAGTACTTACCTCTCAAGTTATTCCGAGATATACACCAAATCTGAGACCCATACTTTCAGCCTTACGGGAACCATCAGCTTGCGGAATATCAATCTGAAAGACACCGTCTACATTGAAGGGGCTGATTACCACAAGACGGACGGTGAGCAGATCAGGAGTTATTTTGATACGCCTATCTACCTGGCGCCCCTCGAAACGGTTTCGATCATCATTACCGAAGGAGACCTGGAGGGTGGGACGGGAGACAACTTTGTGTTCCGCTGGCGTAAGCCCGTTGGGAGCCACGATCCTTTCTTCGAGGGGATCTTCATTTCTGTTTACGGGCAGCAGGGTATATCCTTCACCACACGGGGAATCAGGATTAACTGACACGAAGAGGTACTACTGAACGACCGGAGGGCGCTGACGCAGGTGCAATGACCGGGTTTAAGAAGACGGGGACAAACGCCTGCATCTCTTTCATCCTTTCTGTGCACCTGCGTTCGCGCCGCCGGGTCTTTCCAGAATCTTTACGTATTTCAGTCATTATTTTACCCCATGAAAATTCTAATTGTAGAAGACGAGGTTGGCCTGAGGGAAGCTATCGGAAGCTCTCTCGAAAAAGAAAGCTACCGGATAGAAACGGCGTCTGATTTTGACACGGCGTCCGAAAAAATATTCCTCTACGAGTACGATTGCATCCTGCTGGACATCATGCTGCCCGACGGGAACGGCCTGGAGCTGTTGGCAGAACTCAAAAAGCAAGGCAAGTCGGAAAACGTTATCATCATCTCCGCAAAAAATACCCTCGACGACAAGCTGAAGGGCCTGGAACTGGGCGCAGACGACTACCTGACCAAGCCCTTTCACCTCGCAGAACTGAACGCCCGCGTAAAGGCCGTTCTCCGCCGCAATAAACTGGACGGGAAAGAAGTCGTGGAATGGAAAAACGTCCGCCTGGACCTAAACGATCGCCAGCTCTTCGTAAACAACCAGGAGGTACAACTCAACCGCAAAGAATTCGATATCCTCAATTATTTCCTCCTCAACCAACAGCGCCTTGTCACCCGCGTTGCTCTGGCCGAATACGTTTGGGGAGATCATATGGACCAAGCGGATAACTTCGATTTTATTTACTCACAAATAAAGAACATCCGCAAAAAACTTAAGGAATCGGCTGCCGAAATCGAAATCGAAACGGTGTACGGGCTTGGCTACAAACTGGTCCGGATATGAAGTTGCTGAACCAGTCTTTGCTCTATTTATTCGTGCCGCTGTTTGTCATCGTCAGTGTCTGGGCGGTGGTGTTCTACGTGAATATGCTCGATGAGGTTTACGACAGTATCGACGACGGATTAGATAACTCCAAGTTGCTGATCATCAGGAAGTCTGCCGAAGACAGCACGGTGCTTTCGCGCAGAGAATTCGCGGAAGGTAATTACTCGATCCGGGAGATTGGCCAGCGGAACGCACTGGCCAGAAAAGACCTTTATCAGGACACGCTCATGTACATGCTCAACGAAGAAGAGATGGAGCCCGTCCGCTTACTCACAACAGCTTTCGAACGGGGCGGGAAGTATTACGAGCTCAAGGTCATCAATTCGATGGTGGAAGAAGACGACCAAATTGCCAATTTGCTCTGGTCCGTGCTTTGGCTCTACCTGTTGCTGCTGGGGAGTATTGCACTCATCAATAATCTGGCCCTCAAGAAGTTGTGGCAACCCTTCTACGATTACCTAGAGCAGTTGAAGCGCTACCGGATAGACAGAGATGAAGAAATGAATCCCATTGAAACCGACACCAAAGAGTTTCTGGAACTTAAGAAGTCGGCCGACATCCTGATCCTGCACAGCCGCGAAGCCTACCGCAACCAGAAACAATTCAACGAAAACGCGGCCCACGAGCTGCAAACACCCCTGGCGGTAATCACCAACAAACTTGAATTGCTGCTGGAAGACAGCCGCCTGATGCCCGAAAACGCCGCAGTCGTTAGCCAGGTGATGGATACAACCGCCCGCCTGATTCAGCTCAACCGCTCTTTATTGCTGCTGAGTAAGATCGAAAACAAGCAGTTTTTCGATAACCATCCCGTATCCATCAACCAGGTGATGCGGCGTGTGGAGGACGAACTGGAGGAGCTGTTTCTTTACCGGAATATCGAAATCAGCTTCGAGGAAGCAGAAGAAGTGGTTGCCAATATGGATGCTCACCTGGCGTACGTCCTGGTTGCCAATCTGATACGAAACGCCATCTTTCATAACATTGAAGGGGGAACCGTCAGGGTCGCCTTCGGCGACCGGTCAATGACCGTAAACAACACTTCGTCCACCGGCGAATTGAACGGGAGTATGGTCTTTAAACGGTTCTACAAAGCAGACGGAGCACGAAAAAGCACGGGCCTGGGACTGGCCATCGTGCACGCTATCTGTGACCTTTATGGCTATAAAGTCTCTTACTCCTACGAAGACTCTCACTCGTTCCGGGTGGATTTTTAACGCCTTGCCCGGGCGTAAATCTAAATGTAGAAATTGCCATGCCTGGAAACCTCTGGTTTCCCCTCTGCTGACTCGCGTCCTGGATCAGGTTGACCAGTAAAAGTCCCTAGCCTGCGGGTAGTAGACATAGTTTGTTTCTGCCCGAAATGCTATCAATCTGCCCTTTTTGATGCAGATAAACTCTGCTTGAATTCAAATCAGGAATTGCATTACCAATTCTTTACAGAATCGCCCCTGAACTTTGTGGTATCAATCACCGGGACAACCGGCCTTATGGGCGGTCAGGCCCCAAATTTTATACCATGAATAAGCAATTTTTTGCCTTTGTCGCTTTTACAATTTTGTTTGCCTGTAACGCCTACGGGCAATCAACCTCCTACGGGGAAGTCCCCTCGGTGGTCAAAAATCATTTCTCCTCCAACCACCCGCAGTCTGTAGACGTAGAGTGGAAACGGGAGGGCGAGTTTTACCGTGTAGAATTTGAAACCGGTACCGATGCTGACTACAAAATCTGGTACGACAGTGGCAGTAACGTTGTGCGCAAGGAAGCCGAGATCCTTCCCAGTGAACTGCCCCGGGCCATCGTTAACACCATCAACGCCCAGTTTGAGGGCTACACCATTGATGATGTCGACATGATTACAACACCACAAGGCACCACCTACGAGGTTGAGCTGGAGGCATTGTTGAAAAAAGACTGGGAAGTCGTATTCAGCGCCGACGGAAAAGTGCTCGCCAAAGTAAAAGACTGAAACTGCTAAGCCGTAAAGTTCCTGATAATCCGGAATGATTCGTTCGGGGTGGCTGGCCGATAATTCTGTCGGCCACCCTTGCTTTTTAATCCTAAAATTTCAACCATGAGTTACTACATGAAACCACTACTTGCTGTTGCCTTCGGCTTCTTTGCCATCTCCGTAACGGCGTTCACGTATGTCGTCGAGCATCAACCGTTCAATAAAGATCGCTACGGCAAGGTAACGACCGCAGTCAAACGCTCCTCCGGCGAGTACGACTTCCTGCATCCGCATTCATCGAATGAATTGCCGGACGAGTTGCTGGAAGTCTCCGGCCTGACCAATCTTGATGGAAATACCCTCGCCAGTGTACAGGACGAGGATGGCATCGTGTTCATCTACGACCTGACCCAAAAGAAGGTAATCCGGGAGATCGAATTCGCTGGCCCCGGCGACTACGAGGGAATTGCCCGGGCCAATAATAGCCTGTACGTACTGCGCAGCGACGGTAAAATTTTCGAAATTGATGATTACCGCGCGGATAAATTTGAGGTAACCTCCTTCAACACCGATGTGCCGGTCAAAGAAAGTGAAGGACTCAGTTTCGATGCCGGTAATAACCGGCTACTGATCGCCGGGAAATCAAAATCGAAGGACGACCATTATGAAAACATGAAAGTGGTCTATGGCTTTGACCTGACGAAAAAGGAAGTCTTGCCCGCACCCGTATTCACTTTCAGTGAAGACCAGATCGCACGCGCGCTCAAGTCTTACGGTGCAACGAAGAGTGGCAAGAAAAAAGGAAAGGAGGCTGGGATCAATCCTTCGGGAATTGCAATTCACCCGATCACAGGCCAGGTATATATTTTATCTTCTCAGGATCACCTGCTTTACGTCATGAGCAAAGCTGGTGAAGTAGAAGGTGTTCACCCGCTGGACAAAAAGCATTTTGCTCAGCCAGAGGGAATTACCTTTCTGAAAAATGGTGATATGTACATTTCTAATGAGGGCAAGAAAGGAGGCCCGACATTATTGGGATTTGGCTACGGAAAAGCAAAGTAAAAATTTGCTATTTCCGGTGACCTTTTAGCGTCAATCCGGGTTTTCACCCTAATGCTACCACTTCAGAAAATAACCTACTCCCTCGCCCTGGCTTGCCTGTTCGTCTGTCTGATGATTTTTGGTAAGGTTTTGCTCGTTCCCGTCGTGATGGGCTTTGTGCTTTGGTACCTTATTAATGCCGTAGATCAGCTCGTCAGAAAGGTGCCTGTTCTTGGTATACGAAGTGCCCGCGGTGCCAGTCTTTCCGTTGCTGCCATCCTCGTGTTGGGTGTCATCGTACTGGCGGGCAGCCTGATCGGATCGCAAATTCACGAGATGATCGATACTGCCCCTGAATATTGGGTCAATCTGGAACGGCAGTTCGCGCACATACTCGCCGGTTTTGGCTACGACGAAAACCTGACCCTGAAAACGCTTACCCAGGAACTTAACGTCGATGACTACCTGCTGGGTTTACTGGCCACTTTCACCACGGCTACCCGGCAGTTTTTGCTCGTTTTACTTTACACGCTTTTCCTCCTGGTCGAGCAACACACTTTTCCGCGGAAACTGGCCGCTTTGGAACTTAGCTCTCACCGGAAGGCGAGGTTGTTGGGAGTGCTCAACAAACTGAATAAGGCCATTCGGACCTACGTTGGTGTAAAGTTCGCAGCCTCTTTCGCTACCGGTTTTCTGAGCTACTTCGTTATCGCTTATGCCGGGGTCGACTTCGCCATTTTCTGGGCTTTCTCCATTTTTGCCCTCAATTTCATTCCCACCATCGGTTCCATCGTTGCCACAATTTTGCCCAGCACCATGGCCCTTGTTCAGTTCGATTACCTTTCGCCGTTCATAATCGTAGTGGTGGGAGTGGGAATCATTCAACTTTGTATCGGGGGGCTGCTGGAACCGAAACTATACGGTGATGCGTTGAATATCAGTCCCTTCGTAATAATCTTTTCCCTCATCCTGTGGGGGTTGTTATGGGGAATAGTCGGCATGCTGCTGTGTGTACCCATTACGTTTGCAATCATCACTTTTCTGGCGCAGTTCAAATCAACCAGGCCGTTGGCGGTACTTATGTCGCGCAGGGGGCGGGTTTAGTCCCGCAACGATTTTAAGGCGCGTACGCAGGTGCAAAGAGGGTTTTTATGTCAGTTTTCGACCGTGGTAAGATCGGTAGATAGCGTAAACTTCGGCTGTTTCCTTCGCATTTGTGGCTGACGTCACGGCCACCATTGATTCAAGTTAAGTTGTCCGAACGGTAACCGTTCCTTTCTTCTTATACAGTAGCCCCGGCTTCAGCCGGAGGCTTATCAGAAAACAGACAAAGGATATGCGATAAGCGATTTGGTTTTCACGAAGGAGAGATTCGGTTCAGGTATATACAGGAGGGTGGGGCGGACATCCGAAGGGCGTGCCTATCTTTATACCTTCGGCTACCACCCGAAGCTAAGTATACCATGAGCCCAGGCTTCTTCCTCGGAGATCAGAAGCCAGGCTTTGCGTAAAGCCTTCATTATGAGAAAAACGATTGTTGTCCTCCTTCTTTTGTTTGCGTGTTCACTTTCACATGCTCAGTCAGACGCTGACTGTCAACTCGACATTGGAGTGAACCTCGGCGGATTGGCCGATTTCGGTACCGAATTGCCCTTCGTTAACCTGATGAGAAACGCCCGGGAATGGTACACCAAAGATGTTGGTAACCCGCAGGCAGCCTTTAACAGTGAGCAGGCCACCAACCTCAGTTACCGCCCGGATGGCTATCCGACCCACGTGCCCCAAAATATACCAGAGTCCGTCTATCCGCAGGAAGTAGTTACGATTTGGGGAGACACCCGCGGCTGGCCCGCCGGGGAATATGTAGTGTTGTGGGAAGGAACCGGTAGTTTCAGGTTGTTCGGTAGCTTCAGTAACCTGACGACCACCGGGCCACACCGGATGACGTTCGACCTCGTCCCGCAGGAGCAGGGCATCGTTGAACTGGCCATTGAAACCTCTGACATCAACGACCCCATTCGTAACATCCGCTTGCTTATGCCGGGGGCTGAAGCAACCTACGAAGAACAGCCGTTTAATCCCGTTTTTATCGATAAACTCCAATCCTTTCAAACCGTACGGTTCATGGACTGGGGCCAAACCAACAACTGGGGGGAGAAACGTAGCGAAGGCTGGAACAACCCCAATGAATTCGACTGGGCTGAGCGCTCCCAAATGGACCATTACACCTGGGCCTACGAAAAAGGGATTCCCTACGAAATGATGGTGAAACTGCTCAATGATTACGACCTCGACGGTTGGATCTGCGTTCCTCACCGGGCCAGCCCCGAATACAGCCAGTCACTGGCTGAGTTCATGCGGGACAGCCTCGAGCCCGAACGCCACCTCTACGTTGAATACAGCAACGAGCTTTGGAACTGGATTTTCGGTCAGGCCCAGTGGCTGAATTACTACGGCTGTGAACAAACCGGAACAAGCTGGCCCGAAGGGCTGGTTCCCTACATCCAGCGTTGTCTTGACGCATTCACCACCGCTTTTGCCGGGCAGACAAACCGGATCACCAGGGTAGTGGGAACTCAGCTATCCTGGGTGGACGTCAGCCAGCGCATCGCAAACAACCTCAGGGAAGGTAGTTTTGACGCCATTACGCCTACCTGCTACTTCGGGTTCACTGATGCTGCGGAAACTACACTGGACCAGCTGGGCGAATCGGCTACTGCTGCCGACATTATCGAGCAGGCGACGATCTCTATGTCTACCAGCTTTGGTTATGTGAGTGAGCAGAAGACCGAGGTTGCCGACCCGTTGGGGCTGCCGCTGGTTTTTTATGAAGGTGGCCAGCACCTCACTCCCAACCCCTTCGGTGTTTATCCATCCTACGGAGAAGCTCTTGTGGACGCGCAGCGCAGCCCGGGCATGTATGATTTGTACACCGCCTGGTTCGATTCATTGCGCACGTTGCAAACGGGCACTGAACCGCTGAGGATTATGCACTTTTCTTTCGTGTCGAGCCGGAATGCCCAGTACGGAAGCTGGGGCATGCTGGAAACTATGGATCAGGACACCTCCAATGTACCCGCGCCAAAATACCAGGCTATCCTGGAAAACATGGCTCCTCCTGAATGCCGTACTACCGTAAGCACGGCGGCAGAAGCCGCCGCAAGCCACAGCGTAGACGTTTTTCCGAATCCGGTCCTTGGACTGATCCAGCTGCGTAGCAGCATTGCTTCCGGTGCGCGGGTGAGTGTATGGACTGCCGCCGGGAAACGGGTGCAGAGCGTGAAATTTGCTCAACTTTCGTCCGCAGAACTTGACCTGAGCAACCTGCCGCAGGGGATGTATCTGTTGCGGATCGACGTTGGTCGATCGGGAGGAACGATTACAAAGCGGATCATTAAACAATAAACAGGTAAGAGGTCGTCAGGTCCAGAGGAACGATTTTTTACTTGCCCTGCACCTGCGTCCGCGCCCGTAAATTCCCGCCGGAAAGGTTCGACGAATTATACCACCAGACGATTATTTGTGCTCGTTCAGGCGCCCTCCGCAGTACTTGCAGTAAATCGCGTCGTCGGCATGCCCTTCGCGGGCACAGTACCGGCAAACCTGAGTATTAGTGAATCTTGATCTGCCGCTTGCGCCAGCGATCATTTCGTTGGTAACAATACCAGTGGGTACGGCGATGATCGCGTAACCCATAATCATGACCGCTGCGGAAAGGAACTGACCAACGGATGTCTGAGGTGTTATGTCTCCGTACCCAACGGTGGTGAGGGTAACGATCGCCCAGTACACCGAACGGGGAATAGAACTGAAACCTGCATTTGTACCTCCTTCCACGAGGTACATGACAGATCCGATTATTACTACGAGCAGGGTGACGGTAAAAAGGAAAACCATGATCTTGTTACGGCTGGCAATCAGCGCACTACGCAATTGGTCGCCCTCGGTAAGGAACTTGCCGAGCTTAAAGATCCTGAATACGCGGAGTAATCGGAAAATCCGGATGATGACGAAATACTGGGTCCCGACGAGGAAAAAGCTGAGGTAACTGGGCAGGATTGCAATCAGGTCAATGATTCCATAAAAACTGAGGGCGTACTTCCAGGGGCGAATAGTAACCCATAAACGCAGTATATACTCGAAGGTGAAAATGATCGTGAACATCCATTCCAGTACGATGAATATTCTCCCGTAATGACTATACCAGTCATCTGAACTCTCTATCATTACAACAACCACCGAGAGCACAATAAGGACGAGCAAACCGATGTCAAACCACTTACCCGTAGGGGTGTCTGCTTCAAAAACAATCTCGTGAACTCGGTCTCGGATCCGGCGATTGGCCATAGGGATGGAAAAATTTGGGCTAAAGATATGACTTTACATGGCTTTACTCCGGGACACCCGGAAACGTTTTTCTACAATTCAGAACCGAACAGAGCTCGCTGGTTCTTCCTGGCTGTTGCGTTTAATCGGACAGAACTAATCTTCATGATAGCAAATTACCGGACAAATGACAGGAACGCCCTGCGGATGCATCTAATATAAAAATAGTACATTTGTTCTTCCCAACTACACTGATAAAAGAAGCCGTATGTTACTGAATGCCGTTATTATCGAGGATGAACGTAATGGTTTGATCAACCTCAAGCACCTGCTGGCCGAACACTGCGAAGACGTCGAGGTGATCGGAGACGCCGACGGGGTAGAAAGCGGACTGGCTTTATTCAACCAGGACGGAATTAAACCTGATGTGGCGTTTCTCGACATCAATCTGCAGGACGGGAAGGTCTTCCAGCTGCTGAATCAGTTGCCTGAAATCCCTTTCGATGTGATCTTCGTTACCGCGTATGATCAGTTTGCGATGAAAGCCTGCGAATACTCCAGCATCGGGTACATCCTCAAACCAATCGACCCCGATAAACTGGTCGAAGCAGTAGCTCGCGTAAGGCCACGCCAGCAAGGCAAAACGGGAGAGCGCCTGCAGGTGATGCAGCAGTTTGCCAGCCATCCGAACTCTTTCGAGAAAATGTCGATCGCAGCACTCGATGGCATCCACTTTGTCAAAATAAGGGATATTGTCCGCTTCGAGGCAGAAGATAATTATACCCACATTTTCCTGCACGGTGGCAACCGGATTACTGCGTCTAAGACGATCAAAGCTTACGAAGATATGCTGGTGCCGTTTAACTTCTACAGAGTGCATAAACGACACGTCATCAACATGAACTACATGAAAAAATTTGTAAAAGGTGACGGAGGTTACCTTATTATGGATGACGATGTAAAAATAGAGGTCAGCCGAAGAAGAAGACCAGCCTTCATGACGCAACTTCGCGTTCTCCAAGACGTTCTTTAGGATGTTCCAAGAATTAGCACTATTTTTGGAGCGGTATTATAATGACCATGATCGGCATTCCCTGCTAGGTCAACGGTCATTTCTCAAACGTGTTTAAGGATCTCTCTATGTCTAACAACGGGAAAAAAACAATTGAAGAGCTAAAGCGTGATCAGAAAGACAAAATTCTGGATCGTAAAAGCATGGATAAGGTTGTCGGTGGTAAAAAACGCCGTGGTAGCTGGTTACGCCGTATGTGCGGAGGTATAATGCCACAATAAACCGTCGTACGTTTGCGTCCTTTACTACACACTTCCCAGGACGCAACACCCATGACTGAAACCTACTCGACCACCGCCGCTTCTGTTGCGTTGGAGGAAAAACTAGCCCATACATCTGATGACTTTCGGCGGATCCGGCTTCTCAATGAGCTCATTGCCGATTATGTCTACACACGCCCCGACCGCGCAAGGCTTCTGTTGGCCCAACTGGAAGAAATCTTCTGTGCCACCTCCTCACGGGAATCCGATTTTTCATACTGGCTACACCTGGGGAATCTCGAAAACCAGGAATACGATGACCTCAAAGCCCTGACGTACTTCGAAAAGGCTGTACTCCGGGTGGATGAACATGGAGACATCGCTGAGAAAATAGAAGTCTACCTGGACTACCTCGGCGTGCTGATCAACCTGGAAAAAATGGAACTTGCCCGGGAGTATTACGACCTGAGCCTGCGTCTTCTGGAATCTTATTCATCCGACCGCCTGCGTGCACGAGCACTTTGCCGTTTAGGGTACTTTTACCTTCACGATCATAGTTTGGCCAAAGCAACGCCTAAGTTTCTTGAATCACTGGGTTTGCTGAATGGAGCATCCTTCGACCTCAATACAAAGGACCATTATTTCTATACCCTGGCACAAACGGGGCTTGGTACGCTCTGGACCAGACCGGATAGCGAAGAAAAGGCTGCCAATGCTTTTCGCCTGGCCATTGCCCGCTGCGAAACCATCGGGATGCAGGCTCGTATCCCCTGGATAAAACTCAACCTCGCCAACGTTCTGGCCAACGTAGAAGAATACGGAGAGGAAGCTGAAACGATCTTTCGGTCAATCATCGATAGCGGAGCCAACGGCAGCAAAGCCGCTATGCTGGCAGCCTACACTAACCTGGGGACCTATCTGAACGAAACAGACAAATCGGCAGCCGAGATAAAACCCCTCCTCAACGAGGCGGAAGCAATTTACCGGACAATCCCAAGCCCCAAAAAAGAAACACTGGTCTCCATCGAGATGACGCGGGCACAGCTCTTCCTGGAAGAGAAAGACTACGCCGGCGCTATCCAGAAGTTGCAGGACACCCTCGAGATTGTCGAAAAAGCAGAAGATCCGGACAACCTTGTCCTTAATGGCCATGCCGCTGAGCTGTGCCAACTGCTGGCCAAGTCTTACGCGGAAATCGAAGCGTATGACCTGGCCTATTACAGCCAGCGCAATGCCGACTATTACCTGGATCGTTACTATGAACTTCAGGACGCCAAGCGACAGGAAGAGTTCGCCGCCCGCTTTGAAACCGAAGCACGCGAAAAAGAACGGGAAAGCCTGCACCTTCGGGCCAGCCAGCTGCAGTTGCGCGCCCTGAGGGCGCAGATGAATCCCCATTTCCTTTACAATGCGCTCAACAGCATCCAATCGTTCATCACGACCAACGAAGCCAGTACGGCATCTAAGTACCTCGCTAAATTTGCGATGTTGATGCGGCGTAGCCTGGAGTACACGAATCGTGAATACATTACGCTGGAGGATGAAATGGAGTTTCTCAAGGACTACCTGGACATCAATTGCCACCTCCGCTTCGATGGAAAATTAACCCATAAGGTGGAGGTGATCGGAGAGCTGGAAGAGGATATTATCGGGGTGCCAACTATGATCCTGCAGCCCTACGTGGAAAACGCGATTGAACACGGGCTTCGCACCCGCCCCCAGGGGCACATCAGCGTTACGTTCCGTCCAATCCCCGACGATGAGGACAACATCATCGCCATCGTTACCGACGATGGCATCGGTCGGGCCAGGGTGGCTGAAATGCAGGCCAATGACGTCACGAGGCCCTATCACCAGTCGCGGGGTACGGAAATTACCAGGTCCCGGCTCGAGCTGCTCACCGACGACCCCCATAATCGGGTCCTGATCGAAGACCTTCTTCATGATGATAAAACGCCCGCAGGTACGAGAGTCACGGTACGTATCCCGGTTGCGGATATATTGCCCAGGAGGGGCCGCTAAGCCGCCGTTTCGGCAAAACTTATGTTTTCTTAGGGCACATGCTACCTCCGGTCTTTAGAGTGCTGTTTTCCTGCTCTATGGTATTCGGGGCGCTCACGCAGGTGCCATGAGCGGTTGAAGGGCACGGTTAGAACTGGCCTGTCCGGACAAAAAAAGAGCCGGCATAGCTGCCGACTCCCTGAAAAAACGTGAGATATATTTCTGAAGATTATTATTTACGAACAGTCGTGGGGCGGAGGCTTCCTCCACCGTTTTGTTTTGCTTTTGCGGCAATTGCTTTAGATACTCCGTTGTCGGAAACATCGTCGCCCAGAATTGAATCGTTGCCTACAAAGTTGCAATCTTCCAGAATGGTTTGCGTCTCGCCGTTGTCGTTGAAGATGTTGTAAATAGCAGCACCGTTGAGAAGAGAAGTGTTGTTGATGAAGTCACAACCGATGAGCAGCGGGCTGGATTCTCCGTTGGTTCCGTTGTTGGTCATCCCTGCACCGGAGTTGCTGCTGTTTGCTTCGAAGGTGCAGTCGCGGAAGATCGGGCTGGCCAGTGAAGCAGTACCTTTATTGTAAACGGCACCTCCGTTGAAGTCTGCCTTGTTTGCCCGGAAAACACAGTTGATGAAGGATGGGCGGCCGCTGTCGACAAGTACAGCTCCTCCGTTGTGTGCCATGTTCTTTTCGAAGATACAGTTAGTGATCATGTGTGAAGACATATTGTCTTTGCCCGCCATGATGTAAAGCCCGCCACCCGCACTGCCTGTGGTTAAGCCTTCGCGGAAGTTGCGGCTGTTACCGCCTGAAATCATGAAACCGTCGAGAGTAGTGATGTCCTGCCCCTCAGACTTCAGGGTAACAACAGTGTAAGCATTGTCTGCAGTAACGTCGGGTTTGCCGATCTCTCCGGAAAGTACAGAAAAGGTGCCGAGTTGGCGATCGGTAAGACTGCTTTCAGTGCCAGCGAACCCGCCGTAGACTTTAACTCCTGCAGGGAAAACAAAAGTAGCCTTGCGGCCTGCGGTAGCGTTGGGTTTGTAAATGCCCTCACGAACCCAGATCTCCATGCCGCTCATAGCTTGCTTGAGTGCAGCGTCCATGTTGAGCGCCTCGCTCCAGGAAGAGCCTGAAGCTGAAGCAGTTCCATTGGGTGATACGTAGATACGTTGCGCCATGCAGGTAATGGAGAAGGAGAGGCACAGTAGAAGTAGAAAAGATTTCACGTTTAGTCCGTTTCGATGATCCCAGAAAATAAGATGACAGCAGGCACGTATAGTGCAACAGCCGGTCAAGTAGAAAGCGATATGGAAAAACACAGAGAAAATTCAGCAAAGAGGGGGAGCTCTTCACTAAGCTAAACCGCTGTCAAGACGGTCGCTAAAATCCGAAGGTGTCAATAGAAAATTGGGTGCTTAAAGTTGTGTCAAACAAAATCATTGCTGATTTGAACGCTAAAGTAGGTTGTTAAACCTGCCTATTTACTATGGTTGAGCCTAAATGTTTAATTATTTAGGGAGCGGTAGCATAATTATATGGAACGGTATTATGTGTTTTTCTTTAAAGCGTTGTACATTGCAGCGTATTCGGACTGAAATTGGGAGGAAGAGGTTTTGAGCCTCGCTATCAAAGTGCTAAAATCTACATATAACCGAAATAGATTTTCATCCAATTGTTACTTTTTTCATATCCCTCGTCTGAAATGAACATAATCTTACCTCACTACTCAAAGCTGCCCATGTCAACCTTGCGCTTCCTCCTGGTGGCAATGACCATGTCATTGTTCTCAGGTACGTCCTTTGCACAGGATTTCCACTACTCGCAATTTTACAATGCGCCTCTTCACCTCAATCCCGCTCTGACGGGAATCTTTCGCGGAGACATCCGTGCAATGGGGAACTACAAATCTCAGTGGGTTGATGTCCCGGTTGATTACAAAACCGTTACACTGGCTGTAGACAAGAAGTTTCTTGACGTGTCGAGCGATGATGGTTTCTTCTCCGGAGGAGTCGCCTTTAACTATGACCGGGCCGGTGATAGTAAATTGACCTGGGCAAACCTCGACCTGAACCTGTCTTACACTAAGGTCTTCTCTCCGCAGGTGATTGTATCTGTTGGTGGTAAGGCTGCCATCATCCAAAGATCATTTGATGATTCAGGCCTTCGTTACGATGGTCAGTTCGACCCTGTCCGGGGAGAGTACAACCCTAACCTTCCATCGGGTGAGTCTTACAGCCAGGATGGCCACATCTTCCCTGACTTCGGTCTGGGCATCAACCTGCGCCTGCAGGCGAAGCAGACCGACGAACTCGTCGTTCGCAATAACCGTCGGACCAAACTCGACGTAGGTGTTGCACTTCATCACCTTACTGCTCCCGACCAGGCGTTCTACGACGACGTCAGCGTTAAACTCGAGCGCCGCCTTTCCCCCTACGCTACCGGAGTCCTTCAGGTTCTGCCTATCGTCGATGCCGTCGCTGGAATCACTTATCAAAATCAGGGCTCTTTCTACGACGAGCTGGTTATGATGCTAGGTGGGCGCGTGTGGGTAAAGAATACCCTTAACAAGCAAATCAGCCTCATGGCAGGTATGGGACTACGCCGGGACAAGATCCAGGACGCCTACTGGCCGACGTTTGAAATTTCTTACAACAACCTGATGGTTGGCCTCAACTATGACTTCAACACGAGCCAATTCGATATCGCAACTGAAAACAGGGGCGGAATGGAACTTTCTGTTCGGTACATTATACGCAAGGTGAGACCTCTTCCTGAATTCAAGGTTTGTCCACTACTCTAAATCTCGCCCAATCCCAATTTCTGATGACTAGAATCTACTTACTTACTGCCTTTTTTGCTCTGGCTGTATCAGGGCTCTTTGCACAAAACCAATCCTTCGAAGGATACCTCAGTGCAGCCGATAAGGCTGCCCAGAGAGACGACCACTACAACGCTTATCGCCTTTATGCTATCGCCGCTGAAGACGAATGGAGCGATGATCAGGCTTATGAAGCCCGAATCGGTGAAGCTTACTACAAAGCTGGCACTGCTGCTTATCGCGCAACTGCCTACACCGAAGCCGAAAAATACCTGGTGAAGCTTCAAAGCCTTCCCGCTGTCGACAAGTACCCACTGTCTCAGTACTATATGGGGCAAGCAGTTTTCCGGCAAGGCCGGTACGATCAGGCTGTTGCTCACTTTCAGCAATTTCTGGACGACCAGCCACGAGCACCTGAAGCTTATCGTGCTATTGCTCTGTCACAAATTAATGATGCAGACTGGGCTATTGACGCTCTTACCCGCGCTGAAGATATTCAGTTGAATCACCTACCTGAAGGCATCAACACGCAGGATTCCGATATCATGTATGTTCGAGGTAAAGGAGCCGATCGCTATTTCTCCTCCAATACATTCGAGTTTAAAAACGACACTCTTAAACCCAAGCGCAGTCTGAGCCGCATCATGAAGCAAACGGGCGAAACAACCGCTGAGCCCCTGCCCGCAAGTATTAACCTGCCTGGTAAAAACGTGGCCCATACCGCCTTCAATAAGGAGATGACCAAGGTTTACTACTCCGTTTGTGAGTTTCGTAACTACGATGAACTGATTTGTGATGTTTACCGCGCAGATGTATCTGCTGACGGCAACTGGACAAACCCACAAAAGACAAGTATTAATCAAACAGGGTTCAGTACTACTCAGCCGAGTGTCGGCTTCGATGAGTCAGGCAACGAGTACCTCTACTTCGCATCCGATCGTCCGGGTGGGCAGGGAGGACTAGACCTGTACCGTTCTATGATTTCAGCAGACGGATCACTTGGAGCATCTGAGAACCTTACCGAACTGAATACAGCAGGAGATGAAGCTTCTCCGTTCTTTTACGCGCCGCGTAAAACCCTGTACTTCGCAACCAACGGTCGCTTCACATTTGGCGGCATGGACGTCTATAAGTCTTACCTCATCGATGGTAACTTCCGCAACCCCGTTAACATGGGCGCTCCGGTAAACTCAGCAGCCGATGAAGCGTACTACACACGCTTCGATGACCCCGATCAGGCGTACGTCGGCAGTCGCCGGCCAAGCGGCGAAGCTCTGTTTTACTCCGAAGCTCGTGACGTTTGTTGTTACGATCTCTACGAATTTACCCCCGACAACCGTATTGACCTGCAGGCTATTACCCTCAATAAGCTCACGGGAGAAGACCTGACTGGTGCTACCGTTAAACTGTTCAAGATCACTCCTAACGGACCTGAGCTGATGGACGAGGTGACCAACCTCGAAGGTAACGAGTTCAACTTCAAGGTTGAACCGGGGATGGAGTACGAATTGATTGCAGATAAGGATGGTTTCACAACAGCCCTCGACAGATTTGACCTTTCCAGCCCTGAACTGCGTGACCTGCCCTTTATTGAGCGAGTCCTCGAGCTTAACCCGAAAGTTGATCTTGATGTATTCACTTACAACAACGCCGATGAGTCCGAGCTGTCCAACGTAACCGTCAGTCTTTCAGAAGTACTCGAAGATGGTTCACTTAACCTGGTGGAAGAAATCACCAACCCTACTGGTAACGATTCTCACTACGAACTGGAAATTGGAAAGCGTTACATCGTAACAGCTACCCGCCCTGGATTTGGTAAGGCCGAAACAGAAGTTGACCTCACTGAATACGACGCAAATGAAGGAAGTACCTCAATTCGCCGTGATCTTTACCTTGGTCAGTCTCTGGAAGTATACGTAATTGACGGCCGTACGGATGAGCCGCTCTTCAATGCAACCCTGAAACTTATCAAAGCCAGCGGAAAATTGGTAGGAGAGTCTACCAATTCTACAGGTAATGATTTCTACTACACAGTCAACCTCAACGAACCCTTCATTCTCGACACGAAAAGAGCGGGTTACTTCCCCCGTACTGATACCCTTCGCTTCTCCGAACAGGACCTTATCGATGGTGACGGAACGCTTGTTTACTACGTGCCACTTTTCAGTAATGACCTGAATGACTTCCTGCCGTTTGAAGTTTACTTCGATAACGATCATCCGGATCCGGACTCTTACAGCGTTAGAACTAAACTCAATTACGAAGAAACTTACATCCCTTATGCTAACCGCCGTGAAGCCTTCAAAAAGGAATCCAGCGAAGGAATGGACCAGGAAAAATCTTTCCTTACCCGGGGAGATATTGATCAATTCTTCGATCAGGAAGTAGAAGCTGGTTGGGAGCAACTCCGCCGCTTCTCGGACGCACTTATTCTTCATCTGCAGAGTGGAGGAACCTTCACAGTTGAACTGCAGGGATACGCCAGCCCTCGTGCACCAACGGAATACAACCGTCGTTTGAGCTCTCGCCGGAACATGTCCCTAAAACACTTCTTCAGGGACTACAAAGGAGGTGTACTCGCTAAATACATCGACGGAAAGCAACTGAGTTTCTCAGAAGCTGCACTTGGGGAAACTACCGCGAACCTGGATAAGATCTACGAACTTATCGACCGTGAGCGGGAATCCGTGTACTCTACCATCGCTTCCCTCGAGCGCCGGGTAGTACTGCGCAACGGAGTCTCCACCAAGAAGAAGTAAAACCATCACCAGCATTTATATTAAAGTATTGTAACCGTGAAATTATTCCAGAACATACATTTTTCCCATCTTGCCGGTGCATGGTTGATCATCCTGTTCAGCCTGTTTACCGGGATCTCGCTCCACGCTGCGGGGATCAAGGATATCGCTCCAACAGAAGCGGATTCTCCCGTTATGCTTGAAACTGGCCGCATTGGCTTTAATAACTTTGCCGATTTCGATGGCGCCCCGGAAGGACGATTAGTCGTTTCCTTCGGCAGAGCCGACGAAGTCCTTTACCTGGGACTTGCTCCGGGTTACGACAATAACGGAAATCCTTACACGAACGTTACCCGTAGTCGGTACAGGTTCCAAATCAAAAAGGTTAACGTTGATGGCCCTGACGATATCGTTCACGGACCATTTACGGTCACCAACCTGAACGCTAACGTCAATTCTTACGCAGAAGCCGAGTATGGCGTATATTCTGTTGACCAGTTAGTTAGTGGAGATTCTATGTACGTATTCCGGCCGGGTGAAACTGGTGATTACTACATCGAATTTGATGACGCAACAGTCAGCAGTCGTCGGGTCAATATCCCATTCTGGGACTTTACCGTCGTTCGTGACGGAGACGTTCGGGAAGGACGGGTTTGGTCCCGGGGTTGGGCTTTCCGTACTCCACAGGTTACCGGAACCAATCCCCCTGATTGTGTTTGGGACAGAGAATTCAATGGCACACTCTTCAGCTATACCGAAGATGGGTTCGTCTCAAAAATTGATTTTCAGGACTCTGGCTTTCAGGGATTGTCCTTCAACATTGCTTTCAACGAAACCGGCCCGGGTACTTCCGGCAACTTAGCCGAAGACCGTAAGTCCGTTGCGGGGCTCAATGAGACCGCTATGGCACGGCAGCACCGGATATTCCTGTCACTACCGGACATTGAAATTTTCCCCGACGGTATTTGTGGTGAGGTAAACGCAGGTGAATCTTTCATTTGTGGCGGAGTCGATCCTTACTGCCTCGAAGTTGAAGTTACCCGTCAGGGCCAGGTAGAAATCATCCTCGATTTTGATGGAAACGGATTACTTGATGACAATGGCATGGACGTTGCTCTCGTCTATGACTTCCCCGCTGACAGCCTTACTGCCTGTATCCCATGGAACGGCTTACTTGCTGACAGCACTCCCGTAAGCTTTACGGATACTGTCGATGTAATCATCAACTATGCTCAAGGTGTACAGCACTACTCTGCTTACGATGTGGAGTTTCTGAAGAATGGCTTCTGTGTTGAAACCGTTCGTCCTACGTGTAACCAGGGGCAACTTACTTCTAACCGTCTGTTCTACGATGATCGTGACATCCCTGAAGACCCGGGAACCGGAGTGTCCAAAGACGGACGCGATGGCTGTGATTGTGGAGACGGTTGCCGAACCTGGAACAACTTCGCGCTCAACCCCGGAGGTACATGTGACACCTTCGATGACGATGAGACAGTAGGCTATGGCGATAAAAGCACCCTCAATACATACTGGTTTGCAAGCAGTCAGTCCGAATTCCGGGCAAGAGTTCCGGTCATCAGCGCTAACATTGTCGGCCCGACTGATATCTGTGAAGGTGAAACCTCTCTTCTCAGAGCGGTCGATGCCGGAGTTGTTGGCTCACCTGCCTTCTTGTGGGAAGGCCCAGGCGTGGACGGAATTACCACCGATACAGTTCGAATCAGCGAAGCAGGAACTTACTGCGTTCTCGTTACCGACCCTACTGGGTGTGTAAACCGTACCTGTACGGATGTTACTGTTGCCGATTTCGATGCAAGTCCATTCCCTTCCGCTCTAAGCATTTGTTTTGGAGAGTCTGTTCAACTTCCAGTTGCGGGTAACTCCTCTTACGATTACTTATGGAGTCCGGCTACCGGAATTGATGATGTGAATTCCAATCAGCCAACGTTTAACCCGGGTGTGACTACAACGTACTCTGTGGTTATCACGAATAACAGTGCTACAGGCTCTGTATGTACCACTACCGAAGAAGTAACCATTACGGTATCTCCCGATATTGACCTTCAGGTTATTGGAGGAGGGCCAATCTGTGATCCTACCACAACCATCACCGCAACTACTGCGGTTGCTGCTGATGTAGTTTTATTCAACCCACTCGGAGTTCAGGTTGGGGCAGGAAACACTTTTACACTCGACGTAAGCGGCGAGTCTGAATACCTCATCGTTGCTACCGATCCCCAAGGTTGCACGGACAGCATCACTTTCACCGTAAGCGGTGGCCCTGTTGACATCGCAGTTCCAGACACTGTCCTCAGCTGCCTTAGTGACGGAGTCAACCTTGCGGTAACTAACCTCGACGAGAACGACGCTCTTACTTACCTGTGGGCTCCGGCTGAACTGTTCGACCCAGCAACCGTAAGCACTGCTAACCCAACATTTGTGGGAGATCCGGGTGATTACGCTGCAACTGTTACCGTAACCAACCAGTACGGCTGTATGGAGACAGAGGATGTACAGATCATCGTGATTGATGACAGTGGCGCTTTATCGTTCTCCTCAATGGTCGACTGTGACGGCTCTACTGTAACTTTCACCAACAGTAGCACTGTCTCTTTCGGTTATGTCTACGACTTTGGCGACGGAACTACTTCTACTGATGCTAACCCGGTTCACGTATACGATTCTCCCGGAACCTACACCGTTACTCTTGATCTCGTCTACGATCAGAACTGTGTAACTAGCTTTACCCAGGAAGTGACAACCTTCCCACTCGTTCTCGATGCCGGTTTCAGCATCGGTCTCGACGACTGTGACAACGGTACCGCTACTTTGACGTTCACCGATGAAAGTATTAATGCTACGGGCTCAGGCCTCGATTACGAGTGGACCTTCACCGGAGTAGTGCCAACTACAAGCACGGACCAAAACCCATCTGTGGTTATCTCTGAATCCGGTACGGTTACTGCTACTTTAGAAGTGACTTCCGAAGACGATTGTACTTCTACGCTCGATACCACTTTTACTGTTAACCTGGCGGTAATCGACCTCGAGGAAGAAATCGTTATCTGCCCGGGAGACTCTACTGAACTTAATCCCGGAGCCGATGAAGGACTGACCTACAACTGGTCTCCCGCAACTGATTTCGATGCCAACGATTCTAACCCGACTACCAGTATTGCTGGCACTTATGTAGTATCCGTAACGGCAACTTCTGCCGACTTCAATTGCGCAAATACCGACACCGTTACGGTTGTCATTGCTGACAGCATTGGCCTGGTAGTCAACGGACCAGACGGACCATTGACCGGCGATGACGGCGGCAACGGTAACGGAGGCAACGGTGGTAACAACGGAGAAGTGATTCTCCCCACAGTTCAAACCTGTGGAAATCCTATCGATCTTGACGTTAACCTTACTACCAACGACGATGTAAATATCGTTTACACTGACCTCGACGGCAACGTATTGGGATCAGGAAGCGAGTTTACGGTTAACCCAAGCGGTCGGGATACAATAGTTATCACAGCAACAAACGAATTCGGCTGTATCGAAAGAGACACAGTAGTGATCATCAACAATCAGGTAGATGCAGGAATTAATGTCGGTGCCAGCGGTGTCAACCTCTGTGCAGCTATGGATACCATGGTAGCCGTTGTTAACAACGACCCTAATGATACGCTGACTTATTCCTGGGAGCCCAACGATATCATCAACGGACCTCTCGATGGTGAGTTCGTTGACATCACTGCTCCTGCTGAAGGCACGGTTGACCTCATGGTCACTGTTACCAATCAGTTTGGTTGCGATACCGTGATTACAGTTCCGGTTACCGTTACTCCTTTCACGCCAAATATGTATGTCGATGTGATTCAGCCATGTTTTAACGAAGGCTTTGTTATTGACGGAGGCCCACAGGTTGACGGATACAATTACGAATGGGTCCCTTCCGATGATCTCGACCTTACCGACCCCGCGAACCCCGTTGGCACCTTCGATGAAGATGGTACGCTGACGGTAACGATCACCGACCCGCTTACCGGTTGTTCTGAAACTCAAACAATCAATGTCGACGTGGCTCCTGAGATCAGTTTCATGGCCAGCCCTGTGGATACTGTGATCTGTGAACCTGCTGATATCACCGTTGGTGGCACTTCCGTTAACGATGATGTTGTGATTGTTTGGTACGACGATGAGGACCTCAACAACGAAATCGGTACCGGACCAACCTACACAGTAGAAGCTGCAGAAGTAGGCCAGACCTATACCGTATACGGTGAGGCTACTGACCCGAACACCGGTTGTTCTCAGGTCGTGCCGGTAACGGTAACCGTTTCTGATATTACTGCTGGCCTGCCCCTCGAGAATGTTGATGCCTGTGCCGGAGACCAGCCATCTATCTTCGCTCCGGGTGGAGTGAACGGTGTTCTGGACTATACGTATGAACCATCAGACCTGATCGATGATTCCGATCCCACCAATCCGGTATTTGTCGGCACATCGAGCTCTACTATTACCGTTACTACCGTTGACCCGGCTACTGGTTGTAGCAGCACTAACGATGTTGTCATCAATGTTACCGACCTGGGCGGACTCTTCGGAACAGCTGAGCCTGACACCATCTTTATCGGTGAAACTTCTGACCTCTCCGTAGAAGGAGAATGTGTTGGTTGTACTTACGAATGGATGGGAGGCAACGGAACCATCGTTCCGAATACCGGCCAGACCGTAACCGTTACCCCGGACGAAGCCGGTGATGTGACCTACGAAGTAGTCGTTACCCAGAACGGATGTACCGAAATCGTTACCATTACACTCCGCGTAGAAGACCCACTCTGTGACTTCGACCACGTGTACATCCCTAACGCATTCACTCCTAACCAGGACGGTCGGAACGAAGTCATGCGTGTCCGCTCGAACTTTGCGGATCAGATTACGGACTTCCGCTGGATCATCTACAACCGTTGGGGACAAGAGGTTTACACCTCGGACGACATCAACGATAGTTGGGACGGTACCATCGAAGGTGATGACCTGGAGCCAGACGTTTACGGCTACTGGCTGCGGCTTACCTGCCCGACCGGTGAGCCATTCGTCAAGCAGGGTAACATTACCATTCTGCGTTAAGCCCGAACTACTACGTTCAATTACCGCCGGTTCCCAATTTGGGGGCCGGCGGTTTTTTATTACAGCCAGAAAAACTTAAAGCGGATGGTTTGCCACTGCGGTTGGTAGTCGAACAGCGAAAGTATGGTTTCAAAACCGGTTAGAATAAATATGCAGGTGAGTACCAGAATGGCGGCGATCACAAGCAGAGGAATTGCCAGGTACCATCGACTACTGATAAAGGAGGAAAGCCGGCGAAGCAACAGGAAACTGAGGCCCAGATAAATCAGGAAGTCAGCAATTAGCCAAAGCGGAGCAAGCTCAAAACTCATCGACGTCCAGGAACCATCCTTGATGAAGGGAAACGGGAATCCTCTGCCGGGCCTGACAGGGTCGCCGTACCAACTCAAATCATACTCAGCAGTAAGAGTACAGAAAACAACAGTTGTAAGGCTTACGAGAACGATCTTATCGAGATGTCGTGGTATTCGGACCATGTATCTCAGATAAAATTTCTAGGAGAATAGGTGGGTGTTTAGCCTCCTTGCGCTTAAAACCCGGAATCTACACCTGCGGCCGCGCCCTAAAACATCCGTTTTCGCCGGAAGTAGGCGATGACAGCCACGCTCATGAGAACGGAGATGAGGATGATGCCGAAGAAGGCCCAGACGCTACCAGACTGGTAGGGGACCGTGACGTTCATGCCGAAGAAGCTGGCGATCACCATCGGGACGGTAAGGATGATGGTGATGAGGGTCAGGCGCTGGATCGTGATGTTGAGGTTGTTGGAAATGATCGAGCCGAAAGCCGACATCGTTCCGTTGAGGATATTGGTGTAGATGTTTGCCATCTCCAGGGCCTGGCCATTGTCGATGATGATGTCTTCGAACAAATCTGCCAAATCCTCATCGTGGCGAATGGCGAGGAAATCGGTCCGCTTCATCTTCATTTTCAGCAGTTCGTTACCGTTGAGCGCATTGATGAAGTAAACCAGTGATTTCTCAATGCTGAGCAGCTGCTTCAGCTCTTTGTTCTGACTGCTTTCGTAGAGTTCCTGTTCGATCATGTTGCGCTTCACGTTGAGGCGCTTGAGGCAGGTGAGGTAGCGGTACACCGTCTGTTCAAAAATACGCAGCACGAAGTGCTGCCGGCGGGCGGTGTCTACATTGCGTACCTTATTTTCCGTGAAGAGTTTCAGCACCGGGTGGCTGGCCGAGGAGGTGACGGTGATGAGGTGATCTTCTACTAGGATAAGACCAATCGGAGCGGTAATGTAAATACCGTCGTTGTCCCCGTCTCCGGCCGAAAGGAGCGGGGTGTTGAGAACGATCAGCCGGGCATCGTCTTCGCGCTCGTAGCGCGAACGTTCGTCGGTATCCAGCGGGTCGGTGAGGAAATCGGGCGGTAGGTCGAAATCATTGGCAACCCTGGCCAGTTCGTCGGCCTCGAAAGGCGGCGTCAGGGAGATCCAGCAACCTTCTTCAACGAGGGAGTCCATCTCTTCCAGGCGGCCATTGCGGGAGGCGTAGTAGCTGATCATAGGGAGATGGTTTGGTTCTTCAATAATCCGTGCCGGCCTTTGATCAGGGATACGGGCGCGGTACGCAGGTGCAAAGAAAGCTTATTATTAGCAATGTTCCACCATGCCAAAGGGTTTCTTCTGGCAACCTGCCACTTGTTTCCGGTCCTGTTTTCGGTGAATCCGAATTGTCTTCAAGTATTGCTCTTCCCAGCCATCAACCAGCTGGTGGACCCACGATCAGATCACTCCGGAGAATTGCTTGAGGAACCGTACGTCGTTCTCGAACATCAGCCGGATGTCGGTGATGTTATAAAGAAGCATTGCCTGGCGCTCGATGCCCATTCCGAATGCATAACCGGTATACTTTTCAGGGTCGATACCACAGTTTTTGAGTACTTCGGGGTCAACCATACCACAACCGAGGATTTCCAGCCAGCCGGTACCTTTTGTGATGCGGTAGTCGTGCTCAGACTCCAGGCCCCACCAGATGTCCATTTCGGCGCTGGGCTCGGTGAAAGGGAAGTAGCTGGGGCGGAGGCGGATTTTCGTCTTGTCGCCGTACATCTCGCGGGCGAAGTGAAGGAGCGTGGCTTTCATGTCCGCAAAGCTGCATTTTTCGGCGATGTAGAGCCCTTCGACCTGGTGGAATTGGGCGTGGCTGCGGGCGCTGATGGTTTCGTTGCGGTAAACACGGCCCGGGGCGATGATGCGGATCGGCGGTTTAGAGGTTTCCATCGTACGGGCCTGAACGGAACTGGTGTGGGTCCGCAGCAGCATGTCTGCGTTGTCTGGCCCGGCGGGCATACCGGTGGCGACGTAGAAGGTATCCTGCATGTCCCGGGCGGGGTGATCCTCCGGGGTGTTCATGGCGGTAAAGTTGTGCCAGTCGTCTTCCACTTCGGGGCCTTCTGCTACGGTGAAGCCGATACGCTCGAAGATCGAGATGATGCGCCGCATCGTCAGGGCGATAGGGTGGCGCGAACCCAGTGGCATGGGTTCTGCCGGGGCCGTCAGGTCAAACTTTGCACCTGCGTCCGCGCCCGCATTGTCCTGTGTCGCTGCCTGCAGGGCATCGAATTTGGACTGGGCTGTTTCCTTCGCTTTATTGACCAACTGACCGAAGTCGCGCTTTTGCTCGTTGGGGATGTTGCGCATCTCGCCCATGAGGGGCTTGAGGATGTTCTTGCTGCCAAGGTACCTGATACGGAAAGCTTCCACCGCTTCGGGAGTCTCCGCCGTAGCGTTTTCTATTTCAGTGATGAGGGCCGCTACGCGGTTGAATACTTCATTTGCCATATTGGCGCGAAGATAGTTAAGTCGTCAGATAGTCTTGTAGTCTTGCCGTCAGATAGTCTTATTGAAAAAGCATCTTAGCAGGAATTATTGGTTCAATCGCTCTCTACGGAGTGCCTTTATGCCCGTACCGGATGCCCGGTTGCAACGACTTAAAAAGAAGAGAATCAGACTGAACCTGGCCCGGCCGCCGGGAATTAACCAAAGGTGGCCGGGCCAGTCACATTATTCCATCCCCATTACGAGGTCCGCCTCGGTCACTACCGGGTCTTTGCGGAAAAGTGGCTTAATCTGTTTGAAGAAGGCGGCATGCTCCTCGTCCGCGACGTGCGCTTCGAAGTCGGCGTAGGTATCCCAGCATTCCATGGTGGCAAATTTGCTGGGGTCTTCCCGGTCTCTGATCAGGTAGAAAAACAAACAGCCTTCTTTGCGGCGGCTGTCTTTGGCGTGTTTCGCAAAGATTGGCGCGAAATTATCGGCGTCGTCAAGTTCGAATTTAGCGATCAGGTAGAGTTGCTTAGACATAGTTGTATGGATAAATGATTGCGTGGCGATCTATCCGCCACACCACCATATTACAGCCCTGACGCTGTTTGGTTCACAGCTTTCAGTTGCTGAACAACCGGACCGAGTCAAAAAACCGATCCGCACTCTTATTCAGGCCTGAGGCCTGGAGACTGAAAACCTTCAACTCATAGTACCGGTTATTGGCTACGCCCGCGAGGGTACGTGCACTGGCGGTTCCGCCTTTGCTGGGGTAATCAATGCGCCACTGGCGTGCCGGAAAGCCGGAAATCTGCTTGTCGGAAGAGTAAATCACTTCGCCACCAACTGCCTTGGCAGCTTCTTCTTCGGTGCCGGTCAGGAACTCGTTCACCAGTTCGAGGCTGTCGTGGTGAAGGGTACCTTCGGGATAGTCAACGTAACTGATGGCGTAGATGATGTTTTCAGCTTCGTCTTTATCCGGTGCTTGCAGGAAAAAAGTGTGGTATGCCTGCTGGCCGATGCCAGTTTCCACCGTGTCGATATTATGGGTCAGAGCCGCTGGGGCGAGCAGTTTGAAGCGACCATCCACGTCGTTGCGTTCTTCCCACCGGGCTTGCTGTTCCCAGCTCTTCTCGAGATTGTTGATCAGCATCGGGGTCTGTGCCGACAGAGCCGTCAGGAAGCTGAGAAGGAGTAGCGTTATAAGTAATCTTTGCATGAATTAAAGACAATTGTACCGGCCCGAGAGTTGGTAGGGTTGGATAGTTTAAGAACCCCTTAGAGAATTAATGCGTGGCGGGCCTGACACTTTAGGTTTTATCGTATGCTTAACGAACGACTCGCAATTTTTAAGACGAAGCCGTGGGTTTAGAGAATGCTTTGAGCAGCGAACGCAATTCGCTGATGTGTATTTACCAAAAACCATAACATGAAAACCTTCCTTCGTCTTCTTTCCGTTCTTGCGGCGGCTTACCTGTCGTTTTTTCGTTTGTCGGACCGTCATCCTCCCCCGAATGTTCCTGCCAGGGGAATTAGTGCCTACGCTGCGGTTTCCGACCTGGCCTCCACTTCATCCGGTTGTGCGCTGGACCCCAACTTCGAGCCGGTGTTTCATACGGCCCGGGGGCAGGTGCAATGGGTGTTTCATGACCTGGCTCTTGCGGCCGGCAACGATCCGGATTCCTATTCCATCGAGTTGATGCAGGACCGGCGCGGTTACCGCGCCATCAACGCAATGACCTGCACCGCCAGCCGGGTGATCTGGCTCAGTGTTACCGCGTGGGATCGCCTGAGCGACAACGAGCCGGCTCTCGCTCTGCTGCTGGCCCACGAACTTGCCCATGCAGATCACCGAAACCCGGCTCTCCTGAAGAATGACCCGATGACCGACGCCGAGCGCCACCTCCTCGGCCAACTCACTCTCCGCCAGTTGGAGGAAATTGCGGCCGACCACCGGGCGGCCGACCTGATGGTGCTGGCCGGGTACTCCATCGCTGAAATAAACCAGGCATCGCGCTTTATCCTGGCGGATGGCGGAGCGTTGGCGTTTAGTGGTGCGACACAAACCCATCCGGCCGGAAGAGACCGGGCCAACCTGATGACTTTCTACCTCGGCCGGAAGATGCTCACGCAATTTAGCCGCTAACTCAGTACCTTCGCGCCATGCAAGAACGGCACAGAAACCGCAAACAATACTTCGACGAACAAGTGCTCACCACCCGGAAGCACGTCTTGCCCTACATCAGTAAAACGATGCCGGTAACGGCCGCAACCCGCGTTTTCGAGATCGGTTGCGGAGAAGGTGGCAATTTGGTCCCGTTTCTTGAACTCGGCTGCCAGGGCGTAGGGGTAGACCTCAGCCAGGCAAAAATTGACCTTGGCAAAGAATACCTGGCCGAAGTTGTGCCCGATGCTGATGTGACAATGATCGTTCAGGATATCTACGACAGTAGCGCTAATAGCCTCGGTACGTTTGATCTCATCATTCTACGTGATGTGATCGAGCATATCCATAACCAGGAGCGATTCCTGGCTTTTGTCCACAAATTTCTGAAGCCGGAGGGGCGTATCTTTTTTGGGTTTCCGCCATGGAGGATGCCCTTCGGTGGTCATCAGCAGATATGCGAGAGCAAGATTCTCAGCAAGTTGCCCTGGTACCATCTGCTGCCGACACCACTGTACAAAAGCGTTCTGAAGATGGCAGGAGAACCGGACCGGCGTATTGATGACCTGCTCGAAATCAAAGATACCGGCATCAGCATCGCCCGCTTTACCCGGGCGATTGAGCAGGCAGGCTTCCGCTTCGAGCAAAAAGACCTCTGGTTCATCAACCCCAATTACGAAATCAAATTCGGCCTCACGCCCAGACCATTGCCATCGTTGATTGGAGGAATTCCGTGGTTTAAAGACTTTTTCGCGACCTGTTGCTACGCACTGGTTAAAAAAGCATAAATGTGAGGATCGCCTTCTCCCCGATCTACCGTTACGAATTGCCGGCAAAGCACCGCTTTCCGATGGAGAAGTACACCCTTTTGCCGGAACAATTGCTCTACGAGGGAACCATCACCGAAGCGGCATTCTTTACTGCTGCTCCGCTCTCCGAGGAAGCCATACTGCGGACCCATACCGCCGGGTACTGGCACAAACTGAAAACAAACACCCTTACCCGCAAGGAAGCCCGGGCCATCGGGTTCCCCATGCGGCCGGAGCTGATTGCCCGCGGACGGGTCATCGCCCAGGGAACTCTGGACTGTGCCCGGTTTGCCATGAGCGGCGATGGTGTGGCTCTTAACATCGCGGGGGGGACGCACCACTCTTTTGCGGATCGGGGAGAAGGCTTTTGTGTCTTCAACGACATCGCCATCGCTGCCAACGAACTGCTGCACACCGGTGAGATTAGCCGCGCTCTGGTGGTCGATCTCGACGTGCATCAAGGCAACGGAACCGCCAGCATATTTGCGGGTGAACCCCGGGTGTTTACGCTGAGCTTTCATGGCGCGAAGAACTACCCAAACCGTAAGCCGCCTTCTGATTTAGATGTCGGTTTCCCGGACGGAACCGGCGATGATGTTTACCTCCGTGAACTCTACGAAGTACTGCCAGGAGTTATGGATCGTGTTAAGCCAGACCTTGTATTTTACCTGAGCGGCGTAGACGTGCTGGCGTCCGATAAACTCGGTCGGTTGTCGCTTAGCCTGGATGGCTGCAAAGAGCGGGACCGGTTCGTCTTTCAGATGTGTAAAGACCGAAATTTGCCGGTGGCTGTAAGCATGGGCGGGGGCTACTCCGAACGCCTTGCGACCATCATCGAAGCACATGCCAATACCTTCAGGATGGCGGAACAAATGAGGGATTAAGAGCAGTGTTCCGGGAACGGATGGTTTCGGTCAACTCGCTTTGCACCTGCGCTCCGCGCCCGTATTACCGGGTATGCGATGAGTAAGACCCCGGAGAATCAAAGCATCAATGGCCTCATACCCTCTTAAGTCGTATCGGATAAGTTCGCCCGCTGTACCACTGCGGGACGTACAGGTTGCCGTCTTCGTCCGGGCAGACATCATGTGGGTTCATGAACGTCGTATTATCGTGCTTTATGCCCGTGAAGTCCTCCTGGTTTTGGGGGGCAGAACCTCCGGGTAAAGAAACCACATCGAAATTCTTATCCAGAACGGCAACCATCCCGTCGTAGTCCCACCATGATTTCGAGGCGATAACGGCAAAGAGTGTTTCGTCGCCACTAATGACGGGCCGGCAGATTTGAAGGCCGGGGAGTTTGCGGGTGGCAAGGTGTTTGCCGTTCGTACTCCAGCGCTGAAATTCCTGGTTTGCTCTGCTGGTAATCAGAAGTTCTTCTTTACCCCGGCGGTTGTCTGCTACGATACCGTGACAACAGTTGAAGTGGTCGGGGCCTCCGAACACGTTGTGGAGTTGCCCTTTGGAGTCGAAATGAAAAATGAGGTTAGTCCCGTAGCCGTCGGCTACGTAAATGTCCCCATTACTGCCGATGGCTGTTTCGGTTGGCTTAAACTGTTTCCCGGCGGGTATTTGATCCGCAGGAACCTTTAACTCACGGATGATGCGGCCCTCGAGGTCGAGGTTAACGACGCGGCCATCGCTCGGATCGGTTATCCAAAGGGTCTGGGCGTTGCCTTCGCCGGCTTTACTGAGGCCGTGGGGTTCGGTCATGCGGAGTTTCCAGGCATTCTCGAGTTTCCCTCTTTTGTTGTAGGCCAGTACGTCGAAATGCTTACTCACCGTAGTGCAGAGGAGCCGTTGCCGGCTATCGATTACCATCTCGTGGCAGTGCATAACGGACTGGTTCAGGGGATCGAGCTGGCCCCAGTTTTTGTCGACCTTGTATTTGAAGTCTCCATGACCAACGATCGCTTTGTAATTTTCCTGTGCAAAGGGGCTCGCGGCCAGCGGGGATGTCAGGGCGGCAGCGCTGAAGAGGCCCGCTTGTTTCAGGAAATCTCGTCGTTGGTGGGAAGACATTTATTTACTCTTTTGCTCGGAAACCGGCGCAAAAGTGAATCCCGTATCTACACTAACGGTGGGGTTTGCCGAAGCGTAAGCCTCAGTAGCTTCGGGAGTTACTTTTGTCTGCCATAGGTATAGACGCTTCAAAGAAGGGAAAAGTTGGAGATGGGCAAACACTTCGTCGTCGACCTCTGTACCGTAGAGATTCAGGCTTTCCAGGTGGGGCAATTTACTGAGTATCCCGACGGTCTTGGCGGTGACTTTCGTCCCGTTCAGGCGCAGGCGGTTCAGGTTTTTGAAGTTGGCCAACGGCGTGAGGTCGTTGTCGGTCAGCGGAAGTTGATCGAGGCTAAGGTAGGCGACCTGAGTGGGGGCCAGTTCGGCGAGTTTTGCCAGCGAGGCGGCATCGATGGATTTTCCGGGTTTGGGCTTTACTTCCAGCGCCGGACCACCGGGAACAAGTGGGGTAATGGACCAGTTTATTGCGGAAAGGGCTTCGATGTCTTGGGCGCTGAGCGCGGGTGCAATGATCTTTTCTACGAACAACTTCGGACTGAGGTCAAGGCCGTAGTCTCGGGCCAGCAGCATTTTGATGTCCTCTGGTGTGGTTTTCGGGTCAAGTAACGCCAGGGTGTCTGCTCCTGTGGCAATCCAGAATTCAAGTAGTCTCACCTGAGAAAAATCGAGAGGAGTTCCTTGCGGAGGCATGGCTTTTACGTTGTTGCGCGGCAGGGTGATGCGCTTATACCAGGAGCTCCCCAACGGGTCGCCGGGATGAATGATTTCCCCACCGTCGCCACCGGCGAAGGCGTAAGAAGGCGCGTCGAGGCGCAGACCTCCGTTCTGTTTTCCGGCGTTGTGGCATTTGGTGCAGGATTTGTTTAGTGCCGGTTGCAGGAAGGAAGAATAAATGTTGATGCTGTCGACGTTCACGGTGCTCCAGTCTTGGCTGGCGGATGCTTTGGGCTCGTGACCGGCAATCGTTTGGACCACTGCAGGAGCATGTTCGAAGAGGTAGTCTTCTCCGTGGGTCAGGTTGCCTCCCTGGTGACCAGCTACGGATAGCAAACCGGCCACCACAAAGCCAATGCCTTTAGCGATTTTACCGCCGTTCCAGGTGAGGTAGGTGCCCGCAACGGCCAGAACCGCTACGCTTATTCCGAGCCATTTGTGCCAGAACAGCGCGTCGCCGCCGCCGCTCTCACCCGAAAGTAACCAACCGCAAAACGCAGCTGCAATCGCAGAGAGAGCACCAACCGCCCAGCTTACGCGGATGGCGGGCCGGACCTTATCGCCGGGCCACCATTCCAATAATACCGCCAGGAGCAAAAAGCCAATAGGCAGATGAACCAGCAAGGGATGGAAACGGCCAAGGAACAAGCCGAAGTCGGCGAGGAATACAGTTTGCATGACGTGGAAGATTATTCCGCAATTTATTCATATTTAGTCCGTCGGCTTCATTCCGAGCGACCGCTGTTACCATATTGACCATTTGTTATGTCATTTGACAAAACTGCCGTCGGTGACAGCCAGGGACACCTCCTTTTTGGGAGAGGGTAGAGACAGAGGGGAAGTCTCCGGACCTCCGTTGAACAGGCTGTTGAGCCGGAGAACCACTCGCTTATAACTTGCCTTGCACCTGCGGTCCCGCCAGAAACCAACGGAAGGAAAGACCGTAAAAACGGGAGCTGTTCTGACTTTACAGAAAGAGGAAAGAAGATGAATTACGACGGTCAGTTTGAGGCAAAAAAAAGCATCCACCGCTTCGCATTCAGGCCTTATTAACGATGGCTTGAATGCGGAACGATGGATGCTCTTCTGCGTAGTGTCCTGACGTTGCGGCAAGCGTCTGGAGTGACTCGTGCTTTCGTCAGGGGTCGGTATTAGCGAAGCACAATTTTGAAGGTTTGTCCGCCCACGTTACGCGACTGAATAACGAGGAAGTAGATTCCTGCGGGCAGGCCAGAGCCGTCGATGTCGGTAAGCTCGTTGGTGATGGTACCCTTACGTAGCACCGCTCCTGCTGCGTTAGTGAACAGGTATTCTGCACCGGAGGTGCCGCCGAAGAGACGGAACTGGCGAGGACTGACCTGACGGATTTCGAGAGAGTTGGTGCCTTCGATTTCAATACTAACAATGTCGCTGAACGCCTCGCTGCCGTCGACATCTACGATGCGAAGACGGTACTCATTGGTACCGTTCACAGGATCGGTGTCGAGGAAGCTATAGTCTTGCTGCTCCGAGCTGTTGCCCGTTGCCGGCAGGGTCCCGATGGTAGCGAAAGTACTGTTCACATCACGGCGTTGCACATCAAAGCGCTCGGTCATCTGCTCGCTTGCGGTAGACCAGTTGAGAAGAACATCGCCTTCCTGTTCCTGGCCGGTGAAGGAAAGGAGCTCTACGGGCAAAGGTGAGTCAAGCTTCAGGCCGATTACAACCGGGTCGTGATCACTGAAGCGGTAGTAATCGGCGGCCCACAGTGCGGGATCGTTGTACTGTGTATCGTAATCGAGAGCGATGGGTTCCGGAGCGTTGACCGGCCACGGAATTGCTCCGGTTACCTGACTTGCCAGGGAGGCGCTGGCCAGTGCCTGATCGAGGCTACCCCATTCACCGCTGAAAACGTAGGAAGGGTTTCCACCACAGGGGAAACTGCCGGCACCCGCTGCTTCGCGGACTGCGTTTACGTAACCTGCATCGGTGAAAAGGGTGATCGGTGCTTCCTGGCTGTAGGCATTGAGGTCACCAATTACAAGGTTGTCGGTGTCGGTTGTTCCGGTTGGGTTGGTTTCCAGCCAGTCGTAAATAGCTTGTGCAGCCGCGGTACGTGAGCCGTCACAGTTGCCGGCACCTCCGGTGTCGTCATCACCAGAACCGCAGGAGCTCCCTTTGCTTTTCCAGTGGTTGACACATACGGTCAGCTCACCGTCGAGACTTGGGTTACCGGCATCAATCACTTTGAAAGTCTGAGCTACGGGGATGCGGTTACGGCTGAATACATTTGCCGGGGTAGAAAGTGCGGCAGCTGTGCCGGACTCCATTACAACGTTGGGTTTGTAAATAAGGGCAACCTGAATTTCATCTCCGCCCGTGTTGGGGGATGTTACGAAACTGTACTGAGTTCCACACTCTGCTGCAATTGCGTCGATGAGTGATTGCAACGCTCCGTTTGCTCCGTAGCCATTGTTCTCGATTTCGACAAGGCCGATGATATCCGCGTCCAGTTCACAGATAGCCTTTACGATCTTGATCTCCTGACGGTCAAATTCTGCCTGGTTGTTCGCACCACGGCTGTTGAGAGTAGTGAAGTAGTTCAGAACGTTCATGCCAACGACAGTGATGTCGCCTCCAAGTGCCGGAGCAGAAGTAGGGCGTGCATTTTCAGCGCCAACGGTGAAGTCGGTAGCCTGCATGCGATAGGCCGAGAAACGCTCGTCGATGATTCCGGTAAGACCCGTAATGGAAGAACCGGACCGCAGGCTGTTGGTAGCAGTAACCTGCTGGCCGTTACCGAGTACGATCGGGTACACGTTTTCGCCGCTGCGACCATCGTCTACCGTCAGTTTGCGCAGGCTTTGCTGCGCGTTGTAGGCCGCGAGACCTGCGGGGTCGGGCTCATTGCACTCAGTGTACTGAACAAGGCGTTCGCCTTCGGAAACGACGAATTCGCCGTAGCGACCCACACCGAATGTTTCGGTAACGAATACCGGAGAGGTGATAGTGGTCAGCATACCTTCGAATGGTTCGTAGTCTGCATCGTTAGCCACGGGAAGTGCAAGGTTTGCCGCGGTTGGGAGGGTGTTAGAGGTGCTAACGATGGAGACGCTTGAACCGCCACCGGTTACATTCATTTGGGTAAGGTTACTGCTCTCTTCCACGAGACCGGTAACGGCGACTTTGTCGCCGACAGAAACATCAACCCCTCCGGTATTGTCGTAGACCCAGATTCCTTCGGAGGTCATTGGGTTTGCATCGGCGTCATTATCTTCTTCCTGCACGAAGAAACCACCGAGACCAACTCCGGTACCTCCCTGGAAGTCGCCCACTACAATTCCTTCGATGGTGAGAGTCTGGCCAACAGCCGGGCTTGTAGTACCTGTACCCTGAATTGCACTGATAAGAATGGCCGCTACGGGTTCGTCGTCAAATACGTTGATGGTTGCGCCGGAACCAAGAGAGTAGGTTGCATCGGAAACAGAAGTGAGGGTTATTTCGATTGTCTCCGAAAGCTCGGAGTCGGCATCGTCGAGTACTTCAATAGGAAGGACCGCCGATAAATCACCCGCCAGGATCTGGATGCTTCCGGAGGGGGCAACGTAGTCTGCTCCGGCAACTGCCGTACCTGCCAGGGTGTACGTTACGGTTACGTTTGCGGCTGCGACTTCGGAAAGCGTAACCAGAAAGCCACCATCGGTTGAAGGCTCGGTAAGGTTGCCATTCGCTGAGGCACTTACGTTTGGGCCGGGAGGAGTGACCGAGTAGGTTCCGAACATTGTGAGGGCAGCGTAAGAGCTGACGGGCTGGTTGTCTACGGTGCCGTTGCCACCGGTCCAGTTGGCGGCAACCCATGCACCGTCCGGGCCGGTATTGTCTACGCGGTAGAAGTGACCATCGCGGTAGGTGTAGGAGGAGCCGTCTGGTCCGCCGGTTTGATCGAGTACTACTCCGCTGGCGTTGAGCAATTGGTAAGGGTCGTCACCATTACCCGCCACGTTATTGCTGAGCAGGTAGTTGGCGAAATCTCCGGAAGTGCCGAAAGCGGCGATGTATTGGTCCTCTCCTGAAGGATTAACAACGTACACGAACTCGTCGGAGTAAGTGCTGCCCGCCGGGAAGGTGAAAACATTGGTGGCGTTCGTACGGCTGAGCTGGTAGCCACTAATGTCAAGGCTGCCGTTTACGTACAGTTCGATAACCTTTGGGTTGCCACCTTGTCCGCCTGAGTTGAAGAGGTCTCCGTCAAGGATACCCGTCAGGATAGCCTGCTGGGCACAAAGGGTGAACGAAAGGCATATTGCCAAAAAAGAAAAGAGGATGCGCATAGTGTGAAGATAGGTTATGATGTAAGGCCCCGTAATCAATAAGAAGAGACATTAAGGAGTGCAAAATTACAAGGAATTCAGTTACCCGTATTGTCAGGTTGATTACCCCTGAGTTAAATATCAACGGATATAGTGATGACCGGTGAAGACCTAATGGATTTTGCCGGAGCCAAAACCAAATAAATTTGCAACCTTCATTTTTTATAGTTGACTTGTAGTCAGGTTGTTATGGTTTTATAGTCGTTTTTAAACGTTTATATACGTAAGTATGCGTATAAAAGACGATTAGTTGAGTAGCCGTTCCGCACCTTGGCTGGTAGAAACAAACCACCAACTATGCCAAACCCTCACAATCAGATTCAACTGACAGGCCGGGCGGGTCACTCGCCAGAAGTTTTCACGATGACGGACGGAACGATGATGGCGCGCCTACGCCTGTATCAATCGGCTACCAATCGTTCCGGTGAACGATCATCCACAGCTTTCTCTATTGTAGCATGGGGGAGCATGGCGGAGTCATTACACCGTAAAGTCAGGCGGGGAGATAACCTCTTCGTTACCGGTCAGCTCCGGATACGAACCTGGAAGCAGGAGGGCATAAACCACGTGCGTCCCGAGATTCACCTTGGTAGTTACTTGCTTTTACAACGGGTTTCTAATCCGGGGCATGCTCTCCTGGAAGAAACTGGCAGTGAACCGGGAGTAGCACCGCCGGAATGACAGGTTTCCTGATTTCCCGATACTATTACTTACTACATCGACTTAACTATACCATCATGAACGAGATTACGCTTATTGGCCAGTTGGCCTTTTCACCCACGTATCATTGCACGCACAAAGGATTGGACCTCACCCGCTTTGAACTCCGGACTACCTCCGGCGACCGGCAGGAGGCACATCACTGTACGGCATGGGGCCCGGCGGCGCTGGACCTCCACGAGCATCTTAACCCTGGAGACCGTCTGCTCATCCGCGGGGAGCTACGCTACCGCCGCAGGACAGACCGCAGAGGAGGCACGCTGCGCGTGCCCGAGATATATGTCCGGGGATACTCTTACCTGGGCAAAGGTGTGTTGTCAGAAGTTAATGAAGTGGTTCGATTGGTATAAGCGATACTACCCGGTATGCCTGAAACAGACTACAGGCCCGTAAAAAACGACAAGAGTCATTCCCGCCAACGAAAGGCAGGAATGACTCTTGAAAAGGAAAAGTCTTTCCGTATAAACAACCAGTGGTTTAGAACTGATTATTTTTTTGATCCAACGGAAGCAGAAAGGTATTCCCGGTTCAGGCGGGCGATGTGCTCGACGGAAATTTCTTTCGGACATTCAGCTTCACAGGCAGTGATGTTGGAGCAACGGCCAAAACCTTCGGCGTCGTGTTGTTCCACCATCCGGATAGCCCGCTGGCTGGCCTCTACTTCACCTTGTGGCATAAGAGCAAGATGGCTCACTTTTGCGGAAGTGAACAGCATTGCCGATGCGTTAGGGCAGGCAGCAACACATGCACCACAGCCGATACAGGTCGCTGCGTCCATTGCTTCGTTAGCCTGGTCTTTCTCGATCGGAATAGCATTCCCATCCTGTGCCTGGCCAGTATTGGCGGAAATGTAACCACCAGCCTGGATGATACGATCGAATGCATCACGGTTTACAACGAGGTCCTTCACGACGGGGAAAGCCGAAGAGCGCCAGGGCTCGATGGTGATGGTATCACCGTCGTTGAAGTGCCGCATGTGCAATTGGCAAGTGGTGGTTCCTTGTTGTGGGCCGTGGGGGTAGCCATTGATCACGAGGCTACAGGTACCGCAAATGCCCTCGCGGCAATCGTGCTCGAAAGCAACGGGCTCCTTTTGCTCGTTGATGATCTGCTCGTTGAGAACATCCAGCATCTCCAGGAAGGACATGTGAGAGGTAACGCCCTCGAGCGTGTGGGTGTCGAAGTGACCTTTGGCGTTTGCACTTTTCTGCCGCCAGATTTTAAGGGTGAGCTTCATGTTGTCAGCGCTCATAATTTCTTGGTTTTTTGAACCCTGCTCTCCACCGGACCTTGTTTTGCACCTGCGTTCGCGCCATATTGCCCGACGCAGGTGTCAGATCCGGTATCGAACCGGCGGTGAATTATTTGTACGAACGGGTCTTGAGTTCCACGTTCTCGAAGTTGAGTTCTTCTTTGTGAAGTTTCGGATCGTTGTCGTCCCATTCCCATGCAGAAACGTAGGCGAACTCTTTGTCGCGACGAAGTGCCTCGCCATCTTCTGTCTGGTACTCCTCACGGAAGTGGCCACCACAGGATTCTTCGCGGTCCTTAGCGTCTAGCATCATCAGTTCACCCAGTTCAAGGAAGTCTGCAACGCGCAGAGCCTTCTCCAGTTCAGGGTTGTACTCGTCGGCGGTTCCCGGAACAAATACGTCCTTGTAGAATTCTTCGCGGAGCGCACGGATGCCGGCGCGTCCTTTGGTAAGGCCTTCTGCGTTACGGGCCATGCCACAGTATTCCCACATCAGCTTACCGAGGCGACGGTGGAAGCTTTCCACGGATTGCTTGCCTTTCACGTTCATGATCATCGAAATCCGGTCAGCAACCTCTTTCTCAGCTTTCATGAATTCTGCACCGTTGGGGTCGATCGTCGGCGTACGAATTTCGTTGGCCAGGAAAGTACCGATGGTGTAGGGAAGAACGAAGTACCCGTCGGCCAGACCCTGCATCAGGGCGGAGGCACCGAGACGGTTGGCTCCGTGATCAGAGAAGTTGGCTTCGCCTGCGGCGAAGAGACCGGGGATGTTGGTTTGCAGGTTGTAATCTACCCAGAGGCCACCCATTGTGTAGTGAACGGCAGGGTAAATCTTCATCGGCATCACGTACGGGTTTTCGCCCGTGATCTTTTCGTACATCTCGAAGAGGTTACCGTACTTTTCTTCGATAACGGCGGTACCCAACTCTTTGATGCGTGCATCAGAAGCGTTGTGCTCGTTGAGGGTAGTAGCGCGGCTGCGGCCGTAACGCTGGATGGCGTCGGCGAAGTCGAGGTAAACCGCAAGGCCGGTAGGGCTTACGCCTTTACCTTCGTCGCAGGCTGTTTTAGCGGCCCGGCTGGCCACGTCGCGTGGTACGAGGTTACCGAAAGCAGGGTAGCGGCGCTCGAGGTAGTAGTCACGTGCCTCTTCGGGAAGGTCACGACCGGTCTTTTTACCGGCACGGATGGCTTCAGCGTCAGCGACCGATTTGGGAACCCAAACCCGACCATCGTTACGGAGTGACTCAGACATAAGGGTAAGCTTAGACTGGTACTCGCCGGAAACCGGGATACAGGTGGGGTGAATCTGTGTGAAACAAGGGTTGGCCATGTAAGCTCCCTTCTTTACGGAGCGCCAGGCAGCCGAACAGTTGGAGTTCATGGCGTTCGTACTCAGGTAGAATACGTTACCGTAACCACCGGTACCGAGTACTACTGCATGTGCACCGTGGCGTTCGAGTTCACCGGTAAGCAGGTTCCGGGCGATGATGCCACGGGCTTTGCCGTCGATCTTCACCACATCCACCATTTCGTGGCGGTTAAACATCTCTACGTTACCGAGACTTACCTGGCGGCTGAGGCTCTGGTAGGCACCGAGCAGCAGCTGCTGTCCGGTTTGGCCACGGGCGTAGAACGTCCGGCTTACCTGTACACCACCGAAGGAGCGGTTGGCGAGCAGGCCACCGTACTCACGGGCGAAAGGAACACCCTGGGCAACAGCCTGGTCGATGATATTAACCGATACCTCGGCCAAACGGTGAACGTTGGCTTCCCGGCTGCGGTAATCGCCGCCTTTAATGGTATCGTAAAAGAGACGGTAGACAGAGTCACCGTCGTTTTGGTAGTTTTTAGCGGCGTTGATTCCGCCCTGAGCGGCAATTGAGTGCGCGCGGCGGGGGCTGTCGTGAAAGGTGAAAACCTTTACTTTATAGCCCAGCTCGCCAAGGGTGGCAGCGGCAGCGCCGCCGGCCAGGCCGGTACCTACGATGATCACTTCAATGCGGCGCTTGTTGTTAGGCGCCACCAGCGGCATCGACGACCGGTATTTGGTCCACTTTTCGCCGAGTTCTCCGGGCGGTACGTTGGATTGGAATGGCATGATTTTGCTTTTAAATGGAAGTGATGGGTTACTGTTGCGCGAGGTACATCCAGATCGGAATGATCGCAAAGCCAAGCGGAACAAGGACACTGTATGCCCGGCCTACAAGCTTGATCAGGGGCGTCCACTTCGGGTGGTTAAGGCCCAGCGTCTGGAAAGCCGACTCAAAGCCGTGCCATAGGTGGAAGCCGATGACGATCATGCTGATCACGTAAATACCGACAAAAACGGGGTTCGCGTAAACGCCCATTACGAGCGTGTAGAGATCTTTTACCTGCTCTCCGCCATCGTAACCGACCATTGCCGTGTTTCCAAGCTTCATCTGAAGCCAGAACTGGTACATGTGGAGGAGGATGAAGAGAAGAATGATCGTGCCTAATGCACCCATTCGTACCGATGCCTTGCTGGCACCTGCCGTACGGTTAACCTTTACGGCATAACCCTGGCTGCCACGCGCGGCTCTGTTCTTTAGCCACAGGGCAATACCCTGAATCGCGTGAATGAGAATGAAGGCGTACAACCCGTAACTGGTGAACTTAATCAACGGATTGTGCGTCATAAAATAGGCGTATTCATTAAAGGCCTGGCCTCCATCGCTCGCCAAAAGCTGAAGGTTACCTACCAGGTGAACAGCCAGAAAGCTGATCAGAAACAACCCCGTGAGGGCCATTACCACTTTCTTGCCGATACTGGAAGTGAGAAATCGGCCTAACCAAGTATTCATATAGTGAAGTTTTTACTAATCGGGGCAAACTTAACAGTTAAAGCGCAGACTAACTAAAGGGTTTAGAAGGGAAAGTTTGTAATTCTTTGTTTAGATTTCGTCTAGTTAGCGGGTGGCGTATTTTATTCGGATTTTCCCTCAAAATGAGAATCAGCAACCAGCCGAAAGTTTTTTATCGTTGGCAGTTGCCAGGGCGCGGTCGCAGGTGCAGGGTGAAGTTGAAAAAGCAGGACGGACACTCCTGTAATATCGTTTCTGGGAGCTCTTTGTCTTCATCAGGAAGATTTCTCTGTCGAATCTGCATTCACTTCTGCCGAATTTCAATTGGCGTTGTGTAGGGTAAGTGGAAGGGACATATTTGTACCCAGAACCCTATTAACTGCCAACATCAGGCATATTTACATTTTAGCTTAAGAATTATTACGACTCAAATATTAAACCCGAATTTCTTCCCGAACATCTGCCTCAGGTGTTCGGGGGAACGCCTAAAAGCCTTTAGTATTAGCCCTGCGGCTGTGTTCTACCTTAGCCTTATTAACAACTACTTTTGTTCGTAACAGATGAATAACGGATACGAACCATTATGACTTTCTACGAACGCTCATTTGTCTTGTTCATGTTGTCTCTCACTTTTTGTTGGGCGGGAAGGTGCCTTAGTGCACAACCCGCCCAACTTGTTTTCAGACAGTATAATACAGACCAGGGCTTACCAAGCTCCGAAACCTATACTATCCTCGAAGACCGGTCTGGTTACCTCTGGATCGGGACAGACAACGGCGTCGCACGTTTTGATGGCTACGAATTCGAAGTTTTCGACGCCGATGATGGCCTTGAAGACATGGTGATTTTTGGCATCGTTGAAGCCGATGACGGCAAAATCTGGATATCTACTTACTCCGGAGGTATTTACTTCTTCGAGCACGGTGCTTTCCATCCCTTTGAGCACAACAATGTTCTTGAGCACATCAAAAAGTCTAAGCATCTCGGAGTGCTGGTTGATGTAACCCCGGAGAAAAAATTTATTGTCAGCTTCAAAAATGCCGGCCTCCTCAAGCTGGATTCTTCCGGGACTACAGAATGGCTGGTAACCCCTGAAAGCAATGATGTTTATCTGTACGAACGCGAAGGGAAAAAAAACCAAAACACTACCTCACCACCCCATGCTTTCTACCAGAGCCCTGTTTCAAGGGTCCGTGACAGTACCCGCGTGAGTATAATCGATCCATACGCAAGTAAACGGATCGGGACCATTCAGTCTGAAAAGCTACACGCTCACAGAAGTTACTTCTCCGGAGCATTCGTAGATGAAGGAGGGCGCAAGGAATACCTGATTTCGTGTGTTCGGAAATTGTACGCACTGGATGCTGCTGGAAAGACAAAGCATGAATTCGTCATTTCTTCAAACGGGTTGAATTATTTCATGCCTGGTTTTTATCCTGACACTTATTGGGGGCTTCTGGATCGGGGTGGCGGACTGTTGGGAATCGACTTCCGAAAAGGAGGAGCGTCTCCCCGTTTTTCTCAGCAGCTGGTGGGGCGGTCTTTGTCGTCGGCTATTATAGACAAAAACGGAGGATTCTGGGTCACCAGCCTTGATGCTGGCATTTTCTACTGTCCGTATCCTAAACAATTACTGTACAAAAGAGAAGATGCAACCGACAATAATAAGGCTATAGCCATCGCAGCAACCGGCCCCGAAGATTTTTACGTCGGTTATAGCAACGGAGGCTTTTTCCACTACAGCAAGAATGACGAGCAGCTCGCTCGGGTAGAGGATGCTGAGCTTACCGCCCCGGGGCGCCTCTTTGATTTACATTACGATCCGATAAGCTCCCTGATGCTGACACCATACTATGCATTTGAGCATCCTGTGGCTGAAGGGAGGAAGCTGAGGGCGGCTGACGTCAAGAAGTTTTACTTCAAATCCGGAAGACCTTTACTGATCAAGAATTTTAATGAGCCAGGCGGTGGAAATACACGCAAAATTTTTGGCTCTAATATTTCCGGCCTCGTAGTGCTCAATATGGACCTGGAGGAAATCATCGAAGAGCAATCAGAATTCGGAGTGTTGCCCGGCAACGCTCATGTATACGGTCTGCATCCTGACGGAAGACCGTTAGTTGGGACCTTAAGCGGACTTATGGAACAAAGAGAGGACGGTAGCCTCGTTCCGAATAATCTGGGGATTCCCGAACTGTCTAAACGGGTGGTAGCCATTAAAGGGCTGGGCAACGACGATTTGTTGTTCGGCACCAGAGGAGACGGGCTGATTTATGTCAGCCCTGATACGACCTACTTCATTAGGGAAAGTAACGGATTAGCTTCGGATATGATTCGTCATGTTCACATAGATGATTCGGGCGTTATATGGGTAAGCTCTCTGAACGGACTGAGCAAACTCTACATTCCGGAAGATGGGGGCAAGTATCAGCTTCGTACCTTCCGGCCGGAACACGGATTACCCACTAACGAGGTGTACCAAACAGATACCTACGGGGAAGAAGTGTGGCTGGCAACCAGCGCCGGGGTAGTGCGGTTCAACGAGCCTCCGCTGATAAGTCAGTCTTCCCGGCCCGTGATCCGTACCGTTATGCTTAACGGGAAGCCTCTGCCGGACACTAACGTATATGACCTGCCCTCGGGGCCCCAGGATGTGAGCATCAGTTTTGGAACCATCAACTTCGTACTGGGCGATGAAGTGCTGTACCGGTACCGTTTGAATGACGCTGCGAACTGGCAGTACAGCAATGAAAGAACCGTGAATTATCCCAACCTGAGTCCCGGCACTTATCGTTTCGAAGTACAAAGCCGGAACCAGGACGGCATCTGGAGCCCCGGCGTGATCAGGGACATCAGGGTTGCTACTCCGTGGTATGAGACGACCTGGGCTATTTTGGGGGCTATTCTGCTGGCGGGTGCAGGGTTGAGCGCATACTTTCTGTTCCGGGAGCAGCGTAGGAGAAGAGAGCAAGACCTGCTTTTTCAGATCACGAAACTGGAGCATGCTGCACTTCATGCCCAAATGAATCCCCACTTCGTATTCAACGCTTTGAATTCTATCCAAAACTTTGTCCTTGAAAACGACGCAAAGCAGGCCGCCACTTACCTGTCGCGTTTTGCGCGGGTGATCCGGCAGACGTTGCGCTCCTCGGTCGACGGGCGGCACCACCTTGGTGAAGAGCAGATGATGCTGGAAACCTATCTGGGCCTCGAGAAGCTACGCTTCAAGGAAGGGTTCACGTATACCCTGGAGATAGATCCATCGTTGCCCAAGGAGAACATCGTGCTGCCACCGCTACTAATCCAGCCTTTTGTGGAGAACGCGATCATTCATGGCCTTCAGGGCAAAAAGGAAGGTGGCAAAATATCGGTACATTTCACCGGGACAGCAGAACAACTAATGGTAGTAATCGAGGACAATGGCAAGGGCTATGAGCCCGCTGAAGCCGATAAGGCTGAATCTTTAGGAATGGACATAACCCGCCGGCGTCTTAAAATGCTGGGCCGGGGGCGAAGCCATACCTCCGGTATGGAGATAGAGTCACTCCTGTCGGAAGATGGGAGCCTGCAGGGTACCCGGGTTACGCTGTTCATTTGCCCATTAACCACCACTGCACCTGCGTCCGCGCCGCTGGAAACAATGAGGAAGCCGGATCGCTGAAACACCAAATTACAGAAAGGCACAATTGTGTCACCCCAAACAGGGGAGGAGTTTAAAATTGAAACACAATGTATAATGCACTGGTAATTGATGATGAAGCCGATGCCCGCAACGTGATGCGGAAATTGCTGGAGCTTTTTTGCCCGGAAATTTCCCTGATGTTGGAGGCCGAAGATGGCGAGGAAGCCCTCAAAATGGTGAGCAGCCGAAAGTTCGACTTCGCCTTCGTGGATATTCAGTTGAACGGTGAAAGCGGGATCGACGTAGCAAAGCAGATTAGCCGCTACTGCCCCAACATAATCTTTGTAACGGCGTACGATAAATACGCCGTCGAAGCATTCCAGACCGAAGCGATTCATTACCTGCTCAAGCCTGTTGATCCGGAATTGCTCCAGCAAGCCATCCGAAGATCGAATCTCCAGTTCGATGCCCCATCCGAATTCGATAATCGTATTTTTCTAACTACGAAGGAGAAGATGATCGTTCTTCACCACGATGAGATAAGATACATGGCCGGAGACAGGAACTATACCACCTTTTACTACGGGAAAGAAAATGTGCTGGTGTCCCGAAACCTTGCGCACTACGAACGCCTGCTCGATTCCCCCTCTTTTTACCGCATCCACCAGAGTTACCTCGTCAACTCGAAGTACGTTGCCGGGGTACGTGCACGCGACCAGCAAGGGAATTACTGCGTAATTCTCAGAAACGGGGATGAAATCCCGTTGGCTCGTAGCAGAAGGAAAGCTTTTGTTAGTCACATGGGCTGGAAGTAGCTATTTCAACATCTTCAAAAAGGTAGAAAAGAACCAGTTGCTGTCCACTTTAATCAGCGCGTCGAGCGCGCTGTCGGCTTTGTCGCTGTAGAGTTTGAGGTCCTTGACTACGTGACGGAAGCCTTCGGCTTCCTCGTCTTTGCCTTCAACTTCGGTGAGGTCGTCCAGCAAACGAAGCATCGGTTCAAGCTCCCGTTTTTTACGGGCGATGACGATGCTCTTCACAACTTTAGACATGTCTTTCTCGGCAACGAAGAATTCTTTGCGTTCACCGGGGATGAGCTTCTTGTGTGCCAGCGTCCAGTCTACCAGCATCCGCATATTGGTGTTCACGTTACCCCTGCTGATTTGCAGTTTCTCCATTACGTCATCAGAACTGAGGGGAGTGGTAGAGACGAGCAAAAGCGCATGAATCTGGGCCATTGTGCGGGTTACCCCCCAACTGCTGCCAAGTGTGCCCCAGGCTTCAATGAATCGTTCTTTTCCTTCTTGTAATTGCATAGCTTTCACTAAAGACTGAAAGTGGGTAGAGTGTTTAGATTTTAGGGCGGAAAGTTACGGATCGGTGAAATTTTTGGGGTGTAACATCAGCCCAAGGCAGAACACCCCGGCCAACAACTGCTGACCGGGGTGCTCCCTGAACGGTGCCGGCTCCGAAGAACCAGACCATATTGCTAACGAACGGAGTCGTTTACATCATGCCGCCCATGCCGCCGGGCATGCCGCCACCGTGGCTGTGGCCACCCATCGGAGCTTCAGCTTCGGGCTTATCGTTGATGACACATTCGGTCGTCAATACCATGCCGGAGATAGACGCTGCGTTCTCGAGCGCAATGCGGGTTACCTTGGTTGGGTCAATGACACCAGCCTTCTTGAGGTCTTCGTAAACATCGGTACGGGCGTTGTAGCCGAAGCTATGGCCTTCACCGTTGATTACTTTGTCCAGTACGATAGAGCCTTCAACGCCGGCGTTGTCGGAGATGGTCCGGATCGGAGCTTCCATTGCCTTGCGTACGATCTGGATACCGATGGTCTGGTCCTCGTTCTCACCTTTTACGTCTTTGAGCGCTTCGATGGCGCGCACGAGCGCAACACCACCACCGGCTACGATGCCTTCCTCAACGGCGGCACGGGTAGCGTGGAGGGCGTCATCAACGCGGTCCTTCTTCTCTTTCATTTCCACCTCGGTAGCAGCACCAACGTAGAGTACGGCAACACCGCCGGCCAGCTTGGCCAGACGCTCCTGCAGCTTCTCACGGTCGTAGTCGCTGGTGGTGGTTTCGATCTGTTGCTTGATCTGACCAATGCGGCCATTGATGGTTTCGTCAGCACCGGCACCGTTTACGATGGTGGTGTTGTCTTTGTCAACGGTGATCTTCTCGGCGGTACCGAGGAGGTCCATGGTGGTCTGGTCGAGTTTGTAGCCTTTCTCTTCGCTGATTACAGTACCACCGGTAAGGATGGCGATGTCTTCGAGCATCGCTTTACGGCGGTCACCGAAACCAGGAGCCTTAACGGCAACTACTTTCAGCTGGGCGCGCAGGCGGTTTACCACCAGTACGCCGAGGGCCTGGCTTTCGATGTCTTCAGCGATGATGAGCAGAGGGCGACCGCTCTGGATTACCTGCTCGAGGATCGGCAGAATGTCCTGCATGTTGCTGATCTTCTTGTCGTGGATCAGGATGTACGGGTTCTCGTACTCGGTGGTCATGCTTTCGGCATCGGTCACAAAGTAAGGGCTGAGGTAGCCACGGTCGAACTGCATACCCATCACTTCCTCAACGTAAGTATCGGTTCCTTTAGCTTCTTCAACGGTGATTACACCGTCTTTAGAAACACGCTTCATCGCGTCGGCGATGAGGGCACCGATTTCGTTGTCGTTGTTGGCAGAAATAGAAGCAACCTGCTCGATTTTACCGAAGTCGTTTCCAACTACTTCGCTCTGGCTTTTGAGGTGCTCGATGACCAGCTTGGTGGCTTTATCGATACCGCGCTTGAGGTCCATTGGGTTGGCACCGGCGGTTACGTTTTTGAGTCCGGCCTGGATCATAGCCTGAGCCAGAACGGTGGCGGTAGTTGTTCCGTCACCTGCGATGTCAGCGGTTTTAGAGGCTACCTCTTTCACCATCTGAGCGCCCATGTTGGCAACCGGATCTTCGAGTTCGATCTCTTTTGCAACGGTTACACCATCTTTGGTTACCTGTGGGGCACCGAAGGATTTCTGGATAACTACGTTACGACCTTTAGGGCCGAGGGTTACTTTCACTGCGTTAGCGAGAGCGTCTACACCGGCGTGGAGTTTCTCCCGCGCGATTCTGTCAAAGCTGATTTCCTTAGACATATTATATATTTTTTATTGGTTGAGTTGATAGTGCGTTGCTGAGTTGGCGATCGGCTGAATTAGTGCCTTACGTATTGTGCGCAACGGCAATGGTTCAGCAGCCTGCCCAATCTCGGTCACTAGATGACGACGAGGATGTCGTCTTCACGCATGATGAGGTAGTCTTTTCCATCGATGGTGACTTCCTGGCCGGCGTACTTTCCGTACAGTACGGTGTCACCTACGGATACGGTCATTGGGTTGTCTTTCTTACCGGGGCCTACGGCAATTACTTCACCGCGTTGAGGCTTCTCTTTTGCGGTATCAGGGATGATGATGCCGCCGCTTGTTTTCTCTTCGGCGGGGGCTGATTTAATTACGACACGATCGCTGGTCGGCTTCATATGATGAATATTTAAGTTTGGTTAATTAGACTTGGATTGGCTTCCAGTATCCGAAAACCATGAGAAAGTGGACTAATGCCTCCTTCCGGAGTTGGTAGGTGCGAAGGTCGTGCCATTTGTGCCGGGCTGACAATATGTCGGCGTGGCATTCAGGTGGTGCAATTTTGGCGCGACCGCAGGTGCAAGGGGAGGTTTTAGGGACGTTGTACCTTTGATGCTCTGGTCGAGGTTTTCTTTGTGTTAACCTCGCCAGTCGAATTCTTTTTTGCTTATGAAGATTTGGATAAATTGTCAGTGCCTGTTTAGATACTGCCGCACGAGTCATTTACTCAACCTGAGAAGCAAAAAAGTTCGCCTGTCGAGTTTAGAGACCGAGTTGAAACCTTTCCCTGCACCCGCGCGCCGCCGCCCCAAAAAACTGTCATGACCTACGATGCCCTCATTACCGGAGCCGGAGCCGTCGGCCTTGCCACCGCTCTTAAGCTTCAGGAACGCCGCCCCGACTGGAAGATCATCGTTGTCGATAAAGCTGACCGCGCCGCTGCGCATCAGACCGGGCACAACTCTGGTGTAATTCATTCTGGTGTTTACTATCCGCCCGGCGGCACGCGCGCCCGGCTTTGCGTACAGGGCTACCGCGAGCTGCTGGATTTTTGCGACGAAGAGAACATCCCTTATAAACTCACCGGCAAGTTCATCGTCGCCACCAACGAAGCCGAGCTACCCGGCCTCAGGAAAATTCACGAACGCGGCACCGCCAACGGTCTCACCAATTTGCAGTGGATGAGCGGCGCCGAAATGCGCGAACGCAGTCCCCACACCGGGGGCATCGCCGCCCTTTGGGTGCCGCAGGCCGGCATTATCGGTTACTCCGCCGTTAGCGAAGCTTACCGCGCCCGTATCGAAAGCCGGGGCGGGGTAGTACAGCTCCGTACCGAAGTCCTCGGCTGCCAACAAGAGGGCAAAACCTATATATTAAGGACTTCCGCCGGGGAACTCCGCGCCACCCACCTTGTCAACTGCGGCGGCCTGCAATCCGACCTGCTGACGAAGATGACCGGTCACCAACCAGCAGTGCAAATCCTTCCCTTTCGCGGAGAGTACTATGAATTGGGTTCTGCTGCGGCCAGTAAAGTAAACCACCTGATTTACCCCGTTCCGGACCCCGCTTTCCCCTTCCTTGGCGTCCACCTGACGCCGATGATTGACGGTAGGGTAGAGGCCGGCCCCAACGCCGTACTCGCCTTCGCCCGCGAAGGCTATAATAATAAGACCGTAAACCTTCGCGAGCTGGCGGAGACGGTCAAGTACTCCGGCTTTCAGGCCCTGGCGCGCAAATACTGGCGCAAGGGCGCGAAGGAGTTACACCGTAGCTTCAGCAAACAAGCTTTTCTGGATAGTCTTTTGCCACTTATGCCGGACCTTCAATTATCTGACCTTACCACCGGCGGCGCGGGTGTCCGCGCCATGGCCGTCGGCCCTAAAGGTGAAATGATCGACGACTTTCTGTTCTATAAAGGCGACCGGCTGGTGAACGTGGCGAATGCGCCGAGCCCGGCGGCTACGGCTAGCTTAGCAATTGGTGGGGCGGTGGTAAGTGAGTTGTTGGATTAGCAAGAAAAGTGTTGTAAATTGCCAGGAAAGCGAACTATGGAGATGTCAAGGGCAAAAAAGAATTTAGGTTTTATAGCTCCCTTATTATTTGCCGGAGGAGCCGCGTTCTATTTCGGGGCCACCCCATTAGATCCTACAACAGGGATAACTAACCACATCGAATTCTGGAGGGCCTGTATTGTCGTTGGAGCTTTGATGTTCATGATAATCGGGTTTCAACTAGGGAGGCACTTTGCTCCGAAATAAAGGAGATCGCTTTAGCTCAAGTTTTCATTGGACTGTAAAAACTTCTCCAGTAAATAAAAAAGCCTTATCTTTGCGTGCTCAAATCGACAAAACCGGCCGCCCCATACTTTTGGGAGTAAGTCGGTACTTAACTAACCAAGATAATTTGTCATTATGCCAGTACGTCTTCGTCTTCAGCGCCACGGTCGGCGCAAACGCCCTTTTTACCACATCGTAGCCGCCGATGCGCGCGCTCCCCGCGATGGTAAGTTCATCGAGAAACTCGGTACTTACAACCCAATGACCGTACCCGCCACTATCGAGCTGGACCGCATGGCCGCTTACAAATGGATCGTGAAAGGCGCGCAGCCTTCTGATACCGTTCGCGCCATCCTCCGTTTCAAGGGTGTAATGTACTTCAAGCACCTCATGCGTGGTGTTGAGAAGGGCGCCCTGAGCCGCGAAGAAGCTTCCAAGAAGTTTGAGGAGTGGATCGAAGCTAAAGAGGGTAAAGTAGCCGCTCGCCGTGAGGCAGAGGCGCAGAAAACCGCTAAGTTCCACCGTGATCTTTCCGGTAAAGTTCCTGAAATCAAAGCTCCGGAGCCCGAGCCAGTAGCTGAAGAAGCTGCTGCTGAAGGTGCTGAAGCTGAAGCTCCCGCTGAGCCATCCGCTACTTCTGAGCTTGATGCCGCTATGGCTGAGGCTAAAGGAGAAGGAGAAGCTCCCGCTGAAGAAAAGGAAGCTTAGTTCTCCGGCTAACAACATAACGTTGAAGCCCCGCTGACCACCTGGTCAGCGGGGCTTCTTACTTTTACGGCACTATGGAAAACAGCTACTGCGCTTTAATGCCAGCCCTGGCGGATGACCACGTTCACCGCAAATACCACGACTTTGAGTATGGCTTCCCCATCGAAGATGATAACGAACTCTTCGGCAGGCTCCTCCTGGAAATCAACCAAGCAGGACTAAGCTGGCTCACCATCCTCAACAAACAGGATAACTTCAGGGTAGCTTACGCTGGCTACGACATTAAAGCCGTTGCTAACTTCACGGAGGAAGACCGTCAGCGCCTCTTGTCTGATGCAGGCATCATCCGTAACAAGCTAAAGGTGAATGCGGCCATTCATAACGCTAACGTTATTCTTGGCCTTCAGGCGGAATTCGGTAGCTTCAAAGCCTGGCTGGACCACCAGCACCCGCTGAAGAAAGACGAGTGGGTAAAGCTGTTCAAAAAAAACTTCAAATTTACCGGAGGGGAGATCACGAATGAGTTCCTGATGAGCACGGGGTACTTGCCAGGGGCGCACGACCCTGAGTGTCCGGTGTACGCGCGGGTGATTGCGGCAAAGCCAAAGTGGTGCTGAACTTGGTCAGTACGCTCTCCGAGCGCGAGCGGTAAGAGCAGCCTCCGGCTGCGACGTACGTGGGGCGGGCGAAGGCTGCCTTCGGGTCTGGTGGCTGCGACAAACCTGAGCTACCGCATCCGCAACCGCAGCACCATCGAAATCAGCAGCCCCATCATCATTGAGATGCAGCCAATCCAGAACAGGTTGATACCCGGAAACTCAATGGCCTGAAGGGCCAGCCAATCGGAGCGGGAGCTCTTGGTCGCAACAGCAATAGGAACCCGAACAGCATCACGCGGAGGTGCTTGAGCGATAAGCAACGTCGCTTCGCTCGTCTCGGGGTTGAGGTTCACCAGATTAGAGAACAGGCCGAACTCGCGGTGCTCGTCGCGAATGCGGCTGGGGGTTTTGTCGCGAATAATGAAGACAGGCTCCATCGTTCCGGTATTACCCGCTGCGTCGGTGATGTCCAGCTGGGCGCTTACCGCAATGTCGCCTTCCTGCGGCAAATAGTGGTCTACCTCAGGCTGAGGCTTGAAGTTGCGGAAGGTAAGTTCCTTGTCGCCCAGCCTGAACGAACTTCCGGGCTTAACAACGAACTCTTTGTAGTCGAGCTGGTCCTCGGGAGTAAGGAGTTGCTCAAAGATGTCCTCGTCGATCTTCAGGCGTGTGCTGATTTCGTTGATCTGAGCGGGGTAGTGGTAAAGAAGACCCTCGCGCAGAACCAGAGCGATTTGCTCGCGGTAAACCGTGTCTGCTTTTCCGCGGGAGATGGCCACCGTAGCGCTCACGCCGATGTCTTTCGGTTCGGGCTCATAATCAGGGTGGACAGGTACTCTCGCGAAATTCTCGAGCGATACCCGATAGTCACGTACCATGAAGGTGTCTGGCTGACTGATCTTCAGGGTGTCCTTGAAGTCGATCATTTCACCGGGCGTGAGTGAAACGACGTGGTACTTCAGGCTGTCTTCTTTTTTGCGTTTTTCCTCGAGGCTTTGCTCTTCCAGCGGAAGACTCATGATTACGGTGAAGATGTCTTTGTCCCAATAGTGTTTGGTACTGGGGTTGGTGATTGCGATCTTCTCGAAAGTCTTGTCGTAAAGGAGGTTTGGCTCGAGTTGGAATTCTTCGACAACCCGCCCGGCGGCGTCTTTGCGCTTATAGTCTACGAAATAGGTGCGGTTAAAGCCATCGATGGTGTCTCCCCGCAGGGTGAGTTCGTAGTTTTCCATCACCATGGGCTCGTCCTTGATCAGGATGACGGTGGTACGCTCGAGTTCTTCGTCGTCGCTGAGGCCTTCCATCAGGAACTGATTCTGGGAGATAACACGCTTGTTTGCTCCGGAGGCAAGAATGCCGAGCAGCATCAGACCGAAGCCGATGTGGCTCAGTCCGGAACCGAAAACCTTGACGTCTTTGAAAGCAAACCGAATGAGGTAGTCCACATTCGTCCAGATGGCAAACCAGCCGCTGAAGAGCATAAGCTTGAACTGCCACGGGCCGGCATCGATCCAGAGGAGGGTTAGCCATGAACAAACCACTGCACCTGCGACCGCGCCCAGTGTGTGCAACAGGAAAGACCGTGAGTGCTTCGAGAAGTCTTTCTCGCGCCACCGCAAAAAGTGAGCAATTCCGGAAAGAATACCGACGAAGATACCGATCCAGATCTGGAAGCGGTTGTGGTGCGCTTCGGGGTCAGTGAGGGTAACGCCGTCGAAAACGGGGTTGAGGTATTCCCGGATTTCGTTGTACACCGGAAGCGACGTTGAAGCCGTGATAAGTACGGCTGACATCAACAGCACCAGGCTACCGATGAACATCCAGAACTCGCGGCTGCTGAGGCTTTCTTCTTTTTCCGGAACGGGAATGCTCCGCCAGCGCCAAACCATGAGTGCAGCACTGCCGATCCCGAAGAACCCGAGGAAGAAGAGCAACTGTGCTTCGAGGCCCATCTCGGTGAAGGCGTGTACAGAGGTGTCTCCCAAAATACCCGAACGGGTGAGGAAAGTACTGTAAACGATCATCACGAAAGTGAAGAGGTAGAACAGGTAGGTTGCCCGGATTCCCTGGCCGGTGGCCCGGCTGACAAGGTTGGTGTGCAGGCCGGCAACGAGCAGAAGCCACGGTACAAGGCTTGTGTTCTCAACCGGATCCCACGCCCAGTAACCGCCAAAGTTGAGCGCCTCGTAGGCCCAGGCTGCACCCATCAGGATGCCGATACCAAGGATGCCCGCGCTGAACAAAGACCAGCGTAAAGCTGGCTTTAGCCAGGCTTTGTGCTCGCCCGTCCACAGCCCGGCAACGGCGAAGCAGAAAGGTACCACGGTGCTCGCAAAACCCAGGAAAAGGGTAGGAGGGTGGATGGTCATCCAGTAGTTCTGAAGGCTGGGGTTGAGCCCGTTACCCTTCAGTAGCGCAACGTAGTCGGCTTGCTGGAAAATGGGGGCATTGATTGTTTCGCGCAGCAGTAGCATTGGGCTGGAACCGAGTTTGATCACCCAGTCACCAAAACCAAAATGAACCCCCAGTACCATGGAGACGATCACTACCTGAACGGCACAAAGCGTGGTCATTACCGGGCTTTCCCAGCGGCGCGCCGTAACCATGAGTACGTAGCCTAAAATGACGTGCCAGAACATCCACAGCAGAAAGGAACCTTCCTGCCCTTCCCAGAATGCACTGAAAATATACCGTTGCTGAAGGTCTGCACTTACGTGAGCGCTTACGTACTGGTACTCGTAATACTGGTTGAGCATCGCGTAAAAGATGCAACCAATTACGGTAAACACGGCTGCGCCGTGGAAGAGGAAACTCAACTGCCCCAGGCGCTGCCACTTGCCACTACGGAGCTTTTCGGCCCGGTGGTGGGTGGCCATAAAGTAGCTGACCATACCGAGAATCGCGGCAAAAAACGCGAGCAGCAGGGCAAAATGGCCAATATGGCGCGGGCCGAGGTGCTCGTTGATGTATGTAATTTCCTCCATTAGTCTAAAGTCAAAAAAGTCGAACGATCAGGTATTCAAATAGTCAGGTAACCAAACGGGCTGCGCACTGACTGACTGCAAGCCCGGGAGCAGTAGAATTACTCTACCAATCCTTTGATCATAGATTCTTCGTCTTTATACTTGCTGGGGCACTTCAGCTGGATGTCTTTGGCGATGAACTGGCTGCCTTCCATCCGACCGGTGAGGACGATGGATTCAGACATTTCGAAGTCCTGGGGTTTCCCTTTAAGCAGGATGACTTCACGTTCAGTACCATCCTGATCTTCGAGGAAGAAGCTGAATTTGTTGGGATCTTTGAGGGGCTCGAACACCATCGGCTTGTCTTTCACGAGGGTGCCGACAAGTTTCACGGATTCTCCGGTTTCGGCAGCCTTACTGAAATTGGCGTAGGGCGCAACTCCACCTTCTGCAAAAGCATTGCTGGCAATAAAGGCGGCAATTGCAACCATTACGATGGCGATGATATATGTCTTTTTCATGGCAAGAATCTTTTGGGCGCGCACGCAGGGTGCAGGGGAAAGTTTTACGAAAGCAAAGTGCGAATAAAATACAGTTTGCGTAACGTTCTGCGAAGGTACGCTACCCGCCCTCGGGCATGGTCAGAATTGGGTCAAGCTTAGGCCGGTTTTTGGGCTACTTCTCCACGCTCTGTCCGGAATCCCGCAATGTGCCCGACAATAACAAGTGGAACCACTACTGCAGGCAATAAATTGTACGGAGCCATCAGCAACGCCAGGTTAGGCTGCTCGAGACCAAACTGCTGGATGGGAAGTGGAACGGATAGAACAGCCGAAGCCACGATGTTAAGCAGAAGAAGGGATGCTGCAATGTGCCATGCCCGCAGCAACGCTGGTGACATCAGCTTTCGGTAGTAAGCCAAATACCAGACAACGGGGGCGGAAAGGCCGGCCAGAATGTCGAAGTTGCTGCCAGCGAAGGTCATCACTTCAGGGACCAGGCCGGCGGTGAAAAGCCCAAATAAGATGAGTTCTACCGGCATGCGAACGAAATGGACCCATAGTAAACGATCAGGCATAAAACCTGCCGCGAAGGCTTTTCCCCGCTGCGCAACAAACAACCAGATAACAAATACTATGGCTGGCACCACGTTGAGCAGGAAAGGCGGCGGCAGAACTTCGGTGTTTTCGTAAAAGCCAGTGGTAGCAATTCCGTACTGCAGCGCAGCATAACCCGACAAATAAAAAGCCAGCGGCCCGGGATCGCGGTGCGACCGGACAAAAAGAAAGATGGTAAGAAAAGTGGTGGCCAGGAAGGCCACGGCTAGTGGAGACATCAGGATGGGAATGTACCACTAAAAGAGGTGGAAGCATAAAGAGTTGGCCCAACAGATCATCTGTTGGGCCATGCTTTTAGGGTAAACCGACTTGTAAAACGTACCTGAGCCTACTTAAAGCCCAGAACTTCCCGGACTTCGAGGAGCTTCCGGTCGGCAAGTTCTGTAGCCTGCTGCTCGGATTTCTGCAAAAGCCTTTCGAGTTCCGTCAGGTCGTTGAGGTACTTGTCGTATTCGGCACGTGGCTTCGCATAGCGATCCATGACCAGTTCGAACAACTCCTTTTTAGCGGCTCCGTAGCCAAAACCTCCGGCAAGGTAGTTGGCGCGCAGGGCTTCGGTTTGCTCCGCAGCTCCCATCAGCTTGTAGATGTTGAATACGTTGCAGGTGTCGGGATCTTTGGGCTCTTCGACGGGGGTAGAGGAAGTTACGATGCTGTTGATGCGCTTTTTGAGCTTCTTCTCCGGCAGAAAGATATTGATGAAGTTGTTGTATGATTTGCTCATCTTCCGGCCATCGATGCCGGGAACGATCATCACGTCTTCACTTGTTTTGCTTTCTGGTATCACAAAGACCTCTTTCTTGTAATGACTGTTGATCCTGCGCGCAACGTCGCGCGCAAACTCTACGTGCTGCAGTTGGTCTTTCCCTACGGGCACAAAAGCTGCGTCGTACAGAAGAATATCGGCACACATCAATACCGGGTAGGTGAAAAGGCCGGCGTTTACGTCTTCGAGGTTGTCCGATTTATCCTTGAAGGAGTGCGCCAGCGAAAGCCGGGAAAAGGGCATGAAACAGCCCAGGTACCAGGACAGCTCGCTCACCTGAGGAATCTTGGACTGGCGGTAGAGGAGGTGCTTCTCGATGTCGAGACCCAGTGCCAGCCAGGTTGCGGCTACAGAGTAAGTGTTATCAATTCGGGTCTGAGCATCTTTGAGGGAAGTCAGGGAGTGCATGTCTGCGATGAAATAAAAGCACTTTTCGGTTGCGCGTTCAGACATTTCAATAGCAGGGCCGATGGCACCGAGGATGTTACCCAAATGGGGGGTTCCGCTACTCTGGATACCTGTTAATATTCTTTTACTCATGACTGTTTCAGTTTAGGAGCCGAAGAGGTTTTACCGTTGGTTGCGTGCATAAAATGCTTGTTGATCAGAGTAAGTTGCACCTCGCCGGCGGCGCAAACATACGCCATTGCCTTTTTTATAAGATGGATTTCTGATCATACTTGCCTTTAGTTCTCCTGAGGAGGGATATATTGCCGGTGGTTTTGCTGTGGTCCGGGCGCTCTGAATTAAACAGCGAGGAAAATCTCTTAATCTGATCCGGACGGGCCGTGAGCCCGGTCCCGGATTTCCGGCTGGATCCTGCTTAACCTGTTTTGCACCTGCGTTCCCGCCAAAATAAAATCAAGGAAAATGCCGAATCCTACCACAAAGTTTCCGCTCGCGCACTACGATCGCCTTTGCTTCCTGAAAAACATCATCACCAACCCCAACATCATCGTCGGAGACTTTACGTACTACGACGATTTTGAAGACGTGATGAACTTTGAGAAAAATGTGAAGTATCACTTCGACTTCGTAGGCGACAAGTTGATCATCGGTAAGTTCTGTATGATCGCCTCCGACGTAACCTTCATCATGAGTGGAGCAAATCACCTCACCGAAGCGGTATCCACTTACCCCTTTGCCATCTTCGGCGATGGCTGGGAAAAGGCCATGGAAGACCGGAATTACCCCAAAAAAGGGGACACGGTTATCGGCAACGACGTGTGGATTGGCTACAACGCCACCATCATGAGCGGTGTTACTATCGGGGACGGCGCCATCATTGCCGCCAATGCAACCGTAGTGAAAGACGTAGCTCCTTACACCATCGTAGGCGGAAACCCCGCCCGGGAGATCAAGCAGCGCTTCGATGATGAAACCATCGAAAAACTCCTCGAACTGAAATGGTGGGACCAGCCACTTGATTGGATAACGGACAACGTGAAACTCCTCACGGGAAATGACTTCAGTAAGCTGACCAAATGAATTCAAGAAAGGAAAAAACCAATAAACGGAACTACCTGATTTTTGCCGCACTGTTCTTTCTGTTAGGAATAGCCGCCGTCGTATTCGCCCCTGGAAACTACTGGTTGTACACTAACTTCCTGATCGGAGCAGGCTATGTTGCCGCTTATTTCTACGACTGACCGGAATGCCGCCCCGACGAATATTCTGCGTATGGCTGCGCATACGCACGAAAGACGGACACTTGCTAAACAGCCCAAAAACCGGCTCGTTGAGGGGCTAACTTTGGAGTAAACAAAAACACTCCCACTCATGAACGCTGCCGTAAAAACTTACTACGATCAACTTGCTCCTAACTACGATCACGACCGCTTCGGTAACTCCTACGGACGTTACATCCACCAGCAGGAGACTGCGGTCTTAGACCGCTATCTCGGCCCTCCCGAAGATCGGTCGGTGCTCAACCTCGCCTGCGGAACCGGGCGTTTCATGGAGTATTGTACCGTAGGGGCCGACCTCAGTCCGCAAATGATCTCCGTAGCGAGGGCCAATAACCCGGACAAGCAGTTTGCGGTGGAAAACGCCCTCAAGACCAGGTTCGCACGGGGGAGTTTCGACGCGGTGATTTGCTTTCACCTCATGATGCACCTGGAATGGTCTGATCTGGAAACCCTCCTCTGGGAAGCCGCCCGCATTGTTAAACCAGGCGGCAAGTTGATCTTCGACGTTCCCTCGGAGGAGCGCCGCTCTTTGCTGGGGCGTGAGCAAAACAACTGGCACGGCGCAAACGCCTTCACGGATCATGATGTCCGGGTGTTGCTCGGGACTACCTGGAAGCTGAAAGCCGTTCGTGGGGTGGCTGCTTTCCCCGTTCACCGGGTCCCGAAACGGCTACGCGGCGCGCTCGTGGGTATCGATAACCTGCTTTGCCGTACACCGCTGAAAACAGTGGCTTCTTACCGGGTCTACGTAATCGAAAAGAGATGACACTGCGTCAGATGACTCCCCGCCGGGTTAAAATAAGCTGGCAATTGCTCAAAAGGTTTGTACAGTACCGGTGGGGCAACGAAAATATACGCTTTGCGAAGCCTGCGGCCCCTTCTTTCGTGCCGCAGCGGGTTGTTTTAAGTCAGCCGGTCCGGCGCAGTTACCTCTACGAAAACAAACTGGCCAACCTTCGCCTTGGGGGCGAGAGGGTAGGGCGGTACGTTGTTCGGCCGGGGGAGACTTTCTCTTTCTGGCGGGCCGTTGGCCCGCCTACGGCCCGCCGTGGCTTTTTGCCCGGCCGTAACCTGATCGGAGGAGAACTAAGAGAAGATTTCGGGGGCGGACTCTGCCAGCTCTCCGGCTTATTATACCACCTGTCGCTTCTTTCCGGGCTGGAAATTCTGGAACGACACAACCATTCTGCCGATATTTACCAAGACGACGAGCGCTTCACGCCGTTGGGGGCAGACGCCACCGTCGTGTACGGCTACCGCGACCTCCTGATCAGGAACAACTTCGCTGAGCCCGTCTCTTTTTCGGTTCAGGTGCACGACAATCAGGTTGTCGGAGTGCTGCACTGTACAGGACCGGTCGCCGCCCGAAAGCTGGAGTTCCGGCGGGTCCCTCTGGCCGGAGGAGGTAAAGTAGTGTTTACACTTAATGAATGGGGTGAAACGCTCTGCCGGTCTGTTTATAAATAGTCTTGTGCAAAGGCGGTAATTAGTGTCTGTTGGCAGTTTCTATTCATGGCGGACAGGTGAAAAAACCAGGCGAAACCAATATTTCGGAGGGACTTCTCAACGTGGCCAGCACTGATAACAACAAGTAATAAATTCCCAAACCACTTATAAGTACCTTTGCGGAATGCAAAGTAAGTATCCCGTAGACCACATTGAAACCCAGGAGATTCTCGTCGACCCCGGCCAGCAGCCGACCCGTATCGATAAGTTCCTGACCGACAAGCTGCCCAAGGTCAGCCGTAACCGGATACAGAATGGTATCAAAGGCGGAACCATTAGGGTCGATGGCAAAGAAGTGAAAGTCAACCATAAACTCAGCCCCGGAGAGTTGATCACCATCGAAATTCCCCGCTACCGCCCGGAGGACGAAAGCAGAACCCCGACGCCTCAGGATATTCCGCTCGACATCCGCTACGAAGACGATCACGTAATGATCGTTCATAAGCCGCCGGGCATGGTGGTACACCCCGCCAACGGCCACCGCGATGGTACCTTGGTTAATGCACTTACTTTTTATCTCGGGCAGGAAGATTTACCGACACTGGCCGGCAACGACGATAGTCGGGTTGGCCTGGTTCACCGCATCGATAAGGATACTTCGGGCCTGCTCGTAATTGCCAAGACCAACGAGGCAATGACCCACCTGGCCAAGCAGTTTTTCGACCACAGCATCGAACGGACATACCAGGCCGTCTGCTGGGGAGAACCGGAAGAAATGGCAGCTACAATCGATGCCTACATCGGCCGTGATGCCAAGAACCGGCAGAAATACCGGGTATACGATGAGCCCGAAGAAGGCCACAAACACGCCATTACCCATTACAAGGTTCTGGAAGGATTGTACTACGTTTCGCTACTCGAGCTTAAGCTTGAAACCGGCCGGACCCACCAGATTCGGGTGCACATGAAATCGATCGGCCATCCGCTCTTCAACGACGCCCGTTACGGCGGAGACCGCATCCTGAAAGGAACCGTTTACAGCAAATTCCGGATTTTCGCGGAGCGCTGTTTTGACCTCTGTCCGCGTCAGGCACTGCACGCCAAAAGCATTGCCTTCACGCACCCCGTAACCGGAGAGCGGATGTCGTTTGACAGTGATTTGCCCGACGATATGCAGCAGATGATTGACCGCTGGCGCAACTACATCGAAAACCGCAAGCAAAGCGATCCACACCCATGAGGCCAACCGCAGAAACCCTTGATTGGGTAAAAGATTTCGTCATTCGCCACGCGCTGTGCCCCTTTGCGGCATTGCCGTTCAACGAGGGCAGGGTAGGAGCAAAGGAAATCAAATCGAATGATTTCGAGGAGGCTTTCTATGCGGCGCTGGCGCAGGTGCAGAGTTTGTTGGACAAAGAGCCGGATACCCTGGAGACCAGTCTCCTTGTTTTTCCCGGCGAGCTACTCGCCGATTTTGAAACCTTCCTCGATTTCGTCTACACCTTCGAAGACGCGCTTGCTAACAGCGGTGCTATTGAACTGGTCCAGCTGGCGCACTTCCATCCCGATTATTGCTTCGAGGGCGTAGCCCAAGACGATCCCGGTAACCTCACCAACCGCGCACCATATCCCGTTCTGCAATTGCTACGCACGGGCAGTGTTGCAGATGCCGTAGCGGCTTACCCGGATGTGGATGCAATTCCGGAGCGCAACGTCGCCCGGATGCGGGAACTGTTCGGAGAACAGCCCTAAGGAACGATGGAGGAATAAGGTGTGTATCACCGGCTGATCGTTGAAATTGGTGCCAAGGCCGAATCGGAGTGTCGCAGCTATGTGCGTTGCTTTCTGTTACGGAGCTTGGAGCATCCAGGAAAAGTTATAGTCCCCGGCCGCCTTCACCTCCGGTGAACAGCGGGGATGAGCGGCCTCTGGCCGCGTAATTGGTACATAGAAGTTTAATCGGAGTAAAACTCCTCCACCGACACTTTCGACTATTTTCATTGTGAAGCGACTTCGGCTTTGGCTCCGGCCACTAATTCGGTTGCTGATGGCCGTCAAAAAAGCAAACTGTATGAGCCAAAACGGAGCGGCTGCATTTCCGAAAGGCTATTAAACCCAACGGTCCCAAGACTTCGAAGGGCAAATTTGATGGCGAGTTTTTGCTTTTTAGGCCAGCAGTGACCGAATTAGTGATCAGCCGGAGACACAGCCTGAGGGGTTTGCTTCTTTGCCCCGTCACCACGGAGTAGACGCGAAGCGAAAGAAAGTCGCCGGCAGGCATGTTAGACAAGATGTATGACGAGATATGACGCTGTTACGCCCCTGCAAAGACTGGCAGCACGGAAGTGAAGTTATCTTATTAGCTACAAACTATAGCGGACCATTGATATACACAGCAGTAGCTCCCCTGAATAGATTAAAGCCGACCATGTTATCTTTGCGGCGCAATGACAATGACCCTACAAGAACGCCTGAGCACCCTGCACCAATTGGCTGCTCATCTCACCGGACCGGAGGACGAATTTCTGACCGCCCTGCAAAAGCGGACGTTGTTCAACAACGCCTGGTTTACGCTGGAAAACCAGCAAGCTTCCGTAAAAGCAATTGCCGAAGAATTCCTCTCCGAAGAAAAGCTTAACAATTGGTTGAACGGCTACAAGATCATCCCCATTGCCGGAGAAGGCTTTGTGCCACAACCCGGGCCAAACGGTGAGGGAAGTAAAACAGTAGGACTGGTTTTGGCCGGAAATATACCACTGGTCGGCTTTCACGACATACTCTGCGTTTACGTTGCCGGGCACAAAGCCCAGATCAAACTGAGCAGTAAAGACGAGTACGTCCTGCCTTACCTGATCAAGTTGTTGGCCCAATCCGATGAACGCGCCACCGGCTACTTCGACATTGTCGATAATCTCGGGGGCTACGATGCCGTAATCGCTACGGGGTCTAACAACTCCGCGCGCTACTTCGAGACTTACTTTGCTAAAGTCCCTCACATCATCCGTAAGAACCGCAACGCGGTTGCGGTGCTCTCCGGCGAGGAAACCGAAGAACAGATGCGGGCACTGGGCAACGACGTCTTTCAGTATTTTGGCCTGGGGTGCCGCAACGTAAGTAAACTTTACGTGCCGGAAGGATACGATTTTGATCCGCTGTTGCACGTCTTCCACGAATGGAAGAACCTGCAGAACCACACCAAATGGAAGAATAACTTCGACTACAACTACGCGCTTACTACCCTCAACAAGGAGAGCTTTCACCTGACCGGGCCATTGATGGTACTCGAAGCCGAAGCCATCCCGTCACGAATCGGAACGCTACACTTTGAATACTATCCGGATGTAGCGGCACTCGTCACGAAACTGGAAGAGCAACGCGATGAAATTCAACTCGTGGTTACTTTTCCTGATTTTCTCAATGTAGACCTGCCCGTATTCAGCTACGGACAGGCGCAGCAGCCAGCTCTTGCCGATTATGCAGACGGAGTCGATACACTGGCGTTTCTGCTCGGGCTGCTGGCCTGATGCTTAATTGGATAGGGCTCTTCGCTCAGACTGATCAAACCAGGTCCTCCTCCCGGTATAGCGGAGCGGGCACCCGCTCGCGTCCGCGTGCGTCGTGTCTTTTCTGATGATTAGGAATGGCGGGCAGTGCGTTAGCGGCGTAACGGTAGTGTTTGCCGGTTTGATCGAGAATGCACTCTCCGTTCCTGAAAATATCGGTCTTGATGTACTGAGCTGAGCTGAAATCGGTCCGGAACTCCACGCGGTAATAATCCGTGTTGACGCCGTCATCGGCAACGACCTCAAACTCATGGATCCCAACGAACCAGTTGAACTGCTTGCTCACCTGAACACCATTGAAGAAAACCGTTTCTACTCCGGTCCACATGCTGTTGTAGGTTTCGATGACGTTGTTGCCGATACTGATGCTTGCGATTTTCATAGTTCGTGTTTTTGATTCGTTGTCACTAATGTCGTTGTAACTGATCGTTGGCCGAAACCAATTCGATGAACCTGGATGGCTTTTCGATGAAAGGATCATCCCTGAACTTAAGCAAGTCTCAAACAGTATTACAATTGAGCAGCGGTGGCCAGCCTCAGGCTGTCCGTTCGGTAACGTGAAGCAGCAGTGATCAGGCAGGATTTGCAGGTCATGATCGCTCCGAAATCATCCGCGAAACGGTAAGTAGGGCAGTCCGAAGCCATTACCTTTCTCTGCACCTGCGGCCGCGCCCGGAAAAAGAAGTAAGGGGGCGCTGAAAATCATTTTCGCGTAAACAATCTTAATTCCGTGTCAAACAGCTACATTTAGCCCCGCTGGTAATACCTACCTTTGCTAACCTAACCAATTTGTCCGGAACCTTATGGCCCGTATTACTTCCACCATATTACTTTGCTTTGCCGTTGCCACCATCTGTGCTCAATCCGCCGCTGAACCACCGGCGGACTTTCTGCGCAGCATCGGTAAACTCTACGTTGTAGTGGCGGTAATCGTCGTGGTGTTCCTGGGTATTGCCTTTTACCTCTGGCGGCTGGACCGCCGCCTGAATGATTTAGAAAACCAAATTGATAATCATGCCTAAAAATGTTTCATTTCTTGATAGCGTAAATCGCTATTTTGACGCCGCCGCGCCGCACACCGGCCTGGACGAAGGCCTTCTTAAGCAAATCAAAGTTTGCAATGGTGTCTACCAAATCCACTTCCCGGTAAAGATTAACGGAAAAGTGGAGGTGCTGGAAGCCTACCGTGCCCAGCACAGCCACCACCGGAGCCCCACCAAAGGTGGTATCCGGTATTCGAACCACGTAAATCAGGACGAAGTTGTTGCCCTGGCAACGCTCATGTCTTACAAATGTGCCATCGTTGATGTGCCCTTTGGCGGAGCGAAAGGCGGAGTAAAGATCAACCCCTGGGAGTACAGCGAACAGGATCTGGAAAAAATCACCCGCCGCTATACCACCGAATTGATTCGTCGCAAATTCATCGGCCCCGCCGTTGATGTACCCGCTCCTGACTACGGAACCGGCAGCCGCGAAATGGCCTGGATCTACGATACTTATCGCTCTTTTCACCCGGATGATATTAACGCTGCAGGTTGTGTAACCGGTAAGCCCGTTAACCAGAACGGTGTTCGTGGCCGTACGGAAGCAACCGGCCGTGGTGTATTCTACGGTATCCGCGAAGCGTGCAACAACAAAGATTTGATGGACAAGCTCGGGCTCGAGCCAGGCATCGAAGGTAAAACCATGGTTATCCAGGGTCTTGGTAATGTGGGCTCTCATACCGCAACCATCAGCCAGGATGAAGGTGGCGTCAAAATCATCGGCGTATCCGAAGTTGAAGGTGCCATCTATAACCCCGACGGCATCGATATCCACGCGCTGCTGCGTCACCGTGCTCACCACGGAAGCATCCTGAGCTATCCGGACGCCCGCATTTATGGCAAAGACAAGCGCCGGGCCGTGATGGAATTCGACTGTGATATCCTCGTTCCTGCCGCTCTTGAAAATCAGATCGACGCTGAGAATGCTCCCAACGTCCGCGCCAAAATTATCGCCGAAGCAGCCAACGGCCCCGTAACTGCCGACGGCGCTGCCATCCTGGCTGATCGTGGCATAATCGTAATTCCCGATATTTACCTCAACGCCGGTGGTGTTACCGTGAGCTACTTCGAATGGCTCAAAAACCTTAGCCACATGCGCTTCGGCCGGTTGGAAAAGCGCTTTGATGAGCGCGCTTACCGACGGATTGTTGATCAAATTGAAGCCACAACGGGCAAAACAATCAGCGACAGAGACCGCGATATGATTGTCCGCGGAGCCGATGAAATCGACCTGGTGCGTTCAGGACTTGAAGAAACAATGATCACCGGCTTCCAGCAGGTGTATAAAATGTATGCCGACAACGCAGAGATCAAAGATCTTCGCACGGCCGCTTTTGCACTGGCAATCAGTAAGATATCAAGCGATTACATCGCACTCGGAATTTGGCCATAGTGTGCAGTTTGGGAAATTTTATACTTTTTCAAGCGAAATTATGAAATAATAGTTGGTGCGGCTATCTTCGCCGCACCAACCTTCCCTAACATAAGTTATGTCTGATAAATTAGATAAGATCGATCTTCACATTCTGAAAATTCTTCAGGACAATAGCAAGATCACCAACCTCGACCTCTCCAAGCGGATTGGCCTCAGCCCTGCACCTACTCTCGAGCGGGTGAAAAAGCTGGAGCAGAACGACGTCATTAATAGCTATCACGCTCAGGTTACTCCCGAAGCGATTGGCCTGATGGTCAAAACTTTTGTCCTCGTCTCTCTCGACTGGAGGAAGAACCAGGCCAGAGAAAGCTTTCTTTCTCAGGTGGAAACCATCGATGAAATCACTGAGTGCTACATCATCACCGGAGAAGCGGATTTCCTGATTAAGATTGTCTGTAAAGACATCCCAACCTACGAACGCCTGCTCTTCAAAACCCTTCAGCAGATCGACGAGATCGAGCGGCTGAAGACGCTGATGACACTTTCTACGGTGAAGGATTCGAAGCGACTACCTTACGATTACGACGGGGAAGAGTAAGTCGTTCCCTCAAATAGTTAATCATACGAATAGTCAGGTAGTACAGGTTACTGCCTGACTATTTGTGTAAAATTCAGTGCCTTATGCCCAACCTTCTTAACGTAGGCATAGTCCAACAATCCAACACCGGCGACCGCGCCACCAACATTACTAAGTCGGCCGAAGAAGCTCGTAAGTGCAAAGCCGATGGTGCAGAACTGATCGTGTTTCAGGAACTTCACACGGGTTTGTATTTCTGCCAAACGGAAGATACCACCGTGTTTGATCAGGCGGAAACCATCCCTGGCCCCAGCACCGACTACTTCGGTGAGCTCGCCCGGGAAATCGATTGCGTCTTAGTGCTTTCTCTGTTCGAACAGAGAGCTCCCGGCCTTTGTCACAACACCGCAGTAGTGATTGAAAAAGATGGCTCGATTGCCGGTAAGTATCGCAAGATGCACATCCCGGATGATCCGGCGTACTACGAGAAATTCTACTTCACGCCGGGTGATATGGGCTTTAAGCCGGTCCAGACCAGTGTCGGTAAGCTCGGAGTTTTGGTCTGCTGGGACCAGTGGTACCCCGAAGCAGCCCGCCTGATGGCACTGGCCGGGGCCGAACTGCTGATTTACCCGACTGCTATTGGCTATGAAACTACCGACAGCAAGGAGGAGCAGGCTCGGCAGCGGGATGCATGGCTGATCTCTCAGCGCGCTCATGCCGTTGCGAACGGACTTCCTGTCGTCTCCGTCAACCGAACCGGATTCGAAGACGACCCGAGCAGCGTTACTAACGGAATCCAGTTCTGGGGCTCTTCCTTCGTGGCCGGCCCGCAGGGAGAATACCTCTGGCAGGCTCTACAAGACGAAGAGGTGACCACCGTTGTCACCATCGATCGCGGCCGGACCGCAGATGTCCGCCGCATCTGGCCTTTCTTCCGGGATCGAAGAATCGATGCCTACCAAGGGCTCACCCAACGTTACCTCGACTGAAAAGAAATCCCCCGGCTGCCTGATGGCAACCGGGGGATTCTTGTTTCAGGGCCCGATTATTCGGGATCCTGCTCAAAATACGCTCTTTTAGAAGCGGAAGCGCAGGCCCATCTGTCCCTGCCAGCGACTCAGCAGGCTGAAGTCGTTGGTGAAGGTACTGGTCAGCGTCGGATCGAAGGAGTACAGCGGGGTGCCGTCTTCCTGGATGCTTACACCTACTGGCTGAGTAGTAGACGGAAGTTCACGTACACCCCAGTTGCTGTTCAGCAGATTGCCTACGTTGAGGATGTCGAACGTAAATTCAATCTGCTTCTTACCACTCAGGTTGATCTTCTGTGCCAGGCGAAGATCCCAGTTAGAGTACCAGGGGCTGAGGATCGCGTAGCGCTCCACGTAGTCGCCGCGGCGCTCGTTGAGGTATTCGTCCTGCTCGATGAATGCATTGAATGCATTCCGCTGCTCTTCGCCGCCAACGAAGGCGATTCCAGCAAGTTCGCTGCTGGTCGGAATGTAAAGGAGGTCGTTCAGCCCGGAACCGTCGTTGTTGATGTCGCCGTTGTAAGTGTAGCTGAAGCGGTTGCCCTGAGCGTACTGGAAGAAGACAGCGATAGTTGTTGTCCACTGGTCAGCGCTGCCGTAGTTGAAGGCGCGGTAAGCGCTACCAACTACCCGGTGGCGGTTGCCGTAAAGACTTGGAGAAAGTACCGCCTGGTTGATGTTGCCGAGGGCCGGGTTACGTTCGTAAGCATCGGAACTGATCTCTGCTTCAATGGAGGATGCCTCGCGGGTGTCGTTGAAGTTGTAAGCAATGCTCGTAAACAATCCGTTGGTCCAGTTGCGCTTCAACTCAACGCTGGCGTTGATGCTGCGGCCAATGTCGGTATTGGTGAATACGTAAGCGTTGGTCGGAGCACCGAATACCAGAGCGCGGTCTTCCTCTGACCGGTAGACAGGGCGGTCGTCGGGGCCGGGGAGGGTTCCTTCGGGAGTACGCAGTCCGTAGTTACGTACAAGGACGGAGTTGACGTCTTTGGTGTAAACAAAGTCAGAAGTGATCGTCCAGCCATTGCCTACGGCAAAATCGCCACCGAGGTTGGTTCTCCAAACCTGTGGGAACTCAAAGTTCCGTGCGGTCATGTTATAGAAGAAGAAGTTAGGGTTGGCAACCTGGTTGCCGATCCATACGAAGGGGAAACGGCCGGTAAACAGACCGGACCCGCCCCGGAGCTGCATCGTCTGGTCTCCTTTCACATCCCAGTTGAAACCCAAACGTGGGCTGAACAGGAATTTGCTTTCGGGAAGATCGGTGTGATTGAAGGTTACGGCCTCATTGTCCTCATTGTAGTAAACGATGGACGGGTCGTAACAGCAGTTGCGGTCAATGTTCTCCTGAATCTTCTCGTCGGTGTCAAAGTACAGCGGCTTATCGAGGCGAAGACCGAGGGTAACCGTAAGGTCAGGGGTGAGGGCAATCTCATCTTGCAGGTAAAGTCCGAGCTGGCCAACGTTTGTTTCGGCCAGGGCCCAGTTGGAACCGTTGTACCCCGTTCCGGAACCATTGCCGTTGGCAAATGCATCCTGAGCGGCCTGAACTGCCGCGTCAAACGCACCAGCATTAAGTGAGTCGAGGAAAGCCTGAGGGCTGCTTTGAGCAGCACCGTTTACGGGGCCGAACACACCAGGGTAAGCACCGAGGTTGAAACTGTTGTCGAACTGGAATTTCTCGAAGCTGACACCTGCGGTCCAGGTGTGTTTACCCGCAAAGTACTGCAGGTTGTTGGTAAACTGAAGTACGTTCTGATCAAGACGGTTGTTGATCGAGAAGGGCTCGTGACCCACTACAATGTAGTTGGTACCATCGCGCTGAATGATCAGGCTGGGGAAGGGGCTGCTGTCCGGCTCACGGAAGTCTTCGTAGTCGGTGTAGCCCACCTGTAGCTTATTGCTGAATTTGTCGGCGAAGAGGCTGTTCCATTCCACAATGCCCGACTGAATCTTGTTGTTGATCGTGTAGCCGGAATTCGCGTACTGAAGCGTCTGTGCGTCCGGGCCACGACGGCCAAGAGCAAAGCGGTTGGCGTTGAGGTCGCGGCTGGCGTCCAGGAAGTTATAAGTTGCCGTCAGGGTATTTCCGGGGGCAATGTTCCAGTCCAGTTTGAAGAGCCCTTTCTCATTGTCGGTTTCGTGGGTGTAGCCTTCGTACGCGCCTGTTTCGTAACCGAAGCGGCTGTTAAGCGCAGATGAGATGGCATCGAGGTCGCTGGCTTCTACCCGGCTGACCTGATCGCCGGAAAGACCGGCGCGGTTGGCCAAAAACTCACTGCCCAGATCATCACGGCGTTCTGCTTCGAAGTTGGCAAAGAAGAAAAGTTTATCCTTGATGATAGGACCGCCAATGCTGATTCCGGTCTGAAGCTGGTTGAGTTCGGGCTGGAAGATTTCATCTCCTGCTACCTTACCTCCGGTAAGGCCTTCATTACGGTAGAAACCGTAAACTGTTCCGCTGAATTCGTTGGTTCCGCTCTTGGTCACAGCGTTTACTGCGGCGCCGGTAAAGCCAGCCTGGGTCACATCGTAAGGTGCCAGGCTAACCTGAATTTGCTCGATGGCATCCAATGAAATAGGTTGAGCATTGGACTGACCACCAGCAGTTGCTTCATCGAGACCGAATGGGTTGTTGAAGATCGACCCGTCTAGTGTAAAGCTGTTGTACTGGTCGTTACGACCGCCAAAGCTGTTGCCATCAGAACTCGGCGTCAGACGCGTGAAATCTGATGCCGAACGGCTGATGGTCGGCAAACGCTGAAGGTCATCAGAACTAATCTGAGTAGCCGCTCCGGTCCGGTCACTATTGATGACGCTGTTTTTACGGGCGCTGACGACAACTTCGTCCAGTGTCTCACCATCTTCCAGCATGGCTACGTCGAAGGTGAGTTTCTCACCCAGCTTCAGGATGATACCTTCTGTGGTGTTTGAGGTAAAACCAAGGTAGCTTACCGTAACGGTGTACGGGCCACCAATGCGCATATTAGAAATGGTGTAATAGCCGTCGTTTTGTGCCGCACTGCCATAAACTGTACCTGTTGGGGTGTGAATGGCTTTGATTGTGGCACCAATGAGCCCGGTACCGTCGGAATCCGTAATCCTGCCGGTCAATGCCGAAGTAGTTGCCTGGGCCGAAAGACCAGACGTAGCGCAGCATATGAGCAGCAGCGCAAAAAAAGTAGAAAGCTTCATGTAAACTAGTGATGTTGATCCCAACGACCGCGTATACCACGATCTGAAGAAGACCTGGTTGATTAAGTTGCTCACAAAGTTAATTACATGTAAGCGAAAATTCGCGATCCGAATGTAAAGTTTACCTGAAGGTTAAGCAGCTGTATATTTAAACGGAATGGTTGGTAAAAACCATCGCGCCGTTGATCATGGTGCTTAGCGAGCGTAGTAAGCAGTAATGCCGGCTTTGCCGATAATATGGGAATCAGCCATGAACATCACCATGGCGGGACTGGCGTTTTCGTCGAGCTCTAAAGCTTCGGTATCTAGTGCATAAATGGTGATATGATAAGCATGGGCGGTATCTCCGGGAGGAGGGCAGGCACCACCGTAGCCAATACTACCGTAGCTGTTTTTTGTTTGTACGGTAGCACCGGGCATCGAAGCTTTGCTGTCTCCCGTGCTCAGGTCACGCGTTCCGGCGGGGATGTTGAAGGCACACCAGTGCCACCAGCCGGGGCCGGGGGCATCGGCATCGTAGCAGGTGATGATGAAGCTTTTGGTGCCTTCGGGAGCGTTCTCCCAACTGAGTTGGGGGCTGCGGTTGCCGCCGCCGGCGCCAAAATCATCGTATACGTTTTCAATTGGAACCTGTCCGGTAAATTCTTTGCTGGTGAGGGTAAATCCTGGCATGTTATTGTTTTTCTGACTCAACGATACTTTGGCCCGGCTGGTTCATCAGGGCGGGGCCGCAGGTGCAAAGAACGTTTTTTGAGAACCTTGCCTGCACCTGCGTCAGCGCCCTGAATCGGTTAGCTGATCAACGCACGGCGAGGCGCGACGTGAGACGGCCGTCGGTACCGCTGAGCTGCACAATGTACACGCCTGGTTTCAACGTAGCCACCGGCAAGGGCAAGCTATTGGCCCCGGCTGAAAGCGAAAGTTGTTGGTCGCGCAGCACTTTGCCGTCCAGGCCGAGGATGCTGAGTTGGTACGCTCCGGTACCGGGAGCATCGAAGGTAAGGTTCGCCACTCCTGCGGTTGGGTTGGGATATAACTTGTGTGGAATAACCGCAATGTCGCGCAGGCCAGAGGGAGAACCTTCTGCCAGTGTGATTACAGTAGGCTCGGTGCTGCCGTTGTCGCCAAGTGTACCGGAAGCACCGTTGACCAGATTACCCACCACGTAGTATTCCACCGGGCCTGCCCCGGCTTCAGGAGCCGTCCAGTCGAACGAAAACGTACTGTCCTGATTCGCTGCATTTTGCTCAATGTACACGCGTCCGCCGTCGCCGGTGATGACTTGGGTTGCCGCATCCGGATTGGCCGCGGCACCTGCCACTTCAGGAGCCGGGGCGGTTGTGGTCAGAAACTGAGAGCTGAATCCGTAAGCTGCCGGAGCCGCGGCCCCGTAGCCAACTGCTACGGTAACCCGGTAAGTGGCGCCCGGAGTGTAGGTTGTCAGGTCTGTTGGAACACCGTCCAGCGCGAAGGATACGTTGATCTCCGGTTGGCCGAAGTCGCCGGTGCTGTGGCAAACACTGCAGGTTCTTTCGGTTCCGCCACCGAATTTTGGCGCTCCGGTATAGAAGTTTCCGTTGGACGCCGGACCACCGGAATTACCAAGGAAGAAGGTTGCTACAATTAAAGGTAACAGCGCCATCAGGTGGCGGGACTTAGAAAGACTCATGCTTTAGTTGATCAGAGGTTAATGCTTAAAGCATACTACTGGACATTTTTGGTTCCCTCTCCGCTGAGCCTTAAAGCGAAGCTTGCTGGAGGGGGCGGAGGGTGAGGTAGAAAATCAAAAATGTCCAGTAGTATATGCTTAAAGATAACACCAGATATTATTGTTTGCTGTTTAACCACCAATTCAGGTCGAGGTAGATCAATGCTTTACGTTCAAAAGCCTGGTCGGCAACACTATTGATCTCTTCCTGCAACACGGTGTAAACCTGTTGGTGCTCCGCAATCGGTGTTTTCAGCAATCGGCGCAGCCCCGAAACGGATAGCTTATGTACCTGGGCGGTCTCTTTACTGCGGTTCAGTAACCGGCTTACAGAATTGAGGTGATAATCGACGAGGGAGTAATTGGTTAGTTCAAAATTGCAGAGCGCGTGCAGCAAACGGGTGTTGATGAGCAGATCTTCACGGAAAATTCCGCTGCGCATGTTTATTATTTCGTTGAGGTAATCGAGCGCTTCGTCGAAGCGCTTTACCAGAAAGCAGGCTGCCGCAAACTTGAAAAGAAACAGCGCCCAGCGGTGAGAAGAGGGTAGGAACTCCCCGAGGGTGTGCTGCGCAAGAATTTTCTGACTGAGTTGGTATGCTTCTTCATGATCGCCGGTCATAAAAAGGTGATTGAAGCGGGAGAGATTGAGGTAGGTCTCACCCAACTGACGGGAGTTGCCATTCAGGAGAACATCATCTCCGTTCAGAAACTTGTCCATCTTAGTTACATTTCGCCTTACGGTCGTTTCATCTTTGGTGAGGTAACCCAGCATAGAAACGTAATAAAGACAACGCAGGTAAAGATCGGGGTCCTTAACCATCATTTGAGGGTTGAGGTAAAACATGTTGGAGGCTTCCACGGCGTCGTCCAGGGCTTCTCTGAAGTCCAGCTGTATGTAGTGAAACCACATTGTCGCCTGAGACCGGTTGATTTTTTGGTGGAAAGTATAGTCCGATGGGCCTTTGCGAGCCATCCGCTTCTGTGTGTTGGTCCAGAATTCTTCGTTCTCTGCCAGCTCTTCTGCTGTCCGGCTGTGACCGTGTTCTATATAAAGGCCGTGTACCTGGATGTTGATGTTGAACAACTCGCTGTTGTTAAGAACACTCTGGTTGCACTCGGTAGATTCTTTGAGCAAAAGGTCCATTTTGTTGTCGACCTGACGTGAGAGGGTCACGTGCCGCGCCTCGATAAGTTTCTGAAATTCGAGGATCTCGAGATGCAGCAAATCCTGATTGTGCTTTACTGCCGTGAGTTTAGCCCGCTCCAGGAGCCTCAGCGAGTCGAGGTAATGTCCCTTGCCGTAGAGGATTCGGGTGAAGTCAATTTGTTGCCGGAGTTCAATGTCTATTTCTTTATTGATATAGATGAGCCGCAGGCTGGTCAGGACTTGTTGGTAAAGGTGGCGTTTGAGGTTGCTCAACTTGCCGGATGTGATGCTGAGTTGCTTCACGAGAAGGCTGTCTTCCGGAGCTGGAGACTTATCGATCGCATCAAATAAGCGGATGAATTTATTGTCTGTTGTCGCTCCTGCTCTGGTGGCAAAAAGCTTGAAATTGCGCTTTTCAGCCTTGGTCAAAGATTTGACAAGCCTAAATACCTGATTTTTTATTGCGGTGGCCATGAGCAGATCGAAAGTTTTAAGTCTTTGATAATCAGCTTGTAAGGTGATTAAGTGCTTGGTTGGTTGTAACGATAAGTAAATTTAACTGACTACACTGGGACCTCCAAGCCAATGCATATTTGCTTTCAACAAAGCGGGAAGATTAATTTTCGCTTTTTCCAACCCCCGAACCATTTAGACTTTTTAATTCACTGTACGTTTATTTTTCCACTGACCAAGGAGATATCGAACAAAAAGATTCTAATGAAGAAAATCGAAGCTATTATTCGCCTTTCAAGATTCGAGGCCGTCCGTGATGCTTTGGCTGAAATCGACGTCAAGTTCTTTACTCTTTCCGAAGTAAAGGGCTTTGGCCTCCAGCGTGGCGAACAACTCACTTACCGGGGTAGTGTATACGACGCTGATTACATCGCGCGCCTTCAACTCGATCTGCTTGCTCCCACCGACAAAGTAGACGCCATTATCGGCGCCATCACGTCCGCAGGCCGCACCGGCAAGGTTGGGGATGGAAAAATTTCCATCTTCGACATCGAACGCGTAGTACGTATCCGCACCGGAGAAGAAAACGAGAGCGCTATCTAATTTTTACTTTTCAGACTTTCACTTAAGAGCGAGATTTAACCACCTTCGCCACAGGACGAGCCGTTGCCGGCCCTCCATCCCCCCCCAGCCCCAACCTTGTAAGACCAGATTGTAACCGAGCCAGCATGCCAGGCAGCGGATGGAACCTCTTTTCCTTCTCCGCTAGCTAACCGGCTCCAGGCCCGACTTTTTCAACTAACACACTCTTACAAAATACCTTTTTTTGCTATGGAAGCATTATTCACTGTAAATAACCTCTGGATCCTGGTGGCGACTTGTTTCGTCTTCCTTATGCACCTAGGCTTTGCCAGCCTGGAGGCTGGCTTCGTTCAGAAGAAGAACGTAGTCAATATCCTTTTCAAAAACTCGATGATCATCTGTATCGGTCTGCTGACCTACTTCGTGATTGGATTTAACCTTATGTACCCCGGTGAGGGCTACGAAGGAGGATTCGTAGGGAAGTTCTTCGTCCCTCTCGACTGGGCCGGAAGCGCCGTAGCCGATTACGCCGCCGCTGCTGAAGGTGGCTCAGCTTACACGGGCTACTCCGACTTCATCTTTCAGGCAATGTTTGCCGCTACCTGTGCCACCATCGTATCCGGTGCCGTAGCTGAGCGAATCAAACTTGTTCCTTTCCTGCTTTTCGCTACGCTCTTCGTTGGCATCAGCTACCCAATCACAGGTATGTGGCACTGGGGTGGTGGCTGGCTCGCCGAAATGGGCTTTTACGATTTTGCCGGTTCTACTCTGGTTCACGCGGCTGGTGGCTTTGCCGCTCTCGCTGCAATCATCCTGCTCGGTGCGCGCAAGGGCAAGTACAAAAGTGATGGCCGCATTACCGCGATCCCCGGCCACAGCATGCCCTTGGCAGCTATCGGTGTTTTCCTCCTTTGGTTCGGCTGGTACGGCTTCAACGGCGGATCTGTCCTGAGTGCTGACCCCAACGGCGTTTCACTCGTATTCGTAACCACTTCACTCGCTGCTGCAGCTGGTGGTGTTGCCGCCTTCTTCGTGGCTTACTTCATGTTCAAGTCTTACGATCTCTCCATGGTACTCAACGGTATCCTCGGTGGTCTCGTAGGTGTAACTGCCGGTGCCGACAGCTTCACCGGTGGCAGCGCTATCCTGGTGGGTGCCATCGCTGGTATCATCATTCCCCTTAGCATTGTCTTCTTCGATAAAACCCTCAAGCTCGACGATCCCGTTGGTGCAACTTCCGTTCACGGTGTATGTGGTATCTGGGGTACCCTTGCGGTAGGAATTTTCTCTACTAACCCAGAGCACAGTTTCGTTACCCAGCTTATCGGTACCCTTGCTGTAGGTGCTTTCTCTTTCCTCGCCAGCTTCGGCATCATGGGTGCACTCAAAGCAATCATGGGCATCCGGGTAGACGAAGAAGAGGAACTCAAAGGACTCGACATCGGCGAGCACGATATGCACGCCTACACCGACGGTAAAGAGGACGGAATCTTCCAACTTACTGAAGGATAAAATGTGATTTTGGCCCGTTAGCCAGCAGAGGTAAATGCCTCGATCTGCTAACGGGCCGAAACCATCACTACAAAAAAGGCCCGCCGACGCTGCAACGTCAAACGGGCCCGCCGGAAACGGACTGAACCGCCCCCAACTAAGGATCTTTCTCTTATCAATTCTCTCTTCTTATCCGGAAGGGAGAACTGGTAAAGAATCAAAGGTATGACAGCGAATTCAATTTGCCAATTACCCAGGGGTTAAGTCCATATCCGGAATGAAATATCACCTCACTATCACCACGGATATTAAACTTTACTCCAACGATGAAAACAATTTTCAAATTTACGCTCGCATTCATGCTCCTTTCTTCCACTACTCTCTTCGCTCAGGTGAGCGCCGATCTGCCCGCAGCAGACCCGGTGACTGCACCCGCTGACGAAGAAAAAGAGGAAGAAGAAACGCCAGGTCTCCAAATCAGTGGATTTGCTGACGTTTACTACCAGCAAAACTTCACCGAAGGAGCTGATAGCGAACTACCACTCGTTTTCCCAACCAGTTTCACTGACCGGGCTAACGAGTTCACCATCGGTATGGCTAATGTTACCCTCGCTCAGGAATTCGAAAAGGTGAGCTTCGTCGCTCAGCTTGGTTTCGGGCCCCGTGCAGAGGCAGCCAACGGAGACGTTCCTGCAGTTCAGCAGTTGTTCGTAACTTACGCACCTTCCGATTTCGTTACCTTCACCCTCGGTAACTTTGGTACCTTCGTCGGATACGAAGTCATTGACCCGATCAATGTAAACTACTCTACGAGCTACCTTTTCAGCAACGGCCCTTTCTTCCACACGGGTATCAAAGCTGATTTCGCCATCGCTGAGGGCTTTGGTGCAATGGTTGGTGTTTTTAATGACACCGATAGCAAGTTCGACGACGTAGAAGGTAAGCACATTGGTGCTCAGCTCAGCGCCGAAACGGGTAACCTCGCAGCTTACCTCAATTTCCTTGCCGGCAAGGAGGCTGAAGGTGAAACCGACGATCTCGATCAGTCTGGTTTCCAGGTTGACCTGACCGCAACTTACGAAGTCAGCGAAACGTTCATGCTCGGCCTGAACGTATCCGACAAAACAAGCAGTGTTGATGGCAGCACTGTTGACGGTTTCACCGGAGCTGCACTTTACGCAACCGTTGGAATTTCTGATGGCTTCGACCTCGGTTTCCGCGGTGAGTACTTCACGGGTAAACTAGCCGAAGGAGTTACGGGAGACGCTCCTTCTGTCACTGCTTTCACTCTCAGTGGCAACTATAAGGTTGGTCCCCTCACCATCATCCCTGAAGTACGCTTCGACTCTGGTAACGATCAGGTCGTATTTGATTCTCAGCCCAGTGGCATTTTCCCTTCCGCAGATGATAACAGCGTAGCTGCTTTCATCCTCGCTGCTGTGTACACTTTCTAAAAACGACAATAGCGGGCACGGATGCGGGTGCAAGGCAACGGTTTAAGGCAGAACTCAGCAAAGGAAACTTCCCTTAATGACTATTCTCCTCTCAAAACTCACCTTGCACCTGCGGCCTCGCCCAAATTTCATTTATTTCTGATTTAACCTCACAAACTCCTTTCTAACTATGGCTACTAAACATAAGCTACAGTACGTTTGGCTCGACGGTTCCGAGCCCATGCAGCAGATGCGCTGCAAAACCCAGATCATCGAAGACTTCAGCGGTAAGCTCGAAGACTGTCCGATGTGGTCCTTCGACGGATCTTCTACCCAACAGGCTTCCGGCGGCAGCTCCGACTGTCTGCTCAAGCCCGTTGCCATCATCACCGACCCTCAGCGCAAGAACGGCTACATCGTTCTTACCGAGGTGCTCAGTGCCGACGGCACCCCGCACCCATCCAACGCTCGTGCTACCATCGAGGATGAGGACAAAGACTTCTGGTTTGGATTCGAGCAGGAATACTTCCTCTGGGACCCCGAGACCAATAAGCCTCTCGGCTTCCCCGCAGACGGCAGCGACCCCGCTCCCCAGGGCCAGTACTACTGTTCCGTTGGCGCAGCCAACGCATACGGCCGCGAGATCATCGAGGAGCACCTTGATGCTTGTCTCGACGCAGGCCTGACCGTAGAAGGTATCAACTGCGAAGTTGCTCCTGGTCAGTGGGAATTCCAGACCTTCGCCAAAGGCGCAAAAGAAGCAGGTGACCAGATCTGGCTCGCACGTTTCCTTCTCGACCGCGTGGCCGAGCAGTACGGTGTCGTCATCAACTACGAATGTAAGCCTGTACCCGGTGATTGGAACGGTTCCGGTATGCACGCTAACTTCTCCAACTCTTTCCTCCGCGAAAGTGGAAAGAAGGAAGACTATGAGAAGGTATGTGAAGCATTCCGCCCTGTCACTAAGGAACACATCGAGGTTTACGGCCACGATAACCACCTCCGTCTCACTGGTCTTCACGAGACACAGAGCATTCACGAGTTCAGCTACGGTATCTCTGACCGTGGTGCCTCCATCCGTATTCCGGTTGCTACCGTTGAGCGCGGCTGGAAAGGTTGGTTGGAAGACCGTCGCCCTAACTCCGCTGCAGACCCCTACAAGGTTGCTGCACGGATCGTGAAAACCGTTAAGCCGGTTTCTGTATAAATGTGTTGCAGGAGTTGCAGACTTTGCAACTCCTGCAATCCCATGAAAGAGGATTTAAGCTTCCTGCAAAGTATGTAAGAAGGTTAAATCAGCTCAGGTTCCGCGCGGTCCGCGGGACATGGATTTGCCCGGGTCGCCTTAATTGGCGGCCCGGTTTTTTGTTTTCTGAGAGACCTTATATATATGGTATACGATTTCGCGCGGCCAGGGAGCCAGAATCAGACACCCATAACGCCATATCTGCTGGCAACCATTAATATTCCAATAATCATCAGGATAGCGTAACATAAGGCAGCGGCGCGGACGCAGGTGCAAAGAAGGTTGAGCGTAACCCGGGATGATCTCTTACCTATCCTCCCTCTACTGTAAGCAGGGTAGGGGCTTTCCTTTTCTCGTGTACTATAAATATCCATAAAGCCCCGAAGAGCTCTGTTGAGCCATTAGCCATCATGCCGGGGCCCTCCTGGTTTCTCCTTGCTAAGCCGTAGGCGTGCACAACGTAATGCGAAAACTTAGCGGATAGTAAGAGCGAAAACCAATAGTAGCGACTGGATTAGGCGTTGGCGTAAGTATACCCTATGCAGAAAGAGCTAAGTACAGGGTCTTCAATTCCATGACTTCGTGAAGTAATACACCTGTATATATGGTATCAAGTCAAAGAATCATCTGCTTTACCCGGATATTGCTCTGATTTGGGTAGCTCCGAGAGTTTTCTGAAGCGACCAAAGCCTGCTTTCTGCAATGAATCTGAATCAGTTGGTTTGAGCGGTTCTGTAAACCAGTCGAAACACCTTGTAAAAGTTTGGCGAAAATCGGTGATCGCGCAACTTTTCATCAAAGTTGAAAAAAGATTGAATCAAAGTTGAGAAACACTTGCAAGGGTGGTGATTGGGAGCGTATCTTTGCGACCCGCAAGCGAGAAACGTCTCGCACAAATGACACCT
>NZ_VOXD01000025.1 GCF_008014675.1 Neolewinella aurantiaca | reverse complement strand
TTTGCAATATTTGGGCAGCGAGAGTTTCGATTTTCGTCGGGTAGGTCATTCTTGGTAGGTGTGAGAATCACCAAGTTAAGGGCCTACCCTTTTTTAGAAGCCTAAAATCGTAGCGGACCATTGTCTCCACTCACTCGCCCCCGGCGCGGAGAGGGGAGTACCTCGGCTTACTTTCGGCCAGTTATTCAGCGGCGTTTGTCTTAACGCCTCTCATCGGGTTCGGCGTGGCGGAACGCTATGGTTACGGACTGGCGACCTTTACCTGCTGTGCGTTTGCCGGCCTGGGTTGGCTTTTACTCTCGCGGGTAAATCTGATGCGGGAGGCTGGAAACCCTGATTCTGAACTGATGGTCAGTAAGCAGGCAAGATAATTTTATATTTTTTTCGTTTTACTGTTGCGAGATAAAATAACCCATCGTACATTTGCAGCCGCAACGCAAAATGCCTCAGTAGCTCAGTTGGTTAGAGCGGCGGACTGTTAATCCGTAGGTCAAAGGTTCGAGCCCTTTCTGAGGCGCATCAAAAGTCGAGTACGAGTCATCGTGCTCGACTTTTTTTATGGCTCCTCAGGAGCCACAGACTAATGAACTAAAAGACCAAACATGAGCCTTCTCGCCATCGGAACCATTGCCTACGACGACGTTTACACGCCCTTCGGCGAAGTGAAAATGATTGAGGCCGGTAGCTGTACTTACATCGCTATGGCTGCAACCCAACTGGTGAAGCCGGTACAACTCGTTTCTGTAATCGGAGGAGATTACAACCAGGATTTTCTGGACGACATGAAGAAGCGTGGTGCCGATCTTGAAGGCGTAGAGGTGGTGCCCGACGGAAAGTCTTTTTACTGGGCCGGCCGTTACCACGACGATATGATGGGGCGCGATACTCTCGATACCCAGCTCAATGTTCTGGCCGACTTTGACCCTAAAGTTCCCGCTGCTTACCGTAATACTGATTACGTAATGCTTGGCAACCTCAGCCCTCAGGTTCAGTCTACCGTGATTGATCAGATGGAGAGCAAGCCGAAACTCATCGCACTGGATACGATGAACTTCTGGATGGACATCGCGATGGAGCCACTCAAAGAAGTCCTCAAGCGGATCGACGTTTTGGTGATTAACGACGAAGAGGCCCGCCAACTGTCTGGCGAACTCAGCCTGCTGAAGGCTGCGGCAAAAATTGTTGACATGGGCCCACGCATCCTTATCATCAAAAAAGGTGAGCACGGTGCGTTGCTGTTCGACGGCGACAAGTTGTTCAGCGCTCCCGCTTTGCTGTTGCCTACTGTCGTTGATCCTACCGGTGCAGGCGATACTTTTGCCGGAGGCTTCATGGGTTACCTTGCTGCTACCGACGATACGAGCTTTGATAACCTCAAGCGTGCCATCATCTACGGTTCGGCTATGGCCAGCTTCGTAGTGGAAGACTTCGGTACCCGCCGCATGCAGAACCTCACCAAAGAGATGATCGATGGTCGGATTCAGCAGTTCATTGATCTGATCAACGTGGAGTTTTAGGCGCGGCCGCAGGTGCCATAATCGTTTTTAAGGAGGAGTGTCAGAAAGCCACAGCCGTTAACCCGCCCACCAGAATGATGAGCTGGCAACTTTGAGGCCTGATCGTTAATGCATTGTATCGGCAGGCATACTACTGGACATTTTTGATTTTCCACCTCACCCTCCGCCCTTTTCAGCAAGGTTTGCCTAAGGCTCTCAGCGAAGAGGGAGCCAAACCTCGAAGAAGCCGCAAAGCGAAATCTTCAGTAGTATGGTCGGCCGGGCAAACAATTTAGGCTGGGTCACGCATAATCAACTAACTTTGGCTCCCGACCATGCGAGCTTTATTATCCGGCATTCACCGATCTTTCTCCGTGCAGTTGTTTTTACTGCACCTGCGCAGCAACTCGCTGTTGCTGCTCGTATGGGTGTTGCTTGCCCTGATGATGAGTGGTGTCCTTGGTCCGCGTTTGGGTCTGCAGTACCTGTTTCTGGATCCGGAATACCTTGATTCCGACGGGTTCTGGGCGTACCTGATCATTGGTTTGGCTTATGGCTTTTTCGTGATGAGCTGGAACCTGAGCACTTACTTGCTCATTGGCGGTTATTTCAATTTCTTGGCCAGCCTTTCACGGCCTTTCTTCAAATATTGTATTAATAACGCGCTGCTGCCGTTGGGCTTTTTCCTGTTTTATTGTGGCCTGGTCGTACGGTTTATGCAGCCGGTGAGAGATTTTCATCCCGGTTGGTGGGAGATAGCCGAGAGTCTTAGCGGGTTAGTGCTGGGGCTCGTGATCAGCCTGTTTCTCTACGCACTCTACTTCAATCTCACCAACCGTGATATAAGTTACTACCGGCCGCAATTCAGAGAGCCGCCACCCAACATAGGCCCGGGGCAAAGCCGGCGGGGACGAGGCTATCGCCGAACAGGAGCCCGGGCACTGGCCCCGAAACTGATGAGCATCTACGATAATCCGTACCTGGTAAAAACCTACCTGAACGAGCGGCTGAAGTATAAAGTGGTTCGCTCGGTAGCCCACTACGATTCGTCGGTATTGATGAGCATTTTCCGGCAGAATCATCTCAATGCCATTCTCCTTCAGTTTTCTACCATCATCGTGTTGGGTACCCTTGGGTTCCTGATCGATGTGCCCTTTTTTCAGATTCCCGCCGGGGCGAGTTTTATCGTTTTACTCAGCTTGATAATTGCTTTCATCGGAGCCATCAGCTACTGGTTTTCGGAGTGGAGGTTTACGCTGCTTGTTGTCTTGCTTTTTGGTCTTAACCTGGTTACCAGTTCGAGTTGGTTCCATCATGGCAACCAGGCCTACGGCCTGGATTACAGTAGTAGTGCTCCCTACAACGATACCCGTTTACTGGCCCAATACGAAAGTTCTGTTTTGGAGAATGATCTTGCCGCTACCATCGGCATTCTTGAAAACTGGAAGGCAAAACAGACAGAGGAAAAACCTCCTTTCTTCGTTGTTTGTGCCAGCGGAGGAGGACTTGCTGCTGCGCTCTGGGCTATCCATGTTGTCCAGACAATCGAGACTTGCTCTGATGGTAAACTCCTTCAGCATACGGGGTTGATGACCGGAGCGAGCGGTGGCGAGCTCGGGCTGGCCTACCTGAGGGAGGCTTACCTGAGCGATACTGCTTTCAGCGAGAACGGGGTGAGCCGCCTGGAGCGAATGGGGCAGGATCTTCTCAATCCGGTAGCTTTTTCTCTGGTGAGTAACGATGTCTTTCTTCCTTTTACGGAAGTGGAAGTAGGAGGGAGAAAGTACCGGCGTGACCGTGCTTACGGCTTCGAGCGCGAATTGAACCTGAATACACAAGGGTGGATGGATAAACCCCTGGTGGATTACCGGGAGCCTGAACAAAAAGCGGACATCCCGCTGTTATTCGTTACCCCCAGCATCGTTGAGGATGGCAGGAGAATGGTGATCTCCCCGCAGGGAGTGAGTTACATGACCGTGCCCGCGGCATCGCAGCGGGGAGACCTTAAACTTCGCCCGGATATGGTCGACTTTCGTCGCCTCCTGCCGGGGCAATCCTCCGACAGCCTCCGGTTCACAACTGCGCTGCGGATGAATGCGACGTACCCCTATGTCCTGCCTCTGGTTACCCTTCCTACCCGGCCGTCTATCAGGCTGATGGATGCTGGCTACCGCGACAACTATGGTGTCGCTTCTGCTGAACGCTTTCTGTCGGTATTTCGGGATTGGCTGCGCGAGAATACGTCGGGCGTGCACCTGATTCAGGTGAGTGTATTTCGGGATTCAGACAAAATAGACCCCGATGACCGCAGGGGAGTAGTGGAAAACCTCTTCAGCCCGGTAGGTGTGGCGGGCAACATCCTCGGAACCCAGATTCTTGACCAGGAAGTACTGCTAGGGCAGCTCTCCGATTTATTTGGTCCGGATATGTTTCACCTTTACCGCTTCAACTACGAACCTCATGCGGAGGACCCGCTGGAAACCTCCGTCTCCCTCCATATGACCGAGCGGGAACAGCAGCAAATATTGCTTGAGGTCGATTCGAGAAAAATGCAGTTGGAAATCGACAAAGTGCTGAGCGTGCTGAAGTAGCGCTACGCGAAATCGCTGATCGGACCCGGGTGTGGGGAGGTTGCAGATAGCTGGAGAGACAAACAATTTTGCTATTTCTACTGTCAAACTACTTAATCCACCGTCTGGCTAATATATTTGCTGATACAGAATGACAAAGCCATTTTCCCGCATACAGAACCTCGAACGTGAACTTCACCTGCGCCAGTTACAGGTGCAGCGTTTGCTGCAGATCACGCAGGCAATCAACAACAACGTTGCAGCCGAGGATCTCTTTGGTATGTATCGGGTGTTTTTGCGTAAGGAACTAAAGCTTACCAGAATGGCATTGATGGTGCGTAGCAGTACTAACGATAACGCCTGGGTGATTGCGGCATCCATCGGACTGGAGGAAATTGAAATCCCGACCATTGACCTGGGTACCGAACTTCAGTACTTCACCCGGCCAGCGGTTCTGGAAGCCGAAGACGAATCCTTCTTCTCCCACTTCGAACATATCATCCCCGTACTCCACAAAGAGCGCCCGATCGCCTACATCTTGATCGGTAAATTCGAGGAGGAAGAGGATATGTTCGAACGCGTGCAGATCATCACCACGATCACGAATGTGATCGCAGTAGCGATCGAGAACAAACGCCTCTTCCGCCGCCAGATCGAGCAGGAAAGACTGGAAGCAGATATGGACCTCGGAGCAAAAGTCCAGAAAATGCTCATTCCTGAGCGCTTCCCGATGCGGGAAGAGTACGAGATCAGTACCATCTACCAGCCAAAACTTGGTGTTGGCGGAGACTACATCGACTTCAAAGAATTTGAAGACGGCAAGCTCGTATTCTGCATCGGCGATTTTACGGGGAAGGGCGTAAGCGCGGCTCTTTTGATGGCCAACTTTCAGGCCAACTTCCATACCCTGATCACGAAGCGTTCCAGCCTCTACGACTTCGTCTCTGACATCAATAAAGCCGTCTATAAAATCACGAACGGAGAGCGCTTTGTAACTTTCTTTGTAGCCGAGTACGACATTGAAAAGAACGAGCTGAGCTACGTCAATGCCGGCCATCCACCTCCCGTTCTCGTTCACGAAAATGGTCTGCAGCTACTGACCGAAGGAACGCTGATTTTAGGATCCATCGAAGAATTACCGATGCTTGAAGTAGGTAAACTTGAACTGCCTTCGCAAGCCCTCATTCTCACCTATACCGACGGGCTCACCGACTTGCAGAACAACGCCGGTGAGATTTACGAAGAAGAAATTCTCTACCGTTTCATGCGCCGCCAACACGGACGCTCCGCAAAAGCAGTGAACAACGCACTCGTGCGCGAGCTGAATGATTTTCGGCAAAACAATGAGTTCCCGGATGACCTGACGGTCCTCACCTGCCGGATCTTCGGTAAATTCGATGAGGAAGATTTAGAGTAGGTAGTGGGTAGAATGTAAGGGGGTAGTGCTGCCGCACGAGCGCAGCGAGCATCCCCCGACTACCACGTGCGGCAGCACTATCTACTACATTCTACTAACTACGCACTACCTAATACATTCTACTCACTACCAACTACGCACTACCACGTGCGGCAGCACTATCTACTACATTCTACTAACTACGCACTACCACGTGCGGTAGCACTACCTACTACATTCTACCAACTACGCACTACCACGTGCGGCAGCACTACCTACTACATTCTACCAACTACGCACTACCACGTGCGGCAGCACTACCTACTACATTCTACCAACTACGCACTAGTTACTCCCCTCCCCGTTGAACCCCGGCCCTTCAGCATCGTTTCCCCGGTATGCAGCAAGTAAAAGGAAGGTTAGTAGACCTAGACACCCGTACCGTTTTCGGCGCCATCGTCACGATTAACGATGAGGGCTACATCGATGCCATAGATAGAGACCCTTCGCGCGACGATCGTGGCTGGTACATCCTGCCTGGTTTCGTGGATGCCCACGTACACATCGAGAGTTCGATGTTGTTGCCCGTCGAGTTTGCTAAGCTGGCCGTGACCCACGGGACGGTAGCGACGGTCTCCGACCCGCACGAAATTGCCAACGTGCTCGGTATTGAAGGCGTTAAGTACATGCTGGAAAACGCAAAGCACACTCCACTGAGCATCAACTTCGGCGCGCCGAGCTGTGTGCCCGCCACTACCTTCGAAACGGCTGGAGCAGAAATTGGTGTCGCTGAGATAGTTGAATTGCTGGAGCGCGACGACATCCTTTACCTCAGCGAAGTGATGAATTATCCGGCGGTGTTGAACGGAGACATGGAAATGTTAGCCAAGATTTCCGCCGCCATCGAGCGGGGCAAAGCCGTAGACGGCCACGCCCCCGGCCTGCGCGGCGAAGAAGCCGCTGCCTACGCCCGCGCCGGTATCACAACTGATCACGAATGTACCTCCGCCGGTGAGGCCCGCGACAAGCTCGATGCCGGAATGAAAATCCTGATCCGTGAAGGATCCGCCGCCAAAAACTATGCCGCCCTTCACGAATTGATCGGTGAGTTTCCTGAAAAACTGATGTTCTGTACCGACGACAGTCACCCGGACGACCTGATGCGCGGACACATCAACCTGCTCGTACAACGAGCCATCGATCAGGGCTACGACCTGTTCGACGTCCTCACCATCGCTTGCCGCAACCCGGTGGAGCACTACGGTCTCGATGTCGGTCAGCTTCGCGTCGGAGACCGGGCTGACTTCATTCAGGTCGATGATCTTCGCCACATGGCGGTGATGTCGACTTACATCAAAGGCCAGAAAGTAGGCGAAGCCGGGCATCACAACCTGTCGGATTTCGATCAGGAACCAATCAATCGCTTCAACTGCAGGCCAAAGACTCCGGCAGACTTTGCCGTTCCTGCCGGGCCCGAAGGAGCCCAACTCCGCGTCATCGAAGTCTTCGACGGAGAGCTGGTGACGGGCAAAAAACTGATGAAGCCAACGCTCGACGATGTTGGCCGCCCCGTCGCTTCGCCGGAGCGCGACCTGCTCAAGATCGCCGTCATCAACCGGTATGAAGATGCCCCTCCGGCAGTAGGCTTCGTGACGGGCATGAAGATGGAACGCGGCGCTATCGCCAGCTCCGTCGCGCACGACAGCCACAACATCGTGGTAGTTGGGGTAGACGACGAGGCCATCTGCCGCGTCGCCAACGCCGTGATCGCCGAGCGCGGCGGCATCGCCGCCGGCCGCGATGAACACCTGGAGGTATTACCGTTGCCCGTCGCCGGAATCATGAGCAGCGACAGCGGTCCCCGCGTAGCCGCCCGCTACGAAGCACTCACTGGTTTTGCCCGGAGGAAGTTGCGGTGTGAGCTGAATTCGCCGTTTATGACCCTGTCGTTTTTGGCTCTGCTGGTGATTCCTGAGCTTAAGCTTAGTGACAAGGGGGTGTTTGCGGCGGAGGGGTTTGAGCTGGTGGGGTTGTGGGAGGGGAAATCAGAATCTTCCTAATGCTTAACAAATTTAGCCGTTCCACTTCTTCCGTCGTTGAACACAGCCTTGAGCAGGTAAAGACCTGACGGAAGATCGCTCGCGTCTATGGTTCCTGACTCGCCGGAAAAGGTTCGGAATGGAGTAACTATAACCATTTCCGTTGTATCTCTCAAGCAAGCGAGCGTATAAGCCTCACTATTCTCATGGAGTTCTTCCCATCCAAAGTCAACCAAAGGTGCATGGGTATTATTTATCCATGTTCCACCAATGCAATGAAGTTCGCCGTCTTCACGAAAAATTTCACTATTCCACCTTATCTTCAAAGGAGGATGTAAGGAGTGGACGACAAAAGATATACCATCGAAAATTCGAAGACGGGTACAATCCCTAAGATCGTCCATTGTAAGCTGAATACCTGCATACCGAGATTTACCCAAGTAGGTTGGCAAGTCTCCTTCCGCCAATTCGTCGAATATTGCCAAACGAACCTCAAAAACGCTGTCAAACGGAACATTAACCAAATTCACCTCGCCGAGGTGAGGATTGAACTCCGAATTAGCGAATTCTGACAGGCCGATGTAAACGGTGTCTTTATTCCCAACGGCATCTTCGAAGAATAAAGGAAACTCATGAAAAATAGTGTCTTGCTGGCTGTAACCTACTAGGCTTATCAAGCAGATAAAGGAGGATAACATAATTTTCATACTAGCGCTGAATTACTCGGCGCAAATAGCGAATCGCTACACATTGCGTGTCGGTAACGGTAGCTTCTCGTTCAGCTTGATTAATCTGCTGGTTTTCGCTGACGGAGTTGTGGGAAGCATAACGGGCCTACGGGAAATTCAACCTGAGAAAAACACCGTCGGCCTCGAAAGAGACGAGCTGTTCGAGATTATAGAAAGTCCCTTCGTATTCAAGAATACAACCGTTAATTGTCGGAGTACCGCTAACACCGATTCCGTTGACAATGCCACTAGCCTCAAGGCGGGTGCTGATGAGGCCCTCGGTCCGGATGAGTTCCAGGATTTCTTGTCCGGCAATTTCACATGGCGGAGTAAATGATGCTGGGTCTTTTTCGCAGGAAGTGAAGAGACATAGGAATAGGAAGGCGCATAAGATATTCTTCATGGTGTAGGGTTTTGTATGGTAATACTAAGCATAGAGGGAAGATTCCCCCTCACAAATCCTTATTCACGGTTAGTAGAGGTGTCTCGTCGTAAAATTCCCGTTCAAACTTGGATTTAGAGGTTTCAACTAGCTCTTTTTCAATTTGGTATGCACACTTTTGAAATGTCAAATCTCTGAAGATAATTCAAGGCTTACTATCTTACCCGTCCATAACCAAAGCACACAAGATGAGACCGAACTTTTACCTGACCTTGCTCCTCGTCCTTACCCTCTGCACCTGCGCCCGCGCCCAGGAAAAGATGAACGTAGAGATGCCGCTTACCCGCGAGCTGAACATGGACATGGCGCAAACGAGTACCCACTCGGCAAAAATCAACGGGAAGACCGTACCCTATAAAGCTACCATCGGCGTACAGCCGGTGTACAACGCCAAAAACGAAGTGGTCGCCGGCCTGCACTACACCTACTACGTCCGTACCGACGTGGACGACCCCAACCGCCCGCTGCTGATCAGTTTCAACGGCGGCCCCGGCTCGGCATCGGTATGGATGCACCTTGCCTATACCGGCCCGAAGGTGTTGAACATCGACGACGAGGGCTACCCCGTGCAGCCCTACGGCGTGAGCAATAACCCCTATTCGGTGCTCGACGTGGCCGACATTGTGTACGTCAACCCCGTCAACACCGGCTTCAGCCGCATGGTGGAAGGCGCCGACCGAAAGCAGTTTTTTGGCGTACGGCAAGACATCACTTACCTGGCCGACTGGCTGAGCAACTTCGTGAGCCGCAACAACCGCTGGCGCAGCCCCAAATTCCTGATCGGCGAGAGCTACGGTACCACCCGCGTCTCCGGTCTGGCCCTGGAGCTTCAGGAACGCAAGTGGATGTACCTCAACGGCGTTATTCTGGTTTCTCCGACCGACATTGGCATCGAGCGCAGCGGCATCGTGAAGGCCGCCAACGCGCTGCCGTACTTCACCGCAGCGGCCTGGTACCACAAGCAGTTGCCCGCTGATCTTCAGGGCAAAGACCTGGTCGATATCCTCCCCGAAGCCGAAACGTTCACCCAGAACGAACTGCTGCCAGCCCTGGCCCGGGGCGCATCGTTGAGCGTCGACGAGCGTGTCGATATCGCTGATAAAGCCGCCCGTCTTTCCGGCCTCAGCCGTCAGGAATGGCTGGACAACAACCTGATGCCCTCCACCAATTACTTTTGGAAACATCTGTTGCGCGGCAACGAACGCGGAAACTTTACCGTTGGCCGCCTCGACTCGCGCTACACCGGTCTCGACGAAATGGCGGGCGGTGGCCGCCCGGACTATAACGCGGAACTCACCAGCTGGCTTCATTCCTTCACGCCCGCCATCAATTACTACCTCCGCGAAGAACTGAACTTCAAGACCGATCTGGAGTACAATATGTTTGGCCCGGTACACCCCTGGGATCGGTCCGGAGACAATTCCGGCCCTAACCTCCGCAAGGCAATGGCGATGAACCCCTATCTGAACGTCATGATTCAGAGCGGTTACTTCGACGGTGCTACCAACTACTACGACGCCAAATACAACCTGTGGCACCTCGACCCCAGCGGTCGGATGAAAGACCGCCTCAGCTTCAAGGGCTATTACTCAGGGCACATGATGTACCTGCGGCGGGAAGACCTCAAGAACTCCAATGAGCACGTCCGGGAGTTTATTTTAGGGAGCTTACCGCAAGGGAAATCGGCTAAATATTAGTCATTACGGAGAGAATGCAACTGGTGATGTTCCGCACGTTGCTGCGGGAGTGTACGCCCTCTCGTAGGGCAGGCACTGCCCCTTGCCCACTAGCTACTATGTATGCTAGGCGACGCTTATGTCCCGTGCGCATCTTGTATCTTTGTTGACCAAGTAGAAACCTATTATGATCAGACTGTTATCTCTCGCGTTGGCCCTTTGTGTCACGCTCGGCTTAACCGCCCAAACTTCCCCCTTCCAGTTCACCGGCTCAGTAGCTGTTACTTCTGAAATTCAGGACGTAAAGACCGTATCGGTCGATCTCGACCTGCTCAGAGACGAGTTGAAGCAGGCTCCTTTGGAGTTTCAGGGCCTCAAGAGCAAGACGGTAGTAAGTCTTCCTTTGCCCGGCGGAGGTTTTGCGGAGTTTACTGCGTACAACAGCCCCATGGCCGACGATCCTGAACTGGGAAGCTACCGTTTGGTGGGCCCCTGGGGTGGTGGCCGCGTGGCTACATCTCCCAACAAAATGTCGGCGGTGGTTCGCGGACCGAATGGCTACTTTGTCATCGACCCGATAGAAGACAACAGCGGCAACTACCGTGTGTCTAACTACAGCGAATTCATGGCAATGGCTGCCGAAGACGAAGGTGAAATGTCTTGTGGCTACGATGATGTCAACATGCCCGATTACGCCGACCTCGAGCTTAGCGAGGAAATGCTGGAACGAGGCGCGCACGCAGGTGCACACAACGGTTTAAAAGCAGGCAATGAAGCCCGCGAACTCCGGGTCTACGATCTGATCATTACCAACACCGGAGAGTTCGCTGATCGCGTAGGAGGAACCAAGGCTGCTGTTCGTGAAGCATATAACACGGTAGTGAGCACGATCAATGCGATCTTTGAAAACGAAGTCGGCATCCGGATGCAACTCACCATTGTCGATACGCTCATCTATCTGGACGCGGCATCGGATCCTTACATCAACCCCGATCAGGAAGGTGGCAGACTACTGGGGCAGGTGCTCCCGGCCTTCACCGCAGCGGGTATACCGCTTGGGAGTTACGATCTTGGCCATATCCTGACCGGACGTTGCTCTGACGTTGGGGGAGTAGTGAGCGGAAATGCTTGTAACGACGGCGGAAAAACCCGCGGTGTAACCTGTGTGGGTGGTACCGTGGTTGCAGCTGCCCTGCGCATTATGGCGCACGAGGTAGCGCACCAGTTCTCAGTGAGCCACAGTTGGAACAACTGCCCCGGCAACGATGGCCAGCGCGCCAGCGGAACGGCTTTTGAGCCAGGGTCAGGAACAACCATCATGTCTTATGCCGGAGCGTGTGGCAGCCAGAACATCGGCGGCGAACAGTCTTACTACCACGTAGGAAGCCTCGAGCAGTTTCTGACCTTTACCCGCGAGACCGGAGCTGCCGACTGTGCCACCGTGATCGAAACAGATAACTTCACCCCCGAGGTGGATTTCGACTACGAAGATGACTTCACCATTCCCGTCAGCACTCCTTTCCGCCTTACCGGAACGGCAACCGACGCCAACGGCGACGCACTTACCTATACTTGGGAACAGTACGATCTTGGCCCGGCCTCCGACATCAACAATCCTTCCGGAAACGCGCCGTTGTTCCGCTCTTTCTTCCCCGTCCCGGACGGAAATGTGCGTTACTTTCCTACCCTCAACCGTATCGTCAATGATATTCAGGACAATGAAGAGGTGCTGCCCACCTACACCCGCGAAATGACCTTCCGCCTTACTGCGCGCGACAATAACCCAATGGCCGGCGGAGTAGACTGGAAACAGCTGCACTTCTTCACCTCTGATGTGGCAGGGCCGTTCCTGGTAGACGATATCGCAGGAGGAGACCTTCACGTTGGCGATTACCGGGAGATTACCTGGGACGTGGCCAACACCGATCAGGCTCCGGTAAATTGTAAGCGCGTCAACATCGTTATGTCTACCGATGGCGGAGAAACCTTCGACATCGTTCTGGCCGAAGACGCACCCAACATCGGTAGTGCCTTCATCACCGTTCCGGAAGAGGCGCTCACCTCCAGCGGCCGCATTATGGTGGAAGCTGCTGACAATGTATTCCTGAACGTAAATACCAGCGAATTCAACGTGCTCCCGGCGGAAGTACCGTCCTTCACCCTGGAACCTTCTACTCGCTTCGAAGAGGTTTGCCTCCCGGACGTACTTTCAATTGAACTCAATACGGGCAGCATCCTGAACTTCGCTGCTCCGATCGCTCTTTCCATCGATACCGAAAACCTTCCTGATGGCGCAGTAGCTGAGTTCTCCGATGACATTCTTGTGCCCGGAGTGGATGGCACTCTGACGGTTGACCTGAGTGATGTACGCTACTCCGGCCCGCTGGAGGTTGTCGTTGTTGCTGTTGCTGAAGGACAAGACACCGCCCGCCGTACCATCCTGTTTGACGTTACCGACAACGACTACAGTGATCTCGCAACGACTGCTCCGGCAGAAGGTACTACTGGTGTAATTCTGGCGACTACGTTTAACTGGACTGATGCCGTAAACGCCGATACTTACGAAATCGAAATTGCCACCTCTCCGACGTTCAGCGAAGAATCAATTTTTGAACGTTCCAGCGGACTGACTTCAACAAATTACCTGCCCGCCGAATTCTTTGACTCCAACACGCTGTACTTCTGGCGTATCCGCCCAACCAACGTTTGTGGAGCAGGTGAGTGGACTGATCCGAACAGCTTCAGAACAGTGAACAGTTCTTGTACGCCGTACAAAACGGAAGACGACGTTAACCTGCCGGGAAGCGGGCCTTCTTACGTTCGTACTTCTGCACTCTTCATTGAAGAATCCGGCGCAATCAGCGATGTGAACTTACCGAATGTCGATGTTCGTTACAACTTCGTTTCCAAGCTGACCCTCACTCTGATCAGTCCTGCGGGAACAAGAGTGGTTCTTTACGACGAGAAGTGCTTCTCGACCAACCGCCTGGATCTTGGCTTCGATGACGATGCACCGGTGGCAGTTGCTTGTCCGCCAGACGATGAGCGGGTATTCATTCCTGAAGGGTCACTTGCTGATTTCAACGGCGAAGACATTTTCGGTGAATGGTTGCTGGAAGTGGCCGTTAGCGAAACAGGAAACGGTGCCGGCTCTATCATCAGCTGGGATATTGAATTCTGTGCCGATGTGAGTGCCTCTAACCTTTCCCGGATCAACAACACCGCTACGGAGGTTGAACCCCTTGGCCGCAGCGTGGTCCTGAAGGAGAAACTCAGCGTTACGAGCGATCAGTACAACAGCGGAGATGTAATGTACACACTGACTGCACTGCCTGAATTTGGTAACCTTGAGCTTTATGGCAATGTACTTCAGGTAGGGGACTCGTTCTCTCAGGCAGACATAAACGGTCTGGGTCTCTTCTACGAAAGCGCCGATGCCGACGCCGATACGGATGACTTCGGCTACGTAGTTACAACGCCTGACGGCGGATACCTGGCGGTAGCGTACCATGACGTTCTCATTTTCGATGGGGCAATTGTCTCGAACCGTGAAGTCAGTGCGCTTGAGGCAGGCCTGAGTGTCTTCCCTAACCCGGTAGCCAATGACCTCAGCATCCGTTGGGATGTTGCCATCAACCGCAACATCGACCTGGAGCTTTTTGATATGAACGGTCGCCTGCTGCAGAGCAGCCGCGTTGACGGCGCTGCTAAAGCGGCAACGTTGAATACCTCAGCACTTCCTTCGGGCGTTTACCTGCTCCGCATCGACGGCGCAGTGCGCCGCGTAGTGAAGCGGTAACTGACCGACCTAGTGCAATAACAAAAAGTGCTGTCGCTCCAACGGAGCGACAGCACTTTTTGGTTTTTAGCCCCGCTGAGCCACAATTTTTCTCCGGATAGGGTCATTAGAGAAAGCTTACCTTTGCGTTCTGTATGCTGAAAAAACTCGACTGGTACATTATTGGGAAATTTCTGAGGACCTTCTTCTTTACGGTGCTCATCTTCTCTATGGTTAGCCTGATCATCGACTTTAGCGAGAAGATCGAAAGGTTTATCGAGAGCGACATTAGTAAGATGGAGATTGCTTTCGAGTACTTTCCTACCTTTCTGTTGTTCATTCTGGGCTTTTTGTGGCCAATGCTTACGCTGATCGCCGTTATTTTCTTTACGGGACGGATGGCCAACAATTCAGAGATCATCAGTATCCTGAACGCGGGGGTTAGTTTCTGGCGGTTTTTACGCCCTTACCTCGTCTCTGCGGCCTTTTTATCCTTGCTCTATATCGTGGGCATACATTACGTTATTCCGTGGGGGAACGCCCACAGGACGAACCTGGAGCGGGTATACTTTAACCGAAACCGGGATGTGGGTAAGACACAGAACGTCCACATGTTCGTAGCTCCGAACACGAAGGTGTTCATGACTCACTTCAGTAAAAGGGACAGCAGCGCCCGTAATTTCAGGATAGAGTACTTTCAGGAGAACGAGCTCAGGAGCCTGACCAAGGCCCGTTCTGCTCGCTACATTCATGGTGATACTTCGTTCTGGCAACTGTCCAACTACGAAATCCGGACGTTTGACGGGGAAGATGAAACGCTAGAGCTTGGCGGCCGAAGGACACTGGACACCGTACTGAACCTGAACCCGACGGACTTTATTGAATACGGCAACCAGCAATCTGCGATGAGTACCCCCGAACTACTGGCCTACCTGCGTAAACAAAAGGAACGGGGGTCCGGGAATTTCCGGCGCTATGAGGTGGAATTGGCGCGGCGTACTGCAGAGCCGTTTACGATTTTTATCCTTACCCTTATCGGGGTAGCAGTTGCCGGCCGTAAAACGCGGGGAGGAATGGGAGTACAACTAGCTCTCGGTATTTTTATCGGAGCGCTGTTCGTTTTTCTAAGCCGGTTTGCTTCCACCATCACGGCGAGCCCGGTCATTCCGGTATACCTGGGGATGTGGATGCCCAATATCATCTTCTTTGCTGCTGCAATGTACTTTGTTGCAAAAGCACAGCGATAAGTTGGCAGAGACATCGTTGAAGAGTTGGAAGAACTTTGCCGGAAACTTTTTTTGCACCTGCGTCAGCGCCTTCGAATTGATGCCATCCCAGCCGGGCTGAAAGCACCTGCCGTTGTAAAAGTGGTGTTCTTCTTTCAAAAAGGTATAAAAAGAGGAATTTTTTCGGGATCTCTGTTTGAGCGGGATTCAGGCGGCATTCAGCGCATAAATTACTTACAAGTGTAACTAAACTTTCATTTTTTACTGAAAATACTATCTTTAATGGATGTGCCAGCTGCTTTTTCCATGTTCTGTTTCGGAATCAGACCGTAACAGATTGATTAGTAGTCGAGTCTAACGGTATGAAATCTTGCACACGGTGTATTTATTTATTTGTACTCATGTTTTTGTACCCTTAACTTTGACGTGTTCAATACCCCCACCGTATGAAAGTTATGACCCAAAACGAGTTTGTTGGTGAATTCAACAACCTCACCACGCTCCTTAATTCTTTTGCCTACAAACTGACAAAAAATTCGGAAGATGCTAAGGACCTGTATCAGGAGACGGCTTTCCGTGCAATGTCTAACCGTGACAAGTTCCGGGCTGGCACTAACCTTAAAGCATGGCTTTTTACCATCATGAAGAACATCTTTATCAACAACTACCGTAAGAAAGTGAAGTCCAAAACCATTCTCGATAATACCGATAACCTCTACTACCTGAATTCAGGAGGAGTAACTATTGAGAACGAAGCTGACAGTAATATCCTGATCAAGGAGCTCAAAGACATGATTGAGCTTCTGGACGAGAGTACGCGCATTCCCTTCATGATGCACTACCAAGGATTTAAATACCAGGAAATTGCTGATCACCTTGGTCTTCCGCTTGGCACCGTAAAAAGCCGCATTTTCTTTGCACGTAAAGATTTGAAGACGCAAATTGCGAGCCAGTACGGAAAGTTGCGAGAAACGTACTAAATTGGAAAAGCCTATTATTTCACGATTGATTAATTTTTCAGCCATGGCCTCACAGGCCATGGCATTTTTTTTCTCAACTTTGCCCGATGCCTGACTCTGATCGTGATTCTTTTTTTAGCAGCGCTTTACTGGGTTGGTACGATCCCGATCGTAGGCCAATGCCCTGGAAGGCAATTTCGGATCCTTACCGGATATGGCTGAGTGAGATTATTTTGCAACAGACCCGGGTCGAACAAGGCCTCCCGTACTTTGAGCGCTTTGTGACAGCTTATCCTGAAGTAGGAGATCTGGCGGCGGCAGAAGACGAGGCGGTCATGAAATTGTGGGAAGGCCTGGGTTACTACTCCCGCGCGCGGAACCTCCTGAAGGCAGCAAGGATGGTGGTGGGTAGCCACGATGGTGTTTTCCCGGACACTTACGCAGGCTTACGCACTTTGCCGGGAGTTGGTCCCTACACGGCAGCAGCCATCGCTTCTTTCGCCTTTGGCCGGCAGGTTGCGGTGCTCGACGGTAACGTTTTCAGGATTCTGTCTCGTTTCTACAACGACTCCACACCAATAGATACGGGTAAGGGGCGCAAACATTACCAGGAATTAGTAGACGGTGCAATGGGAACCGCTGACGCGCGTTTGTTCAATCAGGCCATTATGGATTTCGGCGCGCTGGTTTGTACGCCCAAGCAAGCAAAGTGCTCACATTGTCCGTTAACAGAGCGGTGTAAAGCCCTTGCTGAAAACACTGTCTATGACCTGCCCGTTAAGGAAAAGAAACTCAAGCGGCGGACCCGGTACTTTCACTTTCTGGTGCTGGCCGATGAGAAAGGGCAAACCATCATCGAACAACGACTCGAGAAAGACATCTGGCAAAACCTGTTCCAATTCCCGTTGATTGAGACCGACGAACCCGGATTGGGAACCAACGCATTGGCACTTCACGCAAACTGGCCAGATTGGATAGCCACCAACGACCTCAGGTTTGTGAAGCGCAGCGCCCCCCTGAAGCATCAGCTTACGCACCAGACTATTCACGTGGTGTTTCACCATTTCAGCTGGAAAGGCATGCCGGAGAAGATCAGTGGTAAAATCATTTTGAATAACAAAATGTTTGAAAATTATGCTTTCCCGCGGGTGATCACGCGCTATTTAGCGGATAAAAGCTTACTTTTGGATCTGTTTTAACCACAAATTCAAACTTCGCAACAATGATTAACAAAGTAACACTAGTAGGCCGCCTCGGAGCAGAGCCGGAAGTACGCACACTGGAAAATGGTGCGATGGTCGCTAAATTCGGCATGGCCACTTCTGAAAGCTACCGCGACAAAGCCGGAGAATGGCAGGAGCAAACCGAGTGGCATGATGTTGTTGTATGGAGAGCTCTGGCTGAGCGCGCGCAGGAATACCTGAAAAAAGGAAGTCTGATTTACCTTGAAGGTAAACTCACTCACCGCAAGTGGCAGGACAAAGACGGTAACAACCGCAAGACGACGGAAGTCGTAGGCAGCTACTACCGCGTTATGCCTACCGCCCCGCGAAGCGGTGGCAGCAGCAATTATATGCCGAGCGAAGAGCCGGCAGCAACCATGTCTACTCCTCCGCCTAAAAGCCCGACTGCTGCCTCACCAGCAAACCCTCCATCTACCGCAGCACCAGCAGACGATAGCGAGGATTTGCCATTCTAAAAAGCTCGTTAACGGAGTACTATCTCAATTGAAGCGTTAAGCTTTCCGCTCCGGAAGGTTTCGCTTCTGTTGAGGTTCCGGTCCGTAGTTTAGTTGCGGCTCCGACCTACCATGTTTTAAGGCACGATTGCCTTGTTCTAGTCAACGGATTTTCAATACGTCTTACCGGGAACCACTATCTTTGTATTCAATCATCAAATCTTCCTGTTGGACGTTTCCGACTTACCCTGTTTATACCTGCCAGACCTCTTCCTGCTAACCAGTGGTGCGGGGCTAGGCCTCGGCGTACTTTCAATTGTGATCCTACTGTTCCTTTCGGGACTCATCTCCGGATCAGAAGTCGCTTTTTTTTCCCTGACGGCCAATGATTATGAAGAGCTCGAAAGCAAAGAAAGTGCCGCTAATCGCCTCATCCTTTCGTTTCGTGACCAGCCCCGGAACCTGTTGGCTACCATCCTGATTGCCAACAATTTCATCAATATTGCGATTGTTCTGATCTCGACGCTGCTGTTGGAAAGCCTGTTTCCTGAAGGGATTTTTGTTGGCTGGCTGGAAACACTTCAAGAAAACTTTGAGTGGGTTTCCATCATCCCCGCGGAAATAGCAGCTACGTTCATCCGGTTCAGCATCACCGTAATCGGGGTGACTTTCCTGTTGGTCCTCTTCGGGGAGGTTGCGCCCAAGGTCTACGCCCGCTACAATAAGTTGAGGCTGGCTACTCTTATGGCCCGTCCGGTAAAAACGATGATGAGCCTGTTTAAGCCCCTGTCGTTTGCGCTTGTAAGCGGAGCCTCCATCGTGGAACGGCGGCTGGAGAACCACAGCATCGATTCGGCGGCAGCCAGCCAGGAGGAAATTGACGAAGCCATTGAGCTTACCGTTAACAACGAAGACAACGGCGAAGAGGGCCCCCGACAGGATGTGGATATTTTGAAGCGGATTGTACAGTTTGCTAACGTGACGGTCAGGCAGGTGATGCGCTCCCGCGGAGACGTAATCGCTGCCGACCTCAAGATCGATTACCACGAATTACTCGCCTTAATCAGGGAACACGGTTACAGCCGGATACCCGTTTTCGAGGAGGATTTCGATAAGGTGAAGGGAATCCTTTATGTCAAAGATTTGCTCGGGTACCGGCACGAAGGGCCGGAGTTCAACTGGTCAGTACTCGTGCGGCCGGAGGTGCTCTATGTTCCGGAAAACAAAAAAGTTAGTGATCTGCTCAAGGAGTTTCAACAAGAGAAAATGCACCTCGCCATCGTTGTCGATGAATATGGAGGTACTGAAGGCATCGTTACCCTGGAGGACGTGCTGGAGGAAGTAATCGGAGATATTCACGATGAGTTCGACGAAGGGGATGAAATCATCTTCGAGAAAATTGACGATTTCAACTTCATATTCGACGGCAAAACCCTGCTGAACGATGTTTGTCGGGTGCTGGAGCTTCCCACCAATACTTTTGATGAGGTAAAAGGGGATGCGGAGTCGCTCGCCGGGCTCCTGCTCGAAATGCTGGGGCAATTCCCCGAGGAAGAACAGGAAATGAGTTATGAGGAATACCGCTTCCGCGTTATGTCGCTCACCAAACGCAGAATCGAGGAAATTCTTGTCACCTTACCTGCTGACGAAGAGTAGTTTATAGAGCGTAGTGGGTAGTAAGTAGTGCTGCCGCTGCTTTCATTCATTTCGCTACGCTCATTCGCCCGGAGATAAGCAAGCGTAGCACTGCGAATAGCATTATTGGCAGCACTACCGACTACTTTCTACCTATTTCACTCACTTATGCCGCGACCGTAACACCTCCCGGACATCCTCCAGGTTGTAACCTTTGGCGGCCAACAGGACAATGTAGTGATACATAAGATCTGCCGCTTCGCCTAGAAACAGGTCACGATCATCGTCTTTAGCCTCTATGACGAGTTCAACGGCTTCTTCGCCAACCTTCTGGGCTACCTTATTGATGCCCCGGGCCAGCAACTGACTGGTGTAGCTTTTTTCGGAGGGGTTGTCACGACGGTGCTGGATGGTACGCTCCAGGTGATCGAAAAATTCACCTTGGTTCACGTCGTTCCAGCAAGTGTCGTCTCCGGTATGGCAGGTTGGTCCGTCGGGACGAGCTTGTACCAGGATACTGTCCCGGTCACAGTCAGCGGCTGCACTTACTAAGTGAAGGAAGTTTTCACTGCTTTCTCCCTTCGTCCAGAGGCGTTGCTTACTACGGCTGAAGAAAGTGACCAGATTGGTGCTGAGGGTTTTCTCCAGCGCTTCGCGGTCCATATAGCCTTGCATGAGCACAACGCGGGTGTCTGCGTCCTGAACAATGGCGGGTAATAGGCCGTTGGCGGCTTTTTCGAAGTTAAGTTCCTTGATGTTGTCGGAAGAAATGGTCATAAGGCTTGAATTGGATGCAAAAGTACGGCTTAGATTTAGCAAGTTTAGGCGCGGCCGCAGGTGCAATGGAATGGTTGAAGGAGCATGGGGACAATGCAGGTTGTTTCTCGGAATTATCCCATGGCTGTCTTCTACATCCTAAACGGGGCGAACCGGAATCTGCTGCTCCGCCAAATAATCCTTCAGTTCCTTGATGCCTACTTCCCCGAAGTGGAAGATGCTGGCGGCAAGCCCGGCGTCTGCTTTGCCCGTTGTGAAGACATCCGCAAAGTGCTCCTTATTCCCCGCGCCACCGCTGGCGATGATCGGGATGCTGAGCAGGTCGCTCATCTGCGCGAGGGCTTCGTTGGCGAAGCCTGCCTTGGTACCGTCGTGGTCCATGCTGGTGAAGAGGATCTCGCCCGCGCCGCGTTCCTGCGCCTCTTTAGCCCAATCGAACAGTTTGTGCTCTGTCTTTACCCGCCCGCCGTTGAGGTGGACGAACCATTCGCCGTCAACGTTCTTCGCGTCCACGGCCACCACCACAAACTGGTTGCCGAAGGCGTAGGCCAGCTCATCGATCAGCTCGGGCCGCCGCACTGCGGCGGAGTTGATGCTCACCTTGTCCGCCCCGGCGTTCAGCAGCACGTCTACGTCGTCGATGTGCTTGATCCCACCGCCGATGGTGAAAGGGATGTTGAGGTGGCGGGCGATGTCGCGCGCCAGGTCAGAGAGGGTTTTACGCCGCTCGTTGGTGGCGGTGATGTCAAGAAACACCAGTTCGTCCGCGCCGGCTAACGAGTACTTCGCCCCCAGCTCCACGGGGTCGCCCGCGTCGCGCAGGTTGACGAAGTTTACGCCCTTTACGGTGCGGCCGTCTTTGATGTCCAGGCAGGGGATGATGCGTTTTGCTAACATGGGGGCGAAGGTAGGGGATTTGTGGGGAGCTTAATGATTGTAACAAGATGCATTTGTCTGTCCGACTATAAATAAAGTGTATTAGCAAGCTCCTAAGTCAAAATAATTTTAGCTGGGCATTATTTAATCGGGGGGCAAATCAACGAAGTCCGGTTAATCAGCCTTGCATCCGGTCAGGAGGTTTTCTTTGATCGCTTTATGCCCTCGGATACCAGAGAGCTTACCCTTCCGCACGTTCCGCCAGGTGTTTACCTGGAGCGGGTACGGACGGTCACCTTGTTGGAAGGCGTTGAGAAAGTAGTGATACGGTAGCTAAAGGTGAGCAAGCGTAGCGCCACGAACGGTAATTGCGGCAGCACTACCCACTATCCAACTACCCACTACCCACTACCCACTAACCCCTCATCTCCCCCAGCACCGCCTGCGCGGCCCAGGTCCGGTTATTTGCTTGCTGCAACACCAACGATCGGTCGCTGTCGATCACGCCGTCGGAGACGACCACATTGCGGCGTACGGGCAGGCAGTGCATGAAGTAAGCATTGTTGGTGAGGGCCATTTTAGCCTCGTCCACCTGCCAGCCGGGGAAGTCTCCGATGGCGCCGTAATCTTCAAACGAAGACCAGTTCTTTGCGTAAATGAAATCTGCTCCGGCAAAGGCTTCTGCCTGATTGTGGACCACCTTTGCGCCCTTGGTGAATTCCGGCGCGAGGTCAAAGCCTTCGGGGTTACAGATCGTCAGGTCTACCTCGCCCCAGGCGAGCATCCATTCGGCGAAGCTGTTGGCAACGCACTGGGGCAAGCGCCGGGGGTGCGGTGCCCAGGTGAGTACTACCCGGGGAGGTACGGCTTTTCGGTGTTCAGCGATGGTGATACAGTCCGTCAGGCTTTGCAGCGGGTGGCGGGTGGCGGATTCCATGCTTACTACCGGGACAGATGCGTACTTCACGAAGGCTTTCATAATGCGGTCTTCGTAGTCGGCATCCTTGTCCGTCAGGGAAGGGAAAGAGCGGACACAAAGAATATCGCAGTACTGACTCAGCACGCCGGCGGCTTCGCGGACGTGTTCGGCGGTATTGCCGTTCATTACCGTGCCGTCTTCAAACTCAATGCCCCAGCCGCCGGAGGCGTCGTAGGTGATCACGTCGTAGCCCAGTTGGCGGGCGGCTTTTTCGGTGCTCATCCGCGTCCGGAGGCTGGAGTTGAAAAAGAGGTTGATGACCATTTTTTGCTGGCCCGAATGATTGCTGCCGAAGGGCTTTGCTTTATGGGCGCGCGCCTTTGCGATAAGAGCATTGATATCGGGCACGTCGGCGGCGGAGAGGAATTGTTTCATACTGTTCGGCAGGCTTCAGCCTGCGGTTCACCAGGCTTCAGCCTGGCCTCCCTGCGGAGATTGGTTTTTTAATCAAGTTCAAAATAGTCGACCACCGGAAACACCTCATAAAACGGATGCAGCAACCGCGACCACTTCGCATATTCAGCACTCTGGCGAAAGCCTTCGGTGTGGTGGGCCTTGCTCTCCCATTGGATCAGGAGCAGAAATTCGCCCGGCGCGTCCAACTTCGGTAAAAGGCGGCAGGAATGGCATCCGGGCTGACTTTGCACCTGCGGCCGCGCCTGCTCGAAAGCGTCGAGATAGGCCGCAACGTTGACGGGTGAAACGGTGATGTGAACGTGTTCGAGAACCATAGTTGGTCGAGGGCTTGTAGCCCGAGTGAGAGTATGTGTTTGATGGCGAATCACGCAGGTGCAAGCGCCGCTTTAAAAGCCGCAATTAAATCATCGCACTGTGCTCGCGTGACGTTAAGCGGTGGGAGCAACCGAATGGTATTCGGGTCTTTGCTCGATCCGGTAAACACACTGTGCTCAAAGAGCAATTGCTTGCGCAGGGGAGCAATCGGCTCCTTCATCTGCAAGCCGATCATTAGCCCGTAGCCACGTACTTCGGTGAAGAGGCCGGTGGCGGCCATTTGGTCCATCAGGTACGTGCCCTGATCGGTGGCGTTGGCCAGCAGGTCTTCGTCTTTCATGACGTCCAGCACCGCAATGCCCGCCGCGCAGGCCAGGTGACTGCCGCCGTAGGTGGTGCCCAACATTCCCTTCTTTGCCTCAAAGCGCGGGTGCACAAGGATGCCGCCGAGCGGAAAACCGTTGCCCATTCCCTTCGCCATGCAGATGATGTCGGGCTGTACAGCAGAGTGCTGAAAGGAGAAGAATTTGCCCGTGCGCCCGTAACCAGACTGTACTTCGTCGAGAATCAGGACCGCGCCGTTGGCGTGGCACAACTCAGGCAGGGCCTCCAGGAATTCAGGATCGGGTACGTAGATGCCGTGTACCCCCTGCACGCCTTCGATGATGAGCGCCGCAACGTCGCCTTTCTCCAGTTCGCGTTTTACGGCGGCAAGGTCGTTGAGCGGCAGGAAGGTGATAGGGTAGTTACGGTTGATGGGGGCTTTGATGGCTTCGTTGTCCGTTGCGTTTACTGCGGCGGAGGTGCGGCCATGAAAGGCTCCGTCGAAGGCAAGGATGCGGCTCCGGTTGGTCTCGAAGCTGGCCAGCTTCAGGGCGTTTTCGTTGGCCTCTGCACCACTGCTTACCAGAAAGAGGTTGTAATCGTCGAGCCCGGAAAGTTCGCCAAGTTTATCGGCCAGTTCTTGTTGCAACGGGTTCACTACGCTGTTGCTGTAAAAGCCGAGTTTGCCCAGTTGGTCGGAGATTGTCTTCACGTAATGCGGGTGGGAATGCCCGATGGACATTACCGCGTGGCCGCCGTAAAAGTCGAGGATCTTCCGGCCGTTTTCGTCATAAACATAGCTGCCTTCGCCGCGAACGGGTTGGATATCGTAGAGGGAGTAGACGTCGAATAGTTGCATAGTAATTTGGGTCGAGGGCCTCCGGCCCGAGTGGGTCCGGGCCGGAGGCCTGGAAGTTCATATGTTTTTTTGCTGGCCTTTGGCCAGTCAGGAAATTGGGCCAGAGGGCCTCTGGCCCACTAGAAGAGCCCTGCCTTAAGCCGCAGCCCCGCGTCTTCCGGTAGCCCCAGTGCAAGGTTCATATTCTGTACTGCCTGGCCCGAAGCACCCTTCAGCAGGTTGTCGATCATGGAGATGACCAGTGCCTTATCGCTGTGTTTTTCGACGAAGACGATGCCTTTATTGGTGTTCACGACTTGCTTCAGGTCGGGGTTGCGATCCGTGACGTGGGTAAAGGTCGTTTCGGAATAAAAATTGTTGAACAAGCCTTTGAGCTGGCTTTCCGACTCATCGGTCTGCACGTAGGTGGTCACGAAGATTCCGCGGGCGAAAGGCCCGCGCAGGGGCAGGAAGTTGAGTCCTTTTGCGTCTTTGCGGCCGAGTAGTTTTACGTTCCGCCCGATCTCGTTCAGGTGCTGATGGCTGAAGGCTTTGTAGACCGAAACATTGCTGTTACGCCAACTGAAGTGGGTGGTAGGCATGGGAGATTGGCCCGCGCCGGTGGAGCCGGTCATGCCGTTGATGTGGACCTCTCCGTCGGCCAATCCGGCCTTAACGAGTGGAAGTAATCCTAGCTGAATAGCTGTGGCGAAGCAGCCCGGGTTCGCAACGCGCTTTGCACCCTGCGTCTGCGCCGCATTGATTTCGGGGAGGCCGTACACCCACCCGTCGTCCATGCGGTAGTCGGTACTGAGGTCAACTACCAGCGTATCTGCTGCGGGTTTGTTCTCCTCCATCCACGTTTTAGACCGCCCGTGGCCCATGCAGAGGAAGAGGACATCGGCTTCGCCCGCGTCGGCGGAGAAGACAAGATCGGTCTCGCCAAGCAGATCGGTATGGGTATGGTAGAGCGGCTTGCCCGCCTGGCTCTGGCTCTGGACAAAAGCGATCTCCACATGAGGATGGTTGACGAGGATGCGCAGTAACTCGCCAGCCGTGTAGCCGCCTCCGCCGATGATGCCTATTTTATGTTTCATCTTACTGGGGTGAGGGCCTCTGGCCCGGTGATCAGAAAATCGGGCCAGAGGCCCTCAACTCATTTATTTATTGACTGCATTGCGGATACGCCCCGGCACGCTGAGGATCTTCGTAAAGCCACGAACGTCTTCGCCACTCCAGCCTTTGTTCATTTCGCCGTAAGCACCGAAGCCTGCGCCGAGAAGGTCGTTGGGCGAAGTAATGCCGTTGAGCTGGTAGCGGTGCGGGTGCAGGGTTACGTGTACGGTGCCGTTGACGGTGCCCTGCGAGCTTTCCAGGAAAGCTTCTACATCGCGCATTACGGGGTCGAGGAATTGCCCTTCGTGGAGCATCATGCCGTACCAGTTGCTGAGCTGCTCTTTCCAGAACAATTGCCATTTGGCCAGCGTATGCTTTTCGAGCAAATGGTGGCTTTTGATGATGAGCACGGCTGCCGCTGCCGCAAAACCAACCCGGCCTTTGATGCCAATGATGGTGTCGCCAACGTGGATGTCGCGGCCTACACCGAAGGGAGCAGCCACGGCTTCGAGGGCCTTGATGGCTTCTACCTTCGAGGCGAATTTCTTTCCGTCGAAACCGACGAATTCTCCTGCTTCAAAGTTGAGATCAATGTCGCGCGCTTCGGTCTCCGTTACGGGGACGGGCCAGGCATCTTCGGGCAGCGATTTGTTGCTGGTAAGGGTTTCTGCACCGCCGACGGAGGTACCCCACAGGCCGGCGTTGATGCTGTAAGTTCCTTTCTTCTCGGGCCAAACGAGGTTGTGCTCAGCGAGATAGTCAACCTCTTCCTGGCGGCTGAGTTGCATGTCACGGATGGGAGTGATGATTTCCAGCTCGCGGCCGCTCAGCTCGAAGGCGAGATCAAACCGTACCTGGTCGTTGCCCGCGCCGGTAGATCCGTGGGCAACACCATCGGCGTCGATCTCGACGCAGTAACGCGCAACGCTCATCGCCTGAAACATCCGCTCGGCGCTCACGCTCATCGGGTAAGTCTGGTACCGGAGGCAGTTACCGTAAACGAGGAAGCGGATACATTCCTGGTAGTAGGCCTCGGTTACATTTACACGTTTATAACTGGCTGCGCCGAGCTTCAATGCGCGGGCTTCCATTTCGGCGATTTCTTCTTCGTCGAAGCCGCCGGTGTCTACGGTCAGGGCGTGAACTTCGTAGCCTTTCTCTTTGGTCAGGTACTTTATACAGTAGCTGGTGTCGAGGCCGCCTGAGTAGGCTAGTACTATTTTTTTCATTTTGTTGTGGTCTGATCCCCGAACTTCGATCGTGCTGCGCACTCACTTCGTTCGGGGTAAAATATGTTCGACTCCTCCGGAGTCATAATCTGAGTGCTGTATAAAATAAGGCGGGTACGCGAACGGGAAGTGCGGTAGCGACTCCCGACTCCATTCTTCCCGACTTTCTACCCTTCGATGATCATTTCCGAAAGGTCAATGGCCATCTGTTTTGCTTCGTTGCCGGATGGCGCCATCATGGCGGTGCAGAGGCACATCCTTCGTTCGTTGCGGTTCAGGATGTCGACGTTGGGGCAGGAGTTGCAGCCTGCCCAGAAGGCGTCGTCCTGGGTGAGTTCTGAGAAGGTTACCGGTTTATAGCCAAGATCGGAGTTGATCTTCATGACCGGGAGGCTGGTGGTGATGCCAAAAATCTTCGCGTCGGGGTATTTGGTCCGGGAGAGGTTGAAGATGGCCGCTTTTATTTTGCGGGCCAGGCCGAAGCGCCGGAATTTGGGGTTGACGATCAGTCCGGAGTTGGCAACGTATTTGCCGTGACTCCAGGTTTCGATGTAGCTGAACCCGGCGAGCTCTCCATCGACAAGAGCCACGATGGCCTTACCTGATTTTAGCTTTTCTTCCACGTATTCGGGTTTGCGGGTCGCGATACCCGTTCCGCGTGCTTTAGCGGATTCGGCCATCAGGTCACAAATAGGTTGGGCGTAGACGGCGTGCTCTGGCTGAGCAACGTGAATCTGAATTTTCATGGTAATGCGGGGGATGGGAATAGAAGAAAGAAAGGTATCGAAACTGCCCGCTTCCCGATAACGATCGGGACGAGCGCTCCCGGGCACGTGGTGCGGGAAGCTTACTTGGTCCTTACGACCCTTCGTCGATCTCGACGGATGATATGGGATACCTTTTTCATCGCTGCAAAGTTACGCGCTTTTTTGGTTCTCACGCAAGTCTTACGTCTTTTTTGGGCGCAGACGCAGGTGCCGGGCTGGTTTTTGGGCGTCGTAATAAAACACGAGCCGCGCTCCCCGGTAAAAGCGGAGGTGCGCGGCTCGATGAAGCTGGCCTTCAGGACCGGATCGGCAAGGTTTTCCGGCCAGCTATCGGCGAGGCTAATACTACTGCTTAATGATCTGCTGGCCGTAGATTTTGCCATTCACTACCAACTGCAAGTTGTAAACTCCGGCCGGAACGGTGGCAAGGTCGATGCTGTTTGTCGCTCCGTTGAACTGGCGTGCTTTCAGCACGCGCCCGTTCTGATCGGATACGAGCAGGGTGAAGCGCTCAATGCTGGCTTCGTCGTTGCGTACGTTCAGCACATCTTTCGTTGGGTTAGGGAAGAAGCTGATCTCGAGACCGCTGTTGGCCAGGGGCTCGCCGGTAGAAACGGCACCCTGATCGGTTTCGTAAGCGCCAATGTCAGGGAAGTCGCCCCGTGGGTTGCCCTCGATGTCGGTGGACGGCAAAAGATCGCTGACGACGGCACTGTTGATGAGTGGGTTGTCTTCGAGGTTTTCGGGGATGGCAAGTTGTGCGTTTACCCCTTCTCCTTCGTCGTCAAAGATGTCGATAAATAGGTCTGCTACTGCGTTGGCGTCGTCGATCGAAAGGTCGAGCATGTCGCTGTCGCTGATGAGGCCGAGGTCTTCGTCGCTCTCGTTGTTGTAAAAGTTTCCACCCAGGGAGGTAATATTTATTTCGCCTACCGGAATAATACTGCCGTCGGCCTCACCCGGCTCAATTTCGATACTGGCTTCCTGTTCCGACTGGATGAAGGCATTGTTCAGAAGTGTAAGCGACAGGCTGCTGTTGTTGAGCCCCTCCGAGTCGCTTTGCTGGAACAGCGCGATATCGTTGCCGGAGGCGTTGGGGTCGTCTCCCTTCAGGTTGTTCACGAAGGTGTTGTTGATCATCGTTGACGTCAGGGCAAGGTTGCCGGCAAACTGCAGGCTGCCGTCTTCGGAACTGAAAAACGGGGTGACGCCGTTGAAGATGATGGCACCGCCACTGGCTCCTTCGGCGGCGAGCTGGTTGTTGACAAACAGGGAGTTCGTAACATCGAAGGCGGCACGGAAAGTACCGATTGCGCCACCCTGGCCGCTGGCAAAGTTGTTGACAAAACGGCTGTTGGTAATCTTACCGGTGAAGGGAATGAACGTTACTGAAATCTCTCCGGTAGCAGACGTGTCGCGGGGGCCTTCGAAGGTCCGGGCGTGGATAGCCCCCCCGATAGAACCGGAGGTGTTGCCGTCGAAGTTGCAGTTGTCGATCATAACGTCACATCCCCGGCTGAGGTAAAGGGCTCCTCCTCCTGCGTTGTCAACGTCACTGGCCGCGTTATTCAGGAACTGCGTGTTAGTGATCGTTACGGGCATCGGAGTGGCCTCGTCGCCTCCGAAGAGGTAAACAGCTGCTCCCGCTGAGAAATACCCGCTGACTGCGGTTACCTGGTTGTCTTCAAAACGGCAACTGTCTATAATCAGTGGTTCTCCGGTAGCCATGTAGCCAACCAGTGCTCCGCGACCAGCCGTGCTGGTGTTACCGTTTTCGAGGAACTGCGTGTTCCGGACGGTGAGTGAGCCGTCGGCGTTGTTCACAAAGGTTCCGCCTTCACAGACGTTGCCTTCCAGGATGGAATTGGTGAGAGTTATGGGATTGTTGTTGCCCTGTATGTAGCAAACCGCACCACGCCCGCCTTCGCTGGAGGTATTATCGGTAAAAACGCAGTTATTAATGGTCGTTTCGAAAACGGAAGTGTCGAAGCCAAGGAAACCCAGAGCGCCGCCGAAGGCGCCGCCGTCATTTTCGTTGAAAGTACAACCGTCCAGTTCTACCTCCACGTCGACATCGTCGGTGGTTTGTTGGTAAATGGCTGCTCCGTTGCGTACGCACATATTCTGCTCGAAGGTGGAGTTCCGCACGAAGAGACTGGTGTTGAAGTTGGCGATACCGCCTCCCCAGCCATCGCTGCGACAGTTGGTGAACGTACAACCTTCTACGAGCGTGCTGTCGGCACCGGAAAGAGCTAAGCCTCCGCCGGAGCTGGTAGACCAAATATCGGTAAATTCACAGTCGGTAAACTTATGGCCGATGGTATTGAAGCACCGGACCATACCTGATCCGCCGGCTGCGGCAGTACCCTCACCAATAAAGGTGGAGTTCTTGAACTCGATGCCAATGTTGTCGCGGATATAGATCGCGCGGTTGACAAAAGTAAAGTTGTTGCTGAATTCCACGTCGTCGAAAACAGAACCATTGGTGCTGCGGAAACGGATAAATAATGCCGAACCATTGCGGCCGTAGTTTCTGCTGAACTTGAGCCGGCTGGCGTTCAGTTTCGCGTACGTACGGAGGCCCGCACCAGCATCTTCGTTGAAACTTCCGATCTCGGTGGATATACCACCGTGAACGATTGAGAACCCATCGAGGGTGACGGTGTATGCGCCATCATCGGTTGTGTCGGTGACGAAAAGTACGCGGTTGTTATCGACGTAGAGTGTGCTGTCGAAGCCCATCTCGCCGTCGTTACCCAGTACGTCTCCACTGAGAATGGTGGGGTTCGCTTCCGGGTCGGCAGCGTCGGCGCTGGTCTCGGTGCCGGCAAACCCGCCCAGTACGGTGAGTTCCTTATCGATGTAGAAGGAAGCGGTGTCTGGGGTGACGTAGGTCCCGGCCGCAATCCACACCTCTGCACCTGCGGGCGCGTCTAATAGTGCCTGGTTGAGGTCGGAGTAAGCAGTTGCCCAGGAAGTACCGTCTCCTGGTGTCGGGCTGTCGATGTCGACGTAAATCGTTTGTGCATTCAGGCCCGCCAGGCAGAAGGCAGCCAGAAGAAAAATAAGTGATCTCATGTTAGAATAAAGTTGAACCAGTGATTAGAGCGACTTTTAAATTAATAAAAGTTCGTTTGTGTGAAATAATTCAAAATCAACTTGTAAGCTTCTGGCAATTATACGAATTTATGGTTAGTTATACGTTCAAATGCAGGTAGTATCTACGGTGGGTCTGAGATCTGACAAATCGTTAACTTCACGCAACCTTAGAAAAACCACCATGACCACCCATAACTATACTTCGCGCGTTTTAGACATTGTCCTCCAGCTCAAAGCAGACCGCACCAAAAGACCTGAGGATTTCCGGTTCAGCGATATTTTTGACGACGAGGGCAATCAGTACGTCAATCTGGTACAAGAGGGCGGGGGTGTACACGGTATTGCCCTGGTTGGCTTTACTTACGTTCTGGAAGAGATGGGCATCCGCTTTCTGAGCCTGGGAGGTACCAGCGCCGGCTCAATCAACACCCTGCTGATGGCCGATACAGGTCACCCCAGCTCGCGGAAGAGCCTGAAAATAATCGAAAAAATAGCGGATAAAAATTTCATGGACTTTGTGGACGGAGGCTCCGATGCCCGCGCTTTTGTAAAGTCATTGGCGGAGGGCATAAGCCCGATGTTGTTTCTGAATGCTTCCCGCAACGCCAGTGAAATGATCAATAACCTGGGGGTTAACCCCGGAGTGGAATTTCACCGGTGGCTGTCAGGCTTGTTGTTTCACAAAAGCTGGGGAGAGCTGGAAAACAATATCCGCTGTCTTGAGAAAGAACTCATAATGATGGACAATCACGGCAACGAGCGCCGCCGGCTCTCGGCCGAAGAGCTCGGCATCAAGATCGCCATCGTTGCTGCAGACATCACTACGCAGACTAAAGTCGACTTCCCTGACATGGCCGACCTTTACTACGAAAACCCGATGGGCCAGAACCCCGCAGATTTCGTGCGGGCGTCGATGTCGATCCCTTTCTTCTTCGAACCCGTTCGGGCGGACCTCAGCTGGGTGAATAAAAGCGACGAAGCCACCCGGAAGAACTGGGTAGATCGTGCCAATTACCACGGCGAGTTGCCCGGCGAAGTCCTGTTTGTAGACGGAGGCGTAATGAGCAACTTCCCGATTGATCTTTTCCATAAAGAGGATCAAATCCCTAATCGCCCAACCATCGGGATTAAATTGGGCGCAGACCGCAGGGCCAGCAAGCCGACCACCGGAATCACTAGTTTTGTCGGTAATATCTTCGATGGAGTCCGCAACCTGCGGGACCACGAGTTTCTGGTCCAGAATCCTGAGTACAAAGAATTGATCGAGCACATTAATGTCGACGACTTCAACTGGCTCGATTTTGCTATCTCTGACGCAGACAAGCTCCGCCTTTTTGAACGCGGGGCAGAGGCGGCTGCAAGTTTTCTGCGGCGCTTCCAGTGGCTGGATTACAAAAACCAGATCAGGAACAGCCTGCTGCAGTCCGTCAAACCATTGATGTGGGAACTCTCCGGATCGAAAGGTCTTACGGAGAAACTGGCAAGCTTCGGTATTCACGAAGACTCGAGGCTCATGAAACGGATCAGGCACCTGCGTGAGCGCGCCGATGCCTATAAGGTACTCTGGATTGATGATGCCTTCACTTACGGTTTGCCCGTTGCAATTCTTGACAGCCTCAATATCTTTACTTACACCGTCCAGAATTCCGACGATGCACGAGCGTTGTTGCTGCACAAAAACCGGAAAAACGGGCCTGAAACCGAACGTATCAATCTTATCCTATCTGATGTAACCCGTAACGTAGAAGGAAAGAAGGACCGCATTGCCGGTATTCGGTTTGCGGAAGAACTGGCCCACAACCAACGGCTCAAAGATGTTCCTGTTCTCCTTTATGCCCATTCCGGAGAAGACCTGCTGGCCCGCTACCGGGGCTACGAAAAAGACGACACTTTGGAACTCCCGCACAACATCAAAAATCATCCTAAGGGGGATACGACCAAACACTTCGTGTTCATCCGGGAGGTAGTGGACTGTATTTACGAGAACTTGCCGGGTAAAAGAGCAGGGTGTGTTTAGCAAATGGAGCAAAAAAAGCCGCCCCTTGTGTAGAAGGAGCGGCTCATTACTAAAAAGACATTATTTGAACAACACTTTAATTGAGAGAACACTATTTGAACAACACTTTGTCTGAAAAGTACCACTTGGAGAGTACTTGCTAGAATTTTAGGTGTAAGGCTTATAAATAGAGTTGTAGCTGTCAGGTTTAAATCGTAACCGAATAGCAAGGTAGGAGCTATAGGGATTGATCAACTGAATTAAATTTTGTAAATTGCAATAATAAAAAGACCTCATTTTTTAGATATAGTGTTGGTTTTTAGGTGTTTAAGTTTGAAAGCTGTCATAATTTTGAGTTTGAATTCTGTAGAAATGCTTTGCTCGATAGAAGCAACCGAGGCCCTTGGGTTTGAAAAGTATTTGCTTTCTCAGGTGAAGAAAGGGAGTCAGAGTTATCAACTCTGGTTGCTGGTGAAGCAGATTATACGGGCGAGGCTCAAGGCGGACGTGCCAGCGCCGGGTAACCCTGATCTGGCCCGGACATTGGGTGTTTCCGCCTCTCAGGTGAGGAATCGACTGTCAGACCTTGTGTCGTTTTATCAGGAATACCTCGCTGTTCTGCGCATGAGGTCAACCCCCCGCCTTAGTGCACTATTTGCCATGGAGCAGGCAGTTGAAACGAATAATGAGTCTTATGTAGAGTGGGCAGAAAAGAAGACCGAGCGCCTGGTAACAAAAAGTGTCCTTTACGATACTTACGCTCGTTATGATTATTTGCGCTATAACCGTGTCATTTATGACTGGTACGAGGACAAATATAATCGGATATACACAGAGAAAACTGCTTTGAATGACCAAGAGTTGGATGGGTTCATCCTGATAGAAAAATACAAGCTGTATATGGACGCAACGAGTCTTACTTATGAATCCGGCGCTGTTTTGTATAAGCTGGATCGTGAGATTTTACAGTTGCGTGAAAACCGTACTGGCGGAGAACCTTTCTCTTTCGCGGAGAAAATTTATCACAACCTTTATCTGATCGTAAAAAGGCAAGAACCTTCCAGTTATCGATTCATTTTTAGTAGGGTTGAAGAGATTTTCAGAGATTTTTCTTCACGAGATATAAAGTATGTTCTGTCGGTGCTCTTCAACAGAATTGCCGGAGAAATAATGAGTGGGAATGATGACGCGCAAAAAGACTACTACACACTGATCGTTACTTTGATGAAGTATCCCAAGGTCAGGGTTACAGAATGGATTCTCAAAAATTGTGTAACCGTTCTGTGCCGGATGAAGAAAGAAGACTTTGCCGAGACGGTCCTGAACACTTACCTGTCCAAGTTGCCTGAGAATAGGCAGAAAGAGGTAATGTCTTATAACCTGGCCATTATTAGAATGACGGCTGAGAAATTTGATGAGGCAACGAAACTTCTCAATCAGATCACGATTTCAGAAAGTACTTACTATCTGGGGGGGCGGTTCATTTTGTTTCGGTCTATGTACAAAGCAGAAGAGTACGAAGGCCTGCTCAGCCTTACGAAGAGTTTCAAAGGCTATGTCACCCGGCTTAAAGATATGAGCGATGGTTTCAGAAAAGCAGCGTTTTTCTTTCTGAGGTTCTTCAATGAATTGGTCAGGCTGTCGCTCGATAAGCCCTTCATGGACCCATCAGTATTCGAAAGAAGAATGAAGCAACTGCAGCAAAAAGTGTTGGGAACCAAATCGATGGCCAGCAAGGAATGGTTGCTCGAAGAAATAGATGCCCACCTCTAATCATCCTTACCGCCAACTGTAAGCTGCGACGGAGAGGTAAATGCCGGTAATCACGTTAGCTGCTATGGAACGAACCGGGCCTGACGCATGCTGTCTGGCACGGCTTTGTTTGTAGCGTGGGAAAGCAATAAGGCCCTTTGGTGCGCGCCACAAATTACCCTTGGCTCAGGAAACTGATAATTCAACAACTCACTTACTATCTTTGCGGTCCATTAAAAGAATCAATTTATGGCTACCACCTTTGCCGACTTCAAAAAGCTAACCGCCCACGCCAAAGACTATGGCTTCGTTTTTCAGAGCTCCGAAATCTACGACGGCCTCTCCGCCGCTTACGATTATGGTCCCCTTGGTGTGTTGCTGAAGAACAACCTGAAGGAATACTGGTGGCGCTCGATGGTGCAGTTGCACGACAATATCGTCGGTCTCGATGCCTCGATCTTCATGCACCCGAAAACCTGGAAGGCATCCGGCCACGTCGATGCGTTTAACGACCCACTGGTGGACAATAAGCTCAGCAAGAAGCGCTACCGCGCCGACGTACTGATCGAGGACCACGTAGCCAAGATCGAGGGCAAACTGAACAAAGAAATAGCCAAAGCCCAAAAGCGTTTCGGTGATGCTTTCGACGAAGCCGAATTCCGCGCTACCAACGGCAACGTGAAGCGTTACCTGGGTCAGATGGAAGAGATCAATAAGCGTCTCGCTACGGCCATGACTGATGGCAATATGGAGGAGCTCCGGCAAATGCTCATCGACCTGGAAATCAAAGACCCGGAGAGCGGCGCGGCGGACTGGACAGACGTGCGCCAGTTCAACCTCATGTTCTCCACCCAGCTCGGCAACATCGCAGGAGAGGAGGGCAAGCTGTACCTCCGCCCGGAAACGGCTCAGGGTATCTTCGTCAACTTCCTCAACGTGCAGAAGAGCACGCGCCAGAAACTACCCTTCGGTATCGCGCAGATTGGTAAAGCTTTCCGGAACGAGATCGTCGCCCGCCAGTTCATCTTCCGCATGCGGGAGTTCGAACAGATGGAGATGCAGTTCTTCATCAAGCCAGGGACCCAAATGGAGTGGTACAACAAATGGAAGGAGACCCGCATGAAGTGGCACCGTGCACTTGGTCACCCGGAGGAAAAACTCCGCTTCCACGACCACGATAACCTGGCACACTACGCCGATGCAGCCGTAGATATCCAGTTCGACTTCCCCTTCGGCTTCAAGGAACTTGAAGGTATTCACAGTCGTACCGACTTCGACCTCGGTGCTCACATGGAGCTATCCGGCAAAAAAATGACGTACCACGATCCGCAAACGAAAGAGAGTTATGTCCCCTATGTTCTCGAAACATCCATCGGTGCTGATCGCCTTTTCCTCGCCGCAATGAGTCACGCGCTGCGTACCGAAACGGTACCCGGGCAGGACGATGAGAATAACGTCCGCGATGTCATGAAACTCCACCCTGCACTGGCCCCTATCAAGGCTGCAATTATGCCGCTAAAGCGTAACAATCCGGAAATCGTGAAGGTCGCTAAAGACATCTTCAACGATCTCCGCTTCCGCTTCGACGTACAGTACGATGACACCGGAGCCATCGGTAAACTCTACCGCCGTCAGGATGCGGTAGGTACACCTTTCTGTATCACCGTCGATTTCGATACCATCGAAGAAGGCGAGAACAAAGGAACCGTTACCGTCCGTGATCGCGACACACTGGAGCAGACCCGGATCAAGATCGAAGATCTCGCGGCCTTCATCGGCCCTAAAGTGGATATGGCTAACCTGCTGGCTGCTGCTCAGTAAGAGCATTCAGCGTTTAGTGTAACAATCAGGCTGCTGCAAGAAATTGCAGCAGCCTGATTGCTTGATGGCAGCGGCTTTCTCGGGCGCGGCCGCAGGTGCGAAGGAAGGTTTTCGGCAAAGTAATAACCAACGAGTTGTGCTCCACGGAGCGCAAAGGAGAAGCAAAAGAAAACTTGCGACTTATTTCTATTGTTACCTACACATATGGCAAACGAATGGAACTTAGGGCAAAAACAATCTGGCCTTAAAAAAGAAACGGAATACGCGGTAACGGTGGGGCTGATCAAGCGCAACCAAACCGAAGAGCAGGTAGCTGAATACCTCGACGAGTTGGAGTTTCTGGCGCTCACCGCAGGTGCAGTAACCGTTAAGCGTTTTACCCAAAAGCTGGACAGCCCCGACAACAAAACCTTTGTCGGTAGCGGTAAAGCAGCCGAGATCGCCGAGTACGTGAAAAACCACGAAGAAGTAACGATGGTCATCTTTGATGATGACCTCAGCGGAAAGCAAAACGGCGTTCTTGAAGAACGCATGAAGGTGAAAATCATCGACCGCTCAAGTCTTATTCTGGATATTTTTGCGAGACGTGCCCAAACCGCCCAGGCCAAAACCCAGGTCGAACTTGCCCAGATGCAGTACATGTTGCCCCGCCTGCGCGGACTCTGGACTCACCTTGAGCGCCAGCGTGGTGGTATCGGGATGCGCGGGCCGGGTGAAACCGAGATCGAGACGGATCGCCGGATCATCCGCGATAAAATCTCCAAACTGAAGAAAGACCTGATCAAGATCGATAAGCAAGCGGAAACCCGACGCAAGGGCCGCGATGCAATGGTCAGGGTAGCCCTGGTGGGTTACACCAACGTCGGCAAGTCTACCTTGATGAACCTCATCACCAAGTCGGATGTCTTCGCCGAAAACAAACTCTTCGCAACCCTCGACACGACTGTGCGGAAGGTCGCCTACGAAGGCGTCCCTTTCCTCCTGACCGATACGGTAGGGTTCATCCGTAAACTACCTCACCACCTGGTTGAAAGCTTTAAGTCTACCCTCGATGAGGTACGCGAGAGCGACATCCTCCTGCACGTAGTAGACGTAGCCCACCCCGCGCACGAAGACCAGATACGGACCGTCCAGGAGCTGCTCAAAGAACTTGGAGCTGACCAGAAACCAACCGTGCTCGTCTTTAATAAAATCGATCTTTTCCGTGAGCGGAACTACGACCTTTACCTCGATGAGGAAGGCCGCGAGGAAGTAGAAGAAGGATTGCGCAAAAGTCTGGAAAGCGAATTCCAGAATGAAGCTCTTCTGATTTCAGCCCATACCCGCGAGAACATGGATAAACTGCGTGATCGCCTGGTGTCAATGGTGAAGGATGAATACCAGATGACTTACCCCTACGTGGCCAAGCACTGGTAAGCTGGTCGCCGCACCCTCCGGGAGGAAGCGGTCCGCACCCTCTCCGATCGTGTTGCGGTATTGTGATGTTCCGTGAAGTGCGAGGCTACGCGCTGGTGTGTGCTTTTTACGTAGGCGAGGTATCGCATCCGGAGGCTGCTTTGCCGCCTTAGCTTAATACCTGGTAAACCACCATCGCCGAAACATAAGCCAGCGCCGTCATGAAAGTAAACTGAATGACCGGCCATTTCCAACCGCCGGTTTCCCGTTTGGTGACCGCGAGCGTAGACATGCACATCATTGCGAAGACATAAAAGACCAGTAGGCTCCATGCCGTCGCTGGGTTGTAGACCTGTTCGCCGGTGCGGGGATTGATTTCTTCGGCCATACGGTCACGGATGCGCAACTCATCATCAGCGCTGCCGATGGAGTAAATAGTGGCCATGGTGCCAACGAAAACCTCGCGGGCAGCAAAACTCGTGAAGAGTGCGATACCGATTTTCCAGTCGTAACCAAGTGGCTGAATGACGGGCTCGATAAACTTACCGACGTGTCCGGCGTAGCTGGCTTCGAGTTGTTCACTTGCGAGAAGATCGGCAGCGTCGTCGTCACTGAGTCCTTGCTCCTCAACCGTTTTTTGGACCTGCGCCCGCGCCTCTTCCATTGCTCCTGAAGGACCATAAGTAGACAAGCCCCAAAGTACAATGCTGATAAGCAGGATGATTTTACCGGCCTCCATGATGAAGCTCTTGACCTTTTGCCAGACGGTAATGCCTACGTTGCGCCATACCGGAGTACGGTAATCCGGCATTTCGAGCATCAGAAAACTACGCTCCCGGCTCTTGAGAACAAGTTTGAAGATCAGGGCAGAAAGCATTGCGGAGATGATTCCCAGGAAGTAGAGCCCGGCAAAGGCCAGCCCCTGGTAACCGAAACCGAAGAAGGTCCCCTTCGGGACTGCAAAACTTATTAGGATAACATAGACCGGGATACGGGCGGAACAGGACGTGAGCGGGGTGACCATGATGGTCAGCAGGCGTTCTTTCCAGTTGGCTATAGTGCGGGTGCTCATGATGGCGGGGATGGCACAGGCGTGTCCGCTAATGAGGGCAACCACAGATCGGCCGTTGAGCCCGAACCGCTGCATCAGGCTGTCGAAAAGGTAAGCTGCCCGGGCCATATAGCCGACTTCTTCAAGAATGGTGATGAAGAGGAAAAGAGCAGCGATTTGTGGCACAAACACCAGTACCCCACCGAGCCCGGCGATGATGCCATCCACGAGTAAGTCGGTAAACCAGCCCTCAGAGAGGTTTTCCCGGACGGTGTTGCCCAGGGTCTCGAAAAACCATTCAATCCCCTCCATCGGCCAGCCGGTCCAGGCAAAAAGCGCCTGAAAAAGAAGAAGCATGATGAGGACGAAGATCATCGGGCCGAAGACGCGGTGGGTAAGAATATCGTCAACGCGCTCGCTGAAAGAAGACTTGTTTTTTGCCCGGCGAACGGTGTCCCGAACGATGGGCTCGAAGGTGTCGTACCGTTCCATTGTTTCTTCCACCTGTGCCCGTAGGCTGTGAAAGCCGTTTTTCACCCTCGCTTCCTGGACTTTGTGCCGCGTTTTTTCAGGAACATGCTTGAGCCAGCTGGCGTGGTGGGCAAGTAGGAGTGCGTGATAGTCGTTGCGGGCAGGAAGTTCCTGGCGCAAATCACCGAGTACGTCGCGGGCGAGTACACCCGGCTCGTAAAAGGGTTCTTCCGGGCGAAACTCCTGCGGGTTGCGCAAAAGATCGGCGATGGCTTTTTTTAATTCGCTTACGCCTTTGTTTGCCCGGGCACTGACCGCTACTACAGGAACGCCGAGGCGGCGACTAAGACCGGTAACGTCCACTTGCAGGCCTTCTTCCTCGATGAGGTCGGCCATGTTCAGGACGAGAATCATGGGGAGGTCTAGGTCGCGGAGTTGGGTGAATAGCAGTAAATGCTTGTCCAGTTTGGTAACGTCTGCAACGTAGACGATGGCGTCGGGGAAAAGGTCTCCTTTAGGATTGGTGAGCTCCTGAACAACGAGGCGCTCATCGAGGCTGGTAGGATAGCAACTGTAAGCTCCTGGGAAATCGATGATCTCTACAGGAGGCAGGTTCTCGATTCTCATCACCCCCGACTTCTTCTCGACCGTAACGCCGGGGAAGTTGCCGACGCGTTGTCGTAAACCCGTAAGCAGGTTGAAGAGCGATGACTTACCACTGTTGGGATTGCCAACAAGGCCGACGACCGGCGAGGTGATAGAAAAGTCTGATGTTCCGGGGTTAGCCAATTAAGGGAAGGAATTAAATTGCAGAAATTGAAGCGCAGAACGCACATGCCAGAGACTCGTTAGCAATAGCCAGGGCACTTTTTTGTGATCTGACCTTTGCGTTTCCCTCGCTGGCTTTGGGGCTGTCTACTTAATAAGGATACAGGCAAGCTCTTGTTTGCGAAGAGCAAGGCACTGCTGATCGATTTTAACGTACCAGCTGCCACCAAAGGGACCTTTACGAACCAGCCGGAGGCGGGAGCCCGGCCGGACACCGATATCCAACAACTTACAGGCAAGGTTTTCATTCGTGAAACGCTCAATCGTACCGGACATTCCGGCGACAAAGTGAGAAGCTGCGGTGCTGCGGGGAAAGGGCATGATCAGAGTATTTGGTAGCAAACGCAAATATATGTGGAAATCTTTTGTTTTGAGTTGGTCTAAATAGAATATGACAGTAATAAGTAGGTAAGGGACAGAAAGTAAGGACTGCTCGGGTACCAGAAAGAACGCTTGTTTTGGGCGGGACCGGGTACTGCCTGCGCCCTGCCGAAACGGAGGCTGCTGGCTTCCTTAAAGATGCGGGCCTCTTCTTACATTCTGGCCTTCATTGCTTCGAACAAAAGGATACCGGCCGCAACACTTACGTTGAAGCTGTTGAGGGTTCCTGCCTGGGGGATTTTGAAGGTCACGTCGGCCGCCCGGGCTACGCCCTGAGAAATCCCTTCGCCTTCGGCACCCATCACAATGCAGAGCGGTTCGGTCAGCTGAAGCTCGTGGAGATACTTTGTAGCGGCGAGGTCACTAGCGATCACTTTCACTCCGCTCATTTGCAGGAGCTCTACGGTATTGACAAGGCTTTTTTCGCGGCACACTGGAAGGCGCAGCAGGGCACCTGCGCTTGATTTTACGGCGTCGGGCGTAAGGCCGGCACTGTTTTTCTGCGGAATGATGATGCCATGTGCTCCGCATACTTCGGCCGAGCGGGCGATGGCCCCCAGGTTCCGTACGTCGGTGACTCCATCAAGCAAGAGGAGCAGGGGAGTGTGGCCCTGTTCGTAAAGCAGAGGCAGCAGATTTTCCGTTTTCTGGTACGCTGCAGCGGCCAGCTGAGCAATTACGCCCTGGTGGTTACCCCGGGTCATACGCCCCAGCTTAGCCTGAGGGATAATAGTGAAGGGCACCTCGTGCAGTTTACACAGACCGCGAAGTTCTTTCTCGAATTCACCACGTGTTCCTTGTTGCAGGAATACCTTGTCGACGGGCCGGCCCGAGGCCAGCGCTTCCAGAACGGGGTGGCGGCCGTATACCAGGTCTTCTCTTTCTCTTGCCATGGCCCAAAGGTAGTCAAGCAGTTGATTAGTGAGTGGATCAAATAATGACCAGAGCAGAAGGCACAGGCTGGCGGCCAGGAGCTTCAGATAGCTCTGTTGTTTGACTATTTGACTATCTTGCATCCGCTATGGCACTAAAAAAGAAAAAGGACCCGGTTGGGGATTTGATTAACAAGCTTCCTCCCTATTTGCGCAATCGCTATTTCCTGGCGTTAGTCGCATTTACTTTCTTTATGGTTTTTATTGACCGGCACGACATTTCCACCCAGTTCCGCCTTCATTCTACCGTAGAGCGACTGGAGGGAGACCTGGACCGGTTTGATGACCTTATCGATGAGGCCGAAGCCGAAAAGCTGGATATGGAAACGAACCGTGAGACTTTTGCCCGTGAAGGCTACTTCATGCAGAAAGACGACGAGGATGTTTTCATCATCGTTGAGAAAGATGATGAGTAAAATTCTTAATTCATTCTTCCGGATAAGTTCCACGTGTAAGTAAACTTATGCGTGGATTTCTGTATTCCGGACGTTCACCCTCAATAACTTTTTGTGCGCCGTCTTCCAAACCTTACCTTCGCGTCAAATTTCCACAGGTGCTTTTCAGGGCACAGCCGTCTCCGATAGCTTTCGGGGCAGGGGAGGTTTTTTGAAAGCCTGGCTTTTGAATAACCATCGTTCTGAGCAAACCTTTCTCCACCAACCAGAAAATTAAAAAATCTAACTCCACATGGCAGTTCTCGTAAGAAAAGATTCAAACATCATCGTTCAGGGTATCACTGGTAAAGAAGGTGGTTTCCACGCCGGCCAGATGAAAGAATACGGCACCAATCTTGTTGGTGGTGTAACACCCGGTAAAGGCGGTCAGGAGGCCGTAGGTGTCCCCGTATTCAACACCGTAGCCGAAGCTGTAGCTAAAGTTGGAGCTGATGTCACCGTCATCTTCGTTCCACCGGCATTTGCCGGAGACGCTATCATGGAAGCAGCTGCCGCAGGTATCAAGGTGATCATCTGTATCACTGAAGGTATTCCCGTTCAGGACATGGTGAAGGTTCGTTCCTTCATCGATGACTACGACTGTACCCTCATCGGCCCTAACTGCCCAGGCGTAATGACTCCCGGAGAAGCAAAATGTGGTATCATGCCTGGGTTCATTCATAACCCTGGTCGTATCGGTATCGTTTCCCGCTCAGGTACTCTTACCTACGAGGCGGTAGATCAGATCACCAAAGCCGGAATGGGCCAGAGCACCTGTATCGGAATCGGAGGCGACCCCATCATCGGAACCACCACTAAAGATGCTGTAAAACTGCTGATGGAAGATCCTGATACCGACGCCATCGTAATGATCGGAGAAATCGGAGGAACAATGGAGGCCGACGCTGCACACTACATCAAAGAGCACGGAACCAAGCCAGTTGTTGGTTTCATTGCTGGTCAGACTGCACCTAAGGGCCGTACCATGGGTCACGCCGGTGCCATCGTTGGTGGACATGAAGACACCGCCGAAGCCAAAATGAAGATTATGGCTGAGTGTGGTATCCACGTAGTAAAAAGCCCGGCAGACATCGGCAAAACGATGGTTGCTGCACTCAAAGGATAGTAAGAGGCAAGTTACCTTGCAACCACCCGGGAAGGGCCGGTTTCCAGTACGGAAACCGGCCCTTCCTTTTTTTTTGGCGCTCAGCTTGTTTTGCATCTTTGGTCTCGTTCAAAATATGATTTGCTTTACACGGCTAAATTCAGTATATTACAGTCATATAGTAATCCGTATTCAAAACATAGAGCTTATGATGAACGAAGAAGTAAGGACGATTATGTCCACCAGGGTCACTACGGTGACGCCAGGCCAGCACGTAGCCGACGTGCTGGAGCTAATGGAACAAAAACGCCTGCAACAGCTGCCTGTTGTGGACAAGTACGGCAAACTAGTAGGCCTGATTACAAGCTACGACCTCTGGCAGAATTGCCGCAACAACCCCAATTGTGCCGAGGAACTCGTAGGAACGGTCATGACCAGATCCATCGTTAAACTGGCCCCAAAAGACAAGGTTGGCACCGCTGCCGAATTGTTCATGGACCGCCGCTTCAAAACTTTGCCTGTCGTTAATCTCGACGGTAAACTGAAGGGAGTGGTTACGGCTTTCGATGTGATCAGGTACTCATTCAAAAAGGCCTACCCGGAACCAATTCTTTACGCAGACCGAATTATGGCATAACTCTACATTCTCACATTTACATCGCGGGAACCAGGTACAACGACAAACTGAAAAGCTTTGCTTCGCTGCAGGCTGACGAGTGTCTCTCAAATCCAATCTCCTCCCGGGAAACCGGCGGCGGAGGAGAGCACTCGCAGCTTGTAAGGCCGGAAAAGCCTTAAGTTCTTATTCTCCTAGTTGTGCGGCCCTGCGGGCACGCACAATATCTGTCCATGCCTGAGAAACATCGGTTTTTGGCTGCTTGCGGTAGTAGATGAAACCGGTTTCCCTGGCATAAGGTGTATGGGTACTGTCGATCAGGCTGACAACGGAGAAGTAGTCGGATGGTCCCTGCGGACTATCGTCGAGAATAATCTGTCGGTCAAATTCAACCTGCTCAGGAACCCAGAGGAGAAAGCTGGCATCGAACGAAACCGCTTCGGGTAAGTCATACTTATGGCGGAAGAAGCTCAGCGCCCCGGCGTGTCCGTAATTGCCACCCTCGATCATACAGGTAGCCTGTTCTTCCGGTGGTAGTTGGTGGTAAAACTCAGCTACTTTTGCTACCATTTCCTCCCACCCGTGCATATCGGCATAGTCCTGGCTGAGATCACGTACAGTACCGTCTTCCCAGCGCAGCCCGGCGGTCATTCCCAGGTTGTCGCGGGTGAAAATGCTGTACTGCTGCATTTTATCCACAGGCAGTACCGGTAAACCGAATGGTATGAGGATGAAGTTGGCTGCCAGCGGTAACACCACCCACCAGCTTTTCTCTCCCAGGCGTTGAGCCCAGTAACAGCCACCTGCTGCGAAGAGAGAAGTGTAGGCCCCAAAGGTGTAGTACGCTTTTCCGTTCAGCAGTAGTAAGAGCGCAATTAAAATGATGTAAGCGAAGGCCAGAGAGCGGTAAGGCCTGAGTTGCTTCGACCGGATGAGGTAAACCAAACCCGGTAGCCAGATCAGGACTCCGAGCGCGTGGAACAGAAATTGGGGGACGAGAAAATCCATCGCCGACATATTCACCAGCTGTGTTTCAGACAATTCCTGCATGTGTGCCATCACCGGAAATCCATGATTGAACTGCCACCACAGGTTCGGTAACCACATGACCAGCGCAATCCCGACAGACCGCCACAGGTGTTTGCTGCGAAGCAGGGAGCGTTGCTCGGTAAGCAGCAGGCCCGCCAGCAAGGAAAAGAGGTAGAATACGATGCTGTACTTAGTCATCAGGCCGAGGCCTGCGACTCCGCCGAGAATGTACCAGTCTTTCGGGCGTTGGTAATTAATCAGGCGCACCAGGGCGAGTCCCGTCAGAAGCCAGCAAAACTGGTTGAAACTGACGGGTTGAAACAACGCATTAGAGCCCAGGTATACGGGCGAGAGCAACCAACCGGCGCCCGCAATCAGTTGGGCGTGCTTCCCGCCGCCCAGTTCTCTGACCATCTCGCAGAGCAACCACAGGCTGAGCAGCCCAATTATAAGCACAGGAATTTTTGCCGCCCATATCGTCCCGCCAAAAATGAGCTGACTGATGCCTGCCACCCAGCCGATTACGGGCGGCCCCTCCATGTATCCCCACAGTGGGTGATGGCCTTCGGCAAGGTAGAGGTATTCATCTCTGTGCAGGCCATAACCATTTAAAATGGCCGTAAGGTGGAGCAACGTTTTGGCGGCAAGCAGTCCGAAAAGGCCTTTCTGAAACAGGCCGGGTTTGGGGGTGGGGGTGTGCATAAAGTAGTGGTGACAATTTATACACGAAGATGGCCCCCTTTTTGTTACAGCTACTTTATTCTTAACTGTCCGCCATCAGATATCATCTTTCCGATCTGTTCCTGGAAATCTTTGCGTTTGTTCTTGAACGGGAAAGGCTCCTCAGGAACCGGAACACCAAGGAAAGCACACAAGGGTTCCCAACCGTCGCTGATGCGAAACTCGAGCAGATTTTGGGCGGGGACGCAGGTGCGGAGCTCGTTTTGAAAAGCAAGGTAACGCGAGATTGTTGCCTCCTTGTTCAGGAACTCTCCGGCGTAGTGCCGCTGAAAAAGATACTTCTCTACCAGGGCGAGTGCATTGCCAATACTCCTGAATTTCGGCGAAGCCTCACCCTTCAATCGCATTGCTTCTTTTGCCGCAGCGCTGTGCGGTACCGCAGCGTGGATCGTCCGCAGCACACTCTCGTACCACTCCTCGGGATCGCGGAGAGTGAGGATAAACTTCATCCCCGGGTACTGTTCCGAGAGCTCTTTATGCATCAGGCAGCCGGGAAAATCTGTGCTGCTTTGGTAACCATCAAAGAGGTCCGGAAAATCTGTTTTGCCCGTCTCAAAGAACTGCTCCCATTGACTGGTTTTGGTGGGGTTGCCGAACAGCTCCTGCATGTGGGCACATTTGCCGTAGCCAAGCATTTCGAGGGCAACTTTAAGGGATGAGGTTCCGGTGCGGGGAGCTCCCACACCAAGTATTTTCAATGACATTTGAGTTTGTTTGGCCCTGAGATGTACGTAGTGTCAGGAAAGAAAAGAGAGTTAGTGGTGTCACTCACACCCTAATGAGAGCGTAAGGTTACAGAGGGTTTGTTGGGCTGGCGCCAACTGACTTTTTTGCTGTGCCGGATGCATAAGGCAGCAGCCCGAACCGGCTGCTTATTCGTTATTGAGTAAAGAATACCGCTCTCCGCGGAAAAGGATGTCGAATTGTCCCCAGCTTTTCTCGCCGGAGCCGAGTGCGTCTTTGAAGTAGATGTCGGCCTCGAAAACAACTTCGTTGTCGGGGTAGGTGACTTCCACCATCTTTCCGTGGCCGGGTTTGCCGCTCGCCCGGATGTTTCCGGAAGTGATCAGGCGGTTACCATTGGGGAGTGCGTCAACATCGCTGGTGATGGGGGAGAAAAGATCCATGCCCCGCTCTTTTCCATATTGCCACACCTGAGTGATGGTCCGGTCGGCTTCATCGATTTTATACTCAACCGCACGCGAGTAAGTCGGCTTTGCTTCATAGTTTCTGCGCAGGCCGTTGTCGAACAACAGCAGGTTGCCGTTGGGCAAAACGGTAAGTGCGTGCTGGCCGGAGGGCCAGTCGAAGTCTTCGGCAGAGACCTTTCCTTGTTGGACCTCTCCGGGGTAGAGCTCGCCGGCCGGGTTGGCAGCAGCCAGCAGATAATCGGTGGTGTTGAGGCCTTTGCCGTCAAAACCGGCCTGCCCCCACGCAACGTGCGGAGCCAGAATCCAGCGCAGGCCGTCGTCCGGACCGATTTTTACCACACCCTGATTTCGTCCGGAGACAAGCACTGAGTTGTCCTGCAGGCTCATCGCGATCGAGTTGACGTGGAACCAGTCGGTTGCTGGGTCCATGCCGTAATCTGCCGGGAAAATCTGTCGGTCCACTTTAAGGTACTTGCGCATGTCCCATTCCTTGGCTGTGCGACCGGTGACCCGGTCCCAGATGACGGCGTGGTCGAAGCGGGTAGGGACCTTGCGGCCTTCGCTCATCACGTAACTGTCTTTCTTCGATCCGCCCATCAGCAGCATCCCGTTGGGCATCTCGATGATCTCATGGTTGCCGGCGTTGCCCCACATCTGTTCTTCCCGGATGGTTTTACCGAGGTCATCGACTTCGAGTAGTTTGATCCAGTTGAGGTATAACCAATTCCCGTTTCTGAGGCGGTAGGTGGTATAAGAGATTTGTCCCTGCTCGCTCATGTCCATGAACCACCGGATCACGCCCTGATCGTCGAACATTAAGGTGTAGGGCAGGAACTTGCCGTTGTTGGCGAGCAGCAGTTCAACGAGGTGGAACCCATCTTCCATCCGGTCTGGTTTCAGGGTTGTCACGTCTATGGTCGGGAAGCCGGCGGGCAGCGCTGCTGTGGTTACGGAGGTGGTCCCTTCAAATACTTCACCATCTTCGGTAGTGAGCACAATCCCGAGTTTGTTCTCCTGGCCGGGGTAAAGACCCAAAACCGGAACTTCCCGGAAGTTGAGGTGGTCCGAGAACGTTTGTACCAGAGGCGTTTCACCCGGAACGGTGATTGAAACACTGCAGGGTTTCTCGGTTCTGATCTGGAGAATGGCGCTCAGCGGAACCCGGTCGTAGGGGTTTAGCCTCACCTCAACCGGGCTTTTCAGGATGTCTTCCAGGGCAGGAGTACTTTGCTGGCAGGCAGAAAAGACGGAGGAAATACCGGCAATTACCAGTAGCGTTAACAGACGTAAAAACATGTCGATTCAGGTTTACTAAAGATCGGTGCAAGTTACGCCATATTTGCGGCACAGGGGGCAAGGGTATCTTGTTGGTATACGACAGATAATCGGGTTTTCCGCCTTTTAGGGTAGGCGCTTTACAGGGTTAGTTCTCCTCGAAAAAATCAGCTGGCTTCGATAATCCCCGCGTCGATGAGCACCCCGCGCGAACTTACCCGGTTGAGGTCGTTGAGGTTGAGCACCTTTATGGTTCCGAGTCCGATTTCAGTGCGCGCAACGATCAGTCCGGAAGGACGGAAATTAAAGTGATTATGCCAGGCGTCTTTTCTTGGGTTGTACAGCCGGATGAGGGATTCCTGGAACTCGTGCCAGGCAGCGATGCTGCTTCCCTTACTGAGGTTGCAAAGCCTGCACGCCAGGGCAAGATTGCCGAATACGGTCTCTCCGCCCTGCTTTTCGCTGATAATATGATCGATATGGTAACTGGCAAAAGCGACGGCCCGGGGCACTCTACAGTACTCGCAGCAATTGTCGGCTGCTTCGGTAATTTGACGGCGAAGGATGACGGGGATGTAGGTTTTGCTCACGCTGGGTACTCCTGGAAAATCAAAATTTTAACACAGATGCTTCAGCGCTACGGCTAATCAGGCTTTCATCAGGCGGCGGTAAGCACGGGCTTTGGCCATGCGCACCATGTGTTCTGCCACGCGGTAATGTTCTAATTCAATTTTTTCTTCAAAGGAAAGAAGCCCGGCTTCATTCCTGACGGAAAGCTCATTTAAACGGATTTCCTCTGCCGGGTTGGTGCAAAGTTCCATCACAGCTTCCGGAGAGGGAAAGTCCGAAAGAACATCAATAACCCGACTTAGTAGTTGGCTCTGTTTAGCCATGATTGAAAGCTTTGAGTGGTAAATATAACGATTTCAGGGCAGATAAAAGTTTACCTGGCTGATTATTAGTACAGTAATAAGGCGCGAGCGCAGGTGAAAAAACGGTTTTAAGGCAAAGTTCTTCCCTCCTCTCAACTTGTGCCACAGCGAGATCATTCCTAGACCCAACGCACGGTGAACAGTCCCGCGGTCGCTCCCTGAAAGCATCCTCTGCACCCGCGGCCGCGCCCGTATATCTCCCCTGTGTGGGATGGGTCGTAAACCAGATTGTCGCTCAACCCCTCCCCGCATCGCTACCCTGGGAAGGAGCCGCGACAATCTGGTTTGCTCCCTGCGGGATTGTCGCACTATTCCCGCTTCAACCGGGCGAAACGCACAATATTATTGCCCCCGGAGACGGTTTGACTGCAGGAGTATTTGACTGTTGGGCCATAACTCCTTATCTTCGCCAGCGAAAATTCGCTAAATTGATATAACTCATTGTCAACTCGTAGCGTTACTACATTTATACAACCATCATCATGCAACACCGAATAAAGAAAGTCGCCGTACTAGGCTCCGGCGTTATGGGCTCTGGCATCGCTTGCCATTTTGCTAATATCGGACTCGACGTACTCCTGCTGGATATCGTCCCCTTTAACCTCTCCGACGAAGAGAAAAAAGACCCCGTGAAGCGCAACAGCCAAGCTGTTAGTGCACTGGCCACAGCCATAAAATCTAAACCAGCTCCGCTGTTTAAGAAAGACTTTGCCAGCCACATCACCACCGGAAACTTTGACGATGACTTCGAAAAAATCGGTGACTGCGACTGGATCATCGAGGTAGTGATCGAGCGGCTCGACATCAAGCAGCAGATTTTTGAAAAGGTAGACAAGTACCGCAAAGCCGGTTCCCTTGTTACTTCCAACACTTCCGGTATCCCGATCAAGATGCTCGCCGAAGGTCGTTCTGAAGATTTTCAGAAGCACTTCTGTGGTACGCACTTCTTCAACCCGCCGCGCTACCTGCGCCTCTTCGAGGTGATTCCCCACGAAGGAACCGACCAGGGCGTAGTGGACTTCTTCATGCACTACGGCGATGTTTATCTCGGTAAGCAAACCGTACTTTGTAAAGATACTCCCGGCTTCATCGGTAACCGCATCGGCGTAATGTCTGGCGTCCAGATGATGGACCTTACGGTGAAGTACGATATGACGATCGAGGAAGTTGATGCAATCACCGGTTCTCTCATCGGGCGGCCAAACACGGCAACCTACCGCCTGCAGGATCTCGTGGGCATCGATACCAGTGCTAAAGTGTCTGGCTTCGTAATGGAAAACGTTTCCGACGATGAGTACATCGAATCAGTAAAAGGCAAGAAGCAGCCTGAGTTCATGGCGCACCTGCTTGACCAGAAGTGGTTCGGTAATAAGTCTGGTCAGGGCTTCTACAAAAAGACAAAAGAGCGCGATGAGAAGGGTAAATCCATCATCCACGCGCTCAACCTCAAAACGTTGGAGTACGCTCCCGCTACGCGTCCGCGCCTGCCGATCGGTAAGGCTAAGATGATCGACGATATGGGGCAGCGGATGAAGACCATCGTTGGTGGAGACGACCGGGAGAGCAAATTCCTCCGCGAATACTACGCTGGCCTCATCGCTTACTCCGCTAACCGTGTACCAGAAATTGCAGACGACCTGTACAGCATCGACGACGCGATGCGGACCGGCTATTTCTGGGAATACGGCCCCTTCGAGACCTGGGATCAGATCGGCCTCGCCGAAGGCATCAAGATGATCGAAGAAACCGGCAGTAAAGTCGCCGGCTGGGTCAGCGAAATGCAAAAGGCCGGCCACGACTCTTTCTACAAAGTAGAAGGCGGTAAGCGGCTGTACTACGACCAGGCAAGTAAGGGCTACAAGCCAGTGCCGAGCCTCGAGAACTACATCATACTGGACACCCTGCGGGAGAACGCACCGATCATCAAGAATGATTCTGCGACGGTTCACGACCTCGGCGACGGTGTAATGTGCGTAGAGTTTACCTCTAAGTCGAACTCCATCGACGACGCCATCGGCCAGGCTATTTCCGACGCTATCGATAAGGCGGAAGAAGAAGGTTGGGCCGGTATCGTGATTGGCAACAACGCCAAAAACTTCACCGTAGGAGCTAACCTGATGAACGTCGGGATGATGGCGATGCAGCAACAGTTCACCGAACTCGATGCACTCATCGATGGCTTCCAGCAGCTGAACATGAAAATCAAGACCTGTAAGGTTCCCGTTGTGGTGGCCACTCAGGGGTACGTCTTCGGTGGTGGTTGCGAAATTGCAATGCACGCCGATGCGGGCGTTTACGCCGCAGAAAGCTACATCGGCCTCGTGGAGGTAGGAGTAGGTCTCATCCCCGGCGGCGGCGGAACGAAGGAACTCGCCCTGCGTGCGTCCGACAAGTTCTTCGAAGGCGACGTTATGATGCCAACCCTCATCGATGCCTTCCAGACGATCGCAACGGCGAAGGTCTCTACCTCAGCCTCCGAAGCGTTTGACTACGGATACCTCATTGAGGGCAAAGACTTCGTAGAGATGAACCTCCAGCGCAACATCGGCGAAGCCAAGCGTAAGGTGCTTGAACTCTCCCGTGAGTACGTAGCACCCAGCATCCGCGAAGACATCACTGTTCTTGGCCGTGCCGGACTGGCCGCCCTCTACACGGCGATCAATGAGTTCAAGCTCGGTAAATACATCTCCGAATACGACGGCGTTGTGGCCCGCCACGTAGCCAACATCCTCTGTGGTGGCGAGCTTACCCAGACCACTCTGGTAAGCGAGCAGTACCTCCTGGACCTCGAACGTGAGGCCTTCCTCAGTCTGCTGGGCAACCAGAAGACCCTGGAACGGATCCAGTACACACTGCAGAACAATAAGCCACTTAGGAATTAGAAACCAGGAACTAGTAGGGCTGGCAACTAGCTCCTAGTTTCTAGTTCCTAGTTTCTAACATCCCCTCAACTCAACAATTAAAGCACCAATCATGGAAGCTTACATAGTAAAAGGATACCGCTCCGCCGTTGGCCGCGCCAAAAAAGGAGGATTTAAAAACTACCGTTCCGACGATCTCGCCGTGGACGTAATCAAGCACCTGATGAGCACGGTGCCCGAACTGGACCCTAAACTGGTCGACGATGTGATCGTTGGCTGCGCCAACCCGGAAGGGGAGCAGGGCCTTCAGGTCGGTCGCCTCATCGCTGCCCGCGCACTCGGTAAAGAAGTGCCGGGTATTACCATCAACCGTTACTGTGCCTCTGGTCTCGAGTCTATCGCTATGGCGGTGGGTAAGATCAAAGCAGGCTTCGGGGACATCTACCTCGCCGGCGGAGCCGAGAGCATGAGCCAGATCCCGATGACGGGATACAAGCTCAGCCCAAGCTACAAGGCCACGATGGACAACATCAACTACCACGTCAGTATGGGTAAAACGGCCGAAGCCGTTGCCAAAAAGTACAACGTAACCCGCGAGGAAGCCGACGCCTTTGCCGTACGCAGCCACGAAAAAGCTGCTGCCGGTATTGACGCTGGTAACTTCGACAGCCAGATCGTTCCGGTTGAAGTAGAAGACGTGTTCGTGAAGGACGGCAAAATGGTGAAGTCAAGCCATACCGTTGCGATGGACGAAGGCGTTCGCCGTGGCACAAGCATGGAAGGCCTCGCCCGTCTGCGCGCTGTGTTCGAGCAAGGTGGTGTGGTTACTGCCGGTAACTCCAGCCAGACTTCCGACGGGGCCGCCTTTACCCTCGTGATGAGCGAGCGCATGGTGAAGAAGCTGGGCCTGGAGCCAATCGCCCGCCTGGCGAGCTGCTCCGTAGGTGGTGTTGATCCGCTTTACATGGGCATCGGCCCCTGTGTAGCGATCCCGAAAGCTCTGGAACGTGCCGGACTGAAACTTCAGGACATCCAGCAAACAGAACTCAACGAAGCCTTCGCCACCCAGGCGCTGGCCGTGATCAAGACGATGGGCATCGATCCCGAAACGGTGAACCCCAACGGTGGGGCCATTGCTCTGGGTCACCCGCTGGGTTGTACGGGAGCCAAACTGACCATCCAGTTGCTGGATGAGATGCGCCGCCGCGATCAGAAGTACGGAATGGTTACCGCCTGTGTTGGTGGTGGCCAGGGTATTGCCGGCATCTTCGAGCGTTTGAGCTGATACCGCTCAGCCTGAAGGCTGAAGAACAGAGCCCCGCAACCAGCAATGGTTGCGGGGCTTCTTTGTTTTGGAGGGGTTCATTGCGGCAGCATAACTGTTTCTGCACCTGCGTCCGCGCAGGAAAAAAATTACTCCGCCACCAACTTTTCTCCCGTAACGAAATCGAAGAGGGTAAGCCGACGGAGCTCGTAATACCCGATCCAGAAATCCCGCAGGCTGGAGAGGTATTGCCGCCGGGCCGCGTCTTTTTCCTGCACGGCCAGGTTGAGCTCGGTCACACTCAGTTTGCCGATCAGGTAGCGTTTGCGGGTGATCTCTTCGCGGCGGATGGAAACCTCGTAGGCCCGGTCAGAAAGAGCAACCTGGTTGCGCAGCAGGTCATACTGCTGCACCTGCAAACGGATGCGCCGTTCGAAGCTGATTTTCTCCTGAGATATGTTGAGCCGCTCCAGGTCCTGGTTCGACCGGGCAACCTCGATGCGGCTGCGGGCCTTGCCAAAGTCTGCGATCGGAACACGAATCCCCAGGGTAACCACCTCCTGATCGATGAGCCCGTTGTAGGCTCCGTCCAGGCTTTTTCCCGTTCCGGAAAGGCCAAACTGCCCGTTAATGTCAACCTGAAAGCCGTTGCTTTTTACCGCGCGGTCCAGTTCGGCTTCGGCTTCCAGCACCCGCCGTTCGAAGGCGAGGATGAGGCTGCGATTCTGGAGGGCGTGCTGCAGGGCCATTTCGGGGTCAACGGTATTGGTCGGTATGCCGTCGGGCGGGATGAGTTGGAATTCGGCATTGGTCGTAATCCCAAGGAAACTGCGCAGCTGCTCGTTGGCCGTTTGTGCGTTCAGGTTGGCGCTGGCGAGCGAGGCGTTGGCGTTCATGACGCTCAGCTCAATCTGTAATAGGTCGGTTTCGGCGATGCGGCCAACGGAATAACGGCCCTGGCTGATTTCGTAGAGGGTGTCGGCGTTGATTTTGTTTTTGTTGGCTGCTTCCAGGGTTAGCTGAGCGATGAGGAGGTCGAAGAACAGGTTCGATGCGGTAGCTGCTGCCTGTTCCTTCGCTTCGTTGAACTGACGCTTGTTTTCCTGATAACGCAACGGTTCGGTTTTTTGCCGCCATTTCAGGTCGTTGTAAGTCCGCAGGGGCTGGGTGAAGCCGATGGAAACCGGTGTGGAGAGGTAAGACAGTGACCCTGCGTTGATGTCGGTCTCGAATACATCGAGGCGCTGCAGACCGGTGGTGAGGAAAATTTGTCCTCCGGTGGCCGTGATGGGTTGGGAGAGAAAAAGGTTGACCGAATTGCGCATGAAAGCCCGGCTCACGAAATCTTCGCTGCCGTCGGGCAGCGTAATGGGCTCGATGGAACGGTTGAGGCCGGGCAGCGTGGCGTCGAGACTAATCTGCGGTTTGTAATCGGCCTGAAACGAGCGGTATTGCCAGAGGCTGTTGTTGAGCCGGGTTTCGGCAAGTTTCATGTCGGGAGACTCGCTGCGGGCAATCTCCACCACTTCCTCCAGGGTTAAGACATAGGTTTTTTGGGCGCTGACGCAGGTGCAAAAAAAGAACAGGAACAGCAAAGTAAGGGAACGCATGGGCTTGGGTTTTCTGGTTGTGCCGGGTGGGTGCACACTCCGTGTGCGAGCTTACGGTGTAGCCTCTGGCTGCGGGGTTTCAAGCTCGCACGCCGAGCGTGCATTGTGCGGGCTAGTCTGAACGAAGGGCTTTGATGGGGTCGAGTTTTGCCGCGCGCTGTGCGGGGAAGAGTCCGAATACGAGGCCGATAACCGAAGCTACCCCGAAGGAAAGGAGTACACTCCAGAGCGACACTTCGGTCGGGATGTCGTAATTGGCCGCAATAAACTGTGCTGCGCCTACGCCGACAATGATGCCGCTGATGCCGCCGAGGAGACTGATGAAGATGGCCTCCAGCAAAAATTGCTGTACAATGTCCTGCTGGGTTGCGCCCAGGCTGCGACGGGTACCGATCTCTTTTGTCCGCTCAAGCACCGAGGCCAGCATGATGTTCATGATGCCGATGCCACCAACGAGCAAGGAAATACCGGCAATGAAGGCGAGTACTTTGTTGAAGGTGTCTTGTGTTTGCTGCTGCGCTTCGAGCATTTTCTCGGGAACGGCCATTTCATAATCAAGCACGCCCTGATGCCGGCGCTTGAGCACACGGGCTATTACGTTGGAGGTAGCAAGGAGCTCTTCAGATTTGTTTACTCTGATCACCAGCCGGTCGAGCTGATGGTAGTTTTCGGCCTTCTGGTTGTTGTTGCTGCGGCCGATGTTGGTCAGGTGGGCGTAGCTGCGGTCTTTGAAGCGAATCAGCGCTGTTTGTAGCGGAACGTAGACGTCCTGATTGTAGTCCCGGATGCCAAGGTTTTCGAGTTGTTCGTCTTTCGCGATGCGTCGCTCCAGCACTCCGATGATTCGCATCCAGGTGTTGCCGCATTTAATGCGTTGGCCAATCGGGTTCCCTGCGCTGAAGTACTTCCGCAGAATGTCCTGCCCGATAATGCAGACCGGATCACCCCGTTGCTGGTGAAGGCTGTGGAACATCGTTCCCCGCTCAAGGCCCAGGTTGTTGAGTTCGAAGAATGCATTGGTAACCCCCACCGCCCGGCTTTTACCGATCTTACCGTCCCGGATGATGGTGGTGGGAAGCACAATCTCGGGGCTGGTGGCAGTTACGCCGGGAAGGATAGATGTAATGGCCCGGACATCGCCCAGCGTCAGGCCCGGAGACCACTTTTTGGTGTTTTTGTCCTGGCCGGCAGACTGGGCCTCTTCGGCTTCTTCATCGTCGGCAGCCTCGGTGAGGCTGGTAACGACGATGTTGTTGGCCCCGATGAGGCGCATCTGAGCAAGGATGGTTTCCCGCGCGCCGGTACCGATGGCAAGCATCGCAATTACGGCCGCGACACCAAAGACGATACCCAGAGCGGTCAGGAAAGCCCGCAACCGGTTAGCCGCAACGCCTTCGAGGGCGAGTTGAAAGTTGAAAAACAGTTTTTGCATGGGGCAGGTGACTGAGGTTAATAAAGGGGACACATAGACTGAAAATCCTTCCCGCACAGAAAAGGCAGGGGGAACGTCTAGAACATGATCATGAAGCCTCCTTCACCTCCACCTCCGCCGAGCTGACCTTCGTCTCTCACTTTTGCCGCCTTGGCGTCACCGATTTTTCGCCGCTCTTCCCGTTCGGAGTACAGGAAATTCGTTGCCGAATCACGAACCATTTGCGCCAGTGGTTGCATCGGCATATTTACCGCATCGGCCGGAGCCGTAAGGTAAACCTTGTCTCCGGCAGAAAGCCCTTCTACAATCACAACTTCGTTTTCGTTGCTCCAGCTGCTTAGTACTTCCTGTTTTACGGGGCGTCCGTTTACCTCTTTGTAAACAAAGGAAACGGTGTCTTTATAGAGTGCTTCGAGCGGGATAAAGAGTTTGTCTTCCAGCACATCCGTCAGAATTTCGTTGCCGGTTGTCATGGCCGGCCGCAGGATAGAATCGGCTTCGTTGACCTGAATGATGACCTCAAAGACCTTCGAGTCGTAGTTGCGGAGTTGTTCCCCGATGTTGGCGACCTGAATAACGAGACCGGTGTAAGTATTGTCGGGGAAAGCATCAACTTTTAGCTGTACCTCCTGCCCTTTACGAACGCGGCTGATGTCTACTTCATTCACGTAGGTTTTGGAAATCATTTCCGAAAGGTCAGGCAGTTCCGCAACCACCGGATCCCAGGCTTGTATTTGCGATCCTGCTTTTACTTTGCCACCCCAGCCCCTGGCGTAAATCACCATTCCGTCCTTCGGGGCCATAATGGTGAACTCCTGCGCCAACTCCTGCAGCCGGGTTACAATGACCTGCTGCTGCTTGATGTTGGCCATAATCTCAGCAACCTGGGTCCGGGCTTTTTCCTGGCTCAGTTCGTACTTCTGTTCCAGTTGCTTGAGGTCGCGCTCCGAGCGCTCCAGTTCAATGTTGGCGCGTTGAATCACCATCGGTGCTTCGTACTTGCTTTGTTCTACCTCGAGCCTTTTCTCGCGCATCCCAAAACGCATATTGATGAGCTGGTCGCGCATCGCCCGCATTTCGATTGCGGTATCAATGCGGGTCGCCTCGAGTTGGGTATTGATTTTATCCATCTCGCTCAGGGCGGCCTTTACTTTTGTGTCGAGTTCCGTTTTATCGAGTTGACCTACGTAGTCGCCTTTCTTCACCATCGTGCCCTCCGGCACGAGGTCGGTAAGATTGGTCTGGTAGATCTGATTGCTGCGCATGCCCGTAGGGCCTTTGATCTTTTCGGAGCGTTTGGCCTGCAGTTCGCCGGTGGCGATCACGTTCATCAGAAACTGACCTCTTTTTACGGCCGCAGTAAGTTGGACGGATTCTTCAGTCTCGGCTGGCCGGGTAAAGTACCAGGCGGCAAGGCCAACGAGGGCCAGGCCAAGAAGCGGGAGCAGGTATTTTTTCATCGTAATGGGTATGGTGGAAAGAAAACAGCGAAAATAGGATGCCTAAAGTTAACGGAGTGGTGGGTAACTATTGTTGGTCAGTTGAGAAATTAACGTTTGCGACATAACGGGGCGGGGCCGCAGGTGCAAAGAGTTGTTGAATTGAAGCTTGCTCTTACTTGTTGGCCGCTCGCGTAATTGCGCGAAGCTAGCCGTGTAAAGGTGTTGACGATAATGGTTTTGTAATATTTAAAGAACTTTGATAATTAAAGTGAACTCTTTTTGATTCTGGTCATTTCATAGGCATAACCTGCCCAGCCGGTCTGAAGGCCGGCTGGATACCCGAAAATTGAACCCGAGTGCGCTACCTATACATCTTCTCCATCCTGCTGCTCTTCGTAGCCTGCAATGCCTACCGGCCGCTGGCCGAAACTGCCGCGGGTACTGATGCCTGGAAGACCCGGGTATTGCCGCCCAGTCAGCAGGATACAACCGGTGACCCCGTTGCCGGTTTCGATTTTCTCATCCACGGCGATTATATCGGAAGTGGAGTACCGTTAGAAATAATGCAAAAGGCTGCGCCTAAAATGCGCCAGGATGATCCATACCCTCGCAATGAACTCAACGAGGGGATCCCGTACTTTATGACGGCTTTCATTGCCCCGAACGGAGCGAAAATCGCCAACGGAAACTGCTTCACCTGCCACGCTGGTAAGGTGAACGGTGAACTGGTGATTGGCCTCGGAGACAGCTTCTCCGATTTCGAAAAAAGTATGGTGACGATGGGAACTATGATGCGCTTCGGGATGGCCGTCAAGTACAGTAAAAAGAAGGACCTCGAGCCAGCTGCTTTCGAAGATTTTGGCAATTACTTCAAACGAATGGCGCCAAAGATCAAAACCACCCAGCCCGGTTCCAACCCCGCCTTCCGCCTCGCGGAAGCGTGTATGATGCACCGCGACCCCGATGACCTTACTTACGTAGACAAGCCCCTCTACGATATGTGGGATTACAACATCGCCACCGATACGCCGCCCCTCTGGCACGTGAAAAAGAAGAACACCCTCTACTACAACGGCATCGGCCGGGGTAGCATGCCAAAGCTGCTACTACAGGCCAGCGTGCTCGGTGTGCCGGACAGCAGCCACAGCCGAAAATCTGTCGAAGCGTTTAAAGACGTCTACGCCTGGTTACTTCAGCTGGAGAGCCCGGCGTACCCCGGCGAAATAGATCAGAAACTTGCTGCGGCAGGAAAACCCCTGTTCGAGAAAAAATGCGCAGGTTGCCACGGCACCTACGATGATGAGGAAGGACATACCTACCCCAATAAAGTCGTTAACCTGAACGTAGTGAAAACCGATCGCCTCTACGCCGATTACATCAATCAAAGTGGTATCGTGGATTGGTACAACGAAAGCTGGTTTGCAACCAGCCAACCCAATTCGAGGTTCGAGCCAACAATGGGCTACGTAGCTCCGCCGCTCGACGGGATCTGGGCCACGGCACCATACCTGCACAACGGATCAGTTCCTACCGTGTATCAGGTCCTGAACTCCGAAGCACGTCCGGCCCGCTGGACGCGCTCCGGCGATAGCAAAGACTACGACTGGAAACACCTGGGCTGGAACTACGACCCTGAGCCCAAAAACGAAAAATGGACTTTCGATACCGAAGTGCCCGGCTATAGCAACGAGGGACATTACTTCGGGGATAAGTTCTCAGAAGAAGAACGCTGGGCCGTAGTGGAGTACCTGAAGACACTGTAAACAGAGCCTGCGCCAGTTCCAGCCGTCCCGGCCAGCGAAGCTCCCTCAAAACTCCCTCTGCACCTGCGGCCGCGCCTCCTGAATCTCTGTGTTTTTACGAAAAGCATTGATTTACAACGAATAACAAGCTTTGCTCGAACATCTGCCCTGAATTACCGTAAATTGAGTGATACAAGCACACCAATTTACGAGGAAACCACCATGGGCGAAGAAAAAGTTAACGTACCCACCAGCGAAAGCCGCACCAACTTTACCCGCCATTTGTTGCAGGACGTGCAGGCGCTGGAATACATGCTGGCACACGAATGGTTTGAGACCGAAACCATCCGGATTGGTGCGGAACAGGAAATGTGTCTTGTCGATAAAAAAACGCTGAAACCTACACCAAAGAACATTCAGGTACTGAACCGCCTGAAGCAATACCCGTGGGCAACTACCGAGATTGCCCGCTTCAATGTGGAGTGCAATCTTAGCCCTCAGGAGTTTACCGGGAATGCCTTGCGCCTGATGGAGACCGAAAACCGGGCCCAGTTGGCTAAGATTTTAGAGTCGGCAAAAAAAAGCGATGCCCTGGTGGTGCTGACAGGAATTCTGCCGACCCTGCGGAAGTTTGACCTCTCGATGGACAACCTGACGCCGAAGCCCCGCTACCGGGCGCTGATCGAAGCGATCCGGGCCCAGGCAAAATCCTCCAAAGGGTTTGAGTTGCGGCTGACGGGAATTGACGAACTGATCATCAGTCACGACAGCCCGCTGATGGAAGCATGCAACACCAGCTATCAGGTTCACCTGCAGGTTACGCCCGATACCTTCGCTCCGCTCTACAACATCGCTCAGGCGATCACCGGTCCGATTCTGGCCATATCCGCCAACAGCCCGTTGGTGTTTGGTAAGCGGCTGTGGCACGAGAGCCGCATCGCCCTGTTCCAGCAGTCGCTCGATGTGCGGACCACCCAGGACCACATGCGCCAGCCCGAGCCACGGGTGAGCTTTGGTACCGACTGGCTCGATAAGAGCATCATGGAAATTTATAAAGAAGACATTTCCCGTTTCCGCGTCCTCCTGGGTGCAGAAGTGGAGGAGAACAGCCTGGAAACCGTCGGTAAAAAAGGAATCCCGAAACTGAAGGCACTGCAGGTACACAACGGTACGGTATACCGCTGGAACCGGCCCTGCTACGGAATCAGTGAAAACGGTATGCCACACCTCCGGATCGAGAACCGGGTCATCCCCGCCGGGCCAACGGTGCTCGATCAGGTTGCTAACTCCGCCTTCTGGCTGGGAACCATGATCGGTATGGCCAACAAATTCAAAGACATCCGCGAGCATATGAGCTTCGCCGACGCGAAGGACAACTTCGTGAAGGCGGCCCAGTTCGGAGTAGACACCCAGTTCACCTGGTTCAACAACAGAAAGGTCGCCTGCTGCGACCTCATCGTCGATGAACTGATCCCTATCGCCCGCGAGGGGCTGCAAAGCAGGGGAATTGTCGCCGAAGATATCGACCGTTACCTGGGGGTGATCGAAGAAAGAGCGAAAGCCCACCAGAACGGTGCCCGCTGGTTGCTGCAATCGTTCACCAAGCTCGAAGCTGAAGTCAATCAGGACGAAGGCCTCACGGTGATCACATCGGCAATGATTCGTAATCAGATGTCGGAAAAGCCCGTTCATACCTGGGAGTTGCCGAACGTGAAGGACCTCAAAAGCTACCGTCCGGTAGGCCTGCGGGTGGAAGAATTCATGGAAACGGATCTTTTTACCGTGCACGAAGACGATTTGCTCGAAATGGTAGCCAACGTGATGGAGTGGCGTAAACTGCGCTACGTACCCGTTGAGGATGGCAAGGGCCACCTCACCGGCCTCATCACGACCCGCAAATTGCTGCGGTACTACACCCGCCGGGATCGTCCGGACAGCCCGGAGGCGGGCTACGTGTGTGTGAAGGACATTATGATCGCGAACCCCCGTACCATCGACCCCAGTACAAAGATCAAAGATGCGATGCACGTAATGCGGGGCGAGAAAATCGGCTGTCTGCCCGTGATCAAAGACAAGGAACTGGTGGGAATCATCACCGAGATGGACTTCCTGAGGGTCAGCGGCAGGCTGATTGATCGGTTGAAGTAGAAATACAGCCACAAGACCAGATAATAAGGGCGCAAACGCAGGATACAGGGTAAGTTGAACGGCAGGTTCGTGAACGTAACGGTTCACGTCGTACTTTCGGCTTGGCCTGAGTTACAGGGCGAAAGACTTTTTGATTACCCCACTATGAAATGGTACAGCCGTATCCCCTCTCCCCTCATCATGCTTTTCCTGATCATCCTGGTGGTGGCGGCAATGACGTGGCTATTGCCCGCCGGCTTGTACGAGCGGGTAGAAGTTGACGGCCGGATGCGGGTAGTCCCTGGCAGCTACGGGCTGGTGGAACCCTCTCCGCTCAGCATATTCGATATTTTCAAGGCTTTCCCCGAAGGCTATAAACGGGCAACCCCGATTATTTTTATCTGCCTGGCCAGTGCCCTGATGTTCTCGCTGCTGGAACGAAGCAAAACCATCGAGAACGTAATCGGACGGGTGGTCTATCTGATGAGCGGGAAGCATACTACGGCTCCGGCCCTCGCACCACAGAAGGCCGGAATGGGGCAAAGTGCACCCATGAAGAAGGGGCGGGCAGAGATTTTACTGGTGCTGCTCACCATCGTTTACGGCTTGCTGGGGATAATGGTCGGGTACGAAAACAATATTGCAACCATCCCGATTGCAGCGATCGTCGTGCTGGCGCTGGGCGGAGACCTCGTGCTCGCAGCAGGAGTGAGCGTGGGCGGCATGACGGTTGCCTTCGGCCTGTCTCCGATCAATTTTTACACGGTGGGCAACGGCCACCTGATCGCCGATCTGCCCCTGTTCAGCGGAGCCTGGCTCAGAACCATTCTTTGCACCGGCGGCCTCGCCCTCATTGCCTGGTACAACGTGCGGTACTACCGCCGGCTACAGGCCGATCCGGAAAGCGGCATCGGGCGTGGACTGGATACCGAAGGGATGCAACTCAGCAAGCCCCTGGCGGAGTACGAAATCACGAATAAGAACTGGTTGTTGTTGTCGATCTTCTTGCTCGGACTTGCGGCCGTGCTCTACGGAGTGTTCAACATCGAGGGCTTCCACATCAACGATACTTCCGCTATTTTTCTGATGGTGACTGTAGCGCTGGCGGTGGCCAGCGGTCTTTCGGGGCAGGCCGTTACCGAAGCGGGGTTTCACTCGATCGCCCAGATGGCTCCGGCAACCTTCATCATCGGGATGGCCACCACGGTGAGCGTGATTATGGAGCAGGGGCAGATTCAGGACACCATCTCGAACGGCCTGGCCAACGCGCTGGACGGGCTGCCTACGTACCTCTCTGCCATCGGGATGTCGATCGGGCAAAGTGGCCTCAACCTGCTCATCCCTTCGGGGAGCGGACAGGCAATGGCGACGCTACCAGTAATGATTCCGCTGGGCAACGAACTGGGGCTCAATCCTCAGATATCCATCCTTGCTTTTCAGATTGGCGACGGCGTTACAAATCTCTTCAATCCGTCGCTGGGTGGCCTTGTTGCAATGCTGTCGCTGTGCCGGGTTCCGTTCGACCGGTGGCTGCGCTTTGCGCTGCCGCTTACGGGGATGCTCCTGGTCTGGGCCTGGCTGGGGCTGCTGCTGGCGGTAGCGGTTGGGTACAGTTAGAGCAAAACGTTTCGGGCGCGGCCGCAGGTGCAAACCTCGTTTACGAAGAAGGGGCTCTTTGCCCGATAGAAAGAACATAGGCGAAGGATTTTATGCTATAGCTGTAAAACCCTGAACTATGGAAAACTGGCTTACCGCTCCGCTGCCTGTAATCGTAAAGACCATTATTTCCTGTATCCTCATCTTTATCGCCATCCTGGTGATCGTGCGGCTGTATGGCCTGCGGAGCTTTGCTAAGATGTCCAGCGTAGATTTTGCCTCCACCATTGCGGTTGGTTCGATCCTTGCGTCCATCGCAATCAATACCGACCAGTCGTTGCTCAAAGGCGCTGTTGCCCTGCTTACCATCATCGGTTTTCAGCAACTCTTCTCCTTCGCAAAGCGCTACTCAGACTGGTTCGAGGACAAATCGGAAAATAACCCGGTTTACCTGATGTGGGAGGGAGAGGTACTGTCAGAGAATCTGGCAAACACCGGCGTTACCGAGTCGGACCTGATGGCCAAACTGAGGGAAGCAAACGTATTCCGGTTGCAGGACGTAAAGGCCGTCGTCTTCGAAACCACGGGAGATGTTTCCGTACTCCACAAAGAAGGTTCCGGAGAGGTAGACGAAAAAATCCTGGCGGGCGTGGTGCCGAGCCCTGCGGAGATATAGAAACTCCCGCAGGTTACCTGCTGCGCAGCCGAATAACCGGGCATATGACCTCCTCCAACGAAATGCCACCGTGCTGGAAAGTATTGCGGTAGTAATTGTTGTAGTAGTTATAGTTGTTGGGGTAGAGGAAAAACTTATCCTCCTTGGCGAAGATGAAGGTGGAACTGAGGTTCGGGCGGGGAAGCTTAGCCTTCAGAGGGTCGCGTACTTCAAGAACGTCTTTCTCGTCGTAGTTCAGATTGCGGCCGAGTTTGTAGCGGAGATTCGAGCTGGTGTCGCGGTCGCCAACCACGCGGCTGGGCGTATTGACGCGGATGGTGCCGTGGTCGGTTGTTACGATGAGTTGAACGTCGCGTTCTGCGAGCTTGCGTAAAGTTGCCCACAGGGGGGAGTTCTCGAACCAGCTGCGAGTAAGGCTGCGGTAGGCTTTTTCGTCGCCAGCCAGCTCCTTGAGCACTTCCATCTCTGTGCGGGCGTGGCTCAGCATATCGATGAAGTTATAGACGATGACACTGAAGTCATTGTTCAGGAAATCCAGCGCCCGGTCCTGCATTTGGCGGGCAAAGTTGGTGCGGGTAACCTTAGTGTAATCCCATTTGATATCGCCCCGGCGGAGAACCCGTTCGAGCTGCTTGCCAAGCAGGTCTGCCTCGTGCATGTTCTTACCTCCTTCGTCGGCGTCGTTTTTCCACCATTCTTTATAATGTCTGGCTATTTCGGAGGGCATCATGCCAGCAAAGATGGCGTTGCGGCTATACTGGGTTGCAGTAGGCAGGATACTGTAGAAGTGGTCTTCTTCTTCAATTTTAAAGAGTTCTGTCAAGTAGGGCTCTATCACCTTCCATTGATCGTAGCGCATATTGTCCAGCAGTACCATCACCGTTGGTACTTCCTTATTCAGATGAGGAAGCACTTTTTTCTTCATCAGGTTATGAGACATAATGGGAGCGTCCTCGCCCTGCACCCAGTCCATATAGTTGCGTTCGATGAACTTGCTGAATTCTGCGTTTGCTTCCCGTTTCTGAACGGCAAGGATTTCGCCCATCTGTTCGCTCTGGCTATCGTCCAGCTTCAGCTCCCAGTTGATGATCTTTTTGTACACCTCAACCCATTCTTCCCGGTCGAGGCCACTATTGATCTGCATAAGTAACTGGCGGAAGTCCTGCTGATAATCGGTATTGGTTTTTTCCCGGACGAGCCGTTTTTCGTCGACAATGGTTTTCAGCGTAAGCAGGATTTGCATCGGGTTTACGGGCTTAAGCAGGTAGCCTGCAATCTGGCTGCCGATGGCTTCTTCCATCACGCTTTCAGCTTCGTTTTTGGTAATCATCACCACGGGGATATTGTTGCCCGTTTCCCGGATGCGACCCAGGGTTTCCAGGCCGGTGAGGCCTGGCATGGATTCATCGAGAAAGACGATGTCTATCTCGTCGTTCTCGCTCAGCTCTTCCAGAGCGTCGTGACCGTTGGTGGCGGTTATGACTTCGTAGCCTTTCTTCTTCAGAAATAAAAGCTGTGGCTTGAACAGGTCGATTTCGTCGTCGGCCCAGAGGATGGTGATCTGATCCATGTAGTATTTGGGGTTTTTGTCTTAGCAGAAGTAGGGGAAGTGTTAACTGCTACAAGAGTACGCTTCAAAGGGCGTGATGTTCTGAACGTAGCTGATTATCCGAATAGTCTTTGGCTTTCGGACGATTTACCGCCTTACTTTGCTTCCCAGCCTCCATTGCACCCGCGTCAGCGCCCCCGGAAGGGTACACCCGAAGAAGTCAAAAAAAAGGACACCCCCGGACAACAGTGTCCGGAAGTGTCGTGTAACCTACTTCACAAAACATTCGGTGCTCCCGCAGGTGCGCACGGGAATGGCCTATTCTTTTTCTGCCGTCAGCAATCTCTCCAGCCGCGCCAACCGTGCTTCGAGTTCGCTGATGCGTTTATCCTGCGCATCAATTGTCGTCTGCTGCTCCTGAATGGCCTTGATGGCTACCATGCTGAAACCTGCATAGTTAATCCCGTATAGCTCGTCTGCCTCGGAGTATGAAACGAGTTCCGGGAATAGCTTCCGGGCGTCCTGGGCGATCAGGCCGATGGTAGATTCTTTGGTCTTGTCGGATTTGTAGTGGTAGGTACTTACCGCCAGGTTTTTGACGCGCGCCAGTACGGGCGAAAGCAGGTTCACATTGTCCTTCAGCCGCTTGTCAGAACTCTGTACGTAAGCACCCGTGGAGGCATTGATGAGCGATCTCAGGTTGCCGCCGTAGTGGAAGCGGAGACCGAACCCGTGCGTGATATCCCAGTCCTGGTTGGCCGTTTGGTCGCTGAACCGCAATCCGGTACCTACGGTTTGACTGCGTTGGTTAATATGGAGTCTCGCGGTCGGGGTTCCGTTGATGCCTACTTTGCCATCTCCGGTGATCGTCATGCGGTCTGCTGCTCCGTTTCCGTTCCGGAAGTAGAAGTTGAGTCGTGCGCTGGAAGTTGTTGCGGAAGGTAATCCGGCTACGTGCCAAAAAGAGCCACTGGCGGCGTCGTTGGTTAGTTCCAACCGGGCGAAATCGTTGCCGGTTTCTTCCAGCTTCAACAGCGGTTTACTCAGGGTGCTGTTGGCCTCTACGTGTAGCCAGGCAGTTGGCGTGCCAATGTCGCCGATCTGAAACTCGCCGTTTTGACGCATCCGAAATTTGGTGAGGAATGAATTGGTATCACTCTCTTTGTGCTGAAACTGTAAGTCAGCTCCTTGTCCTCTGGTACTGAACTGCCACTGGTTACCGTTATCGGGGAATCCCATCACCAGTTCGCCGAGGTTGGTCTGCACGAAAAGGTCTCCTCCTACGTGCATCTTCATTTCCGGCTCATCGATGCCAATGCCCACGTTGCCCCTGCCGGTGGTCAGGGCCGCAACTCCGCTGGAGGTGGTGTAGAAGTGACCGCCAACACCGCCTCCGAAACCGTAACCCTGAACACCTACTCCCTCGGGTGAATTCGATACGCCCTGTACACCGGCGAAAAAGCTGGTCTCTGATACGCCGTACACCCCGTGTGCATCGGTAGAAAAACCAAGTACGCCCGCCCGGTTGGAAGGAAGCGTTGAACCTCCATCACCCGTAGTACCCACCACGCCGTAAGTTGCGTTGGTGTTGGTGTTCTGAATGTGGAAAGCCGCGCTGGCGTCGTCGGTCGTTGTCTCTTCGAAGTAAGGCAGTTCCAGATCGCCAGCGGGGCCCTGAGGGCCCGGAACACCCTGAGGGCCTTGCGGGCCGGGATCACCTTGCGGGCCTGCCGGCCCTGCGTCACCCTGTGGCCCTGCGGGCCCTGCGTCGCCTTGCGGCCCTACTGGTCCGGTATCGCCCTGTGGCCCTGCCGGACCGGGATCACCCTGCGGGCCTTGCGGGCCTGCTGGGCCGGGATCGCCTTGGGGGCCTTGCGGGCCGGGATCACCCTGCGGACCTACTGGGCCAGCGTCGCCCTGCGGACCCGGGCTTCCGCCAGGAATCTCGATGGAGTTGCCACCGCTGATGGTGAGTTGGCGCGTTGCGTTGTCGAAAGCAAGGGTTTGGGGCATGCCGCTGCCGCCGACCTGAAGGGTGACCGAGTTGCCATCGGTAAGGGTAAGCGTTTGGGAGCCGGGATCGTAGATCAGGTTCTGGAGCTCATCGGTGGGGTCTCCGCCTCCGCCGCCGGAGCCGCTCTCTTTGGCGTAAAGAGCATAGGGAACAGACAATAGCTGGCTGGCGCCCAGGTTGATGTAACTACTGCCGCCATCGGGGTCGATGTCGATCTTGAGGAAGTAATTGTCTGTACCCCAATTGATGGTGTTGATGTCTCCGGACAGCGCCGAGCCGTTACCGATATGAAGGTCGAAAACCCCAAGGTCGGTAGTGGTTACTTCGTGCCGCTCAGAGTAACTTACGGAGCCGGAGGGGCCGCCGGCAAGGAGGCTGACCCGCACGGCGATATTGTCGGTAGCCATCGCGTTGTTATCTACGTCCCGGGCTACTGCCTGAAATCGAAAACCGGATGGCGCCTGTGCGTTAAGGCCGGCAAGGGTAAGGAAAAGAAAGCAGGTGAAAATTAAGCGTTGCATCGTTTATGGGTTTATGGGAATGACTGGTGATGGTTTATGCGTCTGAGGGGGAGGGTGTTACGTGGTCGTTGCCTGAACTCGACTACTGACGGACAATCCGCAGTGTTTTCAGCGGCTGGCCGGCTCGTGAAACAGTTAGGAGGTAAGTGCCGGAGGGGTAGCTTGTCAGGTCTAATTCAGCCTGCCCCGGCGGTAACTCTTTGTCGGAGAGTAAGCGCCCCAAAAGGTCGGAGACCTTAAGGCGATCCCGGAGGTTCCAGTCGCCGGTAAGCGTCACTTTGTCGGCCGTTGGGTTTGGGAAAGCACTCATCTCCAGCTGGATTGCCGGAGCACTCCAGGTGCTGGTTGCAATCAGTTCGTAGAGGCCATGATGAAAGCCGCGCTCCAGTACCAACCCGTTTTGCGAACGGGTTACGGCAATTTCTCCTACGGTGAAATGGATGTTGCCGACGTTGACTTCCGAGTAGTAGCTACCCGCAGCGCCAACGACGCTGCGCGACAACTCCTGGCCCGAAAGAAGGGGGGTAAAGGCGACAAAGAGTACCATCAGTAGCATCGGGGCGCGGCCGCGGGTGCAATGGAGGGTTGAAAAAAGCATGGTGGTAGAGTTTGGGATGAAGGTTTTTAGAAAAAATCGGCGTGTGTTGTCTCTTGCATTGGTCTCCTCCTCCGGTAATGAAGGAAGGGTGAAAGAGCGGGCTAACGCATCAGGGTGATTTGCCCCCGTACCGCCCGGCTGCTGCCGTCCGTGAAGAGCAGACCGGCTGACCATACGTAGGTGCCCGCGGGCAGTGGCTGCCCGTCGTTTTGTTGGTTGCCGTCCCAGGCTGCCTCGTCGGGAGGCAAATCAGCGATTTGCCGGTAACGAATTCCGCCCCAACGGTCCGCAATCTGTAAGCCGGTTACGGCTTCTACCCGCGGACCGGTAAAGAGCCGCCACACATCGTTGCGGTCATCGCCGTTGGGGCTAAAGGCGGTAGGAGCGTAGAAACGCCGGCTGTCGAGAACGTTAACCCGGACGGAATCCTGCACGCTGCAGCCACCGGCGGCCACCGCTTCGATGATGAACCGGGTAGTGACGAAAGGCGTGAGCACGGGGTCCGGGCAGTCGTTGCAGGAAGCAAAAGCCTGTCCGTTCCAGCGCCACTCCTCTACGGCAAAGTCGGAGGTAAAGCTTGCAAAAACGGAGTCTCCGCGCTCTATGGTCAACTCCTCCGGCAAGTTGCCGGAGATGCGCAGTTGGGGAGCATCGTCAAGCACAACGGAACCGGTTGCCTGGCAACCGTCGATGTTTTCGACCACCAGGTCGTATGCTCCGGCGCTGAGGCCGGAGAACAGTGAGTCGGGCTGGAAACTTTCTCCGCCATCGATGGAATAGAGCAGGTCGCTGTCTCCGGTGGCGAATACGGAAACTGCTCCGCTGCTTCCGCCCGGGCAGGCGGGCTGGGTGGTCGTTGGGGCTTCCAGGCTCAGTTCGGTTACGGAGAGCTGGTGGCTCAGCTCAAGGGTACAGCCGTTGAAGTCGGTAAGCGTAAGGGTGTATGTTCCGGGGGTGGTGACCGATGCGTCATCTCCGTCATTGCCCGTACTCCACGCGTACCGCGAGAAGGCTCCGGCAACTTCCAGGCTGGCCGTTTCTCCGGCACAAATCTGGTCGGGACCGGTGATGGTGGGTTGCGAAGGGAAGGCAATACTGATCGCGTAAGCCACGGTACTGTCGCACCCCGAGCTTGCTACCAGAAACTCCTGAATAATGGTGTCGGCCGTAAAGACCTGGCCACGAAAAGAATCGCCGGGGCAGAGGTCGATAAAAAAACGATCGTCGTAGGCGGGCAGCACCTGCAGGAAAGTCCGGACCAGGCTGTCGCAGTTCCCGTCTGCTGTTTGCAAGACCGTTTCGTGATTGCCGTAAGAAGTGAGGGCCGTTGCCCCTACAAAAAGCGTGTCGCCGTGGCAGATGCTCCGGCCCTGGGCGAAGGTCGGGATGCTCACCATCAGAGTTGTGGCGGAAGTAACCGAGCGGCAGCTTGCCAGGGCAAGGCAGCTTGTGTCGGTGGCGTAGAAAAGCCGGTAGCTTACGCCGGAGTTTGGGCTGGGAATGTGGAGGGATGGCGCGTCGGTGCCGGTGGGCGACCAACTAGCCCCTCCGTCAAAACTCCGCTCCCACTGGTAGGCGTAGTTTACACCATCTGTGAGCGGGCTTTGCAGGGAGAAGGCCCCGTACCGGCATACTTCGGTGACGGCCGGGAAGTCTTGTGCCACCAGCGAACCGCAGCAAACGAAAGCCAGCAATGGAAGTAAGCACCGAAACATGGAAAGGAGGGATGATTCGGTGCTTTATACCCCGAAGGTGCTGTGCGTTACGGGTTTCGGTCCACTATTTTGCTGCTCCGAAGGATTTCAACCCTGCATCCTGCGTAATCGCCCGCTTCCTTAAGTTCTCTCCTTTGCGTGTGTAATTGCGCTGAGATTTGCCCCGCCGGAGTGTGTGATCTACTGGAACTATTGGTAATTTGCGCATCAGTAATTACCAGACCAAATGACGAACACCCCAAAACATACCATCATCTTCGATATCGGCAACGTACTCATCGGTTGGAACCCCCGCCTGCTGTATAATAAGGTGTTCGACACGCCCGAAGAGGCCGACTGGTTTGTTAATAACATTACCCACCTGGACTGGAACGAAGAGCAGGACCGGGGCCGCCCCGTAGCCGTAGCGACCGAAGAACTGGTACGCGAACACCCGAAATGGGAACGCGAAATCCGTATGTACTACGACCGGTGGACGGAGCATTTTTCGGGCGCGATCGCAGGTTCAGTGGAAGTTTTAAAGGCACTGGAAGCCTCCGGAGAGTACCGCCTCCTCGCCCTCACCAACTGGAGCGCCGAGCTCTTCCCCTGGGCCCGCGAAAACTTCGACTTTCTCGACATCTTCGAAGATATCATGGTCTCCGGCGAGGTAAAAATGAAGAAGCCCAACCCAGATATATTCCTGCACCTGGCGGAAACGTATAAGCTGGGTGATTTCTCGGGCTGCCTGTTCATTGATGACAGTGCGCGAAACTGTGAGACAGCAAGGTCGCTGGGGCTGGAGACCATCCAGTTTGTTGGGCCGGAGGAGCTGAAGGGGGAGCTGAGGAAGTTGGAGGTCTTAAAATAGGTTGCCTCTGGATAAGAAAAATGTCAGCAAGCAGCAATTGGTGAACAGCTTGCGTTGTACGGTTAAATCGTTGACAACGAAATATTTTTGCCCGCTTATTCTGTTGCTTCTTTCTTTGTCTTCCTGTGAGAAAAACAAGGAGCTGACTACACTAAATGATCTGCGTTCCGAAGCTGTTGTCTGGCAACTAGATGCATCTGTTCAGAGTATCTCCTGGGACCCGTCGGAGGTACAGCCCCTGCACAGCGAGCGTACCCTTCAGTTTTGGCAGGGAAAAGTGTACACCAACGGTAGCTTTTGTGATCTTTCCGGCCCAGCCGGAGCACCTGAGGAAATTCCTTACGACGCCGAGAATTCTCATTTCGTGGTCGACTCCTGCCCTAACGATACCGTGAACTATCCTTACACGCACACTTTCAGCGTCGATCTGGATAGAGGGGAATTGGCCGTAGTTTACCTTACGTGTGTGGAATATTGCGCGCTTCGATACCGGAGGATGGAGCAGTAGCTTTATTGTGCCGGTATTGAGCAAAACTCTACACGCCTCAAAACCACTCTCCCACAACGGATCTTTGCAGTTTTTGGTTTTCCCAGAAGAGGGCCCACCCGGCCATGGCGTAGTAAATGCCTCCGGTAATGATTACTCCGGCCATGCTGCCAGCTACAACGTCTTCAATGAAGTGTTGGAAGAGGTAAACCCGGCTGATACCGATCAGCGTAGCGAGCACCACCATGGAAAAAGTGATCCACCGGCGGTCAAACATCAGCGCGCAGAAAAAACAGAGGCTGAAAGCAGTGATCGTATGCCCGGAAGGAAAAGCATAGTTAGTGTGTACCTGCACTCCCTCTACGAGCCACAGCGGATCAATTTCCTGGAAATAGGCCAGAGGACGGGGGTGATTGCCAAAAACGGTTCTCTTTAGAAAAGCAGATATTAACAGTTGGCCCAGCCCAATCAGTATTAAGGTAAGGGTGTATTTGTACCGGATCAAAAGAGCCAGTAAACACACCAGAGCAACCATAATACCATCACCGAGAAAGGTGATGACCCGAAAAGCGGTGTTCGCCACCGGGGTGCGGTGCTCAGTCATCCATAAAACGACGGCACCTTTTTCTGTGAAGAGAGCAACTGCGAGACCCGCAAGGAAAACCAGGAAAAACAGGCGAATGAATTGTCGCCAGGCATCAGTGTGGTGCATGGTACTGGTAGATTATGGTGGTAGGATATTCGAATAAATCTTTCTGGCGAAAAATTATCTCCAGAGGAGCGTTTGGGGGAATGGAATCAATGTATCTCTCCGCCGACAGGAGGCGGCCGCCGTCGGCGACCGTGTCAAGCCAGTTCGTAAGCGCGATGATTGAGTCCAGTCGGGGTACTTCGTGGTCTAGCTCGAAAACGTAAGCTGGTGCAAACCGGCCAAAGGCCGTTACCGAAGGGGAAGGCTTAAGCACGGGCAGCGACGCTGTAACCTGATTGAACCCGCTGATGGCAGGCAGAAGAACCAGCATGAGGTAGAGGTGTAATCCCCACCAGGCGGCAGCCAGGGTGGCAAGGGCGTACGTTGGGCGTTGGCGAAGCCAGTACCAGGCAGCCCCAAGGGCTGCCGGCCAGAGAAAACCCAGGTGCCACCAATCTCCCGCCAGTGGCGCCAGTACTTTGTCTTGTTTGAGGCCCAGCCACATTGCAAGCGGTAAGGCAGCAACAAAAAACGAAGCGACGCTGAAGGCCAGGTGATCTGACAGGACCGGGCGCTGGCCGAGCCACAAACGTTCGAGCCATACTCCGATGAGAACAGCCAGGAATGCCAGTGCGGGAAAAGGATAACTTGGGAGTTTTGTACCGCTCAGTGCAAAAAAGACCAGAACCGCGCTGCCGGTTACCAGGCAAAACTTCAGGGCGGGGGCGGCGGAACGCCCTGCGGCGGCTACCGCCGCGCGGGGCAACCAGCAGCTGAAGGGTAATAATGCACCTAGTGCCAGCAAAAGAATAAGAGGAGCCGGGCCGCCGTGGCCTTCTTTGGTATGAGCAAATCGCCGGATGTTGTGATCCATGAAAAAATCCCGGGTGAACAGTCCTTCGGTTTGCCAGTGAATCATCAGGTACCAGGGAGCGGCAATAGCCAATGCCAGTATTATTCCGGCAAGTGGGTTCAGGCGGCGCACGCCAGACCACCAATCCCGGCCGCTGAATAGAAGGTAAACAGCCCAGGCCGTCGCGGCGAGAACGAATATGACGGGACCTTTGGCCAGGGAGCCGATCCCCAGCAGAGCGTAGCCAGCGAAGAGAAATTTTTTATCACAATCACGGTAGCCCCGGAATAAGGCGAACATTCCTGCCGTGAAGCACAGCGCCAGGTACGGGTCTGGCGTTGCCAGGCCAAACTGAAGAGGAACGTAAATACCCAGACCGTATACAGATGCACTCAGGATCGCAGCCCGGGAGCTGAAACTCCAGCGGCAAAAAGCGAAAACCAACAATGCGGTCAGTACTCCGCAGAGCGCGCTGCCAAGGCGCGCCGCCACGGCTGTTTTACCGAGCAAGGCGTAAAAGGGCTGCATCGCCCAGTAGTGCAACGGTGGTTTATCGGTACGCACACCTCCATTGAAGGTCGGAACGAGCCAGTCGCCGGACCGGAACATCTCCCAACCTGCCTGCGCATTTCGGGCTTCGTCGACAATGTATACCGGAAACGCCCCAAGCCCGATAAGGAAAAGAACCAGGACGAAGACCAGCCACCATGAAGACAATGAAACGCCACGTAACATGGTGGCTAAGGTCCTGCCCGAATGTTAATGGGGAGAGAATCGAAAACTAAGTTTAGGTAAGAAATCGGTTAATGCCGGTTAACATAAGCCCGGTGAGATGGACAAAAGTTCTCTCTCGCTGCTGGTTGGTAAGAAGGGGAGCTCCCTACACATCGTACTTAACCAAAACATATTACTGGCCTACCGGCTCCAACCCCCTACGTTTTTTATCTTTGCGCAAATATTGACCCCCGTAAAACGCTCCATGGATCATCAACGCGCCATTTTACTCCTCGCCGACGGCACCACTTACGAAGGGAAAGCTGTCGGTAAAATAGGGACAACCACCGGTGAAATTTGCTTCAATACCGGTATGACCGGTTATCAGGAAGTTTTCACGGATCCTTCATACTTCGGCCAGTTGCTGGTTACCACCAACGCCCACATCGGTAACTACGGAACGATGAATGCCGACACAGAATCCGATTCGGTGAAGATCGCCGGCCTGATCTGTAAGAACTTCACTGTACCCTACAGCCGCCAGATTGCTGAAAGCTCCATCCAGGATTACCTGGAAGGCGAAGGACTTGTTGGCATCAGCGACGTGGATACCCGCGCGCTCGTTCGCCATATACGCTCCAAAGGAGCAATGAACGGCATCATTTCCAGCGAGACCTTCGATATGGATGAGCTGAAGAAGCAACTTGATGCGGCTCCGGATATGGACGGCCTCGAGCTCTCCAGCAAGGTGACCACCAAAGAAGCCTACACCCTCGGCGAAGAATCTGCCTCCTACCGGGTGGCCGTGCTCGATCTGGGAACCAAGCAGAATATTCTGCGCAATTTCCTGCGCCGGGACTGTTACGTGAAGGTCTTTCCCGCCAAGGCGAGCATCGAAGATATCATGAGCTTCTCTCCCGACGGTCTGTTTGTCTCCAATGGCCCCGGCGACCCCGGCGCAATGGATTACGCAGTAGACACTGCTAAAGAGATGTTGGAGCAGGAAAAGCCGATGTTCGGTATTTGTCTGGGTCATCAGATTCTGGCCCGCGCCGTAGACATCCCGACCTACAAAATGCACCACGGTCACCGTGGCATCAACCACCCCGTAAAAAACCTGATCACCGGCAAGTCGGAGATCACGAGCCAGAACCACGGCTTTGGAGTAAGCCCCGAAGCTATTGCCGCTAATGCGGACAAGGTAGAAGTAACCCACCGCAACCTCAACGACGATACGATTGAAGGCATTCGTATCGTTGGTAAACCGGCTTTCAGCGTACAGTACCACCCCGAGGCCAGCCCCGGGCCACACGACGCTGATTACCTGTTCGATCAGTTCGTCGACCTGATCAAAGAGAATAAAGCCTAGCATTATAGGGGCGGGGAACGCAGGTGCAGGGCGGGGGATGAAAGATCGTTTCTTACTCCCCGGCTCTTCAAAGAACCTTCTCCCTGCACCTGCGACCGCGCCAGCTACCCGAATGCGGGCATGTTCAGGGCGCAGTTGCGAAACCACAAACCCATCATCATCATGCCTCCCGGACCCCCCGTCTGGGTGCAGCACACTACCCACTCGAAAAATATAATTGAATGAGCAGTATTCTAGACGTAAGAGCCCGCCAGATCCTGGACAGCCGGGGTAACCCCACCGTAGAAGTGGAAGTTCTCACCAGCGATGGCGCAATCGGCCGTGCAGCCGTTCCTTCCGGTGCTTCTACCGGTAAGTACGAAGCCGTAGAGCTTCGTGACGGAGACAAAGATGTTTACGTTGGTAAAGGCGTACTGAAAGCCGTAGCGAACGTAGAAGAAAAGATCGCCGATGAACTCCTCGGCGTAGACGTAACCGACCAGCGCTATATCGACGAAATGATGATCGACCTGGACGGTACCCCCAATAAAGGAAAACTCGGCGCCAACGCCATCCTCGGTGTATCTCTGGCTTGTGCCAAGGCAGCAGCGTTGGAGCAGAATCTGCCCCTCTACCGCTACATCGGCGGCGTGAATGCGCACACCATGCCCGTACCGATGATGAACATCCTCAACGGCGGTAGCCACGCGGACAACAGCATCGACTTTCAGGAATTCATGATCATCCCGCTGGGGGCCGATACTTTCAGTGAAGCCCTCCGGATGGGAGTCGAGACTTTCCATAGCCTCAAGAAGGTACTGAAAGGCAAAGGCTACTCCACCAACGTAGGCGATGAAGGTGGTTTCGCACCCAACATCAAGTCGAACGACGAGGCCATCGAGATCGTTCTGGAATCCATCGAGAAGGCAGGCTACAAGCCTGGCGACGACATGATGATCGCGATGGATGCTGCTGCATCTGAGTTCTTCGACGCAAAAGAAAATGTTTACCACTTCCATAAGTCCGACGGCCGCAAGATCGAATCCGGCGCTATGGTGGACTACTGGAAGTCCTGGGTAGACAAGTACCCAATCTTCTCTATCGAAGACGGCCTCGATGAGGACGACTGGCAGGGATGGGCCGCGCTGAACCAGAGCTTCGGCGACCGTTGTCAGCTGGTGGGTGACGACCTGTTCGTGACCAACACTGAACGCCTCAGCCGTGGCATTCAGGAAGGCAGCGCCAACTCTATCCTCGTGAAGGTGAACCAGATTGGTTCCCTTACCGAAACAATCAATACCGTAACCATGGCTCACCGCGCTGGTTACACCAGCGTAATGAGCCACCGCTCCGGTGAAACCGAAGACGTAACCATCGCTGATCTCGCGGTCGCTCTGAACTGTGGCCAGATCAAGACCGGCTCCGCCAGCCGTTCCGACAGGATCGCTAAGTACAACCAGCTGCTCCGCATTGAGGAGGAACTCGGTTCTACCGCTTACTTCCCCGGCCGTGACCTGCTGAAGAAGATCGGACGGTAAGCCCTCCGGCTTATTAAGCTTAAGTCCGTTAAATGACCAGGGCCACTACTTCGTAGAAGTGGTGGCCCTGATTGTTTTTAAGGCCCGGCCCTGCGGGCCGGAAGACTTTTGCGATATAACCGCTAGCGGGCAACCGACTGTAAAGTCTTGCGGAAGAGAACGTCCCCCGAAGCGGCGCTCAGTACCCGCACCAGGTAAGTTCCCGCCGGGAGGCTGAGACCATCGATGCGGGAAGATTCGGTTCCGGCGGTCAATACCTCAGTATAGAGTGTGCGACCGTTTACATCCAACAGCTCGAGGTTAGCCGACTCCGTGAGGGGAGAGGCGAAGCTCAGCCTGACCGAATTGGTGAAAGGGTTGGGGGATACTGTGCTCTCCAAAGCGACGCTCCCTGCACCTGCAGTCGTGCCTATTTGAACGCTACGTGGAGCACCCGATAAATCGACTGCTACCGGAGCTGTGTCGGGAGTCAGGGAGAACATATCGGCTAGGGGGCCGGAACGATCAGCCTGTACCGTTAGTACCACCGAATGGCGGGTAGTACCGTTTTCGAGACTTACGAACTGTAGTTCTCCGTCTCTGAGCCGGTATGCGCTTTCCGGCAAATCGGTACTCACTACGTCGAGTACGCGGAGCCCCTGTGCCTGCAGTCCGAACTGAAATCCGTTGAGTTCTTCTCCGGAAAACTGGAGTTCAATGGTACGTTGATCGCCGGCGGCGATCTCTTCTTCGGGTACTTCGACCCATAATCCGGGAGGTTGGTTGTTGGCGTCAATTTGTAAGTCGGCGTTTACATCACCCAGTTTGATCGCCACAAAACCCTGGTTGATCTCGGAGGGAGGCACGCGGGCGAAGTCGATCGAGAAGGGAATGTCTTCGTCGAAGGGGAACTCGGGGTCGACAAAGTCGTAGCCCGCCGGAATGAAGATCCAGGGCTGTGCGTTACCGCCGGGGAAACTGTCGATGTAACCAAGCTGCTGGCGGGAAATATCAATGATGTCCATTACGTCCAGAGACTTGTCGTTGTTGACGTCTCCGGCAATAAGCTGATATGGATTTTCGAGGTACTGAAGGCCGAGCAGGTGCCGGTTGATGGCGATCATGTCAAAGATGTTGACTCCAGATACCCAGTCGTCGTTGAGACTGGCCGTTAGGACGATATCCTGGCAGGCGGGCAGGGTTTCGAACTCATAGAATCCGAGATCAGAAGTGACTGAGGTGCCCATTACCGAACCATTATCACCGTTAGCAGAAACGGTAACATCGGGTAGTTGTGTACCAACGGTATGGACCTGAATCCAGCCGTCTGTAGAAGTTACGGCATCGCCGCAAATTTCACTGAAGGGCATTGCTTCGAATACGTTTTCCTGCATCAGTTCGATGCTGCTGTTCCGCATCACGATCTCCTGAAAGGTGGTTGTGTGAATCATGTCTTTTTCATCTTCGCTGAGCACCGGATCATTGAGGTAGAAAAAGCGATCACCCGTTCGCAGGTTGGAGAATTGGGTTTCCATAATTCTGCGGATGGTGGAGCCGAAAATACTGCCGTTCTCGGAGCGCTCGGCCAGCATGGCTACCCAGGGGTCGATTTCTTCGATGTTGTTGTCGTAGAGGGTTTCGAGAACGGTGTAGACTTCCTGATCAGGATTGATCTGATCGAAGGTGAAGTTGATCGGGAGGTTGTAGGCCAGCCGAATGTTGTTGTAGCTGGGCAAGCCACGGTCCCGCCCCCGCATGATGTTTATCGATGCGAGGTCGAGGCCTCCGGCTCCGGGAGGGCCAAAGAGGAAGTTCCGAACATCGTCGACAACCTTGCTGTCCATCTTTTGCTGGACTTGCTCGGCCATGCCGCGCAGGAAAGGATCGAGGCCGACTTCGGCTAATACCGTTGGGTTGAAGAAAGCATCACGAAGGGTCATATTCCCTTCGGGAATTACGTTTCCGTTCACATCTAAGCGACGAAGGTTTCCGTTCAGGAGAGTATGACCTACCCGAAAAGCAGCGGCGGTAAAAGTGTTAGTGAGTTGAGGATTGACCTGAGGGTCGTAACCCTGGTATTCGCCGACGGGAACTCCCATTGCCGGCAACCACTCGTTGTAAACGATGGCCTGGATGAGCCCTCCTACAATTTTGCGGGCATGTTGGTAGAGTTGTTCATCGTCCCAGTCGGGGTGCTCGCTTTTGAGGCGTTCGCACTGCAAATTATGTTCGCGCACAAAAAGAGTGTGAAAACTTGCCAGAAGGGGGTTCTCGTTGGCGCGGACATCGCCGGCAACGAAGTGATACGGAGAGCGCCCTACGGCGTCGTCCATGTGCGGAGCGGTGGGGTCCAGTGGGCTGTCGATTTCTCCGTCGATGGTGTTGTAAGGCATCAGGTTTCCGGAGCTGACTTTCAGTTTTCCATCACTGAAAGAGCGCAGCCAATTGGCACGAGCTTCGTCAGAACCGTATACTCCTGAACCGTCAATGAAGGCTGAAATATCGTTGTTGTAATTACGCGGGTTACCGATGCCGAAGCCGGTATTGGGCCGGGGGGCGTTGCGGTTGAACGGAATGACTACTGACCCGAAAAAGAAGGGGTCAAAATCCGGATCTCCGGCGGGGACGGGAATAGGAGTATACTCCTGAGGAATCTCTGTAAGCGTTACGTCGTGGTCGATGAACTGCCCAAAAACCCAGGTGTAGTCGCTTAGCCCGACGGGATCATTGAACAGGCCTTCCTGTGCGAAAAGCGTATTGGATACAGTGCGGGGGTTGGGGCGGTTTTCGCCGGGAGGGATCGATTGGCCATCGACGTAACCGTCGCCAGCGAGACGAATAAGGGCTGTATGTGATGCTCCCCAGTTTTGCTGATCGGGATTGTTACTTTCTCCGGTAAACGTACGGTAAAGATCAGTGTCAACGGTCTGTGCCTGGGATGGAATAAAAGAGAATAGTAAGCAGCAACTAAGTAATAATTTCAATTTCATAAGAGTTCACGGATTATGATCGAAAGGGATATATAGAAGACTGAATATACATACAAAGGTAACAAATCAAGAGGATGCGGTAGGTTTTGAGACTTTAATGGAGCCGTAAAATGACACAACACTGTGTTAGGGAGAGCCTTGTACTTTCTTATGTCCGAAAAACTGGACTTGATATGGAGAAAGGGACAGGTAGTGCCGTATTAAAGTGCGATCGCTTGAACGAGGAGGCGAATCAGAGATGTTCTCCACCAAAAATAGAGTCGTGAATACGGCATCCTGCCTCCCGGGTGAACCAATACTACAAAGGTCTTTTTAAACCCCTTTCCCCTTTACGCGTTTACCTCCAGACGCCCGTTTCCGGTAGCGTCAGCAACAAAAAAATAACCCTACCATGATCCCACAGGATGAATTCATGAAGTACGCAACCCGTCATATGGGGATGAGTACAATGCACCTTGAGAAATACGCTTCCACGATCGGAGGCATGGCTACCCCACAGGTAACCGGTTTTAGCCCTAACGTAATCGAAGAGCGGCAGATGAACATTGCTGCCCTCGATGTTTTCAGCCGTCTGATGATGGATCGCATCATCTTTATGGGGGTCGCAGTATCTGACTATGTAGCGAATGTTGTTCAGGCACAGCTACTCTTTCTTGAGTCTGTTGACCCGAAGCGCGATGTTCAGATGTTTATCAATAGCCCCGGTGGCAGTGTAATTGCCGGAATGGGCATGTACGATACGATGCAGTACGTTACCCCCGATGTGGCAACGATTTGTACCGGTTTGGCGGCTTCTATGGGCTCTGTCCTCCTTGCTGCCGGCGAGAAGGGTAAGCGCTCTATTCTACCCCACGCCCGTGTCATGATCCACCAGCCAAGCGGTGGCATGCAGGGCCAGTTCTCCGATATGGAAATTAACTACCGCCTCATCAGCCAGTTGCGCGACGAACTTTACACCATTCTGGCCAATCATACCGGCCAGACTTTCGAGTCCATCGAAAAGGACAGTGATCGTGACAACTGGATGACCGCCAAGGAAGCCGTTGCTTACGGCCTGGTTGACGAAGTGCTCAGCCGCGACAAAGAGTAGAAAATCGTAGTGGAATGACGGATTGAATCAATCCGTTATTTCCATCGCGCATTATTCGTACTTTCGCACCCCGAAGCCGCTCCGAGACCCGCCAACGGCGACTGTTCCGGAGCGGCTTCTTTCTCTTATTCGGTGGCGTGGAGTCACCTCCAACGCATGGTAGCAACGCTATCAAACATCACTACTAAATTACTACTCCTATGATGCGAGGAAAAAGACAGGAGGTACATTGCTCCTTTTGCGGCCGCGACAAAGGCGAGGCCCTGGTGCTCGTAGCAGGCCTGAGTTCTCACATCTGTGAAATTTGTGTTGAACAAGCACAGGAAATCGTTGCTGAAGAGCTATACGGAGGCATGATGCCAGCCGCTGTGCAGCCAGAAGCGGAAGAGACAACAAAAGAGTTCAAACTTCCTAAGAACATCACTCCCCGCGACATCAAGAAGCATCTCGATCAGTATGTGATTGGTCAGCACCAGGCGAAGAAAATCATCTCCGTTGCTGTCTATAACCACTACAAGCGTTTGATGCACCCCGCCGAAATCGGAGACGAAGTACAGATCGAGAAGAGCAACATTCTGCTCGTTGGTCGTACCGGTACCGGAAAGACGCTGCTTGCCAAGACGATTGCTAAGTTCCTCGATGTCCCATTCTCTATCGTAGATGCCACCGTGTTTACCCAGGCGGGCTACGTAGGTGAAGACGTCGAGTCTATTCTCAGCCGGCTTCTACAGGTGTGTAACTATGATGTGGAAAGCGCCCAGCGTGGTATCGTTTACATCGATGAGATGGACAAGGTTGCCCGTAAATCTGACAACCCAAGCATCACGCGTGATGTGAGCGGCGAAGGCGTACAGCAGGCTATGCTGAAAATGCTGGAAGGGACCGACGTGATGGTTCCACCCCAGGGAGGCCGCAAGCACCCTGAGCAGAAGCTGGTGAAGGTGAATACCGAAAACATCCTCTTCATCTGTGGCGGAGCATTCGATGGCATCGAAAAAGTGATTGCCCGGAGGATGAACAGCAAGGTAATCGGCTTTGGCAGCAATAAAGACGAACGCATTGAGGAGGAAGACCTGCTCAAGTACGTCTCTCACAAAGACATCCGTCGTTTCGGTATGATCCCCGAGTTGATTGGTCGCCTGCCGGTAGTAACTTACCTCAAGCCACTCGACCTGGAAGCCATGAAGTCTATCCTGACGGAACCGAAAAACAGCCTGCTGAAACAGTACCAGCACTTGTTCCGGCTTGAGGGCATCAACCTGACCTTTGCGCCCGACGTAATTGAGTACCTGGCCGAAACTGCACTGGAGTATGAGCTGGGTGCCCGTGGCCTGCGTTCTATCTGTGAGGCAGTAATGACCGATGCGATGTTCGAAATGCCAGGAATGAAGGACGTGAAGCACTTTACCATCGACCGTGCCTACGCCAAGTCCAAACTGGAAGGCGGTATGTTGGAAATGCTGAGAGCAGCGTAGCAGGTTCTGCCACAGCCCACTCTGAGGGCGCTTCTTTAATTTGAACTATGTTATCACGGAGCCACAGACAATTTGTCTGCGGCTCCGTGTTCGTTTATGATGCCTTCGAGCACTAGAAATTGAAAAGAGGCACTTCCGGAAACTGCTCGAAATCTGCGGCGGAGGGTTCTATTCCTCGAACGATGATTTCCTGTTTGTTTGCGGAAACGATGAAGCGCAAGTCTATGTGTGTACTACCGGTGAAGTTATCGGTGAGCCAGCGTTGTAATCGTTCGGCGCCCTCTTTCGAATATGAGAGGGTAACGGAACTGCTCCAGTTACGTGCAGGGCGCAGGGCCATAATTTCTTCCAGCGTAAGGTCGGTCTCTTCGTTGCCGCTGTCGGACAGGAAATCTGCAGTAAGCTCATTTTCGTGTAGGTAAATGCGAAGGTCTTCTACAGCGAGAGGTTCGTCCGCCATCGCAGTTGCGTCGAAAAGGCCGAGTTCTTCAAGGCCGGAAGCGAGTTCGGCGAAGGAAGCGGCGTTCATGAGTTCGCCTTCCGGCAGGGGGGAGATGTGGGAGGTATTGGTAGTATAGTCGGTTGTGCAGGCGGAGAAGCCGCAGGCCAGCAGAGCAAGCAGGAGGAGGTAGCGTGGTTTCATGATGATAATGGATGATGAATGCTTAGGTTTATTGATCTAAAGTAGGGCTGGTTGAGGTGGTACAGAAGGTGTCTTTGGACGAGCGTCCCATTTTTTTCGACGAAGAGGCCTGCTCCTTCATAACTTTTACTGCACCTGCGTTTGCGCCCAAATTCTCTTGCGCCTGTATGAAACGATGGGTAGGTGCAAACTGGAAAAACAGCGTCGCAATATGACAATAGTGAGGGGGCAAACGTCCTTTCCCGACAAGACCTCGTCGTGTCCGGCAACAAACTCTGCTTAAATGCGTAGTTTGCAGAACCATTCTTTGCAACAAGAACCCACCATAGTTATGCACGTAGCCATCATCGGCAACGGCATCGCCGGAGTGAGTGCCGCCCGCTGGCTGCGCAAACTCGACGACGCCGTCCGAATCACCATCATCTCTGCTGAAACCGAGTTTCATTTTTCTCGTACTGCACTCATGTACGCCTATATGGGCCATATGCGCTGGGAAGACCTGATGCCCTACGAGCCTTTTTTCTGGGAGAAAAACCGTATTGATCTCGAGAGGAATTACGTCGAGCGCGTCCATGCCGCCGATAATAAACTGGAGTTTGCCGACGGTACCACTATGCTGTACGATCACCTGGTGATCGCCTGCGGAAGCAAATGGAATAAGTTCGGCTGGCCGGGGCAGGACCTGGAACGGGTAGGGGGAATGGTCTCAGCTCAGGATCTTCAGTACCTCGAAGAAATTACGCCCGAAATCAAAAAGGCCGTCGTTGTGGGGGGCGGACTGATCGGGATTGAGCTGGCGGAAATGCTTCACAGTCGGCAAATTCCCGTTTCGCTACTGATTCGGGAAGGTTCTTACTGGAGCAACGCCCTGCCCCCTGAAGAAAGCAGAATGGTGAGCCGGCACATCAAAAGCCATCACATCGACCTGCGGGAGAACACAGAGCTCGACACCATCCACGATGATGGGAAAGGGGCAGCGGGCAGCGTGACCACCAAAGATGGTGAAAAAATCGACTGTCAGTTTGTTGGGCTCACCGCGGGTGTGAGCCCTAACGTAAGTTTTCTGAAAAGCGAAGAATCGATCGAGCTTGGGCGGGGCATCAAGGTAGATAATAACCTCCGCACCTCCGTGCCGAACATCTACGCCATCGGAGATTGTGCCGAGCTAAGAACACCGCGCGAAGGCCGGCGGAACATCGAAGCTATTTGGTACACCGGCCGGATGATGGGCGAGACGGTAGCCTACAATATTCTGAATAAACCGGTGGAATACGACCCAGGTATTTGGTTCAACTCCGCCAAATTCATCGACCTGGAATACCAGGTGTACGGAGAGGTGCCTGCTCACGGCCGCGAGGGACTGGCATCCCTTTATTGGGAGCACGAAGACGGTGAGCACGCCGTACGGATCAACTACGAAGCAAGCACCAAAGCGGTACGCGGCTTTAACCTGATGGGAATCCGCTACCGCCACGAAGTGTGTGAGAAATGGATTGCCACCGAAACGCACATTGAGGAGGTCCTGCAGAACCTCGGTCTTGCCAACTTCGATCCTGAGTTTTACAAACAGTACGAGCAGGATGTCGTGAATCTTTACAACCAACAGGAGGGTACAAAACTGGAACTGAAGACGAAACGAGGGCTTTCAGCCGCGATTCGGTTTTTACGCAAAGCCGTAAGTACATAATGGGTCGAGCGCTTGTAGCGCAATAATCGACACCATAATTTACTAAATCGCGCTGCATGCGCTCAACCATAAGATAATGCCAACCACATCTACCAAAAAATCCGTCCTGCAGTACATCGGTCTCGGGCTGTTCGCCATCTCTCTGCTGGTTTTTACGGCTATGCTTGGCCTCGACGACTACAAGTTCAACGAAGAACAAATTCTGACACCCTTCGCCGCAGGCGAAGATGCCAATTACTGGCAACAGGACGCAGCGGCCTTTCACCAGGCACACCTCAAAATCGCCGGCGAAGAAACCGGGCTTTTTTCTGAAACTTTCGGTACCACCTTCGCCTCCGAGAAAAAGCTGAAGCAAACCTACGCCACCGCTCAGGCCCGGGTAAAAGAATATTACGAAACCGAAGGGCTGCCGCAGGATGTCGACGGTGAGGGTAACCCCAAAACGAACGAGGAAGGCGAACCCGCTTTGGTGCAGATGTGGCAGGTAGAACTGCCCGACTGGAAGCTGAAAAACAATGCCGCAGGCTGGATCAAAAATGCCGCCACAGGGCCGGTGGAAAGTAACCCCTGGCTGTTTTTTCTGCTCACCTTCGGGCTGGGAGCGCTGGGCGGTCTGCTGTACATTATCCCAAAATTTTCGGCACAGCCAGGCATCAAAAATGACCATATTTTCCACAACCAGCTTACGCGGGGGCTGGACCTGAGCTGGCGCAGCGTCTTTCTTACGCTGACGGTAGTGGGCATCCTGGTCTACGGCTTTTACTACATGGACGATAAGCTCGTATGGCCCGCCATTACCGCTGCAATCGGGCTTGCCATCATCGGTCTGGTATTGTTTGTGCACCACAGCTGGGGGCGCGACGCGCGCGACGCGGGGCCGGAAGACTACAGCGGTTGGCTCGGCATCCTGGCCGGCACCTACTTCATCGCTTTCTACGTGCTGCTCTACTGGGCGGATCAGCACGTGGTGGCCTGGGTACACATGGTGAGCCCGATAAGCGAAGGAATATACCAGTACTTCAGTGGATACAACGAAGGCGGCGAAGCGGGCAAATGGTTCTTGTACGGACTAATGTACACCTTTATTATGCTCGTGATGGGGGTTCGGATGATCTCCAAATATCGCCACAACAAATACCAGATCATCCGGACCATTTCCGTGATGTTCTTCCAGCTTTCCTTTGCCTTTATGATTCCCGAAATCCTGCTTGCGCTCAATAAAGGCTGGCATGGAGACAAAGCCACCCTGCCGTTTCAGGACATGAAAAACATCTGGCCGCTGGATTACGACTTTTTCCACAGTTGGTCGATCGATGGTTTTATCGACAATCCCGGCTCGCTGGGCATGTTCATGCTTTTCTGGGGCATCATTCTGGTTATCGTCGGGGTACCGCTGATGGTGCACCTGGTGGGCAAGCGTTGGTACTGTAGCTGGGTTTGTGGCTGCGGTGGCCTGGCCGAGACGATGGGAGACCCCTGGCGGCAACTGTCGGACAAGAGCCTGCGGGCCTGGAAGTTCGAGCGCTACATCATTCACGGCGTACTCATTTTCGCCATCCTGATGACGGCGGCCACGATCTATTCCTTCCTTCCTAACGACGATTATTGGATTAACCGGACGAGCTTCCTGATCATCTTTTCCGCCCTGCTGGCCATCGCAATGGCCGTAGCGCTGGTGGCTTACCAAAAAAGCCGCCTGACGATCTCCAAACTGGGCCTCAGCCTGGGCGTCGCCTTCGGCGTCGGCATGATCGCGCTTAACATTTACTACATGACCTTTGGTGGCGACAACTACCTGTTCGCCAGCACCGGCAATGTACAAAAGTGGTACGGCTTCCTGATTGGTGCCGGCTTCGCCGGCGTGGTCGGCACGGGCTTCTACCCGCTGATGGGCAACCGCGTTTGGTGCCGCTTCGGCTGTCCGCTGGCGGCCTACCTCGGCCTTGTGCAGAAGTTCCAGAGCCGCTTCCGGATCACGACCAACGGTAGCCAGTGTATTAGCTGCGGTAATTGCTCCACCCACTGTGAAATGGGGATCGATGTGCGTGCTTACGCGCAGAAGGGGCAGGATATTGTTCGTGCCAGTTGTGTTGGCTGCGGGGTTTGTTCTGCTGTTTGTCCGCGGGGTGTACTACGCCTTGAAAACTCCAGCGAAGACATCTATGACCGGGCAGAAACGGAACGGGTGATTCACATCGACATGGAAAACGGGATCTCGCTGATGAACTAAAAAGCAATGTTGTTCGTGAGCCGGGGAAAGGGATTTCCACGCTTGAATCGCTTTCTGTGGCCGCGCTGCTTTCTCTCAGATTGGCTGAGAATGGGCGCGGCCGCAGGTGCACAGTTTCGTCAAAAACATCGGATTGACCTCAAATTTCTCCTCTCCGATGAAATATATACCAAAAGATCAACCGTTGTCAACAGGAAATACCTGAAGCCGAAGTTCTTCTTCTACCTGCTTCACTTCCCTTTTGCATGAAATTATCATTCCGGGCAGCAACTGTTTTGTTTGCCACCTTTCTTATTGCTACGCTCAGGCTGAGCGCTCAGCAGGGCCTGGGCTGGGTCACAGATCCTCATGCTGGCGTAACGTCAGCTTTTCTGCAGCCGGCATCGACTTCTGCTTCGCCTTACGACTGGGACTTTACCCTCAGCGCGGCAGGGGTAAACGTTCGCAATAACTTCACCTTCCTGAAGAATGCAGCCGGACTCTCCTTCCTTCGTCAGCTCAGCGGTGCCGAAACGTTTACTTACAGCGAAACGGAGTTCTCGGTAGCCATAGACGACCAGGTTTATTTTTATGATTTCCCCGCAGGGCGGGAGTCTGTCTATGCCACCGTCAGTGCCGAGATAACCGGGCCTTCCTTTTCCGTTCAGGTTGGGGAGTTTACCAGGCTGGGGGCGTTTACCCGACTCAGGGCTGCTGCAAGTACCCGGAGCCTGGATGCCAGCTTCAATTATTATCCTTACGATGCTTTTGCCAACGGTGCCGACATTCCCGTACGCGAAACTTATGCTTCAGCCGCAGCCTGGGGCGAAATTGTTCTCCACCTTTCCCGGGCCTTTGCGGTGGGGTACGACGGAGAACTACGACTGGGCATCAGCCCCAAATACTTGCTCGGGATAGAAGGCGCTTCGGTCTTTAACCCGGCTGGCAGCAGTCTGCAGAAGCTGGGCGGAGACAGCATAATGATCAGTAACCTCAACGGAGAACTCGCCTTCACGAACGCCTTCCGGCAGGAGTACGACAACACCGGTACCACTGGTGCCGGGTTCGGGGTCGATCTGGGCGTGCAGTACGCCTGGGGGGCAGTAGGAGACTCCGGGTTTCGCTATACATTAGGTTTGTCCGTTCTGGATATGGGGAGCATCACTTTCGACCGCGGAGCACAAGTTCATCGCTTCGTCAATACCGGTGATGTCCTGCTTGATGGGGAAGACTATGATTTTGAGAGCGATAACTACACCGACGAGGCGCTGCAGCGCCTCAGCCAAGCCGTGTACGACGGCGGGCTGACCTCGCTGGCCGGAGACGAGTTTACGGTAAATCTACCAACGGCCATCAGTGCTCAGTTCAGTGTAAGGCCGATCGAAGAAGTCTCCTTCTCCGCCGTTTACCGCGGAGACCTTCCGTTTCGGGCCCGGCAGCTCACCCAGGGAAGCCAGCTGATTGCCGCCGCGCATTACAGCAAATGGTGGTATGGGGCCGGGCTTACCGCCGGCATCTACGACTGGGACCGCGTTAACATCGGCCTCCAGTTGCGTCTGGGCCCGCTGTATCTGGGTACCGATGAGCTCTTCGGCATGATCCTGAAGCGGGAGGAACTGAGCAGCGGGAGCTTTTACGTGGGGCTACGGGTTCACGACTTCGGGGGGAGTAAAAAAGGCCGGAGCAAAGGCCGCTCGCGCAACAACCGCCGGGGCGGCAAAGCCGTAAAATGCTACGATTTTTAAAGGTGTTCTTCCTGAATTCAACTTCAGCGAGCAAGAAGAAGGAACATCGCTGGCCGTTTCTGCAATTCTGCTCCTACCGATTTTTTCCAGTCTTTTACCCGGCCGGTGAAGATGTATTCTGTCTCGAGCGTGATGTCACAGGCAACGGAGAAGAGCGTTTCGGGGTGAAGACTCTCCAGTGCTACTTCGACGGTGGCCTGGTTACGGTACGGCGCTTCGATCCACAGTTGGGTGGTGTTGCCTTTACGGCTGGCGGCCTCGAGCCGGCGGAGGTCTTTGGCAAGCTGCGGTCGCTTCGGGCTCAGATAACCATGAAAAGTGAATGATTGACCGTTAAGCCCCGAGGCCATAACGCTGAGCAAAATTGCGGAAGGGCCAATCAGCGGAACCACCTGAATACCCTTTTGATGGGCGAGCAGCACAAGTCTGGCGCCAGGGTCAGCAACTCCGGGGGCACCGGCGTCGCTAAGTAAGCCAACATCGCACCCGCGCTTCGTCGCACTAAGCATCTCCGGCAAATCCTGTGGTTCGGTCCTTTTGTTGAGGTCGTAATACTCGCACTCTTGCAGCGGAACTCCGACCTGCTTGAGAAAACGGCGGGCAACCTTGCCCGTTTCTACCACAAAGTGACGAATAGGGAGGATGGCGTCCAGCGTGGGTTGAGGGATCGTGTGCAGGGCGTTGTCGCCAAGAGGAGAAGGGATGAGGAAAAGTTTGCCAGCCATGGTACAAAGGTAGTCGAAATCAAGGCCCTGTTGATCAAAATTTGGCTTATCATATCATCCAAAACCCAGCATATCCTCGTACATTTGCTGAGTAACCCTACCGGGTGCCGGCCTCTGCCGACGATATTAGCTTTGTGAAGCGGGTCATACCAGTGATTAATTCCCGCACGTATGTCAAAAGCATTGTTCCTGATTGGAACCATTTTAGCTGTTTTTTCTTTTGCTCTCCCGGGTCAATCGACCTGGGGACACACCTACTTCACGCTGAAAGTAGCAAATGACGTTTTGTACCTGCCGATCAAAACCGACCAGTATTTCACAAGTGGGCTCAATTTTGAGTTTGGTAAACGCGAACGGTTCTCCACCCCTTTGCGCGCAGGTGGGACCATCACTGCGGAAAGCTACTGGCGGCTGACTCAAAACATTTATACACCCAAGAGGATTGAGGCGAAGTCGTTGCTTAAAAACGATCGCCCCTTTGCGTCTTATCTCGTCGCCACCCGGGGGAAGTCCTTCACCGATGACCAGATGGGGTTTGGGTTGCGCTGGGAGCTCACGGCAGGAATCCTGGGCCGATACGCCGGTGGAGGAAAAATACAGAATGCATTTCACGATTTACTGCCTTTTGCCGACGAGGTGCCGGGGTGGTCACACGAAGTTAAGCCAGACGTAATTCTGAACTACGAACTCAAACTGAGCCAGCGTTTTGATATGTCTCCGCGCCTGAGCTTCACCCCCGCCGTATACGGACGGCTGGGAACGCTCTATACCAACCTCGCTCCGGAATTGAAATTCAGCTGGCTGGCCATCCGGATCGATGAACAAAGAACGCTCCGCTTCGACCTTTTCGGTAACGGTAAGCTCGTAGCATACGATGCCACGCTCAGCGGTGGCCTGCTTAACCGGGACGATCGCTACCGGGGCAAAATTAACCCTAATGCGCTGGTGGGGACGCTTGGTTTCGACGGAGTGATCGACTACCGCGGATTACGCCTGAGCGGAGGATTACGCCACCTCACGACCGAGTTCAGAGGCGGAGATCCGCACGCATGGGCCTGGTTTTCAATTGGAATACAACCGGGTAAAAAAAGGCTCAATCCTGTTGTTCGCTAAATCCGGATTTGTCCGGCTTTTTCGGTATCACCTCACTCCTTCCAGGCTGCGTAGCCTCCCTTGAGGTTGTAGAGTTTGCTGGCACCTAATTCACTTAGTTTCTCGCAGGCTTTACCGCTCCGGCCACCGGAGGCACAGTAAACGAGGAATGTTTTGTCGGGGTCCAGTTCGCTTATTTTTTGCTCGAAGTCCGGAGAGCGATAATCGATCTCAATTGCTCCTTCAATAATGCCTCCCGCGGTTTCCGCGGGGGTGCGGACGTCGATAAGAATGGTATTCTTTCCACCGATTCGTCCAGCAAACTCTGCCGGCGAAATGTCCTGATAAGCTGGGGCTGGTGCCGCTGCGGTGTCCTGGCTTGTGGCCTTTTCGGGGGCGGGGCCGCAGGTGCACAGTAGGGTTAGCAGGAGCAGAGGTAATAAAAATTTCATCTCTATGGGTTGGAGTTATTCTGCATCGTAAGCATTGATGCCTCCGTCGAGGTGGACCAGCTTCTTGATGCCCGCATTGCGCATCAGGGTGCAGGCCCGCACGGAGCGGCGACCGCTCCGGCAATACACCAGGTACTCGGTGTCGGGGTCGAGGGCTTCCATCTGCTCCAGAAAATCAGGGCCGAGGTAATTCATATTCACGGCACCGTCCAGGTGAAATGCCTCGAACTCAGCGGGAGCCCGTACGTCCAGTACGGTACCGGCGGGAGCTTTGGTCAGGAGTTCGTCGAATTCGGCGGGGCCTACGTTGCGAAGCTCCTGTTTCAGAAGCGTCCAGCGGGGGATGGGGCAGGCGGGAGGGCCTTCGTTCATTGCTTATTTGTTGGTATAGCTAAGGTAACGTGTTCGGGGGGGCTCCGGGTTGAGTTTTTCCTTTTTATCCGGCCTAAACCCTAAAAAGGGCCGATCATTATGGTTTTATCCTTCTTTCAAAACCGCTTCTATAAACCCCCTGGCCCGCTCTTCTTTGATCCTGGCATAAGCCTTGCGCTCCTGACCGGCCAGGGTCGCTATTTCCTGTTTTATGTTTTCGTAGGTAGCGCGGGCCTTTTCGTCTGACCGTAAACTGTCGCGAAACCGGAGATGGCGGTGCAGTTCCGCGTTGTCTGAAGAGCACGCATAGAGGTGGTGCGGAATGGTGTCGAGTACGGTGTGGAAGGAGACGTCTGTTCTGCGCCTGAAAACTTCCCGACCCGGGATGCCCTGATCGCCATTGTGGTAGTAGCCTGCCTGCCCCAACGCGGCGATAATCAGTTGTAGCTTCTCTTCTCCGCTGAATTCTATATCGATGTCAATAATCGGTTTTGCGGCCAGGCCGGGCACGGCGGTACTGCCGATGTGGTGGATCGTCACCAGATGGTCTCCCGCCGCGGCGGTCAGGATGTCGGCGATTTGGCGGAAGTGATCGGGCCAGGTGGGGTTGTAGGGGTGGAGCAGCATGATTAACGAAGGTATAGCTCCGGAGGATAAGGAGGAGGTGAGTGTGGGAAGTATTGGTGTGCATCACGAGATGCACAGACTTCCCTGCCGGCTTTAAAAGAGTCCACGATTTGTGGACTTGGTATTGGTGTGCATCACGAGATGCACAGACCTCCCTGCCCCTGTCCCGTTTCCTCGGTCCCCCTGCCTGCACAAGTCCCCAAATGGCTCGTCATGGATAATCTTGCCCTCAAAACGCCTGGCGTTTTCACCAGACCCTCCCCCGTGGGGTAGGGGTTGGGAGCAAATGTCGACTTGTGCAGGAAGAGGGAACTCCTGACGTATCGTGATACCCACGTACTAACCTCTCCTTCCATTTTACCGCCTCACGGCGGTGCCTTGATAATCTATCTCCGCCTAAAAACGTTACCATAAAGTACCTCCCTAAACGAAACCGCATGTCTACGCGCAAAAAGATTTTTTCCGGCCTACTTGGTGGCCTTGCTTTTATGGTTTTTACTGCCGCTACGGTGAGTCCGGTAAACGATAAGTTTTTTGAAATAATGAAGGCCATCGAGGTCTATACCAACGTTTATAAAGAAGTCAATACTTACTACGTAGACGACATCGAACCGAATAAACTGATGCGTACCGGCATCGAAGCGATGGTGAGCTCGCTCGATCCCTACACCAACTACATCAGTGAAACCGACGTGGAACTTGCACGTCTGCGGCAAAGCGGAAAGTACCAGGGTATTGGTGCCGACATTGAGTACATCGATGGGCTACCCACCATTATGGTCTTGTTTAAAGACCAGCCTGCCGATGAGGCAGGCCTGAAAACAGGAGACCGCCTGCTGGAAATCGACGGCCGCGAAACTGCGGGCTACAACCGCGAACAACTCGAAGAAATAATGCGCGGGTTCCCCGGCACTACCATGAAGCTGACGGTAGAGCGCCCGGGCGTAGGGCAGAAAAAACTGGAACTGCTCCGTGGAGACGTCTCCATCCCTAATGTCCCGTATTCCGGAATGCTGGCCAACAACGTAGGCTACGTTGCGCTGACGACCTTCACCCAACAGGCCGGGAAGAATGTCCGCGACGCAGTTAGCAAGCTGCGCGCCGAAAACCCAGAATTGAAAGGGGTGGTACTCGACCTGAGAAACAACGGCGGTGGACTCCTCAACGAAGCGGTGGACATCGTCAACATCTTCGTCCCGAAGGACGAACTGATCGTAACCACCAAGGGCAAGGTGCGCGAATGGGACCGTAGCTACAAAACCAAGGGCAATCCCCTGGACCTGGAACTGCCCGTAGCCGTACTCATCAACAATAAGTCTGCTTCAGCCTCCGAGATCGTTAGCGGTTCACTGCAAGATCTCGACCGTGGGGTGCTCATCGGCCAGCGGAGTTACGGCAAAGGATTGGTCCAGAATATCATGGAAACCGGTTACGGCAGCCGGGTTAAGATCACCACGGCCAAATACTACATTCCCAGCCTGCGCTGTATTCAGGCACTCGAATACCGCGACGGTAAGCCGTTCGATATCCCCGACAGCGAACGCGCCGTATTCAAGACCCGTGCCGGCCGCGAAGTACTCGACGGAGGAGGTGTTGCCCCGGATATCGAACTTCCCGTTCTCGGTGGAACGGCAATCACCAAAGGCCTGCTCGAAGAACACGTCATTTTCGACTTCGTAAACGAGTGGGTTACCAGCCATCCAACCATCGACTCCGTTGCTGACTTCCGCTTCACGGATTGGGACAAGTTCGTCGGCTTTCTGCAAAAGGGAGACTACGAGTACACCTCTAAAGCCGAAAAAGCGCTGGAGAAAGCCCTCGAAGCAACCAAAGAAGAAGGCTACGATATTAGTGCTCAGCTCAAAGCAATTCAAGCCCAGGTAGATAAAGAACAACTCGAGGCCATCCAGAGCTATAAGGCCGAAATCATCAACATCATCGAAAAGGAAATCGCCGGCCGTTATTACTACCAGCGTGGTGAGGTCCAGATGGGCTTACGGAACGACAAAGAAGTTCAGGAAGCAATTGCGGTACTCAACGATCCGGCCCGGTACGCAAAACTGCTGAAACCTTAGAGGAAATACCGCTTCAGTGCTCGTTCGTTGGTCTGGTATCCGTTGGAGCCGGGCCCGTACGTACACGTTCCGCTTAGGACGTTTTTGCCGGGTTGCCACTGCCATCCAGAGCTACTACGATCGCGTACCAGGGGAGGTGTTTTATCCTGAAAACATGCTATGATTAAATTCCTGAATACTATTCCTGTGCTTGCTTCTTCAGACCTGGCCCGGGATGTTGCCTGGTATGAAGAGAAGACCGGTTTTCAAAACGTAGCCGATCAGAAAGGTTACGCCATCATGCAGCGGGAAAACATGGAGTTTCACCTGCAACTTCACCACGGCACAGAAGACGATCCCGTAATGGCCGGCGTAATGCGCATTCAGGTTCAGGGCATTTTACCTCTCTTCGAGGAATTCGTGTTGCGGGGAACCATCGGCCAGGATAAACTCCGGATGAGGACCGATTGGGGAACCAACGAATTCGGCTTTTACGACTTAAACAACAACGCCATCTTTATCATGGAAGATGTGGGCTAAAGAGGCCGACGTGACGAAAGTAAAAGTCGTAGTTTACAATCCTACTGGTGCGGCCGGTCAATAATTTCCTGCTGCTCTCGTTTGCCGGCAACGTCGGCAATGCCGGTCATTTCCAGAAACACGGTCAGCAAAATGATTCCGAGAATGATGTAGAAAAGGGTCATCATTTTGGATGTCTTTTTGTCTTTTGGCGCGTCTGTCATAGTTAGATATTTTCTCTCTGCAAGTAACCTCATTTTCAGGTCCATGTTTTCATTCTGCGGAGATAAACCGGCTTTATCTATACTCCCCTCGGTCACATGAGGTGAAAAGATGGCGCGTCAAAAATCATCTGCTGTAGCTGAGGGGAGTATACACTGGCCAGCGTGTGATGGCGGGCGCAGACGCGGGTGCAGGGTGCTGTTGGAGGAGCAAGGAGAAGAAAAAGATTGATTTTTATAATCAAAAAAGTTAGTTTGTGCTATTTGTGATTAAATGTACGCATATAGTTGTGTGAATGTTTCAGTGGTATTATATTTGTACTATCGGAAACAGAGAGAATGTCATCCGATGATTTACACCTAAAACCCTTTATTTAGACACTATAATCCCTTGAATACCCACCTGAGCCTTACTGAGTATTTTCCCGTTTTTTGCAACCTTATTAATTAGAAGCCGGGGCCAATGGCCCCGGCTTTTTCTTTGTCTCTACGCCGTGAAGGTTCCCGCGAGGGCCGAAGCGTAACCGTAGTGGCGTACGCCTTCGGTTTCGTCCCGTTCGTCGTGGACATCAGCGAGGAAGAAGCTCCCGCCGTCGGAATGGGCAATGTTATCTTTCAGCGAGCTACGGTGGAGTTGTTCGTAAGCGGCGTAATCAATGGCCTGGCGTTGGTCGAGGCGGAGTTCGAGGTCAAACTGTTGAGCGACTTCTTTCCATCCGGCTTGCAGGGTTGCTCCAAAAACTTTGGACTTAGAACCGCTGCCATAGGCGAAGACACAGATGCTTTGCCCTTCAACGTTCTTTGCATCCTGCGTCAGCGCCTCTAAAGTGCTCATCAGGCTCAGGAAAACGCTACCTGCGTAGAGGTTGCCCACGCGCGAGCTTGCCCACTCCCCCGGAGCGATGCGTTCGTTCACGAAAGCTTTGTAATCTTCGGATTTGGTGACCAGGCGAAGGAAATCGGTGCACTTGGTCAGGTACTCTTCCCGTTCCGAGTAATCATCGGCGCAGGGTACTTCCAGTTCGTTTTTCAGGATGAAGTCAACCCATCCTCCGTTGGCCTTGAGTTCTTCCATGAAAATTTCTGAGAACATCCGCCGCGCCTGGAAGGCGTAAGGGAGGTGAAAGACCAGGTGGCTGAAATCGGTCAGGAGCTCACCTTCTTTTTTACCCGAGCGGCGGCGGTAATCCTGCAACGCCTCGCGGATGCGGGCCTGGTAGGCTTCGTTGCTGTACGGACCATCGAATACGGGAGTGACCTTGTGCAGATAGAGGTCGTTCTCGTTGCAGTCCAGCACGCCGTTGCAGTCGAGGCCTTCGGACAGCTTGCCGATAAGCCCGTCAACGTCGAAGTCTTCCGCAGAAGTGTCGGGCAGAAGGTTGAGGACCTCATTTATGATTTCGCGCTTGGTGACTTTGCGGTTAGGCTTGAAGAAATCGTGGGCGGGCCGGGTTGCCACGCCGAAATCGGGATCGATGGCAAGTAGGCGCGGGTTTTGTTTCACGATCATCGCAACGGCACCTGCCCCCTGAGTGTATTCGCCCGGGCTGTTCATTTCGTATTTGGCCTCGTCGCTTGCTACTACAATGCCGATGCGGCCGTCTTTAGCCGCTGCCCATTCCAGAGAGTTCTGAAGTGCATCAACGGCGCCAATACAGGCAAAAGTGAGGTCTACTACGTCGCAGTTAAGGAAGCAGTTGCCGCCGTGGCTGTCGCTGAAGTGGTCCTGTAGCATCTCCAGTACGTAAGTAGCGGTTGGTTTGGCTCCGTCGAGTGCCGATTCGGTGCCGAGGTAGAGGCGACCGATGTCGTTGGGGTCCAGATCGTTTTTGTGCATCAGGTCGAGCACCGCATTGGCGGCCATGGTGGCGGCGTCTTCACGGGCGTCCGCGATGGCCATTTGCTGCAGCCCGAGTCCTTTGCTGAGTTTGGGGTAGCTGAGGTTCCTCGCCGCAGCGAGGTCTTCAATCGGGAAGTAAAGTTGGGGGACGTAAACGGACAGGTCGTCGATACCGACAGGAGAAGCGCTCATACTTTTGGAGATCAGGTTTAGCCGTGGAACAGACACACGGCAGGATTCAGGAAAAGCAACAGCAGGATACGGATTTGGTTTGCATAAAACGAAAAAGCCCGCTGCACGATAAGGAATCGTGCAGCGGGCTTTTTCTGAAATCAGGTAGTCGGGCGCTGGATCGGGCCAGGGCTGATTGTTTAGTTTGCCATTTCCAGCATGGAAATGTACTTGTCGGCTTGTGCCGCTTCCGGACTCTGGCCGTAGTCGGTTTTGAGACGCTTGAAAGCTTCGAGCGCTTCGGTGGTTTTGCCCTGATTGCGAAGCAGCAGTCCAAGTTTGTTGAGGTAGTAACCGGCAGTAACGAAGTTGTCTCCTGCGGCGTCTACTGCGCTGCGGTAGCTGCTGATGGCAGCATCCATGTTGCCGAGTTCGCTTTCAGCATCTCCGATTACACCGTACTTCATTGCGGGGAGCAGGGTGCCGGAGGCATCGAAAGACTTAGCGTAGTCGAGCGCTGCTTCGTACTTACCTACGTTGAGGTAAGAAACTGCGGCGTAGTAGTTGGCCAGGTTTCCGGCCTTGGTGCTGCCGTACTGATCAACGATGTCTACGAAACCGAGACCTCCCTGGCCTGGGTTTACGAGGGCGAGGTTGAAACTGTCACGCTCGAACTGAATCTGAGCCTGTTGCATTTCAGCCATAGCTGTTTTCTCAGCAGGGATCTGTACGAAAGTCTTATAGACGAAGTACCCGGCAACAAGCAGGGCGATGGCGATGGCTCCGAAGACGATGATGTTACGATTACGTTCAAAAAAATCGAGGCCCTGGTCACGGACTTCAACGAGGTCTACTAGGGTTTCATCACCCTCAAGAACAGGAGCGGACGTGCCGCGGGGGCGACCGGTACTTGGCGTGCCCTGAGGGCGGCGGCCGATGTTATTTTTCTTTGCCATTTTCTCTTAATTTAGAAAGGCCCGGTTCAACGGGCCTCCGATAAGCGAGCGCAAAGATAAGTAATGTCGGGGTATTCTGTTTATCCCGTTGAAAAACCTTCTGATTTCAGCCGAATAAAGAGGCTCTTACCACATCGCCCCCTTCCCGAAGACGGAAAGAGGGCGATCGTGAAGCTTTTAAACGGGCCTTTAATAAATGGCGGAAGCAGAAAGAAAGAATCCGGAACACCTCGTTCCTGCGCTGTTGTTTCTACCGCCATTCACCTTATTAGGTAAGGAAGGGGTAAGGCTCGGAGTAGTTGTCGGTGTAGAGCGTGTCGGCAGAAGGGAAGTCGCTCTCTTCGGCAAACTTGGCTGCTTGCGCAACCTCGGCCTTCACGTCGTCTTTGATCTTCTTGATTTCGGCTTCGGTAGCAAGGCCGTTCTCAAGGATTAGTTTTTCGGTTACCTTGATGGGGTCACGCTCCTGATATTCCTGAAGTTCGCTCTTTTCGCGGTACTTGGCCGGGTCAGAAACGGAGTGACCTTTGTAACGGTAAGTTTTCACTTCCAGGTAATACGGTCCTTTGCCTGCGCGAATATGTTCAGCGGCTTCGGTGAAGGCTTCGTGAACGGCGGCGGGGTCCATACCGTCAACGCTCTTACTTGGCATGCTGAAGCTGGCACCCAGCTGGCTGAGGTCGGTTACGTTACTGGTCCGTTCTACTGAAGTTCCCATTGCATAGCCGTTGTTCTCACAAACGTAGAGGACCGGGATCTTCCAGGTCATGGCCATATTCCAGCTTTCCCAGAGTGCGCCCTGGCGGCTGGCGCCATCGCCAAACATTGTTACACACAGGTTCTTGGTTCCTTTGTAGCTTTCAGCCATTGCAATGCCCGTTCCGATCGGAATCTGAGCACCTACGATGCCGTTGCCGCCAAAGTATTTGTTCTCTTTGCTGAAGAAGTGCATGGAGCCACCTTTACCTTTTACGATGCCGGTTTCTTTGCCGTAAAGCTCAGCCATTGCCTGGTCCATCGACACACCACGACCGATGGCCGTTCCGTGCTGACGATAAGCCGTCACAATGCCGTCATCTTTTGTGATTGCACTCTCCATTCCGGCAGCAACGGCCTCCTGACCGATGTACACGTGGCAGAAACCGCGAATCTTTTGCTGGCCGTAGGCCATCAGTGCACGTTCTTCAAATCTACGGATACGCAACATGAGTGTGTACCACTCTATGTACTGCTCTGCGCTGTATTTCAGGCCTTTAGCCGTTCCGTTCTTTTTGGCGGTCGTGGTTTTCTTCGCCCGCGTTGTCGTTTTCTTTGTTACTGTTGCCATGCTGATTTAGCGAATTTTCGCTGATTTAGATTGCGTTACCCGTTAAATATAGGTTGCGCGACGGAGAATCCAGAGAGCAAGCTCACTCTCCTGCTTTATAACCCATATCTGGCGGCTCGGTTTAGTTCACGGATAGACTTAGCTGGAGTAAACACATCAGACTGCTTTTTTCTGCCTCGTTTTACTTGTTTTGCTCCCCTCTCCCACAGACCTCCGAAGGGAGCCGCGCAGCGAGCACGAAGTACTGCGCAGCAAAAGGGGCCGGACATGAGGTTACGAACGGAGTGAGCAGAACCGTGCAGAAAGCGTTAGGCTAGTCTACCAGGGGGAACACCCTACTATTAAGTGATTGCTGTTTATGATCAGCAAAGTCTCCTGCGGGCTCCTTGCCGGTCAGATCGCCAGATTAGGCTGTCAAGGAGTTATGACTTCTCTGCTGCAACAAGCGAATAATTATTGCGCTAATTGGGAGTTGATACGCCTTTAGTTGAGGAATATGGTATTTTTGTGGCGTCTGGTCACCATTATTTGGGTTATTTGACAGGGAGTTGTTTTCGCCGTGTAAACCCTGTTTGATCGCTTTCTTTACCTCTGTTTCTGTGAGGAGTCTTTTTGTGTAGGAATTGCTGTGCAAATTACGAGTTACAATGGTCCGCTACGGTTTATAGCTAAAGAGATGACTTTACTTCCGTGCGGCCAGTCTTTGCAGGAGCGTAACGGCGTCATATCTCGTCATACATCTTGTCTAGCATGTCTGTTACGCAACC
>NZ_VOXD01000024.1 GCF_008014675.1 Neolewinella aurantiaca | reverse complement strand
CGATGCCTTCGACTATTTTCATTGCGCAGCTACTTCGGCCTTGGCCCCGGCCACTAATGCGGTTGCTGGTGGCCGTTAAGAAAAGCAAGTTGTATGAGCCAACACAGAGTTGCTGCATTTCCGAAGGGCTTCGACTCCCGACAGTTCCAGACTTCGAAGGATCAGTTTGAGGCGAGTTTTTGCTTTTTAGGCCAGCAGTGACCGTATTAGTGATCAGCCGGGGACACAGCCTGAGGGGTTTGCTTCTTTGCCCTGACAAAGAAGGCCGCCGGCAGGCAAGATTAGACGGGATGTAGCGCGGGCTCAATCGGAGTAGAACTTATCTACCGGTGCCCGAGGACTACGTTCCCTCTCGTTTTTCCCGTTCATTTTTTTCTTGATAAAAAAACGAACCAAAAAAATCAAGGCTGTGCCACCGGCTGATCGTGGAATCCAGTTTCTGAAGCCTAAAATGGAAAAACTCGCGTCGGCGTTGGTCGGGTTGTTTCCTGGCTTGTCAGTCCGTCGAAATCTGTGGTGCTGATCCTGGGGCTTCGGGAACGCTCAGACAGTTTCCATTTTTTACGGCTTCAAAAACCGGATTCCACTGCCGGTGCCAAGGCCGAAGGCGGAGTGTCGGAGCTCTGTGCTTTGCTTTAAATTACGAAAGTTGGAGCATTGAAGTAAAGCTTTGCCCGGCCGCCTTCACCTCCGGTGAATAGCAGGATGAGGGACCTCTGATCTCGTAACTGGCGCGTAGGGGTTCTATCGGAATGCCTCCCTCCTCCGGTGCTTGAGGACTGCGCTTCTACCCGTTTTGCCCGTTCATTTTTTCTTGATAAAAAACGAACCAAAAAATCAAGGCTGTGCCACCGGCTGATCGTGGAATCCAATGGAGATTGTTCCTCTGGCCAGGCTTTCGCCTATACGCCGTACTCGTCGGAAAATGGGACACTCCTTTCAAAGAGCTACGCAAAAGCACAGTGCAGCTGAATGGCCCTACCTGATCAACTTGCTTGTGTGGGCGTCAGTAACCTCTTATTTCTTCTTTCAAGAAATACGCCAATAGCCGAGACCTCTTTACCCGAGCGTGCGACTCCGCTAAAAAGTCTCGCCCGTTGTAGCAACCATTGCTGCGGAACACCGTTCAAACCACCATGCAGAAGTACAAACTCGTCATTGCCATCGGCGGCTCCTCCGGCAGCCTCTACGCCAAACTACTACTCGACCGCCTGGCCGGTTTGTCCGATCAGTGGGAAGCCGTGGGTGTAGTGCTGACCGACAACGGAAAGTACAACTGGGAACTGGAGTTGGGGGAGCCCTTCGATGCCGCAGCCTATCCTGATTTCGACTATTACGAAAAGCGGAACTTCCACGCCCCCTTCGCCTCCGGCTCCGCGAAATACGGCACTATGATTGTTTGCCCCTGCAGCATGGGCTTGCTGGCCCGCATGGCTACCGGCGTAAGCGAAGACCTGATCACCCGGGCCGCCGACGTTGTCCTGAAAGAACGGCGGCGACTGATCGTCGTTCCGCGTGAGACACCGCTCAGCCTCATCCACCTGCGTAATATGACAACGATCACCGAAGCGGGAGGCATTATTTGCCCCGCCATCCCGAGCTTTTATTCTGGAGCGGAGAGCAAGGAGGAGATTGCGGGGACGGTGGTGGACCGGGTGCTTGACCTTGCCGGTTTTGAACTCGACAGCTACCGCTGGGGAGAATAAGCCGGCTCTATGGACACTCCGCTCCCCACCTGAGCAGGAACTGACTCCAGATACAAACGTACTTGGCACACAGAATAAATAGCTCTTCGGCCATTTGCCTGCCTTGTGGCAACCGAACTGCCGAACAAAAGACCCCATTCGTCTTAAAAAGCTAAAAATTTGCAACCCCTGCCCCACCTTCGCCGTCTATTAAACAAAGCCTGAAAACGGCCCAGCTTAAATTTCGATTAGACCTTTAAACATTCTTTTTTCACGGCTACTCTCCCGTTAAAGTTGCTTCGCAGCTTCGGCAGGTGTATGCAACAAACAGGAAGTTTACGGTCAGTTTCGGAAATAAAAACGGCTCGATTAAGTATTTAACCATAAAACCATTCATAATGAAAAACCTGATTTATCCCCTTTTTGCTCTTTTCATCCTCTCCATTGCACCTGCGGCCGCGCCCCTGAGTGCTGCCCCGCAAATAGTGCCGGCGCTCACCGAAAACAGCGCAACGGCCAAAACTATTCCGGTCATCGATGAGCCACTCATCGTACGCAGCAAACTGGTGGAAGGAGGCATGGAACTCCTCATCGCCAATCTGGAGCAAAGCAAAACCACCATCTCCATTACCAGCCTTCAAACGAACCGCGAGGTTTTTACCGACCAGGTACGTAACCACAATGGCTACAGCTACAACCTGAATATGGATGAGTTGAAGCCTGGCCGCTACGTACTCTCCGTCACGAAAGGCAAAGAGGTTCGTAAGCAGGTTTTGCTCGTTAAAAAATCCGGAATTACGTGCAGCGCGTGGAAGTAAGATTTTGACCGCGTACCATGGGTACAAACCGATTTATCGTGTACACACCTCTCACAACCGGGGGCGATCACGAAAATTTGGTTTGTACCCCGTACGATTTGGCATTTACTATGCTCTTCTGCGCACTAAATGCAGCGTGACAAACGCTAATAGTTAAAATTCTTCCGTGCGTTACTGCTTACTACTCGTTTCAGCTTTAATTTTATTTTCCTGCGGCTCCGACGAAATCCCCATTCCCAAGCCCCGTTCTTACCCACGGGTGATGTATCCCGTTCAGGAGTACGAAAACTTTACTGCGGATTATTGTCCGTTCAGTTTCGACAAGCCGGTTTCGGCAACGATCAATAAGGAAGAAACCTATTTTGAGGACACCCCTCCGCACGAATGTTGGTTTGACGTTCGGCTCGACGAGGCACTCAACGGCAGCATTCACTTTTCTTACTACCCCATCAGTACGTATTCCGACTTTGAGGCGTACCGCGACCAGGCCTTCAAACTTACCAGCAAGCACATTGAGCGCGCCAGCAACATCGAGGAAGTTGTTATCAGCCGGTCTGAAGTTGACGTTCACGGTATCGCTTTCGACGTATCCGGCCCTGCGGCCAGTCCTTTCCAGTTCTACCTTACGGATTCGACGAGCCATTTCCTACGCGGCGCGCTTTACTTTGACGCAAAGGTCAATCCGGACTCTATCGCCCCCGTCGTAGCGTACGCCAAGGAAGATATTTTCCGGTTAGTGGAAAGCTTTGAGTGGAAATAAGCCAGGTCGTTTTTTGCTACGGTTTCTGTTATTCCTCTCCTTTGGCTTTTTCGGTGGCGTCCAACAAATCCTGCGTAGCCTTTTTCAGCTCTGCAACATCATCTTCGGCTTCCGCAACGGTTTTCGTTTTGGGTTTTGCCTTGGAACGGCTGCGCTTGCGCTTGGGCTTAACTTCGGCCTCCTCTTTAGCGGCGGCTTTTGCTTTTTCCTCGAGCACGGCCTTGGCTTCAGCGGCGGCCTCTTCGTCTACTTCGGCGGCTTTGGCCTTGGGCGGAAAGGGCTTTTTGCTGAAGGTCAGTTCGTCGTCTCCCAAGTCGGTGTAGATCGTATCACCCGCAACGAACTTGCCGGAGATCAGGTCTTTAGACAGCTCGTCGGCCAGATCGGCCTGGAGGACACGCTTCATTGGCCGCGCGCCGAACTGAGGGTCATACCCCCGCTCGGCCAGCCAGTCGAGTGCACGGTCGCTGATTTTCAGCATCATCCCCTGACGGGCGAGCATTTTTTCGGTCTTACGTAACAGCAGACGGGCAATTTGCTTGATTTCGCTGAGATTCAGCGGGAGGAACATGATCCGCTCGTCGATCCGGTTAAGGAATTCAGGGCGAAGTTCATCCTTCAGGAAGTCAAAGACTTCCTCTTTAGTCGTACTGATGATGTCATCGCGGTGCTCGGGTCCTACACTGGCGAGGTCCTCGAAGTTTTCCAGGATTTTGTCTGCGCCCATGTTGGACGTCATGATGATGAGCGTGTTTTTGAAACTTGCCACCCGGCCACGGTTATCGGTCAGGCGCCCGTCGTCGAGTACCTGAAGGAGGATATTGAAGGTATCGGGGTGTGCCTTCTCGATCTCGTCGAGCAGAACGATGGAGTACGGGCGCTGGCGGACGGCTTCGGTCAGCTGACCACCTTCGTCGTAACCTACGTATCCGGGAGGTGCGCCCACCAGGCGGCTCACTGTATGGCGTTCCTGGTATTCCGACATATCGATGCGGGTGATCGCGTTTTCATCATTGAAGAGCACTTCAGCGAGGGCTTTGGCGAGTTCCGTTTTACCGACACCCGTGGGACCGAGGAAAATGAACGATCCGATGGGGCGATTCTCGTCCTGCAGGCCGGCGCGGGAGCGGCGGACGGCGTCGGAGACGGCGCGGACGGCTTCGTCTTGCCCGATAAGCCGCTTGTGCAGTTCTTCTTCCAGCTTGAGCAGCTTGTCGCGCTCACTCTGAAGCATGCGGGTAACGGGGATTCCGGTCCAGCGGGCCACCACCTCGGCGATGTCGTTGGCGGTTACCTCTTCGTTAGTGAAGCGTTTTTCGTCGGGGAGTTCTTCCAGTTCTTTTTCGGCTTCGTCGATCTGCTTTTGGAGGTCGGCGAGCTGTCCGTAGCGGATTTTGGCAACGGTCTCGAAGTCGCTGGCACGCTCGGCCTGGTCGGCTAGGTGTTCCAGTTCTTCCATTTGTTTTTTGAGGCCCTGGCTGTTGTCCACCAGATCCTTTTCCATCGTCCAGCGTGCGCGCAGCGAGTCGCGCGATTCGCGCGCATTGGCGATTTGCTCTTCGATGATTTTCAGTTTCGGGGCGGAGTTCTCCCGCTTGATGGCTTCGCGTTCGATTTCCAACTGTCGTACCCTGCGGTCGGCCTCGTCTATTTCTTCGGGGACGCTGTCGAGCTCCAGGCGGAGCCGGGCGGCCGACTCGTCGATCAGGTCGATGGCTTTGTCCGGCAGGAAACGATCGGCGATGTAGCGGTTACTCAGCTCTGCTGCGGCGACGAGTGCTTCGTCGAGGATTTCAATTTTGTGGTAAACTTCATACCGCTCCTGCAGGCCGCGCAGGATGGAAACGGTGTCCTCTACACTTGGCTCTTCGATGCGGACGGTCTGGAACCGGCGAACGAGTGCTTTGTCTTTCTCGAAGTACTTCTGGTATTCATCCAGCGTGGTTGCTCCGATGGTACGGAGGTCTCCGCGGGCGAGGGCGGGCTTGAGGATATTGGCTGCATCCATGGCACCGTTGCCACCGCCGGCGCCAATCAGGGTGTGGATTTCGTCGACGAACAGGACGTAACGGCCGTTGCTGTTGGAAACCTCTTTGATGATACCCTTCAGGCGTTCTTCGAAATCGCCTTTATACTTTGCACCAGCCAGCATGCCGGCGATATCGAGCACAAAAATGCGTTTTTCCAGGAGGCTTTCCGGTACGTCTCCTTTAACGATTCTCCAGGCGATTCCTTCCACGATGGCGGTTTTACCAACACCGGGCTCACCAATCAGGAGAGGGTTGTTTTTCTTACGCCGACTCAGAATTTGAAGAAGGCGACGAATCTCTTCGTCGCGGCCCACAATGGGGTCAAGCTTACCGTCTTCGGCTCGCTGATTGAGGTTAATCGTATATTTTTCGAGGAGGTTATAGGTATTATCGTCTCCCGGATCAGAAACAGTTTTCCCTTTGCGTAATTCTTCGATGGCGCTGCGGATACCATCATTGGTAGCCCCAAGCTCTTTCATAATCCGTGCACCTTTATCGCTGGCGCCCTGAATGATACCGAGCAGCATCAGTTCAATCGAAATATACTGATCGCCAAAGTCCTTGAGCATCTTTTTGGAGCGGCTCAGGGCACGGTTGGCGTCGTTAGTGAGGTACTGTTTGGTGGCCCCTTTCACTTTCGGATAATCGACGAGAGCTTCTTTGATCTCCCGGCGAACAGCATCGACGTTGAGGCCTACCTTCTTAAAAATAAAATCGGCGACGGATTCATCAACAGTCATGATCCCGGCCAGCAGGTGGGGAGTATCCACTTGTTGCTGGTCCATTTCCTTAGCAATCTTTTGGGCCTGAATGATGGCCTCCTGGGCTTTGGTGGTAAAGTTTTCGTACGTCATAGGGACGCAAGATAAGGGTCGGGAAGGGAAAGGAGTAAGGGAGTCGCCCGGAGGTTCGTTTTTTACGACCGCCGCTTGATTCTTAACGACGGAAACACTCTTCCCAGCGGGTTATCCAGGCGGGGCCGCAGGTGCAGAGCCCGGTTGAACCGAACTGTGCACCTGCGGCCCCGCCAGAAAACACCAACGCCGAAAGGCCGAAGCTCTGGTATGAGCTTCGGCCTTTCATTTAGCCTTTGGAAAAGGTCAGACTAGTTTTAGAGCCCGGGAGTTCCGGAACCAGCTACGGCCAGGGCCGTGAGCACGCAAAGTGCGAAAAGCGCTGCGGCGAGGCCCCAGGTGATCTTTTCGATCATGTCTGTAGAGCGCGAAGCACCGAGCATTTGGTTGGCCTGTGAGCCGCCGAAAGTAGAGTCGATACCGCCACCCTTTGGGTTTTGGATCAGAACAACCAGCATGAGGAGAAGGCAAACGAGGCCGGTCAGGATGGTAAGAAGGTTAACCATTGGGGATTATAATTTTTCCTGCAAATCTTTTATGAGGCCCGCAAAGATCGTCTTTTTATCCGGATAAAGCAACTCCAGGCGACGGTACATTTTTATTGCGTGCTGGTACTGGCCCTGCTGGACAAGCAACCGGGCAAGGGTTTCGCTGGCTACGTCTTCCTGAGCAACCAGGCTACGGCGGGCAATTTTACGTACCTCTTCCTGCTCGTCGGCCAGTTTTTCGCTTTGCCTGCGGCGGATGCGACGCAAACGGTCTTTGAACGAGTGTCCGTGATCGGGGCGTTTCCCTTCGGAGAAACTGGAAACCGGTTCGGGGGCAAACTCTTCTGGCGCGGAGGGCTCCGTCAGCGGATCCACAGGCCACACCGGCAGGACACTGATGAAGTCTGCAGCCGCGTCAACCCACTGAGCCGGCATTGAAAAAGGAGGAGGTGTCACCTCCGCCGGTTCTGTTACCGGCAGATCCGGTTTTGGTTCCGGCTCCGGCTCTTCTTCAAACAATACGTCGGGCTCCGGGAAGATACTCTGATAGCTCAGTGCTGCCGGGGCTGGCAGCTCTTCGTCCTCATCGATGCCCGCCAGCAGCGCAGCATCCTCGAGGGCGATCTCGTCGAGGGTACGGAGTTCCAGCACCTCAGTCTCTTCTCTGGCTTCTTCCTGCCAGGCAAATAAGCGGGCATCCTGCAGGAGGTCGTAGATAAACGCACGATCAAAGGAGGCAGCGGCACAGCGGTTGAGATAGTCCTGCTCCTCCGGATGCCCCTCCAGATGAGTCTTGAGTAACAACAATAAACGAAGGTTGGAGGAATAAGGATACTCCATAGCCAGGCCCTGCAGTTCTGCCAAAGGCAGCGCATACAATAGCTGTGGTTGCTCAAGGTAAAGCTGAAAATCTTTAGCGTTCATTCTCCGTGGTCTGCCGCCAAAGGTCGGGATATACTTTCGGGAATGCAAACGGGCTCAAATTGAAATGCATTTCTTGTCCCCACCGGCGGATTATTCCCGTCGTCGGAGAGACAATTTCCGGCATCTTAAGCTCTAAGACATCCACAGCAAGACGCCGATCACACCGGACGACCGAGGAACAAAGCCCGACCCATGCCTACGGAAAAAGCCGTCTCCCCCAGTTCGTGAACCTTTGATTCTCAGAATCATTGTAATCTGGAGCAACCAGGGTTCAAAAAGGCGGAAAAACGGCTACCTGCCGTAGAAAAACGCATAAACCCGTCGAAATAATTGCAATCTGTGTAAAAATGTCCTTGCATTAAAAGCACGAGTTACTTATCTTTACAGTACGCTTTTATGACAAAGTTGTTTGTAAGCGTAAAGAATTTTGTGTTGTTCATAGTGTTTGTTATGTAGCCTTTGACCTTAAAAGTCGAAGGCTTTTTTTATGTCTCTTCCCAACGGTTTGGCCCCGTTCCGGATATATTATTTATTTTTGTCTGTGTTCGGCTTGATTATGCTTGCGGAACTTTCCTTGTAAAAAGACCTTATGATCATGGCTAAACATAAAAAAGAGCGCATCGTCCTTCACCAGGGAGATGAAGAGATCAACATCAGTTACGACAGTTTGCGCAGTGCCGTGTTGGTACTTCGTGCCATCAACCATGAGTTGAGGCGCAGCATCGTCAACCTACTCGAGAAGGAAGAACGGATGACCGTAACTCAGATTTACATCAAACTCCGCATCGAACAATCCGTAGCGTCTCAGCACCTGGCTATTTTGCGTAAAGCCGGCATCGTACAGCCCCATCGTGAGGGTAAGTTCATTTATTACAGCCTGGAGAAGAACCGCCTTTCACAAATTGCGGACCTGGTCACTACGCTCTCAAACTAACCGCTCCCGCCCACAAACCAACCGCTTTCCTCCAAAAAAGCACCGCTTACAGCCAAAACACTTGTATTAATCAAATATTTATACGATCTTTGTCCCAGAGTGACGAAGCATTGTCCCGTTGCTTGTTATTCTATTTTAACCGTTGGCCGGGCTTTCGCATCCCATTTTCATTAATCTTAACTCACACACTAGCACCATCGTCCGCCAACACTGTATTTTGAACAAGTAATAGAGATGGAGCTTTCAAATCCCCCCCAGATCAAGCAGCGCGATCTGGATGTTTCCTCGGAAATCCTTCGGGCTTTAGCCCACCCTTTGCGTATGCGCATCCTTGAATTCATCGATCAGAACAAGCTGATCAATGTTAATAAGATCTACAGTTCTCTCAACTTAGAGCAATCCATAACTTCTCAGCACCTTCGGATTTTACGTCAGACGGGACTGGTGGCAACGGAGCGTGAAGGAAAATTCATTCACTACAAGCTCAACTACGACCGGTTACACAATACCGTGGCGGCCATCAAGACTTACCAGGCGGCAATTGCTGACGAGCTTCCGTCCGTTAAAGCCTCTTAATCGAGGCCATCTTTTCCCTTTTCTACCCGCAACAACGTTATTCTTCTTCATTAGCCACATTTTTTTTAGGGCGAAGAACGCGGGTAAAGTAAAAGTAGAGCAAGACTACTACTCCCGCTGAGATAGCAACGTCGGCCAGGTTGAATACCGGCCGGAAGAAAAGATAGGCACGCCCTCCCAGCAGTGGCATCCACTCAGGGTAGGTTCCGTAAAACAGCGGAAAGTAAAACATATCCACCACCCTGCCGTAGAGCAAAGGAGCGTAGCCTCCTTCTTCGGGGAACAGCCGGGCTACCCCTCCGTGAAAGGAGGATTCTGAAAAGATATAGCCGTAAAAGACACTGTCAATGATGTTCCCCAAAGCTCCCGCCAGGATAAGCGAAAAGCCCAGCAGGAGCTTTCTTTCCGCCTTTTCCCGGATCAGCCGGATGAGGTATACAAACAGGAGCCCTACCGCCGCAATTCGGAAAAGCGTCAGTAGCAGCTTTCCGTAATCCGGACCAAGCGTAATGCCAAAGGCCATTCCATTGTTCTCAACAAAGTGAATAAGCGCTCCGTCGCAGCCGAACAACTGAATCTCTTCGCCGTAAGCCAGATGGGTTTTCACCCATATTTTCAGCGCCTGGTCCAGCAAGAGCACAACAAACAATGTTAGACCAACGAGTAGCTTTCGGTTCATGACAGCAAAGGTATAAATCTAAAACGGCCCTTCCACACAAGTGGAAAGGCCGGATAATTGTATAATCGACTTGTAGATTTTATAAGGTAATACTTTATTACCTGTTTTGTTTTGCGTGAATGCTCAGGGTCGTGTGGGGTACAATCCGGAGGCGTTCTTTGGATATCAATTTTCCCGTTACGCGGCAGATGCCGTAAACTTTGTTTTCGATGCGAAGTAGTGCATTCTCGAGGTGCTGCACCAACTTACGCTGCCGGTTAGCCAGATTGTGGGTATCCTCGTTAGTCATCGAGGAAGTTCCGTCGTCCAGGCCACGTACTTTACCATCTTCGCTGTTGGTCTGCTCCGCAAGACGCTGAAGGTAAAAATCAAGCTGTTCGCGCGCAGTCGCAAGTTTGGCTTCGATGATGGCACGAAACTCAGCAAGTTCAGCATCGCTGTAGCGCGTTTGTTCAGTAGTATGCATGATATGTAGATTGTGCTTCTTGGAAGGCTATTAGACAAGTAAAAAGCAATCCCTTCAATTGTAAAAAAATGGTTCTGAGAGACATGCTACAATCAGGTCAGATATCATTAGAGTTAAGAGACCTGACTATAAATGCCCGGCAAATATAACAAACCTATCTTCCTTGTTATAGTATTTCTGAATGATTTTTTCACATCCAAGGATAGAATGCCCCACCAATCAATACGGCTTCAAAATATAATTTGGCAACAGCCAGTACTATAGATTAGTCTCATTTCTGACACTCCGTCGTTACGATAAGGGGAAGCCTTGACCAGTCTCTTCGCAATTGCATACGATTGGCTCTTCGGCATTTCTCTCTGATGGTAAAAGTCCGCTGAAGCACGTACTCTCCGTCTTTAACCACCTCATTATCAACGTATTCCACGTCAAAAACATCAGTAGACGACCGCAACTCTACCTGATCAATTGTAGTAGTACGGTCTCCGTCCTGATCGAAAAGAGGCCATGTTCCCGGCTCGTCTGCCGGAAAGAATACCCTTTGGATTTTCCCAGTCTCGATGGGGACGTAGCGCAAAGCTACCGTAGAGGCTTCGGGGCGCACAATCACAGCAGAAAAGTTGGTATGAAACACCAACTCGCTCCAATGAAACAACTCATCTCCCGCCGGAATCCGCAGCGAAAACCGGTCGCCCTTCTGCAGGAAGGGGCTGTAATACAACCCGTCGGAACGCACCTGATAATTGGTGTTCTCTCCGTTTATCTGAATAAAATCCGGCGAACTGTCTTCCTGAGGCTGCGGACGAATCCGGAAAGACAAATAGCCTGACGCCGGTACTTCTATAGACCAGGTCTCGGGTACTGACCGGGGTGCCGAAAACACGATACCGGTCATCTCTATGGTACGCCCCGCCCTGTCCTTTCCTTCGATGGCCGACGACATCTCGTACGCATTGTCTTCGGGCCGGTCCCAGCGTTCCGGTTCAAAATACCCGCTGAAGGGTCCCGCATTACAAGCGAGATCGAAATAAAGATAGTCATCGTCCAGGTCAGCAGATCCAGAAATAATGGCATCTCCTCCGGCCTGTGCCATAACAGAAATCCCCCCTGAAAAAAGAGTCAGAGCAACAGCAAGGCACCATTGAAGATTTCGGAAATGACGTCGTTTCATAGTTTTGCTGCCCAAACGCAGCATTAGTTTCTCGGAGTGGAATACTAAATCGTTCTCACAAAGATAAGAAACGTGCAACAAAGTGAGAAAACGGTAGATTTCAATTATTAAACGGCATAGCCGTCTAAATCGTCTACTTATCGTTTGATTTAAACAACCTCTTTTTCGAAGTCTTGTTTCCACTTCATTTACGCCCCGTTCCAGACTGAGGGTTCCGGTCAGGAGCCGCCATTCCCGGGGCTCCACCGTTTCGGATACCCTTTGAACGGATGCCCACTAAAAAAGTAACGCTGAGATGACTCCCCGTCGACTAGAGAAAACCACCATTGTTCCCCTTCCCCTCGCAGAGACCTGGGCTTTCTTCAGCCGGCCGGAGAACCTGAATAAACTGACGCCCCCCGAAGTCAACTTCGATATAAAATCTCCGGTGGCAGGCGTAGAGATGTACGAAGGCATGGTAATTCAGTATCGCATCAGCCCGTTCGCCGGCATCGGCTTCGACTGGCTTACCGAAATCACCCAGATAGTCGAGCACAGTCATTTCATCGATGACCAAAGGGTCGGACCGTTCGCGCTCTGGCACCACCAGCACTGGTTTAAGGACCTCGGCGACGGACGCACCGAAATGACCGACATCCTGCACTACCAGGCCCCGCTGGGGCCGCTGGGCACTATTGCCGACTGGCTCTTCGTGCGCAGGCAGGTAGAAGGTATTTTCGAGGCGCGGGAAAATGCGATCAAACAACTCTTCTGATTTCTGGCGGGTAGTTTCTTTTTCAGGAGCCACCCGCTGCCCCGGCCGGAGCTGGCAGTATGCACCAACAAATGCACGACTGTCACGGGTTTACCGCTATCACCTCTTCCTCTCCCGGGAGAAGGAGAATCCGTATACAGCTCGATACATACCGTTGCTCTGACCCTCTGCATTACCGATCTGCCTTAGTATCTTACCGCCAGATGCTACGCCTCCTCCGCAACAAGCCCGATAAAAAAAAGGACGTCTCCGATGCAGACCTTCTTGCCCGCTTTCAGCGCAGCGGCAAAGCAGAAGAGTTGTTGCCGCTTTACGAACGCCACGCGGAGCTCATTTACGCCCTGTGCCTCCGCTATCTCGGCAGCCCCCAGCGTGCCGAAGATGCAGGGATGGAAATCTGGGCTGTCCTGATCGACAAATTGCCTAAGCACGACATCAGTAACTTCCGCTCCTGGCTGCAAACCACCGTTCGCAATCACTGCCTTATGCAACTCCGCCGCGAAAAACGAGACCCTTTGCAACAAGCGGACGGAGCGTTTATGCAATCCGACCGGTTGCTGCATCTAAAGGATGAACCAAACCATCAGGAGGAGGACACCCGCCCTCTTTACCATTGTATTAAGCAGTTGAAGGAAGAACAACGCCGTTGCGTTCAGCTGTTTTACTTAACCGACGGAGAGAGCTATCAAAGCATTGCCGAAACAATGAATCTATCCGTCGGCCGGGTACGTTCTCATTTACAGAATGGTCGTCGTAACCTGAAAATCTGTCTGGAAGGGCGGGCCAACTCAACCGAATAATCGTGTCACCACATAACCACTCTACCGATAACCTGCTGCGCCGCTACATCAGTGGCACGATCACAGCCCCCGAGGAGGCTGAGCTGGAGCGGCGTGCCCTGACGGACGAGTCTCTGGCCCAGGCGCTGACTGGCCTGCAGGCGCATCCGGAGGCAGATCACGGGGAACACGTAGAGAAAATGATAGCAAGGGCGCGGTCGCAGGTGCAAAGAAAAGCCGGAGGAGCAAGGATCAAACCGCTTCGCAAAAACTACGCCCGCCTTGCGGCGGCGGCTTCGGTCATCGTTCTTTTCGTTGTGTCTGCGCTTTGGTTCCTTCCCCGACTTTTGGATAGCGGAACCGAAGAGATGGCGATGGAAGCACCAAAAGAAATCCCCTCCGCAGCCAAACCAACCGTACCAGCTACAAAAGAACAAGTTCCTCCGGCCGCAGCGCCGGAGCCGGAGTTGGCGCCCCCTGCTCCTTCATCCCCTGCCCGGAACCCGCGTTCGCGCCCAAATGAAGGCGTGCCTACCCAAGCCGACGCACAGGCGGAAGCACGGGCACGGATTGAAGCAGAACGTGAGCAGTCTGCCCGCCGCAAGGTCGCCCCTAAAGAACGCGTCGCTACCACCCGCAAGATGGAACAAGCCGATGATGCAGAGATTGTGGAAGAAATGACGTTTTCCGCGGATGCTCCCCCTGCCGCACCGACCGTTACGACCGCGCCGGCAACCCTGCCCGAACCGTCCGTTGCCGCCAGTCAGCCGGTTGTTTTGCCCACAAGTCAGGATGTCGTAAGTGCTTCTTCCGGAGGGAATGCTCCCAGCCTGGAACTCAGCACTTCCGGCCACATCACCAATGAGAATGGTTATCCTGTACCCGGGGCTCTTGTCCGTTTCCCGGGCTTGCCGCTCGGCGAACGAACCGACAGCAATGGCTACTTCCGCCTTCCCTTCGACGCCACAGCCTCGTTGCTGGCAATCAGTCATCCCGATTACGAAGAAGAGACGGTAAACCTGAACGGCCGTCCTGAAAGCCTCCAGATCAGTCTCGACCGCAAAGACTGGCAAGCCGACAACCGGCCCGGACTTATTCAGGATGGCGCCCGCTCGCTGATCATCCTCGACAAAAAAACCGGCTACGCCGCTCCGCTGGAGGGCTACAGAAGTCTCCGCCAGCGCATCGAAGAAGGGCGGCCCGACGACGTACCGGAGGGCAAAGTGAAATTCAGCTTTACGGTGAATACCGATGGTACCCTGACCGATTTCGAGTTTCGCGGAAAACCGGACCGCGCAACGATGGACTACATCGGCGAAACGATCGTAAAGACTTCAGTGTGGGAAATTACCCAGGGCAAAGAACCCGTCAGGGTTTACTTTAAGGTTGTATTTTGAGCTTAACCTAACGCACTGTTCAAACAGCCTTTACTCTGACCGGCCGAACATTGTGCTTACGCGAAGCCGTATCCACAAACCAATACTGATTTAGTGACGTATTACTTCTGATGCGTCTAAATAGCGTATTTACTTACAAACCAATACATTATTCAGATCTAAACCAACCTGTTATGAAACTGAAAGATTTGCTTTTCTCCCTATCTTTTCTGGTCCTGCTTGTCTTTGCCGGAAACGAAGTACTTACCGCACAGGTGAGCAGCCAGCGCATGGCCATGAGCCGTGGCAACAATGATGCCCTGATCCTTGAACTCCCGACCGCTGACGACAAGCTGGTGAGTAAACTCTGGACCGACTGGCTAAAAGAAAACTACGACGTAAAAACGAAAAAAGTGAAGAAAACCAAGGACGAACTGCAGTCCCTGAACTTCTCCATCCCGGGTGTGAGCACGGGGGGTAACGTAGACATGTACAGCAGCATCCGCGCTTCCGGCAGTGGCTCTGAAGTAATGGCGTGGATTGCTACAACCGACGGATACGTGAGCCCGGAGCTTGGCAGCTCACGCTATGTTGAGGCAGAAAAGATGCTCATGCGCTTTGCTCTTGCCGTTAGCCGCGCGCAAATTGAACTCGAAATCGAAGACCAGGAAAAAGAGCTTAAGGATCTTGAAAAAGAACTTGACCGCTTGCGCAAAGACAAGGACAACTATGAAAAAGACATTGCCGACGCCGAGCGTAAGATTCAGGAAGCCAAGGACAGCATCGAGAAGAACCTTGTCGACCAGGACAATAAAGGCGTCGAAATCGAGGCTCAGATCGAAAGAATCGAAGCTACCAAGCGTAAGTTGAAAGACTTCTAGATTCTGAGGTCCGACTGGTCAGAGAACTACTCCTCCGGCTTCCAGTCCTGATTTCTGGCTGCCCAAAAGAAAAGCATTCAGTGTTCACAGTTTCGTCTGTAATTCAGAGACGGAACGTTGAATACTGAATGCTTTTTCATTTACCCCCGCAGCAAATTGCTGCGGTACGGGTTCTTTGGGCCGTTAGTTCTTTCGTTAGAATCGGTAGCCAACCGATCCGACCCAACGCTTTGCAGCCTGGTCTACCCGGAAGTCTTCGCCGGCAATGGAGAAGTCTTCGCCGTAGCGGGCGAAGTTGCCATCGTAGCGCAGATCGAAAGTCAGTGGGCCAATGTCGATGGCCCCACCGACCGCGTAGCCAAGGTTAAAGGAATCGAAGGCACGTTCGCGACCATCGGAGTCCATCAGGTCGCTGGCGCTTTCTACTTTAAAGTGACCTACGGGGCCGACGTTCAGGCTGAGAAAAGCCAGCTTCCAGCTGGCTAATACCGGAACCTGTACACCGGTGTACCGTTCGCGGAAAATCTGGGTTCCGTTCTGGTTGGGGTCGTCGAAGCGAAACTCGTTGCTAGCGGTATTGAGCGTCACCTCGGTTTGCACCCCAAACCGATCGGAGAGAGGGACGCGCAAAAATGCACCGAATTGGAAACCATAAGAAGCATCGCTAAGCGCAAGTGCAAGGTCTTCGCGACCGGTGCGAGACAGGTCAAAGCGTTCCTCCTGCAGGGCTTCGGTACCCAGGCCGGCCTTCAGACCGAATTCGACCTGAGCAGAAGCTGTGGCGGAGAAAAAAAACAGAACAGCAAGAACAGAAAAGAAGGAGCGTGTCATATCAAAAAGGGTTGTGGGATTAGCCAGTATGGTTAAGTAGCGGCAAAGTTGGGGGGTGAATTGCGTTTGGGCTGTTAAATTGAGTTAAGGCCCTTGTTATTTGCTCCTTAATGTTTTGGCCCGCCTGTTCGTTACCTTTCTTTGAGCGGGGAAATCGTTTTTCTTTTCTGACAGAGTGCTCTGTTTTTTCTTTTTATGCGTTCTGCAAACCGGATCCCGAGGAGTAGTGGGTTTCCATCCACCTCCATCTGCTATCTTTGCCCTTCTACAAAAGCTCATCTCTTGCCCACTCCACTCCTTACCCTCACTACTGACTTTGGCCGCGAAGATTTTCATTTGCCGCGCCTGAAAGCTCATCTCTTTGCTGCTCACCGTGATCTTCAGATCATTGACGTGAGTCACGACGTACCTACTTATGACATTGTACGCGCGGCTTTCATCTTCAATCGGGTGTGGCGCCATTATCCGGAGGGGACGATCCACCTCATCAGCGTCAACGATTATTACCAGCCACGGGGGCGGTTTCTGGCCATCAGGCACGAGCGGCAGTACTTCATCGGGCCAGACAACGGCATTTTCAGTCTCATTTTCTCCCGGATGCCTACGGAGACCTTCGTGCTCGATGGTTACAAGAAGACCGACGCCCTATCCACCATCTACGCCAGAGCCGTAGCCCACGTTGCCCGCAACAAGCCATTTCTGGAGATAGGCCTGCCCGCTACGCGGTTCACCGAGCGCCTGGCCTTCCAACCGGTAATAGGGCCAAACTACATCCGCGGAGCGGTGGTCTTTATTGACCGGTTCGACAACGTAACCACCAATATTACCCGTGAACGTTTTGAGGAAGTGGGCCGGGGACGGGGTTTCAAGCTCCTGATTAAACGCATGGAGCCCATTGACGGGCTCAGTTTCCGGTACCATGACGTACCTGAGGGCGAGCCGCTTTGCCGCTTCAATTCAGATGGTTTGCTCGAAGTTGCCGTTAATCTGGGTAAAGCATCCACGTTACTTGGTATCCGGGTCGAGGATATGGTACAGGTGGAGTTTTACTAGTTGGAATTTGGGTTCGTCGGAGCGTTAGAACTTTGGTTCGGAGACTCCTTCATCAGTCCGTCAATAAAGTTTCGGACACCCTTATCTTCCGCAAATTTGCCCTCGTTGTAAGCAACGGACTGGCCTTTCGGGATGGACAGAGGCTTCCACTCATTCCCTTTCATTTGTTTGCCCAAAAGTACAATCTGCCCAATGTGGTAGCTATAGTGCGCCAACTGCCGGTTCAGGGCTTCGGCGACCGTATGACCTTCGTTGCGGATGTAGACGATGTCGGCCAGCTGCTCCGGCCGCAGGTCGTTGATTGCTCCTTCAAGTACAGCCCAGCCCTGGGCCCAGGCTAAGTCCAGCGCAGCCCGATCGGGAAAGTCAGCGCTAAACTCATCATCGCGATTCCGCCAGGGCTTTTCGCCGTCGGTGGTCAGAAAATCCGTCCAACGGCTTTTCATGTTGCCTGAGAGGTGCTTCACGATGACAGCTATCGAGTTGGATTCCGCTTCATCATCCTTGAATAATTCTTCGTCGGTAAGCTGTTGCATCGCGCCTTCGCCGAGGTGGCGGTAGTAGGCAAATTGCTTACGGTAGGAGGATAACAGGACGGTATTCATTGGGAGGAGTGCAGAGTGCAGAGTGCAGAGTGCAGAGTGCAGAGTGCAGAGTGCAGAGTGCAGAGTGCAGAAAAAAATCACATTATTGGGGATAACCAAATGTGTGAATTGAATTCTGCACCCTGGTGTTTAAATCATGCTTACGTAATGCGGCAGCATTTCGAGCCAGAGTGGCCAGTCATGTTCTACGTCTCCGCGTACATCAAGCCAGTGCGCGATGTTTTTACGGCGGAGAATTTCGCTGAATTTGAGGTTACCGTCGAGGCAGATGTCCCAATTCGAAGTACCGAGAACAATCTTCATATTCCACAGGTCGGGGTTATTGGCGTTTGGCATAAAGTCGACCGGGTTGTTGAAGTAGACATTGTCGTCGTAATAGCCATGCATGAACGATTTGATGTCGAAGGCTCCGCTTAGGTTGAACAGGTGGCTCACCATTTCGGGATGACGGAAGGCGAAGTTGCTGGCACTAAAGCCACCAAAACTGATACCGGCGCAGGCGATGCGTCCTGTTCCGCCGTTGTGTCGGATTTGAGGGATCCACTCTTCGGCCAGGAAGCGATCATACTGAATGTGGCGCTCTACGCGGTGTTTGGGGTGAATGTCTCCGTACCAACTGCTGTGGTTAATACTATCGGGGCAAAAGACCTGAATAAAGCCACGCTCAACGAACCAACGAATACTTTCGATCATGCCGCGGTCTTTGGCTTCGGTGTAATTGCCAAGGGTTGTCGGGAAAATGACCAGGGGGTACCCCCGGGTACCAGTGACGTGAATTTTAACGTCGTGACCGAGGTGGTGGCTGTAAAAATTTATCAAAGACTCGTGCATAGGTAGGTTTTGTTTAACGGCAGAGAACGGGTGGACGGGCAATATGCCGGATTAAAGGAAGAAAGGTAACGGAATAACTCAATTTTTCAGGCCTTTAGAGCCAGTGCTTCGAAAACTTTTTTCTGCACCTGCGTTTGCGCCGCCTTGTAATAGCGGTATTGCGCTTACCTTTGAGGACCATGTACATTTTCCGTTACGTCCGTCAGCTGCTCGGCAGCATTGCATCGCGCAAGCAAAAACTGCTCGTGCGCTCTTACCTGATGCCAAGTGAGCACCTTGGCCGGGATGTGATGGTGGATGTGTACCGGCCCGCGCTGCCCCCCTGGCGGCTATTGAACCTTGCCGTTTTTAACGACGGACAGGACTTGGAGCGGATGAACATGAAAGAGCAACTCCAGACCGCCTTTAAGGAGCGGACCCTCTCCCCTACCGTTGTGATCGGGGTCCATGCCGGCGACCGGCTGCGCGAATACGGTACCACCGGGCGCCCTGATTACCAGGGACGCGGAGACCAGGCCGGTGCCTACGAACTCTTTTTGACCGAAGAACTGATCCCGTGGATCGAAAAATTCTACAACGTATACCAATTGCCCGCCCGCAGGGCCATTGCAGGTTTCAGCCTTGGCGGGTTGAATGCCTTCGATGTAGCCTGGCGTAACCCCGGCGAATTCGGCGTTGCGGGCGTGTTCAGCGGTTCATTATGGTGGAGGTCCAAAGCTTTCCGGCAGGACCAGCCCGACGCCGACCTTATTGTACACAACTATGTACGACGTGCAAAAAAGGCACCTAAAGTACGGTTCTGGTTTATGGCCGGCACCGAAGACGAAGATTCGGACCGCAACAATAACGGCATCATCGACGCCATCGACGACACCCTGCAGCTCCTCCAGATCCTGAAAGAGAAAGGACAGAAAGAAGAGGAAGACTTCACCTACGTGGAAGTAGAGGGCGGACGGCATGAACCCGAGACCTGGGGCAAGGTCGTTATGGATTTTCTCAGGTGGGCCTAATGGTCTCCTGGCGCGGACTCCGGCAAAATTGCAGCGGAGACTTTACGCTACACAAAAGCGAAAAAAGGAGGACTTACTGAGACAGCCCGGCTGCGGCCCGGTACTGAAGCGACAGTTAACATCCATTACCCGCGAGCGACTATGGGCGCTGACGCAGGTGCAGTGAATGGATTAAAAAACATACAGTTAACATTACCTCCACCAGTTCACTTCTACACGTAAGTGACTGTACACCTTTACCTTACACAATTATCCGCAAATAGAAAACAATTACTTAACACAGCAAACATTTGCGTAACTATTTATTATCGCATTAATAAACACGCATAAGACTCCTCTTCTCCAGGCAATGTTTTCTTTTGGCCCCTAATAGTTTCACACCATTAAGTCCATACCATGAGAGCACTTTACCTGGGGATGCTTTGCATCTTATTATCCATTCCGTTACAAGCTCAGATTGCTTGCGAAGAAACGCCGCTACCTGCAGGTTCAGATGAATTTACCCTGAGCCATTTGAGCTCTTTCGCCACCGGAGTTTTTGACGGAGCTGCTGCAGAAATTGTTGCTTATGATGCAGCCAGCCAGCAATTATTTTTCACCAACGCTGACGCAAACAGTGTCACGATACTTTCCATCGCAAACCCAGCCAACCCCACTAAAGTGATGGACCTGGACATGAGCGTCTACGGTGGTGGCGTAAACAGTGTAGCCGTACATGAAGGCTTGATCGCAGCAGCGGTTCAGGCTGAGGATGTGGACGGCGCCGGCACCGTTGTCCTGTTCGACGCCAGCGGTACGGTCATCTCCACGGTAAGCGTGGGTGTTCTGCCCGACATGATCACCTTCGCTCAGGGCGGCACAAAACTGATCACAGCCAACGAAGGGGAGCCGAGCGATGACTACATGACGGACCCACTCGGGAGCGTGTCTATCATCGACCTTGCGGGCGGCACCGCCAACCCAACGGTAACAACGGTAGACTTTACGGCCTACGACAACCGCCGTCAGGAACTGATCAATAAAGGCATCCGGTTTTTCGGCCCCGGCGCATCTGTGGGGCAGGACCTGGAACCGGAATACGTAACCGTAGCGGACGACAGCATCGCTTACGTTGCGCTTCAGGAGAACAACGCTTTTGCGTTGATCAACATCAACTCCGGAACCATTGTCGACATTCAGGGCCTTGGGTATAAGAACCACGCTACGGGACAACCTAAGCTTACAGAGTACGTGATCAACGAACTGATTGACATGCCCGAGCTGGGCACGCCAACTTACGGTGGCGGGCAGCCACCGGTGAAACTGGGTGGCTTTTCGGGGATGTACTTCGACGCCGCGGCCAGCACTGAAAGCGAGTATGTTTTCTACGCGGTTCCTGACCGTGGCCCCAACGATGCTCCCGTTAGCAGCAGCAATGTTGTTGGCGGTAACCCAACCAACCTGCGGCCCTTCAAGCTTCCGAACTACCAGGGACGCATTGCCCGGTTTACGCTCAACACTACCAGTGGAGCCATTACTCTCGACGAGCAAATCATGCTTACCCGTCAGGATGGAGTTACCCCGATCAGTGGGCGGGGCAATATTCCCGGCGTAGATGAGACTCCCGTTGTTCCTGCGGACGCCATGAGCACCCCGACTGAGCTTCTCAACGCTGATTTCGAGAACGGAAGTCTTCTTCCCTTTACCGCAGTTGACTTGTCCAGCACCAGCTTCTGGATCATCAATAATTTTAGCGGCTCCGACAACTACGCGGAGATGAATGGTTTTGGAGCCGATGCGGCCAGTGATGACTGGTTGATCAGCCCCGCGATCGACCTGGTCCGTGCAACGTCAACGACGCTCAATTTCGAGTCGACGGCTAATTTTGGTGGTCCTGACATCAAGGTCCTGGTTTCCTCGGATTACAACCCTGCCACTGCCGACCCCAACGCTGCGACCTGGACAGACATTACTGCCGATGCGACCCTTAGCGCCGGGAACTTCGAAGATACCCAGAGCGGTGACGTAGACCTGAGCGATTTTGAAGGACAGGTGATCTACCTCGCCTTCCAGTACATCAGCACAGGTACTGGTTCCGGAGACGGCAAGGTTTGGCAACTGGACAACATCGTAGTTACCGCAGACGTGTTGACGAATGATTTTGTCGATAACGCCGGGAACACCTACGACGCACTTGAATTCGATGAATTCGGCGGAGACTTCGAGAGCATTGTTCGCGATGATGCGGGTAACTTTTGGATGTGTGACGAATACCGTCCGGCTATCTACGCTTTCTCTCCTGACGGTGTTCTGATCAATCGTTTCGTTCCTCAGGGAACGAGCGTGCTGGGCCTGACGCCTCAGCCCGTTGGCACCTACGGCAGCGAGACCCTGCCTGCCGTTTACGCCAAGCGCCGCGCAAACCGTGGCTTCGAAGGTATGGCCCTGAACACCGACGACGGCCTGCTTTACGCCTTCATCCAGAGCCCGATCGAGAACCCTAACAGCGGCAGTGTACGCAACGCCAGCAACGTGATCAGGGTACTTGCCGTAACTCAGGAAGGTGTACCGGCAGCCGAGTACGTTTACCTTTTGGAAAACAACGCAAACCGCGCCTACGACATTGGCCGTGTCGACAAGATCGGTGACGTCGTTTACGCAGGTAACGGCAAATTTATGGCACTGGAACGCGACAGCAGTGTACCCGGCCAGAACGAAGGCAAGAAGTACGTATTCGAGATCACGCTTACGGGCGCGACCAACATACTCTCTTTGCCCATTTCAACCGAGGACGGCACCAGCGGCCGCGCCCTTGAAGAGATGACAGCCGACGAACTTGTTGCTGCCGGTGTACAACCCCTCCACAAGACGAAAGTACTCAACCTGCCGAGTATTGGCTACCTGCCCAGCGACAAGCCGGAAGGTATCGCCGTGCTCCCCGGTGGCGCTATTGCAGTACTGAACGATAACGACTTCGGTCTTGCCGGTGCGGGCGTTTCGGACAACAGCACCCTGGGCATTATCAACTTCTGCGACGACAACGGCTTCGACGCCAGCAACCGCGACGATGCGATCAACATCGTGAACCACCCAACCCTGGGCATGTACATGCCAGATGCCATTGCCAGCTATGCTGTAGATGGTGCCACTTACATCGTTTCGGCCAACGAGGGCGACTCCCGTGATTACGATGGCTTTAGCGAAGAATCCCGCGTAGGAGACCTTAACCTGGACCCCGTGGCCTACCCTGACGCAGCTGCGCTTCAGGCCGATGAGAACCTGGGACGCCTCCAGACCACCACGGCAACCGGCGACCTCGACGGCGACGGTGACATCGATCAGATATACAGCTATGGCGCCCGTTCGTTCTCAATCTGGGATCGCTACGGCAATCTTGTTTTTGACAGTGGCAATGAATTCGAGCGAATTCTGGGAGACGTCCTTCCTGCCGACTTCAACAGCACCAACGATGAAAACGACAGCTTTGACAATCGTTCGGACGACAAAGGCCCCGAGCCCGAAGCCGTAGAGGTAGTCACTAAAGGAGACAAAACATACGCTTTGATTGGTCTCGAGCGCATCGGCGGCCTCATGGTTTACGACATTACCGATCCGCGCGCGCCGAGGTTTGTCAGCTACGCCAACCACCGCGACTTCAGCGTCGACGTACAAATGGACGACGACTCCAGCAACCCTGCTGCCGGAGACCTCGGTCTGGAAGATGTGATCTACATTCCCGCAGACCAAAGCCCCGACGGCATGGATCTGGTGGTGACATCGAACGAAATCAGCGGGACAATCTCTCTGTTTGGAGTAAACCGCTTTGCTACTGAACCATTCTCACTACGCATCCTGCACAACAATGATGGTGAATCAAAAATCATTGCAGACACCCTTACCGACGGAACGGCGTTTGGCGGTGCCGCACGTTTTGTATCCGTAGTCGAAGACCTTCGCATGGATGATGTGCCAACAATCACTCTGTCTTCGGGAGACAACTACCTTCCCGGGCCGGCCTTCAACGCCAGCCTCGCACGTCCGGAAGGCAGTCTGCTTTACGATTCTGAGGTCCTGAACGCTATCGGCTACGACGCTCTCGTGATCGGTAATCACGACTTTGACTTTGGCCCGGATATGCTACAACGCGTGATTTCGGAAACAGCTCCTTCTATGGCGACTTTCCTTTCCGCTAACCTCGACTTTACCGGAGAGTCTGGCCTTCAGGACCTCGTTAATACCGGCCGCATCGCTACCCGTACCATCGTAGAGCGTGACGGTGAGCGTATTGGCCTGGTAGGGCTTACCACTCCGAGCCTGCCCACCGTATCCACGCCCCGTGGTGTCGAAGTAGACAGTAACCTGATGGGCATTGCCCAGCAGGAAATCGACCTGCTCCTCGCTGAAGGCATCAACAAAATCATTCTGATTTCTCACCTTCAAAGCATCAATGAAGAGCTGATGCTTGCCAGCGAACTGACCGACGTTGATGTAATCATTGCCGGTGGTGGAGACGAACTACTGACCAACGACCCTGCAAATGCACTTGGAGGCCTTACCGTATACGACGAGTACCCGATTAAGACCGTCGACGCCAATATGGATACTGTTTACATCGTAACTACTCCCGGTGAATACCGGTACGTAGGTAACCTGGTTGTTCAGTTCGATGATATGGGTCGGGTAAGCATGATCGACGAATCCTCCGATGTTATTGCAGTTCTGGGAGACGCTCCGCGCGATGCAACCATTGCAATGACAGAAGACAGCATTATGGCGTACAACGCAGAGTTGAACGCCAACATCATTGCCCGTACAGAAGTAGAACTTGACGGGCTCCGCAGCAGCGTACGGACCAGGGAAACCAACGAGGGCAACCTGATTGCGGATGCTTACCTCTACATGTTTGATCAGCGCCGCGAGGAGTTCGGTTTCGATGCAGGAATCCCAGTAGTAGCCATGCAGAACGGAGGAGGAATTCGTAACGATGAGCTCATCCCTGCCAACAGTGACATTAGCGAAGGGAAAACTTTCGATATCCTTCCGTTCAGCAATTTCGTTTCAGTTCTGGAACCACTGACACCGGCAGAGTTGAAATCTGCGCTGGAAAACAGCTTTAGCAACATTGAGAACGTAGACGGTCGCTTCAGCCAGATTGGTGGCTTTGAGGTGAAATATGACACGATGGGTGTTGCTGATGAAAGTCGGGTTTTTGAAGTAAGGCTCGACAACGGTACTTACCTGGTTCAGGATTACGAAGTAGTGGAAGGAGCCCCGAGCGTTTACGTTGTTACCAACAGCTTCTCGGCCGGAGGCGGAGACGGTTACGATGAATTCGCCGCGGTAAGCTTCACCAATATTGGCCCGAGTTACCAACAGGCCCTTTACGACTACCTGATTGCGGAAGACGGGCTCAACGGAGTCATTACTGCACAGGATTACCCCGAAGGTGGAGAAGGGCGCATCATGCACCGCTTCCCCGTCAGCACCGACGTGCTTGACCTTGCAGTTTACGAGGTCAGTCAGGCACCGAACCCATTCAGCACAAACTTCAACCTGAGTTATGATCTACCGGTTGCTGGCGATATCAGTGTTTCGCTTGTAGACGTCAATGGTCGTAAGTTACGTACGCTTGTTGATGGATATCAACCAACCGGTACACGGACACTGGAGGTTTCTACTACTGGTTTACCTGCGGGTATGTACTTCCTCCGCTTCCGCATCGGTGAACGGGTTGGTGCATTGCGAATAGTAAAAAATTAATGCTTATTTTTAGATTTTTGAGATTCAAACTACTCAAATATTTTCCTGGGGGAGTCGGCTTGCGCCGACTCTCCTTTTTCTTTGTCAATGTTCCAATCCGGAGACTTTATCTTTGCCTGAATCCCGCTGGCGGACTTTTCTGACTTCCGGTTTATCACTTCGTTTTGTGCTGCTTTGCACAGTACTGCAGGCAGTACGAATATTCTGCAGTCCGCTTTATCGGACCAATCAGAACAGGAGAGACCGATATTTCTGGGGGGGATTTAACCACAACAAATAACCTAAATCAATAAAAACCAATTATGCGTTACTTTCTCTTTACCCTTCTCACCCTGTCGTCAGTATTCCTGTCTGCTCAAGACTTTGCAGACATAGACAAATCTCCACTCGATGCAGCTTACTATCCTGCACGTGCGGCTTTCCGCGCATTCGCAAAAACGGATAGCGCTGCAATGGCTATGGAGCCCAAGATCAGAGTTCTTTACAGCCGACCTTACAAGAAGGGCCGTGAAGTATGGGGCGGCGACTTAGCTCCCTACGGCGAGCCCTACCGTCTTGGTGCCAACGAAACCACAGAGATTACGTTCTTCGCTCCTGTAAAAATTGGCGAGCAGGTAGTACCTGCCGGCCGCTACACGATGGGGGCCATTCCTAACGCCAACAAATGGGAGGTTTTCTTCAGCCTCGATGTCGATGGCTGGGGAGTGTACGCCTACAAGCCTGAGTTCAACGTTGCGACCATCACCGTACCTACGGCCAAAGCGGATGAGGTAATTGAGAATTTTTCCATCTCTCTCTACGAAGCAGCACCTGGAACTGTCCACCTCAAAATGGGATGGGACAAGACAGTAGTCGAAGTTCCTATTGTACTGGTGAAATAGGCTGGTCGGGAGTCGAGAGTCTGGAGTCGGGAGTCTTGAGTCGGGAGTCGGGAGTCGGGAGTCGCTACCGCGAGCAACCGCTCTTTTCGCTTTGCTCAATCGCCTTGTGCGAGGGAGGAGCTTGGGAGTCGGGAGTCTTGAGTCGGGAGTCCGGAGTCGGGAGTCGCTGCCGCGAGCAACTGCTCTTTTCGCTTTGCTCAATCGCCTTGTACGAGGGAGGAGCTTGGGAGTCGGGAGTCGGGAGTCGGGAGTCGCTACCGCGAGCAACTGCTCTTTTCGCTTTGCTCAATCGCCTTGTACGAGGGAGGAGCTTGGGAGTCGGGAGTCTTGAGTCGGGAGTCGCGGGCATCATTCATTTCGCTTTGGCTGATCCGGTGAGGTGAGCAAGCGCAGCGCCGCGAACGGTACTTGCGGCAGCGACTCATGAGTCTGGAGTCGGGAGTCGGGAGTCGGGAGTCGCTGCCGCGAGCAACTGCTCTTTTCGCTTTGCTCAATCGCCTTGTACGAGGGAGGAGTCTGGGAGTCTGGAGTCCGGAGTCGGGAGTCGCTACCGCGAGCAACCGCTCTTTTCGCTTTGCTCAATCACCTTGTGCGAGGGAGGAGCTTGGGAGTCGGGAGTCGGGAGTCGGGAGTCGCTGCCGCGAGCAACTGCTCTTTTCGCTTTGCTCAATCGCCTTGTGCGAGGGAGGAGCTTGGGAGTCGGGAGTCTTGAGTCGGGAGTCTTGAGTCGGGAGCATCATTCATTTCGCTTTGGCTGATCCGGTGAGGTGAGCAAGCGCAGCGCCGCGAACGGTACTTGCGGCAGCGACTCATGACTCCAGACTCATGACTCCCGACTCAAATTCTCCGACTTCAATCTTCCTTATATTTGCCTGACCAAATTAAACTGATCATGCCCACCACCACCAAGAAAAAAGCCTTCACCACCAAGTCCGACTTTCAGCAATCCAGCAGCCCGGACCGCTTTCAGCACCACGACTACTTCGGAGTTGACGAATTACTTACCGACGAGCACAAAATGGCCCGTGATGCGGTCCGTGACTGGGTCAAAGCCGAAGTTGCGCCCATCATTGACGACGCCGCGATGCGCGGCGTTTGTCCAACTCATTTGTTCAAAGGCCTCGCTGAGATCGGAGCTTTCGGCCCTTCGCTCCCCGTTGAATACGGCGGCGGCGGAATGGACGAGATAGCTTACGGTGTGATCATGCAGGAGCTGGAGCGTTGCGACTCCGGTCTGCGCTCGATGGCATCCGTACAGGGTAGCCTGGTGATGTACCCGATTTACAAGTACGCGAACGAAGAGACAAAGAAGAAATACCTGCCCAAGCTCGGCGCGGGAGAATTCATCGGCTGTTTCGGTCTTACCGAGCCCGACTCGGGCTCTGACCCGAGCAGTATGATTACCAACATCAAGGATGCCGGCGACCACTACGTCCTGAACGGAGCTAAGATGTGGATCACCAACAGCCCCGTTGCTGACCTAGCGGTTGTGTGGGCAAAGGACGAAGACGGCAAAGTACGCGGCATGGTCGTGGAAAGCCAGTGGGAAGGCTTCAGTGCTCCCGAGATCAAAGGTAAGTGGAGCCTCCGGGCTTCCGTTACCGGCGAACTGGTGTTTGACAACGTAAAGGTGCCGAAGGAGAACGTCTTCCCCGACATCAAGAGCTTACGTGGTCCGTTGAGTTGCCTCAGCAAAGCTCGCTACGGTATCGCCTGGGGAGCCATTGGTGCGGCACTTGACTGCTACGACTCGGCCCTGCGCTATAGCCAGGAGCGGACACAGTTTGGTAAGCCGATTGGCCAGTTCCAGCTCACGCAGAAGAAGCTGGCGGAGATGATCACCGAGATCACCAAAGCTCAGCTGTTGGCGTGGCGCCTTGGCACCCTCGCTAACAAAGGCGAAGCCAGCCCCGCTCAAATTAGTATGGGAAAACGCAACAATGTGAATATGGCCCTGGAAATCGCGCGCGAAGCCCGGCAAATCCACGGCGGCATGGGCATCACGTCTGAATACCCGATCATGCGCCACATGGCCAATCTGGAGTCGGTCGTTACCTACGAAGGCACCCACGACATTCACCTCCTGATTACGGGAATGGATGTTACAGGATTCAATGGGTTCGCCTAGAAATATGATCTGAGACCGGTACGACAAACGTCAGTTGTCTCGGCTTCAGGGAATATGCCGCGGCTCGTACTGAGCATTGTAAAATTCAGTAGGATCCGGTTCAACCTTTTCGCTCACGACCGGGCAACACGGCGTTCAGTATTCATTCTGCCCTAAGCGGCAGTTTGAATACTGAACGCTTTTTTTTGCGGCAAACCCATGCAATGCAAATATGAAGTTACCTTAATGCTCCTTTGGAGCCGGAATACCCCGTGTTATTCTGGTACTTTCGTGGGGTTACGTCCCAACTAAATCTCTCAATATTTTGGAAGACCAGTATTTGACTTACAGCCACCACATCAACATCAAACGGCCGGGCATTGCCCTGGCCATTGGACTGCTGTGGATCATGCTGGTCAATTGTTCCTCAGAGCCACCAGTTTCGGATCATCCCGGTGCGGAGGTCGCCTTGTCCTACTGCGGCAGCTGCCATCTGGTCCCCGCCCCCCAGGACCTCCCGCACAACATCTGGGAAGAAGAAGTGCTGCCAAAGATGGGTGCTTTCCTGGGTAAATACGGTAGCAGAAGCCGCAGGTTCTACCTCGAGAATACCCAAACGGCTCCTTACCTGGAATCGCTGTACCCCATAAAAGCAACGATCGATTCTTTGGACTGGGCGCTACTGCAGGACTACTACCTCACGGCGGCTCCGCCTACCCCACCCCTCACTCCCGAACCCGCTCCGATCAGGAAGTTGCGTCAGTTCTCGGTTAACCCGGTAACCTTACCCGATGAGAAAACCGATGCGCCCTACACCACGCTGCTCAAATTTGACGACCTACGTAAGGAAATAATTGTTGGAGCCGCCGGTCAGCGCGGTGGGCGGTTGCGGACCTTCGATCATAAGCACACCTTGATCGGCGAGCGGGAGGTAGACTCTGCGCCGGTTGATATTGACCCCGCAACCGGGACAATTCTTACGATGGGTAGTTTGGTGCCTTCCGACCTGCCACGGGGTAAAGTCAGTTCGTACTCATCGGATTCTCTGCGAATCCTTTTGGATACCCTTGCCCGTCCCGTAGCAATGGAACGTTTAGACCTGGACCGGGACGGCACCGCCGAACTCATAGTGGCAGAATTCGGCAATATGGCGGGAGCACTCAATGTTTACCTCCCCGACGAAGCCGGAGTTTACAGGTTGAAGCGCACGCTGAGCGGGCGTTCCGGTGCCATCAGGTTGCGAGCTACGGACCTGGACCAGGACGGCTGGACAGACCTGGTAGCCCTGTTCGGACAGGGCGACGAATCTGTGGTAGCCTATTTCTCCCGGCCCGGAGGCGTGGAGCGAAAAATCCTCTTGCGGTTCCCCCCGAGCTACGGGTCGTCGGACCTGGAGATAGCGGACATGAACGACGACGGCCACCCGGACCTGATCTGTACCAACGGGGATAATTTTGATTACCCGCCTTTTCCTAAAAACTACCACGGTATCAGGATTTACGAGAACGACGGCGAGGGAAGTTTCACGGAGGAGATGTTCTTTCATCTTGACGGAGCTTACAACGTAGAAGTTGCAGACTTCGATAGCGACGGCGATATGGACCTTGCGGCAGTTGCCTATTTCGTGCCCGATCACCTCCGGCCCACCCACAGTTTCGTTTATCTGCGCAGAAGTTGGAGCTTGCACGGTTACAACTTCAAACCAGCCGGTTTCCGGAAACCCGACGGAGTGCACTACCTCACTATGGTCCAGGGAGATGTTGACCAGGATGGAGACGTTGATCTTCTGCTGGGCAACTTTGCGGCTTACCTCCCAAACGGGATCGTTTCTGACGTAAAGCAAGGAGCGCCCTTACCCGCCTACCTGTTTCTGAAGAACACAGCGATCACCTCCGGACAATAGGCGCGGAGAACCTGTAATTGAGCAGCAGCAATAGATTTGTCTGTAACCGAGCCATTAACTCATATTGCACCTGCGGCCGCGCCCCAATTGCCCCAACAGACCGAAAGCAGAAACGAGCATAACGCTGAACAATGAATGCAAATTCAATTAACTTCGCCCATCATCGGGTTCTTCCGCTGGCGCTTTTTCATCCTTACAAAGATGCTTAAAATAACAGATTTCGTAGTTTCTCCCCAGCGTCACCTTGGCTTGAATTTTGACTCCGGACAAGACAATTTAATTGAACAGACACCCGACACTCCTCAATCCTTCCGAGTTGTAAACAACGTCCCCGTTTTTCTGGATCGCTCACTTAATTCCGATAAACACGAAGGCTTCGACTATGCAGAACATTATGAAGTAGACGCAGTAGAATTTGACTATTTCGGAGAATATGAAGATGAGGCTACCCAAGATGAAAACAGAAGACTCCACGAAGCTATTTTGAAAGAAACCCCTCAATCTGCGGCACGAATTTTAGATGTAGGCTGTGGCGGCGGCTGGGTGGCTAAAAGCCTACTTCCGCTTAAACGCAAGGTGGTATCCTTTGATATAGCATTGAGCAATTGCATTAAGATCCTGGCCCGTCATCCTTCCCCCAACCATTTTGCGGTAAACGGGGATGTGCTGAATCTTCCTTTCAAAGAGGCTTTTTTCGACGTCGTAATATCTGCTGAAGTTATTGAGCACGTTACTGACACCAAGGCTTACATCGACAACTTACTGCGAGTGACTAAGCCCGGAGGGAAAATCATCATTTCAACGCCCTACAACGAAAAGCGACAACATTCGCTGTGTATTCATTGCAACCGCATGACGCCACACAATGCGCACATCCATTCGTTCAAAGAAAACTCACTTGACGATATACTTGCTTCTCATCAGGAAGCTCAGTTGAAAACCCGTACTCTCTCTAATAAAGCACTTCTTTTTTTGAGAGGCTACAGACTGCTACAGCATCTTCCTCACGGCCTCTGGACCTTTGTTGACAACCTTGCGAATAGAGTTGTACCTAAGCCTTTCCGGCTTATCTACATAATCACAAAGGCATAAGTTAATATCATCAGAGCCAGGTAGCCTAAAAAAAACCGCACGTCCATATATCTGCGTGGATGGATCTTCATGTAATAGTGGACGTACAACATTAAAATGAGCTTGTTAGACACGTCAGCGAATACGATCGACAGAATTATCCCCACAAGTCCGAAATAATAGGCGGCAATCGAGCAAACCACGATTTTCACCAGCAATTCTGACAAGCTGAATAAGTACAACCCTTTGGTTCTCCCCATTGCTATCATTACTGGCATTGGAAATAAGAGCCTGCTGACAACTACAAACAGATAGGCCTGAAACAAGGGCAGACTCTCCACAAACAAGTCTGTAAATACAAACGTCCACCATACACCGGAAGTAGCCATCAGAAAAATCGCACCTCCGAAAATCCAGTGAAAGAGCCGGCGGGAGGTTTCTTTCAGCAAGTCTAATCCTGCCGAAGGCGCTTCCGTAAGCCGGGGCAGGACGACTACCATTGCGCCGTTGATTATCGCTGCCAGCAGCGGTAATTCCCGTGCACCGTAGCGGAAGGTGGCGAAAACAGACTCGTCTCCCTCATACCAATAGTTTACAAACCAAAGATCGAAGGCAGTTACTAAAGCGCCTACAGAAGCATAAAGGATCAAAGGCCAGGCCGTAGAGAGCAAACTGGTAATAGCAGAGAAAGGGAAGGAAGGTTTTTCACCATTTAATGCCTGGCTCTTCTCTCCCTCTTTGCCACGTAAGGAGAAGCGATCATAAATCAGCCAGCCTCCAATAATCAGCCCCTTCACCCCCGCAAAGGTGGCCAGAACGAACAGTGCATCGGTAAGGCCGGAACCGTAATAGATCGGAAGTAACAGCGCAAGCATGAACCCTAGTGCCGACAACCCGCTAAACAGCACCAACACGAGTGGTTTCTCCCGGATGGTAAGTACCTGCTCAAAGAAGAGACCTGGCCACTGGGTCAGTAAAAAGAGAAAGTAGTACCACCAGCCGGGCGGCCCATCTCCTATACTGAGTACACGAAACAACAACTCGTGCATCCCGCCAGCAAAACCAAGTAAACACACAGAAAACAAACCAACCCCCACGATGGCTACTCGTGAGAACGCCGCTGCTTCCGCAGGTCTGATCGTCCGGACCTGCACCAAATAGGCTTGCAACAAACCTGTTAACCAGCCGAAGCCCAGCATATAGCCTACATAGAGTAAACTCTCCCAGTCACCAATTACTTCCCGGCTCATGCCAAGCCGTGGGAGAGCAAGAGCCACCACGATTATCGCTCCCTGGCGGGCAGCCTGAGCGAACTGGCCGGCGCGGATTAAGATTTTAGCGTTCAGAGTTCAGAAATTGGAGTGCAGAGTGCAGAGAATAAGGCTAAACTAGTGAAACCTCGAATCCGAAGCAAAAATATAGCTCCGTATCATATTTCCGTACACTGACTTCTGTACTCTGACCTCTAAATTTCCTCCGTCGTATGCGTAAGCTCCATCCCGAAGGATTTCATTTCCTCCAAAACGGGCTCGTAGACTTCCTTCATGGTGGGGATGTGTACGCCGGTTGCTTTGATGGAACCCTGGCTGATGAGCCGGACAAAGATACCCATCGGCAGGCCAACGAGGCGCGACATGGCCGTATCTTCAGCATCCTCCCCTTTCATCGTGAGGTTACTGACGTCACGGAAGGTTTTGCCGTCCAGCTCGTAATCGATCTGGTGTTGCATAACGATGAGGTCTTTATCGTCCGGTGAGAGTTTCCACTTGTCAAGGAGGAGTCTCTCGAGGATCAATGCAGGTGTTGCGTCGCGTAGTCTGATGCGTTTTTTGGTGAAGAGCCCCAGCCATACGAGCCGGTCCATCACTTCTCCGTTGGGTGGCACGTCCAGCATACCGGCAATACGGTCTTTGACCGATCCTGAGCCTGAAGGCGCCAATGCCTCCATCAGTTCATGGTAGGTTATTTTCCCGCTATCGAGGATTGGGAAGTCGGCATCGGTGAGGCCGACCTGAACCAATGCATTCCAGGCAGCAGCATATCCCGGGTAGCGGAGAGTTCCCCGCAAAATAGTAGGGATGTCATCGAGGTTGTACTGTTCACGGTACAGCAGACTGTCTCGGTTGGCGTACGCCTCGAATGCGCCTTGCCCGGGAACATTGATGTTCCATACCGTGCTGAACAGTCGTTGATAAGGGATAAACTTGAGTTTCCCGTCCTGAAGGTACTGCGCTGTTCCCTGGCCAGCCAGTACAACGTTGCGGGGGTTCCAGGTGAATTTATAGCCCCAGGGATTATCGTTGCTCTCCGGTGCGACGAGCCCTCCGGTGAACGAGCGAAAGGCCGTGATTTTGGCTCCCTTGGCCCGGATCGTGTCGAGCCGCTGCATAGCTGTCATATGATCAATGCCGGGATCGAGCCCCATTTCCCCCATAAAGATCAGTTCGCGGTCGCGGGCTTCGTCGCCCAGACGGTAGAGTTCCTGACTAACGTAGCTCGCCGTAATCAGATGTTTCTTGAGCCGGATACAATCGTGGGCGACCTCAAGGTGAAGGTGAGCGGGCAGCAAAGAGACGACAATATCGGCCCGGCTGATGAGGTCACTACGGTCGTTTGTTTTGGTTACGTCTAACCAGGCGCTTGTTCCGCGCGGGTGGTCACCAATTTTAGCGGCGGCGGCGGCGGGGTCGGCATCGGCGACGGTTACAGTCCAGGACAACTCCTCGCTTTTATCGAGGCAATATTTGATGAGGGCTGCGGATGATCGGCCGGCACCGATAATGAGAATTCTTGCGGACATGTTTGTTTGGCTTGGTTAGTGGCTAAGGGCAAATGTAAGACGCGCTTCGCGCTTTTTACTCTAAGCCCCCAACGATCCCCTTTACGGCGAACAAAAGACCTCCGGAATCAGGCCAAACAAAAAACGACCCTTAGCATCAGAGCTAAGGGTCGTTTTAGGAAAGGAGAATGCTTTAAAACGCACTAAGCGCGTTTAGTCGGCCATTTCTTCTTCGATGTTGTGATCTACCAGAATCCGGTTGCAGTGCTCACAAATCATCACCCGCTTGCGCTGGCTGATTTCGAGTTGCTGCTGGGGCGGGATGGCGTTGAAGCAACCACCACAGGCGTTACGTTCTACGGTTACCACACCAAGACCGTTGCGGTAAGTATTGCGGATGCGGTCGTAGCCCTTCAGGAGGCGCTCAGAGATTTCCTTGCGCTGTTTATCGGATGCCCGACGAAGTTTCTTCTCTTCTTTTTCCGTCTTGGCGATGATGGCTTTTAGTTCCTCCTGCTTTACGCCGAGGAGTTCTTTCTTTTCAGCCTGCTTACCGAGCGTCATGTCCAGAGCAGCCTGTTTGGTCTCCAGTTCACGGTGGCTTGATCCGGCCTTCTTGTCGGAAAGCTGAATTTCCAAACGCTGCATTTCGGTCTCCTTCATCAGGGCCTCGTACTCACGGTTGTTCTTCACGTTGTTCATCTGCTCCTCGTAACGGAGGATGAGTTGCTCGGACTCCTTGATGTTATTGTCGTGGCGGGCGATTTCCTGCTTAAGGTCCTTCACCTGGCCTTCGAGGCGGGTTACGCGGGTATTGAGGCCCACGATCTCGTCTTCGAGGTCGCTTACTTCCATCGGAAGCTCGCCCTTCAGAATTTCAATTGCGTCGATCTGAGAGTCGATCTGCTGAAGGCGGAACAGCTCACGCATTTTTTCTTCTACCGTTTTTTCGGTTGCAACTGCCATGCGGGGGGGATTAATTTTAGTTTATTAGGTGAAGCTTGCAAGATAAATAACTGATTACCACGACTGAAGGTTGTTCAGACTGCAGAAAACAGAGGTCAGAATGCAGTAGCGGTAACATTCCGCATCCCGAATACTGAGACCTGACTTCGAACCTGTTAATAATCAGAAGGTACAGTTCTTTACGCCGAGCTCCTCACATTTGTTTGGGCCTCTACACAAAGTAACTGACCGGATTGGTCGTTAGCTCCGTGCAAAGAACCGCAAAGGTAGGGAATTTCTTTGTTAACAACTCCGCAAGTAATTGGGTTGTAAACTGTTCGCTTTCGTAATGCCCAATATCACAGATAATAATCTCGCCATCGGCGTCGAAAAATTCGTGGTATTTATAATCGGAAGTAACGAATACTTCCGCGCCAGCTTTCTTTGCCTGTCCCAGCAGGAAGCCTCCGGCACCGCCGCAAAGCGCTACGGTCTTCACGTCTTTGCCCGCAAGACGCGTATGTTTTACCACCGAAGCCTCCATACTTGTTTTCAGGTGGCGCAAAAACTCTAGCTCACTCATTGCGGCAGGGAGCTCTCCTACCATCCCCGATCCGATGGTTTCCTCCTCATTTTTGGGGCTAAGGATGCGCAGGTTTTCGAGCCCAAGGCGCTGAGCGATGCGTTCGTTCACGCCCTGGTGGCGAACGTTATCGAGGTTGGTGTGGATGGCGTAGATCGCCACATTCTCTTTGATGGCCTTAATCACCGTGCGCTCCACGTAGTCATTGCCGTTGAACCGCTTCAGGCCACGAAACACAATCGGGTGGTGAGCTACTACCATATTACAGCCGCGCGCTTTTGCTTCGGCGATGATTTCTTCGGTACAATCCAGACTGGTAAGGACGCCGGTCACCTCGGTATCCGAGTGGCCGACAATCAGACCGGCGTTATCGTAACTCTCCTGCAGGTGAGCGGGAGCGATGGATTCGAGGTAAGAAGTGATGTCTTGTATTGTCATTCTGATTTTTTGGCGCTTACGCAGGTGCAAAGAGGGGTTTAAAAACAAGGGCTTTCCCGTTAAGTTGTAGTTGCCGGAGCAAACATCCTTTCTAACCGGGATCTACCACAACGATCTCCTCAATCTTCGCGTCCGGTTTAACGCTGCCTTTACCGAGCTCGTAAGTACGATTCGCCTGATTGAGGATAAACCGCGTTTGTCCCACCTGAACCCACGTCTTATTTGTGACTTCACTGCCATGGGGCGTGATGTTCCCCAGCGCCTTCTCGAGCTCAGCGTAGGTGTCACCTACCGCAATCCCCTCCGGGGTAGAGAACATCCCGGATGAAATATGGATGCTACCTATTTTTTCAGCATCACGCGGATCGGGTTGCAGGTAACCTAGTTTCTCATCTCCTTCATCCACCAGTTCATAGATTGTGAGGCGCCCCTCTGCTGTCTTTACAGTAGACTTTTTGGTGTTGTTGACCCCAGCGATTGGGTCTCCCGGACGAATGCCCAGTACCGCACCTCCACTGATCACGAAGGGATCATCGGCAGCTAATGCTTCTTTGGTTGTTGCTGATTTGGCCCCGGCGGCTGGCTGCGCAGCTGCAGGTGCAGCAGGTTCGGGGGCTGCGGGCGAAGCCGTTTCGGCATACGTAGCCGGGGCGGCGGTCTCGTCCGTGTCTGTTGCTGCGGGTGCATCCTGGCAAGCAGAGAAGGCAACGGCGAGGAAGAAAACGGCAGTGTAAAAAAGTTGGTTGCGGTTCATGCTGAAAGAAGAGTTTCGTTCCGGCAATGAAACAGCATAATCCGGTCGGGGTTCGGCTGATCAGCCGCGCAAACGCTCAATAATTCCGGTAGAACTGTACCCGTCAACGAAAGTGAGCACCTCCACTTCCCCACCCCAGCTGCGCACCTCGGGTGCGCCAACGATGGTGTCTTCGGTGTAATCTCCACCCTTAACGAGCACGTCGGGCTTGAGCGCCTTGATTAACTCGAGCGGAGTGTCCTCGTCGAAAGCAATTACTCCGTCCACGTAGAAGAGGCCGGCCAGCAGTTGCATCCGCGCGGCCAGGGGCATTACGGGGCGCCCATCTCCTTTCAGGCGTTTGACGCTCTCGTCGGAATTGACCCCAACGATGAGGCGTTGCCCCAAACCGGCCGCTTCGGCCAGGTAAGTCAGGTGGCCCGGGTGAATGAGATCGAATACACCGTTGGTAAACACAGTCTTCTGTGAATACGTGCGCCAGCCACAACGCCGGCGGCTCAGGTCTTCAAGGGAGAGTAATCGCTCCTGTACAAGTTCGGTAGGGGTCATATCAGGGCCGAAGGTAGGTCCTGTTTTCGCTAAATCCAATATGGGGCGAGCAATATGTTGAATGCACCGCTAACCTACTGTTAATCAGCGAATTTTCGCTACTCTAATTACAGTTCCTAACCTCCTGAAAACCTGCTTAATAGTAAAGCTTTCGCTAAATAACCAGACGGATTTTGCGCAAGCTTACTTCACCAAAAACTTTCTTTGCATCCTGCGTTCGCGCCCTGTATACTAACAATTTAACCCCCTGAAGCAATCCCCTCCCTTTCATCCTGCCAACGCAGCTCTTGCCCGAAACAGATAGTACTATCAACGGTCAGACGACCATTAAGAAAGCATCTCTTTTCTGGTACATTTTGCCGTAACTTCACCTTATGAAACACATCATCCTTCCCCTTTTATTCCTTTCTTTCCTGAGCCTGAACGCCCAGGACACAAAGCCTCAATCCGATTCAGATCTCGACGCTAAAATTACCGAGTTGCTGAAACTGTCCGGTGCAGAGGCTCAGTTTTCCACCATCATCGATCAGATGCTAGACATGCAGAAAATGAACCCTTTGTACAGTGACGCGCTGTCAAAAGATTTTTGGGACGAGTTCACCAAAGAAGTACACCAGACGGGTTATAAATCATTGCTACCCGACATGATCCAGCTATACAAAGAACACTTCACCGAAGAAGAACTTGACCACCAGATTGCGTACATGAGTAATCCACTCACCCAAAAGATTGTAGCCAAGCAGCCTGCACTTATGCAGGCCAGTATGAGCGTTGGTGCAGAATGGGGGCAGGAAATAGCCGCAAAAATCACCGACAAACTCCAACAGGCGCTCGAAGAGCGCAACTGATTTATCGCAATAGTTTCCATGACCGGCAATAAACGGTCTTAACAGCAAAAAACTCACCGGCAGACAGGTCGACTGATTGCCATTCGGGCGCACCCCAAAAGGTCGCTCAGTCCCATACCCCACAACAAATTACCGGGGTCGGAGCTGAGCCATCGTTTGGGTTGCGCCCTTTGGTTTTACGGGAAGACGCGCCCGTTTTGTTTGGGCCTGATGCCTGTGCCGGATGTTTGCGCTTAGAAAAGCGTCGCAATTCGAAACTACCACTACACATAAACGTTTGTCCTGTAACTCTGCGGAATAAATCCGCAAAACCCAAAAGACCAATATCTTCTCTTGCGCGAACTAAAATTCCTCAACCGTTTCTTCTGGAAATACCGGTGGCGTTTGCTTCTGGGCATCATCTTCATCTGCGTATCCAATTACTTTCGGGTGCTGCAGCCGCAGGTGATCCGTGAGGCACTCGATCTTGTAGTTGAACAGGTGAGTACCTACCGGATGTACGAAGGCTTCGAGCTTGGCAACGAGTATTTCGGCGTACTGAGCCATAGTCTCATGATTTTCGGGGCGATCGTTTTGCTTCTGGCCATCCTGATGGGTTTCTTCCTTTATCTGACCCGGCAGACGATCATCGTGATGAGCCGCCTGATAGAGTATGATCTTCGGGAACTGATCTACGATCATTACCAGGAGTTGAGCCTCGATTTTTACAAGCGCAACAACACCGGTGACCTGATGAACCGGATCACGGAAGATGTGAACAAGGTCCGGATGTACCTCGGCCCCGCCGTAATGTATCTCGCCAACCTGATCTCGACCATCGCGCTGGTAATCTTTGCCATGCTGGCCGTATCCCCTACCCTCACCCTTTACACCCTGATTCCGCTACCGCTGCTGGCCATCAGTATTTACTACGTCAGCAACATCATCCATACGCGATCCACCTTCATTCAGCAGCAGCTGTCTAAGCTCACGAGTACGGCACAGGAGGTGTTTAGCGGTGTACGGGTAGTGAAGTCTTACGTTCGCGAAAAGCAGCAGGTAGATTACTTCGCTAAAGAAAGTGACCAGTACAAAAACATGAGTATGGACCTGGCCAAGATCGACGCCTGGTTCTTCCCCCTAATGGTTTTCATGGTTGGTGCTTCAACGATTCTGACGGTTTATGTTGGTGGCCTGCAGGTGGTAAACGGCAGCATTTCGGCCGGTAACATCGCCGAGTTCGTCATCTACGTCAACATGCTCACCTGGCCGGTAACGGCCATCGGCTGGATCGCCTCCATCGTGCAGCAGGCGGCGGCCAGCCAGAAGCGGATCAACGAGTTTCTGGAAACTAAAACCAGCATCGTAGACCCTAAACCGGAAGACCGCCACGACATCGAAGGGGAGATCACCTTCGAGAATGTCTCGTTTGTCTACCCCGATACGGGCATCAAAGCCATCGACAACGTGAGTTTCCACCTCAAGCCGGGCGAGAAGCTGGCTATAATCGGTCGGACCGGGTCGGGTAAAACCACTATCGCGGACCTTCTGCTCCGGATGTACGACGTTACCGAAGGTCGCATCCTGATTGATGGCAAAGACATCAGGGAGCAGGGATTGGCGAACTTGCGCCAGCAGATCGGCTACGTCCCGCAAGACATCTTCCTGTTCAGCGACGACATTCACAATAACATTGCTTTTGGCTCCAGCACCACCCCTACCCGGGCCGAAATCGAGGAATTCGCCGGCTACGCCGCCGTCCGCGAAGACATCGAGGGTCTTGCCCTGGGCTTCGACACCCTGGTTGGAGAACGGGGTGTTACGCTGTCCGGCGGGCAGAAGCAGCGCGTCAGCATCGCGCGCGCCCTCATCAAAAAACCTGATATTATTTTGCTGGACGACTGCCTCAGCGCCGTCGACACCAATACCGAGCAGCAAATCCTGGGTTACTTCAACGAAGCTCTCGGCGATAAAACGGCGGTGATCATCACCCACCGTATTTACGGCCACCTCAAGTTCGACAAAATCATGGTGCTCGAAGACGGTCACGTTGCGGAAATGGGAACACACGAGGAGTTGCTGGCCAATGGCGGGTACTACTCTGAGATCGTGGAGCGGCAGGTCGAAGAGGTGGATTAGTAAGTTGGTGTTTTGGTTCGTTGATGTTTTGATACCGGCCTTCTTTTTGCTTCTTCTCCTAACCATTTCCGGGTAGCCCGTATAACACAGTGGGAAGTCAAAAAACTCGCAGCCGGAGGCTGCGTCGTCCGGGGAGGTTTGGTCAGTCAAAATTCACATACCCAACTTCCCCCCGCTCCGTCTTGACCCGGTAAAACCGCCCGGTAACCGCCAGGCCGGTAACCGCTTCACCGTTTTCCAGTTGCCGGATCACCTCTCCATCCCGCGCGGGTGTAAAGCGGAGGTAATGATTTCCACGCGTGGGCACGTTCATTGCGGCGGCGGGACCGGACAAAGACAAGGGGGAAACCGCAGGCAGTTCATCCGCTGATTGCAGGAAAGGAAAAGGATCAATCGCGCCATTGTCGTAGATACCGAAGTGGAGGTGCGGTGGTGTCGTCCGGGCGTTTCCGGTATTGCCTACCGTACCGACAATTTCTCCTTTCTGTACCCGCTGCCCTTTACGAACCAGTTGCTGATCGAGGTGAGCGTAGTAGTACCTCAGGCCCCGCTCCCGGTCGTAGAGCCAGACCGTTTTGCCCCCAATTCCGGTATTGTTCAGGCGGGTAATTTCGCCATCGGTGGTGGCCAGGAGATTGGTTCCTTTTGGGGCGAAGATGTCGTTGCCCTCGTGTTTACGACGGCCACCGTCGCGCGGAGCGCCCCAGAAAGACTGGATAGCCCTTTCGTCTTTGCCATCTACGGGAAAAAGCAGAACGGGCCTGGTCGTGAGTTGCAGTTCGTAATCCACCGGTTCGCCAATGGGTATTTGCAGTACAAAGAGGAGATCTTCGCCGTGGAGCCAGGGCGTTTCGTAAGTAATCGGCCCTCCGCCTTCGGGGAAATATTCGGCGGGGCGGCTGTTGGGCTCCCCTCCCTTGAAGCGAAAAAGCTCGCCGAATAAAGGCCCGGAGCCACGAGCATTGATCTCCAGCGTCCGTCCGGCAGGGAGCCTCAGTCGAAATGATTGCGCGGAAAGTGTCAACTGGCTATCGAGGCTAACAGCCTCGCGATGAGGCAAACCGACCATCAGAGGAGTTGACTTAGCGACCTCGTAGGCTGCGTCCCACACCTCAACTTCCAGATCGGTGGCCCAACCTTCTTTCAGCATCGTTTTCCGGTAGGCCGTGCGCGGGGTCTTCGGGCCGAACAGGCGCTCGAAGAACGTTTTCGTGTCTCCCATCAGGTCCCGTCCGCCACAGCCGGCGTAGGTCATGAGAAGCCCAAATACAATAAAGATGAACAGATTAAACCTGGATTGAGAAGAAAGGCGCATAGGGTAAAGAGAACGTTCACCGCCAAGATAAGGTCGACAGGTCGCTTCGTTGCTCCTTCAACCTTCTTTGCACCAGCGTTCGCGCCTCCTCAATTCGCAGTATTGCAACATCAGAATATTGGGGCGGGGCCGCAGGTGCAGCGCGGGTTTTCCGGGGAAGTCGCCGCTGGCCTGAGTGCTTAGCTTTTTGCTACCGGCGTCCATTTCTGCGCAGCGATGTTCCGCAGCAGGTCGAAATAGGACCACCCTATGCCACGCGCTGCAATTGTGGTGAGGCTGTCCTGGTCTGCCCGGTGTTTACGGGATGCTCCTGTAAGGTTGGGTTTCATGTTCAGGTCGAACAGGTAATACTTCCCCGCAGCGCTCGCACGGCAATCAATTCTGATGGGCGCCCTGGCTTCAACCAAAGCGGCCGCCTCTTCGCATTGAGACATTGCCCTGCCGACTGCTTCATCTTTGAGCTCATCCCCCGTCAACACCTTGCTGTTGTTGACCACCGCAACGGTGCCATTGTAGGGCGCAATGCCGTCTTCGTGGTTGAACCTTTCGACTGGCGGCAGCGACCAGTGCTTTTCAAAAACAACTTCTTCTTCTCTGATCCGGTATTTCCCCGGCGGCATTACCGTAATGGTGATTTCCTTCCCGGGGAGGTAGCGTTCCAGGTAGAAAGCATTGCCGAAGTTCTGGCTGGTCAACAGCTCTTCACTTCTTACCGATAACTCCTCTTTATTCCTCACCAGGGCAACTCCCTGACTCCCCCGTCCTCTTATGGGTTTTATTACTACAGGGTATTGCAGCTTATCCTTCAGCAGCGCCAGGTCATTGCTCTCCTCGATGAGGTAGCTTTCGGGTATGTCGATTTTATTTTCCGCTAACCGCTTATTCGTAAAAACCTTGTCGTCAAAAAGGTCGACCATGTCCGGGTGCTGGCCTATTATTTCGATTGCCTCAGAGAAAAACGTTTCTATTGGGTGCCCGGTATACAAAACCGTATTCAACCAAAAGACGTTTGCGCCTGCGCTTAGCGCAGCGGTGATGCCTGCTTCGGAATCCGGAAAAACCCAGTCGTAATCATTTGCCGGATCAGGAGAGGCCGCAGGAACGACGACCTCTTGCTCATTTGAGAAAAGACAGTAGGCTACATCAGCACCACTGTCGGAATATCCTCCTGGTTTCATTGGCTTCTGCACCCCGTCTTTTTCGGGCGGAGGTCCACTTTGGTAGAGAATTGCTGTTTGCGTTTTCACAGTATCAAATTTTTGATGCCTCCTTGTATGCCAGATCGATCAGCACTTTAAGGATGATTAGTAAATCATATCTGAACCAAGGTGATCGGGAATTTTACCACTCGTTTTCATTGCATCTGTCCAGCCACTACGCTGACAGCATGAAATAATTCCGCACCACTTTGGTTCAGGTATAATGCTTCTCCCTTATGGTCTGTTCGGTCCTGAGGCTACCGCCAGAGCATGTCACGCTCAGCCATCGCAGTCTCCCCCATGCCACTGGCTTGCAACCTGGCGGTGAGTAACCGAAGTCTGCCGGAGGGTTCACGGGTATAGACGGGCTGAAAATCGTGTTTCATCGCTTTGGTGATTCGGCTGGCGAGATCTCCGCTTCTTTTTTTGTTGCCCAGTACAGACGGCACTGCGAGGTAATATTCACCTTCGGCCCAGCCCTCCGGTTGGTTGAGGCGCAGCAGGTACCGCGGATTGTCAACGGGACTCATCATTTCGGCCAGTGCTGCGGCGAACAGGTGGGTATCGTGGTGTTCTGCTCCGGAGAGGTAGAGGTACATCTCGTCATCGTCCTCTTCCAGGCGTAGTTGGTCGGGTGTTGCCTTGTGGAACAAACCGGCGGCCTGCATACTTTCGGCCAGCGCACGACCGTAGGTTTTCAGGCGCAGGCCGGTATCCGACAGTGACTCGTAACTCCGGGCGGCAGCAGCCATTGCCTTGCCGGCATACAGAAACAGGAAGGCAAACATCCAGCCAAAGAAGATGAAACCGAAAGCCGACAGAACCCAGATGTTGCTTATCACCGGAATCAAAATCAGCAACATAAAGTAAAGCAGGTACCGGGGCATCCCCGACTCCAGTTCCCTGATCTGCTCATCCTGAGCAGCCAGCTGCTGCTTCTTCGATCTTTGGTACATCGGGATGAACCGCCTCAGCGTAAGCCCGCCAAGAATCAGCGCCAGCAACGATGCGACCAAGCCAAACCATTCAACTTTATCAGGGGAAAGTATCAGCAGCAGATAAACACCAGCCAAAGCGACAGTTGTAGCGTTTCGGATTTGCCGCAAAGAAGACCGGTAGTCGTTTTTGAAATAGCGGGCAATACTCTCTTTGTAGTGCAGCGTAAGCCGGTCTTTTTTTTCGTAGTACTGCTCTTCGGGAGGTTTGATGGCTTCCACCAGCTGGGCACCGGACGCAAGCGCAGTGTTCCAGCTTTCGATCAGATCGTTACGCTTCGTTGCTAAGCGGAGCGTTTGGTCCCTGACGAGTTCCATTGCCTGCTGCGAAGTCTTGTCCCAGTTTATTCCGAAGCGGGCCATTCCGTTCTGGATGACGGGCTTACCGTCGAGGCGCGGGCCGGGAAAGGCCCGCATTCTTCTCCGCAGCCGATCAACGTCAGGGCCACCCTGACGTACGCCCGGATGGACCACCACCGGATGCCAGATATTTGCCGTTTTATCAGGATTCCCCCTGACCGTCCGGATGGCCCGGCCGCGCATCTGGTTGCTGAGCACAAAACTACCCACCGTATTAGCGAGTACCAGGCTGTTGATTACCGGAGCATCCCACCCTTCGCCAAGTAATGATTTGGTACCCACGATGATGCGAATGAACCCTTCGGTGAACAGTTGGGTGATCCAACCTACACTATACTTATTGGCTAAACCTCCGGTATTCACCAAGAGGTATTTGCTGTTTTCGAAGAGAGGCTTCGTTCGGATTACCCGCTTGGCGGGTAATTCATCATAAGCCATTTCGAGGAGGCGGCTTTCTGCCTTTGCTGGGATGATGACCAGGCTTCCGGTCAGGACGGCAAGGTCTTCATCGTATAGTTCATTGTTTTGGCGGCGGAGGGTTTCAAAGACGGGGATGGTGCCAAGCCTGTTGATTTCCGTCCGGTCATGCTCCGTAGTGGGCAAGAACTCCTGGTCAATGTAATCGGTCAGCATTACCATCCGGAGATCAGCGCCGAGGTCTTCGGCCTCGAACCTGGCAATTTCGACGAGCGCGGCGAGCTTGGCACCGGGACTTTCGAGTTCAGCTTTCGTTTTACCTCCGGGTGGCAAATCTCCTTCAAAGAGGAGTTTGCCCTGGCTCCAGGCTCCCATCGCTGTGATGATGCGGCGGTAGGGGCGCAGACAATCCTTCCCCTGTGTGGTGTCGAAGTATTCATCGTTGCGCAGCGCCTTCTGTAAAAAGATATTCACCCAATGATCGTCCAGGTCCGGAGCGATGGTAGCCTCACCGTGCAGGACACCGAGCGCGGAGGCAGGAGGTTCAGATCCTTGTGCTTTCATAACACTCAGGAGAGCGGTGAAGTACTCCGGCTCCTCGAAGATAGCGGCGTAGTGCTCTTCCGGATTTGCCAGCCAGGGATGCTCCTGAAGGAGAAGCGCGAGGCCCGAACGCTCATGCATTGCGGCGAGTAGTTCTGCTTTGTGTTCCTGCCAGTCTTTGATCCTTCCTGCTTCGCCTACGGGGGGCAGAACGGGATAGAGATAATCCTGATGAGGACAGAGGTCTCCGGAATTGACGAGTTCCGGAATGGAGATTTCCTCGTCTATTTCTCCGCAAAAATTGTTGTAGCGCCGCCATTCGATGCCGCTCACATCGTAAGGAGGGGTAGCCGTGAGCGCTACGAGTTCCGGTTGGAAAGTTTTCGTCAATGCGTCGAGCACTTTCCACCATTCGTTCCGGAGGTGATGACACTCGTCAACAACGAGCACTTCCACCCATTCGAGGCCAGAAGTACCGTTGCGCTTAAAGTATTCGAAAACGGCCTGATAGGTTACGATGGTGAGGGTTGCGGGTTGATCGAGATCGTTGGAGATCAGGCTTGCGTCGGCGCAGAAATCGTCGCGGTACCGCTGTCCCCATTGCTCTCTGATGGTGAGGCTGGGCGACAGGATCAACGATTGCTTCGCCATACGACGAACGATCTCCAACCCCAGTACCGTTTTCCCTGCTCCCGGAGGAGCCACGATGTGAACGCGCCGGTCTTCGCTGTACAGGTGCAGGTTCTCCAGCACCCGGGCCTGGTAGGCCCGCCAGGGGTATTGGAACTGAGGGGAGTTTGCTGCCATGGTACGGGCAAGATACTGGAGGAATCTGTTAATTGGAGTAAAACACTACCGCTATTCTGGTGGAGGAGTTTTACTCCACGGATCCTTTTAATGAAGAATTTACAGTCTGGCTACAGACAGGTCGGCAGCCTCCCCTTCAGGGCTAACGCATAGGCTAGTTAAGCCGTGTTAACCCTACACTTCAACCCCTCCCCACGGGGAATGGGCTAGTGAAAACGCTACGCGTTTTGGGTTGCAAGCTCTTAGGTGGTGACTATGACCTCGAGCTGAAAGCTTAAAATCGAATCCTATGCGTCAGCCCTGCCCCCCCTTCCATCCTTACACTTCCTGTAATTCGACCAGTTTGCGGTAGGCTCCGTCTTGGGCCAGCAATTCGGCGTGGGTTCCCCGTTCGAGGATGCGGCCGTGATCGAGCACAACGATTTCGTCGGCTTTCTGGATGGTACTCAGTCGGTGAGCGATAACGAGGGCCGTGCGGCCGTTCATCAGTTTTTGGAGCGCATCCTGAACGAGGCGTTCGGATTCGGAATCGAGGGCGGAGGTGGCTTCGTCGAGAATGAGTACGTCGGGATTCCGGAGGATGGCACGGGCAATCGTGATGCGCTGGCGTTGCCCACCGGAGAGCTTGCTGCCCCGGTCCCCGATGTTGGTCTGGTAGCCATTCGGGGTTTCAATGATGAAATCGTGAGCGTTGGCGATACGGGCGGCTTCGTGTACCTGTACCTCGGTTATGTTCTTCAGGCCGAAGACGATGTTGTTGTAGATGGTATCGTTGAAGAGGATCGCCTCCTGCGATACGATGCCGAAGTGCCTGCGGACGTTTTCGAGGCTGTATTCCCGGAGGTCTTTGCCATCGAGGGTGATCCGGCCGAGGGTAGGATCATAGAAGCGGGGGAGTAAATCGGCGATGGTGGATTTCCCGCCGCCGGAGTTGCCCACCAGGGCAACCACTTTGCCCTTCGGCAGATCGATGGTGATGTTTCTCAGTACATCCGGAGCGTCGGGTGTGTAGCGAAAGCTGACGTCTTCGATGCGCAGTCCAACCTGCATTGCATCCTGCGTCCGCGCCGTATTGGCTGGTTGGTTCGTTGGAGTTTTGTTTCGCTGGGCTGTTGGTTCTTCGAAATGTTTGAGTGTTGGCTGCAGCGGGTTTTCGATGTCCAGTACCTCCTCTACCCGGCCCAGTGCGCCCAGGCCTTTCTGGATATTGTACCAGGCCTTACTGAGGTTTTTGGCCGGATCGATAACCATATAAAAAGCGAAAATGAAACTGAGGAAAGCTCCCCCGCTCATCTCTCCGCCAAACACCTGCCGCGAGCCGTACCAGAGCAAAAGCGCGACCGTTGCTATGCCCAGGAATTCGGTCAGCGGGCTCGACAGATCACGACGCCAAAGCAAACGAATCAGGCTACGCCGATAGGTATCGTTGAGTTCGGCGAACCGTTCGCCCTGAAATTTTTCGGCACCAAAACTTTTGATGATGCGCAGCCCACCAAGGCTCTCCTCCGTACGGCTGACAATGTCAGCCAGGTTTTCCTGAACCACCGTGCTGCTCCGCTTCAGCCGTTTACCGACACCTCCGATCACGACGCCGGTAAATACCATCAGACCGAAGACGAAAACCGTCAGGCCCGGGCTGAGCACGATCATATACGTGAGGGCTCCCACGATGATAAACGGCTCCCGGAAAATCGCTTCGAGGACGTTGAGAATGCTTGCCTCCACCTCTTGTACATCAGAGGTAATCCGGCTCAGCAAATTCCCCTTCCGTTCTTCCGAAAAATAGCCGAGGGGCAAGTGTAAGAGGTGGGCATAGAGCTCGTTGCGCAGGTCGCGGATAACACCGCTCCGCACCGGCGACATGAAGAACAAGGCCAAGTAGCGAAAAAGGTTTTTCAGCAAAAAGCTCAACAGGATGAAGCCACAGACGTACGCCAGCGCGGTTTCCTTCCCCAGGTCGATGATCCACTGACTGAGCATGTAGTTCATCTGGTGCTCAAAATCGGCCATCGAACTGATGCGCTCGGGAGCGGTGTTCACCAGGTCCACCTGCTCGAACAAAAGGTTGAGAAAAGGCTGAAACAAAGGCACGGCCACCAGCGTGAATACCGCCGTAAGAATGTTGGATACAATAGCCAGCGCGACGAGGCCGCGGTAGTTGGCCATATAGCCGAGTAAGCGGCGAAAGGAAGTCATATTTTTACTTTGGTCGGTTGGAGCGTTGGTTCGTTGGGGTTTTGGAGCGTTGGTATTTGAATAGCCTCCGGCTCACCTGAATGAACGCTCTCGTCTTTTGATTCGTTGGGATTTCACCTGCCGCACATTAGAGGTAGCAAAGGTACTACCTTTGTTACGGTGACCTAAGAGAGACTTTGCCAACGAACCAAAATAATAACCAGTGGCCATAATTAAAAAATCCACCCTAAGCTTCCTCAACCAACTCGCGAAGAACAACGACCGAGAATGGTTCAAGGAGAACAAAGACAAGTACGAAGCCGGCCGCGAGAACGTAGCTGAATTTGCTCAGGCCCTGCTGGATCGCCTGTCCGAAACCGATGTACTGGCTACCGAGAACGGCAAAAAATCGATGTTCAGGATTTACCGCGATGTCCGCTTCAGCAAGAATAAGGATCCGTATAAAACCAACTTTGCCGGCCAGTTTGTCCGCGATGGCAAACTGCGGCGTGGCGGCTATTACTACAACATCTCTCCCGTAGGCGACTGGCGCAGTTTTATCGGCGGCGGATTTTACGGCATGGAAAAGCACGATCTCAAGCGAATGCGCGAAGAGTTAGCCATCGATGCCACGGAACTTCGCGAGATTATCAACGATAAAGACTTCGTCCGCATTTTCGGCACGCTCCAGGGGGAACAACTGAAGACCGCTCCGAGAGGTTACGATAAAGACCATAAAAACATCGACCTGCTGCGGTACAAGCAGTTTTACGCCGGCAGGGATTTCACGGATGAGGAAGTACTATCCGATGGCTTCCTCGATATGGCGCACGAAGCAACGCTGACCCTCCGGCCTTTTTTCGATTTCTTCACGGAAGTACTCACGACCGATGCCAACGGCGAGTTGATCGTGTAATAACCAGAAGCAGGAAAGAAAAAAGCCAGGGAGCCGGAAATTAATTCCAAGCTCCCTGGCTTGCTGTTTTACCTGATGAACTTCATTCGGTAATCAGGATGGATTTCACCTTTCCGGATTTTTTCCAGCCGGCGTTTCACCATTCGCTTTTTGAGCGGCTTGAGGTGTTCGGTAAACAGAATACCCTCGATGTGATCGTATTCGTGCTGAATTACCCGGGCGTTCATATCCGTGAAGGTAGCCTCGTGGGGCTCAAAATTTTCGTCGAGCCAGGTCATCACGATGGTTTCGGGGCGTTCGACGTCTCCGGTGATTTCCGGAATACTGAGGCAGCCTTCGGAATAAGATACATCTTTACCCGATTCTTCGATTATTTCGGCGTTGATGAATACCATTTTGAGGCCTTTGTCTTCTTCGCCCTCATCGAACATCGGTGCGCTGTCGATTATGAAAAGACGAATGTCTTTGCCTATTTGCGGGGCCGCCAGTCCAACGCCGTTGGCGTTTTCCATGGTCTCCCACATGTCTGCGATCAGTTGTTCCAGGCCCTCATAATCAGGAGAGATATTTTTTGCCACTTTTTTCAGCACAGGCTGGCCGTAGGCATAAATTGGAAGAATCATGTGTTTTTTTATTACGTCTCAAATCATTAACGGCGGCAAAAGTAGACCTTAACGGATAGATTCCATGAAATCCTGAAGAATGATAGTAGCGGCAATTTTATCCACCCTTTCTTTCTCCCGTCGCTTCATTCGCGGCACCCCGGATTCAATCATAGCCTGCATAGCGCGTTTGGAGGTTAGGTACTCGTCTTGGCGATGCAAATTAATATCCGGATATAGTTTGGCGAACTTACGTTCAAACCCGACAATCTGAGCATTAATCTTGTTCGGTGTTCCGTCTTTATGCAGACTTTCTCCGATCACAAGATCCCCAACGGGTTCGGTGGCCAAGTACTTTTCCAGCCAGTCAAAAAGCTGCCAGGTCGGCACCGTATCCAGGCCCGTTGCGATGATGCGCAGAGGGTCGGAAGCCGCCAGACCGCACTTCTTGGAGCCATAGTCTATTGCGAGAATTCTTTTGATAATCTGTTATTTCTGCTTAGGGAAACGTTGAGTGGCAACTTTGGTTTTAAAAGGCGCGGCCGCAGGTGCAATGTAAAACGACAGAACTCCGGCCCGGTGCAACTGAAAACAGCGCGCCCAGAGCCGGAGTTCTTCCGTCAATAACCAGGTCAGTAGATCACCTTACTCCACGATCAGGTCATGACTGTCTGAGCCTGAATCAGAAGTATCGCTATCTACGGGTTCTGCTTCGACGGCTCCGCCGTCAGTCTTCCCCGTAAGCCTGCGGAAACCAGACTTGATGGAGCGCCGGGTTTTGTAGATGAGCCACATCATTACGGGTACAACGATCAGGGTCAGGAAGGTGGCGAATACCATACCGTAGATAATCGTCCAAGCCATTGGGCCCCAGACGGCAGTGTTGTCGCCCCCCAGGAAATAACGACCATCCCATGTTGCGATGAAGCTGAAGAAATCGAAGTTAAAACCGATGGCCAGTGGAATGAGTCCGAGAACGGTCGTGATCGCAGTGAGCAATACCGGACGAAGGCGGGTAGAACCGCCGTCTACGATGGCGTCACGGATTACGTCAAGTTCAAGATCGGAAATCTTCTCGAGTCCGAGTTTTTCCAACTCCTCTTTCATCAGCAGCGTCGTGTAATCGATCAGTACGATTGCGTTGTTCACAACTACCCCCGCCAGCGAGATGATACCTACACCGGTAAATACAACCGAGAGCGTTCCGCCAAAGAAGAAGTACCCCAGCAGTACCCCGATCAAAGAAAGCACAACCGATGTAAGGATAATGAACGGCGAACTGATACTGTTGAACTGCGCAACGATGATGATGAAGATCAGGAACAAGGCAAAAACGAAGGCGCCCAGAAGGAAGCCTAAGTCTTCCTGCTGCTGTTGCTGTTCGCCGGTGAAGGCATAATTGAAGCCCTGTGGCATATCGTACCCTTCCATTGCTTCGGCGATCTGAGGCACGACGTCGTTTCCGACGTAGCCGTCCAGCACATTTGAGGTGATGGTGATCATCCGGTCCAGGTCTTTACGCTTGATGCTGGAGTAAGTCGAAGAATACTCGACGCTCGCTACCGTACTGATCGGGACCTGCGTGATTCGTCCGTTGGATGGATCACGGAAGGTAATGCGCTGGTCGAGGAGGGCATCGACGCTGTTGCGGTCCTCCTCTTTCAGGCGGATGAAGATCGGGAACTCATCTTCTCCGAGTTTGTACTTGCTCACTTCCTTACCGTAAACTGAGGTCCGTAATGCACTGGCAACCTGAAAGGTGCTCAGGCCATAGCGGCGGGCAGCTTCGCGGTCTACTTTTACGAGCAGCTCGGGTTTACCCAGCTTCACGTCGGCCGACAATTCTTCAATACCGGGGATTCCCTGAGCGTTGATGTAGCTGATGATATCATCGCCCAGAGGGATGAGTTTTTCCAGGTCTTCTCCGGTTATTTCCAGATTGATGGCCTTACCCGTCGGGGGGCCGTCGGCGTTCTTATCCACGCTGATCTTTGCGCCGGGAATTCCCTGAACGGCTTCACGGATTTCTTCCATGATTTTTTTTGTGCTCACACCTCCGCGTTCCCGGAAAGGAACGAAACTGACAGTAATCCGGGCTTTGTTCGGCGTTACGCCGGGTTCGGGCGGCGTATTGGGGTCCGAAGTGTTTTCCCCGATCTGAGTGAGTACCGATTCCACGACGTCTCCGTAAGGCTCCAGCAAAGTAAGTACCTTGGTTTCGAGTTGCTTCGAGACGAGGTTTGTCGCCTCGATGTCGGACCCAAGCGGTAACTCCACAAAGGCGTTGACGTACAGCGGATCGGCAGAGGGGAAAAACTCGACCGTTACCCTGGAGATAGAAATCAGGAAGATCGATAAGAAGAAGAGCCCGATGGTACCGAAGAGGATAGACCGCCCCCAACGCAGGGAGAAGTTGATGAGCCCCTTGTATTTGCCTTCCAGCCAGGGCAGGAACCTGTCCTGAAAAACGAAGGAAACCGGGCGCAGGAGGAAGTAGTACACCAGAGTAGTGATCGTTAAGATCACCATCAGGTTAAAGAACCACTTGGCGCCAAGCACCAGCCCGAAAAGGATACCAAAGATCATCATGATCCCTGCTCCTATAAGCGTGTTTCGCATCCCGCGTATGCGCCCCTTTTTTGTCTCTTCCCGCTCATCGACCCGCATGAATGTCTTGGCAAGAACCGGATTGATCACAAGCGCAACAACCAGGGAAGAGCCGAGGACAAGAATCAGCGTAATCGGGAAATATTTCATGAATTCTCCCACAATACCCGGCCAAACGGCCAGGGGGCTGAAGGCTGCAAGTGTCGTTGCGGTAGACGCGATGATTGGCCAGGCAACCTCGCCCGCACCAAACTTCGCAGCATTGTCGGACCTTCGGCCCAGCTGCATGTACCGGTAAACGTTTTCCACAATCACGATACCGTTGTCCACGAGTAGCCCCAGGGCCAGAATGAGGGCAAACAGTACCACGATGTTGAGGGTCACACCGGAGAGCCATATCCACAGAATACCCATCAGCATCGACAGAGGAATCGCGATACCCACAAAGAGGGCATTGCGCAGGCCGAGGAAAAACAGTAGTACGAGTACCACCAGGATCACCCCCGAAATGATGCTGTTCTCCAAGTTATCCACCTGATCGCGGGTGTTGTCTGACTGATCATTGAAAAAGGTGACTTCAAGTCCTTCCGGCAGTTGTTCTTTGACCCGTGCCACTACTTCCACGATTTCGTCGGAGGTGGAGAGCAGGTTTTCGCCGGACTTTTTGATCACATCAAGGCTCACTACCGGCAGGGCATTGGCCCGGGCGATACTGATGGGGTCTTCGTAACCGAACTCCACCGTCGCGATGTCCCGCAGGTAGACCAGGCGCTGGCCCTCGTTCTTGATTATAGTATTGGCCAGCTCCGCGGAATCTTCAAACTCACCGACGACCCGGATGGCCCGGCGGACATTGTTGTTCACGATCTCACCGCCGGAAAGCGTTAGGTTTTCGCTGCCGATGGCATTCTCGATGTCCTGAAAGCTGATCTGCAGGCTCTCCATCTTACGTACATCAACGGCAATCTCGATTTCCCGGTCCTGAACGCCCTTGAGTTGTACGTCGTTTACGCCCTTGATGTCTTCAATTTCCTCCTCCATAAACTCACCGTAGCGGCGAAGGTCGTCGGGAGGAAAATCCCCGCTCATATTTACGGTTACGATCGGGAAGTCAGAAGCGCTGATCTCCAGAATAGTGGGATCGGAATCCAGATCGGATGGCAGTTCGGGTTTAGCGATATCCACTGCGTCTTTTACACGGCGGGTAGCTTCATCGATGTCTTCATCCGCATTGAACTCAACGGTAATGACCGAAAAATCCTGGATGCTGGTGGAAGTAATCGTTTTCACCCCGTCTACGCCCTGAAGTTCTTTTTCCAGCGGCCTGGTAATCAGACTCTCTATGTCTGCCGCCGAGTTACCGAAGTAAGGCGTGTTTACGAATACCTGAGGAAACTTCACCTCCGGGAACTGCTCCTTGGGCACCTGGTCGTAGGCATAAAGGCCGAAGATGAAGATCATGATGGTGAGCAGGAAGACACTCGTTGAGTTGTCTACCGCAAGGTTGGTTAATGAGAATGTTCTCTTGTTCTGTTCCATTTTTAGTTGGTAGTTGGTAGCGTTGCTTCGCTACTGCGATCTTAGTGGTTATCGGTAAGAGTGGGGCTTGCTGCCGCAGATCGTGTGGAGCAAATGGCTGTTGCGTTATGAGGTTGAGCTTTTGCCATTTTACTACTCAATGCGGGTGATGAAAAAACGGGCACTGTCCACTATTTACTACCTACTGAATCGGGTTCTGACTGAGGCTGATCTTCTGGCCATCGGTAAGGCCGCGTGATCCTGCGGTGATGAGGCGGTCGTTCACTTTAATCCCGGATTGTATAACGGCTTTGTTGTCGAAGGATGCTCCGGTTTCTACGTACACTTTGCGGGCGATGTCACCCTGTTCACCTTCGTCCACTGCCAGGAAAACGTAGCGGCGGCCATCGATTTCCTGCTGAATCTGATCCTGGCTTACCACAATGATGTCTTCGGCGCTGTAATCGAGCACCTCTACTACCGCAAGGAGGTTTGCTTTGAGCTCACGGAGGTATTTTCCCGGCACGTCGATTTCGACTTCAAAAGTCCGGTTAGCGGGGTCTACTGTTTTACCGATACGGCTGACTGGGCCCATGAATTCCAGGTCTAGTGCCGGCACTTTCACCTTCAGTTTCTGGCCACGCTTCACCTTGGTAAGCAGGTCCTCCGAAGCGTCCGCGACCACATCGAGTTTGTTGGTGTTCAGGATACTGAGGATCGGGGCTCCCGGAGCTGCGGTTTCTCCCTGGCGCATCATCACGCGGTCCACCGTTCCGGAAATCGGGGCGTACACGTTTTTCTTTGCGGTTTGTACGTCAATCGTAGCGAGTTGCTTCTGGGTACGTTCGTAGTTGTTTTTAGCCTGCAGGAACTGAACCTCTGAACCTATTTTCTGGTCCCAGAGTCGCTGCTGCCGCTCGTAGATGTCTTTGGCGAGTTCCGCCGCTTTCTCGAGTTCAGCACGCTGGGTCGTGATGTTTTCTACATCGATTACGGCGACGAGGTCACCCTTACGAATCGCATCGCCTTCTTCGAACTTCATGCTCACTATCCGCCCGGGGAGTTCGGGCGAGGCGAAAGCAGACTCAGAAGCACGAACGGTAGCCTGCACTTCGGCGAAGTCTTCGAAAGACGAGGTAGTAACCGTTTCATACGCAACCAGCGCTCCTTTAGGGGCCAGACTGGGGTCTGCGGTGAAAATCTCCTTTTCAAGAGCTTCCACTTCCTGAGTAAGCGCACGGAGTTCAGCCTTTTTAGTTTTCAGGAATTCCTTTTTACCGGGCAGATCCGTAGGGACAGTTTCATCGGGGGCGCTGCCGCAGGATGCAAGGAAGGTTAAAAGGAGCAGGGGAAGAAAGTTATAAATAGTTTTCATCGGGGAAGATGGAGATTTTATGGGGGGGAGAGTACAGTCAGCAGGGCTGCTGCACGATGGGGGTAGAATTGAAGCGACGGGCGTGCAATGAGCGTAAGGCACTGTGTACCCTGCCGGCTAATTACTAATTCCGGCCAAGGGCGAGGAAGAGGTCCTCTTTCGCCACCAGCGTTTCGTAAAGTGCGTTCAGGTAATTGGCTTGCGATTCGTAGAGTGCTTGCTCGGCCTGCACTACTTCCACGCTCGAACCCACACCTTCACGGTATTTGATTTGGGTCGTATCGTAGATGCGCTGTGCAAGGGCCAGGTTATCTTTGGTTACCTGCAGCCGGTCAGAGTTGGCCGTAAAGGTGCTTCGGGCATTCAAGACTTCCAGTTGGATGCTTCGGTGAAGATCGTTGCGCTGATTGATCACCTTTTGGGTCGCCAGTTTCGCACGCTCCACGCGCGCAGCGCGGCCACCGAAGTCGTAAATAGGGATGTTGGCCTGAACACCCACCAGAACAGTGGGAGCCCAAAATCCATCCTTGAAGTCATCGCCGGAGTACACGTATTGCGCGGCGAGATTGGCGTATACAGTTGGCAGGTAAGCTGCTTTTTGCAGTTCTTCGTTCAGCCCCTGAAGCTCGATCGTTTTGTCGAGCAAGCGCAATTCAGGCCGGGTTTGGTAAGGAATGTCAGACGTCAGCAAAGCAGCGTCGATCTCCGTTTCCAGTTTGGCGAGGTCGTCCTCCACACGAAGCGGCTCATCCAGCGGATAGTTCAGGGTGAACTTCAATGCCCTTAGGGCATTCTCGGCCTGCTGAGCTACCTGGTCGCGCTGGCTACGCAGGTTGTTGAGGCTGAGGACCAGCCGATCTACATCCAGCTGTTCTACAAAACCGGCATCGTACTGAGCAGACACCTCGTCTTTGAGCTTCGTCAGGTTACTGATATTGTTATCCAGGATCGCAACATTGGTTTTCAGCAGCAGTGTTGGGAAGTAAGCCTGAATGACCTGCCCCCGTACGGTCCGCTGGGTGTTTTCCAGCTGAAGGTTGAAGTAATCACTACTGGCCCTGGCTGCACGCAGGCCTACAAAGAACGACCCGTCAAAGATCATCCCCCTGGCACTCAGGCCGGCCGTAAAGCTATTCTTCAACTGAAACGAGATAGACTCTGGTGCGTTCGGGTCTCCCATCGTGAAGGCAGCAGGCAGTGGAACCTGCGGAACTTTGAGGTAGCGCGTAAAATCCAGTGAACCGTTGATTTGAGGAAGGCCGGTGCTCAACCTTTCTTTTACGTTCTGCTCGGCGTCCAGGATATCGACCTGAGCATTACGGATGGAGTTGTTGTTGCTCATGGCGTAGGCCACGGCCTCGTCCAGACTGAATACCGGTGGCGGTTCTGACTGTGCGTACAGGCTTGCCAGACCACTCATCAGAGCAACCATCAGCAGCAATTGCCTGGTAAAATATTTCATCGGATCAAAAATTATGTATTAGTTGATTTGGTGGGGGCTGAGGGGAACAGGGGCTACTTCATCCGCAAAACTTAGTGAGTCTTCGAATGGTTGCTCTCTGTCTGTTTTTATTTTAAAGCTTTCTTGTCGAGGTACTGATCGAGCCGGTCGCGGCCAAACTGATTTACGATGCCCTGAAAGTGATACTCCGTCATCTGGCGTATGACCTCTGAAAGCGGGCGGTCGTAATTCGGGAATACCTGCCGGTCTACGGCAACCATCATCATTCCGGAGTAAAGCGTAGCGATCACCTCAGGCTCGATGTTGTTACGGTACAGGCCTTCTTCCATTCCACGCTCGATGTTCTGAACCAGTTTCTGTTCAAATGCCACGTGGTGCTGGCGTACCATCCCTTTCCAGATTGCCGGATAGTATTTCTGCAGGTCATGCACCGCTGCGGGCGAAATCTCCCGCAACTCATGAATGAAGTAGCGGCTGGTTCTCAGAAATTCATCAATGGCATCATGCGATGTGTTCTGGCAGTCAGCAAAAACCTCCATGTCCCGTCTGAAATCCTCTTCCATTATCATCATCACCAGCTCCTCTTTATTCGTAACGAGTTGGTACAATGTCTTTTTGGAAACACCCATCGTCCGCGCCAGATCGTCCATACTGACACTCTTGATGCCCAAGCGCCTGAACATAGAGGATGCGGCCCTGAACAGGCCCTGTTTGTTCTTTTTGAGTTCGTTCACGGCGCAAAGAACGCTGGAAACTTTAGATGGTTTCAAAGTTTCCTGAGTTTTTTTCAAAAAAAATCGTCCTGCTTGCATTCCGGATCTATTCACCGGAAGCATGAGACAATCTTCAGCCCGGAACGCACCCGCTGGAGTGAAAGCGGACAATGTTGCCTGAGATACAAATCAGCAGGCTATCCTCCCTTAATTGTGCAAAAACATCAGCTCCTACCGGGGTTACAATAACGGGCACCACCACCTGCCCACGGTTCAACTCGGTACTCCGTACCTGGCTTTCACGAACATGAAAAGTCCGTACGCCATCAGTCCCGTACCCACCAGAGCCAGCAGAGCGGAACTCACCGTTCCGCCTTCGAGGAAAGAGAGTGCTTCCCCCAGCGCACGAAACTTGCCGGTATCGGACGTCAGTCCGGTTCGTATCAGGAAGTAGCCCATGATGCCATAAACGACGAAACGGGCGCTCAGTCCTACCCGGCCGGCATCGCGGAAGGCCATCCGCTTTTCTTCGTTCAACTCAAACTCTTTGATTTGCTCCATGTGCCGGTCCGTTACAGCGCGGTAGAGTTGGTAACACCCCGTTCCGATGACCACAACACCGATGACGATTACCGCAATGTGCCCCCATGATTGTTCGAGCAAAGCTGCGATGAGGTCTTTCTTTGTTTCCTTGCTACCACCATTGCTGATCAAACGCTGGAAGGCGTAGACGGCGAGCCCTGCGTACGCCAGCCCGCTCACCACCCAACCGATGCGTTTCACTTTTCCTTTATTATCGTCACTTTCTTCCGCCGGATCAAAAGCAGCCAGGTAGAAACGCCAAAGCGCGTAGGCTGCCAGGCCAGCCCCCAACAGCCCCAGGATCAGCTGTCCAAAAGGATTTCCGCTTACCCAGTCGATGATCGCCTTGGGGCCGTTAGAACTGCGCGCGGCCCCGATGACGGTTGCGAGGGCGAACGTACCGACAAGAAAATAGATCGATCCTTTTGCGACATGACCGCCCGCAAAGAGGCGTTGAAGAGATTTTTCCGATAGCTTCATCCGGGGCAGTTGTTTCTGTATTCAGCGCGGCGGCCATCGACCTTGTTCGTAGTGCGCCTTAGTGGGTGGCTTTAATCCTTAAATTTGCAGCCATGATTCCTTCCCGCCCCGGCCAACGCACCTTGCTATGCATCCTCGACTGGGGGCTGGGCCACGCCTCCCGCAGCCTTGCCCTGGCAAATGCCCTGGAGGAAGCCGGCGAAGCAGTTTTCTTTGCATCCTGCGGCCGCGCCAAAAAATTCATCGAGTCAGAACGTCCGGGTACGAAAGTTTACGAACTCCCCGGCTATAACGTTACCTACCCTACCCGATCCATGCCGCTCAACGTAGCGCTGCAATTTCCCCGTTGGATGGTCACCATCTGGCGCGAACGCAGGTGCTGTGCGACGCTCGTTCAGGAGCTGAGGATCGACCGGATTGTATCCGACAACCGCTTCGGCTGCTACGTCCCCCGAACACGCTCCGTTTTTCTGACCCACCAGCTGCACCCGATTACAAACAGTCGGCTGGTCTCCCGGATTTACCGCGCTTACCTGCAACGCTTCGATGAATTCTGGGTGCCCGATTTTGCCGAGGCGAAACACCGCGTCAGCGGTCAGCTTTCCGGTCGCCGCAATTATGGCCACGTACAATACATCGGGCCTCTTTCGCGGCTTTCAGCAGGGATGGCCGAACAACAAGAACGAGGAGTTTCAGTACTCACCGTGATGGCGCTGCTCTCCGGCCCTGAACCCATGCGAACACAGTTGGAAGCCATCGTCGTTGCGCAACTTTCCACGGTGCCCGGCAATCATGTTCTGGTCCGAGGCCTGCCTGGTTCAGCCAACCACCTTCCTGATTTACCGAATAATATTACCGTCTATGATTTTGCGGATGCTGCCCTGCTCAGCCGCCTTTTACCCGCCGCAGAACACATCATTTGCCGCTCAGGCTACAGCACACTAATGGATGTTTACGCAGTAACGACGGGCAAAAAACTGATACTGGTGCCTACGCCCGGTCAGACCGAGCAGGTTTACCTCGCCAAACGGGAAGCCAGAAGAATTGGCTGCATTGCCGTGCCGGAACAGGAAGACCTGGACCTCGACAAAATTCTTTCCCTGCGTTGATGCTTTGCGTGGGCCGGTGCCGGCTACTTACCAACAGTAGCTGCGTCCGGTCAAAAAGTCAGGAAATAATGACTGGAACAACCTTTGCGGTTGACAGGGTCGGAGTATACCACCCACCATCAAAACTAATTCAACTATGCAAAAAGGAAACATCTCGGTACAGACCGAGAACATCTTCCCCATAATTAAGAAATTCCTGTACTCTGACCAGGAAATTTTCCTTCGTGAACTTGTCTCCAATGCAGTAGATGCCACCAGCAAACTCAAGACCCTGAACCGCAAGGGTGAGTTCAAAGGCGATATCGGCGAAGACACGATCGACATCATGATCGATAAGGAGGCCAAGACACTGACCATCCGCGACCGCGGTATCGGTATGACCAAAGAAGAAGTTGAGAAATACCTCAATCAGGTTGCCCTCTCTTCCGCTCAGGACTTCGTGGACAAATACCAGGAAGACGCCAGCATCATCGGTCACTTTGGTCTGGGTTTCTACTCTGCCTTTATGGTAGCCGACAAGGTGGAAGTAAATACCCTGAGCTGGAAAGACGGCGCCGAGCCCGTCCGCTGGATCTGTGAAGGTGACCCCAGCTACGAAATCGGTGAAGGCGACCGCGACTTCCGTGGTACCGACATCATCCTCCACGTTTCCGACGACAGTGTACAGTACCTCGAGGACAGTGAGATCGAAGGCCTGCTGAACAAGTATGCACGCTTCCTTCCCATCCCTATTCGTTTCGGAACAAAAACCGAGACCACTTACGAGGAATCCGACGTAGCAGTAATCGAAGGCGAAGAGAAGCCCGAACCGGTAAAGGTTGAAAAGGAAGTTGACAACATTATCAATAACCCTGAACCACTCTGGAAAAAGAACCCTGCCGACCTCACGGACGACGATTACAAGGACTTCTACCGCGAGCTTTACCCCATGGGCCAGCCGCCCATGTTCTGGATTCACCTCAACATCGATTTCCCCTTCAACCTCACGGGTATCCTTTACTTCCCGAAGGTTTCCGGAGGACTCGAGTTACAGCGTAACAAAATCCAGCTCTACAGCAACCAGGTGTATGTCACCGACGACGTGAAGGAAATCGTGCCTGAGTTCCTGACTCTGCTCCACGGTGTGATCGACAGCCCGGATATTCCGCTGAACGTTTCCCGCTCGTACCTTCAGGCCGACACCAACGTGAAAAAAATCACCGGCTACATCACCAAGAAGGTAGCCGAAAAACTCAACAGCCTCTTCAAAGACAACCGCGAAGACTACGAAGCAAAATGGGCCGACCTCGGTGTATTCGTGAAGTACGGTATGATCTCCGAAGAGAAGTTCTACGACCGTGCTAAGAAATTCGTACTCCTCGAAAACACGGACAACCGCAAGTTTACGATCGAAGAGTACAAAGAGCGGATTGCGGAAAACCAAACCGATAAGCACGACAAGGTCATCGGCATTTACACTGCCGATGAGGACCGTCAGCACACCCTCGTTGCGGGTGCCATTGAGCGCGGCTACGATGTCCTGAAGCTGGAGCACGCCATCGATGCTCCCTTTATCCAGAGCCTGGAGCAGAAAGAAGGTATGACCTTCGTTCGCGTAGACTCAGCAACTCCTGATCAACTCGTCCAGAAAGATGAAGAGAAGGAGCTACTGCTAAACGAAGAGGAGCAGACTACGGTCAAGGATCTCTTCACCACCGTTGTGGGTGAAAAAGGCAATGTGGAACTGAAACCGCTGGATACCACAGACGCTCCCGTTCAGATCGTTCGCAATGAGTTCATGCGCCGCATGAAAGAAATGCAGCAACTTCAGGGCATGGACACCTCCATGTTCCCCGATATGTACAACGTCGTTGTGAACGCCAACAACCCGATCGTGAAGGATCAGATCCTGAACAATGAGGATGAAGCGGCTCGCACCGAAAACGCTACCCACCTTTACCAACTCGCACTGCTGAGCCAGCAGTTGCTTTCCGGCGCAGAGCTCAAGGCTTTCGTAGACCGGTCGGTTAAGATGATGAAGTAAGCGCGGGCTTTCCGCTGCCTTACGGCACAATTACAAAAGCATTCAATGTTCGGCTTTCAAACGGTCTTTAATGACGACCTGAAAGCTGAATGTTGAATGCTTTTTTATTGCACCTAAGCCATAGACAACGTCTGTTTTCTCAATTCCTAAAAACGATGTTGTGGACCACGGGGGTAATTTTATGTCTCAGGAAAAACTACCTTTGGCGTATGCGCTACCTCACATTACTTCCCTTTCTCTTCCTCCTCGCCTGCTCCGAATCGGCCCCGGAAGAGACGACCAGCCAAATCACCACCGATCTTTCTGTAGATATGAAAGCGAATACGCCCGATTCATTGCTGCGGCACGCCGTACTGTTCTCCTTCAACGAAGACAGCTACCCTGCTGGTGTACAGGAAGTGGAAGAGGCCTTTGCCGCTTTGCCCGGCAAGATCCCGGAGATCCACGATTACGAATGGGGCATCAACAACAGCCCGGAAGGCCTGGACAAAGGTTACACCCACCTCTTTTTTGTGACTTTCAAAAGCGAAGCGGACCGGGCGGTTTACCTGCCTCATCCGGACCACCTTGCGTTTGTGGAGGTCCTCAAGCCCCACCTGAAAGACGTGCTCGTCCTTGATTACTGGACACGGTAGAAATGCATCAGGTCAGAGAGTGAAAACGCAGCGTTTGCCGTTCAGGAAGAACAGCAAGGGCGAGTTACCAATTCCCTCTGTCCTTTGATTTCTGTACTCCGGTTTTTTATACTCTGCTAACCCTCTCACCTACAGGTACACCCAGGCTTGTTCTTCGTGGCTTTTGATGATGGCGTCGCAAATGACCAGTTCCCGGAGTCCGTCTTCGAACGTGGCGTAGTGCGGAGGTTCGCCGGTTGGGGCGTCACCCGCAAGGATGTCGTTGTAAAACGAGCGGAAGCATTGCTTGAAGGTGTCGGGGAAGCCTTCGTTGTGTCCGCCCGGGTAATTGACGTAGGGGCTGGCCAGTCCGGTCAGTAAGGCCGGGTCTTTGAGCAGAAATTCCGACGGAGCGTCGCGCCGGCCCACCAGTAGTTCATTGGGGCGTTCGCTGTTGAACTCGTAGGCGGCGTCTTGGGTAGCAATGTCGTACGTGAGGCGGTTTTTATGCCCTGCACTCACCTGAGTAACGAAGAGTTGCCCTTTGGCCCCACCCTTGAATTTGAGGAGAATGCTGGCACAATCATCGGTAGTGACGGGGATGGACTCAAGGTCTTCGTCGCGTAGTTTTTCGTTGTTGAACGAGCTCACCTCGCCCTTTGGCCGGCGACGGGTGGTATGAACGGTGGTCAGGTCAGCGAGAACCGCTTCGACCTCCAGGCCGGTGGTGAAGTGCACAAGGTCGAGCCAGTGGGTACCGATGTCGGAAACGGCGCGTAGCGCGCCGCCCTGGTCCGCCAGAACGCGCCAGTTGTAGTCGGTGTCGTAGAGCAACCAATCTTGCTGGTAGCCGCCAACGACGGAGAAGATCCGGGCGTCATTGCTGGCCAGGCGGTCTTTTACTTCCAGGTTCATGGGGTAGAAACGGAGGTTGTAGTTGACTCCGGCTTTGAGGTTGGTTGCGGCAGCGAGTTCGACAAGTTCTTTACCTTGTTCGGAGGTCATGGCGAGTGGCTTCTCGCACATCACGTGCTTGCCTGCGGCAAGCACCTGTTTCACCATCGGGTAGTGCAGTACGTTGGGTACTGCGAGGTGGATAACGTCGAGATCGTCGTCTTCCAGCATCGCCTCGAAGTTGGGGTAAGCGTGCTCGAGGTTTAGTTGTTGGCGGGCCTCTTCGGCCAATTCGAGCGTGGCGCTGGAAATTCCTTTGACGCGAACACCGAGCCGGCGCAGGCCTTCGACGTGAACGGGGCCGATAAAACCAGTGCCGGCAACACCGGCGGTAATAGAACTGTACATAGATTTTGCTTGAAAGACTTAAGACTACGGTTATTAGTTTTCAATGCTAATCTACTCTGTATATTTCGGTTACCGGGAAAAGGGGCCGAGAATAATACACCACGTTTTACTACATCCAGACCCTTATCCGGCTTCGACCCGCCCGTTGTTTTTTCCAGCAGATCGTCCGCTGAGGAGCCAGAATATGAGCCCGACGAACAGCACAGCTACTGCTCCTCCAACGTAACTGAGCACCTGCGTTTGCGCCCCCCAATGCTTGATAGAAAGCGCGACGAAAGCCCAGACCACAACCCCTGCATAAGCTGCATCCCGGTAACGGCGGCTTGTGTATCCGGTTACGAATGCGGCCACGACAATCATGATTATAGTCCAGGTTACTTCCGGGACACCGAAGCCATTCCATTTGTAGAATTTCAGTGCGGAAGCTACATTGAGCACCGTTGCCAGCGTTACCCACGCAAAGTAGATGCTGAAGACGAAATGCTCTAACCAGTAAGTAATTTTAGCGCCGGAAGACTCAATGACTTGTAATAGTTGGTTGATCCGAAACAATGAAATCAGCATGAAAATGATGATGCCAACCGACAGCCATTGCCAGTCGTACGAAGCGGCGGCCAGCCACAAACCGTTGGCGACAACATTTGCCGCGTACCAATACCGGAACGAAACCCACGCAGGATGGTCGTTTCTGTTTTTGACCAATTGGAATACCGCAAAAACGACCAAACCGATGTAAATCGGCCCCCAAATAGCGAAAGCATAAGGAGCCGGAACGATGAGTGGGCTTGTAGCCGTGGAAGTTGTACCGATGGGGTTAGGGCCGAAGTTACCGGTAGCATTCAGAGCGTACAAAGCAAGCATAACGAGCATACTTGCAAGGGCCAGATACTGAGAAGAGCGCTGATTCATTGCAGAAGGGGTTTATCCGCATGAACGGAGGCCCCACAGGCTTAGTTCTAAAAACCATATCAATGGAGCCCGACCAGTGCTTTATTTTCCGGTTCCGGTTACATTTTCGCCCAGTTGCGGGTCAGTCCGAAACCTTCAAATAACAAGGTGGGTTCAGCGCTGATTTCCGGTAGCCGGGGCTCTTGATTCAAAGAAAGGGCAAAATGGATTTTCTCCACCGGATCAATGATCACTACTGTTTCGTTGGTTATTATGATCAGGGCCGAATCGATATTGTAAGGGAAAAGTTCATCCATATCCGTTGCGACATCGCGTTGCAGGGTGATCCGAAGTCTGCTTTCGTTATCAACAAATGCTTCCAGTTCGTTACGATCGTTGATGCGCAAGCTTACGGGTGCAGTCTCCGTTTTGGCCCAGTTGCGCATCGAAACACGGGCGTTATGCTCATCGACGAACGAGCCGATGGCTTCCTCATAATTGGTTTGAGCAACAGCAGAGAGCGACACACAGCAAAAAATGAGAAGAACAAGAATACGGGGGAAGAAACGCATGTAATATGGATAGTTTACAGCCTTAAAACGTTGCTTTCGGCAGGGTATTGTCTTCAGGATTTGTGCGCAGAGCGTAACCGAGCAGTGGCCCAAAATGCAATTAAGCCCGCAACCGACTCCGGGCGCAAACCAGATTGTCGCTCACGTGATCATTCGGCCCAGCAGGCTACCACTAATCCTACCTTACGGACGCCCGGCGGCAAGGTGGTCTCTACCGAACAACCAGGTTTTATCTAGACTTTATATGGATTAGCCTTTTTGCCGCAAAAAAACGACCAATGTCCATTAATGGACATGCCCCCCCCGGTTATCTCGCCCCTCATGATTTTACCTTTGTAACTCAAATTGTAGGAGCATGAATTGTTTCATGCTTTTGCATTCTTTAATAGTGGTTGCGAGAACTCAAAAATAGACCTTTGCACCCTAAAAAAACCATTTACTAACCTCTCCTTGAAAACAGGATGTTAGAACAATAGTTGGACCCCGTCCAATTATCTATCTATTTTAAAGTGTTGTTCATAGTGTTTCTCGACGTTTTGGGCTGTTGCCCAAAACGTTTTTTCTTTTTCCCCTATCATGAGCAAGGGCAAACCTCCTCCTTCAGTAGCGGAAACGCCACTGTTTTCTGGTCAAACTTCGCTATATTTGGTTGTTACCACTTGCATCCATTGCTGAAGTCGGGAGGTAAACTCCTCTGAGTAAAGCCTGCCAGTCAATCTTTATCCGAGCATTAATTCGTTCTCTGGTCCCACCTGCCGGAGATTAGGTTAACCTATATCTTCTCTTATGCCGTCCAAAGACACTCATCAGCTTGATTTCAACCGAATTATTTCGGATATCTTTCCTGACATAGACCCCACGGTTGTCAAGGACAATGACTACCTCCACAAGATCCAGCGTAATTGCATGGAGCAAGCCAACCCCTTTGCGTGTTACTTCACACTCTTGTTGGGTAGCGAGCCAAGGATTACGTGGCGGCACAATACCGCCCGTCATTTTGGTATTCTGGATTTACAGTACGAAGAGGTATTCACTCTAATTCACCCCTCGTGGCTTTTTGCCTATGTCAATTACGCAAAAGCGATGTATCAGGTAGCACTCTCTTCTCCGGAACTCGTTCAAGAGGGCGCATCAGCGGGTAGCCTCATCCCAATGCGCCATCGTTCGGGGGATTATTACTGGTACCACCAGATTTCGGTCAAGGTAGCAAACGACGGTCCGCTACTGGCAGCTCACGTCAATTACTACCACCAAAGTTCTGTGTACGGAGGCCAACTCCCCGACATGCCAAAACTGACAACATCAGGAGAAGTCAACAAAGAACTAAGCAAAAAACTGAATGTTCTTGCGCTGGAGTTCCTTCCTGATTTTTTGGCTGAATTCCTTTCGGACGTGCAGATCAAATTCATACTCGAATACCGGCAAATCATTGCTGATCTTGGCAACAAAAACATTCCTCAACGTACGCTGATGTCTCAACTCGAAACCATCGACACCCTTGAGAACCTGAGTAAGGTAAAACAGCGCATCAAGCAAAATACAATAGCCCACTTCCAGCACCCTTTGCTCAATTCCGCCCGGAGCCTGGCTTTGTGGCTCAACCGGTACTTCCCCCTTTTGGAGTAGACGGTGCAGACTGCAGTCGATCTATCCCTGCAGAATCAATTCCAGTCCCTTATCTATCAATCGCTCTACTGTTTTGGTCGGTTGCGAGCTGAACGTACCAGACGCACGGTTGGCCAAAAGTGCGGATACCGATACGGCCCGGTGGCCAAGCTCAGTGGCCAATCCATAAATACCCGATGTTTCCATCTCGATGTTCGTTATGCGCGTCCCGTTGTATTCCCAGCTGCGCATACGGCTCAAAAGCTCGGGAGACAGCCCGGACTGCAAACGTAACGAACGCCCCTGTGGCGCGTAAAAGCCCGAAGCAGTCATGGTTATTCCACGCGTTAAATTGCTGGAAGCAAAAGCAGGAGGTAGTTCAGGCCGAACGATCAGGACAGGAACGGGCAACTGGACCCTGCCGTCCTCCAGGTATTCAAACAGGTTGATGGCGGCTTCGTCGGGCTCGCCGCCGGAAAGGTAGAAAGGCAACAGCCCATCGTTAGCCAGGGCTGCTTCAGACAGCAGGAAGCTATCGAGGGGCAAATCAGCCTGAAAAGAGCCACTTGTTCCCAACCGGATGAAGTCCAGAGAAACTAACTGATCCTTTATTATCCGGCGTTCGAGGTCGATATTGAAAAGCGCGTCCAGTTCGTTGAATACGATGTCGATGTTGTCCGTGCCGATGCCGGTGGAAATGACCGTTATACGCTTGCCGTCCAACTCTCCCGTGTGCGTTACGAATTCGCGGGCTTCCACCTTCAGTTCTACTTTATCGAAGCGGCGCGATATGGCTCGTACCCGTTCGGGGTCACCGACCGTGATTATCGTTTCGGCGACCTGACCAGGCAATAGGTTAAGGTGGTAAAGTGCTCCGTTGGAGCGAAGGATGAGTTCGGATTCAGGCAGATTGATAACTAAGTATTTTTTGAGATTAAAAGCAATGATTCAGTAAAGAAAGCGTGAGCGTTGAGACCTGATTACCGGGCGGTCAATTCGGCCACCCGGTTCTTGAGGGCACGCTCTTTAATTTCGGACCGGTAAAAATGTCCTTCGGCCTTTCCTTTGTACACTACAATCGCCTGAGGGCTGGCGTGCTCGACGTCAAGACGGTCTGCTATCTCTTTTTTAACTTCAGGGGTGTACTGAACCACACATCCGTAAATGTCCAGATCGTGCTTAGCATGCGCCACTTCGATCTGAGCTGCCCCGCTGAAAGGGCAACTGGAACTGTGCTTGAAAATTATAACGGGTTTCTCGTTGCTCGCTTTTAGCGCGGCATCGACATCTTCGTTCGTGTGCAAAATATGGAACATAGCTGGGGTGGTTTATTCGTCATAACACGAGGCGAGCCGCATAGTTTTTACGACCAGCACTAACATCGGGAGAATGGCTTAACCCGGCGTTTGATTGACCGGCAGCAGGCCGCTTTGAATTGGGGCGACGCTTCCGGAGCACAGCTTCCGGATTCCGTGCCGCGGTCGCGGGTGCAAAGCAAATTGACGGGCAATGTTTGCTCCACCAGCATTCTTCTTCTGCCGGAAACTCCCTTTTTCATAACTGCAGAGGTCGAGTCAGGCTGGAAATACTTCCCAAAAAATGCTGACAATTTTATCGGTTACAGACTATATTGCCCTCATGACCACGACCGAAAAACTAGCCGCTCTCCGCCGGGCAATGCTCGAAGCTCAAATCGACGCCTACATTATACCAAGCACCGACCCCCACCAGAGCGAATACCCCGCTCCCCGCTGGGCCTCCCGCGAGTGGGTGTCCGGTTTCACCGGATCCGCCGGAACGTTGGTAGTCACCCTCCACGAAGCAAAACTCTGGACCGACAGCCGCTACTTTCTTCAGGCAAATACCCAACTGGAAGGTACAGGCATAGAACTCATGAAAAGCCGCCAGCCAGATTCAGTCTCCATCGAAAACTGGCTCGGAGCAACCCTCATGGACGGACAGACCGTTGGCACCGACGGCCGCGTAACCAGCCTGAGAGCCAGCCGCGCTATGCGCCGTAAACTCGAAAAGCTGGACCTGAAATTTACACTCGACGAAGACCTTATCCGCAATATCTGGTCAGATCGCCCTCCCGTTCCTGGTCGTCCTGTTTTCGAGCACACCCCGGATTATACCGGAGAATCATGGCAAGCCCGCCTACAACGTTTCCAACAATGGATGGGAGAGCGCAACCTCGATTACTTCGTCGTATCGGCACTCGATGAAGTAGCATGGCTGCTAAACATTCGTGGTTCAGACATTGACTTCAATCCCCTTTGTGTGGCCTACCTGGTTATCGGCAGCAAAGGAGACCATGCGATTTTCGCCACCGCCCGCCCCGGTTTCTCTACCTGGACCGAGGGCCTGCCGGCAGGCCAGAAACTAACCGTCCACAGCTACGACAAAGTAAGCAGTTACCTCCGTCGCCTGAATGCACTGAATGCGGACATCGGCATCGACCCGGGAACCATCTCCGCGCGCCTGGCGATGCACGCCGGCGCAGACAGCACGACCGAGTACACCAGCCCGGTTCCCGGCTGGAAAGCAATTAAGAACGAAGTATCTCTCGGGCACCTGCGCACCACCATGGCCCACGATGCAGTCGCGTTGCTGCGGCTGCGCCGCTGGCTCGGGGAGGTCGTCCCCGAAGGAATTACCGAAGCCGAAGTAGCCCGCAAACTCACCGCGCTCCGCGCAACCTACCCATCTTACGTTACGGATAGTTTCCCCGCTATCGTAGGCTATGCAGGTAACGGCGCCATTGTGCATTACCGGGCTCCCGAAAAGGGCTCGGCGAAGCTGGAGGCCGAAGGCCTCCTCCTCATCGATTCCGGAGGCCAGTACCATACCGGTACAACGGACATTACCCGCACCTTCGCCCTCGGCGAAACAACAGAGGAGATGCGCAAAGCATTCACCCTTGTCCTCATGGGCCACATCGACCTTGCCGTGGCGAAGTTCCCGACGGGAACTACCGGTGTTCAGCTGGACGTACTCGCGCGCGGGCCACTCTGGCGCAACCAGATGAATTACGGGCATGGAACCGGCCACGGAGTAGGTTTCTTCCTCAACGTTCATGAAGGCCCGGCAGGCATCCTGACCAACCCGAAGTCGCCATCAGGCCAGAAAAAGCTCGAGCCGGGCATGGTTCTCAGTAACGAGCCCGGTTATTATAAGGACGGAGAGTTCGGCATCCGGACGGAAAACCTGGTCGTTATTCGGGAAGCCTCGCAAGAAGGCTGGCTCGAATTCGAGACCATCACTTTATTCCCCATTGATCGGTCACTGATCGAACAGGGCATGTTGCTTCGTTACCACGTTGACTGGATCAACGACTACCACAAAATGGTACTGGAACGCGTCAGCCCGCTCGTTGAGGGGGAAGAATTAGACTGGTTACTGGAAAGCTGTAAGGCTCTGTAACAGGAACACTCTATTCGGACAATCAGCAAAAAGACGGGTTGCGCTTTGAATAAAAGTGCAACCCGTCTTTTTTGCTTACCGCTCCGACTCCAACAGGTAGGGCTCATTAACTGCAGGCTGAAGCAATTGCGCGCTCAGTCCTGCGTCCTCCATCAACCGTTCGGCCCAACGGATCGGTTCACTCGCAGGCTCGTTGCTGAGATCGTAGGTGCCGTGGTGCATCGGCCACCAGTAGGTTGCCTTCAGGTCCTGGTAGCCCCCGAAAGCCTGCAGCGGATTGGCGTGTACCGGCTCCATAATATAATCGGGTTTATAAGCACCAATCCCCAGTATTGCAATATCTATTGCCGGGAACATGGCACCGATCTCCGCCCAGTAACCGGTCTTTGCGGAATCTCCGCCAAAGTAAACGGTGTGTCTTATCTCTTCAACTTCCTTTGCACCCGCGGCCGCGCCCCCGTCGCCGACTTCCAGCATGAAACTGCCCCAGAGCGAACGATTGAAGTCGGTGAGGCCACGCCGGCACCAGTGTTGACCCGGCAGGAAAGTTATCCGTAAGCCGGTGTCCGGTGTATCGAAAATCTGGTACCAACCCGCTTCCTCGATGGGAGTTTTCCCGACCCAGGAGCCAATGAGATTCGAGAGGCCCAGGGGGCAAAGAATTTTTCGGATCGGATTGTTGGCACAAATCGCCTTGATGCATTTTTTGTCTACGTGATCCCGATGATCATGACTAAGCAGCAGATAGTCTACGCCCCGGATGTCATCGTAGCTGAAGGGCGGACTCACCCGACGGGGAATAAATGGCATACCCGTCAGTTGCGGATCGGTCAGGAAGCGCAGCCCGTTGAATTGCATAAGGAAACAAGCGTGGCCCAGCCACACGATCCAGTCACGGCTTCTATCTTCAAGGTAAGTCACCCCGGCAGAAACCTCAGGAGTCCATGTATCTGCTTTCTTTTCTTCGCGCTGGGGGTTGCCGCTGAGCACCATTTTCACGGCAGACTTCCAGTCCGGACGGTAAGCATTTTTCACATACTTGAACTCTTTATCCTCAAAGGGGTTGCCGCGCCAACCGGCGGGGGCAGAAGAATGAAACGCCAACCGGGGATTGCTCTTATACTCCATATTCTGCCTAAAAGGGGTAACGCCCTGAAAGGTTGGCAGGAACAGACTTTATTTGATTGATTACAATGCTTCGGTCAGCACCCCGTACAGGGTTTCTGCTCCCGAGAAGTAATTGCGCAGCAAGATGTTTTCATTGGGCGAGTGCTGGTTATTGTCCGGGTTCACGAGTGGGAGTACCACGGCGGGTACATCCAGGGTGGTAACGAAAGGTGCGATTGGTACCGAGCCGCCCATCGTGCGGAGCAGTACGGGGTCTTTACCGAAAGTGTTTTTCAGCGCGCTTTGCAGCCAGGTACCGGTCGGCCCGTTCAGGTCGGTGCGGAAGGCGGCGTAGCTGGTTTTTCCGCCGAAGCTGGCCAGACGGTCGTAGGTGGCGCGTTCGGCGTCGGTGGGTTCGCGGCCTTCGGGGATGATGTGGTAGCCCTGGGCTTTGATGTAGTCGCGCACGAGGCCGAGCAGGCGGTCGCCGTCGGATTCTTTAACAAGGCGCAGATCCATATTCACCACCGCGTTGTCGGGGATGATGGTGCGGGCGGCCTGGCCGACCCAGCCGGCTTTGAAACCTTTGATGTTCAGGCTTGGGTACTGGAGCGCTTCCTGCAGGTTTCCCCCTACCCCGTCGGGCGATCGAAAGCCGATACGGCCGTGGATGGCGGGCAGATCATCGGGTACTGCGGCGAGCATTTCGCGGGTTTCAGCGTCCAGTTCGATCCCGTCGTAGTAACCGGGGATGGTAACCCGGCCGTTGATGTCTTTCATTCCGGCCAACAGCTGGGCGAGGCGCAAGGCGGGGTTCGGGGCATAGTTACCGTAGTGGCCGCTGTGCTGGGCGAGTTTGGGGCCGTAAACCGTCAGCCGCGCGCCGGCGATGCCACGCGCACCGCCCACGAGCGTGGGCTGGTTGGTGGTATGCACCGGCCCGTCGAGGATAATCAGATGATCGGCAGCGAGCGCTTCACGGTGGGTGGTTACTGCCCCAGGGAGGTCGGGGCTGCTTGCTTCCTCCATCGGGTCTACGATGAATTTTACGTTGTAATTGGGCTTTTTCCCGTCGGCGATCATTTGGTCCCAGGCGACGAGAAAAAGCATGATCGGAGCCTTAGCGTCGGAGCTGGACCGGGCAAAGATGCGCACATCGGTGGTCTCTGGTTTGGCTGGCAGTTCTGCAACTTTAGCGTAGTTGATGGTGCCGTCGGCACCGGTTTCCATCTTCCCGTAAACAGGTTTGAAAGGCGGGCTGAGTACCCACTTCGTCACGTCTACCGGCTGGCCATCTGCGTGACCATAGAAAAGGACCGTTTCTCTGGCATCGGGGATGGTGTAACTAAGCAGCAGCAAGTCAAGGCCTGCGTTTTTCAGCCTTTCAGCCTTGAAGCCCCGTTTACCAAATTCCGTTTCGAGCCAAACCAGGTTGGGCTCTAACTGACCTTCGATCCGTGCGTCGTTCGGGATACTTAGAAATGCCTGGTAGGCGTCCAGGCTTTCCAGCGTCCGTTGGTTCAGCGTTTTCTGGGCGCTGACGCAGGTGCAGAGAAGGGATAAGAAAAAGACAGGTAGAAATCTCAACATACAATCTAACGTTTACCTCGCAATATTATAAAACAAATTTACAAACAAATCAACACTAATCGTGTGTAGATTTTTCATTTTTTTACCCAACACGTCTTTTTCACGGGTAATAGCTACTCACCAAACGTGCCATGCGGGTTGTTTTTGCAATATTTTACCCATATATTTGTTTTAAAATAATGAAATGCCCCATTATACCTGGCCCACTGATAAAATACCAAGTTCGCCAGATCTCGAAAGCAAACCTGTTCTGCGTGCGCTTATACGGGCAAGAGCGACCCTTGCTGAACTTAAGGGAGTTGCCCGTACCATTCCGGACCAATCCATATTGATCAATACGCTGGGCATCCAGGAAGCAAAGGACAGTTCCGCGATTGAAAACATCATTACCTCTCTTGACGAACTCTTTAAGGGAGAGCTCAACCTCAAGCAACTGCCATCCAGTGAAGCCAAAGAAGTTCAAAATTATGTGGAGGCTCTGAAAATGGGGTGCCGTTTAATCTCCTCCAAAAAACTACTTACCAATAACGACATTATTGCCATTCAGGAAGTATTGGAAAGAAACCATGCCGGTTTCCGTACGACACCCAGCACATCGCTCCTCAATGCGCGAACGAATGAGGTGGTGTATACACCACCCCAATCTTTCGACGAAATTTCATCGCTGATGGCGGAACTGGAAAAGCTGATCAATGACGATAATTTCCGTACCTACGACCCGCTGGTAAAAATGGCCATCATTCATTATCAGTTTGAAACCATTCATCCCTTTTACGACGGGAACGGACGGACCGGACGAATCATCAATATCCTGTACCTCATCATATCTGGCTTGTTGGATTTCCCCACACTTTACCTAAGTAGCTTTATCATTCGGAATAAGGCAGATTACTATCGGCTGTTGCAGGAAGTAAGAACGAATAGCAATTGGGAAGAATGGTTGCTCTACATGATCGACGGTATATACATCACCGCTAGAGATACGATTCAATTGATTGAGTCCTTACAGGTACAAATGATGGATATGAAGCAGAAACTTCGCGAAGGATACAAGTTCTATTCGCACGAACTCCTCATGAACCTTTTCAGGCATCCTTACACGAAAATAGAATTTGTAGAAAATGAATTGGGCGTCTCCCGCAAGACGGCATCTAATTATCTGAATACTTTAGCCAAGGACGGAATTTTGCGTAAAGAAAAACTGGGCGGTGGAACTTACTTTGTCAACGAAGACCTCTACCACCTCTTCCTCATGCGCTAATGCAGCGGCTCTCCGGCGCTGGTGCCGGAGCCCATCAGGATCATCGTCAGAATGAGCGTAAAATACAGGCCGGAGACAAGCACACCGGAATGCAGTAAGAAAGCCAACACCCGACAGACTGGAGAAACTTCATCGCTCAGGTAGGTTTTCCGCCCCGCCTGGTAAAGCCGTACGGCCATAAGTGTGATGAGAACCCCACAGGCAATCAGACCTCCCGCAGACAGACTCTGCTTGCCCGGACCAGAGCCCATTACCAAGCCTACGAACAGCATAAGGGAGAAAAGCAGCAGAGCCACCTCCAGGAGAAACCACAGCACGAAGTGTATTGCAAAAGACTTCATCTTCAAAGATTAAAAGAGTGTTCACGAAGGTACCGTTCCCCTTAAACGTTCATTGCACCTGCGGCCGCGCCCCAAAACATGGACAACTTTCTTTATTTCACAATCACTTTCATCCCTGCCCTACCGGCGGAACTCGCAAAATTGATGAAGTAGACACCCGGCTCCCAGTCGCGTGTAGTCAGCTGCTGGGTGTTCGGATGAAAAACAGATAGATGCTTCACCCGCCGGCCCAACTGATCGCAGACCGTAAGTGTTCCCGCCGGACTGTCTATTCTGAAGGACAATGATTCGCCCCTACGGATCGGGTTGGGATACAACAGGCCAGCCAACTGCACCGCCGGATCCCGGGTAGCGATCGGGATTTCGATCACCGTGGCGACCTCATTGGTGATGATGGGGTCGTTGTAATCGAAGTAGATAGCAGCCTGATTCAGGATGCTGTCGCCAACGGCGACATCCTCGTCAACGAGAATGGAATACGTGATGTAGCCATGGCTGGCGGCTTCATCGCGGGAGCTATCGGCCAACATGATATTGTTGAAGACGAACGCCAGCGTCCGGTCGTTTTCTACCTCGATCTCGTAGGAGTGGCTCGTTGCGATATCTTTGATGCTGCCCAGCAGCAATCCGGGATCGATGTCGTTGCGGACAACCACCGTCTCTGCCGGATAGGTACCGGTATTCTGAAAACGAATCCGGTAATTCAGCACCTGCCCCGCACTGGCCATCGAAGGAGCGAGAATAGTTTCATCGACGGTAATATCGTTGGGATCGTAGGAACCAACGAGTGCATCGGTGAGCTCAGACGTATTATCTTCCGGAGCAAACTCGGTATCCTCGGCACTACTGATGGTGGCCACGGAGCTTATCACCGTTCCAAGCACTGCGGTGCGGGGGACGGTGAAATCAAGGACAATTTGCCCGGTAGCCAGCGGAGCCAGTTCGCCAAGATTGAAGGTGAGGGTATTACCTACAACTTCATCGGGAGCAAGGCTGGCTCCATCGTAAATGAGCAAGGGATCGAACATAACCGTAAGGCTGACTTCGCCGGATGCTGCCGCAAGATTTTCGTACCTAACGTAATAGCGGTTGCTGAAGCCGGGGCGGTGAACGTTGTCGGTAGTCAGGCTGACTTTGAGATCGTTGACGTCCTCTGTTAGTTGCAAGCCAAAGTCCTGTGGTCCGCCGTCGGAGGTATTTCGGCTTGCCGGTTCCACTACGAAGTAGGGATTATCGATTTCGGGGCCGAAGGCACCGTCGTTGCGGAAGAGCATTTTATAGTTCCCCGTATTGTCGGTAAAAGCAAGGTCTTCACCGTTTTCCAGCAGCATCTTCACGTTGGGGATTCCGGGTTCGTCCGCATCGGCTGCGCCGTTGCGGTTTTCGTCGAAATAGACCATTCCGGCAACTCCCCGAAGCTGGATGTTTGCGGGATTGAGTTGCCAGAAGCCGTTTCGGTAAGTTGAAATCACCACCACGCCGTTGACAATCTGGAGTTCTTCGACGCGGTCGGTTGGCAAGCCATCGTTGTAGATGGTCCAGGAGAGTCCCTGATCTGCAGAAACGGCTACGCCAACATCACGGGCAGCCATGATGTGATAGCCACCAATGGAAACGATTTCCTTTACTCCGGGAGGTGCGTTGTTGACGGGGTATATGATTTCGGGAAGGCTGGTAGCAGTTTCCTGCCAGGTGTCTCCACCGTCGTTACTGACAAAAATCCGGTAGGATTCCTGTTCTCCGGGCGACAGAAGCGCGAACAGGGCTTCGTTGGTACTGATGAGGCGGCATGCGTTGGACCTCGTGCCGAGGTCGATGCCCGCCATCGGAGATTCCGAACTTACGTCTACCCATTCGTCCTCTCCGTCCAGTTTCCGTTCGATCAGGTTACCGGTGATAGTAAACACAGCATTGCCGAACCTGGCATAATCGCTGTACCCCCGGGTATTAAGATCGGTAGGTTGGTTCCAGGTTTCACCGTGGTCCGCAGAGAAAGCCCTCATCCCGGCATTTCCGAAATAGAACAGTTTCTCATCGGCGTATTCGAGGTGATCGCTGGCAAGCCATGGCTGATTGTTAGCCGTGTAAATTTCTGTTTGTTCGCCGGAAGGAGATATCCGAACGACGTTACTGGTTTGGGAAGTAGAAAAATACTCGCCAACGTAGTAGACGTAATCGTCGGGCGCAGCCAGCATTTCGTCCATTCTTGTAAGTTGAAACTCCAGACTGGAATCAGTGGAGAAAATGCGATCATTCAGCGTAGCGTGAAACAGATGTCCGTCTTCATCGAAGTAGGTGATACCGTTGCCCTGTGCCTGCCAGTTATAAATTGTGCTACCATCAAAACCAGTAATTTTTTCCGTCAGGGTCAGGCCTTCATCTTCAGACAGGTATACTTTTGAGCTACGAATGAGCATCAAGCCGTTTTCAACCGGCTGCACATCGCTTAGGTAATCACGGTTCCCGGTCGTTGCCGCCCAGGTAATTCCTCCGTCAAGGGAATGATACAAATCGCCATCGTTGGTCGTGTAGAAAGTGTCTCCGGATTGCCAGAACCCTTCGTAGTTAGGATCGAACTCCGTGACACCGGTTGCTTCGGCCCAGCTCTGGCCGCCATCGTGGCTGTAATAAACGGGGCCGTTAAATACTGCGGTGAGTAGTGTATCTCCGCTCACCATTAAATCTACCGAGGAAGAGGAGGACGCCAGAGGGAAGGGAGATTCTTCCCAACCCTCGTTTTGCGGATCGTCGGACCGGAAGAGTTTTCCGTTTGTGGTGGTAACATAAAGGGTTCCGTCCTTTGAGTAAAAAACACCAGGGATGGCCGGAAAATTATTGAGCAAAGACGTCCAGTTTACTCCGCCATCGTAAGACACATAGGTCTGCTGACTGCTTCGGTACAAGATGGTTTCTCCGTTGTAGATCATCCCCCGATAGAGACTATTGATGGAAGGCGACAAAGTGACGTGGCGCCAGGCAGCACCGCCGTTGTTGGTAGTGAGAATTTGGTATTCTCCGGTTTCGACGTTTTCGACGCGAACGATGGCGTTTTCGCCATCGGCGATTAAGTCGCTGACCAACCCCCTTTCCAACGCACCAGTAAAAACACGCGTCCAGTTTTCGCCACTGTCGGTGCTCTGATAAAGCCCGTCCGGTGTTGCGATCAGGAGCCGTTCGCCGAGGTCGACAATATTGCGGGCCGTGACGCCCGCCGGATTGTCTATGGCTTCCCACTGAGCCGAAAGGACCGGAGACAGGCAAATTTGCAGAAGAATAAACAGGGTAAAAGTTCTCATGATGTACGGGTTGTTCTGCAAGTTACAACACCTACAACAATACAACCAAATTGGATATTATTTAAAATATATGATCAATTTGATTACAAGTAAATTTTACTTTCGAGTCCTTGGTTGCGGAACAGCCTTCATTGCACCTGCGATCGCGCCCAAATAAAACAAAACAGACAACAGGTCAGGCAGTGAAGCAGTACCTTGCCCGACTAATTGACTCTTTGACTCCCTGATTATGAAAGCTCCCCGCCGATTCCAACGATCTCAAGCCCGTAACTCGGCCACTCCTCCCGGCCTGCAAAGGTCGGCCGATTCCATTGTCGGAATGCGTCTCAACAAATACCTCGCTCATTCGGGGGTTGCCAGCAGACGGCAGTGCGGAGATATGGTAAAAGAAGGTAAGATCAAGGTAAACGGAGAAACAGAAACCAACCCTGCTTATCAGGTAAAGGAAGGCGACGAAATCAGCTACAAAGGCAAAGTTGTAAGCCCCGACGAACAGTTTGTCTACGTTCTCCTGAACAAGCCTAAAAACGTAATCACGACCACCTCCGATGAGCACGACCGGACCACCGTAATGGATCTGCTGGACGAACCCGCCCTGAAAAACTTTCGCCTTTTCCCCGTCGGCAGGCTAGACCGCATGACCACCGGCCTGCTGTTGATTACCAACGATGGCGACACCGCTAAGCGCCTCACCCACCCGAGTCATGAAGTCAGTAAAATCTATCATGCCACCCTGGACAGGCCCTTCAGCAAAATGGACATGGCCAAGATGGAAATCGGTTACGAACTCGAGGACGGGCCGATGTCGGTAGACTGGGTCCGCTACGCAAAAGAGGGCGATCCGCTAACGGTCGCCCTCCAGATTCATATCGGTCGGAATCGTATTGTCCGTCGTGCCTTCGAGCACCTCGGTTACACCGTTGAGAAGCTCGACCGGGTATACCTGGCCGGACTGACCAAAAAGGACCTTCCCCGCGGATTCTACCGTTACCTCAGCGAAGAGGAAGTACGAATGATCCGGCACTTCAGCTAAAAAAAACGGGAGCACCGAAGCAGTTGCTTCAGTACTCCCGATTTCAGATTTTCGGATGATTATGCTACCTTATGCAGGTGAACATCTGTTTGTGGGAAAGGAATGCTGATGCCACGCTTGTCGAATTCCTTCTTAACGTTTTCCTGCATGTAAAAGAAAGTATCCCAGTAGTGCTCGCTCTTACAGAACGGACGGGTAGCGAGGTTGACAGAGCTGTCTCCGTGAGAAGCTACTACAACACCCTGTGCCGGGTCTTCCAGAATCCATGGGCACTCTTTGCCTACGGCAAGGATAGCTTCGCGGGCAGCATCGATGCTGTCGTTGTAGCCGATGCCGTAAGTCAGTTCAACACCGATTACGCCCTGGCCGCTGATGTTGGTGATGATGTTGCTCGAAACAGTGCCGTTCGGTACGATTACGCGCTTGTTATCGAGGGTCGCAAGGATAGTGTTGAAAATACCGAGTTCTTTCACAGTACCGGTCTGACCGCCACCGATGGTAACGAGATCTCCGACACGGTAAGGGCGAAAGAAGAGCAGCATAACACCAGCCGCGAAGTGGCTGAGGGTTCCCTGCATTGCAAAGCCGATAGCGAAAGAGAGTGCAGCAAAAATGGCTACGAAGCTGGCGGTTTCGATGCCTACCATACCTGCGGCGGCAAGGATCACCATAATTTTCAGGCCAGTACCAATTAAGGACTGGATGAACGGAGTCACTGTCTCGTCGACGTTGTTCTTTTTCATGCGATTGCCTACGATCTTCGCAAGCTTATTGGCGATCCAGAAGCCAATGATGATAACAACCAGTGCACCGGCTGCTTTAACGGCGTAAGACATGATGAGGTCCATGCGCTCATCGGTAATAAAAGTAGTGTCCATCTTTAGTAATTGATGTGGGTGATTTTGTGATAAAAGTGTATGAGACCGAAAAAACACGGGTAGAAGCCCCGTATTTCAGTCGTTCGGTTCTGTGACGGAAGAGTTGTTAAAAAGACACGGTAAAAAGTTAAAAAAATAAAATATTTGTCTTCCGGCAGGAGAAAAGTTGTTCTTTTCAGCCCGCTTCCTTTATCAGAGGCGATACATCAATCTAATAAAATGGCTTGCCTGTTCAGCTGGCTTCCTTGTGAAGATGAACATCCATTTGCGGGAATGGAATACCGATTCCTGCTTTATCGAATTCTTTTTTCACTTGTTCGGTAACATGCCAGTTGGCTGGCCAGAAATTTTCGTTCTTGGTCCAGAAGCGAACAGCAAAGTCTACGCTACTGTCGTTTAGCTTCCTGACGTAAATTTCGATAGGCAGCGCTTGCTCTACCATAGGAGCCGCTTCGATGATCTCACGGATCGTTGCCCGGGCTTTATCGATGTCGTCTCCGTAACCAATGCCAAAGGTGAGGTCGAGTTTACGGGTTCCCTGCGCGGTCATGTTTTCTATGGCGTTGCCCATTACATTACCGTTGGGCAGGATTACGAGCCTGTTGTCCAGGGTGGTCAGGATAGTATTGAACACCTGAATTTCCTTAACTGTACCGGAGTACCCATCGGCAGTAACGAAGTCACCGACCCTGAAGGGCCGGAACGTCAGTAACAAAATACCACTCGCAAAATGCCCCAGATTTCCCTGAAGCGCCAGGCCGACCGCTAAAGACAATGCTGAAAGGATTGCGATAAAGGAGGTCGTTTGAACGCCGAGCATTCCAGCAACCGATAGAATCAGCAAGATTTTTAGTCCAATTTTCACAAAACTGGTTAGAAAACCCGCGACGCTTTGGTCCACATGGCGTTTTGCCATGAGGCCACTCGCCTGCCGCGCCAACCAATTGACCAGCCAGAAACCTACAATCAGGATAAAAACTCCGGCGACTACCTTAACACCTATCTCCAGAAAGATAGGTTCGTACTTATCCCAGTACTCGGAAAATTGAATATTCATAGGTTTGTCCTTTAACTATCGGTTTCCGAAGAAACGGAGCGCACCAGCCGGTGTTCGATTTATGTTTTGTATGTTTGCGCAAACAATACCTACAAATTGTTCTCAAAAGAAAAAAAGGTTGTTTACACCTACGAGCAGGCACTGGATGCTTTGCAGGATTACTGCGCCTATCAGGACCGGTGCCATAAAGAGGTGCGGCAAAAGTTGCGGGAGCTTCAGTTCTTCGGAGATCTTGCCGAAGAGGTAATCTGCGAACTCATCCGGGAGAACTACCTTAATGAAGAACGGTTTGCCCGCTCCTTTGCCCGCGGACGTTTTAAGATGAAGCGCTGGGGGCGACAAAAAATCACCCGTGAACTTAAACAGCGGGATGTATCTGCTTACTGCATAAAGAAAGGCCTGACGGAAATTGAAGACGAGGAATATATGGCCGTCATGGAACGCGAGCTCCTGCGCCGCGACCGTCTGGAACGCAAAGGTCTTCATCCTTACCTTCGCCGGCGTAAACTCGCTGACTACATGTTTCAGCGAGGGTTTGAATCGCACCTGACCTGGGAATTGATCAATACGCTCGAACTCTGATTCGTTAGTTGGTTGGTAATTGGCGAAATGAACTCCAAAAACCACCTTCTGATATGTCATCCCTACCTTTCCTCTACATCTCCTCCAGCGAACTCGGTGATCGGGGCGTCTTCACCGGCGCCGAGATCCCCGCCGGAACGACCATCGAACTTGCTCCGGTGATTTTGCTCTCGGCCGAAGACCGTAAGACGATCCACGAAACCCACCTTCACGACTACTATTTCCAGTGGGACGGCAATCGCGCAGCGATTGCACTCGGTTACGGTTCCCTCTACAACCACTCAGATGCAGCGAATGCAGAGTTTGAGCTCGACTATGACTTCAAACAAATCAGGTTCTTCGCGCTGCAGGACATTCCTTCCGGAACAGAAATCACCACCAATTACCGCACCGGAGCCCCCGACATGACACTCTGGTTCGAAGAAAAATGAGCGTTTTAGTAATTCACATCGTACATTTACACCATAAAAGTGAAAAATAACTAAAATAACACCTTTTAAATTACACTCAAAACCACACTTCTATTATGGTCTACGGTACCCGCGCAAAATTTCTTGGCAACTTCCAGGTCAAAGATATTCCCTGCCCCTACTGCGAGCAGGTCGAGAACCAAAACATGTCCATCTTCGGTCGCTATGCACACATCATGTGGATTCCTTTTTTTCCCATCGGAAAAACTCCGGTTGCAGAATGCACCCGCTGCAAGCGTACTTACGACAGCGGTGAGTTCTCCGATAAAATGCACATGATCGGACGGGAACTGGGCAGCCGGGTAAAATCGCCCAAGTGGATGTGGTCCGGCGTTTTCATCATTGCCGGCTTTATCCTTATTAGTACCATCATCGATAAAACCAGGACCATTGACCCTCGTGAGGAGCTGCTCAATGCAGACATGCGCGTAATGGTAACCGAAACGGACGAAAGCATCGACGCTGTCTCTTACCAGCTCGATCAAGTGATGACCGCTGTGGTATCAGACGAAATGAAGCCCCAGGATTTTTCTTTCATCAGTAAAGTACGGGGAGACAAATCGCTCACACTGGTTCAAATCCCGGAACTGAGCAACCTCGAACGCAGCGAACGCCCCCAGATCGTAGAGATGGTGGAAGCCATCGTTTCAGAAAACGAGAAGACAGCCGACACCCAACAATACATCGGCATCGTCAACGCCGCCGGCCAGTGTATTCTCACCAAAACACCGGAAGAAGGGCTACAGGACTACAGCCTTTCCAGTAGCAATCCCATATACGAATTCTACGGCCCGGCAAAACCTGAATAGGTAACACGACTTTTTCGCCATTGCCGGCCTCAATAATAGCCCGAACTACCCTCCCCACGGGTGGTTCGGGCTTTTTTGCTGCCCTGCTTTCGCAAATCTTCAAGTTTCACCCCACCAAACGATCTAAAATTTGAAATAACACGCGCAAATAATCAAATAGTTGAACAAATGATAAATATTAACTAATTTTATTGAAAATACTTGTACATTAAGATCAAATCATTGCATCTTTGCCAATGCAAGAACGACACAACGGTGTTGTTTTAATCCAGGAAGCGACAAACCAGCTTCTTAAATTGTAGAGTGATGAAATTGGCAGCCATGCCCGCTTGTCTCGCGGGTGGGGAATCCGGAACAAATCATGAAACCTATTGCTCCGCAGGAGCGCGTCTCTTCGGAGCAAGGGTTCACGACTAACCGCCCCTTGCAGGTTCGACTCCTGCCTCTACAGCGAAAAAGAAATCAGAATCCGGAACGCCGGAACACTGACTTCTTAAATTGTAAGGTGATGAAATTGGCAGCCATGCCCGCTTGTCTCGCGGGTGGAGAGCCAGGAACAAACCATGAAACCGATGCTCCGCAAGGGCATGCTCTTTTAGAGCAGCGTTTTTTTGGCTAACCGCTCCTTGTAGGTTCGACTCCTACCCTTACAGCAAAAGCCTGGTTGCAGGCTCAAAACCTGCGACCAGCATATTGTAGAGTGATGAAATTGGCAGCCATGCCCGCTTGTCTCGCGGGTGGGGAATCCGGAATAAATCATGAAACCTATTGCTCCGCAGGAGCGCGTCTCTTCGGAGCAAAGGTTCACGACTAACCGCCCCTTGCAGGTTCGACTCCTGCCTCTACAGCGAAATCAGAGTCCCGAAAACCAGAACGCTGGAAACCGGAATTTTGAAAACCCGATAGCCGGAATTTCCGTCCTCAGGACGCCTGGCCTTCAAAATGTAGAGTGATGAAATTGGCAGCCATGCCCGCTTGTCTCGCGGGTGGGGAATCCGGAACAAATCATGAAACCTATTGCTCCGCAGGAGCGCGTCTCTTCGGAGCAAGGGTTCAAGACTAACCGCCCCTTGCAGGTTCGACTCCTGCCTCTACAGCGAAAAAGAAATCAGAATCCGGAACGCCGGAACACTGATTTCTAAAATTGTAAGGTGATGAAATTGGCAGCCATGCCCGCTTGTCTCGCGGGTGGAGAGCCAGGGATAAACCACAAAACCGATGCTCCGCAAGGGCATGCTCTTTTAGAGCAGCGTTTTTTTGGCTAACCGCTCCTTGTAGGTTCGACTCCTACCCTTACAGCAAAATCGTACGAAGCAATCCAGTATTTTCCGCTCAGGTAAAACTGATATTTCGATACGGGTAAAACCATAAGATTATACCACTATAAAGCCGGGCTTTCTCCAATACGGGGAAAGCCCTTTTTAATAGCACAGAAGCAATACTACGGGCGCGGCGCAGGTGCAATAAGGGTTGGCTGAGCACGGGAACGTGAAAATTGCCAGTACATCTTCCACTTTCGTGTAAGCTGAAGACAAATTGTAAGCAAGAGTTGAAAGTCGTATTGTATTTTTTAGCGACATTTGCCCTAACAACAGTACCTCAGCACACTTTACTAAACCTCCCGTGCAAAGAGGCGTTTACCCGTCAACCTGTTGCTATAAAAAACCACACAGATCATGAGCATTGTCGAAATGAAAGTTCCTGTCATCGGAGAATCGGTGACCGAAGTTACCTTATCCGAATGGCTAAAAGCCGACGGTGAATACGTTGAGCGCGATGAAGCGATCTGTGAATTTGAATCTGATAAGGCTACATTGGAGTTTCCGGCAGAAGCTGCCGGACGCATCATCCATGTAGCTGCCGAAGGCGACGATCTGGAGATCGGAGCTCTGGTGGCTAAAATCGATACCAGTGCAGCTCCTGAAGGTGAAGGAGATTCGGCACCCGCCGAAGCCGCTCCTCAGGAGAGCACCCCCGCTCCCGCCGCAGAAGCGGCGCCGGCAGCCAAAACAGATAACTACGCCACCGGTACGCCCAGCCCCGCCGCTGGTAAGATCCTCCGCGAAGCAGGCGTAGATGCCGCTTCAGTAAACGGAACCGGCCGCGACGGACGAATCACCAAAGACGACGCCCAGAAGGCAGCAACCAGCCCCGCTCCGGCCCCTGCTCCTCAAAAAGCGGCCCCAGCACCTGCGCCCGCGCCCAAACCCGCTACCGCATTCAGCCGCGAGCAACGGGTAGAAAAAATGAGCCGGATGCGCCGTACCATCGCCAGCCGACTGGTAAGCGCCAAAAACGAAACGGCCATGCTCACTACCTTCAACGAGGTAGACCTGACCGAAGTAATGGCCCTGCGCAAACGCGTACAGGAGCAATTCGTAGCCAAGTACGGCGTGAAACTCGGCTTCATGTCCATCTTCGCCAAAGCCTGCGCCCAGGTACTGATGGAGATGCCCGATGTGAACGCCCACATCGGTGAAGATGGCAAAAGCCTCATCTACCACGATTACGTCGACATCAGCTTCGCCGTAAGCACGCCAACCGGCCTCGTTGTACCGCCCATCAACAACATCGAAAGCCTCGGCTTCGCCGACATCGAGAAGAACCTGAAAGACCTCGCCGTTCGTGCCCGTGACAATAAACTGTCGATGGACGAAATGAGCGGAGGAACCTTTACCATCACCAACGGTGGTGTATTTGGCTCGATGCTTTCCACGCCGATTATCAACCAGCCGCAGAGCGCGATCCTGGGTATGCACAACATCATCCAGCGGCCGGTAGCGGTCAACGGACAGGTGGAAATCCGCCCCATGATGTACCTCGCCCTCAGCTACGATCACCGCGTGATCGATGGTTCCAGCTCGGTTACCTTCCTCGTAAAGGTCATCAAGTTGCTCGAAGATCCTACCCTGTTGCTGCTTGGCCTCTAAGCCAGGTTTAGCTCCGGCACTTACGTCCCGCTCAAGACATTATGTTCTGAGCGGGACGTTTTTTTTATGCATGCCTTCAACTCACAACATCAACTCATGAAAAACACCATGCGCTATTTCATTTTCCTGCTCAGCATTCTTTTCCTCACCGCCTGTGACCCTGCCGCGACCGATGACGACATGATGCCAGCAGAAGGCTCCATTGACCTTATTCTGGAAGGCAAAGTATTCCATGAAGAGACCGGCGAACCGCTCAGCGGTTGGATCCTGACCGCTCACTCCGGCTTCGGCTTCCAGTACGAAACCGTAACCGACACCCTTGATGATGAAGGTGCCTACCGACTGGAGATCGGGTTTTATTCCAACCAGGCAAACAATCAGGGGCTTACGGTTCAGGAAATCGCTGATGAAAAACAGGAGTATTACCGCTTCAACTACTTCAAACTTCACCCCCCGTCGGCTCCTCTTCCCTCCCAGTGCGATTACGTTGTCATTGACCCGGCAAAGGACGACATCTACTACCAGGCACACCTTCTCGACTTTACAGCTGCGGAACCGCCGGTTTCTTACAACGAAACATCCGTTATTACTGAGGCTGCCTCGCTGTCTCTGAGGGTTGAGCTTACGAACCCTCCCGGCCCCGACAGTACAGTACAGAGTATCTTCAGCCTGCGGGATCTTTCGTACCCCGAGCCATATTACCATATCTCTTCCGGGAGTTTGTTCACCGGTACGTCCTTCGAAACAGGAGCCTGTGCCCCTCAAAACAGGCCATTAGAGCGTACAGTATACCTGCGCCGCTGGCAAAATACAGCAGGGACAAGCCCTGAGATCGACACGATGGTCTACCGGGACACCGTTCAGGTGTTGCGGGATACCTCGTTGCTAGTAACATTCTGATACTGCCCGGTTCTGGTGGATCAAGTCTCTGGTCGTTCATCACGTCCCTGCGTCCGTACATCAGTCTTTTTTGGACCGACCTAAGTCTTGGCGTTGTTTTGTAGCAAGTTCAAAGAATACTACTTTACGGAAAAGGATGAGCATGCTGCCACCAATCAAGAAAACATACGACCGGGTCGAAAGCTTTTTTCTAAAAAGCGACCTCTGGATTTTTGCGACGGTGTTTACGGCTATTTGCCTGATCCTGACCTTAGAGTCGGAGCCTGCGTCTTTGCCGAATTTTCTGGCCAGGATGATAAGCTATTCTGTTATTTTCCTGCCCACTTTCTGGTTCGTTCAGCTGCGTGCCCGCCTCAAATCGCAAATGAGTAAGTGGAGTTTTCGGGGTTTATGGATCTTCATTTTCGGAATTTACCCCTGGTTTCTAGCGCTCCTGGCCGAGATTTTCATGGAAGGAATACCCGAGTTCATCGGATCTGCTAACGATGCGATAATCGGTGCCCTGGCCATCGGTACTTCTCTGCTTGGCACCGCAACGGTCCTGCACGGTGTTATTGAAAACTCATGGCTCCCCAACCTCCGCAAGCGTATCGGTCGTTACCTCAGTCCCACCGTCATCATCGGGATATTTTCGGTGCTGGCGGCGATGATTTCCGTGGCGGAAACTGAGCATTATGACCGATCCATCAGGTACGTGAATGAATTTGTGGCCGTCGGGATTTTCTTCGTCGCGGTCCTTCAGGTCTTGCTGGTTTACCTGCCTTACCTGGCCCTGTTTCAGATCCACCATAAATTCCTCTACCGTAAGTTGTTTCAGCAGCGCGGCCTGCTGTACTACATCGTCGGTGGCGTTACGGCCACCCTGGCCTTTGCGCCCGTGCATGCGGCCTACGCCCGTTTATTTCCGTTGGTCCGTAGTTGGGGCATTCATACTTCAGGTTTTGAGGGTGGGATCATCGCACCCGAGAACTTCGCCATGGCTGCCGGCTTCCTCATCTTCTCCATTCCGGTGGTTCTTTTGCTCGAGTGGGTGCGCAAAACGCGCACCATCACCCTGCTCGAAAAGGAAAAGACCGACACTGAACTCAGCCTGCTCAAGCAGCAGGTCAACCCCCACTTCTTCTTCAATACCCTCAACAACCTCTACTCCCTCAGCCTCAAGCAGGCACCGGAGACGCCCGATACTGTTCTGCAGCTTTCCGAGTTGATGCGCTATGTCATCTACCGCGCCAAAGAGGAGCGCGTTGAGCTCCGCGAGGAAGTCAAGTACCTGAAAGACTACCTCGACCTGCAGCGTATCCGCCTCTATCAGGACGCGGATATCGAGTTTGCCGTCGATATGGAAAACCCCGACCTCAAAATCCCGCCGTTGCTGTTCATCATCCTCGTCGAAAACGCCTTCAAGCACGGCATCGAACCGGCCGTGGGCGAGTGCTTTCTGGAACTCAAACTGACGGAGATCAACGGAGATATTTCCTTCTACTGCCGCAACTCCGTAGAGCCCGAAGCTTCGCAAAAAGTACGCTCCGGTGGCATTGGGCTCGAGAACCTGCACCGCCGCCTCGATTTGCTTTACCCCGACGGGTACGACATCAGCACCGATACCCGGCCAGATGAATACGCTGTCCGGTTAAACCTCCGGGGCGATGGCCTTCCGCCGCACGAAGAACTCCGCCTGGAAGAACTCGTCCCTAACCTCGACGAGCAACTCCTCTAGCCCTCAGTACCCCTCCTCAGACAAACCGTTAAAACGCATTACTTCTTTACGAAGTAACAGACTTCCTGAACCCCGAAACCTCCAACAAATGAAAGCCCGAATACTCCGCTACCTGAAGCACATCTTCCTTACCCTGGCGGTCATCCTGCCCTGCCTCATCCTGTTCGGTTTGTCTCAGGGCGCTACCGCAAACTATGGCACCCAGCAGTATTTCATGGACTGGCACAACGATGGCCCATACGTATTCTACGAAACCGACTCTACCGTAAGCATACACCACGTTCAGGGAAACAGAGACGATGGTTTTGAGCTGAAAACCGAAACCCACAGTCTCATCGGTGCGCCAATTGCCAGCACCTTTTACAACCCCGATTCCAGCCAGTTTGAGGTTTCGCTTGCGGCACAATTCACTACCCCTCCGGCGGTTTACAACGACGGTAGTTCCATCCTCGCCATTTCGGACATCGAGGGCAACTACCGCGCCTTCCGCGATTTCCTGATCCACCACAGCGTTATCGATACAAACCTGAAGTGGACTTTCGGCAACGGTCATCTTGTACTCCCCGGCGATTTTGTGGACCGTGGAGCTTACGTTACCCAAGTCCTCTGGTTCATTCACTACCTCGAGCAAGCAGCCCGGCAGCACGGTGGGCAGGTTCACTTCATCATCGGCAACCACGAGCTCAAGGCCATGCACGGTAACACGGGATCAGCGTCGGAAAAATACACCTACATCGCTTCCTTCCTCAACCGGCAACAGCACGACCTGACCGGGCCAGACTCCTACATCGGCCGGTGGCTGGAAAGCAAAAATGCGCTGGAGCGGATCAACGGCCACCTCTTCGTTCACGGAGGGATACACCCCGACTTTGCCGAGTCTGAACTCAGCATCGGAGAGGTTAACACCATCATTCGCTCCGGATACCGCCGCGCCTATTTTCCCCGCGCGGAGGGCGACGAACATGAGTTATTGCATTCCGGACGCACCGGCCCCTGCTGGTACCGGGGCTATTTCAAAGAAAATCTCGAGCAGGAGCAAGTGACCGCTGCGCTGGATAAGTTTGGGGCCAAAGATGTGATCGTCGGGCACACCCTGCAGCATCGGGTAAAAACGCACTTCGAAGGAAAAGTGATAGCCATCGACGTAAAACACCCTTCCGATCACGAGATGAACTGGCCCCACGGCGCATCAGAAGGCCTGTTGATTGAAGGAGCCGACTATTATCGTTTGCGGGAAGATGGCAGCCGAAAAGCCTTAAAGTAGTAGTTTTAAGCCAGCAAATATTTTCGCCTTGTCTTCCACGTCCAACACCATCTCTGCCCTGATCATCGACGATGAGCCCCTGGCGCATCAGATAATAGAAGCTTACGCCAAAGACCTTGACTTTTTAACCATCGTTGGCACCTGCCACCGGGCCACACAAGCATACAGTCTGCTCAGTGAAAAAGAGGTCGACCTTATTTTCCTGGACATCAATATGCCCGAACTGCAGGGACTCGATTTCCTGCGTACGCTCGAACGAAAGCCACGCGTAATCATCACTTCCGCCTTCGAGGAATACGCCATCGAGAGCTTTGAGTTGCAGGTGAGCGACTACCTCCTCAAACCCTTTCGTTTTACCCGTTTTTTGCGCGCGGTCAATAAAGTGAGGTCTGAATTAGGCGGGGCCGCAGGTGCCAGCGAAGGGACAGAGGCAAGGGAAGATCACCTCTTCGTTAAGGTAGACCGCCAGTACCGGCGGGTAGAACTGGCCGACATCCATTACCTCGAAAGCTACGGCAACTACGTAAAAATATGGACCGGTGACAGCTTTCTCCTCACCACCCGGACCCTGAGCGGAATGATGGAAGAACTCCCCTCCGCCGATTTCCTGAAAATACACAAAAGCTACGTCGTCCGCAAAGCCCTGGTCGATTATCTGGAAGGCAACCAACTGGTCATGAAGAACACCCAGGTTCTCCCCGTAGGCAAGTTGCAACGCGACGCCGTCCGCGAGTGGGTGAAGGGATGATCAGAACCCGCCACTGAACAGAAGTCTGAAATCAGTCTTCGCCTGCCCGGGGAACGCATCGGGCAAATATGCTACCTGCACCCCGACGGTGATGAGGGCAGAGTTCAGCCAGACGTTGTCGAAATAGAGCTGTCCGCCCACCGAGCTGACGTCAGGCCTTGTCAGCGTTACGTCTTCTATTGCCAGGCGACTGTAATCGTAGAAAGCATTGAGGCGGATGCGCTGAAAGTAGGTTATCCCCGCAATACCAAAATCCGGGTAGGCGAGCGGCAGCTGATAGTTAGCTCCGATGCGTACAACCCGGTCGTTGATCGACCGGCCGTAGCCACGCGCGTAATTAAAGGCATTAGGGTAGCTGTAAGTATTGGCGCTGTTTTCGGCCTGCACGTCAAAATCCAGTTTGAAACCGTGCGTCGGGAACAGACCCGGCAGGTACAGTGAACTCTGAAACAACAAACGGCTCCCGTCGGTCCCGCTCAGAACCGAGGCGTAAGCAAGGCGGGCGGCTACTCCTGCGCGCGGCTGTACCTGCTGGTAAGCGGTACGGTGCAGGTAACTCCCACTCACCGAAAAACTGAGGTCTGAAAATCCATCCGGTGCTTCGGTCAGTTCGGAATCTGACGTGGTCACATATCCTACGGATAAGGCCGGTGTCAGCTGCGACTGAAAGTCGCCCCTGATCCACGTTAGCGGCACGCGTGCGCCGAGGCTGAATCGTTGTTGGTTGAAATCGTAGCCGCGCAGAATCAATGTGTCCCTTCCTGCGTCTAGTGTGTTGTACGTCCGGCCGGAAGAATTCACCCCCAGGCTGAGTACCGGATACCAACCTCCGTAGTCTACGTTTAAGCCCGTTGAGGTTCGCCGTTCGTCGATGTTGTAGTACACCCCCGCGCCGATGCCGACGGTATTCAGAGCGTTCGCTGCCGCCACTTCGAAGCCAGGATTAACGTAACTTCCGTTGAAAGACCAACTGTGCAGCTTCACGCCCCCGAGCTTATCGTTGAAATCACTTACCGGATAATCCTTCAGCACTACGTTTTGGGTAAGATTTTCTGTTTCGGCGCTGAAAGCGGCGGGGCGCTCAAAGATGTTGGGGCCGGCAGGGTTAGAGACCACACGTAAGGCGGAGTTCGATTTGTTTTCCTCACGAAGGGCCAACCGTCTCAATCGCTCTCCTTTGGGAGTTGCTTCGGCATAATACAGGTACCCCTGCGGCGAAAGGAAAGGATAAGCGCCGCCGATACGAAGATTGGTTAGTTGCCGGCGCTGGCCCGTTTCCGGCTCCAGCAGATAGACATTATCGACTCCGTCGCGGCCGCTACTCATTATCAGGTTGCCGTCTCCGGTAACCTGCAGGTAATCCCGGGGCTCGTGATTTCGCTCTTCCAGCAATCGTGTTTTTCCGGTTTCCAGTTCCAGCGAGCGAAGTGCAACCCCATCAAAGCCGACATCGTAGAAATAAACCGTCTTTCCGTCCGGAGAAAAGCGCGGGAAGGAAACCGACTGCGCGTCAACTTTGAATTTTGCTGCAACCGCTCCCGTGTTACTCTCGAGCACAGCAATGGCCGGAGGCCCCTCCAGCGGAGCGTGCTCGACGGCCACGATGCGCCGCCGGTCGAAACTGAGAGACGGAGAGAAATACTTCCCTTTTTCGGTCAGTTGCTTTTTTCGTCCGCTTTTCATGTCGTACAGGATTATTTCCGAGAAGCGCTCGTTGGTATAACGGGGATTTACCCGGTTTTCCATCCAGACGGCCAGGTTGCCCCGTACGTGCACATATGGCTCCCGCTGGATACCGACCGACGTTAGTTTTTCGTCCTTCTCTCCTTCGGCACTTACCACTACCAGGGCGGGAGTATGCTTAAAGGCTGTGCGTAAAGCCACTACCCTCCCCTCATCGTTGATGGCCGGGAACTTATAGTTTCTTATTTCTTCCGATGCATCGCCGAAGGCAACGCCTTCCACCAAAGGGCCACGGGCAGCCAGTGCGCTGTCCTGTTTGGCTTTCAGGTCGAGCAACGCAGCCTTGTACAAAGCGGCAGGTTTATAGCCCGTTTTCTTTTTCAGCGCGCGGCCAAAGGGATAGATTAAACCTTTGTAAGCTGCACCATCGTGCAGGACAGACTTCCAGACGTCGTTACCGAAGCGTTCCCGCGCATAAGTAAGCGTGCTGTACCCGTAGCGGTAGTGATCGGGCACCAGGCTGCGGTAGCTGCCGTTGCGGGATTTTGCGTAGGGATAGATGATGTCCTCGTCCAGCAGACTCCGCAGGGTTGCGCTGAATGCCGGTGTACGGCCACGGCCTGCGCCACTCAGGGCCGTTTCGTAGACTACGGCATCGCCTTCACTGAACCAGTTAGGCGTAGCCAGGAAGCTGAATACCGACCAGCCATTTTCGCCCTGCAACCACGAGAACAGCTTGGTGATTCCCCGCCTTTCGTTGCTGTTTTGCTGCACGTGACGGTACTCGTGAATAGTGAGCAAGTCCAACCATTCCGTATTGCTCAGGAAACTGAGTTGCTGGGGTGGCGTAGCGTAAAACTCGGACCGGAAAGGGCCCAGCCCTACGTAGCCGTTTATCTCGGTGGTTGCCGTTTGCAGGATAAGGTCTACATCGAATATTTTTTCACCGATACTGCGGGTGTGGTTCGCCTGCAGTTCATCGATCAGTGAAGCCACGCGCATTGCGCGTGTTTCGTATCCTTTCGGGAAAATGATGCGAGCGTGGTCGCTCCGGATTTGCTGAAAGTCGATCGTCGGCGGGTGCAGCCCGATCTGGGCGCTGACGCAGGTGCTGAGAATGGTAAGGAGGAGCAAAGAAAGAAACGGACGCATAAGATCGGCAATGTACTTGGGGATAAAGTAACAACAATGTTTAGGGATAACGTCGACACCCCGTCGGATCAATCTACGTTTGCGTGCCTGCTGTTTGTCCGAACCCGGTTTGAGCGCCTCTGGCGCGATTGCTCATCGGGTGAATAACGAAACCATGGGTTCCGAAACCGCTGCGCGGAGTTCTGCACCCCACGCTAAGCTAAGCGCCCGTTAAAACCTTAGTGGATCATATTTGATATTTCGTTAACTCAAGCTGTCAGGGCTAGGCTTACACGTGCAGGAAAGAAAAGGCTGGGTTCAGCCCCTCGCGAGCCGGATGGGTTGAGCGCCTCTGGCGCGATTAGATCGCGCCAGAGGCGCTCAACCCAATCAGCGAAGGCAATAAAGCACCCAGGCTGGCGGCAGGTTCGCCCAAACCCGGCGGGTTTCTACCTTCCCGAATGCCTCTTCGTAGTAAGCCCTGGTTTTAAGACTGTAGTGTACCTGGTTATAGCATCCGCCGGGCTGCAGGTTATCTTTTGCCGCGAGGACGATTGCTTTGCCCAGGTTTTCCGGTAGGGCCGCAAACGGAATCGCCGATACAATGTGGTCCGCTTTATCGGCCCCAATCTGATCCAGCCAGTGCCGGATGTTCTCGGCACTGTCTTCCGCCACAACCAGACGCGGATCACCAATCGCCCGCATATCATCGCACAGGTCTTTACTTACTTCGAAGGCGATCACCTTCCCTTCAGGATGTAACCTTTTAAGAATGTGTTCGGTTATCACCCCATCGCCGGCTCCGAGTTCCACGATAACCCGCGCGGTCCCGAAATCGATATTGTCAATGGCGGCTTCACACAACGCCGTACTGCTGCGCGTAAAGGTGCCGGTGGTGCGGAGGTTGCGAATACCTTCAAGAAGAAATGAGAATGTAGACAAGGGAATGAAATTATGTGATTCGGCATCCTTTTACGGTACCGGCGGGGGATGAGCCTGAGAAAAGTCCAAACTACGGCATTGCTCTCAAAAATCCATTCTTTGCATCCTGCGTCCGCGCAAAAAAAAACACAACTAACTGAAATCGAACACGGTACACACTCATATACGTTGCAACATCATGAAAGCTTTATTATTTTTCACCCTTCTGACCCTTTGCTCTTCAGTACCACTCGATGCGCAGTCACTGAACTCTTACCGCTGGAAATCACGCGTGGTACTCCTGTTTACGCCTACTCCCGAAGACCCGGTCTTTCAGCGGCAAGTTGAACTTCTCTACGGCCAGGTCGACGAACTGGAGGAGCGTAATGTCGTATTCATGTTTATTACGCCCGATGGTAAGTTCGAGAACACCGGCCGGTTCCTTGACCAGGCTGCCTCGCAGAAAATGTACCAGAAGTTTGGCGCCGAAGAATTTCAGGTAGAGCTGGTGCTCGTAGGGCTGGACGGGCACGAGAAGTTCCGCGCCCGCAACCGAATCACCCCGCCATCAGTACTGATGAACCTCATCGACACCATGCCCATGAGAGCAGCCGAAATACGGGGAAAAGGCAACCGCAGCCAGATCGCAAACAAGAAATCAGGTACCGCCGAGATTCGCCGGAACTATTAATCAAGAATGTCCCGCACCTGATAGAGCATTGGCTCCCAGTACCGGCTTTCCAGAATGTTTTCCCGGATCACTCCGCTATTAGTCGCGTGAACAACGATGAGTTTGTTGATGCCTGTTTCCACGATCACCGACACGTGATGAACGGCTTTGCCGTTCCGTTTGAAGAAAACCAAATCCCCCGGCCGGGCCTTGCTGAGCGGAACCGACTTGCCCTGCTTCGCCTGATCCCGCGAAACCCGGTTGATGTCTATGCCCGCATTCTGGTACAGGTAAAGCACGAAGCCGGAACAATCGAAGCCTTCACTCGGCTTATTCCCACCGTATTTATACCGGAGGCCCATCAACTCTTTGGCGTGGTCCACGATATCGGCACGAATGAACGCAGTTGCTCCGCCGGAGGCGGAGCCCGAAGATCCCGGCGAACGGGTTCCGCCAGTAGAGTCAACTGGCTTGAAAAGACCACAACCTGTAAACAGGACCGGCAGAAGAATGAAAAGAAAGAGGGAAAAATGCTTCATGAATATTGGATCGGATGTGCATTTATAAACACTATAAAGGCGGCTAAAGGTATTGAACTTAACGACATTTTAACCGGCATACGACGGGCATCAGTTTACTTCTTTCGTGACCTAATTCGTCCGGGGCTGCAACCGCATGCCTACTTGAACGTTCCCATACGAAAGATTCTATTCCTCCATGGTCGAACACGGCGACCCCATACTGCTACCCGATACTTCTGCTGCTGCGGCTACCCGCCGTGCAGAGGCCATCATTCCAACCCCCTACGGCGACTTCCGCATGATTGCGTATTCCGAGGACCCTGATGCCTACGCTCCGCACATTGCGATGGTTCATCCTGAAATGGACCCCGATACCGAGGTGATTGTCCGGGTTCATTCAGAGTGCATTACCGGAGACTTATTCGGATCGAAGCGCTGCGATTGTGGCGAACAACTCAACCGGGCGCTGCGCATTGCCGCAGCAGGTAAGGGTATTGTGGTTTACCTCCGTCAGGAAGGCCGCGGCATCGGGATCATCAACAAACTGAAAGCTTACCAATTACAGGATACCGGTCTTGACACCATCGAAGCCAACGTGCACCTGGGATTCGAGATCGACGCCCGCCATTATGAGGTAGCGCAGGGAATTCTGGCCGACCTCGGCGTCAGCAAAATCCAACTCCTGACCAACAACCCCGAAAAATTGGAAGCCTTCGGCGAAGGCCCGGTCGAAGTTGTTCGTCGTCTCCCCATTATCGTTGACCCCATCAAAGAAAACCGTAGTTACCTCAGAACTAAAGAGTTTTCAATGGGCCACCTTTTCAAGTAGGTCGTTTCTTCGCCTTCTGATTCATCCGCACTACAAACAGTGCCGAGAGCAACACGAGCACCAGAGGGAATGCCACCCACCATCCACGCCGTTTAGCGATTTTTACCGGGCCGGAGGCTCCGTGCAAAACCATTGCCGACCAGTAATACGGATGCGCAAAGGTTTGGCTTGCCCTCACCTCAGACGTAGCTGTCGCCAGAGCTTCTGCTCTCGAATGGCCATCCGCAAGGTTGCGGTAAAAGGCTACCATCAATTGTTCCGTCGCAGCATCGTCCACCTGCCAGAGGCTGCTCAGCGTACTCTCTGCTCCGGCTGCAGCAAAGGCATTCCCCAGGCTGAGCACTGTCTCGCCGGGAACTACCGGACCAAGACTCGTTTCACACGCCGAGAGTACGACCAGCTGTGCGTTAAGAGGCAGGAAAGACAGGTCGTTGAAAAACAATAATTCATTCTCCGCCACCCGATCACCGGATTGAGAGAAAGCAATGAAACTAAGATTGGGGTCTGTTGCATTCACCATTCCATGACTGGACAGGTGCAGGATGCGCTGATCACCCAACTCCCGCAGAAAAGCCTGGCGGGTCGCAGCTTCACTGAGAAAGACTTTGTTTCTGGGTACCAGCTTCGAGATGGCTTCTACCTCCGCCCGGTTGTTGGCCAGGGGTAACAACCCCGGCAGATTAGCCCCTTCTGAGGTAACCAGCACCCGGTCGGCCCGCGCACCGCGGGCCTGGCTCAGTTCCGTTGCTGAAGCACTTCCGCGAAAAGAAGGCCCAAAAGCCAGCAGATCAGTTGAGAACTCTCCGGCGGGCTTCGATTCGAGCTCCAGGAGGTAGCGAACCGAAAATGCCAGTTGCAACTCAACCTGATCCCCCAGGTACTCCAATTTTCCGTAGTCTACCGGAACCGCGGGGTTTCCTGCCGGCAACGCAGCGAAAGGTAAGAAATGAAGAGCGCCATCCGGGACCAGAACGAACTGTTCCGGGGCGTCTCCGGAAGCTTCCGATTCGGGGATCAGATAATCATGAAGCACCTTACCGTACGTCAGGAACTTTCGGTCAAGAGCGTTTTGCTCTGCTTCAGTTCTCAGGCTTTTAATCTGGTAGGCGCTCTCCGATATGGCAGCAATCCAGTCTTCAGTCAGTTGACGCAGGCTATCAGCCGGTGGTAATAAACGTACCTCCAGTTCTCCCGTCGGGCGCAGGTAAAACCGGAATCCCCGCTCTTTGCCCAAGTGATACTCCACCAGGCCGGCATGGTGCCGGCCCAGATAGGCAACGAGATCATCCTTCTCCGGCGGAGCGGGAGTTGGTGCCTCTTTACCGTATTCGGTACGCAATAGTAACTCAAGCCGCAATTGCTGTTCGGCACGCTCCACTTCCAGAGCGGGGTTAGCTACCGCGGCACGTTCCAACCGGGCGATATTCCGGCGCAGGTCCTGTTCCCTGCGGCCCATCGCCATTTTCTGGCGGCCAAGCGCAGCGAGCTGGCTGTAAGCACGGGCGCTTTCGCTGAGGCGAAAAGCCTGCCAGAGGTGGCTTTCGCTTCCGTCTTTTTTGTAGAGGTCGTAGTGCAGGCCGATTGCCCGGTCGTACCAGGGCCACACTTCGGCGCTGAGGGCGTAGCGGCTTCCGTCGGAAGACACCCCTTCGCGCTGGCGATCCTGCAACAGAAAAGTTTCTTCCATGTCAGCGAGCGCGGCTTCGAAACGCCCGTTACGGGCGTGAAGGTCTGCCCGGCGGGTATAGAGGTTGATTGCAAAATGGAGGTCGATTATACTGTCAGGAACCATCCTCAGAGCACCTTCGTTGCCCTGCACTCCGTTTCCCGCCAATGCTTTCATTCCTGCCTCATACTGATTCAGTGCTGCGTCGTCATTACCCATCGCTTCCAGCACAGCCGCCTTCAACAGTGGCCAGTCGGCGGCCATTGCCGGGAACTCCGGGTTAGAGGGGTAAGCGGCAGCCGCCGTCAGGAAATCCAGAGCTTCCTGATGCTTTCCTTCGGCGAGCGCTACCTGAGCGAGGTGATTGTAAGTGATGTGAAAAGACGAAGGCTTTTCCGCCTCCTTACCAAGTAACTCCAGCGCACGAAGGTGCGCCTTGCGGGCAGCCGGGTACGCACCCGTTTTCCGATGGTTATTCCCTGCGATGTTTACAGCGTCTGCTTCCTGGCTGGGGCTGGCCAGTAGCCGGGCAGCAGCAGCGGCTTTCCCGGCGTACAGAATAGCATCTTCCCGCTGCCCCAAATACTCAAATGCATCAGCGGCATCATAGTACATCTGGTACTGATCTATGGGAGTAGGCCGGCTGAACTCTTCCAGAAGACTGACCATCGCTAAAATGGTATTCCGGGTCAGTTCCCGGTCGTTATTTTCCTGCGCGATCACACCGAGTAGCTTCAGACTGCGCAGCCAGTTGGTCGTGTCTTTTTGGGGCAGTTGATCATAGATATCGATGGCTTCGCGCAACAGATAAGTCGCCGTATCGGGCCGCCCCAACCATTGCAGCGAGTTCGCCAGGTTGTAGCGCGTATGCGCCTGATCTATGTGAGGCGCTCCGAAACACGCATCACGGATACGGATAGCCCGGATGTATTGCGGGACAGCATTGATATCATCGTACGTCTGGTAATAACTCATCCCCGCCAAATGATAAGCCAGGCCCGAAAGGCTGTCCACGATCAGGTTACCCGCTGCGTCGTGAGCCAAAGAGTCGACCACCGCCCGGCTCATCGCAAAGCTATCTTGCTTATACCAGGCAAGCGCCCGCTGAAACCCAGCTACCCGGGCGGAGTCAGCAAGGTGCTCTTCTTTTCCGCTGTCCGCCGGCTGTGCGGTCAGAAAAAAGGACGCAAATAGCAAAAACGAGCAGGCGAACAGACGTAAAGCGAGCATATACAGAGGTAAGGATGATACCTCTAAGGTAGGTTTTTTTCGATCCCGGGGCGCGGCCGCAGGTGCAAGGGTAGCTTTTAGAAAACAATGGACGGATCCTCAATTCATCGAAGCTGAGTCCTTTAACCGGCAGAGCGGAGAGGTCTTGAGCAGCGTAGAAGCCACTGCATTCCCATCTCAGGGCGCTGCTTAAGTTCTACGTGAAACCAGTTTTGCGTAGTCGTACCCATCGCATTTTCCGATTCCATAGGTTCTGAGCCCCAAACTAGCGGCGCCTTCGTCGCCGTAGAAGAAGTTGAAGATCTTACCGTATTCATCCGAATCCTTGTTCTTCAGGTAAAAGGCCTCTGTCCCCGAAACACCCGCTTCGTTGCAACTTTTATGCGCTTCTCCTGCCCTTCCAGCTACGAAAACCTCCTGCACCAGATGCTCAGTAAGGGTCTTCGGTTGCGGGTTATTGAGTCGGTAAAGCGTTCTGCTTAAGTACTCCCGCGTTCTCTTTCTGATCGTAGCTTTCGAATAAGATTCACTCGTCCAAAAGTAGGGGGCACAAAAATTCCGACTCACGAGTGCATTCAGTTTGAATTTACTGTCAAAATCCGTTGAATAGTGATTTGTCCACCCACCCTTCAGGTCATCCGCCAGGTTGAGCACGACGATGAACACTTCATCTTTTGATCGCCGCAAACCGGATTTGACCGGTTGCTTCCCCGCACCGTTACGGTGCGCAGAAACAGAGAAAGGCCCGGACGACGGCCAGGTTTCCGACTTTATTGATTCGTTGAATTCAGCGATTACCTCCTCCATTAGGCCTTCGGCGTCCAACTGCTCTAATTCGGTAATCTTTTCGAGTACGTGACTTTTAGCCATCGGGTTGAACCCTGAGATGGGCAAAGCCAGATCCCCTTTCGTACCTCCCTGAAGTTTAGAAATATATTCTTTGAACCGTTCGGGGGATGCTGGTTTCGAATACAATTCCTTTATCTCGGACAGTATCGGCTTCAGTTGAAATTCCATTGTCTGTTCTTTACGGGTATTACGCGAAAGGTGGCCTGATAAACATCAGCTTTTGGGATCACGGCTGGCCATCCCGGGCCGACCAAAACGCTCGCCACAAAATAGCCAACGTTTTGCACCGGAGCACACTTCGAAGCAAACCTTGCCGGAGAGGGCGGAGGGTGAAGTGGCAAATCAAAACTGTCCGTTAGTGTAGCGCCGGAGCTTCTTCCCCTGCTTGCCTGTGCGTACTCCAAAAACGTCACCCGGCACCTGCGGCCGCGCCCGGAAAGCCTTCCTGGATCAATGCTATAGTTGCCTGTGCCCAGCAAACAAAAAAAGCAATCATTTTCGTCTTGAGTTGCACATCTGCCTTCCTTTCACGTTTTTACGGCAGTTTAATCTCTTTCAAGCAAATCCGAGTTATGACCAATAATTACCGTCGCGAACCACTATGGTACAAGGATGCCATCATTTACGAACTCAACATCAAGGGCTTCTACGATAGTAACGGCGACGGAATTGGTGATTTCGCAGGCCTGGAACAAAAACTCGACTACCTGGAAGAGCTTGGTGTAACCGCCATCTGGCTGCTTCCCTTTTACCCCAGCCCGCTGCGTGATGATGGTTACGACATTCAGGATTACTACAGCGTAGCCGAACGCTACGGTAACGTAGATGACTTCAAGCGCTTCCTGGAAGCCGCCCACGATCGTGGCCTCAAGGTCATTACCGAGCTCGTCATCAACCACACTTCCGATCAGCACGAATGGTTCCAACGCGCCCGCAACGCCGCGCCCGGGACTCCCGAACGCGATTACTATGTCTGGTCAGACACCGATGAAAAATGGCCCGATGTCCGCATCATCTTCACCGACACCGAAACCAGCAACTGGACCTGGGACCCCGTGGCGAAGCAATTCTACTGGCACCGCTTCTTCAGTCACCAGCCCGACCTGAACTACGACAGCCCCGACGTACAGCGCGAAATCATCGAAATCCTCGATTTCTGGATGAATATGGGCATCGATGGCTTCCGCCTCGATGCCATCCCCTACCTCTTCGAACGCGAAGGTACCAACGGAGAGAACCTGCCCGAAACTCACGCTTACCTCAAAAAACTACGCAAACACGTAGACGACAACTACGACAACGTACTCTTCCTCGCCGAAGCCAATATGTGGCCCGAAGACAGCGCCAGCTACTTCGGCGACGGCGACGAGTGCCACATGAACTACCACTTCCCCCTCATGCCCCGTATGTATATGAGCGTGAAGCTGGAAGATCGCCACCCCATCACTGACATCTTCGACCAAACCCCCGAAATACCCGAAAACTGCCAGTGGGCCACCTTCCTGCGCAACCACGATGAGCTGACCCTCGAGATGGTGACCGAAGAGGAGCGCGACTTTATGAACAACGTCTACGCCGCCGACAAAACGGCCCGCATCAACGTCGGCATCCGCCGCCGGCTGGCACCACTGATGGACAACGACCTCGACAAGATCAAGCTCCTCAACGTCCTGCTGATGAGCCTGCCGGGTACTCCAGTTCTCTACTACGGAGACGAAATCGGGATGGGCGACAACATTTACCTCAAAGACCGTGACGGCGTACGGACGCCAATGCAGTGGAACGGCAACGAAAATGCTGGCTTCAGCGATGCTAACCCCCACAGCCTTTACATGCCCGTAATCCGTGACACTGAGTACAGTTACCGGTGGGTAAACGTGAAGCGGCAACAGCAGAACCCCAACAGCCTGCTGAACTGGACCAAAAAGCTACTCGCGAAGCGCAAAAACTTCCAGGTCTTCGGTCGTGGCATTATCAAATGGATCAAACCGGACAATGGCCGCATCCTTGCCTTCACGCGCGAGTACGAAGAAGAAAAAGTTGTAGTAGTCATCAACCTGAGCCGCCACCCCCAATCGGCCCAACTCGACCTCAGCGAATTTGAAGGCAGCAAGGTACAGGAAGCCTTTGGCCGGACGTACTTCAACGACATCGGACGCGACCTTTACCAGATCACGCTGGCCGGCCACGGTTATTACTGGCTACAGATCGAATCAGCCAACCGCGGAGGCATCGACAGGCGGGACCTCACAACCCCCAACCTCGTGACGGGTGAATTGGATGACTTTTTCAGCAAAGGAAACCTGCGTACCCTCGAGAAAACAGTACTGCCCGCGTACCTGCATTCCGCAGCCTGGGTGGGAGCCCGCTCCGAGCAACTCGAAGCCGTCAAAATTTTCGATTACCGCATGCAAACCAACGGCGAGCGCCACTTCGGCTGGTTGTTAATGGAGCTCTCCTACCTCGAGGGCTTGCCGGAACTGGTTCAGCTGCCACTGGCTTTCCACAATTTCCGCGAAGAAGTAGACTATGCTCCGCGGGAGGAAGTACTGGCCATGGTAGAAGTTGGTGACACAAAAGTTGTCTTGCTCGACGCACTCTACGATGAAGAGTATCGCCGGGGACTCGTTGCCGGCCTCAAAGACTTCGGGGAGCTGAAAGGAGTAGACTTCATTGCCCAGGACAGCATCACCACCATCGGCGCCCAGGACGCCAACCTCGTGAATTCCGGAACGGAGTACATGCTGTTGCAAAGTAAAGATTACAATATCAAGTTCTACCGCAGGGTGGACGCTGAAATCGTTCCTGACCTGGAGGTCAAAAAACTGCTTACTAACCGCGGTTACAGAAACGCGCCTGAAGTGGTGGGAACACTACACTTCTCCCCGCGTAAAAGTATGTACGCGACCCTAGGCATCTTTGAAAAACGCTACGAAAGCAACGGAAGCGCATGGGATTACGTCCAAAATAATATCCAAAGGTTTGCTGAAGAAGTGATCACCCGCCTGCAGCAGCCCAATCAGGATGCCCCACAGGCAAAACCCGATGAAGTATCCGTCACTGACAACATCATGTACCAGGACATGCCCGAAACCATTCAGGATCTTCTGGGCTCGTTGTTCATCACTAAAATGGCAGAGCTTGGCCGCACGCTGGCGTCTTACCACCTCATCGTGAAGGACGGAACCGAGAAGAACTTCAAAAAGGAAGCCCTCAGCCTCCACTATCAGCGCAGCGTTTACGCCGGACTGAAAGGTGACGTTCGGGCGACTATCGACCTCCTGAAAAAGACCCTGCCTGAGCTGGACGAAGACGCTACCGGACTCGGCGAAGCCGTAGTAGCGCTCGAAGGTCGAATCCATGAGTTACTTAAACGCGTCTTCGACCATAAAATAGAATCGGACAAAATCCGCATTCACGGTGACTTTACCCTGATGCAGGTTGCTCTGGCCGACGAGAACTTCATCATCCAGAACTTCGATGGCGACCCCGACCGTAGCTACAGTCAGCGGCGGCTGCGCCGCAGCCCGGCCAAGGACATCGCGAACCTGATGCGCAGCATCAGCTACGCTGGCGGTCTCGTCTACGAAGACATCGCGCCCGGCGTGCGCGAAGAAACCGCTGAACACCTCGAGGACTGGCTCCGCACCGCCAACCGTTACCTCTCGGCCGAGTTCCTTACCGCTTACCGCAAGGCAACCGAAGGAACACGCCTCCTGCCCGACGATGAAGCCGATCTTGAAGTCCTCATCGATACTTTCCGGATCGAGAAAGCGCTGCAAGAGCTTCGGTACGATCTCAATTACCGTCCCGGCCAGGTGACAGTGCCACTCCGTGGCCTGCTGGAACTCCTGGAGTATTAACCCGGGCAAAACAGTCCCATTTTAACCGAGGGATGTTTACTGAAGGAGAAAGAAACAGGGGCGCGGCCGCAGGTGCAAAGAAAGTTTGCGGGTGGTCGCGCCCTTGTAATTTCAAACTGCTGAAGCGCGAGGCTATAAGCATTCGTTACACAATCCACCCGTTGCTGCGTGCATGCTCCGCAGCCTCAGCGTAAGTCGCCACCAGACGCACTTCGATATCGCTAATGCCCTCGATCAGGCTCTCAATTCGCTGTGCTCGTCTTTCGTGCATCACGTCGCGGATGTAAATGGCCAGAATACGGCCGGGATTGTTCCTGGCGGCTTCCAGGTAAATATCGGTATCGTGCTCTCCGGAATCCCCCAGTAGGATGAACGGCATGCTGGGATAGGTGGACAGGATCTTGTTCACCATGTCCGCCTTGTGCGTTTTGTAGTTGGCGATGGTGTCTTCGGCCGGCAGGCCGAAGTCGCGCAGCAACACCGGTCCGCGGGGGAAACGGTTGAGGTCCAGAAAATCGAGCAGCAGGTCGAACAGGTTCCAGGGGGAATTGGAGACGTAGAACAGCGGGTTGTAGCCTTCTCCGTCGGGACCGAGAGAGAGTGCCTGGTAGAAATCGGATACGCCGTCGAAAGCCCGGCGTTTGCCGGCATTCTTCAGCAGGGTGTGTACCATCGTTTTCAACTTCAGCCGGCTGGTGACGTCAGTTTGCAGGATGGTATCATCGATGTCGCTGATGACGCCGAACTCGGCGATTTGGGGCACTACAACTGCGGAGTGTGAGACAACCTCGGAGATTTCCTCTCCCGGTATGCTGGTCACCCTGATCTCCGCCTCCTGCCAGAAGTCGTGGTCGCTGTGGACGTGCTCGTCCGGCGGGCAGTGGTGCTCGACGTGGAAGTAGCCTTCGCTGTCGGTCGTCCGCTGAAACTCGTGCTCGCCCCAGGTGATGGTTACCTCTGCGCCAGGAATTTCGCGGCTGTTGAAACGTTTAAAATTGTTGACAACGTTGTCCAACAGGCTGTCCCGTTCCTCCCGGCGGATGCCCCGGTCGCGCAGTACGCGACCGGTGAGGTAGAGGTAGTCTTCGCGGCCGAAACCGGTGTAGTTTGCAATCGAGACGGGTTTGTCGTTGCCCCAACCGAGGCGATCTACAACTTCATCCCATTCGCGATGAAGGATTTTTCCGAGGGAGCTTATTTTGTTTTTCAGGGGCATATTGGGATAACGGGCCGGTGGAGGGTGGGGTTTGGTTGGGCTTATACAATGAACTGGCAGTATATCAGATGTAAGGATAGAAGTCTAAATTTCTTTGCCACAAAAAACATCTAATCGCTGCAATGTGATTCGGGCGCAAACCAGATTGTCGCGATTGCTTCTCCCAAGTACCGCGGTGTGGGGAGGCTGGGAGGGAGTTATGCGACAATCGGGTTTGCGCCCATCCGACTCCTCAGACAGTACAGCTAATTGGCTTAAAAATACTACACCCCAACCCCAAACGTTACAAGAAGCGTTCACCTACCAGAACTTTACAACTGATACCATGCAAAGACTTCTCCTTCTCCTTCTCATGTTCGGGTTTACCGGATCTCTGATTGCTCAGAACCTGTACACCATCAAAGTCGGGACTTTCCGCGACGTGAAAGCCGATGACTTTACGAGCCTGCGTGGCCAGGGCTTCGTCTACGGCGCAGCAGGCGCCGATAATACCGTTGATGTGTACGTTGGCCAGTACTCCGATGTAGCAAAAGCCAACGCTACCGCAGCGTCCCTGAACAACAACGGCTTCCGCAACGCCCAGGCTCTGGCCCTGCCGCTTAGCACCGGCCAGCAGGTTACGGTGATTCAGATCGCGCTGCATTCAGGAGACCGCTCTATCGATTGGCCCACCCTGGAGCGTGCCGGCCAGTTGTTCGTCGAGTCGGTAGACGGGGTGAATAAAATCGTAACCGGCATCTACCCGGATGCACGAACGGCCGCAAGCTTCCTGCCCGCTATCCGTGAACTTGGTTACAGCGATGCATTTGTAAAAACGATCAATAACGTTCGCCTCATTCCCATCAATCAGTTCGAGACCGGAATCAAGAAACCGTTGATCCCGATCGACCTTACGGCTAAAGCCCCCGTTCCCGAGACGCCGGAACCAACAGCAAGCCCTGCTACCTACGGAAGTAAGGCCACTCCCGCACCCGTAGCTTATTCTCCGGCACCCGCTCCGGCTACCCCCGCCGCAACGCCGACAACAACGGCTACTCCGGCGGCCACAACCGGTCTGCCGAGTCCGGCCTCCTCCCCCACCCTCAACCTGCCCGCCATCGACGGCAAAACGAAACGCCACAGCTCCGCAGAACTGCAGCGCGTCCTCAAAGAGAAGGGTTACTACGCGGGCAGCATCGATGGCTACTACGGCCCCGGCACAACCGCTGCCTACGAAGCGGCCTGGGACGACATGCCCGAAATCCGCAAGTACCGCAAACTGAGCGAAATGGCTTTGGCCCCGGCAGGAAACACCGAAAGAATCAGCAAGTGGCCCGAAGTGAGTACGCTACTGGCTGTCGTGGAAGACCTCTCGGCGGGGATGGCCAACGACGCCCGCGCCCGCCAACTCGTACAACAGCGCAGTGAACTGACCAATGCTACCCAGGCACTCACTCCCGTTGCCGTCAGTCGCATCAACAACTGGGTTACTACCATCTGGACCAACCTCGAAGAATGGGCTACCGAGGATCCTCTGCACGCTCAAATCTTCAGTGCTTTCCGCCTCACCTATCAGCAGTCTCAGGTCCGTCTTGAGGACTACTACATGGACAAAGGCCTCTCGGCTACCGACGCGCGGGACCTCTCCAGCGCCATGCTGCAAAACCTTGTTGGGGCACAGCTTGACCGGTTCCTTTAAGCATAGGGCCTGTTATCTGCCTGTTAGCCTCTTCGGCGTTTTTTCACCATTAAACGCAGAGCGTTTTCTTCCGGATAGCTCCTCTCCACTAAGCCTGAGGCGAAGCGTGTCGGGAAAGGGGTTGGGGTGAGGTTTCCAGCGTGTATCACCAAATGCACTATTATCACGAATTTGCCACCTGTCTCGTCTCCCCTCTCCCGAGGAGAGGGGCCGGGGGCAGGGCTAACGCATACTATCTAGAAAAACTTTATCACGGGCCTTATCGGACCACATCGCTCGCATTCGTTTATGCTTAACACCAGCTTTACTGGGTCCATCAGCGTGTAAATTGATACTC
>NZ_VOXD01000023.1 GCF_008014675.1 Neolewinella aurantiaca | reverse complement strand
TTTACGAATGTGTAGCTTGATTGATGACCGCCATCCTCCTAACGGCGGCGGCTCATCAATTCAAGTTACACATTTTTGCTTTCTCTATGTATAGGCCGATTGCCTCAGCACAAACTTAAAGGGCCGCGCCCTGAAAAACTACGAAACTCTCAGCGGAATCCTCCGTACCCGTTTTTTTGTCAGGCGGTAAACGGCATTAGCAATGGCTGCTCCGATGGGCCCCATGGGCGGCTCTCCGACGCCGCCGGGGTTGTCGTCGTTTTCCAGTAGAACGACATCGATTTCCTTTGGTGCATCTTTCATCAGGGCCATTTCGTAGGCACCGTAAATGACAGGGTAGAGCGCATTGTCTTCTACGGTCATTTTTTCGTAGAGCACCGCGCTCATACCCATTATGATGCTGCCCTCGCACTGCGCACGAACCTGATCAGGGTTGATGACCAGGCCCGGATCCATGACGCAGGTTACTTTGTGCACTTTTATTTCGCCGTCGACGATGGAGACTTCCGCCACGTGCGCACAGGGTGTGTTTACGTCGGTGCTGCAGGCGAAGCCCATGGCCCGGTCATAGTTGCCCGATTCGTCCGTTGGGCCAAAGGGCTCATTTTGGTAATCCGCTACTTCTGCAGCTTTCGCAATCACTTTGGCCAGGCGAACATCTGCTTTTGTTTCGGAGAGGTGGTCGAGCCGGAAAGAAACCGGGTCTTTGCCGGCAGCTTCGGCCAGTTCATCCATGAAGCTTTCGACGGCAAAAGTGTTGGCGAGCAGGCCGAGGCTTCTCCACCAGCTGGTAGCAAAGGGCAGTTTCACGCGCCAGCTCACTGCCCGGTAGTTCGGGATGCCGTGGTATTGAATCATTCCCCCGCGCCAGGCTCCGAGATCAGCCCCGATCACTTTTTGCAGGATGCCGGGTACGAGCGGAGAGCCGTACATCACATCACCGCTGGAAATGTCGTGGCTGAGGGCTTCGATCTTGCCATCAGCGGTCAGTTTACCTTTGAGAACGTTGTGGGTAGGTGGGCGGAAGGTATCGTTCTGGAACTCTTCCTTCCGGCTGAAGAAGCATTTCACGGGTTTACCGACCGCTTTACTCATCACCGCCGCCTGGATCGCGTTTGGGGTATGCAAACGCCGCCCGAATCCACCACCCAGAAAGGTTGGCTCCAGAATAACTTCGTCTTTACTGAACCCGAGCCGGCTGGCTACTTCTTTGCGGGTGATTTCAGCCACCTGGGTCGACATTCTAAGGGTGACTTTATCGTCTTCGACGTAGGCCAGGCACCCGTTGGGCTCGATCTGAGCGTGCGCGCCGATCGGGCTGAAGTATTCCGACTGGATGATGCCTTCTTCTCCGTCTTTCAGGAGTTTTTTCGCATTCCCCTCTTTCTGAATTTCGATCGGTTTGCCCTGGCCGACTTTAATGGCAGCTTCGACGTCGAAATCATCCCATTTTCGATTGATCTCCCAGTTTACGTTTAGCTTCTCTTTTGCTTTTTCGGCATTAACGAAGGAGTCGGCAACCACACCTACGAAATCATCTTCGACGATAACTTTTACTACGCCGGGCATTCCTTCGGCAACCGAAGTATCCACACCGGTGAATTTGGAGTCGAGGCCTTCGGGCCGGGCCACCGAACCGAACAACATCCCCGGCATTTCGGCGTCCATGCCGTAGATCGGGGCTCCGGTCACTTTGTCCATAAGGTCCACGCGGGGCGTTGGCTTACCAATGAACTTATATGTTTTAGGGTCTTTGAGTTCGGGCGTATCGGGTATTTCCCAATCCGTGACGGCAGCGGCGACCTCTCCGTAGGTAATAGACTTTCCGGCGCCGGAGATGACGCCGTTCAAGGTACTCAGGCCCGAAGCTGCCACGCCGAGTTGGTCGGCGGCTGCGTTGATCAGCATCATCCGCATAGTAGCGGCCAGCTCACGAAGCGGTTTCCAGAGGCTGTTGATGCTGGTGCTTCCGCCGGTTGCGAATTTATCGATATTTCCTGATCCCGTAGATGCGTGGACTACCTTGATTTGCTCGACGCCTACTTCCAGTTCGTCGGCGGCAATCTGCGCCAGGCCCGTAAAGACACCCTGGCCCATTTCCATTTTAGGACTGTGGAAGATGATCTGGTTGTCGGGTGTTACCTCAAACCATATTTTCGGATCGTTAGTAGGCCCTAAATACGGTGATTCGGCCGTATTCACCATGCCCGCAATCTTGCGGCGAATGGGCAGGCAATAGGCGGTTCCGAACAGCAGACCGGTGCCGATACCGGCTTTGATAAGGAACTTTCTTCTTGACTGAGACATAAGGGCTGGTTTTAATATTGATTTTATGAGTTGCCGGGATTCTACCGCTGTTTCCGTTTGCTGCGTTCATCTGGTGAGGAAGTTTCTGAGTCATCCACTCCTCCTGCGATTCACTTACTAAGGTGTGCCGCACGATGAATAGCCTTGCGCATCCGGTAATAGGTTCCGCAGCGGCAAACGTTAACGATATTGCTGTCGATATCCTCATCCGTAGGGTTAGGGATTTCCTTGAGCATCGCGGCGGTAGCCATCATAAAACCGGGCTGGCAGTAGCCGCACTGCGGCACAATTTCTTCTTTCCAGGCCTGTTGAACAGGGTGAAGATTGTCCTCGGTGCCGAGGCCTTCGATGGTGGTGACCTCTTTGCCTTCAACGAACTTAACGGCGTAGGAGCAGGACCGCACTGCTTTACCGTTCACGTGAAGGGTGCAGGCGCCGCAGGCGGCTTTGCCGCAGCCGAATTTGGTGCCCTTCAGGCCTATTTCGTCCCGGATGACCCAGAGAAGGGGAGAGTCGGGGTCTGCGTTGGTGGAGGCCGGTTTACCGTTTAGGTTGAAGTTGGTTGGCATAAGCTGTTTGGTTTAATTCTGACCGCTTCGGGTTTAGCCGGAAGGCAGGCGCTGACAGTAACTTTGGTTTACCGAAGAGGGTTCAATCGTTCGGGATGGGGGCTCCGTTCGCGGCCCATGCTTTTACGGCGGCTTTGAAATCCGCTTCGGAGACCGGTGGCTTTTCGCGGGCAATACCTTCATTGTCCACTCCCGGTTCGAAGGCCCAAAGTACGAGTTCGTCTTCAGTCATGTGTTTAACGATTTCTTCGAGATTCTTGCCTCCGTTTTTCTCGGGATCGAGGATGACGCGGGCAATTTCGGCCCGGCTGAGGCCTTCCCAGGCCATGCTTAGCGGAGCGAGGCCCCAGTGGGGAGCTCCGGGTACACCGGAGTAATCGTTGTTTTTCGATTGGTGGCAAGTGCCGCATTGTACGGCGGCAACGCCATGGTCGTCTGGTCCGCGCTGCACGTTGAAATAGTGCAGGTGGCTGTCTTCTCCCTGGCGTGGTTTGTTGCCCGAGGGATGGCAGTTCATACAGCGTTTGTGGGTGACCACGTCCATCATCGTGTCGAACGGATCAGCAGGGGGAAGGTCTGCGGCAAGGGTGATCAGGGCAACGAGGGGGAGCAAAACCAGTAGGAAGCGGGACATAGAATAGTAGTTGAGGCCTAAGCTACAACATAAGTGCCGAAGAATCGTGCGATCACTCCTGCGTCAAAATGTGTGTCATTCTGAACAAAGCGCAGCGAGCGTGCTTACCTTTGCACCAACTAAATGATAAAATGGCTAAAGTAAAGCAATCCCTTGGGGTAATCGTTGTGCTGTTCTTACTGATCGGACTGCCGCTTGTTTCTTACTACTATTTGGAGAAGGGCTTTGCGTACCGCAAAGCTGCTATCGAGACACAGAGCGACTTCGGTAAGATGCCCGACCTGGGGGCTTTTACTTCTGTCCGTGGTGAGCACCCCACTACCTACCGTGGCGCGATGACGGTAGTGAGCTGGCTCGATCCCCGAAAGCCCGTTACCATTAAGCAGTACGGTATGATGCTGGACAGCCTGTACACACAGTTCGAGGACAGCCCGAACCTTTACTTTACAAACTTCGTGAAGGGAGAGAATGCTGCGGCAACCGCAGCGCAGTTTGCCGATCAGTACAACCTCCCGGATACGGACATGATTAACTTTCTGGCAACGGATGATGCGGCTTTTGCTCAGTCTGCCCGCGATTTCAAATTGCCACTGACGGGAGGGAATATGCCCGGCGAGGCGCCCATTGTTGCCCTGGTGGACAGCTCACTGACTATCGTGAAGCATTATGATCTGAGCAGCCGCAATGAAACCATCGGCCTGGTACAACTCATTTCTGTAATCATTCCTCTTCCTGTTCGCCGCGACCTGATTTTGGACCGATCTAAAGAATTATAGCTATGGCTTACCCCCAACTGAAAACTTACCCCAACAGCGAGAAAACCCTGAAAATTGTCATCTGGGTCGTCTCCGTAGTCGTATTACTGCTTGTGGGCGCAATGCGACAGTACAAACTTCCCGTTCCTGAAGGCTGGGACGTCGGTTTCCTGCCGGCTGTTAACGCCATCCTGAACGCACTGACCGCTGTTGCGCTTCTCTTTTCGTTGTATTTTATCAAGCAGAAGAAGGTTGTTGCTCACCGCAACGCAAACGCGGTCGCCCTGGGGCTTTCGGTTATGTTCCTGCTGTGCTACGTTGTGTACCACTTTACTACTCCCGAGGTTGTTTTCGGAGACATTAACCATGACCGCTTGCTTTCGGCCACAGAAACCGCGGCCGTAGCCGGCATTCGACCGGTTTACCTGCTTATCTTGTTCTCACATATCATCCTTGCGGGTGTTCTTTTGCCGTTTATTCTTCTCACCACCCTGCGTGCACTGGTAGGGAAGTACGATCTGCACCGTAAAATGGCACGCATCGTCTGGCCGCTCTGGCTGTACGTTGCGGTCACCGGACCGGTGGTTTACTTAATGCTGCGCGTGTACTATCCTTAGAAGCGTAAAAAATACAGAGCCATGAAAAAGTCAATGCTGATTCTTACCGTTGTAATGATTTTGCTTGTTTCCGGTCTCGGAAGCGAACTGCTGGCGCAATGCCCGATGTGTCGTGCTACGGCCGAAACCAACCTTGCTAACGGTGGTACCGAAGGTAAAGGACTCAACAACGGTATTCTTTACATGCTCGGCATGCCGTATATCCTGATCGGTACCATCGCAATTTTGTGGTGGAAAAACCGAAAAACAGGCGAGGAGCTGGAGCAGGCCTGATCCTGGCTTTGTTCAGCGAAGGCATGAATGCCGAGAACGTCAAGAAGTCTTCGGGGGCGCGGCCGCAGGTGCAAAATAGGTTTTAAAGGTCGCCCCGGTGGAAGCAGCCTCGGGTTGAAACCGGTCCACGGACCGTAAGTACTGTTCGGCAGTCTTTAGACTGCTGCTCGTCGTGCTTTATCGTGAAAAACGATCAGGTGAACGCGATCAAATTTGTTCTCCGTCAATCGTTCGGGCTCCAGCCCGGAAAATAGCAGCCTGAAGGCTGCCGAACAGTCCTTCAGCAGTCTTTGGACTGCTGCTCGTCGTGCTTTATCGTAAAAACGACTAGGTGAACGCGGTCAAATTTGTTCTCCGTCAATCGTTCGGGCCCCAGCCCGGAGAATAGCAGCCTGAAGGCTGCTGTACAGTACTTCGGCAGTCTTTAGACTGCTGCTCGTCGTGCTTTATCGTGAAAAAGAATCAGGTCAACGCGATCAAATCGGTCCTCCGTCAATCGTTCGGGCCCCAGCCCGGGAAATAGCAGCCTGAAGGCTGCCGTACAGTACTTCGGCAGTCTTTAGACTGCTGCTCGTCGTGCTTTATCGTGAAAACGATCAGGTCAATGCGATCAAATCGGTCCTTCCTAAATCGTTGGGGCCCCAGCCCGGAAAATAGTATGCTGAAGGCAGCCGTAAGTACTGTTCGGCAGTCTTTAGACTGCTGCTCGTCATGCTTTATCGTAAAAAACGATCAGGTCAACGTGATCAAATTTGTTCTCCGTCAATCGTTCGGGCCCCAGCCCGGAAAAAAGCAGCCTGAAGGCTGCCGTCAGTACTGTTCGGCAGTCTTTAGACTGCTGCTCGTCGTGCTTTATCGTGAAAAACGATCAGGTCAACGCGATCAAATTTGTTCTCCGTCAATCGTTCGGGCTCCAGCCCGGGAAAAAGCAGCCTGAAGGCTGCTGAACAGTTCTTGAGCAGTATTTAGACTGCTGCTCATCGTGCTTTATCGTAAAAAACGATCAGGTCAACGTGATCAAATTTGTTCTCCGTCAATCGTTCGAGCTCCAGCCCGGAAAATAGCAGCCTGAAGGCTGCCGTCAGTACTGTTCGGCAGTCTTTAGACTGCTGCTCGTCTTGCTTTAGCGTAAAAAAGAATCAGGTCAACGCGGTCAAATCGGTCCTCCGTCAATCGTTCGGGCCCCAGCCTGGGAAATAGCAGCCTGAAGGCTGCCGAACAGTCCTTCAGCAGTCTTTGGACTGCTGCTCGTCGTGCTTTAGCGTAAAAAAGAATCAGGCCAACGCGATCAAATTTGTTCTCCGTCAATCGTTCGGGTTCAAGCCTGGAAAATAGCAGCCTGAAGGCTGCCGTCAGTACTGTTCGGCAGTCTTTAGACTGCTGCTCGTCGCTCGGAGAGCGATTCGACCGTGGCTAACTCGCCCTGCTTCCAGTTTTACCTTTTCCTCCGGATGACGGGAATCTCCTTCACGACCATCTGCAGGGTGAGCGGCATCCGGCCTTCGAGCAATTGTACTTTGCCCCGGCGCATGCTTTCGGCCACTTCGTTGGTGTAGTGGCGTACGGTGATCAACTCAAGGTCACGATCGACGGTGGTCTTGAAGTCCTTGTCGATCAGTTTGCAGAAGCGCTCGACCCGGTCGTCGATGTCGTTGACGACGACGTTGAAGGAAATCGCCGTGTTCTGCATCATGTTTACCTGCAGGCGGGTAGTGGTGATGTGCTCGAAGAGCTCACGGATGTGGTGCTCGGCAACGAAGCTGAAATCGCGGGTAGATATGTTGACCAGCGCTTGTTCTTTCTCAACGGCAACCATGGGCGGGTAGGTGTCACCAGCTTCGCTGGTGATTTCTGTGCCGGGAGACAGTGGATCGATGAAGCTCCGTACATGCAGCGGGATACTCTTGTTCTGGAGCGGTTTGATCGTCTTTGGGTGAATGATGCTGGCACCGTAGTACGTCATCTCGATGGCCTCCTTATAGCTCAGGCGGTCTACTTTGGAGACGTTCTCGAACAAGCGCGGATCGGCGGTGAGTACGCCGGGCACGTCTTTCCAGATGCTCATCGCCTCGGCGTCGAGGCAGTAGCTGAAGATCGCGGCCGAGTAATCTGAGCCTTCACGGCCAAGAGTTGTCGTGAAGTTCTCCGTCGTAGAACCGATGAATCCCTGTGTGAGGACGAAGTTGCCCTCGTCGAGCAGAGGTGGTACCGCATTGGAGATGCGGGATTGAGTTTCAGGCCATTGTACCCAGCCTTCGCGGTAGGTATTGTCGGTGATGATGCAGTCGCGGGCATCGAGCCAGCTTGTGGGCAAGTCCTCATGTTTGAGATAGGCCGCGACTACCTGACTGGAAACCAATTCGCCAAGCGAGACAATCTGATCGTAATCGTAATCGTAGCTTTCGTTGGGTTCGTCCTCGAAGACCCATTCCACGCTGACGAAAAGATCGTTGAGAGACGCAGCGAGTTCTTCCGGCGTATCGCCGAAGAGTTCTTTCACCGTCGTCATGGTCGAGTTGTGGAGTTCCGAGAGTTTGCGGCGGGCGGTCTCGGTGTCACCCGTGGTGTAAGCCCGGGCTACCACTTCCAGCGCATTGGTCGTTTTGCCCATTGCTGAAACAACTATGACCAACCGCTTGCCTTTATAGGCTTTCAGAATATTGGCAACGTTACGAATAGCGGCGGCATCTTTGAGAGAAGCGCCACCGAATTTGAATACATTCAGGGGCTGAGCTAGCATCTTTGCTTAAATTTTGAACAAAGGTACATAGTGCATTGGAGAACGAGGTGAATTGTGCGCCAACTGAAGTTGGTCCTGCATCTCGATGTCTGCTTTTTTGTACCATTATTAGAGTTACCTCGGTCATCAAAGGTGAAATTTTGGCCAGATGATAAAAGCAGTCGCCAAAAATCACCTGTGGGTAGCCGAGGCAATTATATATCCCGCGCCCCGCAGGGGCGGCGGCCCGGGGCAATTAGGTAACCGCAAAAACGCAGGAACCAATACCGAGGGCATTTCATTAGTGTGCAACTACCAACGCATCTATATTGTTTAGCCCTCCAACCCCTGCTCATTCATCCCCGATTCGGCACCTGCGGCCCCGCCTTCATATTGTCTGAATCCGCACATTAAAACCTCCATATGATTACTATTGACAAAGCTGAGATTAAAGCCAAGAAAGCCAGACTCGAAGCTTGTAGCGACTATCTGAAAAAAGAGTTTATCGGCATCGATAACATCATCGATGATGTGCTCGATTATCTTCAGGTTTGGTACCTGATGCCCGACATTCTCACCCGGCCGGTTATTATCAATTTGTGGGGCATGACGGGGGTCGGAAAAACCGACCTGGTACGTAAAATGGTCAAATTCCTGGAGTTTCAGGACCGCTTTACGGAAGTGGAATTGAACAACAGCGAAAAAACAGGATGGGTAAATACCGTTACCCAGATATTGAGCCAGAACGGGCTGCATGACGAAAAACCTGCGATTGTCCTCTTCGACGAAATTCAGCGCTTCAACACCCTGGACCCCGAGGGAAAGCCACTGCAGCAAACCAAATACACCGACTTTTGGGAACTGCTGAGTGATGGACGCCTGAGCCGCAAGTCGAAGGAAGATTTTGACACCTTCCTGTTCGACTTTTTCAGCAAGAAGAAGAGCAATGCCCGCGCCAAAGCGAAGGGGGAAGAAGTGAGTGAAAGCAACGGACTGAGTAGCTGGGACGCCATCTCGCTCAAGTCTAACCTCGGCCTGGATATGGAGATCTCCGAATTGGTCGACCTCGATGAGGAGCAGATGATCGCCATGATCCTGGAGGCCAAAGAGAATAAGAACATCTACGAACCGGTAGATCACTCTAAAACCCTGATCATCATCTCCGGAAACCTTGACGAGGCTTTCGAAATGGCCAACCAAACGAGCGAAGCGGACATCGACGCCGATATCTACCACGCCTTCACGAAAAAGATCACTATGGTGGATATAAAGAACGCGCTGGCGTTCAAATTCCGCCCCGAGCAAGTGGCGAGATTCGGTAATATTCACCTGATTTACAACTCTCTGCGGAGGGTGGATTTTGAGCGGTTGATCCAGAAAGAAATAAACCGGATTGCCGAAGGAATGAAGAAAAAAGTAGGCATAACTCTGGAAGTTGGAAAGGCGGTGAACGAACTGATTTACCGAAACGGCGTCTTTCCTGTGCAGGGCGTCCGGCCGGTATTCAGCTCGATAATCGATATTCTCGAGGCCAATCTGAGCAAGTTTATGTACGCGGCCATAATGGCATCGGCGCCTACCATAAAGGTGGATTATGACCGTGAAAAACAAGTCATCATTGCCGACTACGGCGGCAAAACCGTTGAGGTGCCTTACGTAGGCCGGATCGACAAAATTCGCCAGTCGAACCTTCACGATACGGTGGCCAATATCTCAGTTCATGAATGTGGTCACGCAGTAGCGTACATGACCCTGACGGGGATGGCCCCGCTGCAACTGAAGAGCAAAGTCGCCAGCAGCTACGCCGGTGGCTTTACCTTCCCCCACCAGATTCACGTAACTAAAAAGGCGATGCTCGATAAAATCCGCATTTACCTCGCGGGCGGTATTGCCGAAGAGCTTGTTTTCGGGAAAGAAAATGCGAGCGTCGGCCGCCGAAACGACCGTGAGGAAGCTACCAAAATAGCCGTCGAGTTCGTCCGCAGGTACGGTTTTGATGATGAGTTTCAGTCCGTATGGAATCTGGACCTGCCTTCGGCGGAGATGAAGCACTCCATTACCGATTCGAAGATCGAAAAACTGATGGTCCGCATGGTTTCGGAAACGAAAGAATTACTGGTAGGCAAGATGACGTTCCTTAAAGAACTCAGTCGTGCGCTGCTGAGCAGCGGTAGCATGGAGGCTGAAGAAATGGTTGACATCGCAAAGAAATTCAATCTCGAAGTGGTAGTCCGGGAAGAAGGCTACAAGCACATTGTGGGGTACGGGAAGATGTTGGGCTCGGAGTGAGAGAGTGACCATACTACTGGATATTTCGCTTCGCGGCTTCTTCGAGGTTTGGTTCCCTCTCCGCTGAGCCTTAGGCGAGCACGAAGTACTGCGAAGCAAACCTTGCTGGAGAGGGCGGAGGGTGAGGTGGAAAAACAAAAATGTCCAGTACTATGTAGAATGACTCTTCAACTCAGTCAGCGGCAGGAACTCACTAATGCTGTTTCTCCAACCTATACCCTTACGTCTAAGGTGCAAATTGACTACCTTAGCCCCGCTCAAATTACGATAATTGACCCCTCGAGAGGTACTTAAGAAATACTGGAACTACGACGACTTCCGCCCCGGCCAGGCGGAGATAATTAACGCCGTGATGGAAGGGCGCGACACCCTCGCGCTGCTGCCTACCGGTGGTGGAAAATCCATCTGCTTTCAGGTGCCGGCGCTGGCTAAGGAGGGCGTAACCATTGTTGTTTCGCCGCTGATAGCGCTGATGAAAGACCAGGTCCGTCAGCTCAAAGACCGGGGTGTTGTAGCGGATGCTGTTTACAGCGGAATGCGCCGGCAGGACATTGACCGCATCTTCGACAACGCGGTGTACGGCAACACGAAGTTGCTGTACATGAGCCCTGAGCGGTTGCTTACTGATCTGGCACGGGTGCGTATAGCGAAGATGAACCTGGCGCTGATTGCCGTAGATGAAGCACACTGTATCAGCCAGTGGGGCTACGACTTCCGTCCGCCATACATGCAAATCGCAGAATTGCGGGAGCTGCACCCGCAGGTTCCGGTCATCGCTGTAACCGCTACCGCCACTCCGGAAGTAGTGGAAGATATCCAGGCGAGCCTCGAATTCAAACCTAACCGGTTTGTTTTGCAGCAAAGCTTCGGGCGCGACAACCTCGGCTATGTCGTACGTGTGCCTGAGAGTAAAGACAAACAGATCCTCGAAATCCTGAAAGGGGTACCGGGTACCAGCATCATCTACGTTCGCAGCCGTGGCCTGACCCGGCAGATTGCACTCAGGCTTCAGCGGCAGGGCATTGCCGCTGCCAGCTATCACGCCGGTCTGGACCCGAAGGAGAAGGACCGCCGTCAGGAAGCATGGATCAAAGGCGAATTGCGCGTAATTGTTGCTACCAATGCCTTCGGCATGGGAATCGATAAGCCCGATGTGCGCAGCGTGATCCATTATGGCCCACCGGACAGCCCTGAGGCTTACTTTCAGGAAGCCGGCCGTGGCGGCCGGGACGGAAAGATGAGTTTCGGCATCATGCTTTATCACCCTTTCGACGGCGAGCGGTTGCGTAAAAACTGGGCGTTGTCTTACCCTGAAATCAGCGAAGTGAAGCGTGCTTATCGTGCGCTGGGCAGCTACCTTCAGCTGGCCATCGGCGGGGGAGAAGGGGAGAGCTACGATTTTGACCTTGTGGCCTTCTCCAACAACTTCGGCTTCGATGTCCGGGAGGCGTACAGCAGCATGAAGGCGCTGGAAAGAGCCGGGCTCATCCTGCTCACCGAGGCTATCCACCAGCCGGCCAGGCTGCAGTTCATCGCGACTAAAGAACAGTTGTACACCTTCCAGATCAAGCACCGGGAGATGGACAAACTGATCAAAACCATCCTGCGGACGAGCCACGGAGCCTTCCTGAATCCCGTTAGAGTGGAAGAAGGAGAACTGGCCAATTTCCTGGGCATAGAGCTGGAAAATCTTCACCGTACTTTCCGCAAGCTTGCGGGCGAAGGCATCATCGATTACTTCCCGCAGAAAGACTTACCGCAGGTGGTTTTCCTTACTCCGCGGATTGATCCGGACCACGTGCGAATCGACGAAAAACAATACCGCTTCCTGCGGGAGCGGGCCTTTGAACGAATCGAGACGATGGTCAATTACGCGGAGCATTCGGGTGATTTCTGCCGGTCGCGTACCCTACTCAAGTACTTCGGAGAGCCGGCACTTGCCGATTGTGGCATTTGCGACAATTGCCGGAAGCGCAAGACATCGGTAAACCCTCCGCTGACCCCGAAGAAACTCTACGGAGACATCCTTACGCGCCTGCAGGAAGGCGACCTCACCCTGGAGGACGCCAGCAAAGCCTACGGCGCCGTCCGACAAAAAACAACCGCTGAAGCGATTCAGCACCTCATCAACGAAGGCCTCATCGTACAGGACGGTCGTAACCTGAGACTGCCATGACCATCATTTGCCTTGTAACCAACGACCTGGCCCAGGACCAACGAATGGACCGGATTTGCAGTTCGCTCGTAGCGGCAGGGCATGAAGTGACCCTTGTTGGTCGGTTGTTACCCACGAGCAAAGAACTACCGGACAAGGTGTACCGGCAGCACCGCATTCGGTGCCGGTACCACAAAGGAAAGCTGTTTTACGTTGAGTACAATTACCTGCTCACCCGCGAACTGCGGTCGTGGCGGTACGATGCCATCTGTGCGGTCGATCTGGATACGCTGCTGGCGGGAGTATGGCTTACCTCCGCAGAGCACCATAAGCTTGTCTTCGACGCCCATGAATGGTTCAGTGAAACCCCGGAGGTGGTAAACCGTACAGTCATCAGGGGCTTCTGGCGGGGAATGGCCAAGGCGCTGGTCCCCAAAACCGACGCCAGGTATACCGTTGCGCCGATGCTGGCGGGAAAGCTCTCCGAAGAGTATGGCGCACCCTTCGGGACGGTCCGCAACCTGCCGCTCCGCCGGAGCTCCGCTGCGGATCCCCGGCCCGTAACGAACCTTGCACCTGCGGCCCCGCCTCCGATGTCTGCCGCATCTGCCTCGCATCCAGCCCACTACCCACTACCCACTACAAACTACCCACTAATCTACCAGGGAATGCTCAACCCCGGCCGGGGGCTGGTGACGGCTCTTGCTGCGTTGGCGGATTTACCGGATTGCCAATTGTGGCTAATCGGTGACGGCCCGGAAATGGAGCACCTCCGGCAGTGTGCCCGTGATTTTGGCGTGGAAGACCGCGTGTGGTTTGCCGGTTTCCGGCCACCTGCCGAGTTGCCAGCACTTACGGAACAAGCCTGGCTCGGCCTCAATCTGCTCGATGCCGTGAGCCCCAGTTACTACTACAGTCTTGCGAATAAGGCCTTCGATTATATTCAGGCCGGGCTACCCTCGGTACAGATGGCGTTTCCGGAATACTGCTCGATCCAGGATACGTACGGTTGCTACGCCCTTCTTGAAAGCCTGGAGCCTTCTAAACTGGTGGCCATTGTAGAACGCCTGATAGCACACCCGACCGCCTACCAGCAGTTGGTAGCGGCATCGGAGCGGGCCGCTGCCGAACTGGTATGGGAAAATGAAATTCCCCGCCTGCTGGAAATCTGGGAGTCGCTCTAAAGGAGTTTGCCCGGAGGATCAAAACAAAAGCTTAGCGGCCAACGGACCAAACCGTTAATAGCAGTAAAAGCGGCGATCTAACTTGTAGTGGATACAAAAGCCTGCACTTATCTTTGCCGCCTATGCAATCCAAGCCCCTACAAATGCAACTACGTTTTACCCTGCTCGTACTTACCGCTCTCGCTCTGGCGGGATGCCGTGATGATTTTTCTCTGGAGGCCGACTACCAGGATGTCCCGGTAGCCTACGCTTACCTGAACCCCGACGACAGCCGCCACTTCATCCGGGTGGAAAAGGCTTTCCTGGAAGCTGGAGGTAACGCCGAGGCCGTGGCGGGTATCGCCGATTCGATCTACTACGGAGCTGAAGACGTAACGGTCATTCTGGAAAATGTCACGCAAAACACAAGCCGTGAGATGGAGCGGGTAAACGCCCAGGATTACGGCTTAGAGCGCACCGACGGCATCTTTGCCCAGTCGCCCAACATCGCTTACAGCCTCACGGATCAGGAGCTTCCGCTTTTCGGCGGCAACACGGTTCGGCTCACCATCCAGCGCCCCGGCGAAGAGGATGCTGTTGCCGAAACCAACCTCATCCCGGCCATCGAGATCTCCCGCCCGGGAGAAATGGTTCGGGTAGACGATTACCCCCGCCCGGTGGCCGTAGTTTGGTCTAAAGAAGAAGAAGCGGCGATTTACGACATCACCATCTTCTTCACCATCCGCGAACTTTACCCCAGTGACCCCGACCGCAACCGGACCGTACAGTTAGAGTGGCCGGTTGTGTCCGGCTTTGTGCCCGGACCCGAGCAAAGCTCGAGCAACCTGGTGAGTTACGACATTCAGAGTGAGTCGTTCTTCCAGTTTATCGGTAGTGCGCTTGAGGAAGAAGCCGGCGTTACCCGCCGCTTCCAGTTCTTCGACATTCAGGTCGCGGCTGCCGGCCAGGAAGTGCTTGACCGCAGAACGCTCGAAAACGCTAACGCAGGCATCACCAGTTCACAGTCGCTTCCCCGCTACAGCAACCTCATCGGTGGCCTGGGATTGGTAACCAGCAGCACTTCGGCGCTGAAGGAAGGGATTCAGTTCGACAACGGCAGCCTCGATAGCCTCGAAGCGGGCATCTATACCCGTGATCTCGGGTTCAGATAATTTCCGGAAGGAGATATTTACAAGCAGAGTCCAGTTTATACCTAACCACTTTGGGGTAGGTACAGCAGCTAATCCGACTGCCTTCGCCCCTATTCTTTGATCGTGTATTCTTTTTCGATCAGTGTTTTACGGACGCTCTGGTTGATCTTATCGCTCAGCGTATTTTTCTGTGCTCCTGCAGCGGCCTTTTTCGCTTCGGCAACGTAGCGGTCGCGCTTCCGGGTGAGGTCCTTTATTTCTTCCTGGAGGTTTTCGCGGTTGGTTTTTAACCGTTTGATTGTCAGAGAGAGTTCTTCGTCCGTCAGTCGGCTAAGGCTGTCGGGAAGGCTTGCTTTTTCCTTCAGGATGCGTTGGGGGTCTGCTTCTTCGGCGTCGACGAGGTCCCAACTCGTGTTTTTGTATTTTTTGCTGGCTTTGAATTTGGCACGGCTGCTAAGATTGGCCTTGCTGTAGCTTGCCGCGTTGTTGTCCTGGGCAAGCTGATTGGCCTGCAGGGCGGCACCATTGTGGCCGATGGGTATGTAGGTTCGGTTCAGCTGTTGGTTTAGTTCTTCGATCCGGTCGTCGTGCGGGGAGGGGATGTAAACTACCCGTTCGTCTTGATTGATGAAGAAGAAATCGCCGTCGCCGGAGGTCAGTGTCGCTGCCCAGGTGCGGCCATCCGCCGAGTTCGGATCTCCGCAGAATATGGTGTTCACGCGGATGCCTCTGGCACGGGCTTTGGTCAACGCATCACCGGCCTTTACGTCACCTTGGTGGAAGGTTTCATTACCGGCAATGTAGATGAGTTTGATGGTGTTGTCGTTGTCGTCCCACTGTAGTTCGTTCGTACTCGTCTGGATTACCTGACCGCAGTACTCATCGCCACCTCCGGTGGTAAGCCCAAACAACTTTGCGCTGATGAGGTCGACGTCGGTCGTAAGACCGGCGACTTGCTGGATATAACCATTACCGGGGAGCAAGCTGCTGTTTCCGTACTGGTAAAGGGCTACTTCGATGTCTGGGGTCGTACCGTCTTTTTCGACTTTGAGAATTTCGTTGAGGATGTTCCAGAGGCGGGCTTTAGCCTGGTCGATCAGGCCGTCCATCGAGCTGGAGGTGTCCAGCAGGAAAGCGATCTGAATCCGGCTGCTGGTGGCGGCGTTGACCGGCGGAGCAGAATTCAGCGGCGGGGGCGCAGGTGCAGTTACTGGTTGGGGCGGGGCGGGGTTCGCTCCTGCGGAGGAGAACATGCTCGTAAAGCAGAAAACGATGAGGGTGGCGGTGAGTACCGCCCCGCCGAGCCAGGCGAAGGTAGCTGGGAATTTCATGTGAACGTGGTTTTAGTTTTGGGTTCGGAGCAAAGTTGCTCCCCCCGGTATTACCACGCCACCGGCACTACGCGAACCGGTAATTTAGGCTGGTGAATGAGCTTCCTGAGTTTGTGTAAAGGATTTGCCCGGCTGAGCCCTGGCCCGTAACGTCAGATAAGGTCCCTCAGCTTAAAACGAACAACCTGATACTCTCCCGCCCGGGCGTAGCGGATTTTTACCCGCTTTCCCGGTTTGCCGACCAGTTTTTTGAGGATGCCGCTCAGCGTCATGAAGCCAACCGATTTGCCGTTGACCGCAACGATCCGGTCACGTACTTGTAAACCGGCAAGGTCGGCTGGGCTGCCGGGGACCACGCTGGCCACGGTGTACGTCCGCAGATTATGCCCCCCCGCCAAAACGGTGAGTCCGGAACGATCAAACTGGAATTTATTCCGCCACCGTGAACCTTCGGGCTGGAGCCATACTTTTTGGAAATTGTAGTTGATCACAACGTTGAATCGTCGCAGGATCTGATTACCGATGATGCCCTCGCGCCCGTTGAGGTACCGCAGGCCGATGGTGTCCAGGGGCTGGAAATAAGTAATTACGTTCTCGAGTTGTTTGTCGGCCAAAGCAATTTTCCTGGCCCTGCCAACGCTGCCCTGCAGATTTCCGCCCAGGCCGTTGGCAATGTACGTAGGCACGGTGAGCTGGGGCAGATCAACATCGGTACTGTCGCCGAAGGTGTGCATAAGCAACGTAAGGCCGGCACCTGAATCGAGCAACAGCCTTCGCGGGGATGAATCCGTTCCGGTTACACTGACAGGAATGTGGAGGTAAGGCCGGTTGCGGACAAACTCTGCAGGAACTTCAACGTGTCGTTTGCTGGGGTCCCAGTCGTTGGGTTCATGAAGAATCACGACCTGCCGGCGGAAATCGAATTCTACCGTAAAGCGCATAAGAAAGTCGGCTCCGAGAATGCCTTGAATGCTGGTTCCGGTCAGGCGCTCGAAGTCGAAGTAGTTCTCACCCAGGACGAGAATAGAGCGGTTGCGGGCCAGGAGGCGGTCGGCCAGGCGGAGGTCTACGCCGGTAGCCAAGTGAGCCGTCAGGAGGTTGTCTACGTCTGATCCGCGAACCTGAAAGGTTCGGCGGTAATCGACGTTCAGCATATCGGTAAGTTTTTTCTCCAGGAGAATCGTGTTTTCGGCACCCGTGTCGATGATAAACCTGACGGGGACTATATTATCCAGTAGTACCTCGATAACAATGAAGTCGTTCTCCATGAAGAAGGGCAATTCGATGCGCTTGTGTTTGCCCAGTATCTTGAGATCGGTCCGTTGGGCCAGGCCGGCGGCCTGGGAAATAAAAAGGAGGATAGGCAGGATGATCATCCGCAGGCCGTGGCGTCGGTGTCTCTTTGTGGTGGACGATCGTGAGGGGCGGGCCGTAGGAAAAATGCGGCGCGGCGTTGCTCTCGTCCGGCGGCCAGGGGGCGGGACGTTCGATAATAGTGATGAAGTGACTTTAAGGAGAACATTTACTAACACGCCGTTAATATAACGGAAATTTCGCGTGCTTACTCCGTTGCCGTGAGAAGATGGATTGATTTTAAATTTTCGTTAGTCGTCTTTTCTGCATGGATGAGGGGGCGCTGACGCAGGTGCCGGGTGGGGTAGGGCATTGCTCGTTCTGCGAAGCTTAGGTCATAAATGATAGTGGATAACTGCCGGAGAACAGCGGCGAGAGGCACAACGGTTTCCTTTTGAAAACTCACGCGGCACCTGCGTCCGCGCCTGATCATGATCCGTGATCAGGCTTCGGATTTGCTGCTGATTTTGCTGAATAGCTTTGAAAAGGCGCTCTTGATGCCATCCAGATTAACCAGTTTGGCGTCCTTCATTGCCCGGGTAGTAATGTACAGGCTGACGGGGAAAAGGATAATGCACGGCAGCCAGCCCGCAACGGCGGCGTCGACCACAAAACTCTCCGCCAGTTTGCGGCAGAAGATGGTCAGGATGATGAAAATGACGAAAAATATGATGCTGACCAGAATCGGATACCCAAAGCCTCCCTTGCGCACGATGGCGCCCATAGGAGCGCCGATGAAAATGAAGATGATGCAGACGAGCGCCATGGAATACTTCATGTGCAGGTCGTAGATGTGCTTGACCCTGCTTTCGCGAATACCCGGCAAAATACGTTCGGCGGCTTTAGCCTGGCCGCTGATGGAACGCACCGCAGAGCGGGCGCGGTTCATCATCCGGTCGCTGACGGTAGTGCTCACACTGTCGATGAGGCTGTTGATGCCGTTCCAGTTTTCTGCACCGGTAACGAGCGGATGAGCAAGCGCTTTTTCGCGGGCTTCCGTACGTCGGTCTTTGAGGATCACCGGTGATCTGTCTTCAACTTCAGGCTTCTCTTCGGTTTCGGCCCGGGTACTAACACGCTGGATCGTGGTGCCACGGGCAACCGATGCATTGGCGGCTCTGCGGGAAGAATCCCGCCTGGCGGCTGCTTCATTTTCGGACTCATCATCGGGCCGGGTCCCGTATTTGTCCGGGTCATCTTCCACTTCGGGAGGCTTCTCCCGGTAGGTAATGGTGTCTTTTTTTAGCATCGGGAGGTAATTGACCATATGGTTGCTGATGGTCTGTTTCCGGATGGCGATATCGGTATCTATGGAGTCTACCCCAATCTGCAACTGCCAGGTAGCAAGCATCGACCGGTTGGTGCTGAAAAGCTTTCTGTTGGTGACGCCGAGGTTAAACTCACTCAGGTCGAATACTTTGGTGTAACTCTTGAAAGAGGTACGGACGAAAGGGCGGGATTCCCCGTTTTTCCCTCCCGGGCGCTGCTCGGAGTACTGTACACCATCGTAGAGCTTCATCACAAAAAGGCGCCCGTCGTCGGCGGAGTACATCTCTCCGGTATTGGCGGTAATCTGGCCCAGCTCACCCGTAGCGGCCTTGGTGTGGTCGTAAATAAGTACATCGCTGATGTTACGGCCGTCTTCCTCCCGGCCACCGAGCCGGATCGCGAACTGGTTGAAGTCTTCGTTGAACACACCCGGTTCCATGTTCAGCGTAGGCTTCTTTTGCTGGATGTCGTACATCCTGGCTCCGAACTGCAGGTTCGCTGCGGGGATTACGTAATCAGCAATGCTGAAACTGACCGCCGAAGAAATTACCCCGAAAATGATGAGGGTCCGCATGACGCGCAGCAAACTTACCCCGGCAGATTTGAAACTCGAAAGCTCGTAATGTTCGGCCATCCCGCCCAGTACCATGACGGACGAAATGAGTAAGGCGAGCGGCAGAGCGAGTGGTACGAGACCGACACATTTATAGGACATCAGTTCGATGACCGTAAAAAAACCGAGGCCTTTGCCCGCAATATCGTCGAGGTAAAGCCATAGCACCTGCATCATGAGTACAAAGACAGCAATCGCGAAGGTTACCACGAAGGGCCCTGCGAAAGATTTTGCCATCAGTTTGTCTAACTTGGTAAGCAAGGGAATAAAGACTGGAATTTATTGATGCGTAATACAATGACACGGTGGTCAGACAGAAACGTTGCCTGATGGTGTTTTGGTTTCTGAATCTGCAAAAGTACAGTCTTTAAGTTTTCTACCTTGCCTCTTTATCCATGTCTTTACGTAATTCTGTGAATTCTTCCCGGCTGGGTATCTCCTCGGTTTCTTTGAGGGTCTCGACGGCCTGACGGGCTTCGTTGGCGTTCAGGGCCTGATCACGGTGACCATCGATGCCTTCGCGGTTGATGTTGTAATTGGAATCATTGACGACGTGGGAGCGGGGATCGTGCAGAATTTCTTTGCGCTTTGCGCGGTCCGCGAGAATTTTGCGGAAGTAGAGCGCAGCAATAAGGATGATGACCGCGGCACCGGCAAGCCAGTATGCATCTTCGGCTAATTCGTTGGATTGGAGCAGGATAGTTAGCATAACGTTTTTATTCTTTTAAACGGAAGGGACCGCCGGGGATGTTCGCTGGGCAATATGCAAGGGTGGGGGGACGAGGAGGACCGGTGGGTGACCAATTGAACTTTTCACGGCCTGTAACGTCAGAAAACAGTCCTGCTCTGGAAACTGAATTCATGCCGGGCGTTAACTCATTATCATATTATGGAAATTGGAATCGATTCTTTTGCCGCTACTCCTCCCGCTTCTGACCGGGCCATGGCCATCGGGGAGCTTATTGACCGTATTGTTCTGAGCGATCAGGAAGGACTGGATTACTTCGGTCTCGGGGAGCACCACCGCGCCGAATTTCTTGATTCGGCGGCGCATATGATCCTTGCGGCAGCAGCAGCCAAAACAACCAGGATCAGGTTGGGATCGGCCGTAACGGTCATCAGTGCCGCCGATCCTGTCCGGGTTTTTCAAAACTATGCGACACTGGACCTGATCAGCAACGGCCGTGCTGAAATCGTTGCCGGCCGCGGTTCTTTCACGGAGGCATTTCCGCTGTTCGGTTACCGTCTCGGTGATTATGATCCGCTGTTCCGTGAAAAACTTGAGCTATTGCTTCGTATCCGCGATGAGGAGACAATCACCTGGTCGGGCCGGTTTCGTGCTCCCCTCGAGGAACAGGCCGTATACCCCCGGCCGGTACAAAAGAAATTGCCGGTTTGGCTGGGAGTAGGCGGTACGCCCGCATCCTTCGTGCGGGCAGGAACGCTTGGCCTGCCGCTGATGGTTGCTGTGATCGGTGGTGAAACCCACCGCTTTCGGCCACTTATCGATGCTTACCGGGCTGCTGGTGCCGAGGCCGGGCACGCTCCCGAAACGCTCAAGGTCGGGCTGCACTCTCTGGGCTACGTAGCGAAAACCACCGAGCTGGCCCACGAAACTTATTTCCCCGGCTACCAGGAAATGTTCACTAAAATCGGAGAAGAGCGCGGTTTCGGGCCGGTAACGATGCACAGTTACATGGCCCAGACCGGAAAGACCGGCGCTCTGGTGGTGGGCAACCTGGAAAAAGTTGCCGCCAAAATCCGACGCCACGCCGAGGCGCTTGGCGGAATTGATCGTTTCACCTTCCAGATGGACGCCGGGATCGGCCACGAAGATCTCTGCCGGGCTATAGAGCTGATCGGCCGGGAGGTGAAACCCCGCGTTGGGTAGTTATGGTGGCCCTGCCGATCGCATTTACCTACGGTGAAAGCAGATGTAAGCGACCTCAGATCACATAGCTGGTGGGGAGCCGGAAAATAGTTTCTCTACCGGAATTCTACACTTTAGACAGGATCCAGGCGTAATCCCGCGCCACGTCCCTGATGGAGTCGAAGCGGCCCGACGCACCACCGTGACCGACCTTCATGTCGGTGTGCAGCAGCAGTTCGTTGTCGTCGGTTTTGAGTTCACGGAGGCGGGCGACCCACTTGGCGGGTTCCCAGTACTGCACCTGGCTGTCGTGCAGGCCGGTGGTAACGAGCATATTAGGATAGTCTTTGGCTTCTACCTGGTCGTAGGGGCTGTAGCTAAGGATGTAGTCGTAGTATTCCTTTTCGTTGGGGTTACCCCACTCGTCGTACTCGCCGGTAGTGAGTGGAATAGAATCATCGAGCATTGTTGTAACCACATCGACAAAGGGAACCTGAGCAACAACACCTTTCCAGAGGTCGGGGCGCATATTGGCGACCGCGCCCATCAGGAGTCCGCCGGCACTGCCGCCCATGGCAAAGAGACCGGATTGGGTAGTGTAATCGTTCGCCAAAAGCCATTCGGCGGCGTCGATGAAATCAGTGAAGGTATTCTTCTTCTTCAGCAGTTTACCGTCTTCGTACCAGTGGCGACCCATTTCTTCACCGCCGCGGATGTGGGCGATTACGAAGATGAACCAACGGTTGAGCAGGCTCAGGCGCGCAACGGAAAAGTAGGGGTCCATGCTGTGGCCATAGCTACCGTAGGCATAGAGGAGCAGAGGCGCAGAACCATCCTTCGGGGTGTCTTTGTGGTAAACAATGCTGAGGGGAACTTTCGTACCATCGCGACTCTCGGAGAAGCGGCGCTCGCTGACGTAGTCGGCGGAATCGAACTCACCGAGAACGGGTTGCTGTTTCAGGAGCGTTTGCTCCCGTGTAATCATGTTGTAATCGTAGGTGCTGGCCGGAGTAGTCATTGACTGGTAGCCGAAGCGGAGCGTTTCGGAATCGAATTCGGGATTGACGGAGGTGTACGCCATGTAGGCCTCGTCGGGGAATTGGAGGTAGTGATCGGATTGATATGCGATATCAGACTTGCTGCTGCTGCTACTGCCGTCGTCGGAGAGGATGCGCAGTTGCGTGAGCCCGTTGGTGCGTTCGCTGAGGACGAGGAATTTTTTGAACAGGTCGACGTCTTCGAGCAGAGTGTCTTCGCGGTGGGGGATAACGGTCTGCCAGTGCTCCTTGCTGGTCTGGTCTTCGTGAGTGACCATCAGCTGGAAGTTCCTGGCGTCCTTATTGGTAAGGATGTAGAAGCGCTCGTCGATGTGAGCGATGCTGTATTCGAGGTCGCGTTCGCGGGGCTGGAAAACACGGAGCTCGCCCAGCGGGTCGTCGGCACGCAGGAGGTGGTACTCGGTAGAAACCGTTTGAGCAGAACCGATCACGATCCACTTTTTAGATTTGGAACGGCCGACGAAGGCACGGAAGGTTTCATCCGGCTCTTCGTAGATCACGGCATCGTCCTGGGGTGCAGTACCGAGCTTATGGCGCATGATTTTGTAGGGGCGCAGGGCTTCGTCCTTCACGGAATAGAAGAGGTACTGGCCATCGGCACTCCAGACGGAGCTGCCGGTGGTGTTGGGGATCTGATCGGGCAGGTTTTGGCCGGTGAGCAGGTCCTTGATGTGGATAGTATAGATGCGGCGGCTGATGGTGTCTTCGCCGTAGGCGAGGTACCGGTTGTCGTCGGTAATGCTGAGGCCACCAACGTTGTAGAAATCGTACGGCTCGGCCATTTCGTTGACGTCGAGCATTGTTTCTGGCTCGGTCTCGTCGAGTTTGCGGCGGAGGTACCGGGGGTATTGGTCGCCGGTTTCGTACTTGGTTTGGTATTCGTAACCATCTTTTACGTAAGGTACGCTGCTGTCGTCCTCTTTGATGCGGCCCTTGATTTCCTGAAAGAGCTCTTCTCTCAACCCACTTTGCACCTGCGTGCGCGCCTCGAAATAGGCATTTTCTGCTTCCAGGTACTTAATCACTTCCGGGTCTTCACGTTGGTTGAGCCAGTAATAATCGTCTTGGCGGTCGTGCTGATGAGCGGTGAGGGTCTTGGAAATTTTCTTGGCCTTAGGAGGGAGCATATTGATGGGTAGTTCGTTGGTCAGTTGGTAATTTGGTCGGGTAACACCGCCGCATGGTGGAGTGTGCCTGACGAAAACGCGCCGGAGCGGGGAGGGTTGAAGGGCCGAAACGAAATTGTTGTTTTTAGGGCCATTAGCACTGTACATCGCTATTGCCTCCTGGCCCCCAAGGAGGAAGAAGCGACGGGGTACTGTCAACTCCTGACTCATGACTCATGAAAAGGCGCGGTCGCAGGTGCAAAGAAGGGTTTTCGGGACACTGCCAGACAAAGGCTCAATCCGGTGGCGGCCTGAAAGCTGGTCTTTTTGTGATGACTTGCTATTCTGATTCCATAATAGACTTTACTTAGGAGGTAAACAGAAATGGGCCCGGAGATTTCCGGACCCATTTCTCTTTTCCTCTCAGGAAGGACGATGATGATTGTTGGTTCTAATTACCGTCCCAAAGGAATTGGCCACAATCCACGTTGAGAATCTGGAAGGTTACCGATTCGCTTGAGGTTCCACATGGCCCGGCCGGATCATCACTCGTCAGAGTAAGCGTAACCTCACCCGCTGCGATATCCTCTGAACCAGGAATGTAGCTGGTTGCAGTAGCAAAGTCGGTTCCCGAGGTAAAGTTTCCGTTACCGGAACTACTCCAGGTTCCTCCTAAAGTATTCGGCGAAATGGATGCTCCAACCGTCAGGTCGATGGGCTGTGTACTACAAATTGTAGCCGGAGGAGCAACGATTACAACCGGAGGTGCGAAAATCTCTACGGAGCTTGTGGCCATACCTACACAACCGTTTTCGTTGGTATAGGTATAGGTGACCTGATAGGTTCCGGGAGCCGTACCGCTTACGTCAAGGGTGGCCGTACCGTTTCCTGCATCGGTAAATGCCGTCGTTTCGGGGCTTATGGCAAATACGCTCATATCTCCGGCTCCGGTACCTACGGCGGGGTTGCCCGTGAAGGTCATGTCGGTTCCGTCAGTACACTCATCGTCGGGATCGTTGAGGGTGACCACGGGCAGCGCGAAGACCTCAACTGAGCTCATCGCCACACTAGTACAACCATTTTCGTTAGTGTAAGTGTAGCTGACCTGGTAGGCTCCGGCGCCTGCCGCACTTACATCGAGGGTTGCTGTACCATCTCCGGCGTCCGTAAATGCTACCGTAGCGGGGCTTATACTGAATACGCCCATATCGCCAATTGCTGCACCAACAGTGGGACTACCGGTGAAGATCATGTCCATTCCGTCAATACACTGATCATCCGGATCATTGAGGGTAACGACAGGGGGCGCAAAGACCTCCACGGTACTCATGGCGACGTCGTCACAGCCGTTTTCGTTGGTGTAAGTGTAGCTGACCTGGTAGGTTCCCGGGGTGGCATCACTTACATCGAGGGTTGCTGTACCATCTCCGGCATCGGTGAATGCCGCCGTGACAGGACTTATACTGAACACGCCCATATCACCAATAACTGTGCCGGGGGCAGGGGTTCCCATGAAAGTCATATCCGTTCCGTCGATACACTGATCGGCGGGATCATTGAGCGTAACGGTGGGCAGACCAAATACTTCCACAGTGCTTGTTGCTACGTCATCACAACCACTTTCGGTAAAGTAAGTATAGCTGACCTGGTAGGTTCCGGGCGCGGCAGCACTTACATCAAGAATCGCTGTGCCATCGCCGGCATCGGTAAATGCCGCTGTAGCAGGACTTACGCTGAATACGCCCATATCACCAGCAACAGTACCCACTGCGGGGCCGCCAACGAATGCCATGTCGGTTCCATTGACACATTGATCATCGGGGTCATTAATAGTGGCCATTGGAGTCATGAAACTGGCATCCGTCAGAATCAGTGTAGTGTCCCTGATAGAGCATCCTGTTGTATTGTCAATAACTTCCAGTACGTATTCGTACTGGCCGGGGCCCGGGACGAAGAAAGTAGGGTTCAATACGCTGGCGCTGCTCAGGTTGGCGGTTGGTGTCCAACGGTAAGCATAGTCTCCCGCAGGTTCTACGGATGCGTCCAGTACAATGCTGGTGGTTGTGGTCGGATCACACACCGGAGTGGTGTCCGGCAGGGAAACCATAAAGGTGGGAGGAGGATTGACGACTACCGTAGCGACCGCCTCATCGGTACACCCCTGTGAGTTGACAACCGTTAAAGTAAACGTGGTTGTCATAGTACCGGTGAATGTCGGGTTGGCAATGAACGGATCATCCAGCCCGGTAGCGGGAGACCATTCGTAGGATACACCTGCTTCCGGAATGGCTGGACCCAGTACTACAGGATCGCCCTGGCAAATCACCTCATTTTGCAGCGGTGGTGCATTCACTTCCACTACGTTGACTGTTACCTCACCCGTAGTAGCGCATCCGTTGTCGTTTCGGGTAACAGTATAGGTAAACCTACCCGTGGTAGAACTGGAAAAGCTTGGGTTTGGAGAGTTCGGATCAGAGAGGTTGCCATCGTTCGGCAACCACTGATAGCTGATACCTGGGCCGGTAGTATTAGCCGCAGAACCTATGCTTATTGATTCATCAACACAAACAACGCCATTTGTCGTTTCGGGTGGAACGATAGACGAAGACAGCAGAAGTTGTTGGGTTGCTTCGGACGAGCAACCACCGCTGGCGGACCTCAGTTCCAGGGTAAATGTGATGTCACTGGAAGGCAGTGGAGAATTTACCGTCGGGTTTCTCAAGGTAGGATCGTTGAGCAATGCTCCGGGAGACCACTGGTAGCCAAAGCCTGTGGGTACTTCATTCGTGCCGGATGTGGCCCCACCCGTGTACCCCAGAACTATGTTTGAGCTGGATGGACAGAATTCTATGTCCGATAAAGTTATCGAACCGGGAGTTGGCTCAACGATAACGTTTACCATATCTGTACTCATACAACTGGTAGGTGCCGGCCCGGTAACTGTCAGCGTAAAGGTCTGGTTAGTCGTTATGAATACCTCGGGCTGAGCACTGTTTTGATTGGTTCCGTTACGGTAATCTCCTGCTGGAAGGATCGGTGTCCAACTGTAGGAATACCCTTCAGCAGAGCGATCTTCGTTTGTACCGAGGGTAACGACTCCGTTATCACAAACATAAATGTCTCCACCTGCCGCAGCTGCCTGGCCTACTTCGACAAAAACAGTGTCCAGAAATTCACAGCCGGTAACGGCGTCGGTCACGGTTACGGTGTATTCAGTACTGACCACAATCGTTGCTTCCGGGTTCGAAACATTGGGATCGTTTAAGCCCTGGGCGGGAGACCATTCATAGAGGATGCCCGGGAGGGCCACCGGATCACCAATGTTTACAGGTTCGTCGGGACAGCCGATTATGGGAGAGGTGGCGTTAAAAGTCGGCGTAGAAAAATTCACCTGATTGACCGGAACCTCCACGGTACAACTGAAATTAGGATCTGTCTTACTAACGGCCTGAACGGTGTAGGTTCGCGCTACATTGTCTGTGAGTTCTACGTAACTACTGTCATAGCGGTTCAGGCCCGCCATCGGTGTCCAGGTGTAATCAAAATCTGCGGGCCCGGGCCCGTCGGCTGAAGAAGACGCATAAGCGAGTATACCTACGTTTCCGGAGTCAAAGTCAGCACAACCTCCGTCCTCTACTTCAGCCTCAACAACACACCCACAAGGTGGAACATAACTAGTGTCACGGCATACTCCCATAGCACCTGAAGGAGACGTATAACTTACGGTAAGTTCGTAAGCCGTCATTCCTGCGTTGTTGCCTGAAACAGGAACCCGCGGGCCATCCGTAGGGCCTAAAAACATACTGTTGTCCCCAGTAGACGAGATGACCCGCCAACTGTAGGTTTCGTCTATATCAGGTGTACGGTCAATTTCTCCCAGCGTTCTCGGTCCACACATGGTGTCGCTTTCTATCACTTCATCAGCGCGTGCTTCGATCACGTAAACCGACACCTGATCATAGGTAACACAGCCATTGATTTCTGCTGCAACCGTATAGGTGATGGGGTTGGGAATATCATCCGGAAATAGGGTTGGATCATCATCATCCGGAATTGGAACACTAAACGTCAGCATAGATTGATCCAGCATTCCACTGGTTGAAGAGAGGAAAACACCTGGTGCCCAGGAGTAAGTATAGCCAGGCTCAGCGGCGGAACCAATTACTACTTCTTCCCCCACACAAGCGACGATGTCCGGACCCGCAAAGCCGGATGGAATTGTTGATTCAGTAGTCGTTACGTTCATCATATCCGTAGAGGAACATGAGGTTCCATTGGGGTAGTACAGGGTCACCGTCAGGGTATAGGTTTCGGTGGTACCATCTCCCGGTGAGGCAACGGGGTTAGGGCAGTTTGTACAACTAAGGGTTGCGGTATTTCCCGTCCAGGTGTACGCAATGCTGTATTCATTGGCAACAGGGTTGCCTTCATCCACTATCGTGAGGCCCATCACTGCAGGGCCTCCAATAGTAACCGATTCACCGTTACAGATGCCCTCATCCTCTCCGGCATCTGCGGTATAAACGACAACTGTGGCCTGATCTGCCTGGATACAACCAGCTCCGTCGGTTACTCTGACTGTGTAGATTGTACTCTCCGTGGGGCTCACCGTTGGGTTTGCTATTGTAAAGGCACCATCGTTCCAATCATAAACGTAGCCGCCTCCCGAGCCACCCGAGGCAGTAGGTGCTCCTCCGATCATTACCGGCGTACCGGGGCAGGTGTAGAATACACCGCCTGCATCGACGTCGGGGGCTTCGTCAGTACCGACCAGAATCGATGCAGTTTCGCTGATTGATATTACTTCGCCACCACAACATTCGAAATTGCTCGTAAGTCTCCGGTAGTAGATGTCCAGACCAGTGACCGGCGGCGAGTAGTTCTGTCCCAGCCCCAGCGGCCCCTCAACATCAGACCAGGGGCCTGTCGGGCCCGGAGCAAATTGCCATTGGTAAACGAGAGGGATATCGCTTTGGCTCCGTCGTGCGCCATTTATGAAAATGGGAACTTCTCCGGAAGCATCAATTTCGTGGGGGGCTGCAAGGATTTGTTCCACTAAGCCATTGATACAAACTGACTGGTTATCTGGGGTCAGTGGGCTGGGAGTCAAGGTAGGCGTTGGCGGGCAGAAACTGTACTTGATCAGGGCGGGGTTGTTCTGATCGGGGAAGCTCACCGTTCCGTCCGTACTTAGATCACTGTCCAGGATGGTGAAATAAACGGTTTCGTCGTCAACGTAGATGTCGGAATTGTTGGCCCTTCCGCCCGGATCACCGCTCCCTAAATCATTGAGGTAGCTACCCAGACAAATACAGCCGTTGGCGTCCAACTTAGCCAGGTAAATATCATCGGTGCCCGATCTTCCTACGGAGCCGTCCGTGGTAAAGTTGTTGGTGATATCACCCGTTTCGGAGAGGATGAAGGCCTCACCAGCGGCATTTACGAAAATTTTTGCGTCAGCGCCCCCCAGCAAACTGGCGTAGGCAACGTTGCCGTTTACGTCCAGCTTCACAACTGCCGTATTGGCTGCCGCAGGGTCACTTCCCACGAAAGGAGTACAAGCATTAGCGGGAAAGAGCGCCCCCGGGTCGCCGTTTACCTGGCCGGAGAAGTACAAAGCTCCGTCTCGCACAAATAATCCTGAAGTGCCGCTGAAGGAGACATCCTGATCGGCATTAATCAAAGTAGTGTAAGCAAGGGTACCATCGCTGTTATACTTGATAGCGTAGAACGAGTCATCTGCACCGTCATAGGTTACGCCGGTCGTTGTTACGAAATCGCTGGAGTTGGTTTCTTCAACAGCATAAACGGCACTCCCGTCAGTAATGAGAAAAGGTGGCGCATCATCACCGCTACCACCAATTAAAGTGCTTAGGGCAGTTGTTCCGTCAGGGTTGAGCTTAATGAGGTAGACATCATCCGGCCCTCCTGCGAAGGTAGTGCCGTCCGTTGTCATGAAATCTGATGACCGTGTATCTCCACCAATCCACATACTGGTTCCCGTTACAACCATACCCGAGACCAATTCACGACCGCTATAATCGATGATTCTGGAATATACCAGCCCCCCGTTCGGATCATAGCGCCTGGCAATAATGAATTGCTCCCCCGCCCCGGGGGTACTGCCGTCGGTGGTGAGAATTCCGGATGCCCCCGTCTGCCCAATTAGGGAAATAAATACAGAACCGTCGTCCCCCACAGCTATATGTTGGCTGTCGAAGTTACCGAAAATAGGGGTGACATTGCCCACATCCGAAGTAACCAGGGTTTGAAAAACAAGATTCCCGGTAGGGGTGACCTTGCTCAAGTAAGCACTTAACCTGTTCTCACCACTGGCTTGCGTAGCGTCGGTGGTTGGGATAGGAGTCGGACCATTTGAATTTGTTACGCCAACCACGAGAATATTTCCGTCGGCATCAACGGTCATGTCCATTGGAAACTCATTAGCTGAACTTCCGGGCAGGAAGGTTCCTAAGGTCTGATTGCAGTTTTCGTCAAAAATGGCTATATAAACCTCAGAGAATCCAGTACTATTTGAAGGACTACCGTTAATAATCGGCAGGTTGTACGGATCTTGTACCAGTTGAACAACATAGGTTGTGCCATCGACGATTTTGGTATGACTGTAGCGGGCAGGCTCCGTGAAGATGTCAGAACTCGGAATCTCCAGAATCGAAGCGCAGTCATAAAAGCCCTGCAGGTTGTGCTTGTAAGCAGGGAAGGCCAGCGCATCTCCACCAGAGCCAACTTCCAGCTCCCAGTCACCGTCGCGGCCGGTAATATCATCGGAGGCGGCAACAAGGATGCCCAGAGCGGTTGTAAGGTGTGCCACCGCAGCACGGCCTCTTTGCCCCTCGCCGAACGAACAGCCGTAAATATTGAGCTGATCTACCCCAACGAGATGATTACCTTCCGTCAACCACTTTGCAAGGGCTTCAGGACCACGCCATCTCCCATTCAGGAAGAGTTCCCCGGAACGGCCGTGGGAGAATAAATGAAAATCCGTACCGGAAACAGACTTAGCAGCTTCGGCGAGAATAAGAGGATCCGCAACGCTGGCATCTATATAGTGCCGGGGTGCGCAGGGATCGGACATGACCGGAGAACTACCGGCTATTAACTGATGATTTGACCCAACAAAGGACAGGGTGACAGCTAATACTGATGCTACCAGCCAGGGTTGTAAAACACTCCTGATAAGCAGCGTTGAGAATAGACGGTGAGGCACACAAGCCTCCCGGCTTGTTGCATGCAATAGGTACAATTTTTTCATGAAAAACTAGATAAAATAAAGTAAAATAAGGATGCTGAGAGAGCACTTTCAGAGGATAAAGTGTAGATGGCGTAAACTTCTTAATAAAACCAATAACTGCGCACCTAAGCGATGGTAAACGCATGGCCATCATTTCTAAATACAAACAGTTAAGTCAGGTCAGGATATTATCAAATTTTACACTTCACAAGCAAATATAAGAAATAAACAAGTAACACTGAATAAGGATTTCTGCGCAAAAAAGTGCCTGTGAGTTTTTTTTACAAGACGGTAGTGAAATTTGAACTTGAACTGATTGATTCAGTTGGTTGCATCAACTAAGGCACAATCGGGCCAGCCCCGGCCAGGTGTTGTGATTTGTATGCTTACGAGATTTAGCAATTCATCACCAATTTATGGTGCGCTTGAATGTGATTTCAATAATGGTGTAGTGCAAATGTACCGCTGGAGATGAACTCGAAGGCCTCAAAGAAGATAGCAAGTAAGTTGTGACCGAATCCCTGATCAGAATTCCGATGCGCCGGGCCTTGATAAATATGCTTTTTCGTACGATTCACTGCTTGACTGCAAGTGTTTTCAGGGCGGGCGCAAACCAGATTGTCGCTCAAACCTCTCCCTGCCTCCCCACATCACTACGCTGAGGAGGAGAAGTCGCGACAATCTGATTTGCACCCTTCAGGATTTAGTCTTGATTTATAGTGATGGCGCCTGATGCGAACCGTATAATAAAGAGTACCGGGTGACTTCACGGAAGCACCCTTGCCTGATCATAAAACCGTGCTGTTTGTTCCTTGCTATTTGCCGGAAATCAGGTCGTTGCAAACGGCTGGGTTTTTAAGGATCTACGTCTTTTAGCAGGAGCTTCTTCCCGGTGTAGGTTTCATCCTCTGCCTGGGCCCGCTGGTACCCCAAGTCCATCGTCTGTTACAAAGCTGGGGGTGAACTGTAAATTTCTTTCCGGCGCGGCCGCGGGTGCAATGACAGGGATAACAGGACTGTGTCTTTTACCCGTGTGCAAGGGCGTGCTCTGCTGTTCCGCTGGCTGGCTAAGGGGATAGTCAACCGGCGTACTGCATCCCGACTCCGTTACCCTGTTCTTAACCACCAGCCTTGCACCTGCGTCCGCGCCTGCTTATGCCGAACGGCCCGGGCTAAAACTCAGCAACCCGCCCGCCTTGCCTATACATTTTACTTAAAAGTATACAGGATTCGAAAATCTGTGTAAGAGGCGAAAAGCTACTTGCCCTAATTTTGCACTATGCTTTTAAACATTAAAACTAAGCAATCATGAGTACTACACAATTTGGTAAGTCGGGATGGACGCCTGACAGAATCGAAAACCTAAACGGGAAAACCTTTGTGATAACGGGAACAACCAGCGGCACGGGGTTCGAAGCAGCGCGGATATTGCTCAGCAAAGGAGCGAAAGTGGTTATGCTGAACCGTAACCCGCAAAAAGCAGATGAAATCGTTGCAACCCTGAAGAAAGACCTGGGAAGTAACATCGACGTTTTGTCCGTAATTATGGACCTTGGTGAGCAGGCTTCGGTAAAACGCGCTGCAGCTGAGGTACTTGAAAAAGTGTCCCGGATCGATGCCCTTATGTGCAATGCCGCTATCGCTCAGGTACCTACCCGGAAACTCACGGTTGATGGCTTCGAGAGCCAGCTTGGTGTGAATCATTACGGCCACTTTACCCTGCAGGGGTTACTCTTTCCGCTGATCGAAAAGTCCCACGGGCGGATCGTTACTGTAGGAAGTATGGGCTATGATATGGGACTGAAGACCATCAAGTTCGACGATATGAACTGGGATAATGACTACACCCCCAACGATGCCTACAGCCAAAGTAAGTTGGCGCAAATCATGTCTGTCTACGAATTACAGGACCGACTGAAAGCGGCCGGCAAAACCGGCGTTAAGGTTTACGCTTGTCATCCCGGATCATCCCGGACATCGTTGATTTCTACGAGTGGCAGTTTAATGATGAGGATTATTTTTGGACTGATGAAACTGTCGCCATTGACCCAACCGGCAGAGAATGGCGCTTACCCTGAATTGATGTGTGCCACCGAAGATAACCTGGACCAAATTCTTTTCTACGGTCCCACGGGCCGCAACAATTGGGTTGGTCCCGTTGGCGCACACCACCTGGAGCCACACGCCAAAGACAAAGCTGTCGCTGAAAGATTATGGGCTGTATCCGAACAAGCCACGGGAATCAACTGGGAACTGTAAAACCGATAACTAAATGCAGTACTGCTGTTGAGGTCCTGCAAAACATTCTTATTTATTAATTTCATATATAATAAAGCCGATAGCGATGGATATATTAAAAACAGCTACTAACTGGGCGAAAGACGAAGTTTTCTCAACTCAATTCTTTATTCTTTTCGGGGCACTCTTTGTTGCGGCAGGGATAGGTTTTTGGCAACTGGGGAAAACAGATATGGCGAGGGCCTACATTATTCCTGCTTTGGTGGCAGGGGCTTTGCTGATGACCATCGGTTTGGGGCTTTTCTTCACTAATAAGGCTAGGGTTCATCAGTTTGAATCGGCCTGGAAGGCCGACCCTTCGGCCTTCGTGGATTCAGAGATCAAAAGAGTAGAGGGAACCCTGAAAGAATACCAAAACGTAGTGTTCACCGCCATCCCTCTAATCATTGCTGCTTGTGCTTTCGTTATAATGTTTGTCGATAAGCCCGGCTGGCGGGCAAGTATGATCACGACCATCGGAATGCTGATTGTAATTCTGTTGATCGATGGCATGGCTTACGCAAGAATTGATAACTACAATAAGGAATTACTGCAGGCAGAGCAGGAACTTTAGAATTGAACCCCTGATACCATGAAACATTTTAAGACGTTATCTTCTTACCTCGAATATATCGAGCTTCCGCGCCCGGAACATCCGATGCTGAGTGTGTTTTCTGCTACTGGCGATGGGTTTCTGCCCTGTCCGAAGGCAAGTTCACCTCCTATTATTGTCGACTGTTACTCCATCAGCCTCAAGAAGTTCGTCAGTGGTGATTTGAATTACGGCCGGACGAAGTACGATTTCACTAACGGAGCACTGATTTTTATTGCTCCCCGGCAAGTCATACAATGGGACGACAGCGTGACCTTTGAGCAGAAGGGATTCTCCATCAACTTTCATGAGGATTTCCTGAAAGGGACCGAGTTGGCTCATCAAATCAAAAAATACGGGTTCTTTTCCTATTCTGTTAATGAGGCGCTTCATCTCTCACCCCGCGAGGAGAGACAAATGGAATTGATAGTCGAGAACATCGAAATGGAGTACCACAACAACCAGGACGAGTTCAGCAAGGACATCATCATTTCTCACCTGGATACTCTGCTCAAGTATGCCAACCGCTTTTACGAAAGGCAGTTCCTGAACAGGAAAGAGCTCTCGAACGACCTTCTGGAGCAATTTAACCGGCAGTTGGTTGATTATTTCGACTCCGGTGAGCTGCAGCGGAAAGGAATTCCAAGTGTCGAGCAAATGGCCGATAAAATGGCGGTGTCGCAGCGCTATCTGAGCGATACGCTCAAAAAGGAAACCGGCAAAACAACGACCGAGCACTTACAGCTTTATCTGGTGGATGAGGCAAAGGATATTTTACTGAACCCCGAGAAGAGCATTTCTGAAGTAGCGTACGAGCTGGGCTTCGAGTATCCACAATACTTTTCGAGGCTCTTCAAGAAACGGGTAGGGGTAAGCCCGTCGGAATACCGCGCCAAGTACAAGATGAATTGATGACAGCGGATTTCACTCTGGCTCGTGACGCATTCCTGCGGCTTCCGACGCTCTAAGCATAATTTCTGGAAACGCCATTCAAATCTTGGCTGACAAACTCCCGGCTTGCCGGAAAAGGGAACTCCCCGAAGGTTTTCCGGGTTTTAACAGTCTAAGGGCTGAGGGCACAAAACCCGATAGTCGCTTTTTTCGAGTCCTGATCCCCACCCGGGGGGAAGAGAACATCACCCTTGCCTACAGATACACTGAAGGCGTTCGCTTCGGAAAAGCACAAAACCAGAGAAATGAAAAACATCTTACTTTTGGCTCTCCTGCTTGCAGGAACGCTTATTTCCGTCTCGTCTTGCGATTCAGATGAAGATTTATGTACCGAAACGATCTGGTACGAAGATGCCGACGGAGATGGGCTCGGTATTCCGGATGTAACCGAGTTAGCCTGCGAACAGCCAGATGGTTACGTTGCCGACAATTCGGATACGGATGATGCCGCAGGAACGTTCACTGCTTGTAACACCGATGGGGAGGAACCCCAGTCAACCAACGCAGAGATAGAGGCCATGAGACAGGCTATGGTTGATTTCAGGAGTTCCTTGTCGTCAACCTTGCTGAGCGAAGGTTCTGTCTGTCTGGACGACGAACGATTTTATCTCTGGCATAACACACCAGCGAACAATGACAACCGGGATGGGATCACCTACGGTGATCTGAGCAGTGATCAACTGGCTGCCTTCAAAGAAATTTTGCAGCTCTTCCTCAGCTCAGACGGATATCAAAAGGTATATGAGATTACGGAACTGTCGGAAGGCTGGTTAAGCGACGTCATGAGCAATGTATGGAGTCCGGACTATTACTCTATCGATATGTTTGGAAACCCTGAAACAAGCGGCTCCTGGGGTTTTCAGCTGGATGGCCATCACTGTGCCGTTAACTTTCTGGTTCATGGAGATAATATCTCCATCGTTCCTGCTTTCCTGGGGGGTGAGCCAGCCGCTAACACCTACAACGGAATAGATTTCGACATTTTTTCCGACGAACGGGAGCTGGCCCTTAGCCTGTATAACAGTCTTTCGACGACGGAACTTGCTTCGGCTTCCTCCACCTCATCATCGCACTCCCTGGAAGTTGGTCCTGCCGATAGAAACGGTGATACGGATCCATACATCGGCACCTACGACTATTCCGGTTTTGAAACCGGATTGAAGTATTCCGATATGTCTGCCACAGCACAGGCCAATCTCGTTCTGGTCATGAAGGAATACGTGTACAATATGACAACTTCCTTTGCCGATGCGTGGTGGGCAGACATCATGACAAATATCGACGATACCTACTTCGTCTGGATCAACGATACGAACACTTCGCCTACTTCCACCTCCGAATTTTACTACCGGATTTATAACCCTTACTTGTGGTCGGAATTCAACACTGAAGGATCTACCGGAGCAAACGCTGCAACAATTCCGGATTACAACCACGTTCATACCATCACCAGAATTCCCAATAATCCGGCGACTGATGATGGGGGCGATTACGGAATATTCGCTCAGATGATCAATGGCAACGGCGTAAGAACTCTGTACGAACACTATGCATCCGCAGATCACCACAAAGCATCTGAAATGAACTTCGATTACAGCGTGAAGATTCCCCATACACACGTCCACGGAACCACCGCCAGTCATTCTCACTAATCAGATAGAATAACTAAACGGTATAGTTTTCGTCTGCTGGGCCTGGTGTAAGAGCACCAAGTTGGGCCATGTTGTCGCTCTTCGGTTTCCACCTTCGGGTCAGGGATCGGAGAGCGGCAACTTTGTTTGATGCCTGCCCTTCCGAAACTATTCAAAATGGTGTACGTTGAAGAACTCTTCAGCATGCAGCCGAATTCAATCACGCGAAATAATAGAAAAACGATGACAAAACTAAGAGAACAAACTGACGCAAAAATTGCCGCAGGAAGAAAGGCTAACCCTGAATTCATGGCGGGCGTTGATGCCATTATCGCCGAAGCGAAAGCGTTTAACAAGGGAGAAAAAGCCATCAAGGTGGGCGAAGCAGCTCCGGGTTTTGATCTGCCCGATCCCGAAGGGAAATCAATCTCACTGGCTGATTTATTGGCCGAAGGCCCCGTAGTTGTCACTTTTTACCGTGGTAGCTGGTGCCCTTACTGCAATTTACAACTGCGGGCTTTACAGAACAGGTTAAGCGAAATCAGGGAGTTAGGAGCCTCGTTGGTAGCCATCAGCCCTGAAGTACCTGATGGATCAATGACCAAAAACGAAATCCAGAAAATGGATTTTATCGTCCTTTCTGATCAGGATGCGAAAGTCGCTTCAGACTATGGTGTTGCCTGGAAAGTGCCCGAATTCCTGATCGAGCACATGGAGGTTGGTCGTAACCTCGACCTGAAAAAAATCAATAATGGTAACGGTGATATTATGCCTATTCCCGCTACGTTTGTACTGGGAAGCGACGGAATGGTTAAATGGAACTACGTGGATGTCGATTACAGAACGCGGTCTGAGCCCGATGAAATCATCGAGGCCCTGAAGGCGATTGCTTAATCACCATAGCTACTGCGATCATATCCGAACGAGTGATGACGTTTTTCCTTCGGTTATGCAACCTGCCCTTGTGGGTTGGCGAGGTGACGGTTTTCTGTACTATCTTGAGGATCAGCTGATTTGTTTCAGTTGCAGAACCGATTATAGTCGATCATATAAAGGAATCTTAACCGCAGTTTGCTGGTCCGAAAGTCTTCGGCTTGTTTTCTGTCGGGCAAAATCTATTGAGGTTGCCTGGCAGAAAAAGGTCGGTTGACCTTTGGGAAGGAAGGCTGGTAACACCCGATTTTATGATCAGATTATTCTTCTTTTTAGTTGTGTCTTTGCCAATGGCAGGTTTTGCGCAAACTATCACCAAGCCCATAGGTTGCTACGCCGGCACTAATGGTACTTCGGAGGGCGCACTTTCTCACCCCGGGGCGAGGGGTGTTTTATTGACCGAAAAATGGTCCGATGTGGAAGCCTCGCCTGGCGTATTCGATTTCAGTCTTCTCGACGCAAAGATCAATACGGTCAAGGCGGCGGGGCTGCCGTATGCTCTCGCGGTGGCGGCCGGTGCCTTCGGCAGCCCGGCCTGGCTGACGGAATCCCTCAACGTTGCTCACCACGATTTCGAATACCAGGGCCAGGAATGGAAACTCCCCTTATGGTGGGATAACGTTTGTGCCCAACGCTTGTCAGGGCTCATCTCCCAGCTCGGCGATCGTTACGCTGCCGACAGCCTGCTTTCGCACGTGTACGTAACCCAGATGACTGTCAATGGGGTAGAGGGGCACCTGAACGGGGTGAATATCCCGGCGTTCACTGCCGCTGGTTTCACGGATCAGAAATGGATAACAGCCGCTAAGGCTACCACGGCATTATTTGCCACGGCCTTTCCCGGCAAACCGATTGTGTTCGAGGTCCATGAGATCAATCAGGATACGCTCATCCCCACAACTATCATCAATGACCTGACCAACGACCCTGCACTGTGCAACAGGGTCGGCCTCGGGATGTGGTGGCTGTCCGGAAAAACAAATTATCAGCCTGACCTGATCGACTTCATCTTGAATTACCAGGGCGACAAATACGCGCAGGTGATTGGACGGTCGGATCAAACCGAACGGTTCGAGGGCGAGTTGTACAGTTCTGTTTTTGAGCAGGCGAAACTGCTCGGTATCCGCTACATAGAACCCTGGCCGTACGAGTTCATTAACCATACGGCCGACGACTTAATCCAGGATTTCAACTTGTGGGCCGACGCCAGGTTTTCCCCTTCGGATACCTGCAACCTTGTCACTTCTCAGAATCAGATAACAAGACTCGGAGGTGCGGTTGCCATTTATCCCAATCCTGCGAGCAGAGGATTTGAGGTCCGGACTGATTTTTCTTATCGAAATATCGTGGTAATGCTATTCGATGCGCAGGGGAGGTTACTTCGCCGGAGCATCAACCAAGCGTATTTGGGGCTCGATGGCCTCGCTGCGGGTGTCTATTTCGTCAGGCTCACCATTGATGGCTCTACCGTTGAGAAAAAAATCATAAAAACAGACTGACGCAAAAAAACATGTGCCCATTTGGTCTTAGTTGCTCTGTACCATTATTCTTACAGAACACAGGCCGCTATCAGGTGTTATATATGTATAACATTATACTTACATAACCAAAATACCATTAGCAATGGCAAACAAGAATGCAATCGGACTTGACTGTAATAAAGCTGAAGAACTGGCGGGAAAGCTCAATGAGCTTCTGGCCAATTATTCGATCTTTTACCAGAACACCAGAGGGTTTCATTGGAACATCAAGGGTGAAAAATTCTTCGAGCTTCACGTAAAGTTCGAGGAGTTGTACAATGATCTCCTCCTGAAAATCGACGATGTAGCCGAGCGAATCCTGACCCTCGGCTTCGCACCAAAACACAATTACACCGACTACAGAGCGGTATCGAAGATCAAAGAAAGTGAGAAGGTGAGCAACGGTATCGAAGCCGTCGGCGATATTCTTTCTTCCTTCCAGACTATCATCATCCTGCAACGCGAATTGTTGGATCTTTCCGGCGATGCCGGCGACGAAGGCACCAACGCTTTGATGAGTGATTACATCAGAGAGCAGGAAAAACTGGTTTGGATGTACAGTTCATTCCTCAATAAATAGCCAGACGCAACCGTCTGCCCCCTTTACTGATCTGCCGTGCTGACCATTTGGTTGGCACGGCAGTTCTGTTTTACCGTCGTCCGTTCCAAACCCGCTAGCGGACCAGGAAAAAGAAGTGCACACCAACATTATTCGGGGCGCGGAGCGCAGGTGCAGGGTCAGGTTAGGTAAAAGCGTTGTTTTCATGACACGAAGTCGACAACCTTATGTGCCACTTTGCTCTTTAAACGTCCCTACCTTGCACCGGCGTTCGCGCCTCGAAAAGCCTGGTAGCTTCACCACCAACGACCGTACCAACCGATTAAAAGCCTCACCGACCATGTATTCTTCTCTCCGTCAAGCTGCCCGGGACCTCGAAAAAAACGGCCAACTCCTCCGCATCAGCGAAGAGGTGGACCCGAACCTCGAAATGGCCGAAATCCACCGTCGCATATTCGCTAAGGGTGGTCCGGCCATCCTGTTTGAAAACGTAAAGGGAAGCCCCTTTCAGGCGCTCTCTAACCTGTACGGCACTAAGGAAAGGACGGATTTTCTGTTCCGGAAAACACTGCCAAAAGTCAAAAAGGTGGTCGAACTGAAGGCCGATCCTGCCAACCTGGCCAAGAGCCCGTTTCGGTACGCAGGAGCTCCTTTTACCGCCCTGAGTGCCTTGCCCCGCAAGCACATGAACCCCGCTGTCAAGTACGGCCAAACAACGATCGATCAGCTCCCGCTCGTTAAATCGTGGCCGATGGACGGCGGAGCTTTCGTTACCCTGCCGCAAGTTATGACCCTACCGCCGGGAAGCAAAAAGGCTATGGATTCTAACATCGGTATGTACCGCATCCAGCTTACTGGCAACGATTACATCACCAACAAAGAAGCCGGGTTGCACTACCAACTGCACCGCGGGATTGGCGTGCACCACAAGGAATACCTGCAATCGGACGAACCCTTCCGTGTTTCGATCTTTGTGGGCGGGCCGCCGAGCCACGCCTTCAGCGCCATTATGCCTTTGCCCGAAGGATTGAGTGAAATGACCTTTGCCGGAATGCTGGCCGGGCGCCGCTTCGGTTACGCCTGGGACCGCGACTGGCTCCTCTCCGCCGATGCCGATTTCGTCATTACGGGGACCATCCGTAAACAAGGCATGATGCCCGAAGGCCCCTTCGGCGACCACCTTGGTTACTACAGCCTGGAGCATCCCTTCCCCGTGATGGACGTCGAGACCGTGTGGCACCGTAAAGACCCGATTTGGCATTTTACTGTGGTTGGGCGCCCGCCCGCCGAAGATTCTCAGTTTGGCTACCTGATCCATCAGATCGTAAAGGACCTTACGCCGGGGGAATTCCCCGGCATCCGGCAGATCAACGCGGTCGACGAAGCAGGCGTCCATCCGCTACTGCTCGCCATTGGTTCCGAGCGGTATATGCCCTTCCGGGAAGACGGACAGATGCGGGTGCCCGAAGAGATAATCACCCAGGCCAACCGCATCATCGGGAGTGGCCAGACGAGCCTGGCCAAATACTGCATCATCGCCGCCGCCGGCGACGATCCCAAACTGGATGCCGACGATCAACCGGACTTTTTCCGGCACGTGCTCGAACGCTACGATCCTGCCCGCGATCTACACTTCCAGACCCGTACAACCATCGATACCCTCGATTACAGCGGCTCCGACTGGAACGGTGGCAGCAAACTTATCTGGGCCGTACGCGGAGAAAAACGCCGTGAACTGAGCTCGGTTTTGCCCGTAGGTTTTGTTCTTCCTTCTGGTTTCAGCGACCCTCATTTTGTCGCGCCGGGTATCCTCGCGGTACGCGGCCCGCGCAACGAAGGCGAAACGAGCTACGCCGACATCGACCGGTTCACCACGGCTGAGCTGGGCATCGAACCCGTAGCATTGCTGGAGGCCGGGATTGCCCTGATTGTCGTCTGCGACGACAGCCAGTTCCTCGCCGAGGATTTCAGCAACTTCGTGTGGGCAACCTTCACGCGCTCGAACCCGAGCCACGATGTACACGGCATTGGCGCGTTCACCGAGCACAAGCACTGGGGTTGCACCGGGCCGCTCGTCATCGATGCGCGCGTGAAGCCATGGCACGCACCCGGCCTGGTGGAAGACGAAGCAATCACCAGCAGGGTAGAGGAGCGGTTCGGGGGGAAACTGTAGGCCCGGCTTCAGCCGCGGGCCCAAACTGATGTGCCGGCGGCTGAAGCCATGATCACCGAATACAGAGAAAGCACTGGCTAAAAGGTCAAAATTCCTACCTTTACGTCCCGAAAATAATCTCCTGGTTGGCTACAAGTATTCATCACCCTAAAAGTCCTATTGCTCCCGAACAACTCGATGCTTACCTGAGCAAGGGATGGAGACCGGCCGGACAGGGGATTTATACCGCGGAGTTCCTCCGCGCCGACGACGAACAGATTTACGGCTGCATCCAATTGCGGCTGCCGCTAACCGGGTTCAGTTTCAAGAAACGCCACCGCAAACTTCTTAACCGCAACGGGAAACGCTTCCGGCATACCGTCGATCGTGCTACGACCCCCGATGCTGAACTGGAAGCCCTGAACCAGCGTTATCTCGCGCTCCACCCCGAAAAAACCCGGGAAACACTGGATCACCACGTGATCGGTGAACACCGGATCAAGGCCCTCGACACGCGAATCATCCGCATCTACGATGGCGATAAACTGATTGCGTTCAGCTATTTCGATCTGGGCCGGAAAACGGCTTATTCCAAGGCGGGAATCTACGACCCCGATTACGCAGCCCACAGCCTCGGTATTTACACCATGGTGTTGGAAATTCAGTGGCTGCAGAACAACGGGGTACTATTTTACCACCCTGGTTACGTAGCGCCGCGCTACCCGATCTTCAACTACAAGATGCAGTTCGGACAGATGGAATTCTTCCAGCTTTCCACCGGCTCATGGCTGCCCTACGACGACCAACACCCTGAAGACCCCTACGATCTGATCGAGGCGGCGCTGACGCAGGTGCAAAGTGCGTTGGCGGGCAACGGGCTTACCGGCAGACTGGTTGAATACCCGTCGTATACCGCTTGTTACCATTACCAGACTTCGGAGATGGAGATGCTCGACGCAGCACTCATACTCTACCTTGCACCTACGGTTTATAAAACCGAACTCATCGTTACGTATACCATCGCCGACGGAATCTACCGCATCGTCGAAATCCGCGATTCCGGGCTGCGGGACATGAACGTGAAGCCCTTCAGCAACAACGGCCGAGCCCGGTTTATGCTGCCGGCAATGGTCGATGAAGTACTGGCATCGTCGCCTTCGGCAACGGAAATTGCGGGCCTGGTGCGTAACTTCTCCTGATGTGTCCGGTTTGAAGCGCGCTTAGCTGTTCTTGTAAAAGATAAAAATGATGACCAGCAACAACACCACACAGACGGCAGTGATGGTGAAAAAACGTTTGTTTGCTGCAGCGTCTTCGGCACTGACATCAGACTTTTTCTTCGGCTTGCTTGGTTTCGTAATTCTGGACTTTGCCATAGTTGATTAGTTTGATCGGTTACTCTAAGTGCGGGTCAAGATAGCCGGTAGGGTTGAATTAGGCAACACCGGTGGTTCTAAACCTTAGGGCCTCCAACCACCGGGCGCTCTACCGCAGGGAGCTGAACAACCGGGTTCTGGCGGACATACCCTGAAATCAAGAGGGCATAATTGCTAAATGCTAAATGCTTGTCCTATCTTGCCTCGCCCAATCAAAATCATGTTAAGTTCTACCAATTTAAGTTTTACCTATCCTGGCGGTGAGGTTCTGAAATTTCCCGACCTGGTTTGCCCGGCCGGAGAGACTCGTCTGCTGCTTGGTAAGTCGGGAAGCGGAAAAACCACCATGCTTCAGTTGCTTGCCGGTTTGCGGAAGCCCGCAACGGGCTCCGTTGTCATCAATGGCCAGAATCTCAACGAACTATCGGGCGCTGAGCTGGATTACTTCCGCGGCCAGAACGTCGGGATGATTTTTCAGACGGCTCATTTTATCCGCGCACTCAGCGTTAGGGAGAACCTGGCCATCGCGCAGCAACTTGCCGGTAAACCCATCGACCGGCCGCGCATCGATGGGCTACTGGAAGAGCTGGATCTGGGCGGCAAAGGAAACGCTTTGCCCGGCAAGCTCAGCGTTGGTCAGCAGCAGCGGGCAGCCATTGCCCGGGCAATTATTAACCAGCCTGCCGTCATTTTTGCCGATGAACCTACCTCTGCCCTTGATGATGACAACACCCGGCAAGTTATTCAGCTGTTGCAGCGGCAGGCCGAAGCGGTTAAGGCCACTTTGCTCATCGTTACTCATGATAATCGCCTAACGGGCATCATCCCCCAACAGACGAAACTATGAACCTGCTACGCCTCAGCTGGAAAAATCTCACCTTCAAGCCCCTCAACGCACTATTGAGTGTGCTGCTCTTCGCCCTCAGTATCGGGCTGATTTCTCTGCTCCTTTCCCTGCGGGAACAAGCCGATGAACAGTTCGATAACAACCTCGCAGGTATCGACCTTGTCGTGGGTGCCAAAGGGAGTCCACTCGAGCTCACCCTGAACAGTATGTACCACGTCGGTTACGCAACCGGTAACATCAAACTCGGCCAGGTAAAGGCCTTTTTCAATCCCAAACATCCGATCGTTGAAGACGTTGTTCCTCTCTCCGTCGGAGACAGCTACCGTGGCTACCGCATTGTAGGAACGATCCCCAAGATACTCGATTGGTACGGCGCCGAACTGGCCGAAGGCGGGCTCTGGCAGCACGATTTCGAAGTCGTGGTAGGAGAGGAAGTTGCCCGGGTCAACGGGCTTACCCTGGGCAGTAAGTTCAAATCGAATCACGGCATCATCGATGAAGGCGATGAGAACAACATCGAACACGACGATGATTTCACCGTCGTGGGAATCCTGGCTCCCAGCGGTACGGTAATGGACCAGCTTGTGCTGACAACGAACCAAACTTACTGGCATTCTCACGAGACACACAACGGAGATGATGCAGACCACGAGAACCATGACCACGCCGGGCACGATCATACCCACGACCACGCACCCACGCCGCTGACGGAGGAAGACCCCGAGCAGGAAATTACCAGCCTGCTGGTCAGGTACCGCAATGCCAGCAGTTTTCAGGCCCTGAACTTCCCGCGTAACCTGAACGAGAATACCGAATTGCTGGCCGCCAACCCCGCCTACGAAATCAGCGAAGTACGCCGGCAATTCGACTCCGGGCAACGCATCCTCGGTATTCTGGTGCTCGCCATAACGGTAGTTTCAGCGCTTAGCATTTTCATCGCCTTGTTCACCTCTCTCCGCGAGCGACGCTACGAACTTGCTTTGATGCGAACGATGGGCGCAGGACGTAAAAAGCTCTTCTTCCTCATCGTAATGGAGGGACTGATGGTCGCTGTGATCGGTTACGTGCTCGGCATTCTGCTGAGCCATGCCATTATGGCCCTGCTGGCCGCCAACGTGCAGGATGATTTCAGGTACACTGTTTCTGCAACCCGCTTTCTGACCGAGGAAGTTTGGTTATTCGCCGCAGCGCTCTTCATCGGTTTTCTCGCCGCCGTCATTCCTGCGGTGCAGGCCGCCCGGACGGACATTGCCGACACCCTGACACACAGTTGACAAACTACATAAACCCAATACTATGGACTCCCTGAATATTCTGTCATCCGCCATGCAGTTTCTCTGGCCGGTGCTGTCAATCGCAACCTTCGTGGTGTGCACACAAGTTCAGGGGCGCCATAAAGGCAAAAAAGGTGTTTCGATTCTGGTGGCGGGATCAGCACTGCTGATGGTAGGCTCGCTGGTCAACGCAATGATCAGGGTGATGATGATGAATGGAAGTCTCGACATTTCCCCGGTCACCTGGTTGTTCAGCCTCACGGGGCTCACGAGTTTTGTCGGTCAACTGCTCTTCATCATGGGGCTCTACCAATTCGGGACATCCCGCGAAGTGAAGGTCGATCTCTACGATGATCTCCTGGACAGCTGAATCGACAACCCTCTGAATTAAAGCCTGAAGCCCTGATTGGGCCAGCATATACGAGCGTTGAGCCTGATGGTGCCAACTGGCCTGGAGACGAATCTCACACTGGTTTATCCTGCGGATAAATTACTGGCAGTTCATCCAGCATCATTACTTCTTCATTGGCGGCAAAAACCTTGAAATCTTCGGCGCTGAGGTGCTCAGGGTAGGGCGCGTAATGGTGCTGTTTGTTATCGTTGCGCCAGACGAGGGCCCATGCGATCCGGGAGGCGACCGGATCGGCTACGATGCTTTTTAGGAGGCTCTGCGTCCACCAGTCGGGCTTCGGGGTTGCCTCGTAGCCCGTTTCGGTGAGTGCGGCTACTTTCCCTTTTCGTTCTGCCAGACCGACGAGCATATTGAGGCGGGCGGTGAGTCTTTTGGTGTCTTCTTTTTCCCCGACGTCGTGGTAATCATCGAGGCCAAGGATATCGACGAAGTCGTCTCCGGGGTAGTACTCGAGGTATTCAGTTTCGTTGTCGACAATGTCCGTAGAGTAGCACCAGAGGAGGTGATGAAGCTGCTGCTCGTCGCGTAAAAACCGGACAGTGAACCTCCAGAGCCTGATGTACTCAGCTGAAGAGGCGTGCGGTTTTCCCCACCAAAACCAGTGGCCCGTATGCTCGTGGAACGGTCGGAAAATGATGGGTACAGGCAGGTAATCCGGTGGCCCCGAGGAGACCTTGCGGAGAAACCCGGCGATCAATTCAAGTTTGTCCCGGTATGCTTGATGATGGCTTCCTCCGGGAAGGATGGCCGCAACGGTGGGCGTACCCACCGCCCAGGCGTCTCCGCCCAGGAAATTGTTGGCGTGCCAGCTTACCGTATTGATGCCGCCCCTGCGGTAAACTTCGCGCATCCAGAAACGCATCTGCCTGAAGTCGACAAGGTCGAGGTTGCTGGGCCGGGGGCCAATCTTGCCGATGTCCCACCCGAAAACCGCAGGATGTTTGCCCGATACGTCGTGAACGTCGGTTCGGAACTCATGAAAGTCTTTCCAGTTTACGCCGTAAGCCAGTGCGTCCTGATGCCCGAAAAGGGTAGGGCCTTTGGCGTTGCGAAGCAGGAAGTCGTACAAGGCCCGGGTGGCCGGTGTGGCGTTATGATCAATCGGCATGGACGCGAAGATGGGACTTTCCTGCCGGGCCTGCCGAACTTTGCTCCTCCAAAAACAATCTTTGCATCCTGCGTACGCGCCCGAATAAGAAGGCGGCGCGAACGCAGGATGCAGGGGTGGTTGAACGGCTTGGCTCAGTGCCGGTAAACCGGTTTACCTGACTACCTGAACCGGTAGCTCACCCCGAATTCAAGCTGGTTGTTCTGCAGTTGAATGATTCCTGTACGGTCGGGTTGTGCGATCAGCCGGGTCAGCTTCAGTTGCGCCCCGAACCGGGGCGTAAGGTCGTAAGCTACGCCAAGGTGGGCCCGAAAGGCCCACCGGCTGAAATCGGGTGCTACGCCGTCTTGCGTCAGGGATTCCAACAGGTCAGCACTGCGGGATGAATTCAGGCTGTAAACATCATAATTTTCGAACGAGACCAACTGGCCGTTGAAGGATGAATTGGTATTTCCCGCGAAGTTGATAAAGCTCTCCATGTGGTAAGCCGCTGCAAGACCAGAAACGAATCGCAGGCGTGGGGTGGCCTCCCAGGCGGCTCCGGCGCTGATTTCCAGCGCATGCGAACTGATCGTCTCTGGAATCAGCAATAAATCAGAACTTCCGTTCACCGGGCTTCCTACCGATAAATCACTCTCAAGAAGTGCATTGAGGGGGGAGTCCTTAACCTCAATCTCATCGAAACGGTACCGTACGGAGAGGGGAAAAGAAACCCTTCCGCCGTTCTTAATGCGGTAACCAAACCCTAATGAAATACCAGGTGGTACTGGGTTCAGACCAGTGGTGCCGGCGATGGCAAATGTCAGCGGATTACGGTAACGATGCGGTTCGCTTTTGAAGGGCAGCAATGCTTTTTGATCCTGTTTGGTTGGCTCCACTACCATCCCGGATGAAGGGAGAGCGGGGCTTGCCGCGATGGGCTTGCGTTGCTCCTGCACGTCATTGCTATTCGGTGGTGCGGGCTTGTCGCCGTTCGCAGTTTCGGTGGTGGAGGCTACCCGTGTGGCAGGGAGCCTTAAGGTTTCCGGCTGGCCTGGCTGAGGGAGAACATCCGGCGAAGACGGGGCGGAAGCCGCAGCGGGCTCAGGCGCTGAAAAGACCGGGCGATCCGGCGAAGACGAACTGGCAAGGGCCTGGCTTTCACCTGGCTTCATACTTGCCTCTGAACTTCTTTCCTTCAATTCCTCATTGCGGACGATTGTTTTCTTGAGGGGCTTTGTTGCGACGGTATTTTCTCCATCGGTATTCACAACCTCCGGCCCTGTGTTGGTTGTGGGGCTAAGCGGCTGATCCTGATCATCGCTAGGGAAGGCCGCCAAGTAAACCGCAAGCGCAATTGCTGCAGAAAAGACGAGGAAGAAGGGCCACCAGACGAAGCTGCGTTCGCGTGAGGGCGGCGCGGCGTCGAGCCGTCCGTTCATGTCCGCCCACGCTTCATCCCAGAAGGCGGCGTCGTCGGTCCATTGCTGTTCCTTTTTAGCCTGCATAGCGGTTGGGTTTAAATGATTGAGATTGCAGTTTCTTGCGCAAAATTTGTCGTGCTTTGTTCAGGTGCCAGCGGCTATTGCCTTCACTGAAATTTAGTTGGTTGGCGATCTCGGCATGGTTATAGCCCTCTACGGCAAAGAGCCAGAAAACTTCTTTGCTCGTTTCAGGCAGGAGATCAATGATCCGGCAGAGGTCCTCGGCGTAGAGCGACTGAGTGACGGTGGCCTCCGAAGGGGTGTCCCAGTCAGCAATCTCCAACGTTGGCCGTTGTTTGCCCGCCCGGAACTGATCGATGGTGCTTCGGAATACAAGGCGCTTCACCCAGCCTTCGAGGCTTCCTTCCCAACGGAATTTGTCGAGTTTCTGAAAGACCTTCATCATCCCTCCGTTGAGAAGTTCCATTGCTTCGTCCCGGCCGTTTGCGTACCGGCGGCAAACGACCAGGGCTGCCGGCGCGAACCGCCGGTAAAAAGCCTCCTGGGCCCTGCGGTCTCCGGCCAGACAGGCTGTTACCAGTGATTTTTCGTCGGGGAAAAGCAAATCGGAATGGTTATTGTAGACTTCGGAGTGAGCTAATGAAATTGCTGGCCAGTGCCAGCGTTACGAGGTCAAAACCGCATGCCTCCCCTAAGGGTGAGCCTGCGGTAGTTCACGTTTCGCTCCACCACGTCGAGGCTCGCGGTGGTAAGTTCGAACTTACTGTTGAGGAACCGGTAGCCCACGTCGATGGTCATTTTACCCCAACCACCGTTGCGGGGGGTGATCTCGACGCCAACCGCGGGATGGTAGAGGATCGAGATTGATCGTGAAGTGATCTCTTCGCCTCCCTCTTCACTTCCTCCGAAGGGGAAAGAGGGACCTGTCTCCATACGGATGAGAGGGCGGAAGCGCCCTTGCCCCAGTGCTCTTTCAGCAAGTAGGGTGGCCGCCAGTACGTTCTCCCTCCGCTGGTGGTTCATCAGGTTCAGGTCCAGGCCAAACCCTAGGGTGGCAACGGGTATATCGTAAAGCAGATGATAAGCAACTCCGCCACCGATCGTAGTTGACGGTAAACCAAAATTCAGATTGGGGTTGGTAACTCTGCCAAAAGTGACTGCACTTGTGATCTGGTGCCTGAGCTTTCGGGAGGGCGTGCTGAGCGGTTCCTTTTCGGGTAGATATTCCTCCCTTTTCTGTCGGATGGCGGATTTTCGGCTGTGGTCCTGCCTGAACTGTACCCGCTTTACGTTTTCCCACGGCAGCTCACGTACCGTTCCGTTTTCCGTTACGATGATCACTTTTGTGTTGTATTCGTACGTAAGAATTGTACCTTCTACCGGATCGCCCTTAAAAAGTTGGACGATATCGATATACTGCTCTGCCGCAGGTTGTGCGGAGGCTGTCGGGCAAACCAGACCAAGGACGAAAATAAGTAGGAGAGTGCGCATACAGAATTGAGTTCGACTGGCAAGTTAAACATTCAGCGTTCAGGCGGCGGGTTATTGCTCGGCCTGAACGCTGAATACTGTTTTGGGAGGAGAGAGAAACACTACATGGAAGTGACTGAAGCTCGCCTCCGGGTGAGTTTAATCGCAGAGGTTTATTCTGCTTGTCGGAGTCAGCTGTCCCTGATCGGTGTAGTCGTACTGCTGTACACCGTCGGATGCGTAGCCGAGGACGATCAGTTCGTTATTGGCCGGCAGGACGATGACGTCGCGTGCGTTGATGTTGTCTATAACGGAGAGTTGCTCTCCGAGCAGCCCCTCGTCGGTGAGGTCGAATACCTTGAGGCCTTCCCACTGGGCGCAGAGGAAGAGTTTGCCCTCGGCAACGCCGAGGCCGTGGCTGCTGCTCATAGGTGTAATCTGCAAGGAGCGCGGGTTGCGGGCGTCGCTGACGTCGATGATTTCCAGTTGGTCACCAACACTGCCACAGTCGCGGCCGCCCCAGAGGGTGACGTAGGCCAGGTCATTGGCTACAACCACGGGGTCGCAGCTGAGTACGTGCTCGAAGGTGGAAAGGTGCTCAGGCGCAGTCGGGTTGGAGGCATCGTAGATATGCATTCCGGTGGTAGACCCGATGAAGAGTTTGTCTTCGTAAGGGAAGATGGTCTCGATACCCCAGCCGAGGTTTACCTGATCTGCGTACACCGGGTTTTCGGCGTCGGAGAGATCGAAAACTTTCAGGCGGGAATCATCCACTGCGTAGAGGGTTCCGTTGCTGATTGTGAAGCGGGCAAGACTACCACCTTGGCCGACAACATCCGGGCTGGGGCTACCCGTACTGGTGTTAGCGAAGGCGCTATTGCTGAAGTCAGCCCGAACAGCTTCCACGTTCGCACCCCATGCAACGTCATCTTCCCAGAACACATTCTGACTGAAATTGAAGTTGTCGCAGTCGATCGTGCGGCGCTCACCGGTCGGGATCCAGTCAATTACGAAGTCTCCGTCCGGCAAAACCTGAGCGAATACACTATAAGGCTCGAACACATCTTCGGTACGACCTACCAATTCGGGTTTTTCGGGATTGTCTAGGCTGAAGGCCACAAGGTCAGTGTACTGATTGATGTACAGAATGTCGTTCCGTACAGCTATGCCCTGGCCTCCGGGGGCGTCCATGAAGGTTATCGGGCGTGGGTTGTCGGAGTCGGAATTGTCATAGATGTGCAGCCCTTCGTTTTGCTCTACCATGAAGAGGTAATCGCCGTAAACGTAGAACCCGGAGGTGTTGCAAACGGGCTGCGGTGCGAAGCAACCAAAGGTTGAGTTGTTGCGCCATTCTCCCGAAGTAGTAGTTACCGGTTCGAAGCTGCTGACGGAGCGGCGTTCGTTACAGGTCTCTTCGATACAACCGGAAAGGGTGATGGCGAGTAAGGCCAGAAGGGCCAGGGTAAATAGTCGATTCATTGGTGATTTTTTAGATTGGTAGGTTGGTGTAAGTCCGGGCTTTGATGGGGTAGACGGACTGTACTCAGCTAACGTTGGTGGATAGCGTGATTTTTTCATCGCTTGTATAGTCTTTGAGACGGTGCGGTTTGATGAAATCCCTTATTCAGGTTGCCGGTAGCGCTCGGTGGTCTGCCGGGGAATCCTGATCGTTCCGCCACGATTGTCGCCCTAAAATCTTCAATAATGCCCGCCCGTATTCTATCTTGCGCCCCATGCTTACCATCACCCTCGCTTACGTTACCGATAACCAGACAACTGCTCACCGAATTGCGGCGGATCTGGCTAGTCATGTCAGTTTCGTCCATGTAAGTGTCGGCAAGTCCAACGAAGGCCCGGTCCTGGCCGATTTGTTGAAAGATACCGAGGGGCCGGTGGTGGTCCTTATCTCCAGTGATTTCCTGACCAACTCGAACTGCATGTTGAGGGGACAGGAGATTTTTGGCTCCGACCGTGAAGTTTTGCCCGTCTTCATCCGTTCTCATGCCTACGATGAACTGCAGGACGAAGTTATTTCCACCCAGACGAGCCTGGCCAGTCAGCAGGAACTGATGTACTACGTTAATTACTGGGAAGACCGCTATATCAAACTCCGTAAGCCGGACGACGACCTCGGAGGAGGCGAAGCTTTCGTAAAGTACAAACGCAAAATCAGGGAAACCAGCGTTCAGATGGAAGAACTGCTGCGCCAGATCAAAGATGGCTGGGCCCTTACCGAAGCTCAGTTTGCAGCCGATCATTACCACCAGCTCTTCATCTTCGCGGAACGACCAAAGTTGTGGGAAGAATTGAAAGACTTTGAAAACGCAGCTCCGATGGACCTCTCGGGTATTCCCGGGCTGGAAATGCTGGGCATGGCCGGGCAGGATGATGAGGCGCAACCGCAGGTGCAAAGTGAGGATGACGAAGCGGACATCCCCGAACCTACAGATCAGCCCCAAACCAACTACCCCATGACCTCCGACAACTTAGATGCTGAAGCACCGGAAATAACCTCCGGCATTACCGGCGAGCCCGCAAAGCAGGAAGGAACGGATGCTTCCGCTCAGGAGATGTCGCCTGCCGAGCAGGCCAACATCTGGATAGAGCGCGCCTGGAGTATGCACGACGAAGGTGACGCCACCTCAGCGCTCGAACTGCTCAATGCAGGGCGTGACGCCCTGCCCGATCATCACAAGCTGCATTACCACTACGCTCTCCTGTTGGCCACTTCCACCGAAGACGCAGCGGCTGCCCGCCGCGAAACTGAAGCGTTGCTGGCCAAACACCCTGATCATCCGGATGCGCTTTACCTCAACGGAGAGCTTTACCTCAGTGCGGGAGACTACCAGAGCGCCCGCGAAAACTGGGAGCAACTCTCAGACATCGAGCCCTTTTACCCCGACCTGAACTACCGCCTGGGTATTCTGCTGGCGGATCACTTCGCCGAAGACTTCCTCGAAGCCGCAGCCTACCTGCGTCGCGCCACAAAAGACAAAGAGCCCAACCCCGATGCATTCTATCGCTACGCGCTCCTGCTCGCCGGCCCGGTGGGCCGGCAGGGGAAAGCCATCAAGGTGCTGCGCAAGGGCCTGGCGATCGACCCTTCTCACGCCTACGCGCAGTACGAGCTCGCAGTTTTGTTGCACCAGCGCGGAGAGTACGAGGGGGCGAGAATTGCTTTTAAAACCGCTACGGCCATCAATTCGGCATTCAACACGGCTGCTAACCGCAAAGCATTTGCGGCTATTTCGCTGGTTACTGCTGCAACCCCGGCTGAAGAAGATGCGCTCGCGGCCCTGAAACAAAACATCGCTTCCCTGGAAGCAATGATCGCCGAACGGGACCGGGTTCCTGAACCCACCCCTGCACCTGCGCCCGCGCCACCTAAAGGAGCCGGCAAAACCGTTCTAATCACGGGCGCAACCAGTGGTATCGGCAGGGCCACCGCAAGGTGCCTGGCTGTCGAGGGCTTTCGTCTGATCCTGATCGGCCGCCGCAACGAGCGGCTCGAAGAACTAGGGGAAGAACTCCTCAACGCACACCAAACGGAAACGCTACTGATTCCGCTTGACGTTACCGACCGGGAAGCTGTGAGCAGCCTGCCGGCCCGCCTTGCCGGAGCGTGGCAAAACATCGATGTGCTCGTCAATAACGCCGGCAAGGCCAAGGGCGTAGACCCGATTCATGAGGGGCAACTTGATCATTGGGACGAGATGATCGACGTAAACCTGAAGGGATTACTGTACCTCACCCGGGCCATCAGCCCGGTAATGGTGGAACGCCGCTCCGGAATGATCATCAATGTGTGCAGTACGGCGGGCAAGGAAGTCTATCCCAACGGAAACGTTTATTGCGCCACCAAACACGCCGTCGATGCCCTCACCCGGGCGATGCGTATCGATCTGGTTAAACACGGCATCAGGGTAGGTCAGATTTGTCCTGCGATGGTGGAAGAAACTGAGTTCTCCGTAGTGCGCTACGACGGCGATGCGGAACGGGCCAAAATCTATGAGGATTTTCAACCTCTCCGTTCCCCTGATGTAGCCCGGGCTATCGAATTTATGATCACCCAGCCAGCTCACGTCAACATCCTTGATATGGTCATTCAGGGAACGCAGCAGGCCAGTTCTACTCTTGTCGACCGCTCGGGCCGGAACCGATTTGCCGAAGAGGAATAATTTCGCAAATACCCCCCCCCCCGCTAAGCCGGCAGGGAATTTTCTATACTACAAGGACAGCTGATGCAACCACTCTTTATTGTAATTGAAGGCCTCGATGGCTCAGGTAAGACAACCCAGATCGAGATGCTGAAAGACCGGTTGCAGAGTGGGGGAGCTGCCTGCTACCTTACTGCCGAACCAACTGAATTGCCGACCGGGAAATTTCTCCGTTCTATCCTTCAAAAAAAGGTAGCAGCCGACCCCAAAACCGTCGCTGCGCTTTTTGCCGCTGACCGCATCGAACACCTTTACCATCCGGAGGAAGGGCTTTTGCGGAAACTCGAAGAAGGTTATCAGGTGATCGCCAGCCGCTATTATTTCAGTTCGCTCGCCTACCAGAGTGAGTTTGCCGATCCGGGATGGATCGCCTCTCTCAATATGCTTGCGAAGCGGACACTGCCCGCAGATATCACCATATTTCTCGACCTGGACCCGGAAATAAGCATGCAGCGGATTGCCGCCAGAGGCGAAGAGCATGAACTCTTTGAGACCAGGGAAAAGCTAACCCATGTCCGGGAGTCTTTTCACCTTGCCTTTGAGCATTTTGGAGAAGGAGAGAACATTCACATCATCGATGCCAGCGGCGATCCGATCGATATTTCGGATGCGATCTGGGCGGTGGTGGAACAAAAACTACAGTAGACAAACAATTGCACCCCGGTGCACAAAGCCTGGGGAAAGGTTACGAGGCTCGTGCTTATCTGTTACATTGTAACAGGGATAAAGAAAAGCACCGGATAATGAGGTAGTCATTGCTCCGGTGCTCCAAAAGTGTTGTTTAAAAATAAATATAGGGAAAACTATCTGGCCGCCAGTAATTCCTGGAGTTCAGGGTGCTTGGACTGTGTGGCGTTGGCTTTTTCAAGAAATGATGCGGCTTCGGAATCCATACCTTTTTTCAGGTACAGGCTGGCCATCATTCGGTTCACGTCAATATTCGCGGGGCGCTTTTCGTACTCTTTTTTAGTATAGTCGAGCGCTTTGTCGTAATCTCCAAAGTGATCACGGTAAAAGAAAGCGTATTCGAGATCCATGTTATGGCCGGAGTCTACATCATCCTGTAGCATCTCGAAGATCTCTTCTTCCTTGGTTTTCATTTCTTCCTCCCGTCCGGTGGCTTTGTACAGTTCAGCGAGCTGGATATAGTAACCAACCTCAGGGATGATGCCAGCTGCTTCGTCGAGCAGCTTTTCGGCCTCGTCGTAGTTCTTATTGTCCATTTCCAGCTCTGCAAGTGCAGCGATGGCGAATGGGTACTTTGGGCGTTCTACCAGAATAGACTGGTATTGTTTTTTAGCCTTTTCCGGCTCTCCGTAGCGGTGGTAAAGTTCGCCAAGGGTCAGTCGGGCCCATGCGGTAGATTCGTAACCTGGCGCACCAGCATTTACGGCCATCTGCATGGCTTTGATCGCTCCGGGAATATCACCATGGATTTCACGGAGGTAAGAAACCCGGGAGTATGAACGAAGGTCGGGGCGCGTTTTGACCATTTTGTCGGATGCCGCAACGGCATCTTCGTAATTGCCCAGTTCCACGTTTGCGTCAATCAATGCACCGTAAATCTGTGCGTTGTAAGGGTTGAGGGCGATGGCGCGCTTCGCCGTTTCGAGTGCATCTTTAAAGTCATGCTGTGAAAGCTGTACGCTTGCTTTGGTCGATAGGGCCAGAAATTCCTGATCGGGGTTCAGGCCTTTGTTGATTTCCAGGGCTTCATTCACCATTTTCAGGGCGGCGGGGTAGTAGTGCCCGTGTTCTCCGGTCACCCGTGCTTCGTTGGCAAAAATCTGTGCCAGCGTGATCCGGGGCTCGATGGCATATTCGTCTTTCAGGCGCAGATCACTGCTGAGTTGCATGTAACTGCTCTGGGTTTTGTCCCATTCCACGGCATTTTGAAGGGCGACGGGGCGCGGGAGCAAAGCGGGGATCTCTACGTCGTTAACGGCGGATTTGCCATTTGTCGCGTCCTGGCCATCACCGCATGAGGACAGGCTGATGGCAAGCAAAAGGAGGAAGAAGAGGGAGGATAAACTTACTTTTTTCATTTTCTACTCAATTTTAAATGTTAGTGATTTTGGTACTGCTTGTCTCAAAAAATAACAGCGTGGTAAATCAGTCATATCTGAAAGATTTAGCCACGCTGCCTAATTGAGTAGGTTGTCGTTTTTGAAAACAGAGGGGGAGGAGATCGTATCCTGGTACCCCTCTGTAATTGGTAGTGATACCTGAATCATTATGGTGGTGATTCAGATACGGGAAAACTGTACTAGTTGGATTTGATCATTCGGATTGTCTGAAGAATTCGACCCGAACCACTCTTCACCACAGCCAGGTAGGTGCCCTGCGGTACACCGGAAACATTGACGGGGATGAGGTGCTCACCAGCCGGGAAGCTTTCCCGGGCAAGTTGTTTCAGCATCCGACCGTTGATGTCGTACATCTCAATGGAAACAGCGGTTGTTTCACGAACCCGGAGCTTGATCGTAGTCTGAGACTGGAACGGGTTGGGGAAGTTTACGCCCACCACGTTAGGCGCACTTGCTCCCATGCCGGTTTCGAAAAAATCGTTGGAAACGGTAGATATCGCACCGGAACATTCTCCTTTGCCACTTGCCGGAAGGGCCAGGTAAGGGAAGTCGCTGCGGAACGGTTTGTCGTTGGCTTCAACACCGGTGGTGTAACCGAGTACGTTGGTAAGGCCGGGGGTAACCGGGCTGCCACCGTTCTCCAAATCGTAGTCGTCGTAGAACAGGCCGACGGCAGCAAGTACTACCCCCGCAACTGCCTGCAGCTCGATCCGGGTCACGTCGTCTTCAAGACGACGGCCGTTGGGGAAACCGTCCATATTAGGGATCATTTCCAGGTCGGTGGTGGTATTGAACGGTGCTACGGTCAAACCGATGGCCGCCGCTTGTACCAGACCGAGGCTGGAGAAATTAGGATCGTCACGTGGGGTAGGGGGAACGGCCATATTCAAGCGCAACATATCGCCGCCGTTGGGCAGGAAGTTGTGGATGAAAGGTTTACCAGCGGTAAACGGATTGCCAGCAGTTTTGCCGGTAGCCAGTTGGTACGGAGCGAGGTTAGGAGCACCCGTGTGGAAGATCGGCCAAAGGTCTACGGAACGGGGCTTGCCCGGGCCAGGAAGAAGAAGCGACTGGAAGCCAACCGCTGCGTCAAATGCGGAGCCTGCAATGAGGTCTTCAAACGCAGGGTCGGTAAGGGCGAAGAGGCCATCAGCTCCGTTGGAGAAGTCAATGTCGCCAACCGCCGTCGGGCTTGCTGTCTGCACGCGCAGTGGGGCAAATGCCGGTACGGCACCACCAAACTGATCGTCGTCCATATAGAGCGCAAGCTCTGGGTTGTAGAAGTAGCGGTCCAGTAAGGTGTCGGCCAGTTCGTCGTATGGCGTAATAGCATTCCAGTAATCCTTCATCCCAATCGGTATGACAGCTTCGTTGGTGAGCGGCATACCCAAGCGAGATACCTGCACAAAGTCGCCGTCTACGGCAGGCTTGGAACCATCAGTTTGCAGGGTGCGAATGGCCGGGCGACTGGAAGAAGCCCAAACTCCGATTACGTGGGTAGGGTCAAGAATGCTCTCTGCCGGGAAGTTAGCCTCGCCTGGCAGCAGTGCCTGAATTGGAACTTTCAGTACCAGGGCGCTGGTATTGAAGCAAGCCAACCCGTCGATCGGGTCACCATCCTGACGTGGCGCATCGCCGAGGTCGAAGATGCCTCCCAGATCAACGAAGAAAGGATCGTCTACAGGGCCGGCGAACACGGTTTCTCCCGTAGTCGCGGTGGTAATTGCGCTGTTGGAGTATGCTTCGTAGCTGTCCTGATTCAAACCGACTTCACTTTCGATGGAGCGCGGGCCGATGTTCGGAGCAGGGACAACACCATTCTCTACGATTACATCGACGTTGTTGCCGCCGTTGGTAATGCGTTCGAGACGGTAAGTCGTCTTCAGGTTTTCCTTACCCAAACGAATGTTGAAGAAGGTGCTTGGATCTTCGTTCGTTCTGGTAAAGGTGAAGCGGTAAAGAACATCATCTCCCGGGGTGGAGACGTCGTTGTCGATGTGGATCTCGTAACGGATATCTTCTCCGAAGTGGTAATAGTTGGGGCCGCCGTGAGGCAACTGACCGGGAATATAAGTCGCGATCAGGGTTACGGTGCCAGGATCATCGGGGCTACGAAAGGCGTAGACGTCAACGTTGTCGGCAACGGGATCGTCCGCAATGAGGGGGGCTTCCCGGTGGCTGGAGGCGAAGAGCGATACGCTCATCAGCATCCCCAGCAGCGCGAATGCGCATTTGTGGATATAATTGTTTTTCATTTATTCTTTATGATGAGCCCGGGCGGAAGCAAACTTGCGCCCGGGCGGTCAATGTTATGGTTTGGTCGGCAACCTGAGGGCTGGCCTCATGCACTGTGAGGATAATTGTACTTCAGCCCGCAGCGATTAAAAACTGCAGAAACCGGAGTTTAATGACCCAAAACGGTTATTACTAGTTGCCGATATTGGTGTGGTTAACGACGGTTCCACGCCATGGCGCAGCAACGTAGGGGAACGTAGCGGTAAAGGGCTTGTCGTTCTCCTCAACTTCTGTAGTGTAACCAAGTACACCCACGAGGTTGTCGGTAACGGGGCTTCCGCCTCCGGCCAGATCGTAATCGTCGTAGAACAGACCTACTGCCGCGAGCACTACTCCCGAAACTGCCTGCAACTCAATGCGGGTTACATCATCCTCAAGGCGACGGCCGTTGGGGAATCCGTCCATGTTCGGAATCATTTCCAGGTCGGTAGTAGTGTTGAACGGAGCTACGGTGAGGCCAATAGCAGCTGCTTGTACGAGGCCAAGACTGGAGAAGTTCTCATCGTCGCGCGGGGTAACCGGCGTTGCCATGTTCAGGCGAAGCATGTCGCCACCGTTAGGCAGGAAATTGTTGATGAATGGCTTACCGGGTGTGAAGGGGTTGCCCGGGGTCTTGCCCGTGGCAAGTTGGTACGGAGCAAGGTTCGGAGCACCTGTGTGGAAGATCGGCCAAAGATCAACCGAACGCGGTTTACCCGGGCCGGGAAGAAGCAGTGACTGGAAGCCAACGGCAGGGTCGAAAGCAGAGCCGGCGATGAGGTCTGCAAATGCCGGGTCAGTAAGGGCGAAGAGACCATCCGCACCATTTGTGAAGTCAATGTTTCCAACAGCCGTTGGGCTGGCTGTCTGGATGCGCAGAGGGCCGAAAGCAGGTACGGCTCCGCCAAACTGATCGTCATCCATGTACAGCGCTAGCTCAGGGTTGTAGAAGTACTGATCGAGCAGAGTGTCACTGATTTCATCATAAGGTGAAAGGGAATTCCAGTAATCTTTCATGCCTACCGGAATTACGGCTTCGTTAGTCAGCGGCATACCGAGACGGGATACCTGAACCCACTCACCTTCGACGGAAGAACTGCCGGGCACGTTTGCCGTAGCAGCAACGAGGGTCTTTGTTGCCGGGCGGCTGGCAGATGCCCACACACCGATCACGTAATCGCCGTCAAGAATGTTGGCGGGCTGCGCAGCAGCGCCGGTTTTCAGCAGTGTGCTGATCGGAATCTGGAGCGCAATAGTATGACAGTTGAACTGAGCCAAACCATCACGGCTGTTGATGTCGTCTCCCTGGCGAGGGCTGTCGCCCAGGTCAAAGATGCCGCCAAGGTCTACGTAGAAAGGATCGTCTACCGGGCCTGCAAATACGGTTTCACCCGTAGTTGCTGTGCCAATGGCATTCGCCATTAATTCAGCGTAGGTGCTGTCAAGGCCAACCGCGCTCTCGATCGAACGTGGGCCGATGTTGTAAGCCGGTACAACACCGTCTTCAAAGATTGTCGTAAAGGCTCCTCCCGCTATGCTACGCTCAAGCGTGTAGGTAGCACGGATGTTCTGCGCTCCGAGACGAATGTTGAAGAATGTCGTCGGGTCCTGGTTTGTCCGGGTAAAGGTCAGGCGGTAAGTAACGTCATCGCCAGGAGTACTGGCGTCGTTGTCGATGTGAATCTCGTAGCGGATGTCTTCGCCAAAAGTGTAGTAGTTCGGGCCTCCCTGGGGCAATTGCATCGGAATGTAATTGGCCAGAATCGTGATGGTGTTGGGGTCATCAGGGCTGCGGAAGGCGTAAACGTCGGTATTGTCGGCAAGCGGATCGTCGGCAATCAGCGGAGCTTCCCGGTGGGAAGAAGCCATCAGGCTGAAAGAGAGCGATAAGACCACTGCGGACAACACCCATTTGAATTGTATGGGTAATCTCATGAATTTGGATTAAAGCGATTAGTAAATTATTTGAGTAATTCGTACAACCAGAGCTGTAGCTCGTTCAGGTACGTAAAGACCGCAGTGGCCGGTTTTACTAATCGGTGTTTTTTATAAAAAATTATTTTCCAATGATGTATGAATTGTTAAAAGCTCAATTTTAAGGTGGTTAGCACCGAGCGGGGAGCTCCGGGGGTAAAGTGGATTTCCTCTACCGGCACAGCTTCGTCAAACAGTCTTGACTCTGTAGCGAATTGAGCCTCGTTCCATTTTTCGTTGCCGATATTTTCTACCAGAACACCAAACGTGAACCTGCCCAGGGTATAAGCAATGTTTGCGTCGGCGACCAGATAACCCTCCGCCGTAAGGCTGTAGTCTTCGTTTGCGGGGCGGTCGCCGAGGAAGCGGAAACGGAGTCCACTGGTAAGGTTTTGGGCTTTTACGCTTAAACCGCCGGCAAGTGTCAACCGGGGCGCAAGAGGAATGAGGTTCTCTCCTTCTTCATCGTCTATCGAGCGGGCGTGCGAGTAGGTCGCGTCGAGGTCTCCGAATAACCAATCGGTCATCTGGTACCGAAGGCTCATGTCTGCTCCAAAGCGCCTGGTTCTCCCTGAGGGTTCAACAATTCCGGCATCGCCGACATAGACAAACTCCTGCTCGAGGAAAAGGTACCAAAGCGCGGTGTTCATGATCAGGCGGGGCAGCAGCTTGGTTTCCAGACCGAGGTCCACTCCGTATGCAGGAGGCGTCATGCCGCTTATCTGGCTGGTGTTGGCCAGGCGGCTATCGTTGGAGTGGAAGCCCGTACCGGCGTTGAGAAACAAACGACTGTCCGGGGACAACCTGTAAGTGGTTTTGAGTTTGGGAGAAACGCGCGTTTTGTTGACCGAAGCGTTGGTGTATTCTGTCGCCAGCAAGTCGCGGTATCCAAACCGGAAGTGGTCGAGCCGAACCCCGGGCTGTAAGCTGAGCCTTCCGAATTCAAAGCGTGCATCTGCGAATAGGTTGAAGTTGTCTTCGCTTACGTCGCCCCGTTGGATGTAGTTCTGTACGGTTGTGCGGTTAATGGTGTTGGCCAGCGAACTGTCGTCGGTACGGTCACTTCTCAGCCCCGCGCCGATTCTGGTTTCAACGGTCGTTCCCCCAAGGTTGGTGTTATGGTGGAGGACGGATTGTGCGTAAATTATATCACGGCTCTCCTGCTGTCGAATCTGATCGCCGAACTCCGGATCATCCAGAAAGAAGGTGAAGTTGCTGAACAGCTCGAAATCATACCGGGTGTACGAGAAAGTATTTTTGATGAACGTTGCGCCGTCAATTTCGCGGGTGTATCCCACAATCAGGTTACTACGGCTGGTTTCGCCTCCTTCGGTATCATCGATAGCACCGAACCGACCGATCAGTCCAGAGGCAACGGCACGTTCTGGTATCTGGCCGCTGGCGTCCCAGTTGCTGGAAAAGTGGCTCAGGGAAACACTCAGTTTATCTGCATCCCGCAGCAAACCGGTGTATTTGGCAAAAAGGTTGCCACGGCTGAAATTCTGAGGAGACTCAAACGGGCCGTCGGCCACTTTGTATTCTCCGAGCACATAAGCATTGTGATTCTTGCCGGACAGGATATCGAGCTGCGCTACGGTCCTCAGGTTGCCGAAGCTTCCGGCTTCCAACTTCACGAAACTGCCACCGGAACGATCTTTTGTCTGAAAGTCTACGTGGCCTGCGGTAGCAAAATTGCCCTGATTCGCATCGTAAAGCCCTTTTTCGAAGTCCACGGCTCCAATAGCTTCGGGGATAAGAAAGTGAAGGTCTGCGTAACCCTGACCATGAGCGTGGGATACCATATTTACCGGCATCCCGTCCACCGAAATCGCGATGTCCGTACCGTGATCGATATCGAAGCCACGCAGAAAAATCTGCTCTGCTTTTCCTCCTCCGGCGTGCTGACCGATGAATAAGCCGGGAACGCTTCTCAAAATTTCCTGACTGGAATTAACAGGCCTCACGGCCAGATCGATGCCGGATATTATACGCTGCGGGCGGTCAGAGCTGCCGACCACAATTTCCCGTAAGTCAAGGCTCCCGGACTGCAGGACGATAGCCAGATCGTTTGCGTTTTCGGGAACGATAAGGTCGCGTCCCGTATGGCCGATAAAACTGATGTGCAGCGTATCTCCCGTACTCACCCCGGGGAGGTCAAAACGACCAGCATTGTCGGTATGGGTATGTGCGTCACCTGCGTGCCAGAAAACGTAGGCTCCGGGCAGGCTGTTGCCTGCTTCGTCGGTTACAACACCGTTAACGGATTGACCGAAGAGCGGCAAACAGGCGAAAAAAGAAAGGGAGAGGATAATGTATTGGTGCATCAAATGAGGTAATTGTGTGGGTGTGTCAACATCAGCTCTCCACAAGGAGCAGCCGCGTTGCAAATTTGTTGCATTTACTTACGAGATAAAAAGCGGATTGGTTGCAGATGAGAAAAATTAACTTAAACTAAACATGGAGTATACCCCGCTAACCTGTTTTATCCCCCCTCCCAATAAGAGGATTTTTTGGCGCAATCGCAGGTACAGGCTTGGTTGAACGGCACGGTTTTTACACTTGATCAGTACCCTGTTCAGAAGGGCGCAAACCAGATTGTCGAGATTGCTCCTCCCCAGCGCAGCGGTGTGGGGAGGCCGGGAGGGGCAGGGCTGACGCATAGGATTCGATTTTAAGCTTTTAGCTCGAGATCATAGTCACCGCCTAAGAGCTTGCAACCCAAAACGCGTAGCGTTTTCACTAGCCCATCCCCCGTGGGACCGCCGAAGGCAGCAGCGAAGCTCACGGGTTGGGGTGGGGGTTGAGCGATAATCTGATCAGTACCCTGTTCGAGAAACCTTGTTTGCATCCTGCGCCCGCGCCGCTCCGATCAATGAAAAGATTATCAGGACTGTAGCCTTAAAATTTATTTAAATGATTGAAAATTCATGGTTTGTGCTTGTGTGTAAAGACCGAAAACCACTAACTTCCTGATCCTAAACCACTCTTGCTGCTTCAGGCTTGAGTTTTTTCAGAAACCTAAACCCCAGTTTTATGTCGTTTTTTACCCGGACCATCCTGTTCTCACTACTCTGCATCTCATCCTTTTCCTGTATTGAGGAATCTGAAGATTTCATCATCCGAACGCCCGGCGACGCCGGGCAAATCACAGAACCCGACGAACCGTCCGCTTCCACCAACTTCAAATTCGGCTACATAGAAGTAGACTTATTTTATGCCTATGTCCGCACAACTGCTATGCCCGACGGGCAAACTTTCCAGCATCACCTCGTACTAACCGAAAGCGATGTTCTGGATAACGACAATCTCCGCAACGAGGTCCCCGAGCCTACCGCAGCAATTCTGTTGCAATCAGATAACCCTGTACCGGTAGGGGAGTTCCGGGTCAGCGATGGCTCTTTGCTTGATGCCGGTACCGAAACCAGTTACATCGTATCCGCCGGAAGTTATTTGCTGCGCGACCTGAGGTTCGATAGCGGCAGTACCGTCACAATTTCCGCTCAGGATGGGGAATACCTCGTTGAGGTAGATATTCTGCATAATGCGAATCCACGGCATACTTTTCGCGGAACCTTCACGGGACCTCTGGTACCGGTTAACCCCGTCAGCCCCGAAGCAGAGGAGGTCAGCCCGGAAGATTTTTCCGGAGAGAATTATATGCTGCGTGACGAAGAATCTTTTGCTTTAACAAACGCATACCTGGTTCCATACAGCAATTATTACCGCCTCTATTTGACGGAAGAACCTGTTCACAATGCCGAAGATCTTTTGGGAGAGAGTGACGTAATGCTGTTGGCCCTTGCCAATAGTAGCGGAGGAGATTTAGAATCCGGCCGACATAAGATCAGCAACACGTTTGAAACCTTTAACGGTTATTTCAGAGAGATAAACACAGGGCAGGTAACTGGCTCTTACTTTTGCCGCCAGATGGACTTCAGGACGGGAACAGCTCTCGACGACGAACCAATGGATACCGGAGAAACTCTTGTGTACATCGAAGGAGACGAGTTCAGTATCCGCTTCGATTTTGAGTCCTTCCGTGGGGCAAACCTGCGCGGAGAGTACCACGGCGAGGTGATGAAGTTAGGCTTCTAAATCCGGGCGTTCATTTCTTGTGTAATTCGGAGCGCCCTGAAGAGCCGTGCTTTGCCGTAAATTTCCTGATATGGCCGGTCGGCCAGTACTTTCCGGTAACGTTCTAACAGGTCTTCGCGTTCCTGTTGGTCCCGGGCTTCCCGCAGCGGATCTGGTTCCCAGGGCAGATCAGGGCGACAGAGCAGAATCAGGTCATAATGCCGGTTGAGGGATGCTTCCAGCACGTCATGAGGACAAAGGCCATACTTCACCTCGGCCCAGATGCGGATCACTTCCGGCCCGGTGTCACAAACCACAAAAGAAGCCGAAGACGCACGTGCTGCGTCTTCGGCTTTCTTCTGTCTGTCCCATATTGCGGGCAGATCGGTTTCGGAATACTTACCGTCGCGTTCTTCCAGATAGTCCCGGGCGGCTTCGGCTACATAGGTTCCGTCGAGTGCCCAGGCAAGGTCCCTGGCAAGGGTGGTTTTGCCTGAAGATTCAGGACCGGTAACTAAAATGGTCATTCGAGCTCGTAAAGTGGCTTTGAGGTACTATCGCTTAAGTTCGATCTTCTCTTTCACCTTTTTTGCTTTGATAGCATCGGTAGCGGTCTTCATCTCTTCGCCCATCTGCTGGCTGGCGATGAAACTGGCCGTCATCTGGCTCAGCATGTCGGAGCCGGCGTTCGGAGAGTTGGGCAGCATGATGAGGTTAGAGTTCACGTTCTCGCCCATGCTCTGCAACGTATCGTAGTGCTGGGTAACGACGATCAGTGCTGAGGCTTCCTGGCTGTTGATGCCTACGGAGTTAAGAATGTCTACCGATTCCTCAAGACCTTTTGCGATCTCACGACGCTGATCGGCGATACCCTGACCCTGAAGGCGCTTGGATTCGGCTTCGGCCTTGGCCTTGGCAACGATGCGGATGCGATCGGCTTCTGCTTCGTACTCAGCGGCGAGTTTCTCGCGTTCTGCAGCGTTGATCCGGTTCATTGCTGATTTAACGGTCGCGTCCGGGTCGATATCGGTTACGAGAGCTCTTACAATATTGTAGCCATAACTCTCCATGGCGTCTTGCAATTCGGATTTGATCGCGTTGGCGATGTCGTCTTTACGCTCGAAAACATCGTCGAGTTTCATTTTCGGCACTTCTGCCCGTACAACATCAAAGATGTAAGAGTTGATTTGCTCGTCTGGGTTGGCTAGTTTGTAAAAGGCATCGAACACACTGTCTTCACCAACTACATACTGAACGCCTACTTTGAGTTTTACAAATACATTGTCCTTCGTTTTTGTCTCTACGTTTACGTCGAGCTGGCGAACTTTGAGGCTCATTTTTCCCGCGACTTTGTCTACAAACGGAATTTTAAAATGAAGGCCGGGCCCTTTGATACTTTGAAACTTACCAAGTCGCTCGAGCACAGCCATTGACTGTTGCTTGACGGTGAAAAATGCACCGTTAAAGATAAGGAAGGCAAAGAAGGCAAGAAAGCCAAGTACTGCAATGGGTAAATCCATGGGTCTTTATTGTTTTAATGATGTGGCAATATAAGGTTTCCTGAGGCCATGTGGTTTAAACATATTTCTGCTTATCCGATAAAGGTCCGCATTGTATCGACCGACGGCGCTCAACGCAGGTGCAGAAAAGGTTGGAAGAGCCATTTTTGCCTCTTATAAAAGCTCTGCTTCTCATCCTTTTACCCGGCACCTGCGGCCCCGCCCGGAAAAAAAAATTAAAATACCTGTTACCTTTTTTCAAACCTGCCGTCATAACAGCGTCTCCCGGAGGAAGAAAGCTTATTTAGCAAACTATCTGCCGGGAAGTACACAAAGAATTAGGTTTTTCATGATATGAATATGGGTTTTAGGTGTTTTACAGGAAAGCCTGGGCGTTGAGCCCGGGCTTCCTTTTTTTTACCCCATACAGGAACATTTCACCCTTATGCGGTGGGGGAGGAGAAAACCAACGTGAGCGTGTTTAGCTAAAAGTTGCTTCGGTGATTATCTTTGGCGGCCGGAACTAACCTGTGGCGTTTGCCTCTCAAAACATCAAATTGACTCCCGAAACTTACCAGCTAGCCGACTTAACTAACTTCATCCGCAGGGTATTTGCTCTGAATATGCCCGAGCCGGTGTGGGTGGCCGCAGAGCTGGCGCAGGTAAATGAGTCGCGTGGCCATCAGTGGTTGAGTTTGGTACAAAAAGACCCGGATACCGATCAGATCGTCGCCCAGATGGAAGGCGTGGTGTGGGCCACGAAAGTCCGGGACCTCCGCCTCAACTACGGCAAGCCGCTCGTCGATGGGCTCTTCCAGCAAGGAATGTCGGTCAGGATACGCGTAAACGCCACTTTCCACGAGCGGTTCGGGCTGCGCCTCTCCGTTGAGGATGTCGACCCGGCCTTCACCATCGGCGAACTTGAGCGCCGCCGGCAACTGACCCTTGAGCGCCTTTCGGCCGAAGACCTGCTGGAGCGTAACGGACGTTTACCTCTGGCGCTGGCTCCGCAGCGCCTGGCGATCATCTCTTCGGATACGGCCGCGGGCCTCGCCGACTTCCGCCAGCAGCTGGAAGCCAACCCGTACGGCTATCAGTTCAAACTAAAAGTATTCACCGCCGCGATGCAGGGCGTTCAGGCCAGCCCCGAAATTATCCGTCGCCTCCGGGAAATTGGAAGAAACTGGTCTGATCGCTTTGATGCCGTAGTGATTGTCCGTGGTGGCGGCGGACGTACCGATCTCGCCGCTTTCGACGAAGAACAACTCTGCCGGGCAGTAGCGGAACACGGCCTGCCCGTAATCGTAGGAATCGGCCACGAAACCGATGAAAGCGTGCTGGACCGCATCGCTCACCGGAGCCTGAAAACACCAACTGCTGCGGCCGTATTCCTGATCGAACGACTGGTAGCGACCGAGGGCAGGGTTCTGCAACTGGGGCGGCGCATTGCGCAGTCGGGCCACCAGATTACTGGTTGGGAGTCGCCCCGGCTCGACCGGCTTGCGCAGGCCAACCACCAGGCCGCCCGGTCTGCGCTGACCGCCGAAACTTTCAGGACAGACCGGTTGGAAGCAGACCTGAAGCGGATTCCCCCGGCCGCTCTTGCCTCGGCCAGCGACCAACTCAATCACCTCGAGCAACTCCTGACCGCTCTCAGACCGGAAACCACGCTTGCCCGTGGGTACGCTCTCGTGAGCCAGGAAGGACGCCTGATTGTCGACCCCGACGACGTCAGGGACGGAGAACTGGAAGTAAGGCTGAAAACTGGACGTATAAAGGTGAGCCCGGTGAAATAACCAAAGCCATTCATCAGCTAAAGATCTAACCTCTACCTTTACAATCAATCCCTTATCCTAAGCGTTTTACCGCCAATGTTGCCCCATAAACTACTACACCTCCTCCTGCTCTGCGGGCTGTCCTCTTTTGCCTGGGGGCAGCGGTGTGGCTACACCGATACCATCGCGATTGGTAACCAGGGATTAACGGAGGTAGCCGTCTCGATCGAAAATTACCTGAACAATGATCTGGCCGACCCCGCGCAGGGGCTTTGCGGCATCACGGTTTACTTCCAGCACAGCTACGTGTACGACTTCACGATGACGGTAACGAGTCCTGCCGGGCAGTCAGTCGAGCTGGTTGGGCCGGTGAATAGTCAGACACGACCACCTACCAACCTGGCACGCTGGTTCATAGACTTCAACACCTGCGCCGAAGGCGCAGACCCGGATGGCAGTGCCCCCGGCCAATGGAACAACAACGATCCTTACAACTGGCCGGCCTTCGGGCTGTCGCAGGGAAGTTACCTCCCGGCAACGGGCTGTTTCGAAGACTTTAACAACGGTCCGGTAAACGGTGACTGGACCTTCAGCTTCAATACCGCCCGGACCGGGCAGGAGGGGAGGATTACCTATATTTTGCTGGAGTTTTGCGACGACCTCAACAGTGAAGGGCCGTGTTGTTTTGCCAATGCCGGAGAACTGGAACCCATCCCTAATCTCGAATTTTGCGAAGAATCGATGAGTATACCGCTGGGCCTTACCCCTCGTTACCGCCAGCCCCGACCCGACGCCGCGTTGTACGGATACACTTTTGCGGTTGCGCGTAACGATTCGGTGTTCATGCTGCAAGACAACGTCAACCTGGGCAACCTCCCGGCTGGGAGCTATGAAATCTGCGGGTTAAGTTACCGACTCGGTGAACTGGACCAGGTTACCCTGGACGGAAGCCTGACTTTTGATGAATTGCGGGCTGATTTTGCAAGCGTGCAACCGGCATTTTGCGGAGACCTTACTCCTGTTTGCCAGGAGGTGAACCTTTACCCGATTCCGGAGCCCACCATGCTGGAAGTGAAACTTTGCCAGGGAGGTGTTTACCGCGTTGGTGATACGGATTATTTTACCACCGGAGTACGTACCATCGAACTTGCCGGTCGGGCCGGTTGCGACAGCGTTGTCGTACTTGACCTTGAGATCGTCGAAACCCTGTTCGAAACCAAAGACACGACTATTTGCGCCGAAGCCGTGTACGTTCAGGGGAGCAACGTTTACAACTCTCCGGGAACTTACATCGACACGATCCCTTCGTTTCTGGGGTGTGACAGCGTGGTTACACTAAACCTGAGCGTTGCTCCGCCCATCGAAAAGGATACCTTGGCTGCCGTTTGCGCAGGCGACGCTTTTATGATCGGAGCGGAGGCTTTTACCACAACGGGCAACTACACCCGCACCATACCCGCAGCCAACGGCTGCGATTCTACGGTGATGCTCGACCTCGTAGTGCTCAACCCTGAAATCGTTTTTCAACCGGTTGGCCCTGGCCTTACCTGTGACAGCCCGACGCTTTTGATGGATGCCTCGCAGAGCACTTTTGAATACCTGAACCGGGGAGTATGGACGGATGTGGAAGGCAACGACCTGAGTTTTCTACGCAGTTTCACCGCAGATACCGCCGGGTTGTACTTCTACGAGTTGTCCAATCAGACCCGCGGGGTGGGGTGTACGGTTAAAGACAGCATCCTGGTGGAAGACTTTCGTTTCGAGGTAGAGGCAGAACTGGCGCTGACGCAGGTGCAATGCGACGGATTGAACGAGCCGTGTAACTTCATCTCCTGCCGGAACCCGACACCGGGCATCCTTGCTACGCCGGATTCGCTGGGGCCGCTGTATGACTACACCTGGGTTAGCCCGGCCGGCGGTAACATCATCGGCGCAGCCGATGGGCCCGGAATCACCGTCGATGCCCCGGGCGTGTACAACCTCACCATCGAGAACGCCTTTTCCGGTTGCCGGCTGGATACCTTCTTCGCAATGGGAATCGACACCCTGACACCAGTAACCTTCTTCGGCGGTAACGAATTGCTCAACTGCGAAACGACCGAAATTACCCTGGTGGGTGATACGCTGCAACCGAACAATAGCTTCCTGGATTACCGTTGGTCGGGCGGATGCTTACCGGGCGAAGCTTCCGGTCCGGTGTTTGTGACCGATTGCCCGGGAACCTATACGCTGACGGTTACGAACCGCCGTAGCGGTTGCAGCAACGATACAATGTTTACCGTGGTTCAGGATATTTCTCCTTCCAACCTCTCCCTTGCACCTGCGACCGCGCCCCTGTCGTGTTATTTCCCGGAACGACTGCTCGATGCTTCTGGCAGCTCCTCCGCTAACGGCCAGGAATTTTACTGGACCTATGAGAATGCCGCGGATACGATCGGAACGGCCAGTACGTACGTGGCCACCCGGGCGGGAAGCTATACCCTTACGGCGGTGGATACCATCAGTCGTTGCGCAGCAACGCGAACGATAATTGCGCCCGCCGATACACTGCGGCCGGTGGCCGCAGCGGGCCCGGACACCCTCGAAATAAACTGCTATAACAACGAATTCCTGCTGGGAGGAGGCTCCTCCAGCATCGGACCGGAAATGCGCTACAGTTGGGTTCGCCTCAGCGAACCGAATGACACCCTGGGCCGCCTGGTCAGCTTTTTCGTAGAAGACCCCGGTGGTTATTTTGAATTCACAGTGACGGACACCGACAACGGATGTGTATCAACCGACCGGACAAGGGTGCTCTCCCGTCTCGATACACCGCGTATCCGGATCGAGCTGCCGCTCGACTTCGACTGCTTCGTCGATTCGGTGGCCCTGGACGCAAGGGCCACTAACCTGAGTTACGATAACCTGCAAAATTGGTCCGGGCCCTGTCTCTCTCCGGCCCGGGACACCAATTTGACGTGGGCTTACTGTCCGGGAACCTACTATTACTCGGTCGTCAACCTGGAAACAGGGTGCCAGACGCGGGATTCGGTCACGATTGAACTCGCCGACAACAGCGTGGTCGCTCTCTTGCCGGACTCTGCCTTTCTGGACTGCGAGACGGGGCTCACCCGCCTCGACCGAAGCGCAGGTACCGATGCTCCGGTCGTGCGCTGGTTTCGGGACGGGGAACCCGTCGGCCTGGTCGGGATGCGACCGACCGTCAGCCTGCCCGGAGAGTACACGCTTGTGCTGGGTAATTTCAACGAAAGTTGCCTCGATACTGCCCGCATTGTTGTCTCCGCCGATTGCCCCGCGCTGGCCATCGTCGTTCCACCCGATAGTATCACTTGTGCAAGATCGTTGGTCGAACTGGATGCCACTGTATCATTCCCGGTGCCCGGGCCGAATGTGATGACGGAATGGATCATCCCCGCAGGAGCAACAACTCAGCCCGGAGCTACCGATCGGGAACTCACGGTATTTACCCCGGGGCAATACGCTTTTGTGGTGAATAATCTCGTCTCTGGTCAAACCGATACCGCATTCGTAGAGGTGACGCGGAACCTGATCAGTCCTGTATCCGAAGCCGGAGACCGCGATACGGTAAGTTGTTATTTCCCGAGTGTAACCCTGGACGGAGCGGGCAGCTCTTCCGGCCCGCTGTTCGACTATGTCTGGACCAATACGGCCGATGATACCCTCAGCCAATCGATTACCGCCGAGGTAACCAGTGGTGGGATTTATCTGCTACGCGTTACCCAGCGTGAAACCGGTTGCTCCAGTGTGAGTAATGTTCGGATAGTCAACGACTTGACAGTTCCTGGTTTAGACTTTACTTCAGCCGTTATCCCCTGCGATACGACGGACTTCAAGCTCGCCGTTATTCCGGACATTCCCGGTGATTACACCTTCGCGTGGATGGGTCCCGCTCTGGTGGCGGATGCAGACTACGATACCGTCAGGATCGGACACCAGGGCGTATACAATGTAGAGGTAACCAATACAGGTAACGGTTGCAGTGTGACTGATTCGGTGGAGGCCACGCGCTTGCCCTGTCCGCCCTTTCCTCGTCTGAGGGATACGAGCCTGAGCTGTGTTCAGGACACCGTGTTTTTAGAAGCCACTTTCCGGGACCCATGCCAGGGGTGTACCTACACCTGGCGCCGCAACGAATCGGTTGTGCCCGGGGAAACAGAAACGCGCCTGCCCGTAACTGAAACCGGAGACTACACCATCGTGGTGATCAATCAGTTTGGCCTGCAGGGCCGGGCGACGGCAACCGTAACGGACAGCCGACAGGTACCAGCCGACAACGCCGGCCCCGACCAGGAACTTAGTTGTAAAATCACCGATGTCCTGCTTTGGGAACCTGCTCCCGAGCCTCCCTTCCCTTTTACCTACCGCTGGATCGGCCCCAACGGGAATACACTGGTGGGAGCTGACCGCGACAGCTTACGGGTCTCGATCGGAGGCTTGTACCAGCTTGAGACCACGAACACCCTCAGCTCGTGCGTGGTGATCGATAGCGTTATGGTACGCTACGATACCATTGTCCCAATCGCTGATGCCGGACCCGAAAGATTGCTGGACTGCGACAATAAGCGCAGGGTGCTGGATGGCATCAACTCCAGCCTCGGCAACCGGTACGTTTACCGCTGGAGCGGTGGCCCTTCCGTTGCGTGCCTGGAGGGGACAAACGTACTCAATCCCATCGTCCGGTGTGGCGGAGATTACCAGCTTATGGTAATGGATACCGTGAATGGATGCCGCTCGGTTGCTGATGTCCGGGTAGAAGTAGACGAAGCGCTACCGGTGGTAATTCCGTATCCCGACACAAGCGTCAATTGCGCCCGGGATACACTGTTGCTTTACGGCGAGGACATCACCCGGCCAAACATCAACTACGGTTGGGAAGAAGTGCTTGCTACCGGCAACGAATCCCTACCCGAAGTAGGGCCAGGAATCCTGGAAGTTACCGGGAGCGGAACATTCCGCTTCTACATTCAGGATACGCTGAACGGCTGTGAAAACGACTTTACGGTTGACGTGACCGCAGACCTCGATGTGCCCACGTTGACCATCAGCGCTGCGGATACTTTTTTCTGCGAACTGGATTCTTTGCTTGTAACCGGAGAAGCAGACCTTGTAAACGGCCGCGAGCCTCAGGTTGAATGGATGTCGAGGACGGGCTTTTTTATCGGCAATGCCGATTCGATGGTAGCAACGATCTTCCAACCGGATACCTACCTGTTTACCGTAACGGATCCCGGAAACTCCTGCTCAGCTACCGACAGTGTTATCATCTTCCGCGACGTGTCAGCACCCATCGTTACCGCTGGTAACGATACGACGCTGACCTGCTCGCGCAGCCAGGTAGAACTCTTTGGCGAGGGAACAACCATCAGCGGGCTGAGCACTTACGAATGGACCACAATGGATGGCCGGATCGTATCCGGCACGTTCAACCAAACGCCCGTGGTGGCCGCTACGGGGCGCTACCTGCTCACCGTTACCGATCCTGTAAGCGGCTGTACCGGCGCCGACATTCTCCTCGTTACTGCAGACACCATCGCTCCCGTGGCTACGGTGTCTGCCCCTCTGGGCACCCGACTCGATTGTAACCGCGAGGAAGTATTACTGGATGGCCGGACAAATCAGGCTGTAAGTACGGTCGATTTCCAGTGGACAGGGCCGGGCGACCTTACACTCGAACCCCAGACGAGACCTGATGATCTGCCCGTAACTGTTTCGGGGCCTTATCAACTGGTCGTGACTCAGCAGCGCAACGGCTGCCGCGATACTTTGGTGGCAGTTGTCAGTGAAGACTTTACCGTTCCGTCGCCCGTTATCGAGCCTCCGCTTGAGTTTACCTGCCTGCGCGACAGTTTCGCGTTGGAATTAAACCCGGCCTCGTTGGCAATCAATTATCGCTACCGATGGTTCAACGCGGCGGATAGTTTATTGGGCAGAGAAACCGAACAGGTCATCTTCGCCGATGGAGAATATACCCTGATTACAGTAGACCTGGGCAACGGTTGCCAGGATACGACCTTTACTCTGGTCGGGTCTGATTTTGCGGAGCCGGTTGTGATCCTGCGGGAGCCGGAGGTGTTGAATTGTGACCGGGTGCAGGCTGCAATTGATGGCCGGGGAAGCAGCAACGGACCGCGGTTCGATCCTGTCTGGACCAGCGAAGCTGGTGACATCATCACAACCAATGATCCTTATCTGGTCAGAGGCCGGGAGCCGGGGTATTACTACCTTAAAGTCACCGATGAAGTGAACGGTTGTGAAACCCTGGACAGCATAGAGTTGCAGCGGGAGGCGGTTCAGATAGCAGGACTCTCGCTGGAGGTAGACCAGCCCGCCTGCGAACAGGACCGGGACGGAGCGGTTGAAATTACCGGGGTTCAGAACGGAACCGGACCTTTCCGGTACCGGCTGGACAGTGGACTGCTTACGGAACGAACCAATTACGAAGGCTTGCCCGTAGGGAGTTATACGTTAGAAGTTATAGGTGCCGATGGCTGCTCATTTCTGGAAACATTCGAGGTGCTGATGGGCCCTGACCCTGAAGTGAATCTGAGGGAAGACACCACCATCAATCTTGGCGACAGTATCGACCTCAGTTTTATCACTACGTTCCAGAACTGGGACACCTTGCTCTGGACCAGCAGCGGTCCGCTGCCCCCAACTACGAATGATAGTTTCATCCGTGTGAGCCCGTTGGAGTCTCAGACTTACCGGTTGCAGATTCTCGATGAAGAAGGGTGCTCGGCAACGGACTTCGTAGTCATTACGGTCGATGGCCAGGTAGACGTTTACGTACCAACGGCCTTCAGCCCCAATGGAGATACGAGCAACGAACTGTTTCGGCCTTATGCGGGATCGCAGGTGCAGGGTTTGTTGAATTTCAAGGTCTACGACCGGTGGGGAGAGTTGATGTACGACCTCAACACCGACCCCCTGCGGGAGACCGACAACTTTGGTTGGGATGGCCGGCTCGATGGCCGGCTGATGAATCCTCAGGTTTTCATCTGGGAACTGGAACTGGAGCTGGTAGACGGTACGGTAATGCGCAAATTGGGAGACTTCGTGCTGCTGCGCTAGCAGAACATCCATTTTGACCCACAAGGATGATCGGGCAGGAGCGCTCAGCCAGTGATTCCCAAGTCAGAGTGGTTTAACTTCGTTGCTCCTTCGAGGGGGACTTCAAAACTTGCCAGCGCTGCTCCTGACTTCGTTGAAAAGCCTCGCCGAAGCTAAGGCTTCACCTGCGTTTTTTGCCTCGCCGGAAACCGCGCTAGTTTCGCGCTAATTGTCCTGAAACACTCCGGTTTGGGTGGATATCCTGAAACGACACGTGGGCAGGGGAGAGGTTGCTCTCAACCTTCTTTGCACCCGCGGCCGCGCCAAAAAAACAATTAGCCACCGTACAAATATTGAAATAGTGGTGCGTAAATGTGGAGTCAGAAACACTAACTTCGCACAGTTTTAAAATCTTACCACACTCCCCCCAAGAAATAAAAATGTCTACTACAAAAACTTCTCCTCTGAGCGACCGCGTTTTGCGCATGAAAGAATCCGCTACCCTGAAAATGGCTCAGCTGGGTCGTGAGGTTAAGGCCCAGGGGCACGACGTGATTAGTCTCAGTCTCGGAGAACCCGATTTTGATACACCCGTACACATCAAAGATGCTGCCAAAGCAGCACTTGATGCCGGAGACACAAAGTACACCCCAGTACCCGGTACAGCCGAGTTGCGTCAGGCTGTCTCCGACAAGTTCAAACGGGAAAACGGTTTGGACTATGCTCCGGCCCAGATCGTAGTTTCCACGGGTGCCAAGCAATCGCTGGCCAACGTAGCGATGGCTATGCTCAACGAAGGCGACGAAGTTGTCATCCTGGCCCCGTACTGGGTGAGCTACTCTGCTATCGTGAAGGTGGCCGGAGGTGTTCCCCTCGTCGTAGGCGCAGGCATCGAAGACGACTACAAAGTGAGCGCCGAAGCGATTGAGGCGGCCATTACCGACAAGACCAAATTCATCCTGTTCTCTTCTCCGTGTAACCCGACCGGTTCGGTCTACACCAAAGACGAACTCGCCGCCATCGCAACCATGCTCGGTAAGTACCCCCACGTTTACGTGGTGGCTGACGAAATCTACGAGCACATCAACTTCACCGGTAAGCATGCCAGCATCGGCACTATGCCAGAAGTTAAAGACCGTACCATCACCGTAAACGGTTTCTCCAAAGGCTTCGCAATGACCGGCTGGAGACTTGGTTACATCGGTGCTCCACTCGAGATCGCCAAAGCCTGCTCCAAGCTCCAGGGACAGAATACTTCCGGAGCAAACAGTATTGCGCAGGCCGCCGGTGCCCACGCTTTGAACTCGAGCCTGAAGCCAACCGAAGATATGCGTGCCGCTTTCGAAAAGCGCCGCGAGCTCATCATCGAAGGACTGAGCGCCATCGAAGGTCTGAAAGTTAACCGCCCACAAGGGGCTTTCTACATATTTCCCGACGTCGCTGCCTTCTTCGGTAAGTCTAACGGAGAATTTACCATTTCCAACTCCGATGATCTCAGCGAGTACCTTCTGATGGAAGCGCACGTTGCGACCGTAGGCGGTAGCTCCTTCGGAGCTCCTACCTGTATCCGGATCAGCTACGCTGCTTCTGAAGAGCAGTTGACGGAAGCTGTTGCCCGGATCAAGAAGGCACTTGAAGCACTGTCTTAAACCGAGCCCGCAAAACGAGGCCTTGGTTCTAAGGGCAACGTAGATAAAGATGAGTCATCCCGGTCTGGCACAAGCCACCCGGGATGACTTTTTTTTTGAGGTAAATGTTGAATCGTTCCCGGACTGCGGTTACAGTTTTAATTCTTTCGTGACCGTTTCCGGAACTTCCTCGCGAAAATGCGAAATGAAGATGAGTGTTTGTTGGGGGGTGAGCACTGCATCCAACAGGTGGCGGCAGCGTTGTATGGTTGCCGGGTCGAGCCCCTGGAAGGGCTCATCCAGCAGTAACACGGGTGGGACCTTTATCAAAGCTCTCAGCAGGAGCAGGAGGCGCTGCTCACCGGTGGAGAACTGGCGGAAGGTTTTGGTATCGGTGTCATCGAGCCGGGAGAAGTCGAGGAGACCCTGCAGCAGTTCAGATTGTTGGGGCGTTACCCGTGCGGGCGGACGGAAATTATCATTTAAGCCGCTGAGGATCACTTGACGGGCCGTAAGGCTGCCGTCGAAGAAACTGTGTAACTCCGGAGATGTAAATCCGATTCGCCGCTTAATGTCCCAGATGCTTTCTCCTCGTCCCCTGCGATGGTCGAAAAGGTATATTTGGTTGGCGTACGCCTGCGGATGATCCGCATAAATGAGGCTGAGCAAAGTCGACTTACCACTGCCGTTGTTGCCCGATACGAGCCATTTTTCTCCGGTGCCGACGACCCAGTTGAGCTTATCGAGCACCGGTTTGTCGCCGTAGCTGACGCTGACGTCCTGCAGTTTTATCACTGAATCATACGGCGGCGAAGTTGGTTCCTTGCTGAAACGACGAAGTATCGCTTCGTCGATGAAGATGTCTTTATCCGGAGAAGGCGCTTGCCCGGGAGAACTTGATTCCGGACCTGAACTGATTACCCGTCCTTTATGCAGATGAAGGCGATGCGAGATGCAGGCAGGGGGATTTTCGGAATTGGCAATCAGGATGAGACTGGTCTTGTTCTTTGCGGTGAGTGCAGTCAGAATCTCATTGAGCTGATGCCGGCTGGGCGCATCGAGACCGAGGTAGGGGTTGTCGATGATGAGGAGCTCAGGTTGGCCGGCAAGCGCTTTAGCGAGTAGCAATTTTCTGGTTTGCCCGCTGGAGAGTTTGATCCGTTCCAGGTTCAGTAAATGCTCAGCGCCAAGACTGGCGAGGGTGGCACGGGCGGAATTGTCGTCGTGCCCGTTAGCCAGGAGATAGTCGCGCACGGTCAGGTGGCCATCGGAGTCGAAAGCGTTGAATCTTTGTTGGTAATAATGAACGGCGTTGGCGTTGCTGAACAAGCGGGAAGAGTCGGTAAAGGAGATAAGGCGGATTGCCCCGGAGTATCGGTTTTGAATGGCGGGCCAGGTCCGGATACCTGAGCGTATCCGGTGCTTGCCCGTGATGGCTTCCGCGAGGGTACTTTTACCTGCTCCGTTTCCTCCGGAAACGAGCCAGTGTTCGCCTGGCCGTACCGTCCAGTTGATCTGATGAAGGACAGTGGTATTGTTCCGGGCCAGGGAAAGATCCCTGAAGTGCAGGAGAGGAGTGATGGTTCTTTGGGAAATGGCGATTGTCTTTGCGGCGTTGAAGTCCTTGCTTTCCTGTTGTGGCTGTGGCGATCACCTGAGCCCGACGATGCTTTTAATAGCCTGCTACGTCGTCGTCGGGATTACGCTTATCTGCCGCTGCGGAGATGGAGCCGTCTTGCATCCGCTGGAGTGCTTTAATGACTGCCATGTACTTTACTTCGCGGAACTCGTAGCCCATATCCGCCAGTTCTTCTTTGACGCCGTTGCCGAGTGCTGTCTTCTCGTGGAGAATCACGTCAGGTAGCCACTGGTGATGAAACCGGGGAGCATCGACTGCTTCGGCAAGCGGCATTTCGAACTCTACCACGTTAAGCAAGGTTTGCAGGACTGCGGTAATGATGGTGGACCCGCCGGGAGCACCGAGAACCATAAATAATTCACCGTCTTTCTCGACGATGGTGGGGGTCATGCTGGAAAGCATGCGTTTGCCAGGCTGAATGGCATTTGCTTCTTTGCCCACGAGGCCAAACATATTTGGCACGCCGGGCTTTGCGCTGAAGTCGTCCATTTCGTTGTTGAGGAAAAAACCGGCACCATCAACGATTACTTTGCTGCCAAAATTACCGTTCAGGGTAGTCGTGATCGATACGGCGTTGCCCTGGGCGTCGATAATGCTGATGTGGGTTGTCTCGTAGGTCTCCCGAACCGCGTTCAGGCCAGCACCGATGAAGTCAGACGAGCCGGCGGAATCCGTTCTGAAGTCGGCCATTCTGCCGGCGAGGTACTCGTCGTTGAGCAGGGAGTCGATTGGTACGTGGTAGTAATCGCTGTCGCCAAGGTATTCGGCGCGGTCGGCGTAAGCACGGCGCATTGCTTCGGCGGTCACCTGTACCGCTTTGGCTGACTGGAATCCATATTCAGCGAGCGGATAGGCTTCGAGCATCTCGACCATTTGGGCCAGGGCAACTCCGCCGCTGCTGCTGGGCGGCATGGAGATGATCTCGTAGTCTTTGTAGGCTTTGCGGATGGGCGTTCGCCAGGTGGCTTCGTAGTTTACCAGGTCTTCGTGGGTGATCAACCCGCCGCCCGATTTCATTTCGGCAACGAGGAGGTCGGCGGTCTTACCAGTGTAGAAGCCTTTTGCACCGTTATCACGAATACGGGAAAGGGTAGCGGCAAGCTCAGGTTGCTGAACAAGAGTCCCTTCCACCGAAAGCGTGTCAAGAAACGGACTGTTGTCGTTGAATTTCACAAAGTCGTCGTGGTAGCGCTTCAGGCGGTCTACCTCAGCCTGGCTGAGCCGGAATCCGTTTTCGGCCAGATCAATGGCATAGGAGACGAGCTCTCCCCATGGTTTGGAGCCGTGCTTTTGGTGCATCGCTTCGATTCCTGCTACGGTTCCGGGGACGCCGACGGCCCGGTGGCCAAGAGTGCTGAGGCCTGGAATGACGTTGCCTTCCTCGTCGAGGTACATATCACGATCAGCGGCAGCGGGAGCACGTTCTCTGTAATCAAGCGTTTCTGAGTTGCCGTCTTTGTCGCGGTACACCAGGAAACCACCGCCCCCGATGTTGCCTGCCCTGGGGTACACAACGGCCATAGCGAACTGCGCGGCTACTGCTGCATCGATTGCATTTCCTCCGTTCTTAAGGACTTCGAGACCTACTTCGGTTGCTTTGGGGTGAGGGCCGGCAATGGCCGCCTGAGCAAACGTTCCGGTTTTCTCGGCGGTGTAATCGAGTTGAGGTACTTCCCGGCAAGTGGTAAGGAGGCCGAAAGAAAGCAGACAAATGAGAAGTAAGCGCATACAGTGGTCGTTGTTGGAGGGTAAGGTAATTATTTCCGGACACAACGATCGGACCTTACTTCGTGATGTATGAACAACAAATTGCAGGAATCGACGCAAATGTGGCGAGTGTCCAGGGTCGGAGGTCCATCTCTCGTAGCACAGGGGCTCCTGTGTTTTCGTTCGTGCAATTTGCTATTTACACCTTCGTGGTGAGCCCCGGGCCGAGGCAGAACAATGCGTCAAGCACCGATAACCGGGCCAGGTACCCGTGCCGGTCGGTAAATACCTGGGGGTAGGGGGAGAGCCCGGCGGGTAATTCCCCGGGGCGTTGGTATCCCGGAGTATCGGGGAAGATGAAGTCTTCGGTCGTTTCCGGAAGGACCGGCCATTGTAACAGGCGCACAATGGTGCTGGTGATTTGCTGATTGAGCTCCCATAGCGTCTCCGGATGACTCCGGGGGACGGCAAATATCTCTTCGGCGTAATACTCGTAAAAAGGTGAACGACCGTAGGCGGTACGGATGCTTTGCTCGTGCTCGCGCCACCAGTCATTGCGGTAACTGATGCGGACTTCCCGGACTGGTTTGCGGTTATGTTTGCCTTTCTCAAGCGGAACACTCAGAGTTTGAGTGCCGTTTGGGCCGGCGATAAGACAACGGTTACGTTGGCCGCCTTTCTGGTAGTTCTCGTGCCCTTCAACCAACCATGCACCTGCGTCCCGCGCCCCGGTAAGCCAATGAGCCGGAGGGAAATAAGCAGTGGTGGTGAGCAGTGGAGTTGGTTTTTTCATAACAATAATCGACCTTCCGTGTTAGGTGGGCAAAAATAAGTTATGACGGACAACACGTCGATCTTCGAGAGAAAAATAGATCCTTTATATCAGGCAGGCGGTGCGCTGGCTGCCGTTTTCGTATTCATTCTCCTCGGCTCTGTCTTTTCTCTGGCCGCCGAGGATGCGATTACGAGTAAATGGCCGTGGATGTGTGCCGCGAGTTTTCTCCTGTTTTTTTCCCTTCTGAATGCTATCATGAGTGCATCAGCGGAGAACCTGATGAAATACTGGGGGCGGAGCATTTACTCGTTTCTGGGGCTTGCGCTGGGTTCCGGGCTACTGGCCTGGGCGTTCAGCGGAATGAGCATCAGGGAAGCAGGCAGCTACCAGTGGATTTACTTCGTCATCACTTTTGGGTACCTCGTGTTTTTATCTATGGCCGCCTTCATGAAGGCGATTGTAGAGTTCGCACAAAAAGAAGAATGGACTAAGCCAAAGTTCCGGCAGAAAAAAAGAAGACGGTAAAGGATGTTCTGGCTGACACGATTTGAGAGCCAATCTCAGTAAATCAGTTGAATTTCGCTTCGTCTTTCATATCAGCAATTACTGAAAAGGCGTTTCCCTTGTGGTGCATCACCTGGCTCCAGAGGGTGTCTGGGGGAGACCTGAAAACGTAGTTAGGGTCCATTGCCGCCGGAACCCAGCTTCCGTTAACCATCTCCTGTTCCAGTTGGTTTTCAGACCAGCCACTATAGCCGACGAAAAACCTCACGTCGGAGGGAGTCATCAGCCCTTGCCGGATTAGGAACTTCAGGCGTTCGTAATCTCCACCCCACCAAATCCCCCGCGCAACGGGGTCACTACCTTCAATCAGGTCACCTCTGCGGTGCAGGTAATGTACCGTATCGCGGCCCACCGGGCCGCCGATGTAAACCGGTGCTTCAAACTCAGGGAAGTCATCAACGAGATGATCAATTCTCACCTCGCTCTCACGGTTCAGAATGAAGCCAATGCTTCCGTCTTCGCCGTGATCAACTAGGAGGATAGCGGCGCGCTTAAAATTGGGGTCCAACATAAATGGTTCCGCCAAAAGCATGGTGCCGGTTTTGATTGGTTTTTTCATGAACGGAGTATTGTTGGGTTGTAACGTACGGTTTTGGACGGGAGTTGCCAAATAAAAGAACTTGTTGCCTCTGTACTGTGCCGGGTAAAAGAAAGCGCTCCGCCCGGAAATTCCGAACGGAGCGCTTTTCAGTCGTTAGCCTTGTGGCCCGGAAGAATTACTTCTGGGTGCCGGCGTTGGGGTCGGGGTTCACGGTACCAGTCAGGTAGATGAAGCTCTGCGCAGGGTTGGTGTTGGCAGTTACAGTAACTTTCTGGTTACGTGCACCTTTCTTGTTCTTAGAGTTGAACTGAACGGTGATTTCGCCATCCTCGCCCGGAGCGATAGGAGCGGTTGGCTTAGAAGGTACTGTACAACCACAGCTACCTTTAGCGTCGGAGATGATCAGGGGCTCGGAACCGGTGTTGGTGAAGCTGAAAGTATGAGATACGATCTCACCTTCAGTTACTGTACCGAAATCGAACGTGCCGTTGTCTGCGAAAGCAACAGTAGTAACGGGGCCGGATGGCACAGCTACGTTCGGCTGAGGAGCAGTTGGTGCAGCAGGAGGAGTTACCGTCTCAACGGTCTGGCGGGCAGCGTCGCGAACAGCGTCGTTACCACCGGACTGGCAGCTGAAAGTGGTAAAAGCAAGCGCGCACACGGCAGTGATGGAAAGGAATTGCTTAAGCATAGTGGATAGTTATTTGATCCGTTAGTTAATTTTGAGACTGCGAAAGTACGGGTATTTTCGTTGTCGTCGATGCAAAGATCAACCTACAAACGTGAGAACTCGCCCAATGGATACTGAATTCTTGTTAACAGGTTGTCAATGCAAAGGTAGCAAATGTCGTTTTTTCTATCAGAATAGTGCTCTGCCTACTGAAAGGAATCAAAGCCGATAAACAGTTGCTGGGCCGTTTCGACATTTAGCAGCACCCAGTCTTCCCCGTTGTTGATGTATGCGTTGTAAGACTCCAATCCGTTTTGTTCAGTTACTGCTCCTGTTTTGGGGTCCTGCGTGAAGGTATGGTTGGTGTACTTGGGGAAAACCCGCATTTCCTGAGCTTCAGAGCCGGCTTGTTTCACGGTAATAGTTGCAAAGGGGAGGATGCCTTTCACCGCTTCAATTCCTTCTTTGTCGTTGTTCTGATACCGGTTGATGTAGTATTTTTCGTAGCGGACAAGAGCGCTTTCCACGGCAGCACGGGAAACCTCCCGTACCGGTTGGCCGGTCTCGTAAAACGGAGCTGCAACGTATTTGTCTCCGTCGCGGGTAATTTTAAAACTCTTGTTTCTCTGGCGGGGGTACTCGATGCTGAACAACTCGATGTTTTCCGGGTCAACACGGAAATATACCTTGTCGCGCCATTCATCGTCCCAGTGCGTAAAACGCTGGCGGATGTTGCCGGTAAAGTGAGGCAGGTGCACCACGTAGGGCTCCTCACTGCCCTCTACGATGGCGTTTGTGCCAAGCTCGTCGTAAGTTCCGCTGCCGAGGTAGTAGCCCCGTAGTTTCTTTCCTTCTTTATCGAATAACTGTACCAGGATGCCGTTGGTGGCGAGGTCTTTGACCATGTTTGGCTTGGCCTTTTCGGTAGGAAGGCTGCGAATGTCCATGTTCTGTACCGCATCACTCAGGTTTTTCATGATGTTGTCGTTGGCGGGCTTGCCGTCGGCAAGCCAACCACTGATGCCTCCCCGAACCAGGGTGACGTTGTGCCCCTTACGGTCGGCGACGAAAATCTTGTGGACCTCGTCGAAGTTCTGGTAACCAAAGCGACGGATTTCGGCCCGTTCTTCGGCAGAGGCAGGTTTTTGGGCGGAGGAGGTTGCCCACCAGGCAATGCCTCCGAGGAGAAGGACAGCCAGGAGAAGGATCAGAGTTCTGTTCATTTGGTAAGATTATTTTCTCGCGTATTTGCGGCGGCGAAGCAGGTTGAATATCAGCCCGAAAAGAGCCAGAATAAACAATGGAACGAGGATGTTGATGGTTTGCCATTTAAAGCTGTCAGCCAGGGCCGCCTCGCGGTCGAGTAAGCGAAGTTTAACGTCTTTCCCCCGGGCGCTGATAACACCTTCAGGGTCAAGTAGGTATTCGATTGCGTTAAGAATAAAGGGCTTATTAGCGTAGGTGAACCGCTGCCAGATGTTGTAGCCCATCGAATAAGTCTGGTTTTTTATGACGGGGTTAGACAGGATGTCTCCGTCGGCAATCACTACCATCCGGGTCGGGTCGGATTCTTTCCGGAAAGGAAGACCTCCCTGGCGCAGGGCCTCCTCGTTGGCCTTGCTGAGCCGGTTGGCGTAGGGGCTTTTGAAGCGGCCTTCCAGAAGGTAAGCGAACGGCAGGCCGTCTTCGTTGAATCGGTCCAGATCTAATTGGTACTTCTGTGCATCGAGGTCAATCGAAGAGGGGAGGCGCTTGCGGCGCGACCGTGGGCTGGACTTAAGCAACAGCGTTTTCGTGATGTCCGGATCTTCGTCGTTAACCGTTTCGATTACGGTTGGGAAACGGAGATCGACCGGGTCGAGGTTTTTTATGATCGGGTGTTCGCCCTGCGGCACGGCCAGAACGTGGTAGGGGAAAGGGGTCATCTCAATTTTAGGCTGACCTCCGGGTGTGCCCGTCCGGATCGGGATCTGGGTGTTGCTGAGATCGAGCCCTAGCACCGGTGTCATCCGGATGCCGTATTTGAAGAAGAGCTCATCGAGGCCCAGTTCACGTGGTAAAGGGTAGAATTCGTTGCGGCCCTGCAGGGAGTCGTAGTCCATCCCGATGTTGTCGATAGCCCACAGGATTTTGCCACCGTTCATCACGTACTGATCGAGTTTGAATACCTCGAAATCTTCAAACGGAACGGTAGGTTTGGCAACGATGAGCAGTTTGATGTCCTGCGGAATCGAAACGAAACTGTCGAGAACAACCGGACCGATTTCATAATCTTTGCGGAGCACGCTTACCAAATCTCCGGTGTTGGCTGGGGGGATTTCTCCGTTGGCTACCGTAAAGCCAATGAGCGGCTTATCGTTATTGGTAAGGCTTTCGATGGCGCGGCTGAAATTGTACTCCATGAGTGCTTCTGCCTTGTTCAATCTGCGAACCTGATTGAATCCGCGGGGTGAAGGCTGAAGAAGCGGCACGATGCGGGTGCGGCCACCGTAATAGAAGATCGCGTAGGGGTAGACGACGGTTGCCGAGCGTTCTGCGGCGCTTTCGGCGGAATACACGGTTTCGGGGACAATTCCTTCTTCAGCGAGGTTCTTCTGCCGCTCGGTGCGTTGCTCCGGTGTGCCGGACAGCGGATCGGCAAATTCATATTCCAGCAGATCGTTGTGGCCAGCAAAATCGATAAGTGTTTCCTCGGCTTTATCGGCCAACCGCTGAAAATCCACAGGTAAATTACCGGTCAGTAAGACCCGCACAAAAAGGGGCTCTTGCAGGGCATTGAGTTGCTCAATGGTGTTATCGGTCAGCGTGAAACGCTTGTCTTCCGTCAGGTCGAGCGCGCCGTACAGAGGCGTGTCGCCAAAACGGGCGTTGGCGAGTACATTAACGATGACAAGCAGAGCAAGCGCCAGTCCGAATTGCAATAATGATTGCGTACGATGTTTGTGTTCGAGTTGAGCCATAAGTTCTAAGAGAACGCGAAGATACAAACAGGGATTACCCCAACGAACCTTAAACCGGGTTTTGACGGGCGGATGGCTTTTTCGGAGGGGAGCAGCGCAAAAAATAATCGGGGTGTCGGGTTAATCACGCGGCGCGGTCGCAGGTGCAGGGGAGCGGTTCAAGGAGGGCGCTCCGAAGGGGCACAGCAGGGATCGATTGTCCGCATTTCGTAAAGCCTTCAGTGTACCTGCGACCGCGCCGGAAGAATTTAAAAATCATACTTACCTTACTCGGGTGAACCTCAAAGCAATACTTTTCTTCGCCGCTCTGCTGCTCTTTGGCACCGCAGGGAGGGCAATCGCCCAAACCGCATCTCCTGAGCAGTGTGCGAACGGAATCGATGATGACCAGGACGGACTAATTGACCTGAATGACTCCGATTGCGATTGCGCGGTTATCGAACCGGTGTCTCTGATCCCCAATCCTTCCTTCGAAGACATCGAGTGTTGCCCCGGCGGGCGGAGTGAACTGTACTGCGCTGACGTTTGGATTCAGGCGTCGCAACCCACCACTGACTTTATCCATGATTGCGGATGGACGGGCTGGGACAACCTGCCTCCGCCCCGGCCTTTTCCCGACGGAGAAGGAATCTTAGGCTTCCGCGACGGCCGCCCCGCCGGCATGGATGAGACGGAACCGCGCGCAACGTGGAAGGAATACGCCGGAGCCTGCCTGCTGAGACCTCTCCAGGCTGGTACAACCTACCGCTTTGAGTTCGACCTGGGCTTTGTGGGAGCCGAAAACTCTCCAGACATCAACATCTCCTTTTTCGGTACTACGGACTGCAATAACCTGCCCTTCGGGCAGGACAACGAAGAGCTCGGTTGCCCAACCAACGGGCCCGGCTGGGTGAGGCTGGGCTCCCGCAAGGTGATTACTGTCTTTGGCGGAGGCTGGAGAAAAGCGTTCATCGAAGTAACACCCACCGAAAACATTGCGGCCATCGCTATCGGCCCCGATTGCCAGCTCCGACCCAGTAACGTGCACTATTACTATTTTTTCGACAACTTGCTTTTGGATGAACTGGAGTCGTTCAACTTCAGCATTAACGGGACGGACCACCCCTGCTCACCGAATTACCGACTCGAGGTGCCCGCTCGCGAAAATTTCACCTGCCAGTGGTATAAAGAAGGAATTGCGCTGCCAGGAGAAACGGGTTTTCGCCTCAGCCAAAATTACGGAGAAGGAACCTACCAGGCAGTCATCGATGATGGAACAGGATGCCGGAAGTCTGATGAGTTTACTTACGTAATCCCCGTTATCGACGCTCCCGTCAGCGCCACCCTCTGCCCGGGAGATTTCTTCAGATTAGGCGACCGGGAAATTTATGAATCCGGGAGTTACGTGGATACGCTATCCTCGTTTCAGGGGTGTGACAGTATTGTACGGCTGGAGCTGACCGTTCTGGAGGAACTTCGGGATACGGTCGACGCCAGAATCTTTCCTGACGAAACTTACGCGATTGATTATCATTCGGTAAGCGTGGCCGGAACCTATGATTTACCTCTGGTTTCTGGTCTGGGCTGCGACAGCATCGTTATGTTGAACCTCAGTTACTACGAGGTGTATCAGCCTACGGCGTTTTCACCGAATGGAGACGGAATCAACGATCGCTTCATGATCGCCGGAGGAGCAGATCTGGTCGAAGTCCGCGACCTCAGGGTCTACGACCGCTGGGGCAGTCTTCTCGCCACCGGCACCGACTGGGACGGGCGCCACGGAACGGAAGCCGCTGCGCCGGGTCTGTATGTTTACACGGTCGTCGTTGTCATGGACGACGGCAAAGAAAGGTTCCTTGCGGGCGCTGTAATGTTGCTGAGATGATGATTGGGTGCGCTGAATATTCTAACTTACCCGCTTAAGTTAAGTCATGCGAAAATTACTGTTCTCCCTCGCCGCGCTACTGGTAGTATACCTTGGCATTACCTGGTTTTTCAGCGGCCTTATTCTCAATACTCCCGATCGCGACATCGCTACGGTTTACCGAATGAACCAGGACCGCTGGCAATTGGACCTGGACAGTTTGCAGCGTAATTTACCTCCACGGGAGGAGATGAGCTTTGCCAGCCCTGTAGACGGAATTACGCTGAAGGGATGGCTCTACCGGCCCGATACCGTACGTTGCGGGGTTGTGATGGCTCACGGGTATAGTGTCAACCGGGCCAATATGCTCAAGTACGCTCCGGTATTCGACAGCTGCGGTTGTGCTTTGCTGCTCTACGATCACCGTGGGCACGGAGAGTCGGCACCGGAGGCCTTCGGCTCCGGCGGGTACCACGAAGCTACCGACCTGATCGCTGCGAACGACTGGCTGCGGCAGACGACGGGACTGGCCCAGGAGCGTATCGGTTGGTTTGGCGAAAGTTGGGGCGGAGCAACCGTTTTACTGGCTGCTGCCCGCCAGGGAGCTCCACGGCCAGCATGGGTAGTCAGCGAAAGCTCGTTTGCCGACTGGGAAAGCGCCGTGATGGAACGCGGCCTCAAAGAGTACGGAGCCGGCCTGAATGCACTAACGCCCGGCGCATTTGCCTGGACCAGCTTGCGGGCGGGAGTTGACTTCGATGAAGTCAGTCCTGTGCTTGCAGCACCGAAGATCGACGTTCCCGTGTTACTTGTGCACTCCGCTGCCGATACGCTGACGTATCCGGTGCAGTTCGACGAGCTGGCAAAGGCTTTCAAACCAGGAGTGGTTACTGCGCGTAAACTGGACTGGGGAGCCTGGCACGCCCATAACATCATCTGGCGCAGAGAGGAGTACACCGGTATGGTTCTCGACTTTGTGGGGGATTGGTGCGACTAAGCACAGCATCCGGACCATGCACCTGCGTCCGCGCCTGGATCCGGTACGGGCGGAGGTTCATAAAAAATGCCCCGGAGCGATACTCCGGGGCATTTTTTTGTGCGGAAAGTGCAGCATTACACTTTAGGCGTCCATCCTTTTTCGTACTCCCGTCCCCAGAGTTCCAGGGCTGCGGGGTTATTGAGAGGCTTTCCTGTTTTGGGATCCAGATCGAGTGATCCGGTCGTTCGTTGAGCAATGTTGCCGAGGTGGCAGATCGTGACGCTGGTATTTGCGTCGTCGATGGGGCTGTTGAGGGCCTCGCCGCTGTTTATAGCAGATATGAAATTGCGAATATGCAGGTCATCGAGTCCACCGCCACCGCGTACATCCATACTGACCGATTTCGCAGCTTCCATCTCTTTACGGATCTCTTTGCCCTTCAGGTCATAAACCCAGTACCCCTGGCGATCCATCAGAACGGTACCTTCGGTACCGTGAATCAATGAACCCCGGCCCCGGTTCCAGAACGGCATCCCGTTGCAGCTGCGGCCTTCCCAGTTGATGGTTTTCTTGTCGGCAAACTCATAGCCAACGTTCTGCGTATCGAAGGCTTCCCATCCGTCATTGAAGTGAAAGCGACCTCCTGAACTGGTCACCCGGGTGGGGTAGTCCACGCCAAGGGCCCAGCGGCACATGTCTATTTCGTGGGTGCCGTTGTTCAGGATTTCTCCGGTACCGTAATCCCAGTACCAGTGCCAGTTGTAGTGAACATAGCCTTCATGGTAGTCTTTTCGGGGGGCAGGGCCCTGCCAAAGCTCCCAGTTCAGCCATTCCGGGCGGTACGTTTTCTTAGGGGACCCAATTCCTCCCCGGGTGTTGGCGTACCACGCTTTGCCCGCGTAAGCTTCGCCAATCAGGCCTTCCTTGATTTCTTTGACGATCTTATTCAGGGTTACGGAGCTGCGGGTCTGGTTACCCATTTGTACCAGTTTTCCGGTCTTTTTTTGCTTGGCTACCAGCCATTCACCCTCCTGAGGGTTGTGGCTGCAGGGTTTTTCGAGGTAAACATCCTTTCCGGCTTCGAGGGCCATAATGGCCATCGGAGCGTGCCAGTGATCGGGGGTTGCAATTACTACGGCATCTACATCGCGGTCGTCGAGGAACCGGCGAAAGTCCTGATTGCCCGTAGGGCGGTGGCCTTTGAGGTCGTATACAGCCTTCTGGGTTTTCTCCACTGCTCTGGAATCGACATCTCCGATCCCGTGAATCCACGAATCGGTGGCCTTGGCGAAGGTCTTAGTGAGGGCACCTCCACGGCCGTTGACACCAAACATCGCCACATTGACGCGGCGGTTGGCGCCGAGAATGTTTTTACCTATCGCCGGAGCTCCAATGGTGAGCCCCGCCCCGGTGAGGGCGGCCGTTTTTAAAAATTTTCTTCTTGTTGACATGATCTTGCTATCTAAAGCGCAGCGGCGCTGCGCTTTTCTGTTGAAATAATTCTGATGGGCACAGGCTTACGGATTTTTTCGGGCCTGTGCCCGTATATCGTCCTCAGCCCGCGGGCAGCTTAAGGATAAAAGCTAGAACTCTCTGATCTTGATGGACCGGAACGAGACGAGGTCTCCGTGGTCTTGCAGTAAGATCGGCCCTGCGGGCCACTGGCCGAAGTTCTCCCAGTATTTGTACTTGCTGTACGCTACAAGCGCGCGAAACATCTGGCTGAAACGGTCGAATTCTACTACCTTATAGCCGTTGAGCCAGTGCTCGACGTGGCCGCCTTTCACAACTATCCGGCCACGGTTCCAGTCTCCAATCCTGATTTCCTTATTGCGCGGAGTATCAAGCGTCTGAGCGGTGATCAGGTCGTAAAGGGAACCGGCGGTGCGGTTGCCGTTGGTTCCTTTTTTCGCGTCGGGATGTACTTTGTCGTCAAGGATCTGGAATTCAAGGCCGATGGCCGATCCTGCTCCTTTGTTGAGCGTGGGGTCTACGAAATATTTCACTCCTGAGTTAGCGCCCTTAGTGGGTTTGAATTCGAATTGCAACTCGAAATCACTGAAGTGATCGGTAGTGATGATATCTCCGCCGTTGGTGCTTTCACCTCCGTCGCTGGCGAGCACACTCAACTCTCCGTTTTCAATTTTCCAACCCTTTTGGGGGAATTCGTCGAGTTTGGCTCCTCGCCATCCTTTGCTGGTTTTTCCGTCCCACAGCAAGCGCCATCCGTGGCGCTTTTCGTATTCACTGAGTGTATTGGGGAGGTTGTTTACCTGCATAGCGTATTTAGCGCCCGGCAATTGATCCGCTTTGGTCGCACCTTCCTTGATCTTGAGATTTTTCCACCGTACCTGCGTTCCCGCCAGCTTGTCGGGGATGCTGTGTACCTGCAGGCAAATCATGCCTGATTCATCAAAATCATCGACCATATTGGCCGCAGGAACGCCGTTGATGAAGGTGCGTAATTCATTGCCGATGGCCTCAATTCTGGCCGTATTCCAGCCTGCCTGACGATAGGCTTTCCGCGCCGGGGGATTGTAGTGAAGAGGGTAGAGCCAACCCCGGCGGCGCTCGTCGTATATACCGCCGGTGTATGCTCTGGGGCTGGGGTCAATTTCCATCTGGTAACCGTAAATACGGCGAATGTCCTCTTCCTGGCGCCATTGGCCACGAAACATCACCCCTGAATTCAGGTTGGGATTGTCTTCGAATTCGAAGGTGAGAACGAAGTCACCGTAGGGGCGGTCGGTGCACAGAAACGAATTTGGGGTCTTTTTGGTTGCTGTCCCTACCAGTACGCCGTCAACGGCTTCGTAGGTCGCCGTCCCGCCGTACTGTTCCCATCCGGAAAGGTCTTTACCATTAAACAATGGTTTGAAATCTGTGTCTTGTGCACACAGATGTGTGCTGAAAAAAAAAGTTAAACAGATTAAAGTAAGTTTTTGCATGCGTCGAATTTTGCGAAAAGGTAAGAAACCTTTAGAATTATGCTGTCATGTACTGTCCTGATACTTTTAAAAACGAGTTATTATTCTCGTTTTCGGAATAAAGTAGCGGGAACGCAGGTGCAAAGAGGGTTAATAAGGTCCGTTATTTCTCTGTCACCACTTTCCGTCCTGCCCAATTATGCTTTTAACGTCCATAACTGGCCCTTCGTCCCATAGTAGCATTGCGTTCATCAGGCGAATTGACTGGAACGACCTGAGGTCTCGAACACGAATAACGGAGGGGCGGATGATTCCTTTCTCCAGTAACATTTCCCGCCGGGTACCCCGTAGCAGCGGCCACGATGGAGTATACCAGTGGCTACCGTCGTAGAGCGCAATATTTGCGTAGCTCGAATCGGTCAGGTGGCCGCGCTGAACCATAAGTATATCGTCGCAATGACCTTTTTTCTCGAGGCATTTACGGATACTGCTTCTGTCGGCGTATTTACGGCCATAGGCGACATTCTCGGCATTTACGAGCTTGAGGCTTTCTACTTTCCTGGGGTGATAGGGCAGGATTTCATGCTTTACCAGCTCTGCTCCGTATTCGATTCTCAATTTGTAGAGTCCCTTGCCTGGAAGATCCAACCCTTCTATGACCTTGTCGAGTTTCAGAGCGGGGGATTTAGCGTAATACGTTCTCCGCGACCGGTCTACGCGCCGCTGGTGATAAGGCAACAGATTGATTTGCCCATCCATAATACGGATCGACTCCAGAAGGATTGGGGGAGTGACTTTATTTTTTGCCAATGAGTGTGTCTCTCAGCGTTTATAATGGATTTGGAGCCCTTATAACAACGATTTACCAGCACGTTAGTACCGGCTTGTTGACTCTAATGTAGGGAAAATTGGCTAACAGACAATGGAATTCGCACTTTTGCCTTGAGTTCAGTGTATTCTTCTTCCCATTTACTACGAGCCGTAATGCCTCCTCCGGAGCGGAAAAAGTGGCTTCCGTCGGGGCGCTCTTCGATCAATCGAATCAGTACGCAGGTGTCTAATGTTGTGCCGTCAAAATACCCGCCGATGCCGCAATAATAGCCCCGCGGCTGGCCTTCGGCCCGCCTGATGATGTCTAAAGTGGCTGCCTTTGGCGCTCCGGATACCGAGCCTGCCGGAAGCAGCGTAGCCAGAATATCACCCAGTTGGTTTTGCCATGCTGCGGGCAATTGACCGCCAATTTTACTGCTCGTTTGCACCAGTCCCCGGCGGCTGGTGGCTATTTTATGGAAATAGCGATAATCGGTTACCCTGACTTTCTTCGCAACCTGACTGAGGTCGTTGCGGATCAAATCGACAATGGTAGCATGTTCAGCGATTTCTTTGCGGCTGTTGAGCAGGGCCGCACGGGCCTTATCGGTGTCGAGCGCTGTACCTTTCATGGGCCGGCTCTCGATGTAACCACTGGCATTGATGGTGACGAAGGTCTCAGGGCTGAAACAAACAAATTTACCCGGCCATAAAATGCGGTATTTAGCTTCACTTTGCCAGTAAATATCTTCCAGGGTGCAGTTGATGTCTACGGGTACCGGAAAGGTTAAATTGGTCAAAAAGCTATCACCCCGGTGAAGCCCGGCCTGCACGGTGTCAAAGGCTTTTCGGAACCGGGCTTCTGCTATGTGATCCGCTGATAATTTTGGAGGGAGCATGCCCTGAGGTGCAGGCCCGGGATCGGGGTAGTCCCGGAATGAAAAACGGGGGACGTCCTCTGCATCCGAACCTTCAGCCCAGACGCGGGGATCGTTCTGCTCGAAGTCGACCACAAAAAAAAAGGGGTGCCTGTTCGTACCAAGTTCGTTCAGGCGCAGTGCCCAGGTAGTCATGTTGTGCTTTTGATGCTGCATCCGGAAATAGGACGTTTTAGAAGGCGAAAAGTTACGAAGCACAGCGAGTAAAAGAATAAGCACTTTCTCAGCGTCTTTATACCGTCGGCCATTACGGGTATTACTGAATGTACCTCATTGTTCGGCTAACGGGCTGATAGCTTGCAAACTTTCTATCTTTCCATTCTTATTCAAATTTCCCGGCTACTATGATCTATAAATCGTTACTGTTTGCATCCCTCTTTCTACTGGTTGTCTCTTGCGGCAGCGATCAGAACGTGCATTCCGATCCGGATGCCGGAAAGGAAGTTCTTCCGGAACAAAAGAAAAACAGGCGTCTCAATTTTGTCGCTCACCGCGTGGTAGACAACGCCCAGGGCTGGCAGGGCTTTACGGTCTCGGATGTCACCAACGACGGTATGCAGGACCTGATTTATAGTTGTGAGGACCCCGGCGGTAATTACCTGGCGTTCCGAACGGGAAGTAATGAAGGAAAACTATGGGAAGAGACCATTGTTGCCAGAATACCTGCGGGAAGTGGGAATTTCATAGCTCAAAGCCCGGAAGCAAGTGATATCAACGGGGATGGTAACGTCGACATTGTGGCGGTCAGGTACTTGAATTCGCGTGATGAATCCGAACTCATATGGTACGAAAACCCTGAATGGAATCCGCGTTCTATCGCAAAAATGAGCGGTAACGCTACGAACTTTTCCGTTGCAGATTTTGACGGTGACGGTCGCCCCGATCTGGCCGTTCGGGCCATGAACGGAAAGGCACTGAAGGTTTACCGCCAGGACGAAAACGGGGGCTTTGCAATGGTTGCTGATATAAAGCTGAAAACCTTGCTGGAAGGAATGGATGTTGGTGATATCGACGGGGACGGCCGGCCGGATATCGTTGCAAACGGTTTCGTATTCACGAACCCCGGAGCCGGTTTGCGGGAGGAATGGTCCTCTGCGATCATCGATGATGAATGGAATGGCCAGGAGGGGGAGGAAGGAACCCGGGTGACCGTCGCAGATGTGGATGGAGACGGCAAAGCGGAGGTCTTCATTACCCGAAGTGACCAGGCTGGTCACCCGTTAAGTTACTATCAGCAACAGCCTGGAAACAGTTGGGAGAAGCATGTAATTGCTGAGGCCCTCCCGGCGGTACACACCCTTCAGGTTGTCGACATGGATCTGGACGGACGGATGGATGTTGTGACAGGAGTTAATCCTTCCGGGGCGGCAGAATTGAATCCTGAGGTCACAAGCTTCCCTCTTCTGGTGATGTTGAATAAAGGCGATGGTGTTTGGAAACGTAAGCTTATCGAAACCGATGGGATTTACAACGGTAGGGTTGCCGATTTCGAGGGGGATGGCGACTATGACATTTTCCGACATCCCAATCACAAGGCTCCGGACCTGTTCTTTATCGAAAATCAGATCCGTTGACCGTAAAGAATATTGCGTAAAATCAATGTTTTTCAGGCGCACACGCAGGTGCAGGGCAAGGCTTATTTAAGGGCCGTTGCTCTTCCAACCTGCCTGGCACCTGCGGCCCCGCAAGAGTAGCTTCACCGACCTTTTCTACGACCCTGATGTCGTAAGTATCAGGATCACCAGGGCTGGTACGGAAGGAAACTCCACCTCTGTTGTTCTATCTTCGCCCTGATGCAAACCCTTACTCCTCAAGAATATTTTACCAACCCCTACTGGACGAACCATGTACTGTTGGATGTCCGTTCCCCCGGAGAGCATACTGTCGGGAAGCTGCCTGCGGCAAAGAGCCTTCCACTTTTTACGGACGAGGAAAGAGCCGTGGTAGGCACGCTGTACAAACAAACCAGCCCGGATGCCGCGCTGCTCTCCGGCCTCGAAATAGCCGGAGGGAAGATGCGTTGGCTCGTAGAGGAAGCCCGCCGCCTGGCTCCCGGAAATAAGGTGGTTGTCCATTGCTGGCGTGGCGGACAGCGCAGTGGCAGTGTCGCCTGGTTGTTGGAGCGGGCGGGCTTTGAGGTAGCCCAGCTTACGGGAGGTTACAAAGCCGCCCGTCATCATATTCGTAAGTATCTGGCCCAAAATAACCACCAGCTACGGGTACTGAGCGGCCCCACCGGCTCGGGTAAAACACCCGTGCTCCTTGCCATGCAGCAGCAGGGAGCTTTTGTAGTCGATCTGGAAGGCCTGGCCAACCACAAAGGTTCTGCGTTCGGCGCCCTGGGAGAAGCCCCCCAGCCGAGCTCGGAAGAGTTCGAGAATCAGCTCTACGCCGCGCTGAAGGCCATCCCTCCGGGCGAGGTCGTTTGGATGGAAGATGAAAGCCGGATGATCGGCCACGTGTACATGCCCGATGAGTTCTACGAACGACTCTGCGCCGCACCGGTTTACTCCCTCGATCAACCGCTGGAATGGCGGGTGAACCACCTCGTTAAAAGTTACGCCCGGTACCCCAAAGAAGACCTGATGGATTCTTTCAGCCGTATCCGGAAAAAACTTGGAGGCCAACACCTGAAAGCTGCAATCGAATACCTGGAAGAAAACGATTTTGCCGCTGCTGCACGCATCGCACTGGTGTACTACGATAAAGCCTATCACCACTACGGAGAACGACGACAAGCCAGGGTCGTGGCCACCGTTCAGGCGGTAAGTAAGGACCCCGCCGAGGTCGCCCGCCAGTTGATGGAGTTAGGATAAATGAAAAAGGAGTTGCCTCCCGGGATTGCCTAACTATTGGTCATCCCGGAGGGCAACTCCTCCACCAGGCTGCAGGCCTGGAATGTAACTACTTCTTACGGGCGTTACTACTCTTTCACGAGTTTGGTGGTGTAAATCCGTCGGGTGCCTTCCAACACTTCTGCGAAGTAAACTCCGGCGGGCAGCGCCTGACCAAATACAACGCTTTCTCCGTCCACCTTTTGTTCTGATACGAGGCGACCGTTGACGTCCGTAACGCGGAGCGTTGCCTGGTTCAACGTACGGCCATCGAAGGTAAGCTGGAAGCTTTCGCTGGCAGGGTTGGGAAACACCGAAGCGGTGAATCCTGCCGCGTCATAATCGTCTGTTCCTACCGGGATGGTACGGCCATACACAAGGAAGTTGTCGAAGGCTGCTTCAACAATGTGTCCGTTGGGGGCAGAATCATCAGTTTCGACGATAATCTGCAGAGAGTCAGTGATTTCTACGAAATCGGAAATTAGGAATGAGTCCGCAGTCCAACTGGCATCACCGTCGGCTTCGTATACCCTGGCTACTACTGTTTCACGCCCGTTGCTGATCTTGATGGTCAGGTTATCATCGGGCGTAGTATCTCCGCCATCGTTGGCAAACCAGTACTGGTAACTGACCTTAAGGTCAGCAAGGCCGAGGTCCTGAAACATCGGGGAGGTAAGGGTAACCGTACCGCCATCGACGTCATCGTCTCCGCCGCCACCGCCGCCATTTCCGGTCACGTAGGCTTCGCTGCCGAAGTCTCCCGCAGCGTCGAAACCGGGGCTGCCGGGTATATTACCAAAGAAAGTCCCGACGGGAATTCCACGCACCCAAAATCCTGATGTGGCACCTTCGTCGGAAGCCGTCCATCCTTCGTCGGAAACGAAGTCATCCATGTACCCTCTGGTGAGGCGGTAAACGCGGTTTTCGAGGGTTGAAGGACTGATCGTTTCTTCGCCGATGGTGAGGTAGCCCCACTCCGCAACGTAGAGGTCGTAATCACCTTCAAATACATTGTCGATGATAACCTGACCGTCAGCATTGGTGAGCATGTCGACCGACGTGTCTTCCTCTTCGTTTTTGAATACGAAGCTTGCGTTAGGGATAGCCTCTCCGGTCTCATCGTCTACTACCGTGACGCTGATATCGTACCGGCGAACGGCCGGTGTGAGGGTAGTGTCGAGGCGCAGGCAAACATCGTTAGCCATGTCTACCGGTACCGTCAGGGGAAGGTAGTTTTCGGCCGTAAAGGTCACTTCAAAGCTGCCTCCGTCGGCAATACCTGTTTTGTATTCGCCGATTGCACTGGTTGTTGTTCCGTTTGGCTGCGTGGAGTTGATGCTCACGCTTACACCGTTGATGGGGGTGCCGAGGTCGAGGTCGGTAATGATTCCTTCCAGACGCGCTGCGCGTTTGTAGTCAACATCAACAACGTATAGTCCGGTGGCCCGGTCAGAAACCAGGGTGAGGCCCGAAGGGAGGAAAGGGTAAGCACCCCAATCTCCGTTGAAGCCACCGTTGCTTCCCAGCCAGGTATCGTAATTGGCTATCTCGATGATGTTGTCGGGCTTGCTCGCGTCCGCAACAACCAGTCCGTCAGTATAGTAGCTGATGGAGAGGTAATCATCGATGACGTGCACGTTGTGGGGGATGGTCCCTGTATTGATGGAGCCCAGGGGCCGGAACTGGAAGGTTTCCTTGATGTCGGATTTGTCACGGATGTCATAGGCTGCTACGGGAGCATTCGCCTTCTCATCGGTAGTGAAGATGTACTGCTGGTCGTCGGTCGTCCAGGCGTTGTGGGTGAAGTTGAAAGGGGTACGGGTGGTACCGAGAGTGATCGGGTTGTCGAGGTCAGAAATGTCGTAGAGCGCAAGTTCTCCGTCGTAAATCTCGGAGCAATAGAGGGTGTCTTCTACAACGTAAACGTCGTGACTGTACGTAGCTGGCCCCTTACCGATGTACGTCGGAGTCATCGGGTCGGCAGTGAGGTCAAAAATGAGGATGCCGCCATCGTTGATCTGGCGGCTGCCACCGGCAGTGTATAACCGTCCGCGATTGGTGTCGATGTACAGGTTGTGGGCCTGGATGAATTCCCGCCCGTTACCGATGATGTCAGGGTACGTGGTTTTCTTGAAAGGGACACTGTCCGGGAGGAAACGCAGGTCGAAAGCGGATATTCCTTCGGAGCCCTGGTCGGCAACGTTGTAAGCGTATTCGCCGTAGGTTTTCATGTCCCGCCAGATAGAATTATCACCGTTGATTCTTGCCACTTCAACGGCATTGTCGGGGTCCGCAAGGCTTACAAACGAAATACCATTGTCGAGTCCGATGATGGCGTATTCTGTTCCGTCCGGAGCAACGTAGCCCCACACGTCGTTCACGGCTACATCATAGTCGAGTTGAGAACGAAGTGTGCTGTTCAGTTGTGAAAATAATGTGGTGGACAGGGCCAGAAGGTTAAGGAGCAAAAAGTGCTTCATTGGTGTGAATTGGTTTGGGCCCGCAAAGATAGCTTAAGTAGTTGTCATCCAGCGGAGAGCGAAAATGTCTTGTGATTTAACACTGTAAGGTCACCCTTTATCCGTAAGACCCTCAAATTAGTGTACTGTTTTCCCACCCTTAAGCGGCCACACGACATTTCAGGCACAACTTCGATCATCAAAATACATCAGTTTTTACTCATCCTTAAATTTCCTAAGATTAATTGTACAATAAAAAATCTGCAGCAAGCTGGTATGGAGCTTACTGCAGATCAGGTAGTAGATTCGGGAACAACGCTTTATTGCTGCTTATAATAAACGATAGGCTCGGTAGAAATACCGAGCAAACTCAACTCCAATACTTCGGGAGTGAGACGGATGATGCCATAGCAGTCTGTTCCGGCGGGGCCGGAAATGGTAAAGCAGGCAATCTCCATAGGTTCTCCTCCATTGCAATCGCCGGGGCAGGCAGCGTGGTACGTCATATCTTCCTCGACGAGCAGTTCACCGCGGTAGTAAGTTTGGTAGTGATCCGGGGTGAAAGCCACTATTTCGTCGGAGTCGGTGCTGTTCACCCAGGCGCCGTTAAGTACCTCAGCCAGAGCTGCTTCCGCTGTGTTGGGAGCCGGAGCTGCGTACGTTGAAGGAGCTGCTGCAGTAGAATTATAAGCCTGGGGCGCAGCTTGCGCGGCCGCAGGTGCTGAATAGGTTGAAGGAGCAACATCTGTACCCTTACCGGTTTGTTGCGGATTCATTGGTACGGAGCCATAAGCCTGGGGCTGATCCGTGCCTGCGGGAACGGATCTTTGCACCTGCGTCCCCGCCTGAATCGGCTGTGGAGACGTTGTCATCGGCGGCGCCATACTTACTGGTTGCGGACTTGTACTTGGGTCATATGCAGGGCCTTCAAGCCCCGTTGGTGGAGCCTGTATCGCCGCGGTTTCGGTGCTGTTTCCCGACTTGAATACGTTGCAGGAAGCAAACAGGGCAAAGATCAGGAGCAAGAATGTGTAACGCATAGTTGGTTGTTTTTTGGGGCCAGCACTAAGGTCTGAAAGCCTAACGAACTAACAGTCTGCTGCTTTAACGGACGAGCAGCGGTGGGTGTTTGTCAATAAATGTAACAACTTCGGCGGGATCATCCGTTAAATGCAGGTAGTCAGCGTATTCTTTTCCTTCCGCGAGCTGGGTCAGTACCGGATAAAGCTGGGTTTCTACACTGTACCGGTGCTTCCCCAAAAATACCATCGGGCTTACGTAGTCGAAGGTAACATAGTGGTTTTGGGTGGCGTCCATAAATATTTCCTGGGTAGTTCCTGCACTTCCAGGCGCATAGACGATGCCGTAGACCGCGATGGCCAGCAGGGTGTCTTCCCTGATGCTGTTACTGAAGTATTTAGCGATGTAAGTCGCAAAAAGGTTGCTCGGCTCATGGCCGTAAAACCAGGTCGGTATGGCCAGGCTTTCGGTTCCCTCCGGGAACCTTTTCAAAATCTTCATTGCGGCATCCTGAAAGCCCTTATCTCTGTAGGTCGGGGCTGTTTTCAGGGTTTCGAACACCCATGTAAGTTCTTCGTCTGTTCGGCCGGCGAGGTAAGCCCCCAGGTTGGCTGCTTCCATTATCCCGGGGCCACCGCCTGAGACTACGAAATAGCCTGCTTCGGCCAGTTTTTTCGCAGTAAGAAGGCTCATGCGGTAATCTTCCGTATCCCGGCCGGTACCGTGCCCGCCCATAAAGCCTACGGCTTTGCGTTTTGGCAGGCCATCTTTCCCAAAGCTCAGTAAGCGCCGCAGTCCCTCGTCGATGCTGAAGTCATGGATTCGTTGCCAGAGCGCCTCGTTGATGCTCGGGCATTGCTTACCGAACTCGAAATGGCGGTAAATCTCAAGATCCTTGCTATTGTCTTCCTCGACCGAATAGCCAACCATGAGTTCCAGGCAGGTGTAAAGGTTTCGGCGCAGCGGCCGGTAAGGAAGATTGGCCGGAGCGTGCAGAAAATTTGCTCCACGGCGGCGCAGCTCGATCTCAGTTTCCAGCGGTAATTCGCACCCGATGAAGAGGGTGGAATCATCGACTTCGTATTTGTCCCATTTTACGGTTACAGCACGCAGGTCGATGTCAACCAGCGTAGTGTTTTTCAGATCTTTCGTTCCGGAAAGGAGCCATTCCTCGTCAATCGTTCGGAGGATAGGACAAGCGTCTTGTTTAAATTTAGAAGGCAAGGGGAAATAATCAGGTGATTAAGTAACCAGGTAGTTGTACGATCTGTAGTTACGGGTGTACTGCATGACCGTTGAAACCCTGACTTAAAATACGGTGCAAGCGGAGCACCTGCGGCAAAAGTAACCGCTGACCGTCATTTATGATAATATGGTCGGCGGCGGCTTCCTTTTTTTTATCGGACCACTGCTTCGCGGCACGGGCCGCGAATGCCTCAGGAGTTGTTTGGTCACGAGCGATGACGCGCTCACGACGGGTAGCCTCCGGGGCTGCGATTACGATCACCTGATCGAAGCGACTCATAGCGCCGATCTCAAAAACAATAGCGGCCTCGTAGAGGGTATAAGGAGCAGCAGCGTGCTCCACCTTCCAGCGTTCGGCGTCCTGATGGACTGCGGGGTGGACAAATCCGTTAAGAGTGGCCAGCGCTTCATCGTTGGAGAAAGCTTTTTCGGCCAACCATTTCCGGTTGAGGTTCCCATCGGGCAGGTAGGTTTCTGCACCGAAGGTTGCAATCAGGTTGTCCTTTAGTTGTCCGTCTTCCAGCATCAGCCGCTTTGCGGCTGCATCGGCGTAGTACACAGGGATGCCCATACGTTCGAAGATGCGGCAAACGGTGGTTTTGCCAGAGCCGATATTTCCGGTAATTGCGTGGTGCATGAGAAATGGTACTTTGATTCGTTGCTGATTTGGTATTTTGGCGACTGTGAGTCGGTCACGCAATCATTACACTTCACTAACCCATGAGTTGGCCTGTGGTTTGCGGACACGAACTGAATTCACCCGCTCGATCACGTATACTCCGCCTTCATGAAAGCAGTAGCTCTGATAGAATCCATTGTCGCCACCATCGGGAAGGCCGCAGGCTACCTGAATCTACTCCTCATTTTCGTGATAGTGGTCGACGTCAGTCTCCGCGCAATTTTTAACCAGACTGCGGCTTGGGTAGGAGAGCTCTCCTGGCACCTTTTCGCGATGATTTTTCTTTTGGGGATTCCCTATACGCTTCAACAGGACCGGCACGTGCGGGTCGATTTGTTTTACGAGAAATTCAGCCCTGCCAACCAGCGGCTTGTTAACCTCGTCGGCACCCTTTTGTTTTTGCTCCCCTGGGCGATTGTTTTGCTTTTTACGGGTTGGAACTTTGCGGCTGAAGCACTGGCTAGTGGAGAGGGGAGTCCTAACCCAAACGGTATTACCAGTTTCTTCCCGATTAAAGCAATGATCCCGCTTACCGCTGCCTTGCTCATTCTGCAGGGTATTGCATCCTGCGTTCGCGCCTACTCCGGCCAGCCACCTGAAGAATAAGCTTATTGTAATTGATTAACCCCCGGAATCGGGAGCCTCTGTTAAACGCATTGACTCTTTCCTCCTTCCCGAACGCAATCGTCTATGAGCCTGGCCATTCTTGCCCTTATCCTCTTCGTAAGTATTTTTCTGCTTGTCCTGTATGGGTACCCGGTTGCATTCACGCTCGGAGGCCTGTCTCTCCTGTACGCTTTTTGTTTCCTTGATCCGGTCGTGCTGACGCTGCTGCCGAACCGGGTAATGGGCGTGATGGATAATTCTGTATTGCTTGCGGTACCTCTTTTTGTCTTTATGGGGATCATGCTGGAAAAAAGCGGCCTCGCGGAGCGTATGTTACGAACGATGACCGAGTTGTTCGGTCGTGTCAGAGGCGGCATGGCGATTTCGGTCATCATCGTCGGGGCTCTTCTGGCGGCAAGTACAGGGATCGTCGGTGCAACGGTAATTACGATGGGGCTCATCAGTTTACCTCCGATGCTCAAACGAGGCTATCCAGCTACGGTATCGACCGGAGTGATTGCCGCTTCGGGGACGCTTGGGCAAATCATACCTCCGTCGGTGGTGCTCGTGTTACTGGGCAGCGTGCTGGGCGTTTCGGTGGGCAAGCTGTTTTCTGCTGCTCTTTGGCCAAGTTTATTGCTCGTTGGAGCTTATGTACTATATATAATAGGTCTTGGAATTTTAAAACCTCAACTCTTCCCGCGGGGAGACAATGATCTTAAAGGCTGGACCCCGGCATTCTTCAAGGATTTGCTGCAAAGCCTTTTGCTGCCCTTACTGCTGATTGTTGCTGTGCTTGGCTCTATCCTCGCAGGTAAGGCGTCTCCTACTGAAGCATCTGCCATCGGGGCCTTCGGCGCTGTTCTGCTTACCCTGACTCAGGGGAAACTGAAATGGGCAACGGTCAGGGACGTCTGCCAGGACACGACACACCTGACGGCAATGGTCTTCATGATTCTTCTGGGGGCCACAACCTTTTCGCTGGTGTTCCGGGAACTGGGCGGAGACCAGTTTCTGGTCAGGCTGATAAATCAGGGAGGTTTATCGGAGTATCAGTTTCTGGCGTTTGTAATGATTGTAGTCTTCGTTGCCGGTTTTTTCATCGACTTCATAGAGATTGTCTTCATCATTGTTCCCGTCGTGACGCCGATTTTCATCGGTTATGGTACAGATTTGGTGTGGTTAGGCATCCTTTTGGGCATTAATCTGCAAACCAGCTTTCTTTCTCCACCTTTTGGTTTCGCTCTTTTTTACCTCAAGGGAGTTGCCCCTCCGGAAGTGAAAACCGTACATCTTTACAAGGGGATTATTCCTTTCCTGGTGATTCAGGTCTTTTTGCTCATCGTAGTGGTCTTGTTCCCGAACTGGCTAGGCATCAGTATGTAGAGGATGAAATGTTGTTTTTCTGATGCGAAATTACAGTTACACATATACCTGCCTGATTTTTTTGGGGCGCTGCCACGCGGGTGCAAAAATCAGTTGGCCGGCAGAAGAACGTAATTGGCAGGTTGCTGAAGAGAAGAGATAAAGTGTTAAATTGAGGAGAATCACAAAAAAGTGTGATATTTCTTGTGCAAAAGCAGCTAAACTTTAGAAAAAGACTTAGTACCTTTACGGCAACTACCAGACTTTCCCATAAACTGGTATTTTCGTTTTTAATCTCAGACTGACGACTTTATGAAAAATTTCTACTTCTTTACGGGCCGAATAGGCCTGTTATGCTTGCTGCTTTGCAGCGGGTTTAACCTGTTTGGACAGGACCCTTGCCTAATGGACACCGAAGCCCCGGCCATTATGCAGACCAACTTTATCAATGTATCTGTTTCTTCCAGCCAGAACCCAGCCTGCCCTTGTCCCGGAAGCACCTTCCTTGAAGACAACGCGCTTGGTCAGGATCTCCTGGTAAGCGACATCATTGATTTCGGTAATGTTTTCTTCCCGGACCTTGCTCCCTTCTTCCTCGGTATCTTCGAAGATAACTGTACGGCAGATGAGGACATCATTGTTCGTGTTACTGAAGTAAACCACTTCCCACTTGAAAATGGCAACGACAGTATCGTTGTCTACGGTGTTTTGGTTGATGCTGCAGGTAACGAAAGCATTCAGGACACTGCTACCATTATTCTTGTTGATGACATCGACCCAGTACTCACTTGTGAGTCTGAGATTGAAGTTTTGGTTGACGAGATGGGCAATGCTAGTGTTACTGACACCGCTGCTCTGCTCCTTACCTTTTCTGACAACTGCACAGATTCTGCTGCTATTGTAGTTTCTCTTGACGCTCCGGTTCTCGGTTGCGACGAGACAGGTACTGCTACTGTGACCGTTGCTGACGCTTCCGGTAACACTGCTACTTGTATGGTTGGACTTACTGCTGTTGACGCAGTTGCTCCTACCGCTGTTTGTGCGGATGTAACTGTTGAGCTCGACGCTATGGGTCTTGGTTCACTCGACGGTGTAGGTGCTGGTACCGGAACTGCCGCTGTGGTTGTAACCGGTTCACTGGACGATACTGATCCTCAGTTCGCCCGCCCCAATGCTAACGGAACTACTTGTACCACTTCAGTTGGAGATGACCACTACTACGACGTGCTCAACTTCACTATCGATTCAGAAGACATGTACACTATCAGCATGACTCCGAACTCCAATGGTGATTTCTTCTTCGTACTTTACGAAGGAGGTTTCGATGCTGCTGCCCCTTGTGACAACTTCCTCGAAGGTGATGATGATGCTTCTGGCTCACTCGATCCTGAGTTGATGATCCAACTTACTCTCGTTCCTGGTGATTACAGCCTGGTTACCACCACCTTTGCCGGTGGTTTGGCTGTCGGATCTTACGAAATCTCTATTTCCGGCGAAAATGGCGGCATGGCCATTCTTGAAGGAGAGGATGACGATGAAGAAGATGCAACGAGTTCTGTACTTGACGGTGGTTCTACCGACAACTGCGGCGACGTGACTTTCTCTGAAGACATTACTGACTTCACTTGTGCTGATATTGGCGAAAACACCGTTACCCTTACAGTAACTGACGCTGCTGGTAACACTTCTACCTGTACTTCAACTGTAACAGTAGAGGACAACATCGCTCCTGATGTAGTTGTAACCGGTCAGGTTATTGTACTTAACGACGGTAACGTCAGCCAGACACTGGTTGCTGAAGACCTCGTAACTGTAACCGACAACTGTGGCGACGACATGATCTCTATTGTATCTGATCGTCCGCTTACTTTCGACGGCGATGACATCGGTAACAACACTGTAACTTTCACTATCACTGACGCCAACGGCAACGAAATTGAGGTAACTGCATCTGTTGTTGTTACTTTCGATCAGCCAAACCTTGCTTGTATCGGTGAGATCAACCTTACACTCAACGACCAGTGTCAGGGCCTTGTGATTCCTGAAATGGTACTGGTTGGTAACGTAGGCCTTCTTGACGCATTCGACTTCGACATCGTAGTTCAGGACAGCGACCCTTCTAACGGTCCTATCATCGACGGTTGTGGTGAGTTCAACTACATGATCACTTCTACCACTTCTTCTGGTACTACTACTAACGGTTTTACCGGAGATTTCTCCGAAGGCAACTGGACAGTAACATCCGGTGACGATGCTGACGTTATCTTCACTGATGACGAAATCAACATGGTTTCTCCTAACGTAACCTCTGGTACTGGCCTCGACGACGTTGCTTCAGTTTCTTACCAGTTCTCTGAAGAAGGTACTGTTTCCTTCACCACCGAATACAGCCTTGACGCTGACATCATCGTTGACCTCCTGATCATCGACTTCGATGGCAACGTTGTTTTCGAAACAAGCGATGATGAAGTTGTAACCAACGCTGGTACTATCGACATCGAAGAGGCTGTAATGCCTGGTAACACATTGATGATCACCCTTCAGGGTGATGGCTTCGCTACCGATGGTCAGCAGAGCTTCGTGACTGTCAGCGACTTTGTTTTCTCTGGCGGCAGCTCTGTTGGTCTTGACTTCGAGACTTGTTGGGGTGTTGTTCGCGCTGAAGACAAGACACCACCTGCAGTAGTTACTACTCCGGCCAACATCGACCTGCTTTGTGTTGACCTCGACGGCAACAACCTCGCTACTCTGCCTACCAGCGTTAGCCGCTGCTACACTGTTGACGCCTCTACCGGCGCCACCGTTCCCGGCACCATGGCTCCTGCGCTCCGCGCACGCCTGCTGGCTCGTACTACCGCTCCGGTTGTACCAACCTTCACCGATGCATGTTCTGAAGAAATTGAAGTATGTGTAAGCGACGCTGTCGCATATGGTGATGACGCTGACTGTGACGACGTGGTAATCACGCGCACCTTCGTTGCTACTGAGATCGCTGTTTGTGCTTCTGCTTCCGGCGAAGAAAACCCATCAGTTACTGCTTCTTACACCATCACCTTCGATCGTCCGACCCTTGACGATCTGGACGGTGACAACATCGAAGACGTTGTTGAGATCGAGAGCTGTGGCGCTGACCCATCAGTACGTCCTGCTCCACGTGCCAGCGACTACCCATTCCTGGCGATTGGTGACCGTACCTTCAACCTCTCCAGCGGTACCGCTGTATGCAACATCGGCGTTACTTACTCCGACGGACCGAGCATCGTTACCTGCCCGAACACGTACAAATTCGTTCGTACCTACACTGTCATCGACTGGTGTGAGCCGGGCGACATCCGCACCTTCACCCAGGTGGTGAAAGTAGGCGATACTACCGCTCCGACCTTCGTTGGTCCTAACGTTCCAGCTGATGCTGACGGTACCCTCGTTTACGGCACCAACGCCGGTAACATCTGTGCTGCTTACATCCGCCTTGACGACGTGAGCGTGTCTGACAACTGTAACGGTGACGTTACTGTTTCTGCCGAGATCTTCCCCAACGGCGACCTCACTGCTTCTCCAATCGGTGCTTTCACCGTAGTTCCTGGCGGCAACCCTGAGCTCAGCTCTGCGATCCCTGCCGGTACTCACATCCTCCGTTACACTTACTCTGACGTTTGTGGTAACACCGGTGTAACCGACTACGACTTCCGCGTGGAAGATCTTACTCCTCCTGTTGCTATCTGTGAGGATGGCCTGAACATCTCTATCGCTGGCAGCGGTGCGAACAACGGTTTCGCTGTACTGACGCCTGAGAACATCGACAATGGTTCTTACGATGACTGTTCCGGTGTGACCCTCGAGATCGCCCGTGTGAACGACAGCGACCTTCCGATCGGCCTTTACGGTCCTCAGATCACCCTTACCTGTGACGATCTTGGTACTGTTCGCGTTGGCCTCAAAGTGACTGACGCTCTTGGTAACAGCAACTTCTGCTGGCTAGACGTTCTCGTTGAGGACAAGCTTGCGCCTACCTGTGTTGCTCCTGGTAACACCACCATCACTTGTGTTGACTACAACGCAAGCCTGCCCAACGACATCACCGACGCATCTTTCGCTCAACTCGACGCACTGTTTGGTCAGGCTGCGGGTGTAGACAACTGTGGTACAACCATCACTCAGACGGTATCCGGAACGATCAACAGTTGTGGCGTAGGCCGCATCACACGTCGCTTCACTTCTACCGACGGAGCTGGTTTCACCAACACCAACGTATGTAGCCAGATCATCGACGTGATCGGTATCCACGACTACCGCATCACTTTCCCGACCGATGAGTCCGGTGACTGTATGGAAGTACCTTCTTACGACGCTGTTGTAGCCGAGGAACTTGCTTGTGACCTGATCACTACCACCGTTGACGTT